>JACCEO010000001.1 GCA_013416485.1 Alcaligenaceae bacterium
CCGTTTTCATCTTCCAGTGCCTTTAATCGCTTGGCCTCTGACACGTCCATGCCGCCGAATTTAGCCTTCCACTTATAAAAGGTGGAGTTGCCAAATCCGTGCTTGCGACACAGTGCATCAACCGCTAAGCCAGCTTCCGCTTCCTTGATGAAACCGATGATCTGTTCTTCGGTAAATCGTTTCTTCATGTCCGTATTCCTTTAAACGGACTCTACCTGATTTTGTACCTAACTTTGGGGGCAGGTCAGCACTACAGCGGTAAGTTACCTGGTCAGTTAAGCACTGTTACTACAGAAAATGATGGTGATTCTAAAACGACCGTTCAGGAAAAATGGGATATTGATATTGTTCCATCGCCTGAGCATGGGATGGTAGGTAGCACGCCTGTGCTTGAAGACACGCTGACTAAACTAAATTTTAGTGCTGATATTCCAGAGGGTGGAGATACTGACGAGACACTGACCGAGCTGTGGATTAAGGCTGATAGTGTTGGCGGTGAAGACTTTACCTTATATCTGGGCCAGGGCGATGACAAGATGACACTGCAAGAGGCTGCCGGAAAGCCAGGTAGTGGTGTGATTTTAGAGGATGGTTACTACAAACTGACTGACGGGAGTTTTAACGACATTTGGGTAAATCCAGGTGATAATTTTTCGGGCAAAATCGACCTAGAAGTTAAGTACGAAATCACCGACAGCGCCGAAGAAGGTAGTGGTGTGGCCTCTGTTCCAAAATGGAGTGATGGGATACACACTATTGACGTCACGCCAGTTACCGATGATGTTAAGTTAGAACTCGATGGCCTGAGCGATACGGTTGTGGGTAGCGGTAAGGTAGGCGTAGAAATCATCTTAACCAAGAAACCAGATACTAGTGCTGGTGATAAAGCAGACCATGATGGTAGTGAGCAATTCACTCAGGTATTGATTGAAGGCGTACCGAATGGCATGCTGGTTGAAGGGCTAACCGTTGGTGGCGTTCCGGTCGGTAATGTTAGTTACCTTGGGGATGGTAAATGGCTGATTTCTATTCCTAACAATCAGTACCCAACGTTTAAGGACGGACAGGGTGTAACAGGCGAAGTGATATTCAAAGCAACGGGTAATGTCACGAATTCGGATAATAACTCCATCAAAATTACCGTTGATACTCAAGATGACGGAAATAAGGAAATTAAATCTGGTTCCGAAAGCTGGGATTTCTCAACCAGTGGGTTTGGTGGTGGCGATGGTGATAAGTCATCTGTAGACGTTAAGTGGGAAAGGAACGACTTTGATGGGTTGGAAGACCAACCCTTTAGTCTAGGCGAAGCCTTTACCGGTACGATTGAACAAAAGGGAATTGACGGTCAACCCGTGGATGTTGACGCTAACTTTACGATAGTGTTGACTTTGTCACCAGGCTCCACGGTAACTGGACCCGATGGTGTTGCTATTGAACCTACCATTATTAATGGCGAGCCGGTCTGGGTACTGACAGGGAAAGGTCAGGCACAGCTGGATGATTACTTGTCGAATATTAAAGTTACACCACCTGCGAACCTGAACGATAATGCCGATGAAAAGTTCAAGTTTGAAGTTGACTTCACAGGTCATCTAGATAACGGTAAACAATCTGAAGCGGGTTTCGGGAAGGGTGAGGGTGATTTCTTCCCCTTGAAGCCAGTTAGTGATGGTCCTGTTATTACTATCGTGTTTTCAGATGCAGAAGCTGGCGGTATGCCGAAAGAAGGTAATGATGTTGCTATCCGTTTGGACATTAGCAATGGCGTTGATAAGAACCCTGAGCTTGGCGATAGTGTATACATCAAGGTTGGTGAGGGTGGTGTACATGCAGGTGGTATCTTGAAAGATGCTAATGGTGATGTGCTGGAACTGACGACGATTGATGCAGATAATGATCTTGGTTTGCCCCCAGGTGACTACTATATTGTTGATGCACCCAAAGATGGCACTGGCTCAATTGACCTGACATATACCCCACACCCTGATCAAAAGTACACCGGCGGTGACCTTAATGTTGAGGCTTGGTTAAAAGGTAAGGAAGAAGGCGCTGCTGAAGATGACTGGGCAGTCGGTGGTAGTGGAAATATTTCTGGAGTAATTCAGGAGGTTAATAATGGCTACAACTTTACTGTGGGTTCCGATGCAACACCTGGAGTTATCACGGGCTCAGAGCATAATTCGGCCAGTGATGCTTTTGGTGAAGATGGTCCTAAGGGGCTTATTGCTTTGGATAACACTGCCGGTAGCTTGGTTGACACTGACACTTCCGAAGTCGCCTTAGGTGCTAAGCTGGAAAATCTGCCTAACGGTTTCCTGGTGTACTACAAAGACGGGGACAACTATGTATTGGCAACTAACGCCGGTAAGGGTTCTGGCGATAACAACACGTGGTTACTGCCTATGGTTGATGGCAAATTACCAGAAATTTTTGTTCAACCACCCCAGAACTGGAGCGGTACGGTAGACGATCTTGAACTGTCTGTATTGTCCGGTGAAAAGGGTAAAGAAACCTGGGGTAACACCAAAGAATTTGACTTGGTGGTCACCCCTGTGGCTGACGGTATCTTGTCTATTGATCCCAATCTGGCTTTTGGTAAAGCCGGCGATATTGTTCGGTTGAACCTGAACATAGTCATGAAAGATGACCAACAGGTTTCTGATACTGATAAGTCGACAGAGACTGTCACCTTGACATTACGTGGTTTGGGGCAATATGCGTTGTTCTTTGTAGATGACGAACTACGCTTTAAAGGTATTAGCTACGATGCAGACACTGATACTTATACCTTGACAGGATTAACGCAGGCAGATGTGGATGCGCTAGGTTTTGTACAAAGTCCTGACCGTATCAAAGGTGAAGTAGAGGTAACAGCTGAAACGGTTGAGTCTGGTGGTGGAGCATCATCCGGTACGGTTGAAGGCTCATTTGACGTTAAGATTACCGATCAGGCGCCTACCGAAGGCACCGATGATCCTGACATCATTGTTGGCAATGACAGCATCAATGAGTTGTTCGGTGGTAAGGGCAATGACATCATATACGGCGGTAAGGGTGATGACACCCTGATCGGTGGTCAAGGCGATGACATCCTGATTGGGGGTGACGGCAACGACACCTTCAAATGGATAGCTGGCGATGACCTTACTGATGATGGTAGGCCTGCCGTTGACACCATTTTGGATTTTGGACTTAGTACTAGCGATTCCAATGGCAATGACATTTTGGACTTGGCTGATTTGCTGGAAGGCGAGAGCTATGTGCGTGATGCAGACGGAAAGGTTATTAGCAGTAATTTGGATCAGTACCTTAGTTTTGAACAAGTTGGGTCTGATACGGTTATTTCTGTTAATACGACAGGTAAGTCTGCCGATGGAACAAGTCAGAAAATCATCCTGAAGGATGTTGGGATGGCTGACTTGGCTGGTATTGATAATCCTACGTCAACTGACATCATTAATAACCTGATTGCTCAAGGTAAATTGATCGTTGATCAACAATAACTAGTCGTAAAAATATCCGCCACTAGCAACACCAGTGGCGGATACATTACAACTAAACAAGCAGCAGCTAAGACTGTATTACTTGCTATCTGCCTTTAGCGCCAAACGCCATTGGTGTAGCAGAGGTTCGGTGTAGCCATTGGGCTGTTCCAGGCCTTTGAAGATGAGGTCGCAGGCGGCTTTGTAGGCAGCGGATGTATCGAAGTTGCCGGCCATAGGGCGGTACAAGGGGTCGCCTGCGTTTTGACCATCAACAACGGCGGCCATGCGCTGCATGGTTGCAGTGACCTGTTCTTTGGTGACGATCTTGTGCAGCAGCCAGTTGGCCATGTGTTGGCTGGAAATACGCAGGGTGGCGCGGTCTTCCATTAGGCCTACGTTGTGGATGTCTGGCACTTTAGAGCAGCCTACGCCCTGGTCTATCCAGCGTACAACATAGCCCAGTATGCCTTGAGCGTTGTTGTCCAGTTCTTCTTGGATTTCCTGGGCGGACCAGTTGGTGTCAGTAGCCACAGGTATGGTTAGCACACGGTCTAGCAGGTCGTGTTGCTGGCCTTCCATGCCGCGTTGTATTTCTTGTACGTCTACTTGGTGGTAGTGCAGGGCATGTAGGGTGGCGGCGGTGGGTGATGGTACCCAAGCGGTGTTACCACCAGCTTTCAGGTGACCAATTTTTTGCACCAACATGGCGGCCATCAGGTCGGGCATGGCCCACATACCTTTACCAATTTGAGCGCGGCCGCGCAGACCGCATTCCAGGCCTGTTTGAACGTTGTTGCGTTCATAGGCGTCTATCCAGGCGCTGGTTTTCATGTCGCCTTTGCGTACCATAGGGCCAGCTTGCATGGAGGTGTGCATTTCGTCACCAGTGCGGTCCAGGAAACCAGTATTGATAAACGCGACACGCTCGTGGGCGGCTGCAATACATGCTTTCAGGTTGACGCTGGTACGGCGTTCTTCGTCCATGATGCCCATTTTCAGGGTGTTGGGTGCCATGCCTAATAGGGCTTCGGTACGGGCAAATAGTTCGCCTGCAAAGGCGACTTCGGCGGGGCCGTGCATTTTTGGCTTCACGATATACATGGAGCCGGTACGCGAGTTGCCTGAGCGCTGCAAGTCGTGCTTGGCGATTAAAGCGGTAATGACGGCGTCCATGATGCCTTCGGGGACTTCTTGGCCGTTTTCATCCAGGATGGCGGGGTTGGTCATAAGGTGACCAACGTTACGTATAAACATAAGCGAACGGCCAGGCAGGGTGTGGGTTTTGCCACTGGCGTCCACGTAGCTGCGGTCTGGGTTCAGAACACGGGTAAAGGTTTTTCCGTCTTTGCTGACTTCTTCAGCCAGGTTGCCTTGCATCAGGCCTAGCCAGTTGCGGTAGGCCAAGACTTTGTCGTCGGCATCAACCGCAGCAATAGAGTCTTCCAGGTCCATGATGGTGGTCAGAGCCGATTCCATCAGGATGTCTTTGACACCAGCGTCGTCTTGTTGACCAATAGGATGATTTTTGTCGATTTGGATTTCAAAGTGCAGGCCGTTATGACGTATTACCAGGGCTTCTGGTGCTGCTGCATCACCGCGCCAGCCTAGGAATAGTTCAGGTGTGGCCAAGCCTGTGGTTTGACCATTTTTCAGTGCGACCTGTAGTGCACCGTTAACGACGGTGTAGCTTTGTGCGTCGGTATGGGAGCCTTGCGCTAGCGGTATGCTGTCGTTCAAGAATTGGCGGGCGTAGGCAATGACTTTAGCGCCACGTACTGGGTTGTAGCCACCAGCGCGTTGTGCGCCGTTGTCTTCGTCTATGGCATCGGTGCCGTACAGGGCGTCGTATAGGCTGCCCCAGCGTGCGTTGGCAGCGTTCAGGGCGTAGCGGGCGTTAGTGATGGGTACCACTAACTGCGGACCTGCCTGACTGGTGATTTCGGTGTCGATATTGCTAGTGTTAACGGCGACCTTGGCAGGTGCGTCTTGTAAATAGCCAATTTTCCGCAGAAAGGTTTGGTAGGCAGCTGGGTCTTGGATGGGGCCAGGGTTGGCTTGATACCAGGCGTCGATTTCCGTTTGTAGGCGGCTGCGTTCGGCCAACAGCTCACGGTTTTTTGGGCTTAAGTCGTGGACTAGGGTATCGAACTCCGACCAGAAAGCGTCAGCGGTTATACCGGTGCCTGGCAGGGCTTCTTGCTCGATAAATTGCTGTAGTACGGTAGCGACTTGAAGGCGCTGACAAGACGTGCGTGCTGTCATAAAGGTTTCCTTGAGGATTTAAAAAAGACGTTACTTGCCGGCAGCGTGTGCAGCAGCAGGGTATGTGTTGTGTGGGTAGTAGATATAGCGATTATCTATAGAGTAGACGGAAAATAGCTTGGCTTGAATAGCTACTATTATCCCTAGTATGCATACTTTTAGTATATTCTGATGGCTGAAATATCGGAGGTGATGGGTGGGGCGTTATACGGAAATACGTAGCTTTGTGTTGGCTGCAGAAAAGGGTAGCTTTGCAGCCGCCGCACTCAGTGAAGGGGTAACTCCCGTAGTCATGGGACGGCGGCTTAGTGCTTTGGAACGTCGCTTGGGTGTACAACTGGTGCACAGGTCCACTCGTGGTTTGATGCTGACCGAGTTGGGTGAAAAATTTCTAGAACAGTCTATACGTTTGCTACATGACTTTGACGCTACCGAGGCCAGTGTTAGTGCTGGGCGTAATGTGGTGGGTGGGCATTTGGTGGTGTCTGCACCAGCGGCATTCGGGCGGCAGCATGTGGCGCCGCATGCTACGGCGTTTCAAGCCTTATATCCTGATTTGAAATTGTCTTTTAACTTAACGGACAGTATCGTGGATTTGGTCCACGATGGTTACGACATGGCGATACGTGTAGGTGAAGTTACCGACCCGGATTACGTGGCCGTCAGCTTGTTTCCTAATCGGCGTGTGGTGTGCGGTACGCCGGCTTACTTTGCGCAGTATGGTATGCCGCGTGTCCCCGAAGACCTGGTACAGCATAATTGCTTGGCGTTTAATTTGCAGGGGGGGCAACCGCGCGGCTGGGTATTTATGCGTAACGGCAAACTGACCGCCGTGCGTGTGGACGGTAATCTGGACTGCAACGATGGCGAACTACTGCATAGCTGGGTCAAGCAAGGCCTGGGGGTGGGCTGGCGTTCGACCTGGGAAATCCAGGCCGATCTAAAACGCGGTGAGTTGATCACAGTGCTGGATGACTTTGCCGCCCCTCATTATGATATTCAGGCGGTTTATCCCCAACAGCGGTATTTACCTGCCAAGGTCCGTTATTTTATTGACCACTTGAAAAGCATTTACACCCAGGCAGGTTACTGGGACGGTAGTTAACGAACTGCGATGACTCCGTGACGGGGCAAGTTTGTTATGTCGCAATTGGGGTTGGGGCCACTACGATCTATGATGATGAAGTCAGAAACCGCATCCAAAGCCAGCAAGGGGTGATGCCAGACACCAGTATCGTAATTGACGCCTTGATCACCACGGCAAGAAAACACTTGTAGTGACTCTACGCTGGGTGCGTCGCCTGCAGGGGCAACGACCACTAAATAGGGCTGCCCCGACATGGGAATAAACGCCTGACTGCCCAAGGGGTGGCGTTCCATCATGGTGACTAGAAATGGCAGGCGGCGGGGCAGACCTCGGAAAATAGATACTATGGCGTGGCCTTCTGGGCCGGGTTCTATCCGAGCCAGGTCGTGGTAGCGTTCGGTGTTGCCATCGTTAATGGAAAAGTGGTTGACCGCGTCAGATGCCTCTATGACTTGTCCGTAAGGGGCGAAGGCTTCTGCCGTCAAGGGCAGTGGGGTAAGCGTTAGGGGTGTCATCAGTGTCCTTGTAAGGGGTTAGGTCAGTAGGGCATCCAGGCGAAAGCGCCCGATTTTGCTAATTTCCTGCAAACTGGTTTGAAACTCGGTGGCAGCATCGTTTTCCAATCTGGCGGTAATGGCGTCCATGATCTGATAGCGGCTTAAGCCTTTGACGGCGATCACAAAGGGGAAACCAAATTGGTTGCGATAGGCGGTATTTAATGCGCGTAACCGGGTAAGTTCGTCGCTACTGCACTGATCTAGCCCTGCACCGCGTTGCTCGGCAGTCGATGCATGGGTCAAGGTGCCGCTGGCGGCTTCTTTACCGGCCAGTTCGGGGTGGGCTTGTATCAGGGCCAGTTGCTGCTCATGTTGGGCTGCAAATACCGCATCGACCATCGCCTGGTGCAAGGCACTGATGCTGTTGAAAGGGCGCTGGGCCCAGGCCGCCGTGGCGACCCAGGGGGAGTGTTCGAAAATATCGCCGAGTTGTTCGGTAAAGCTGTCGCAGTCTAATTGGGACAGCAAGGCAAGGGATGGCGTGGTGCTAGGGTTCACGTCAGGGCTTCCAAAGGTTGGTGGTTTATTGCTTCCAGAACCTGATCTTACCGTTAGCTTGTGCTATTGATCCAGCCCAATAGCACTGACACCGTCACTACAGACAGTACGGTAGATACTAGTATGGCTCGCGATGTTGTGGCAGGTTCGCGTCCATATAGTGTTGCCAGCATAAAAGGGCCAGTGCCTACGGGCAGGGCGCTAAGCAAAATGGCTGCGTTGGCCCACATCAGGGGCATGTCAAACACCCAGCGTACTAAAACAAAGGTTAGCAAAGGGTGGATAATTAATTTCAAGCTCACGATGCGCGCTACTGCCAGATGGCGGCGAGTGGCTTGGCCATGAGCCAAAAACAAGCCTATGGTCACCAGAGCGCATGGGCTGGCGGCAGCCCCAAGTAAGCTGGTGAAGCGGTACACCCCAGAAGGCAGTGGGATTTGAAACGCAGCAACCACTAAACCCGCCGCCGGTGAAAAAACCAGGGGATTCATCGCCAACGACTTACCAACTTTGACGGTGGTGCGCCATAGCTTACCGGAACCTTGCAGGTCGATTTCGATTAAGGCGATGGAGAAAGCAAATAGCCCACAAGCGGTCAATAGCATGGCAATCACGACGGCAGGCAATATGCCATCGCCAAATACCATCAAGGCCAAGGGTATGCCCATATAGCCCGTATTAGCATACGAGGCCGCCAGGCCTTCCAGACTGATATCCGCCAGTCGTCGACGGCGGTCCATTAGATACGCCAGGGCAAATATCAAGGCCATCGATAAACTGGTGGCGGCGACATAGCCAGGTTGGTTGATGTCGTCCCAGGAAATTTCTGCCATTGCCTGGAACATCAGGGCAGGCAGCGCCATCCAGACTACAAATTTATTCAAGGCCGTAACGGCATCAGCGCCAAGTAAATTCATACGCGCCGCCAGGAAACCCATAAGGATTAGGGCGAATAGTGGAAATACCGTATTTAAGATAACGGCCAAGGTGTATCCTTTGTTCAGTTTGTTTTTGTGGTGGTAAGTATGCTTGATTCTTTGAATTCTGACAGCCCGGTACTTTTGCCGCCCATGATGGCTTTTACTGGCTATATGGACGCGCGTGCCGCTACCCAGCGTCTGGTGGATATTTACGCCAGAAACACGGCCTTCATACGAGAAGCGTTTAGTCGTTACGCCAATGGGACGCTGGTGCCCATGCAGCGTGTCAGGGCCTGCTATCCCGCGATACGTATACGCGTTGATACTTACCAAGAGGTCGATAGTCGCTTGTCTTATGGCCATGTGGTTGAGCCAGGGATTTATCTGACGACAGTCACCCAACCGGCTTTGTATTTTGATTACTTGCTAGAGCAAATTGGTCTGTTGATTAAAAACCACGGTGTGCCAGTGGAAATTGGCGAGTCCGATATGCCGATACCGCTGCACTTTTCATTTGCTGATGGCGACTATGTGGAAGGTGTCTATTCCGATGCGGTCGGTAAAACCTTAAGGGACTATTTTGACGTACCTGACCTGGCGGTGACGGATGACGCCATAGTGAATGGCACCTGGCAAGGTTTGGCAGGTGAGGCTCAGCCGCTTGCGCCTTTTACGGCGCCACGGGTGGATTATTCGCTGCATAGGTTGCAGCATTACACCGCGACCGCACCTAAGCATTTTCAAAACTTTGTCCTGTTTACCAATTACCAGTTTTACGTTGAGGAATTTTGCCAATGGGCCAAAGACACGCTGGCGCGTGGTGAGGGCGGGTATACCGCCTTGGTAGAGCCTGGCAATATAATTACGTACGCTGGCCCTGATGCGGTTCCACAAGGTACGCCTATGGCGCGTAATCCACAGATGCCGTCGTATCACTTGGTGCGGGATCAGCACATGGGTATTACCTTGATCAATATTGGGGTGGGCCCATCCAACGCTAAAACCATTACCGATCATGTGGCCGTGTTGCGGCCATCTGCCTGGTTAATGCTGGGGCACTGTGCTGGTCTGCGCACTACCCAACGTTTGGGGGACTACGTGCTGGCGCATGGGTATGTGCGTCAAGACCATGTGTTGGACGACGACTTGCCCCTATGGGTGCCAGTGCCGCCGTTGGCCGAGGTTCAAATCGCTCTAGAGGACGCTGTCGCGGAAGTGTCTGGGCTAAGTGGTTGGGATTTGAAAAAGATAATGCGTACTGGCACGGTCGCCAGCATAGACAATCGGAACTGGGAACTGCGTGATCACCATGAGCCTGTGCAACGTTTGTCGCAGTCACGTGCCATTGCCTTGGATATGGAGTCCGCCACAATTGCTGCTAACGGTTTTCGCTTTCGAGTGCCTTATGGCACCTTGTTATGTGTATCAGACAAGCCTTTGCATGGTGAGCTAAAGCTGCCGGGCATGGCCAGTGACTTTTATCGCACTCAGGTAGGTCAGCATTTACAGATAGGGATACATGCCTTAGAAAGCTTGCGCGACATGCCTCGTGAACGGTTGCATTCGCGCAAGCTGCGCAGTTTTATAGAAACCGCGTTTAAATAAGGCCCTTGCCTGGTTTTTTATGGGCGGCATGCTACTTAGGTTTCTGTGGAAACTTCCAGTAGGGTGCCGCGGCAACTACTGCTGCCACATAAACAGCGGTATTGGTCGCGCAACTCTTGGGTAAGGGGCTCGTCGATTTGCAGGCAGTAGTCGTACAATAATTCGGAACCAGCGCTAATGTCTTCCAAGGCAATGATATTCACCCGTGTGCCATCCGCGTTTTCCTGCCCCTCGCAATTGGGCTCGCAGGAATGGTTGATCCATCGGGAATCATTGCCGCGTTGCCCGCCATCGATGATTTTTCCAGAGCTTAAGGAAAAGAAAAAGGTGTGAAAAGGTTCGTCGGGATTACTGGGTGGCATGGCATCGGCTTGCTCTACGGTGATGCGTCTACCAGCGTATTGAAAGATTCGAGTACCGGCGGGAATGTTGCGCGCAGCGAAAACACCGGTACCATGTAGGGTGGATTGCTGCACAACGTGCCAGGGGAGTGGTTTTGAACTCATGGATAAACAGGTCCGCTAGACGTGTGTGGCACAGGATTGTGGCGCACTAAATAGGAATAAATTAACAAGATGTCTACATCTTACGAAATAAAAGCCGATGTCGCGAACACGGCAGATACTGCGCCCGCTCGCACCGGCGCGCAAGCCATGCTGGACACCCTGATTGCCCATGGCGTGGATACTGTTTTTGGTTACCCCGGCGGTGCCGTCCTGCCTTTGTACGATGCGTTGTACTCCGAGCCGCGAATACGTCACGTATTGGTCAGGCACGAGCAGGGCGCCATGCATGCCGCCGAAGGCTATGCTCGCTCTACAGGTAAGCCTGGCGTGGTGTTGGTCACGTCGGGGCCAGGTATGGCGAATACCGCTTCGGGACTGCTGGATGCCTTATGTGACTCCATTCCTGTGTTGTGTATTAGCGGCCAGGTGGCTACCAGTGCCATAGGCACAGACGCCTTTCAAGAATGCGATGCCGTGGGCATTTCCCGTCCTGTTACCAAGTGGAATGCGCAAATCAAGCGTAGTGAAGACGTGGTCGCACTCACCGCTAAGGCGTTTCAGTTGACGACCACAGGACGTCCTGGGCCTGTGTTGCTGGATTTCCCCAAAGACATACAAATTCATCCTGTCCCAGTGGCTGGTCATTTGTCCGATGCCGGCGATATTGACGTGCTTAACCTGGATACTGCTAATCCTATGACGGAAGCTGCCGTGAAACGAGCCGCTTCGTTGATTGCCAATGCACGCCGTCCGGTTTTTTATGGCGGTGGCGGTTTAATTAACTCGGGGCTAGACGCATGTCATGCATTTACTAGCTTGGTGCACCATGTGGGTGGACCGTGCACACTAACCTTGATGGGTTTAGGTAGCTTTCCTGGCGAAGATCCCCAGTTCGTAGGTATGCTGGGTATGCACGGCACACTAGAGGCCAATCTGGCCATGCACCATGCCGATCTCATCATATGTGTGGGTGCACGCTTCGATGACCGTATCACAGGGCGTTTATCAGATTTTTGCCCGCATGCGAGCAAAATTCATTTGGATATTGATCCGGCCTCTATCAACAAAGTGGTACGTGCTGACGTTGCTATGGTTGGCGACTGTTACCCTTTGCTACGTGCTTTGCGCAAGGAATTGGATCAATTCGATCTGGCGGCCGATAGGCTGGACGACTGGTGGCAACGTATAGGCGTATGGCGAGCCCAGGACTGCCTGAAAGTACCCGATTCACCTCAGCACATTTTGCCGCAGCGCTTGATGCAAGCCCTAGAAGAAGAGTTGACGGGTACGGATGCCATCGTGTCCACCGACGTAGGTCAGCATCAGATGTGGGCGGCGCAGTATCTGAAATTTAACCGTCCTAACCGCTGGTTAACCTCGGGCGGTGCCGGCACGATGGGTTACGGACTGCCGGCGGCCATAGGCGCACAGGTTGCACACCCGGACAAACTGGTGGTGTGCGTTAGTGGTGATGCCTCGGTATTGATGAATATCCAAGAGTTGGCTACGGCGACTCAGCATCAGACGCCGGTCAAACTGGTGTTATGCAATAACGGTCACATGGGCATGGTGCGTCAGTGGCAGGAATTAATCCACGAAGGACGTTATAGCCACAGTTATAACGCTTCCTTGCCTGATTTTGTGGCGTTGGCGAAGGCCTTTGGTTGGGGCGCAGCCAGGGTCGAGGATCCTGCTGATTTACCCGCTGCCTTGGCCGCTTGTATGGCGTATGATGGACCGTTCTTTTTGGATGTGGTCGTGTTGGCCCAGGAAAACTGTTTCCCCATGATGCCCGCAGGCTATGGGCATCAGCAAGTTATGCTATCGGAAGACACCTGGTATGTCGAAGACTAGCGGAGAAACCCCAGTAGTCTGCTCCCAGTGTTTCTGTTAAAACCACTGTGGCGGCAGGCCGCCGTATTAAATAACAGCCCCTAGTGGGGCTACAAACACTGTGATGGAATTCAAAAATGCGTAAATCTTGGTTATCTAATGTGCTGCTGGCGGTGTCTGCAGCGGGTCTTATGGCGGCTGCTCCCGCAAGTGCAGAAACCACGCTGAAATTTGCGTACGCACTTTCCACTAGCTCGCACTACGGCGCAGGTGCAGATGCTTTCGCCAAGTCGTTGGAAGGCTCAGGCTTCAAACTCGAGCAGTTCCCTAACAGCGCCCTGGGCGGTGAACGTGAAGTGATTGAAGGCTTGCAGCTGGGCACCATAGACGCGGCCATCGTGTCCACCGGTGCCACACTGAACTTCGTCCCTGCTACTGGTGTATTTGATATCCCCTTCTTGTTCCGCGATCTGGATCATGCTCGCAAGGTCTTGGACGGTGATATCGGTAAGAACATGTTGGCTGAATTCCCTAAACGTGGTTTGGTCGCCTTGGCTTGGGGCGAACAAGGTTTTCGTCAGCTGACTAACAACGTGCGCCCTGTAGCAACGCCTGCAGATGCCAAAGGGCTGAAAATCCGCACTACTGAAAACCCAATACATATCGCGGCTTTCCGCGAGCTGGGCATTTTGGCAACGCCTATGGCGTGGCCTGAAGTGGCAACGGCCTTGCAGCAAGGCACTATAGACGGTCAGGAAAACCCCATGGCTGTGATTGTGTCAGCTAAGCTGCCACAGTTGCAAAAATACTTGTCCTTGACTGCACACGTATATGGTCCCGCTTTGGTGTTGGTGTCCCCCAGCGTTTATAACGGCTTATCCGATGCCGATAAGGCCAAATTCGTTGAAGCTGGTCATCAGTCTGCATTGGCCATGCGCGCCTACGTTGACGATATCGAAAAAAGCGGCATAGAAGAAGTTAAAAAGCAAGGTATGCAGGTCAATACCGTAGACCACGCGGCGTTTGTAGAAGCCGTACAACCGGTGTACCCACAGTACTACAAACAGTTCGGTAAGGAATTAGTCGAGTCCATCCAGAACACCAAGTAATACCTACCATGTAGTTACACGGCGGCATGCATCGGGGGCCTGTTTACAGGCTCCGGTGAATAGTCCGCCGTGTTGTTTTTTTCTGGCCTATATTGTGCCTAGTACCGAACACAGGATAATTCCGTGTCATTTCTTCATACCTTGGATAGCCGTTTATTTAGGCTGATCTCTATCATCACCCAGCTCTTGTTGTTCTCGGCAGTCGCTGCGGGCTTTTATCAGGTGTTGGCACGCTTTGTGTTGCAGACTCCAGCCGACTGGAGCGAAGCATGGACTCGTGCTTCGTTGATTTGGACAGTTATGCTGGGTGTTGCGCTGGCGTTTCGCCAAGGCGCTATGCTTAGTGTGGAAATGCTGCACAGCATTCTTGCTCCACGCAATAAGCGCAAGCTGGAGCATGTGATTTTGTTTATTACCGTTTGTTTTCTGGGTTTTATGGCCTGGGTAGGCGGCCAGATGACATGGCGCGTACGGTTCCAGACCATGCCCAGCCTGGATATGTCCATTTCCTGGATATATATTGCCATTCCTATAGGCATGACGCTAGCCATTATCGGCGTAGTGGCCCATTGGGCCCAAGGTCCTCGCCAGGCTATCGTTGACGACACCGTCATTTAATTAAAAATATCCGCGTTCAGGTGTAAGTATGCCTCAGTTGATGGTTGTATCCATGTTGTTGTTCTTTGGCCTGTCAGTGCCGGTGGCAGTCGCCATAGGCCTGGCTAGCATAATGGGCGTAGCCTGGGATGGGAACATGACGTGGTTGGTGGTGGCGCAACAAATTTATGCGTCACTGGATAAGTACCCATTAGTGGCCGTGCCCTTTTTTATCTTGGCCGGCAACCTGATGGAAGCCGGTGGTATCTCAGAACGCATGGTGGACTTCGCGAAAAGCGTGGTCGGTAACATGCAGGGCGGCTTGGCTGTCAGTTGTGTGCTGACTTGTATGATATTCGCTGCCGTGGCTGGGTCCAGCGTGGCGACCACGTTTGCCGTTGGGGCCATCTTAATACCGGCAATGGTTAAGCACGGCTATCCCAAGCCTTTTGCTGCGTCCTTGCAGGCGACAGCGGCTGAGTTAGGCGTCATTATTCCGCCCTCTATTCCCATGATTTTGTTTGCTGTGTCTACGGATACGTCTGTGGGCGAGCTATTTATTGCAGGGATAGGGCCAGGCCTGTTAATAGGGTTTGGGCTGGGCTTATATGTGTGGTTTTATGCCCGTCGTAATGGGTATGGCAAAAATGACGGCGTAGGTCGATTAGGTATTTGGGCAGCATTAAAACGTGCTTGGCTGGCGCTGCTTATGCCTGTGATTATTTTGGGGGGTATCTACGGCGGTATATTTACACCCACTGAAGCATCGGCTGTCGCAGTGGTGTATGCCTTGATAGTGGGTATATTTGTTTATCGTCGCTTAACATTCGCTAATTTATCAAAGACTTTTCATAGGTCGGTAATCTCCACTGCCGTGATCATGTTTATTATTGCGAATGCGGGTGTATTTGGATTCTTGCTGAATCGTGCCGGGATACCGGCAGCGCTGGGCGATTGGTTGGGCCATGTTTTTAGCGATAAATACACCTTCTTGATGGGCGTGAACTTAGCCTTGTTCTTTATAGGTATGTTTATTGAAACTTCAGCGTCCATCGTTGTGCTGGCCCCTTTGTTGCTGCCAGTCGCTATGCAGTTCGGTGTGGATCCTGCTCACTTTGGGGTCATTATGGTGGTGAACCTGGCACTGGGCATGGTGACGCCTCCTTTTGGGGTCAACCTATTCGCTGCCTGCACGGTAGCCAATATCCCCTTAGAGCGGCTAATTAAGCCCTTGCTGCCGTTTGTGGCGGTGGCGGTCACTTGCTTGATGTTAATTACGTATCTGCCGCAAATCAGTTTGTTCTTTAAGGTGCTAGTTTACGGTTAATACCTGACTGGAGTGGTGTGATGCACATCAACAAAAGGGCCCAAGCAATCATAAGAATTGCTTGGGCCCTTTTGTTACTACCAGTCTGTTGTGGTGACGGCTAGGTGTCAGTGCTTAAAAAGCTGGACTGTCGTCCAGCTCGTCACTGGTCGTTGTTACCGTCTTAGTGGCGGCCTTCTTAGCAGCGGTCTTTTTCACCGCTGCTTTTTTAGCGACGGTTTTGGTCGCTGTTTTTGTAGCGGCTTTGGTTGCAGCTGTTTTGGTGCTGGCTTTTTTAGCCGCTGACTTTTTCGCAGCCGTCTTCGTGGCGGTTTTCTTGGCTGTCGTCTTTTTAGCAGCAGGCTTTTCAGGACGCGCTTCGAATTCAAAGCCTATTTTTCCGCCTGCTTGTTTGACCAGGAAGGCCTTGAACTTGCGATTGGTACGGCTGGATACAAAGCCTGTGAGCAAGTCTGTTTTGCCATCGGCGAGTAGCTTTTGGACTTGTTCTGGCGAGATCTCCTGTTGTAGGATCATTTTTCCAGTACGGAAGTCACACGTTTTTTCTGGGCCAGTGGATTTTTCGCACACGTAGTTCATGCCGTGATCATAGACGTTGGCATTACATTTTGGGCAAGATCCCAAAGAGGTTTGGCCAGAGAAATCTACCGGTTCGGTGTCTTCATCGTCTTTTTGACCAAAGTCGAATTCCAGCTTGAATTCGTCGGTGATGCGCAGTAATGCGGCAAATGGGCGGCCCATTTTGCTGATAAAGCCAGGCAAAGGACCCAATTGACGTTCGGTTAGTAGTTCTTCGACCTCGGGGGTTTCAAAGGTGCGCCCGCCAGGGTGCTTACCTATGGAGAAATCACACGAGGTGCAGGCATAGCGGCGGTAGTTTTCTTTGACCACGCTGCCACATTTAGGGCAAGGGGTGCTTAGAGTGACATAATCGCCAGGTACGGTATCGCGCTCGTATTCTTTGGCGCGTTTAACGATGACCTGGGTCATTTGTTGAATTTTTTGCATGAAGACATCGCGATCCAGCTGGCGAGCTTCGATTTGCTTCAGTTTATGTTCCCATTCACCCGTCAGTTCGGGTGAGGTCAGTTCATTGACGCCCAGGCCGGATAGTAGCGTCATCAGCTGGCGTGCTTTGGCGCTGGGGACTAGTTCACGGCCTTCACGGCGTAAATAGCCTTCGTTAAGCAAGCCTTCAATAATCGCCGCACGGGTAGCGGGTGTACCTAGACCGCGTTCCGACATGGCGTCGCGTAAGGCTTCGTCGTCGATGAGTTTACCGGCACCTTCCATAGCGGACAGTAGCGTGGCTTCCGTAAAACGAGCCGGTGGTTTAGTAGCAAGACCCTTGGCTTCAACGTCTTCGGTTTTTACCTGTTCGTTATCGGCAACAGCCACTAAGGTAGTGTCATCGCCTTGCGCTTCGCGCCCGTAAATGGCTAACCAGCCTGGCTTGACCAAGACCTTGCCATCCGTTTTGAAATGGTGGCCAGATACCAGAGTGATGCGGGTGGTAATGCGGAATTCTGCAGCAGGGAAAAATACCGCCAAGAAACGCCTGGCGATCAATTCGTAAATTTTTCCTTCAGCTTCGCTTAGGTTGCTTGGAATTTGCTGAGTAGGAATGATGGCGAAGTGATCAGAAACTTTCTTGTCATCGAAAATACGGCGGTTGGGTTTGACCCAGTTTTGTTCGCAAACCGTTTCGGCAAATGGCCGTACGCTAGCGGCCGCAGAAGAGCCTTCTTGCGACAGCGCCTGCATGGTTTGCTGCACTGTGGACAGGTAATCTTCGGGCAGATAGCGCGAGTCCGTACGGGGGTAGGTTAGGGCCTTGTGTCGTTCGTACAAGGTTTGTGCCAGCGACAAGGTGGTTTTGGCAGAAAACCCAAAGCGTGAGTTAGCTTCGCGTTGCAAAGACGTCAGGTCAAACAACGCAGGCGACATTTGGGTCGAAGGTTTGGACTCTTCGGTGACCTGGCCGTCCTGACCAGTGCAGGCCACGACTATGGTTTGAGCGGCGGTTTGCGACCACAGGCGCGAATCGCGCTGTTCAGGGTCGGATTCCACCTTGGTGAATTTAGGATCGAACCAGCGCCCTGTATACAGCCCTGCGGCGGCGACAAAGGTCGCATGGACCTCCCAGTAGTCACGAGAAATGAATTTACGTATGCGCTCTTCGCGTTCTGCAACGATAGTCAGGGTAGGAGTTTGTACTCGGCCTACTGGGGTTTTAAAGAAACCACCGTCCTTACTGTTGAAGGCTGTCATGGCGCGAGTACCGTTAATACCTACCAGCCAGTCGGCTTCTGCCCGTGAGCGGGCTGCCGCTTCCAGTGGCTTCATGGTTTCGTCATCGCGCAGATTGGCGAAGGCTTCGCGTATCGCGGTTTGCGTCATGGAGCGCAGCCATAACCGCTGTACGGGCTTCTTGACGCCGGAGTACTGTACGATGTAACGGAAAATGAGCTCACCTTCACGGCCTGCGTCACATGCGTTGATGATATCGCTTACGTCTTTGCGCTTTAGCAGCTTGACTAGCAGCTTCAGGCGTTCGGTGGACTTTTTGTCGGTGGGACCTAGTTCGAATTGTGGCGGTATTACCGGTAAATGCGCGAAGCTCCATTTGCCTCGAACGGGGTCGTTAGGCGCAACCAAACTTAGCAAGTGGCCCACACTGGACGCCAGTACGAACTGTTCGCTTTCAAAATAGTCGCCTTCTCGGGTGAAACCACCCAGAGCGCGAGAGATGTCAAGTGCGACCGAGGGTTTCTCGGCGATAATTAGCGTTTTAGTCATGAATTTCCAGTAACTGCATTTCGGCAGCAGTAGCGCGGATCATACGAGGGGAGAATCGCTCTGTGCAAGTCCAAGGTCAAAACTCCGGCGGTAAGCTGGCTTCACGCTGGGCAGAATTTCTGCAGAAAACAGCACTATCAGTAGGCAGTTTGCTGCTGGCCAGCTCGGTTATAAGCTGGATCGCGGCAAACTGGGCATATGCCACTAAGGTACAGAAGTTGGCCGGTACACAGGGTTTACTGGTACTGCTGGCGCTAATGACCGCATGGCTGTTGTACTACAGGCCAAGTCCCCGCCCGAATTTTTCAGCATCCGCCTATTCGGCTGGATTGGCTAGTGTATGTCTAGGGGGTTTGCTGGCCTTGGTCGGACAAATATATCAGACCGGTGCAGACCCCTGGCAATTGTTCCTGCTATGGGCATTACTGCTTGTGTCCTGGCTGGTCAGTGTACATACGGTAATTCTGGGCCTATTGGTGGCTTTGCTAATTAATATAGCAGCAGTATTGTACTTTGACGCATTGAGTACCAGTATCTGGAGGTGGATAACATCATCTCAGCTGTCTATGGCAGCGTTGATGGTACTGATAAATCTATTGATGTTGGCCGCTTGGGAAAGCGCCTTACGTTATTTAGATGACAGGTGGCGTATAGGCCCGCGTGTGCTTGGCGGTGTGTTGGTTGCATGGGTAGTTTGGGTCAACCTAACCTTTACTCTGGGATATGCTGTGCTTGGACTGGCACTATTTGCCGGGCTGATATGGTTTTATAAACAGCGCCGACGCGATGTGGCAATGCTGGCCTGGTGTGCTTTGGGTATTTCCAGCATTGTTGCCATACAGTTGATCAGTCGTATTAACGGGATGTTTGGCCTGCTTGGTGTCATTGTTGTTCTTATTGCCTTAAGCGGGTGGGTACTTAAGTATTTGGTACGCGAGGTAATGCAGTCTGATAAGACGGCAGCCGCAAAGCCTGAAGACTTTGAAACACCTGAAGAACAGGAAGCTCAGACACTTAAGCCTGCAATTCGCATCAGCGAGCCTTGGTACATCATATTGTTTCGTGTATCGGCAATGCTGCTGACAGCTTTATTGCTGTTGCTCTATTTTTTTACAACCTGGAATTTGACCGTGGACCGGGTCTGGCCGGTAGGGCTGGTAATAGTCGCTGTGGGCGTGCTGACCCTGCGTAAAGGGTCAACTGGGGGAGTTTACGAAGCCGGGGCTACGTTGGTGTGCACAGGCTTATTCATGGTCGGTGTTGGCGTGGTCCTTTTGGATATGGTGCCACCATACTGGCGAGGGCTAGGCCTATTGGTGTTGGGTGCTTTGGTATATGCGCTAAGCCATGGTTTTGCCGTGCGTTGGATTAGTACCATATTTTGTCTGACGCTGGCTTTGGCCATCACTTGGCCTGAGCAACTTTGGCATAACGTTTGGTGGAATGAGCTATTAAGCGCGAAACGCGCGTCAGGGTTTTACTTTTCTGCCTACTTGCGGGTGTGGTGGCTAGCAGTGTTTGCCATCTTGGTCTTGGTGGCTAGTACAAAATCAGCACGTCATGAGCGCTGGTCGCCCTTGGCTTGGGCGCTGATAGTGGTAACGCAGTCAGCCACGTTCGTATTGCCATCTGTGGGCTTGGATGTGTTGTCAGGATATTGGGCAGATCAGTTTTCGCTGATGCTGCTGGTGTTTGCCTGTTCACTATTGCCCGTGGTCGCTTTGGCAACATTGCTGTGGTCAGTACAGGGGGTATCAGCCATAGTACGTATCGGTGCACCACTGGCTTTGGCAGTTGCCTGCGTGGCGTGGATGGGTGCTCCAGGGGTGTCACTAGGCTTGCTTTGGCTGATTTTGGGCTTTGCGTATAAGCGTCGTACCGTTATGGGGTTTGGCGCCTTGTCCGTGTTGGTCTATCTGGGGGTTTATTACTACCAGTTAGAAATTAGCCTACTACACAAATCTTGGTTATTAGGTGCAACCGGCTTGTGGTTGTTGGCTTCGTGGTGGGTGTTGCGGTCTTTGGTCAGGGGACAACGTACCCAGGGTGCTGATCATCGCGACCGCGCTGACTTTCCAAGACCGCGTCTATGGCCAGTAGCGGGTGTGCTTGGTGGCTTATTGTTAATTTTGGCCGTCGTCAACAATGGTATTTATCAGCGCGAAAAAATACTTAGTACTGGTGCGTCTGTTGTGCTGGAGCTTGCGCCCGTAGACCCACGCTCTTTGATGCAGGGTGATTACATGACGTTGAATTTTAACGTGGTGCATCAAGTATGGAACAGACAGAAAAGACTACCTGACGATGTGCAAACAGCCATCCAAGAACGTGGCTTGGCTTACATGGTGCTGGTTCCCGACGACCAAGGTGTACATCGATTGTTTGGTATGCAGATCGATTTAGATGGACCTGTATTTACTAGAGTTCGTCAGATGCCAGATGAGCCTACCCAATGGATTTGGGAAACCGTAGAGGCTGTCCCAGCAAAGGGTGTTGTCATGGAGTTCCGAATTCGTGACTGGAGAGTGAAACTAGCCACGGATGCTTGGTTTTTCCCTGAAGGTCAGGCTGAGCATTTTGAGCAAGCTAGGTATGGGGAGTTCAAGGTGTCCGACCGTGGCGTAGGTTTGTTAAAGGATATGCTGGACCAAGAGTTGGTGTCTTTGTCAGTGCGGTAGAACACTCATTCTGAATGGTATGGTTAGCCTGTGGTGGCTGGCCTTACCAGAGCAATACAGTCACTGAGTCTTCACGACTGATGTGACCAGTTTAGAAGAGGTGTGTGCACACTAAAGCATTGCTTTAGTGTGAGAGTTGTGTATTGTCATCAGCCATGAGCTCTTCGAAGACCAAATGGTCTATTTCCGCTTCTTGGCTCCAGAGCACCATTAAGGCAATAATTTTTACTCGTTCCAGGGAAACAGGGAATTCGTCAGTAGCTTGCGCACGATCAATCAAAATCTCACGCAATACCGGAGGCAGTACACCCGAGTTCTCCAGGAACGTGATGAAGCCTATGGCCTCAGTGCCTAGATTCAGGTATTCGGTATCGGTGAAAATCCGTAGGCTACGGCCTTGAGGGAATTGTGCCAGGGGGATACATTGTTCGGTGGTTTGGGCTAGGCCGTGTAGCCAACCCAGGGCCTCGTCAATGTCTTCATGTTCAAAACCTATGGCCGCCAATTTATGTGCTAACACATCAGCTTGTGGGCACGCTTGGGGCGTGTAGTAGGTTTCGAATAAGTAAACCAAGATATCAAACATAGAGTCTGCCGGTTGCCATTTTAAGAAATCAAGAGGAACAGAAGGTGGACCGGAAAAGTTGTTCATCACTGTACGCTGATTTACCGGCCAGGGCAACTTGGAGTACGCTAGCGCAGGTCTAAAGAAAACGGGGATGCTGTTTTGCGATTGTGCACAGCCTCATTGTTCGTATACCGCCGTACGCGGCGACGGGAGCCTCTTTATGAAAAAAATCAGACAAACGGCGTTGCTGCAAGCAGGACTACCTATGGTGGACACAATCACGATACCGCCAGCGGCCTGTGTAGGGGACAACCTGGATGCGGTGGATACGCCTAGTTTGATACTGGACTTGGATGCATTTGAGGACAACCTACGCGCTATGCAGGTGCTGGCCGAGCGTCATGGTGTGGCATTGCGCCCGCATGCAAAAGCACACCGCTGCCCAGATATCGCCTTGCGACAAATCGCGCTAGGGGCTACGGGTATTTGCTGTCAAAAAGTGTCGGAAGCAGTGCCGTTTGTTAGTGCTGGGATACGTGATATTCACATCAGTAATGAAGTCGTGGGCAATGCCAAGCTGGCTTTGTTGGCACGGCTTGCTGGACAAGCCAAAATGAGTGTCTGTGTAGACAATACTAAGTCAGTCGAAGCCTTGTCTGCTGTGATGGCCGATTACAAGGTTACCCTAGGGGTGTTGGTTGAGCTGGATGTGGGCCAGAAACGTTGTGGCGTACAGACTCCGGAAGCAGCAATTGCTTTGGCCAAGTTAATTGAAGAACTGCCCAATATTTATTTTATGGGTATACAGGCTTATCACGGTGGTATACAGCATAAACGCGGTCATGATCAGCGTCAGAAATCCAGTGATAAAGCCGCTCAGCGTATACGCAAGTACCTCCAGGCTTTTCAGGATGCCGACATCGTCTGTGAGGTTGTGACAGGTGGCGGTACTGGCACGGCGGTATTTGATGTGGCTAGCCAGGTGTTTACAGAAATCCAGGCGGGCTCTTATGCGTTTATGGATAATGATTACGCTAGCCTAGATTGGGGCGAAGCCTTGAACTTTCGGCATAGCCTGTTTCTGTTGGGGACAGTCATGAGCACTCCCACCTCGCAGCGGGCCATCGTTGATTTTGGTCTGAAGTCTACTAGCGCGGAAAGTGGTACGCCAGTGCCTGTGGACTTACCCGGTGTGCATTGTGTCGCGATACATGACGAGCATTGTATTTTGCGTGCAGACACCAAGCGTGATAGGCCAGCGCATGGTGCACGGGTGCGTTTAATACCGGGTCATTGCGACCCGACATTTAATTTGCATGATCAGATAATTGCCCTACGCGGCCAGACGGTGGAAGCCATCTGGCCGATTAGTGCACGTGGGCTAAGTCGCTAGCTCACATGGCGGTCGTCGTAAATAAGACTTTTTGGGGCGTACTTACTCTGTTGTCAGGGAAATCAGCTCTACGCCATCGGTGACCTGGTCGCCGATGCCAAAGAAAATTTCTTCGACGGTGCCATCACTTGGCGCGTGTATGGTGTGTTCCATTTTCATGGCTTCCATAACAAGTAAGGCATCACCGCTTTTGACGGTATCGCCTGTCGCTACGGAAATAGCAATGATCTTCCCTGGCATAGGGGCAGTCAGTCCACCTTGGTGTGCACTGCCTTCGTCTTGGGCGTGGGCGACTGGATCGAAGCGCTGTAAGACTTGAACACTGCCATTGGCGAATATGTGTATGTTGTCCTGTTCCAGTATGACGGTGGCTTGTGCATAGTGGCCGTCCAGTTGTACACGCAGCTCGTATTGGCTTGGAGTTTGGGCATGTGCTTGCCATTGCAGGCTAACGGTGTCGCCGTTATGCGTGAAGAACCACTGATTACCGTTGCGCTGTGCCAGTAGTTCGTATTGCACGTCGTCGGCGATTAGGCTGAAGGGCTGTTGAAATTGACTAGTGACGCGCCAACCGTCAGTTTGTGCCCAGGGGTCGTTGGGTACAGCGTTAGCAGATGGTTGGGAGTTGGTTTGACCTTGTTTCGCCAACAAAGCAGCTACAGCCAATGCCAAGGTTGCGGGCGCGATGGCGCTGGGGGCCGGGAATAGGCTGTCGTGTTGACGTTCGATCAAGCCGGTATCCAGGTCGGCAGCAGCAAATGCCGGGTCTAGCATTAAGCGGCGCAAGAAGGCAATGTTGGTGTGTACACCAACGCCTTGAATCTCACCTAAGGCTTGAGCCATGCGGGCACGGGCTTCGTCTCGATCGCGACCTCTTACGATCAGTTTGGCGATCATGGGGTCATAATAGGGCGAGATTGTGTCGCCTTGCTGAACGCCACCATCAATACGGATATCACCATTCTGGAAGGCAACGTGGGCGGGGAAGTTCAGTGTGCTTAAGGTACCAATAGAAGGCAGAAAGCCTTTGTCAGGATTTTCCGCATAGACGCGTGCTTCGATGGCGTGGCCATGAAATGACAGTTCTTCTTGGGTCACGGGCAGAGGCTGACCTGCTGCGACCCGTAGTTGCCATTCAACCAGGTCATGCCCGGTAATCATTTCGGTAACTGGATGTTCAACCTGCAAGCGGGTATTCATTTCCATAAAGTAGAAACGACCATCGGGCTCGACGATGAACTCTACAGTGCCTGCACCCACATAATTGACGGCGCGGGCGGCAGCGACAGCGGCTTCACCCATCGCTTGGCGACGCTCAGGTGTCATGCCAGGTGCAGGGCCTTCTTCGATCACTTTTTGGTGACGACGCTGTACTGAACAGTCGCGCTCAAATAAATAAACGTAGTTGCCGTGGGTGTCGGCAAAGACCTGAATTTCAATGTGGCGTGGTTTTTGCAGATAGCGTTCGATAAGGACTTTATCGTCGCCAAAGCTGCTGGCAGCTTCACGCTGACAGGAAATAAGGGCTTCGGCAAAGGCGCTGCTGCTATGAACGATACGCATACCCTTACCGCCGCCGCCAGCGCTGGCTTTGATCAGAACTGGGTAGCCCATCGTGTCGGCTTGGGCTTGTAGGAAAGCAGGGCCTTGGTTGTCACCGTGGTAGCCTGGTACCAGTGGCACTCCAGCTTTTTCCATTAACGTTTTCGCAGCTGATTTGCTGCCCATTGCGGCGATGGCGCTGCTGGGTGGGCCAACAAAGGTAATACCTGCTTGGGCGCAGTCGTTGGCGAAGGCTTCGTTTTCAGCCAGGAAACCGTAGCCAGGATGTATTGCTTTGGCGCCGGTTGCAAGGGCAGCTTGTAGTATGACTTGGCCGCGCAAGTAGCTGGCTTGGGGTTCGGAACCGCCAATATGTACAGCGGTATCGCAGGCGGCTACGTGGCGTGCGGTGGCATCGGCGTCGGAATACACGGCCACGGTGCGTATGCCCATGCGACGCGCGCTAGCGGCAATACGGCAGGCAATTTCGCCCCGATTGGCTATCAGTAAGGTGGTAAACACATGGACTCCTTGATTACATTCTGAACACGCCAAAACGCGTGTCCTCGATGGGGGCGTTAAGGGCGGCGGACAGGCTTAGGGCAAGCACGCGTCGGGTGTCCGAGGGCTTGATAATGCCGTCGTCCCATAGGCGGGCAGTGGCGTAATAGGGGTGGCCTTCGTGTTCGTACTGATCGCGTATAGGCGCTTTAAAAGCTTCTTCTTCGTCGACACTCCAGGTACCGCCTTTTTTCTCGATGCCGTCGCGGCGCACCGTGGCCAGCACACTTGCAGCTTGCTCACCACCCATGACGGAAATACGTGCGTTAGGCCATAGGAACATAAGGCGTGGGCTGAAAGCACGGCCACACATACCATAGTTACCAGCGCCAAACGAGCCACCGATAAGTACGGTGAATTTAGGGACAGCAGCGGTGGATACCGCTGTGACCATTTTGGCACCGTGGCGGGCTATGCCTTCGTTTTCGTATTTGCGGCCCACCATGAATCCGGTGATGTTTTGTAGAAACACCAGAGGGATTTTTCGTTGACAGCACAGCTCAATGAAGTGAGTGCCTTTTTGGGCGGCTTCGGAAAATAGTATGCCGTTGTTGGCGATGATGCCGACGGGCATGCCGTGTATATGGGCAAAGCCAGTAACCAGCGTTGTACCAAAACGGGCTTTGAATTCGTCGAACTCTGAACCATCCACAATGCGGGCGATGACTTCACGCACGTCGTAGGGCTTGCGGGTATCGCTGGGGATAATACCGTTCAGTTCTTCGGGGTTGTACAAGGGCTCGGCATAGTCGGCACGTTGTACCGCGGGCTTTTGTAGATTCAGTCTGGCGACGGCGTTGCGAGCCAGCTGTAGGGCGTGCATGTCGTTATTGGCCAAGTGGTCGGCCACGCCAGACAGGCGGGTGTGGACGTCGCCACCACCTAGGTCTTCAGCGCTGACTTCTTCACCTGTAGCTGCCTTGACTAGCGGTGGTCCACCCAGAAAGATGGTGCCTTGGTCTTTGACAATAATGGATTCATCGCTCATGGCGGGTACGTAGGCACCGCCAGCGGTACATGAACCCATAACTACGGCGATTTGACCTATGCCTTGGGCCGACATTGTGGCCTGATTGTAGAAAATTCGACCAAAGTGATCGCGGTCAGGGAAGACTTCGTCTTGTTGGGGTAGGTTGGCGCCACCAGAGTCAACCAGATACACACACGGCAAACGGTTCTGCTGGGCAATTTCCTGAGCACGCAGGTGTTTTTTGACGGTTAATGGGTAATAAGTACCCCCTTTGACCGTTGCGTCATTACAGACGATGACACACTCTGTGCCGGCGATGCGTCCTATGCCGGTAATGATGCCGGCACCGGGAGCATCGTTGTTGTACATATTGTGTGCCGCCATAGGGGACAGCTCTAGGAATGGACTGCCAGGGTCTAATAGGCGCTCAACCCGATCACGGGGCAATAGTTTTCCGCGTCCTAGGTGGCGCTCACGTGATGACTGGCTACCGCCCAAGGCGGTTTGCATGAGTTTTTCTTGCAGGTCATCGACCTGCTCTTGCATGGCGCGTGCGTTGTCTATAAACGTTTGCGACCTCGGGTTGATCCGCGATTCGATGACGGGCATTGCAATTCCTATAGTAGCTAGACGGGGTGTGACGCTAGGTGCTACACCCCGCAAAGGCGTTAAACCATTTCGATGGCGATAGCGACGGCTTCACCGCCGCCTATGCACAGAGAAGCGACACCGCGTTTACCGCCGGTTGTACGTAGTCCGCCAACCAAGGTGGCCATCAGGCGGGCACCTGAAGCACCTATGGGGTGACCCAAGGCGGTTGCACCACCGTGGATATTGACCTTGTTGTGCGGCAATTTCAGGTCCTCCATAGCAGCCATAGTGACGACAGCGAAGGCTTCGTTGATTTCGTACAGGTCAACGTCTTCAGCAGCCCAGCCAGTTTTGGTGAATAGCTTTTCCATAGCGCCAACTGGGGCCGTGGTAAACCAATTGGGTTCTTGAGCGTGCTGAGTATGAGCAACGATACGTGCCAGAGGTGTAGCACCCAACTTTTTAGCGGTCGATTCGCGCATGATCACCATAGCGGCGGCACCATCTGAAATTGATGAAGCGTTTGCTGCGGTAACTGTGCCGTCTTTCTTGAATGCTGGTTTCAATGAAGGAATTTTTTCCGGCATAGCTTTGGTGGGGGCTTCGTCGGTGTCTACCACTGTATCGCCTTTGCGACCTGCAATGGTGACGGGGGTGATTTCCCATTTGAAGCTGCCGTCAGCGGTGGCAGTGCGAGCGCGTTGCAGGGACTCTAGTGCGAAGGCATCTTGCTGTTCACGAGTGAAGTTGTATTTGTCGGCGCAGTCTTCGGCGAATACACCCATAGCGGTGCCGCGTTGGTAGGCGTCTTCCAGACCGTCAAGTGCCATGTGGTCATACACAGTGGAGTGACCGTAGCGGTAACCTTGGCGACCACGCAATAATAAGTAAGGGGCATTGCTCATGCTTTCTTGGCCACCGGCTACGACAACATCAACGCTGCCAGCAAGGACCAAGTCGTGAGCGAACATTGCCGCCTTCATGCCTGAGCCGCAGACTTTATGTATGGTGGTGCAAGCTACGCCCTTAGGGAGTCCAGCACCTAAGGCAGCTTGGCGCGCGGGTGCTTGGCCTTGGCCAGCTTGTAGCACGTTGCCCATAATGACTTCGTCGACTGCATCAGGGGAAATACCAGCACGTTCAACGGCGGCTTTGATGGCGATAGCGCCTAGTTCGTGTCCTGACAGGCCTGACAGGCTGCCCATCATGCTTCCCATAGGGGTGCGGGCAATAGAAACAATAACAACAGGATCAGACATGATTCGCTCCAGATAAATGTGATAAATAAGTGATGGTTTCTGCGTAGGTGGGTAACTTCGTAAAAAGGCGCCTGTTGGTCTCGTAGGGAAAGATATCTTCGATACGGCCTTGGGCGGCACGGTCACGACAGTTTTGCCACCAGTCTGCCTCTAGCAAATGAGGATGATGCTTTAAGAATGCAGCGCGTACGCGTGAATCACCAAGTAAAAAATAACGAAATTCTTCAGGAAAGACATCGTTGGCACCGATGGGATACCAGGGCTGGCTAGCCATCTCTGCCTCTTCGTTAGGGGCAGGCGGTATGCGACGGAAGTTCATTTCCGTCATGTTTTGAATTTCGTCGTAATCATAGAATACAACGCGACCTAAGCGGGTTACGCCAAAGTTTTTAAACAGCATGTCACCGGGAAAGATATTGGCGGCGGCCAGCTCGCTGATGGCATCGCCATACTGTTTGATGGCGGTGTCTAAAGCCGCATCAGAGGCGCGCATCAGGTAGATATTTAGTGGCGTCATGCGACGTTCTATATATACATGGCGCAAGATAATCGCGTCGTCGGTTTCTTCAATAAGACCGGGTACTTCGCTGCGCAGTTCGTTTAACAAGCTGACTGAAAAACGTGAGCGTGGCAGGGCAACCTGAGAATATTCCCAGGTATCGGCCATACGGCCTACTCGATCATGCTTTTTCACCAATTGGTATTTGCGCCGCACCGTGGCGTGGTCCATGCCATCTTTGGCAATACGATCACGTATCAGCTTGAAGACATACGGGTAAGAGGACTGGGTAAACACCGTCATGACCATACCTTTGATACCTGGCGCGATATCGAAGTTGTCATGTGAGTGCGATAAATGGTGCAGAAAATCGCGGTAGAACAGTGTTTTCCCTTGTTTTTGTAGACCTATGGTGGTGTAGAGCTCGGCCTTGGGTTTGCGTGGCAGCAAGGTGTTCAAGAAGTCCACATAGGCTGATGGCGTTTCCATATCGACCAGGAAGTAGGCTCGCGTAAAGCTAAAAAGGGTGCTGAGATCGTCGCTGGTGGCAAGTAGGGCATCTAGAGTAATGTGCCCTGATGGTGTGTGCAACAGAGCAATGGCAAAGGGATATACGCTGCCCTGATTGATTAGGCGACCGACGGCATACGCCCCTTTGTTACGGAAAAACAAAGAGTTCAGTACATGAATTTGGCAATCGGGGGCGATACGTTGGCCAGCGCCTTTGGGCAACACCAAGCGCAACTGGCGTATGGCTCGCCGCGCTAGCTTACGGGTATCGGCGGGTAGGTCGGCAAAGGGGGCGGCTAGACCGAAGTCTGCCAGCATGTGGATCAGGGATTCCTCTAGGCCTTCGGTGCTGGGGTAATACACCCGGTATGACGGAACTTTGCTGTCCAGGTATTCGGTCGCGATAGCAGGGCGCACGAATAAGAAATCATTGTTGAAATAGTCGCGGTGGACTATGCGACAAGATACTGAGTTAAAAAAGGTTTCGGCGCATTCTGGTTGCTTGTGCTTGGACAGCATGCGCACAAATTCAGTTTTTACTTCTTGCCAGAAAGCCAATTGGGCGGGTGTCAGGCTTTGTTGGGCTGATGCGCCAGCACGGCTGGCGTCACTGCCTTTCAGGGCGGTATTCAACGCAATCGTACACTCGTTGACACGGGTGTCATAGTACTCAATACGTTCGCGTGATAACTGCTGTATGCCACGCCAATCCCCAGACTCGAACAAGGATTTGGCACGCTGCGCACCATAACGAAACAAAGCGTAGTGGCGGTTGAAGCCATCTAGCAACGTTGTTGCCACGGCTTGTGGCGATAGCCCTGGACGGGCTACCGGCTCGATGCGCTGATGATCGCCGCTGTAGGTCACAGTGCGCCTTGTTGAATACGAAGAGCGTATGGCATGGTCTGGCTTAAGCGGTTTCGTTAAACAGTTCCCGACCGATTAGCATGCGTCGGATTTCACTGGTACCTGCACCAATTTCGTACAGTTTGGCATCACGCCACAAACGGCCTGCAGGGTATTCGTTGATATAGCCATTCCCCCCCAGAATTTGTACACCTTCACCTGCCATCCAGGTGGCTTTTTCAGCGCAGTACAGAATGACAGCGGCGCAGTCTTTGCGAACTTCGCGTACATGTCCACTACCCAGTTGATCTAGGTTTTTGCCAACGGTATAGCAAAAAGCGCGGCTGGCTTGCAAAGTGGTGTACAAGTCAGCAACTTTGCCTTGGATCAGCTGGAATTCGCCTATGGCTTGACCAAACTGCTTGCGGTCGTGGATATAAGGAATGACCATGTCCATGACGGCCTGCATAATGCCCAAGGGGCCACCAGCCAGAACGGCGCGTTCGTAATCCAGGCCGCTCATGAGCACTTTGGTGCCACCATTCAGTTCCCCAAGAATGTTTTCAGCGGGGACTTCGCAGTCTTGGAAAACCAGTTCGCCAGTATGGCTGCCGCGCATACCTAGCTTGTCTAGTTTTTGGGCAATGGAAAAGCCTTTGAACCCTTTTTCGATAAGGAAGGCAGTAATACCACGGGCTTTGGCGGCGGGGTCAGTTTTGGCATAAACCACTAAGGTGTCGGCGTCTGGACCATTGGTGATCCACATTTTGTTGCCGTTCAGGACGTAGTGATCGCCTTTTTTCTCGGCTTTCAGCTGCATGCTGACCACATCTGAACCAGCACCTGCTTCGCTCATGGCCAGTGCACCCACGTGCTCACCAGATAGTAGTTTAGGCAGATATTTTTCTTTTTGAGCCTGGGTGCCGTTGCGATGTATTTGGTTAACACACAGATTGGAGTGGGCGCCGTACGACAAACCCACCGAAGCGCTGGCACGGGAAATTTCTTCCATGACAATCATGTGCGCTAAGTAGCCCATATTGGTACCACCGTATTCCTCGGAAACGGTCATGCCAAGTAAGCCCATATCGCCAAACTTGCGCCATAGGTCCATAGGGAACTGGTCACTGTGATCTATGCTGCCGGCGCGTGGGGCGATTTCAGCCTGTGCGAAGGTGCGAACGGCGTCGCGTAGCATGTCCAGATCAGAGCCCAGGTCAAAATTCAAGCCAGGAAGATTCATTGCAGTCTCCATGAGTGCAGTGGGTGCCTATGGTTCCAATGTATGCCAAAGACGAAGTTATTGGATGATCTATCTTTATATTACGTTTACGTAAACGTCAACTATAGGGGTTTTCCCGCTGATAGGCGTTGTTCCAACAATGCCTCACAATCGTTTTGTTGCTGGGTGATTTCATTTAGAGTCAGATCCAGGTCGCGGCGTTGTTGTTCCAGCATATCGCGGTGTTGTGTCAGCACGTTCATGTAATGACGTAATTGCGGGATGGTGTCGCCTGGGCCGTCGTACATATCGATCAAGCTAAGAATTTCAGACAACTGCAAGCCTAGACGCTTGCCACGCAAGGCCAATTTAAGCCGGGTACGGTCACGCGTCAGATACACACGATTGCGCCCTTCGCGGCCTGGGCTGACTATGCCTTGGTCCTCGTAGAAGCGTATGGTGCGCGGCGTAATGGAAAATTCTTGAGCGAGCTCTGAGATCGTCCAGGTGATTTTGATAGTCATGGCGTGGCAGTTTACGTTAACGTAAACTATGATGCCATAATAATTCAAAGCAGGGGTATCGTCATATCGCTGCCTCCAGGAGACACCATGAGACCTAATGAAAAAAAACTCAGTTACCCCAAGGGTGATCAATTGCCCGAGCCAGGTCAGGCCATAGCACTTGCTGACGGCGTGCGTTGGATACGTATGCCTTTACCGTTTGCGCTGGACCACATCAACTTATGGTTGCTACGAGACCAAATTGATGGCCGTGAAGGTTGGACGGTGGTTGATTGCGGTGTATCACGCGACGAGGTTAAAGAGCTCTGGGAAGAAATATTCGAGAACGCTCTGGATGGCTTACCAGTATTGCGTGTGATAGTGACCCATATGCATCCCGACCACATTGGTCTGGCATATTGGTTGTGCGAGCGCTGGCAAGTACCTTTGTGGGTCACCATGACGGACTATATGACGGCACGCTTGTGGTCGCAGCCAGTATCCGAACGACAAGGCGCGGGTGGCCCAACAGGGCAGTCTGCAGTCGAGCACTTTACCCGTCACGGCTTAAGCGACCCAGAGGCCCAGGAAAAGATCCGGCAGCGTGGTAATTATTACCCCAATCTGGTGCCCGATGTCCCTAAGAGCTTTGTCCGCATACTGGACGGCCAGCGCTTTCAAGTAGGAGGTCGTGAGTGGCGGGTAATTGTGGGTTACGGCCATGCCCCAGAGCATGCCTCACTGTATTGCGATACCTTACAGGTGTTGATTGCTGGCGACATGCTGTTGCCGCGCATTTCCACCAACGTGAGCGTGTTCAATTACGAGCCTGAATCGAATCCCTTGCCTTTGTATTTGAATTCTCTGCGCGACTACGATAGTTTGCCAATTAGCACGACGGTGCTGCCATCACATGGTCGTCCATTTCAAGGTATGCACGAACGTATCGCACAACAGCTGGCCCACCATGCTCAGGTTTTGGACACAGTGCTGGATGCCTGTAGACAGCCCTTAAGCACTATGGATTTGGTACCTATCATTTTCAAACGTGAACTAGATGTGCACCAATTAACGTTTGCTATGGGTGAAGCCTTAGCGCATTTACATGCCTTGTATTTCGATGGGAAGCTGACGCGCACTATCGGTGACGATGGGGTTGTGCGATTTCGGCGTGTTTAAGGTGCTAAGCAGCCATAGCTTAACGACTCACCAACGCCAGCTTGATCGCCAACCCTAGGAACACTACTGCCGCTATACGATTCATAATCAGCTGAGCCTTAGGGGTTTTTTGCAGGTACACCCCTACGGCTCCAGAAAAAATAGCGATGCTGCCAAAGATCAATAATGTCGCCAGCATGAATAAGGCCCCTAGGCTTAAGGTCTGTAACGCGACTGAACCTCGCAGGGGGGATGTGAATTGAGGCAGAAATGCCAGGAAAAATAACGAAACCTTAGGGTTCGTTAAATTCATAATGATGCCGCGGCGGTATAACGTACTGGCGTTGACCAAGGAGGCCTTGTGTTGCACGGTGTCGGCTTGGACAACACCCTTATTCAGGCCGTGACTACGCCAAGCTCCCCAGGCTAAATACAGTAGGTAGATGGCACCTGCTAGTTTCAGTAGGGTGAATGCCGTAGCTGATGTAGCGAAAACAGCAGCCAGCCCTACGGCGACGGCGGTCGTGTGGCCAACTAGGCCGGTGCATAGTCCCAGTACCACCCATAGCCCTGCCTTGCGCCCGCCTAGGGCGGATTGCATCAGTACAAACAGGTTATCGGGGCCTGGTGTTAGCGCCAATACGATGGCGATTCCAAAGAAGCTAAGGGCAATCTGATAGGTCAACATAATGGCGTGACCATACTCCTGTACGTCGTGCAATACAATCGTCAGCACTAATTACCTTTGACAGGAACCGCTGATGACCAACCCTACTGTTAATAATCTGGATACACGGCTGCAGCATACTGGCTTGGCCAGCTTTGATCCGGACACGGGTGCTGCGCCTGTGGCTTTGCCGTCCATGCGTACCAGTACTATACGTTTTCGTGACTTGGATGCTTTGGATAAGGCCTTGGCAAATAGGGCTAAAGGCGAGCGAGCAATCGTGTATGGCCGTGGCGGTATGGATACTCATGGTGCTCTAGAGCAAGTGTTTTGTGATCTTGAAGGTGCACAGCGAGCGTTTCTGGCGTCCTCGGGGTTGGCTGCAATCACTTTGGCGTTATTGGCCACCTTGAAGACTGGGGATCATGTAATAGTGGCAGACTGCGCTTACGGGCCAGTGCGCATCATGGACCAATCTTTACTGAGCCGCTTGGGTATACAGGTCACATATTGTCGCGCCAGGGTGGAGGATTTGGCTAGCCAGGTTCAGGAAAACACCCGTATGCTGTATGTGGAGTCACCAGGTTCATTATTATTTGAAATGCTGGATATTCCGGCGTTGGCGGCGTTTTCCAAACAACATAATTTATTACTGGCTACTGACAACACCTGGGGTTCTGGGTATGTGTATCGGCCGCTGGACCTGGGTGCCGATATCTCGGTGGTAGCGGGTACGAAGTACGTGGCGGGTCACTCTGATCTTATGCTGGGCGCTGTGATGGTCAATGATGAAGAATTGATCACGCGCATGCACCAAACGCATTACGCGATGGGGTATTCCATTAGTGCGGATGACGCCTGGTTGGCCTTGCGTGGGGTTAGAACCTTGCCGATACGTATGAAACAAAGTGCTGAAAATGCCTTGCAGGTTTGCCAGTTTTTGGCGACTCGCCAAGAAGTTGCGCGTATTTATCATCCAGCGTGGCCTGATGATGAAGGTTACGCCTTGTGGCAGCGCGATTGCACGGGCTCGAATGGCATGCTGGCGGCTGAATTGACGCTAAGTTCTGTGGCTGCACGGCGTTTTGTGAACGCTTTGCAACTATTTAGCATAGGCTTTTCTTGGGGTGGTTTTGAGAGTTTGGTCCAGTTGGTAGATCATAAGACCTTGCAGCCTCATGGGTATTGGCAAGGTGGCGACAACGCCGTAGTGCGCTTGCACATAGGGCTGGAGTCGCCTGCCGATTTGATAGCCGATATTACACAGGCCCTAGAGGCCTGCGGCGAGTAAACGCTTATTTGGCTAGCACCTTGTCCACCAGTTTTTGTGCTTGGACAATGGTGTCTTCGTAGCCGTCGGTCATGCTGGGGGCTGTTACGTATTGACCGCCCACAGCAAGGCTGGGTGTGCCTTCTATTTGATAGGTCTTGGCTAAATCAGCGGCGCGAGTGACTTTGGACTGTATACCAAACGAGTTAAAGACAGCCTCAAACTCTTGGCGATCAACGCCTTGTTTGGCGACCCATTCAAATATGACTGGAGCGGTGTAAATTTTTTCGCGTTTGTTATGTATGGTGTCAAATACTTTGGGGTGCAGATCAAGACGACCCATGCTTTCTAGTGAGTAATACAGCTTTTGCAGGTCTATCATGCTGGCGTTAAATGCCACGGGAACGCGTCGTAATACGAACTCTTCTGGCAAAGTCTTGGACCAGCTTTCCACCATAGGTTCCATGATGTTGCAATGCGAACAGGTATAGGCGAAAAACTCTAGTACCTCTTGTTTGCCAGTGGTATCGGAAGGTTGGGCTTTTTCCAATGTGACGTATGCTTGGTCAGTGTCTTGGTGAGCCTGCGCAGCAGGAGCAAGTAAAGCGCTGACGCTGATAGCACTAAGGGCAAGACTGCGTACAAAGAAGTTTTTCAGAGACATGACGGGGTTTCCTGATTAAAACCAATAAGACTAGATAAAACGGCGTAAGTTCAAGTCCAAGGTATTTATTGGCGAACTACGGAGGATTCGATTTTTTCATCGCTAAGCAGCACCCTGGAGCGATTCATCTCATCGACTCCTTTGAAGGGGCCGACGCGTACACGAAATAGGGTAGCGCCATTGACCTGAGCTTGTTGCACTTGTACGGGTAGACCCAGTAGCAAAATACGGGCTTTCGTCGCTTCGGCATCGTTTTCTGATCTGAATGCACCGGCTTGCAACAGCCAGCTAGCCTGGTCTACCGCAGTGGGCTTGGGTGCTTCTGTACCTGGCACGGATAGGGGGGGTATAGGTGTTGTCGCAGGAACGGCGGGCTTGGTAACTACTGCAGCTGGTTTGGGTGTATTCAAACTAGCGATCAGGTTGCCGATATCGTCCGACTGTGGCTTGATGGCACCATCAGTGGGGCCAGCACCAAAAGGCATTGGAGCACTGCCGGTACCAGGGGCTGGTGTACCGGATAAGCCAATATTGGGGTCGGGGGCGTCACGTACATCGGGTAGCAATACCTTGGCTGGGTCGCGGCTGGCTTTGTCCATAAAGGGCATAGGCACTTGGGTAACAAACAAAGCCACGGCAACGGCAGCTGCCAACCCGAGTATCAGGCCGACTAGAATACCAAAAAGTGTGCTGCCGCCAGATTTTGACTTGGACGATTTGCGTCGAGTACGTGCCATAAAAAAATTACATCCGTTCGGGGGCAGAAACCCCCAGTAGCGCAAGGCCGTTGGCGATGATTTGGCGCGTGGCATGGGCCAGGCGTAGTCGAGCTAATTTCAGTTCTTGGTCGTCCACAAGCACACGCTCGGCGTTATACCAGGCGTGGAAGTCGGCGGCGCAGTCACGCAGCCAGAATGCTAAGTGATGAGGAGCAAGCTCTGTGGCAGCCAGGGTGAGGGTGTTAGGGTATTCGGCTAAGCGCTGCATTAAAGCAAACTCGGTGGGTGCCAGCAGTTTTTGCGTGGGTGCTTGATGAGCCTGTTCCAGAAGGTCGGTGGACTGTTGCAGTATCGAACAGATACGTGCGTGGGCATACTGTATGTAGTAAACCGGGTTTTCTTCGCTTTTGGACAGTGCTAGGTCGATATCAAATACAAATTCTGAGTCGGCGCGGCGTTGGCTTAAGAAGTAACGCACGGCGTCTTGCCCAACCCAGTCGATCAGGTCGCGCATAGTGACATAGCTGCCGGCACGCTTAGAGATTTTGACTTCGGCGCCGTCACGTACCACTTTGACCATTTTATGCAGGATATAGGACGGGAAGCTTGGAGGTATGCCCAAGTCCAAAGCCTGCAGGCCAGCACGCACGCGAGCAACAGTGCCGTGGTGATCGCTGCCCTGGATGTTGATGGCATGATGGAAACCGCGTTCCCATTTGGTAACGTGGTAGGCCACATCGGGTACGAAGTAGGTATATCCGCCTTCGGATTTGCGCATGACACGGTCTTTGTCGTCGCCTGTCGCCAGTTCCGTGGTGCGAAGCCACAAAGCGCCTTCGCTTTCGTAGGTATGACCAGACTTGATCAAGGCCTGAACGGTTTGCTCTACCCGGCCGCTGGTGTACAACGAGCTTTCCAGATAGTAGTTGTCGAATTTCAGCCCAAAGGCTTGCAGATCCAGATCTTGTTCGCGGCGTAGGTAGGCAACTGCAAACAGGCGTATATCGTCCAAGTTGTTGATATCGGTGCTGGCAGTGGTTAGCTGGCCGTCAGCACCTTGGACGGTGGCACCGGCAATAAAGTCCTGGGCAATATCCAGGATGTAATCGCCTTTGTAGCCATCGGCGGGAAAGCTCTCGTCGTCTGGGGCTATGCCTTTCGCTCTGGCTTGCACACTAATGGCCAGGTTATCGATTTGGTTGCCAGCGTCGTTGTAGTAGAACTCGCGGGTGACGGCATAGCCTTGGGAACTAAATAGACGACATAGGGAGTCGCCCAGTGCCGCTTGGCGAGCATGGCCTACGTGTAGGGGGCCTGTGGGGTTGGCCGATACGAATTCGACCATGACCTGTTCATTACGATCTGACTGGTGACCGAACTGCGTACCCTGTTCGGTGATGAGATCCAGCACGGCCTGGCGCGCTTGTGGCGTCAGGCGAAAGTTAATAAAGCCAGGCCCGGCAATTTCAGCCGAAGCAATTAAGTGCTGTGTATCGGCCTGAGCGAGCAGGGCGTCAACAATATCTTGGGCAAGTTCGCGTGGATTGCGTCGTGTTGCTTTGGCTAACTGCATGGCGATATTGCATGCCACGTCCCCATGAGCCGCTACTTTGGGGCGCTCCAGGGCGATGACGGCATCGGCCTGAGGCGCCACTGTGCGCACGGCCGACTGTAGAAGAGAGATAAGCTGTTGTTGTTGCCCTGCAAGCATAAGAAAATTCAGTAAAGAAAGACAAAGAGTAAATGATATCAGACAGGCAATGCTTGCCAGCCTAGTTCGTCGTGCAGCCAGCGGGCATAAGCGCTCATGTCGACCATGCCGACTTCGGTGCCGGGTTGGCGTCGCCAGTCGCTATTACGGATGATGGCTGTTTCTACACGTGCGCGTTGTTCGTGGCCAAGCGTTGCATGGTGGTCTTGATAATGATGCAGCAAGACGCCTGCTGCCGAGTCTACACTACGATCGCCATTTTGCACCGAACGCAGCAAGGGTGCGCGTTCGTCATGCATTATGGGATTCGTAATGATGCGGTCATTTAGGGTGACATCCCCAAAGCGCAAAGAAGCGGCGCGTGCCTGCCATAACATCCAGTTTAACGCGACATCTGCCAGATCGCCTTGTTGATGGTTAGGCCTGGTGTCGCTTAACGCGATACCACCGCCGATATCGGCATGAGCACCAATAAACGGGGCTTCTATGATGTTGCCCCCGCCCGTATCAGCGGCTGTTGTCAAAGGGTATAGCACTCGCCTTTCGTTCAAAGCCACGGCATGCGCTACCCAGCTCCAGGCGGCAGCAATGCTGAGATCGTACAGATGGTTTTGACTACCCGCTAGTCCGATTTGGGCGACAGTATCGAACAAGCCCATAAATCGCAGATCCACACAGGCGGTAATCAAGCCGCGTGTGGTGTCGTTGTAGGAAAAAAGTCCATTATTAACGTGTTGGTTGATCAGGTTACCAAAATGTCTGGCCAGTGCTGCACCACGCGAGTACCCAATAATATCTATGGGTGTGCTGTCAGTTAAGGCACTACCGTGCAACTCATTGAGTAACGATTGCCATTGATTATCAATAGTTTGTGCCGCTTGGTGTGCCGTAATGGCGTCCCAGTCTACATGCATGGGGTTGCCTGGCCCCGAGTGGTAATACACCGCACCATCTTGGTAGTATTGACTCATTTTCCAGATATTGCTTAGCGTTGCCGGGTCGTTGCGGGTGCCATCAAATGCAAATAATAATAAGCCCATAGGATCGATATGGCGCCGTGGTTGCTGGGCGGCGTAGCCTAGTGCTTGCTGACCTGGCATGGGTCCTAGGGGGTCGGGCTCTAGATATTGCCCCCAGTGTGGTGAGTAGCTACGCAGCAAGTTATCGTGCAAACCGGTTAATGCGTCGTAGACCTGACCGGGCAAACGCAGATCCAACACTAAGTCGCCACGGGTGCGAGTGGCTAAGCCTGTGGGCAGGTAGTGGGCCTGCCAGCGAATCTTTCTTTTGGTATCGGTGACTAGCCGGGGTGCGCCGGTAAGATCACTGTGTACAGCATACAGTTGGGTGTTAGCCTGCGTTGCAGTCTGGTAGTCGATAAACCCTACCAGCACATGGTGAGCATAAATATAGCGTCGGCTAATGATGTTGCCCTGATCGGCTTGCGCTACGAGTTTATTGTCTAAATACAGGTAGTGGGTGTCTGTATTTGGGCCCCGCTTATGGATTTGGTAGCCAAAGGCATTGTGCCGGTAACTGGCTAGAGTCACGTCTTGTTGACGCACTTTCGTCAAACGCCGGTTGGGGCCATAGTGTAATTGTTTGGTATCCAAGCTTTGTGGCAGACCCGAGGCATCACGTGGGATGGACAGAATGGCAGTGGTGTTCTGGTGCTTTATGCCAGCGGCAGAGCCATCGGCGTGCCAAGCATACCAGCGCGTGTCCGTACTAGGCTGGTGATTGTCTGGTGCAGCGTTAGCTTGCAGCTGTGTGGCACCTGTCATTTGTCCGCTGGAGTTATACGCATAGCGCCATAGGTTGGTTTGGGCGTCGGCAAACTGATGTTCTTCCTGCTGCAAACGTCCCTGTCGATCGTAGTGCTGTTCCTGGGACCATAGTAGAGTTTGGTCATGAGTCAATAACAGGCGGCCAGCTTGCTGTTGCTGATTCAGCACAGTGCGTAGTTGTATGCCATTGCCATAGCGATAACCAGCTTGGCCTGATACCGTATCTATGACTGTGTGTATTGCGCCATTCGTATCATGCCAGCGTATGGTGGCCAGCCGTCCGACGTTGTCCCAGACATAGTGTAGAGCGCCACCTTCGGGTAGCTGGTGCAAGCTTAGGCGGTGTAGTGCATCGTATTCAAACGATTCCGTGTAGCGCATTGCGGCTGAACTGCCGTGTGCAGGCCGTTCTATGTGACGCCTTACCATGCGCTGTTGCGCATCATAGTGTCGTGTTTCGGACTCGTGTGGGTGGTGTATCTGGGTTAATAAGCGGCCATGCCAGCCCAGTGTGGTCGTTAATGCGCCAGTGGAGTTGGCATCAACAATAGTGGCTGGACGGCCTTGGGCATCGTAGTGGTAGGTGCTGCTATCACCATTGGAAAAATGCCGTTGGCTGGGTCGCCCTTGAGGGTCATAGCGGATATGCTCGGTTCCGGTCAGTGTGGATGTCCAGGCATTACGTTGCCCGTTAGGCAGATACTCTGCCGTGAAGCCCGGCCATCCTGAGTCGTTTACGGCCATACTACGTAGCTTGCCGCCAGGGTCGCGTTGCAGTTGGACACCATGTAGGGCGCTTAGGTGGCCCTGGCTGTTGTAGCTAGCGTGCGTGTTGGGCGCGGCGCAGCCTGGGCACGCAGCGCCCTGTACTTGGCTGACCAGATACTGGCCATTACGTACCTGAGTGGTGAATAGGGTGGTTTGCTGTGGGGTCTGAGTGACTTTTGTCAATCCGTTTTGTTCAGGGCTGGGTAGCTGGACGTAATCCAATTGCAGTTTATTTATGTCGCTGTCGGGTGCGCCTTGTACAGAGGCGATGGCACGGCCACTGCTGTCATAGGACCAGGTGTTCAAGCGTTGTGTTTGTAAACCATCAGCCGATACCAGTTCGATACCGGTTAGCGCGTTGCTATGGCCTGATTGGAACTTTGCTTCATACAAATAGTGTTTTTTCATGCCATCGGGGCGTATCAGGCTGATCAGGCGTAGGGCAGTATCGTAGTCGTAGTGATAGCGTCCCAGTGGGGTGTCTATGCTTTCTATTACGGTAGTGGTACCTAGAGTTCGGTAACTGAAATCCAGATGCAGGCCTTGTGGGTTGATGACGCTACTAATGGCATGGCGAGATATTCCAGTCTTGGAGATACGCTGTATGCGTACGCGCTCGCCTTTAGGGGAAAGGATTCCGGCTAGATATCCATAAGGATCGAACTCCAGTACCTGTCCGTTAGGCCAGTGCCATAGAAAGTGGCGGTTTTTGCTCTTTAAGGACCCATGAGCGGGGTTGCTGGCCTGGCCATTATCGTGAAACTGTATGCGGCTACCGTCGGCTTGTAAGACTTGCCAACGTCCACCGGCTTTGAATAAGCGGGTGTTATACGCTAACTGCCAGCCTTGCCCTAACACCGAGGTTTTAGGATCCAATGAGTTGTAATGACGTATGAGCTCCAGGCCAAAAGCGCTGGGGTTGTGGGGTAGGTCAGTTTCTTTTTGGTGTTTGTTGCCGGTGACCAGGTGTATAGGATTGCCGACTCCTAGGTTGATGGCAGGTTCATGGCCTCCAAGTACTGCTAAGCTACCGCCAGAGCACGGTTCGCCTAGTTGTGAAGGGCCGCAGTCAGCCTGAGCTAGTGGCAGCTTGGCAAGGCCAAATAGGGATAAGGCGCAAAGCAAATGCAATAGGATACGCATGGGATTTCCAGATGGGGATAGACCCTGCTATCTTGATGCTTGGCAGTACTAGAAAGATAGAGTAGTGTATAGATATGTCCATTAAGGAAAACCGCATATGTTAGTTGTATTCCACTCCAAGTTTTCTGCTGAAGTCCTAATGTTTTCCAAGCACGCTTTGCCGATATTGCAAGCCGCAGGCCGCCCTTATACGGAAGCTTTGCCAGAGCGAGGGGTTATCACTAGCGAGCAATTGGGTGCGGCTATTGCCGGTATCGAACAGGCTATCGCTATTGATACCCACAGTGACTACGAAGACGAAGACAAACATGCCGAAAATAAAACCCATCCTATTTCCCGTAAGGTAGGTTTTAAGCAGCGTGCCTTTCCCTTGTTGGCCATGTTGCGGTTAGCTAAAGAACACGGGGATGACGTCACCTGGGAACCTGCTCCTATCTGGTAAATTACTAGGGTTTTGAACAATGTCGTCTGCCTGACACCCAAGCGGGTCGGGTTTGTATACCCTTTAATTTTCCCCGTTTGTTGGAGCCCCTATGCGCAGTGATGTCACTATCATTTTTAATGCCAGACAGTCCTTGGAACTCTCTGTCGATATTGAGCCTGGCGGTCAAGCATCTATTGATGCACGCGACTGGTTTGATGCCAGTTGGACGGAATTGGATTGTGAACCCCTACGAGCCAGCGGTAAGGTGTTGCTATTGGACAAAATTTTGGGTGTGGCACGTGCTTTAGGGTACGCAACGCTATCTAAAGATAAGGCCTTTGCCCAAGAGTTCGCTATGCAAGCGGCCTTGGCACTGGAAAAACCCAGGGTAACCGTCGATCTACCCAATTTATTAGTTGGGTTTTAAATGAAAAAGGGCACCGCAAGGGTGCCCTTTTCTATGGATGCCAGGAAATAAGGTTAAGCCACCATAGCAACTTCAGGTGTGTGTGCCATGTGGCGGTTGACCGCACTAAGAATGGCAATAAATGACGCGGTGACGATGTCACCGTGTATACCTACCCCAAAGCCAGTTGGGGAGTCACCTACACGTAATTCGACGTAACAAGCAGCGCGGGTATCGGTGCCTATGCCTATGGCGTGCTCGTGGTAGTCCATAATGCGTATGGACATACCCAGCGCATCGACAAAAGCAGCAATGGCACCATCACCTTGACCAGTAAGTTGGCGACTAACGCCATTCTCTTCGAGTTCAACGTCTATGGTGAATTGCTGGCCAGCGGCGGCTTCTGGTGTGCCACTAATACGGTGACGTACCAGTTTCCATGGCTGCGACTGCTGCAGGTATTCCGAGTCGAAAATATCGTAGACTTTGGCAGCATCAACTTCGGCGCCGGTTTCGTCAGTCACACGTTGTATGGCGCGACTAAATTCAATTTGCAGGCGGCGTGGCAAGACCAAACCGTGCTCTTGTTCCAGAAGGTAAGAGACCCCACCCTTGCCTGATTGGCTGTTGACACGTATGACGGCGTCGTAGCTGCGACCCAGATCGGCAGGGTCTATAGGCAAGTAAGGAACTTCCCACAAGGCATCTGGCTGTTGGCGTGCGAAGCCTTTTTTGATGGCATCTTGGTGTGAACCGGAAAATGCGGTAAAGACTAAGTCACCAGCATAAGGGTGGCGTGGGTGTACAGGCAGTTGATTACAGTACTCGACACAGCGGCGTACTTCGTCAATGTCCGAGAAGTCCAAGCCAGGATGTATGCCTTGGGTATACAAATTCAGTGCCAAGGTCACCAGGTCTACGTTGCCGGTGCGTTCGCCATTGCCAAATAAGCAGCCTTCGATGCGATCTGCGCCCGCCATGACCGACAGTTCGGCGGCCGCAACAGCAGTACCCCTGTCGTTGTGTGGGTGCACGCTTAATACGATGCAATCACGCTGATTCAGCGAGTTGTGCATCCATTCGATCTGGTCGGCATACATATTGGGCGTAGTCGCCTCTATCGTAGCGGGCAGATTGAAAATGATTTTTGATTCAGGTGTGGGTTGCCAGACGGCGGTCACGGCATTGCACACGTCCAGAGCAAACTCGGGTTCGGTGGTGCTGAAGACTTCAGGAGAATACTGATAGCGCCAGTTGGTTTCCGGATGCTGGTTGGTGTATTGCTTGACCAAGCGGGTGCCATCCAAGGCGATTTGCTTGATTTGGTCTTTGTCCATGTTGAAGACAATCTTGCGAAACACGGGAGCGCAAGCGTTGTACAAGTGAACGATAGCGTTTTTGGCACCAGCAGCGGCTTCTACCGTGCGTTTGATCAGGTCTTCGCGTGACTGAGTCAACACAATAATGGTGACATCGTCAGGGATGTGGTTGCCGTCTATCAGTGTGCGAACAAAATCGAAGTCAGTTTGCGAAGCAGAAGGGAAACCGACTTCGATTTCTTTAAAACCGATTTTTAACAGTTGCTGGAAGAAACGCATTTTGCGTTCTACGCTCATGGGCTCAATCAGGGATTGGTTGCCGTCGCGCAGGTCAGTGGACATCCAGATAGGTGGTTCAGTGATGCGTTTGCTGGGCCAGGTGCGTTCGGCGAAGTCGCGTTCGAACGGAACAAATGGACGGTATTTGTCGTGTGGTGTAGAGAGCATGTTGGGCCTATTTGTACTGTGCTTACTAAGATTTGGTCACCGTTCAGGGGGCAGTATGCCCGAATGTATCGGTAAACCTAGAGAAAGTGTGGCGGATACAAGCTGCCGAACTGCCACGCAACGCTAGGCTCGGCAACCGATCGGTAGTAGTAGGACTAGTGAGCAGGCAAGGGGGGCGCGCACGGAGTGGCGACAAACACGCGGTGCGGCATCCGCTGCATGGCAGCGGACAGGGGCACTAGAAGAGTAAGCGTGTTTAGACTTCATACCCTATAGTCAACCATACTTTTAACGGCTGCGCAAGCCTGAAATGGTGTGGTCGTTATGTTCGCTTGTGACAGGCTGGGCGCTTAATAAGGCCGCATGCTGGCGGGCCAGAGTAATTTTGTTCGAGCGGCCATGACGCAGTTCTTGCAAGGTTCGTTGTAAATCACCAACGTTAATCGGTTGTCGCTGATCCTTCCATACCCAGCATAAAACCTCTCTGGCGGGTTCGGACAGTTGTTGGGCCAAGCCAGCAATGACCGCTTCCTTGACTAAAGCATGGCGGCCGCGCCGTTGTTGGGATTGTGCAAAGCCGTAGAGCAACCAGACAATAATCAGGGTGCATAGGCATACGACTGCCCACCAGAAAAATGGGTTGTATTGTTGTAGCAGGTTGACTGTGGGTACGCCCAGGGCATGCAAGCCACTGTAATCTATGCCGCGACCAAATTGTATTAGTCGCTGTAGCAGCACATACCAGATCAGCAAAGTGACAGCAATCACTGCAACGGTAATGATTTTTTGTGTGGCGGTGAGCTTAAGCAAAGCCTGACGCAGTGAATTAATGTCAGCCGTTGTGGGCTGTTGTGGGGTATCTTGTTGTTTCATTCGTATGTTTCAACTATGCAATCATATCCGTCTTTAGAGCTTCGTCAGGGCCAATATTTGGCGCTGACCCCGCAGCTGCAGCAGTCGTTACGATTTCTGCAGCTGTCGACGTACGAGCTGAACCAGGAAATCGCCCTGGCTCTGCAGGATAACCCTCTGCTCGAACGTGAACCAGAGTATGACACTGATGCCGGCGTAGCGGAAGTCCAGGACGTAGTTGTTGCCCGTGATGATTGGATGAGCACGGGTGCTACGCGTGGAGCAACCAGTGGTAATGACGCTGGTGAGATGCCAGAAAGCGCGGAGCTAGAAACCTTATCCCAGCATTTACTGCGACAGCTGTCTGCGACGCGGTTGGGGCACAAAGACCGTGCGTTGGTAAGCTTGCTGATCGATGAGTTGGATGAGCATGGGTATCTGCTTACACCTTTGGCTGAAATTGCAGACTGCTTACCGCCCGAAGCCGATGTGCAGCCTATCGAGCTGCAAGCGGCATTAAACCTGTTGCAATCATTTGATCCGCCAGGTGTAGGGGCGGTGTCTTTGGCCGACTGCCTACAACTGCAGCTGCGTTTGCTTGAACATACCGATGCGCTTGTATTGGCGTGTGCGCAGGCCATTGCCAGCCGGCATCTGGATCTGTTGGCTACCGGCAACATGAACCGTTTACGTGACGCCTTGGGGTGCGACGCTGCGATTTTGCAAGCAGCACATGGCGTGTTATTGGGGTTAGAGCCGCGCCCAGGTCGCCCTTGGGCGACGGCTGTTGCCGATTACGTGGTGCCTGAAGTGTTAATAAGTAAACAGCAGAAGGGGTGGCAAGTTAGCATCAACCCTATGGTATTGCCGCGTTTACGGGTGAATCACGACTACGAAAGTATGTTGGCAATGGCACCTGCCGTACCGGCCATGCATGAGCAATTGCAACAGGCCAAGGGCTTGATACGTAATGTGCATCAGCGTTATCTAACCCTAGCACGCGTTGCTCAGGCCATTGTGAATCATCAACAGGATTTTTTTGAGCTAGGCCCTGTCGCTATGCGACCGTTGTTGTTGCGTGATATTGCACTGACCCTGGACATGCATGAGTCCACAGTGTCGCGTGCGACTCGACAGAAGTACGCACAAACCCCCTGGGGGGTGATAGAGCTTAAACAGCTGTTTGGGGCAGCGTTGCAGACCCAGGATGGGGCATCTACATCGGCGACGGCGATACAGGCGCAGATACGGGAGCTAATTCAGCAGGAGCCGGAAAAGAAGCCATTATCTGACAGCGCGATTACTGAGCGTTTGGCTCAGCAGGGGATAGCCATTGCCAGACGCACTGTGGCGAAATATCGCGAAGATGTGGGTATCCCATCCGCTATGCAGCGCCGTGCGCGGGCTGCCGCGCAAAGCACGGAATAGGTTTTAGAAGCTTTTGGCAGGGCAGTTGGCAACACGACCCCAGGCGTTGTTGGGTTCGCAATAACGATTGCGCGCTGCCCAAGCACAGCTAGGTCGGTCAAAGAAGCCCAGTGCAGTACACGCTTGCAGCTCTTGGCTTAAATTGTTTTGCCAGTTTTGTTGACCACCGTTAGCTTGCGAGCTGGGTGCAGGGATAGGCACAGGTGGTGTCATTCCAATGGGGTTATTGAAGTCAGCAGCAGATAGCCCCAAATCCCCCACATCGGCAATACCCTGAAAGTCAGTATTACCTGAGGCGGAAATTTGTATGGCTTCGTCCATGGTGATAGGGGTCGTAGCCAAGGCAATACCGGCATCTTCTGTGGTTTCGGATAGTGCTTGTTCGGGGATATGCCAGGCAATATCGGTGACAGGTTGAGGCACTCCCAGCGTACCATTGATCAATGGCTGTGGTGGCTGAGCCATAAATGGTCGGCCATCTGCGTCCAGGACAGGGACATCAGTAATGTCAGTGGTATCGAGCGGGGCCTCGGAAACAGGGCCATGAGCCACTAGCCATTCGCCCAGGCGAACACCGCCCCACGCAGATGCGCCAGCGGCTATCAACAAGAGTACAAACAGAAAACGCCAGGACAATTTTAATCCTTAGTCTGGAAAAGCAGGGCTAGTATAAACCGGTGTGCGCTGCATGAGGATTCCAGACGTAAGCATTTCAGACGGAAATGAGGCACTAGTTAAAGACTTGGCCTGCATGTTCGCGCATGGCATGGAAGCGAATGTCTGGGTACAGCTCTTGGGCAACCCGTAATTGAGCCGGTGAGCTAGCTAAGAAAGCCACCGCATCCACGACATCGTAGGCGATGTTGGCGGCGTTAGCATTCATGAACTTGCGCAAGGCTTTGGGGTCATCGGACGTAATCCAGCGGGCCATGTTGTAGCGTGACGGCATGAGCCTGGCATCTACCCCATATTCCGTTTTCAGGCGGTGTGCCACCACCTCGAACTGCAATTGGCCAACCGCGCCTAATAGCAACGTGCCGCCCGCAGCCTCGGGACGGAAAACCTGAATGGCGCCTTCTTCGCCTAATTGCGTCAATCCTGTACGCAATTGTTTGGTACGTAAGGGGTCTTTGACTTCCACTCCTTGGAATAATTCAGGGGCAAAAAACGGCAAACCAGTGAATTGTAAGGTTTCGCCTTCGGTCAGTACGTCGCCCAGCTGCAGAATGCCGTGGTTGGGGATACCAATAATATCGCCAGCATAGGCTTGGTCTAGCAATTCGCGCCGTTGCGATAAAAAGGACACTACGTTATTGGGACGGATTTCTTTCCCAGTACGCGATACTTTCAGACGCATGCCGCGGTCAAAACGTCCCGAGCTGACGCGCACAAAGGCGACACGGTCACGGTGCATGGGGTCCATATTGGCTTGTATCTTGAACACGACACCGCTGAACTTGGGTTCGTCGGGTTGTACGTCGCGCTCGATGGCAGTACGTGGGCCTGGTGGGGGAGCCAAATCCACTAGGGCATCCAGTACTTCTTGAACACCGAAATTATTAATGGCCGAGCCAAAGAATAACGGAGTTTGTTTGCCGGCTAAAAATGCAGCCTGATCAAAATCGGGCGAGGCGGCATTGATCAGTTCGATTTCTTCATGTGCCTTAACAAAGTGCTCGCCGAAGCGTTCGGCAATCACAGGGTTGTTCAGGCCAGGGATGAATTCATCGTCCTGATCACGTCGCTCTTGTCCAGATTTGAACACTCGCATACGGTCACGACGTATGTCAAAAACGCCGCCAAACGACCTAGCCATACCCACTGGCCATGAGAACGGGATTACGTCCATGCCCAAGTGGGATTCGATTTCGGACAGTAAATTCAAAGGCTCTTGGACCTCGCGGTCCAGCTTGTTGACGAAAGTAATGATGGGCGTATTACGCGCCCTACACACTTGCAGCAAACGTATTGTTTGCGGCTCTACACCGTTGGCAGCGTCTATCACCATAAGCGCTGCATCCACGGCGGTCAGCACCCTATAGGTGTCTTCCGAGAAGTCCTGGTGTCCAGGGGTGTCCAACAGATTGATGACGCAGTCGCGGTATTCCATTTGCATGACTGACGATGCAACAGAAATACCACGTTGTTTCTCGATTTCCATCCAGTCCGACGAAGCATGGCGGTTAGTTTTACGCGCTTTGACGCTACCCGCTATTTGAATAGCGCCTGCGAATAGCAGTAGCTTTTCAGTGAGTGTAGTCTTGCCCGCGTCGGGGTGAGAAATGATGGCAAATGTGCGTCGTCTTGCGACTTCCTTGGTGAGGCTCATAGTCTGATATCAAGTGTGTGGCGGCAGGTATTACTTCCCGAGGAGCGCGGCGCGAGGTGCTGCCGTGCTACGTGCTGGGCTGGAACTGGCGTTGCGGCTGCGGTTTTGACCGCCAGGATGGGCGGGGCGTTGACCACCAGGAGTGCGTCGGCCTTCGCCTGCACGGTTAGCAGGTCTAGCGCCAGCGCTTTTGCGTGGTGCGTTATTGCGGCGTGGACGGTCGTCGTTCTGACGGTTGTGTGCGGGTTCAGCAGTAACCATGTCGGGCGACCAGCCTTCTATAGTGATGCGCTCTATAGGGCGTTTGATCAGTTTTTCGATCGCATTCAATAGTTTGACTTCGGTCTTGTCCACTAACGACATGGCTGAGCCTTCAGCACCAGCGCGTCCGGTACGGCCTATACGGTGTACGTAGTCTTCAGGAACGTTGGGCAGTTCGAAGTTGACTACGTTGGGTAGTTGGTCGATATCTAAGCCTCGGGCAGCAATATCTGTGGCGACCAGTACGGCTACTTGGCCATCTTTAAAGCCAGCCAGGGCACGAGTGCGAGCTGCTTGGCTTTTGTTGCCGTGTATGGCTGCGGCGGACAGGCCGTCTTTCGTGAGCTTTTCAGCGAGGCGGTTGGCGCCGTGTTTGGTACGGGTGAAAACCAACACTTGATGCCAGCCACTTTCGCGAATAATGTAGCTAAGCAGGTCGCGTTTATGTGCTTGCTCGGTAAGCACCATGCTTTGGCTGACTAATTCAGATGCCGTATTGCGACGTGCTACAGACACTTCGATGGGGTCGTTTAGCACACCTTTGGATAACTGACGGATTTCATCTGAAAACGTCGCCGAGAACAACAAGTTCTGACGTGTTTTAGGCAACAAGGTCAAAATACGGCGAATGTCACGGATGAAACCCATGTCCAGCATGCGGTCGGCTTCGTCCAGCACCAGAATTTCTACGGCGGACAGGTCCAGGGTTTTTTGTTGCGCATGATCCAATAGGCGACCAGGCGTCGCAACCAGCACGTCCAGAGGTTTGCGTAAGGCGTTGATCTGAGGGTTGATGTTGACACCCCCAAACATAACCATAGAGCGTATTGCGGTGTGTTGGCTGTACAGGCGTACGGATTCCTCAACCTGAGCGGTCAGTTCACGCGTAGGGGTTAGGATTAGGACGCGTGGCTGACCAGGTTTACGGTTGGCCAGTGGCTTTTGTAGCAAACGATGCAAAATGGGCAGGGTGAAACCTGCCGTTTTACCCGTACCGGTTTGGGCAGCGCCCAGCAGATCACCGCCTGTTAGGACGTGAGGTATGGCTTGTGCTTGTATGGGTGTAGGGTGTTCGTAGCCTGCGTCGGTAATAGCACGCAAAAGGGGTTCTGCCAGACCTAGGTCGGCAAATGTAATTTGGGTATTCAAGAAAAACTCCAGCGACAGCCTATCGCTCGAGTTGAGGGATACCAATCCAGGCAGACGATAAAGAAGTTGAGGGCGGATATGCCCAGCGCATAGCGAAGAAATCGCGAGCAGACCGCGTGTTGATTGGTACGACACGCAATCTGCGATTATAACGCAGCCTGACGATTTACTGGGAATTAATTCCAGACGCTCATTAAGACCTTACAAACTGCGATAATCAAGGCTGTTATTGCTTTGGACATATGACCCGATGAAACGATTACTGCTGATGTTGATACTGCCTTTGTTTTTGGCAGGTTGTGGATATAACGATATCCAGCGTCTGGATGAACAGGTGAAAACCGCATGGTCACAGACCTTGAATCAGTACGAGCGCCGTGCTGAGCTGGTGCCTAAACTGGTTAGTTCGGTTAATGCTTATATGGTCAACGAACGTGCCGTCCTGACCCAGGTGACGGAAGCGCGGGCCAAAGTGGGTAGCTTACAAATTAACGTAAACGACATAGACAACCCTGCGGTCATGGAACGCTTTAACCAAGCGCAGGGCGAGCTGTCATCGGCCTTATCACGTTTGATTGCGGTGTCGGAAAACTATCCGCAATTGAAAAGTGATGGCTTGTTCCGCGACCTGATGAATCAACTGGAAGGCACGGAAAATCGCATTGCCACTGAACGTGGGCGTTATGTGCAAGCGGTGCAAGACTACAACCTGATAGTGCGCCAGTTTCCTACGCTGATCACCGCCAAGATCTTTGGTTATAAAACCATGGAAAACTATGGAGTGTCTAAACAAGATCAAATCACCAAAGACCCTGAAGTGCAGTTCAGCATTCCGGAATTGAAATAACAGCCAGCAATAATGGAGTGCGCATGCTAACTATCCCCTTGATGCCTCGCGTTTATCTACTGCTCAAGACGGTGTATGGCCTATTCGCTGTAGTCTTGTTGGCGCTTAGTGTGTCAGTGGTTCAGGCGGCTCCAGTCCCCATACCGGCCTTTACCGGGTGGGTGGTGGATCAGACCAATACGCTGGACGCTAATACCAAAGCCGCTCTTGAGCAGCGTTTGGCAGCTCTGGAAAAAACCAAAGGGGCACAGGTGGCTGTTTTGGTGGTGCCCACTACAGGGGAAGACTCCATAGATAGCTACGCGGTCCGGGCATTTGAACAGTGGCGTTTAGGGCGCAAATCGGTAGACGATGGCATTTTGTTGGTTATTGCCAAAGACGATAGGAAACTGCGGATAGAAACCGGTTATGGCCTAGAGGGCGCTGTGACCGATTTGCTTGCGGGACGCATTATCCGCGAGCAGATCACACCGCGCTTTCGTGCTGATGACTACGCTGGAGGCATAGTGGCCGGCGTGGATAGCTTAGTGACCTTGGTGAATGGCGAGGACTTGCCCCCGCCTGTGGCCAAAACTCAAAGCGCGGAAGACGATGAACGGCCGTGGTTCATGCTGCTGCCTTTGCTGTTTATCGCCTTGTTTTTACCAATAGGCAGCTCATCTTTATTTGTGGGTGTGTTCGCTGCAATTGCTTTTGGCAGTGTGCTCATAGGTATCTTGATGGCGGTTGCTGCGTTAATCCTGAGCGTAATTGGCAAGGTGTTGGGTGTGGGTGGCAAGGGTAATTCCGGTCGAGCTTCGCGCCGGGGGGGCGCTGTAGGGGGCCTGGGTGGTTTTGGAGGTGGTGGTGGCGGCTTTGGCGGCGGCGGTGGTGGTTTTGGTGGTGGAGGCGGTGGGAGCAGCGGTGGCGGTGGGGCTTCTGGGGGTTGGTAGACGGATCATATGATGAACACATTAAGGAGCCTGGCTTGAAATCAAGCAAGCAACGTTGGCAAGCCCTAACTGGTTGGGATCGTGTAAGCGGACAGTGGCTGCGTCGTAAGCATTTCACCGCTCAAGCACTGGCGCGTATCGCAGCGCACATCTCCAGTAGTGAGCTGCGCCATACCGGTGAACTGATGGTGGCAGTTGAAGGGGCCTCCCCAACTCACGAACACGACAGCCATAGACGTGCCCTGGAAGTTTTCGGGCGTTTACGCACTTGGGATACGCCCTTAAATACTGGCGTGTTGTTGTATCTTGCTTTGGACAAACGCAGCATACAAATCATTGCCGATCGTGGTGTTGCCGCTCATGATAGTGTCTGGGCCGATGTCTGCAGCCAGCTACAAACTCACTTTCAGCAAGGTGAGTTCATCGACGGAGTGTTGGCTGCCATAGACGCCATAGAAAGCGTGTTACTTGTTAGCTGTCCACCTTTGCCAGACGGACAAGCGGGCCATAATGACTTACCCGATGCGCCGGTTCTGTTGTAGTTCGGCCGCCAGTTGGCTAACGGCTTGTTCGCGGCGGGTGTCGCTGTTGAACTGATCTGACAAACTGGACCATTCTGGGTGGGCGCGCGCATCGGTCAGTGTTAACGGCAGCTTGTCTTTTTTCAAGTCCAGTGGTGTTTGATCAGCTGTTAAAACGATGGGGCGCTGGGCCGCATGGCCGCGTTGTTCCAAGGCACGCACTAGTTGCAGTTGTCGTATGGCTAACAGCCTAAGCACAGCGTCGTCAGCACTGATTTCCTGCCAACCGCGCAAGCGACCCATTAAACGCTTGCCCCATTTGTCGGCACCCTGCCATAAGCCGCCAGCGGCAGCACCCAATAAGGTGGCGGTTCCTAGGCTGATTCCAGCGGTAAACGCATCCAAGGTAGCGCCAGCCATTGCTCCGGCCGCCATGCCTTTGCTGACATGTATGCCCATGTCTTTTAGTGCCTGGGGATTAAACAAGTCCATACCCCAACGTTCGCCGCTTAAGGGCAAGGTGTGGGCGGGAAAATCGCTAGCCCGAAAGTTGTAACGCTTCAGCAGACTACGTACGCAGCGTTGCTCGCGTTCGCGCACGGCGTGGCGTAGGGTCTGGACGCTGATCTGCATGGATTCCGGGTCAGGTTCGGAGCTTAAACGCCAGGCTGCAGTGTCTATTAGCATATCAGCGATCATGCGCATAGCATCGCGAAAACGTAGTTGGCGCTGCAAGCCCACATTGTGTTTCAAGGTGGCTAGCAGTTCACTGTGTTTGTCCGTTAATACGGCCAGCTTGTCATACAGCTGTTCTTCGCCATCTAGGGCTGGGGCTATGGTGTCAAATTCCACCATAGCGTGTAGGCCAAGGCGAGATAAAGCATCGCGCCAGGCGGGTAATCTATGGTTGGGAGCTTGGGTGAAGTTAAGCACTGGCAATAGTGGACGGCCACAACTGGCTAATAGTTGTAGTTCATCTTTGTGTTTGCCCAGTACAGGGTCGCGCACATCAACAACGTATAAACCTGCGTCGCAGTCTAGTAGTTTGCGTAAGACTCGGGCTTCTTGTTCGAAACGGCGCTGGCTTTCTGGGCTGTCCAGCAGGCGACGTATGCGATCAGGCCCATCCATACGCTGCGTGGGTGGGCTGATTTGATCCAGGTAATCCAGCAACGCCATGCTGTCTTCTAGGCCAGGCGTATCGTAAAGCTGCACCATAGCCTGACCGTCGACCAGTAACTTGGCACCCTCCACGTGTCGGGTGGTGCCTGGGCTGTCTTGAACCTGCCCAAAGTCGGGGTCACGGGTCAGGGTACGTAATAGCGAGGTCTTACCAGTATTGGTGTGCCCGACGACGGCCAGGCATAAGGCAGGTTCGGCAGGGTTCATGGCAGCTCCAAAGGGGTATTCAGCCAGATGAGTGCGCTGTCAGGGTCGCTGTGTATGTGTTCGCTGGCAAAGCCGGCCGCCACCAGTTGCTTACGCCACTGAGCAGAGCGGGTGTCGTCGCGGTCGGCAGGTATGGGGTCGCTATTGCATAAAAAAATGTGCATGGTCTGACTAAGACTCGCCAATTGGGCCAGCAAGGCTAGGGTGCCGCGGTCTGGGGTTTGCTGCGAGTCACACACCACCAACAGCCTGGCTGGTGACTGTTGTTGAAAATCGTCCAGCAGCTGTTTACGCTGTGGGCGGCTATCGTTTAGCCCTAAGTCTATGGTGTTGGGACCCAGTGTAAACGGGGGCCAGGTGATATCGGGCGGTAGTTCTAGGCCCACTATCAAGGCCTGTCGGGTGCTGTAGGCAGGGCTGTGTTGCCCGTGTTTCAACGCTGGTATCCAGGGGCCAGCGGGAGCATCGATATCGATTTTTTCACTGGGTGGTTCCAGACGGTCACGTAGTTCAGCATAGCCGGGTAAACGGCTGTCTATCGACAGGCGAGCCAGCTTGCGCTTTGATAGCCACAGGCTAAGCAGGGTGCCCACAAGTCTGGGTAGTAGGCCATACACCACCACGCAGCCTATTAGCCAGCCTGACCATAAGGCGTGGGCAGATTCAGGCAGGGATTGCAGGCCATTGCTGGCCCGCACTATGGCTTCGGAGGGCAGAGGGAAGCCCAGTTTGGCGGGCAGCCAACCCAAGGCTGCCGTTATGTAGACAAAACTGTCTGGGGATAATAGTGTGGTTTCCCAGTTGAACTGATAACGACGCGTTGACAATATACCGAGCAAGGTCAATAACACACTGATCAGGGCAGTGGCCCACCACGTATGGCTGATGCCACCTAATATCCAGCGCAGCGAACCATTACGATCCAGGACACTGACCAGAGCGCGTGGCGCCAGTGCGGCATCTGGACCACGGGCTAACTTTTGAGTGAGCCACAACCAGAGTTCCCCTAGCCACGAGCCGTTGCTTGGACTGCGTAAGGAAAAGCTGGCTAGCCATAAGGCGAACGCCAGTAGGTTAATGCCCAGCATGGTGGTTAAGGCCAGTAAAACGTTCACAGATCGGTTGCCATCGCCTAAGGCACTAAGGGCCGCACCTGCTCCTGCTAGTACCGCACTTAGGCACAATAAAGCCAAGGCGTAGCGCGCGCCGCGGGCGTAGCGCATTAACATGGTGTCCAGCTGTTCGCGGGCACCTAGCAGGCGGGCACGCTGCAAGATTTTTGCATCAAAATTGGTGCGTTCGGTTCTGACCCGGCGTACTTCGGCAGCGTCCTCTAAGGGGCCCCATAGGCTTTCGCGTAGCCTTATGGTTTCGGCCAGCCAGGCCGAGTTTAACGATACCGGTTTAGCGGCGGTGCGTAAGGGAACTGCAGAGAGTTTGGTATCAGGCATCCGTTGTCGCGTGCCAGACGCTGAATCGAATTGAGGTTGAAACCATGCGAGATGCTCCGGGCTATTGAGATATACAGTGTGCATTGTATCGGTCCAGCTCTTCTTGTGCTGTGTTGTACATGCTGAAAAGCGCAGTGCCTAAGCATGATGTGCAGTATTATCTGGACGTTTTCCAGGGAATACATGACAGTTACTTCTGCCACACCACCTTACTCGAATCCTATGGCCTATCTGGTCGTGTTGGCAGGAGTGTGCGCGGCGTTGCATGTTTGGAAACTGCCACCCGCTTTACCGGCTTTACAGCAAGAATTACATTTAAGTCTGGTGCAGTCGGGCTTTTTGTTGTCATTGGTACAGGCTGCCGGTATGTTGTTTGGCCTGGTGGCGGGGTTATTGGCGATACGGTTAGGTTTGCGTCGGTGTTTGTTGATGGGCTTGGTATTGCTTAGTGCGGCCTCGGGCCTAGGTGCTTATGTGCATACTGAATCTGCCATGCTGTTGGTACGCGCCGTTGAAGGTTGTGGGTTTCTGATGGTTTCTATACCCGCACCGGGGCTGATCAAACGGTTGGTAGCACCTGCTCATTTAAGCCGAGTATTAAGTGTATGGACCGGTTATTTGCCTACGGGTACAGCCATTATTTTGCTGGGTGGTTCCTGGGTGATAGCGCTGGCCAGTTGGCGGGTGCTGTGGATTTTGTTGTCCGTAGTGACGGTACTGATGGCGGTGGTTATTTGGCGTGTTTTGCCACCCGATAGCGTATCCGCACCAGTGGCTGCGCCTGTATCTAAGGCAACTGAGTCGTGGTCGCAGCTTACTCGCTTGACACTGTCGTCATCGACGGTGTGGCTGGTAGGTATAAGCTTTGGCTTGTATACCTTTCAGTGGGCGACCGTTATTGGTTTCTTGCCGTCCATCTATGAGGCGGCTGGCATTTCGGGTACACAAGCGGGCTTGTTCACCGCAATGGCGGCGGGTGCTAACCTGATAGGTAACTTGGCCGCTGGTCGCGCCTTACACCGGGGGTGGCGTGCTCAGCATCTGTTGTATGTTGCCTTTGCCGTAATGGCGGTGTGTGCCGTGTTCGCTTTCGGTTTGGGTTTGAACGCAATAGGGCAGTTGGTGGCGGTTGTGATATTTTCGGCAATAGGTGGTTTAATTCCTGCCGTATTATTCATACTGGCAGTACAGTTTTCTCCTAGCCAGAAAACCACGCCTAGCACCATAGGATTGGTGCAGCAATGTAATTCCATAGGGCAGTTTGTGGGGCCTCCGGTAGTGGCCTTGGTGGCGACGGCGGTAGGTGGTTGGCATTGGACTTGGGTGGTCACGGCCTGCTGTGCTGTCTTGGGAATAGTGCTTGCATGGCGCATAGGAATGGCGTGTGCCAGAAGGGACCAAATAGAATGACCGCGATCGTTGACTCTACACCTCTACAGAACACCTTGCCGCTACGCCGTCTTTTTTTTGCATTGTGGCCTAGCCCTGACGTTGTCCCCGACATCATGCAATGCGTGCGCGCAGCGCATCAGGTCTGTGGTGGCCGCATGATGCAGCCTGATACCTTACATATGACGCTGGCTTTTTTGGGGCATACCACCCAAGAGCGTACTGAAGAGTTAATACAAGCCGTACAAACGTGGACAGTAGAAACAGGACCGATTACCTTGTGCCGTATCGGGCGTTTTGATCGCCCTGAAGTGGTGTGGGTCGGTCCAGAGCCCGATCAGCCAGCTTGGTTGTATCGCGTTTATGATCGTTTATGGGATCAGCTATCGGACTTGGGCTGGGCCCGTCCAGAGCGCCCTTATAGACCCCATGTATCGTTATTGCGTCATGCCGGAGCAGTTATAGATATACCTTGCCAGCCCATTAGTTGGGTATCGGGCGAGGCAGTATTGGTCGCGTCTACACCTCAGTCAGATAGCTCCTATTACCAAGTATTGGCCCGTGTGCCAGCTGCATCATGAATACGAACTCAACGACTAACTTTCTGGTGTTGGCGGCATCTGGTGATGCCTTGGTGGCGCAAGGTGACTGGATAATCGCGAATTATCAGATGATTAGTCGACAAATTCAGATGCTGTCTAGCGTGGCTAGCCAAGCTAGCCAACTGACTGGTCATATTGATTTACAGGGCATCACGGCCTTGGATACGGCAGGAGCCGAACGGTTGTGTACCTTGCTGGGTGCGGTAAACGTGCAAGCCGCTGCACGGGCAAATACAGGGTTGAGTCCAGAACGTAGCGCCTTATTGCTTAGCGTCGCCCAGGCCATGCAAGATGCAGATCAACCTGTACCGATCAAACAACAGTCAGTGGTTACGGATTTGTTGGCGCGTATCGGGTTGTCCACGATCACGCTTTGGAAGCAAACCATAGAACTGCTTGGTTTTGCAGGTTTGGTGCTAGAAGCCTTAGTACGTAATGTGTTGCGGCCATCACAGTGGCGGCCCACAGCCATTGTGGCGCAAATCGAAGAAACCACTTTGAACGCGGTGCCTATTATTGCCCTACTAACTTTTCTGGTTGGGGCAGTCGTCGCTTTTCTTGGGGCCACCATATTGGCTGACTTTGGTGCCAGCATATATACCGTCAATTTGGTAGGGTTTTCATTTCTGCGAGAGTTCGCTGTGTTATTGACAGCGATCTTGATGGCAGGCCGCACCGCCAGCGCTTTCACCGCGCAACTGGGCTCCATGAAGGCCAACGAAGAAATTGATGCCATACGAGTACAAGGGCTGGACCCCATAGTGCTGTTGGTATTACCTAGGGTATTTGCCATGTTGTTGGCTATGCCTATCTTGACGTTTATTGGCATGTTGTCAGGCATATTTGGCGGGCTGTTGGTGTGTGCTTTGTCGCTAGGTATTTCGCCGACGATGTTTTTCACGATTTTCGGTGAAAGCATAGATATCAGTCAATTTTTTATCGGTATGTCCAAGGCGCCTGTTTTTGCCTTTCTGATTGCCATCATAGGGTGTTTGGAAGGGTTTAAGGTCAGTGGCAGCGCCCAGTCTGTAGGCGAACACACAACATCTGCGGTGGTGCATTCTATTTTTGTGGTGATTTTGCTGGACGCAATGGCAGCGCTGTTTTTTATGGAGATGGGATGGTAAACGCCCAACTTGCTGCTGCGCAGCCGCTGGTAATTCAGGTACGCGACCTAAGAAACCAGTTTGGTGACCATGTGGTGCATGACCATTTGGATTTGGACGTGCGTCGCGGTGAAATCCTGGGAGTGGTGGGTGGTTCAGGCACGGGTAAGTCGGTGTTGTTACGCTCTATTGTGGGCTTGCAACGGCCCAGTCAGGGCAGTGTGCGTGTGTTTGGTCAAGACATCTTGAACTTACCCGAGACACAGCGCTCGCTGGTTGAGCGTAGGTTCGGTGTATTGTTTCAGCGCGGTGCCTTATTTTCTTCGCTGTCTGTCACTGAAAACGTGGCTATGCCCTTAATTGAACATGCGGGTTTAAACCGTAAAGATGCCGAGCATTTGGCTGGGGTTAAGCTGGCACTGGTGGGCTTGCCTGCGAATGCAGGGGCGAAATATCCAGCGGAATTATCCGGTGGCATGGTGAAGCGGGCAGCCTTGGCTCGTGCTTTAGCCTTGGACCCGGACATTCTTTTTTTGGATGAGCCTACCGCCGGGTTGGATCCGATAGGGGCTGGGGCCTTTGATCAACTGATCTTGACCCTAAGGGGAGCATTGGGTTTCACCGTGTTTTTGGTGACTCACGACCTGGACTCTTTATACGCCATATGCGACAGGGTTGCGGTGTTGGCTGACCGGCATGTGTTGGTGGCCGATAGGCTAGATGTGGTTCAGGACGTGGATAATGCCTGGATACACGACTATTTTCATGGCCCTAGGGGCCGCGCTGCGCAAGATGCAGAGCGTAAAGTATTGGAGCACACGTAATGGAACCTCGTGCACATCATGTGCTAATAGGATTGTTTACCCTGGTGGTATTTGCAGCAGCAGTGCTGTTCGGACTGTGGTTGGCTAAATCACAGAATGAAAGCGACGTTCGCACCTACTCCGTTGTATTCAATGAACCTGTGCGTGGCCTCTCCAAGGGCAGTGCAGTGCAATACAACGGCATACGTATAGGTGATGTTATCAGCTTGGATCTGGATCCGGAAAATCTGAATTCGGTGAAGGTACGCATACGCATAGACGGGAAAATCCCAGTTACCCAGGACACCAGTGCACGTCTGGTATTAACAGGAATTACTGGAGCGTCAGTGATAGAGCTTAGTGGCGGTACGCCAGGCAGCCCGTTGTTAACGGCAACTGAAGGTCGTGACCCGGTAATTGTGGCAAGTAAGTCGCCCTTAGGACAATTACTGTCAGGGGGAGGGGATTTGATGGTGAGTATCAGCGAGCTGGTGAACAATGCCAATAACGTACTGTCGCCTGAAAATGCTCAGAACCTAAGTAAAACGTTGGCGTCCCTAGAGCAAATAACCGGTACGTTTGCTAAGCACAGCAACGATCTTCAGGGTCTACTGGCATCGTTGAGTCAGGTGACTGATTCCGCCACGCAAGCGTTTGGTCAGGTGACTACCCTGATGGGCACTGGTACTGAACTGATAAGTAAGCAGGGCACAGCCACTTTAGAGCATGCCCAAAAAATCATGGCATCCTTAGAAAAAACCAGCGCCAGCTTGGCTCAGTTAATTGCCGATAACTACGCTGCGCTAGGTGAGGGTGCTGATGGCCTTAGCGAAGTCGGTCCCGCGTTGCAGGCCTTGCGTGACACCTTATCCGCCATACGAAACGTGACCCGTAAATTGGATGAAAATCCTGCTAACTACTTGTTGGGCCGGGAGCAAATACAGGAGTTTCAACCGTGAAGTTTGATGTTGTAATGTTGCCCCGGATGGCACTGGCTTTGTCTGTTGCGCTGTTGTCGGCATGCTCGGTGTTACCTGAGCCGGGCACTTCAACGGTTTACTTGTTGCCTGCGGCTACCGTGCAGGCGGCTACGGACGCCTCCAGTAGCCGTACTCAGCCAGCAGCTGACTGGGCTTTACAGATAGACACGCCGTATAGCAGCCAGCTGATTAATAGCCAGCGCGTACTGGTGCAGCCTATGGGTGATGCCATTAATGTGTATCAGGGCGTCCGTTGGGGTGATACCGCCCCCGTGATGCTACGTGATTACTTGGTGGATGCTTTTCGGGTACAAGCGCCACGTTTAGTGGTGAGTAATGACAGCAGTCGTGTGTTTTATGACCTGGCGTTAATTAGCGATTTAAACCAGTTTCAGGTGGTGTATGGCACAGATGGGCCCGTTGTTCATCTGCAGTTAGATGCCAGCTTGGTGCAGGCCTCTGGTAAACGCACAGTAGCGAGTCAGCGCTTTACGGCGCAACAGGCCGTAGATGGTACTGCCGTACCGCAGGTGGTGGCGGCTTTTGGCATGGCGGCAAATACCTTGGCAACACAAGTTGTTACCTGGACGCTGCAGCACCCACCAGCAAGTAGGTAGTACAACGTTACATTGAATAGTCGATATCTTCTGCTTGCTGGTGCTCAAACTGATTTTTTAGCATGTCATAAATGCGTAGGGTTAGTGGGCTAATCGTGTCGCTACGCGTCCATAGGTGGTAGGTTACAGCCGGTAGGGGGGGCAAGCCTTCTGCTTCGCCCAATACCCGCATATCGGGGTCCAAGGACTCTATGCTTCTGGCAGTTACGCCTAACCCTGCTCGTACCGCGGCTTTAATGCCCACTAGGGTAGGTGCTAAATAATTCAAATGCCATTTCAGCTTGGTTTGGGCCAAGGCTTCTAGGGCTATTTTTCGAAAAATACTTAGTTCATCTGCCAGTATCAAGGGCAGGGCAGCCCGCTGGTTATGGATGTAATCGGCCGCGCATATCCAGGTGGTTGGTGAGGTGCGCAGTACAAAGCCTTGTAGGTCGTTAGCTTGACGGGTAGAGATGGTTAAGTCGATATCTCCGGATCTTAGGGCCTGCATTAAGAAAGGGCTACGATCCACGCGGATCTCCAAGCGGACTTTGGGTGCATGCCGTGCAATATGCGTTAGTACTGGGGGCAAAATCGTGTCGGCGATATCTAGGGGAGCACCTAGACGTATATTGCCTTCCATTTGTTTTTGCCCAATGTTTCTAATAGCCTCATCATTAATCGCCAATAAGCGCTGGCCATAATCGGCTAATTGCAAACCGTGGACAGTCAATGCACGAACTCGCCCTTGTTTTTGAAATAAAGGCACGCCCATCTGTGACTCTAGGCGTTGCATTTGTTGCGTAATTGCAGATTGTGTTTTGGATAGCTTCGTCCCAGCCTCTGAGAATGTATTAGAATTTTTGATGGTTACCAGGGTGCGTAATAAGGCAATATCCAAGTTTTTCATAGTATTAGCTGGTGTTGATAGGGCTGGTTTAACGAATGTTTTTCAATTAATGTATTACCGATGCTTATGCTTTGAATCGTAGTTCTAATTTGTTTATTGCGCTATAGCCAGCTATATTTTTACCCTTGCACAGGAGCTATTAATGACATTTACAACCGAAAAATCAGCCGCTATTGCCAATTTTATTGACTTGGCTAAGCAGGAAACCTCGTCAACCGTAACCCGCGAGGGCTTGGATAAGGTGTTGCAAGGCTTAATTGAACTGGCCTCACACCAAGAGTGGTGGAACAGTGATAGCTATGCAGAGCCCATCAACGGCGAGCTGCAGTCACGCTACTTTATTCATGAAGAGCCTGACAATAGCTACGCCTTGTACTTGAATGTGATGAAGCCAGGTAAGCAGATTCGCCCTCATAATCACACGACTTGGGCCTGTATTGCCGCTGCCGAAGGGGTCGAAAACAACTACTTGTATGACCGCACTGACGATGGCTCACAAGCCGGGGTGGCAACATTGGTCAAGGTGGGTGAAAAGCGCGTAGGACCAGGTGAAGGGATTGCACTGCTAGCCGATGATATCCATGCCGTAGAGATCCTGGGTACTGACGCCATCCGTCATTTGCACATGTATGGTTTGGCCTTGGAAAAGCTGACTGAACGCATTGTGTTCGATACAGAAAATGACACATGCAGCATTATGTCGGTGGGTGTCAAGACTCAGCGAGGCGCTTAATGCCCACACTGACTATGCCAAATACACCGGCAGCTTTGCAATACATTGATGCATCACAACTGAAAAGCTGGATACACGACACCACTGAGCTTGCTTTGCTGGATGTGCGTGAACATGGTCAGTATGGTGAAGATCACTTGTTTTTTGCAGTGCCCTTGCCTTACAGCCAACTTGAGCAGCATATATTTCGTTTGGTGCCGCTTAAATCAACTCGTATTGTCGTGTACGCTGATGAAAGCACCGCTGCCGTTGTGCTCGCTGCTGCCACGGTGTTATGTGAACTGGGTTATACGCAAGTCTTTGTGTTGCGCGGCGGCCTAGAGGCTTGGAAACAGGCTGGATATGGCAGTTTTGCAGGCGTTAACTTGCCTAGCAAAACCTTTGGTGAAATTGCCGAGCACGCTTACAACACGCCTAGGATATCTGCCAGTGCATTGCATGCAATGCAGCAGGACCCGCAAGCTGACATTATTATTCTGGATGGCCGACCCCCAGAGGAATATCGCAAGATGAATATTCCTGGTGCCATATGCTGCCCGAATGGTGAGCTTGCCTTGCGTATCAATGAACTGGTGTCTAGCCCCAGCACCACCATAGTTATCAACTGTGCAGGCCGTACACGTAGCATCATAGGTGCCCAAACATTGATTAATTTGGGGATACCTAATCCAGTATATGCACTGGAGAATGGGACACAAGGGTGGTATTTAGCGGATCTGCCCCTAGAGCATGCTTCAAACCGGCTGTATCCAGAAACGATTGCGGAATCTACTAGGCCTATGCTGCAAGAGCGTTCGGCCAACTTAAGCAAAACGTTTCAGCTGGAAACGGTGGATGCGGGAAGTGTGCAGTCCTGGATGCAGGCAGAAACACATAATGTTTTTGTGTGTGATGTGCGTACCCAGCAGGAATACCTAAACGCTTTGCCAGCCTATGTGCAGCATACGCCCGGAGGTCAGTTAATACAGGCCACCGATCAGTATATTGGTGTGCGTAAGGCCCGCATTGTCATTTGTGACTTTGATGGTATACGTGCCCCTGTGGTAGCTAGTTGGCTACAGCAATTGGGCTGGACGGTGTATCTATTAACTGACCCCAAAAATTTAGCCAATTTACCGGTGCCACCGGCGTTTACTCCTGATCTGCAAGCGACCTTGACACTGGAAGCCGCTGATTTGGGTGACTTCATCCGCGAACATCCCGCAGCACGTATTGTGGATACGCGCTCTAGCCAGGACTATCGCGCCAGCCATTTAGATGGTGCCAAGTGGTCGATCCGATCCACATTGTTGTCTGATCTGGGGGAGGCAAGTGGTGCTGACGCTACTGCACCAGTCGTGTTGTTAGGTTCCAGCATAGGGGGACTGCAGGTGCTGGCTTATGATCTGGAGCGTGCCGGGTATGGTGGTATCCACCTATGCGTGATCAGTGGAAACGATCTGCAGGAAACCGGCCTGCCTATGGAACGCAATAGCCAGTTACCGTCTGATGCTAAGTGCATAGACTATTTGTTTTTTGTGCATGACCGCCATGATGGCAATAAAGCAGCAGCTAGAAAGTACCTGGAGTGGGAAACCAACCTAGTGTCACAAATTGACGAGCAGGAACGAAATACGTTTTCCTTACCCCAGTGAAATACCCTTGCCGTCAGTTGTTTTTATGGCTGGCGGCAAGCATACAACAGGGTAATACCTCCATCGGTGGGAAGTATGTCCGTCATGGGCTGGCAATGTCCTTGTACACACCACTCGTAGTCAGCCGTATAGCCAGACCGGGTCAGGCGCAATACTGTGGGTAGTTGTGTATCAGGTAAATATTCATACCAGCCGTTCTGCAAGATGGCATCGGGTGGGGGTTCCATCCCCGCTGCGGAACCCTGGACTCTGGCCATTCCTGCTACTAATAAGGGTGGCTGATCCGTAGAGTTTGCAGCGGTGACGGTGTAGTCTTCTTCCCAGCGTGTTTTTTCAATGGAATGCGTCCAAGCCAGGGTGAAGGCGTGAACTGGTAAGTAGCGAGGTGTGTTGGGCTCTGCTGCTAGCGCTAAACACACCCCGAATCCAGCCAGTACCACTGACATCAGGCAGTAGCCAGTTTGGCCTTGCGACTACTCAAGTAGTGCCAGATCAGGAATGCGGCGGTTGCCACTAGCCCGATTTGATCAGACAGGGGCGAGGCGGCGACCAAGAAGCCTGCGGCTGCGATCGCATACAGTCGTTCAAACCAATTTAAGGGTTTAAACAAATAGCCCGTTGCACCTGCGCCCCATAGACCAATAGCTAGTACGGCTTTGAAGACGATGTAGACGACATCGAAAGCGCTGCCGCCTTGTAGCATAAGTGCTGGGGAATAAACCGCCATATAAGGCACGACAAAGCCTGCAATGGCAACACGCAGTGCTTGGATACTGATTTTTAGGCCAGTTTCGCGTGCTATCGGTGCAGCAGCAAAGGCCGCCAATGCTACCGGTGGGGTTAGGTCAGCCATAATGCCAAAATAAAACACAAACATATGGGACACAATCAGCGGTACGCCCAGCTTCAGCAGTATGGGTGCTGCTAATGAACTGGTAATAATGTAGTTAGGAATGGTCGGTATGCCCATGCCTAGGACCAGACAGGTGATCATGGTCAAGAATAGCGCTAAGAATAGATTGTCTTCACCGATGGCGATTACCTGACCGCCAAATTCAGCAGCTACGCCGGTTAGGTTGATAATCCCAATAATGACACCCACCAGGGCGCATGCAATAGCAACGGGCAAAGCATGGCGGGCGCCATCGGCCATAGCCTTGATGGCCATTCTTAGTACATCGGTTTCACGGCGGCGCAAGAGCAGGACAGCGGCTAGAAAAGCAGCAATCGCAAAGAAGGTGATAACGCCGAACTCGATAAAGCCAGTACACGCTATGCCCAGCAAGACCCAGAATAAATAGCGCAGTACCTTATTGGAGGCCCCGCTAATGACTGCGGCACCAAAAATCAGGATAACGGTAAGACCCAAGCCGACTGTGCCCGAGAATAATGGGGTATAGCCCGAGAACAGCAGGGCTACCAGACCAATTAAAGGAATTAATAAATACCAACGCAGTTTGACGGCAGCCCAAGGGTCGGGGCAGTCTTCTTTGGCTAAACCATGCAGGTTTTTACGCCCGGCTTCTAGGTGTACTGTCCAGAAAGCGGTCAGGAAATACAAGGCGGCAGGAATGATGGCCGCTTTAACAATTTCAACGTAGGGCACGTTAATGGTTTCGGCCATAATAAAGGCGACTGCGCCCATGACTGGGGGCATGATTTGCCCACCCATGCTGGCAGTGGCTTCTACCCCGCCAGCAAATGCCGACGAATACCCAAAACGTTTCATTAAGGGGATGGTGAACTGGCCAGTGGTGACCACGTTGGCTACGCCAGAACCGTTGATGGTGCCCATCAAGCCGGAACTGATCACCGATACCTTGGCTGGCCCGCCTTTGCTGTGGCCCACAGTACCCATAGCGAAGTCACTGAATAGAGAAATCATGCCTGCCTGTTCCAGAAAGGAACCAAACAAAATAAACAGGAATATGTACGTGGACGACACATAGGTAGGTGTGCCGTAAATACCTTCTACGCCAAAGCTCATGGTACTGACAATCTGGTCAAAACCATAACCACGGTGCGCAAGTATGCCGGGCAAGTACTCACCAAACAGGCCATACATCAGGAACATGCCGCAAATGAGTGGTAATGCCCACCCCATCATGCGGCGTGTGGCTTCAAAGACCAGCACTATGGTGATGATGCCTATCACCATGTCAGTATTGGTCATTTCACCGGCACGGGCAGTCAGGTCAGATTCGTAAATCCAATGGTAAAAGCTGACTACGAAGCCGATGATACCTAGCAACCAGCCCAAGACTTTGGTTTTTAGACCAAAGAAGTTGGGGTACAGCGTGAATATCATTAACAGCACAAAGCCTACGTGTATGGCACGTACGACTTGGCTGGATAGTGGGCTAAAGGCGGCTGTATAGACCTGGAAACAAGAGAATACGACCGCTATCCAGAAAACAACACGTGGCATATCCTCGAAGGGCTGATCTGGGGCTGGGACAGAGGGTGTGCTCATGGGATATCCAGGCTATAAGTGCAAAAAATGCCTCGGGCGGTTGTGGTGCCAGAAACGTAAAGCAAGCGCCGCTACGCTGTCCTGGGTAAGGTCGCGTAGCGGTATAGGGCGTGTGCGGTGATTATTGAATCACGCCTTTTTCTTTGTAATAGCGTTCAGCACCTGGGTGTATAGGTACGGGCATGCCTTTGGCGGCATTTTCCAATTTGATGGCTTTTGCGGCGTTGTGCGCTGCATATAAGCCGTCCAGGTTCTCGTAGAGTTCTTTGGTCATGGCATAGGCCAGATCATCAGAGACGCCGGAGTGAGTAACCAGGAAGTTGGGGATGGCAGCCGTAGGCATGTCAACGTCTTGACCCGCATAGGTGCCTGCAGGGATAACTGCAGGTTGATACGCGTCGTCGCCTACTTTTTTGACGACATCAGCAGGTACTGGAATAACAACAATTTTCACTGAGGTAGCCAAGTCACGAATTGACGATACGCCTAGACCTGCGGATTGCAAGGTAGCGTCAAGCTGGCGGTTTTTCATCAGTTCAACCGATTCACCAAAAGGCAGGTACTCGACCTTGGAGAGGTCGTCGTAGCTTAGGCCTGCAGCTTTCAGTATGGCGCGTGCATTCAGTTCGGTTCCTGAGCGCGCAGCACCTACGGATATCCGTTTGCCTTTAAGGTCATCTAGCGTGGTGATGCCGGCATCGGCGTTAGCGACGATTTGGATATAGTTGTTATAGGTAGCGGATAAGCCACGTAGTTTGTCCAGTGGTTTGGTGAAGCCAGCCTCGGCATTGCCTTGCCAGGCATCTGATACCGAGTCAGCCAATGCCAGTGCCAGTTCGCCACGGCCTGCTTGTAGCAGGTTCATGTTCTCTGCAGAGGCTTTGGTTACCTGGGCAGTGGATTTCACGTTAGGTATGGTTTTGGCGTAAATTTGTGACAGCGCGACACCCAGGGGGTAGTAAACACCGCTTTGGCCACCGGTAAGAATATTGATGAATTCTGCTTTTTGAGCTTGGGCTGGGCCAGTAACCATGAATGCTGCAGCTAAGGCGGCACTGGTGATCCACTTGTTTATTTTCATGTGCTTGTCTCCGGATATTTTTTATAAGTACGTGTATAAAACACAACGCCTCAAACTATACCAGCTACGCTCTGGTTTTTTTACAGGAATTACCCGGTAATAGGCACCAGGGAAACCCTGTTAAGACATCGTGTTGCACCCTTTCACAGCGGTATTTAACGAGGAATGAATTCCAGTAGTTTGTCACGTAGCCATGTATTGGCCGGATCCTGGTCCACACTGCGATGCCAATATAAATACCACTCCATCGCAGGCAGTTCAAAAGGTAGCTCTAATTGCACAGCATCATAGCCTTGTACTAATCCTAGTGGAGCAGTCAGAGCCAGGTCAGTTCGCATAGCAATTAAGGGGGCCACCATATAGTGCTGTACTCGCATTTGAATTTTTCTAGGCTTACCCTGCTTGTTCAGCGCGGTATCGACATATCCCAGGCCTTCGCGGCGGCTGGAAATATGAATATGGCCTAAGGCAAGATAGTTCTCCAGGGTCAGTGGTTGATTAGCCATAGGGTGCCCTTTACGTAGCATGCAGACAAAGCGTTCGCTCATGAGTGGGCTGCTGCGTAGTTGGGGATCATGGATAAGTGGGGCATCAATGGCCAAATCCAGTGCGCCTGTTGCCAGCTCACGGCTAGCATCGCGGCGGTTGCTAAGGTAGCTTTTGATCCGAATGCCTGGGGCCTCCCGCTGTAAGAGGTCTCCCAGAGCAGGCAGTAACAGCGTCTCTGTCAGGTCATTCATGCTGACGCGAAATACCCTTTGAGCACTAATGGGCATAAATTGATTGGCTTCTTGGACGCTGGTGTTCAGCAGCTGTAACGCTTCTCCTACGCGGCCAATAATGTTTTCTGCGACTGGCGTAGGCACCATGCCTTGGGGCGTACTGACAAATAACTGGTCATTAAATGTTTTGCGCATGCGCAGTAATGCGTTGCTGACGGCCGGTTGGGAGATAGACAGCACTTCTGCGGCTCGGGTCAGGTTGCGTTTGGCATAGATGGTTTCGAAAACCACAAACAAATTCAGATCGACGCGATTTAATTTCATAGGCACCCTTGCAGTACTTGCAAATCATCATAATCATTGTTTATGGCAGTGTATCAATATAATAAATTTTACGGATATCAATTCCTTAGCTACTATGAAGATAAATAATGATAGAGGTATGGTATGGCAGAGTTTTATCTGGTCAGGCATGGTCAGGCTTCCTTCGGGGCCGCGGACTATGATCAGCTTTCGACCTTAGGCGAGCAGCAGTCCGTATGGTTAGGACAGTACTTTGCCGAACGTGATATTCAATTTGATCGGGTCATCATGGGGGCGCAAAAGCGCCACCGTCAAACTGCCGAGGCCATTTGTAGTGGCATGGGCAGCACGCTAGAGTTCACTGCACACCCTGAATTGAATGAATATGATTTTTCCGCACTGTGCAATTCTTTAGGGGATGATCACCCCGAGCTAACACGCTTGGTATCAGGGAATAAAGTCGACTTTTACAAAGGCTTGAAGCAAGTCATGCGGTTATGGTCCAGTAATGAACTGAAGGGGTCTTTGCCAGAAAGTTGGGCTGATTTTTCCCAACGCGTTAGCAATGCCAAACAGCTAATCCAGCAATCTGGCGCACAACGTGTGTTGGTGGTTAGTTCGGGTGGAGCCATAGGCATGATGACCCGACAAGTTCTGGATGCATCAGTAACTACTGCGATTGAATTAAGTTTGCAAGTGAAAAATAGTAGTTTTTCACACTGCTATTTCAACGAGAAATCGGTCAGATTGGCAAGCTTCAATAACATCGCTCACCTTGATCAGCCAGATCGTTTCGATGCCATTACCTATACGTAATCACACTAAGGGCTGAATACATGACGACCGACATCAACACCCTGGATACAGAAAAACTGGCAGCTTACTTGGAAACATGCATCCAGGGATTTCAGGGGCCACTACTTGCAGAAAAGTTTGCTGGTGGGCAGTCCAATCCTACTTTCTTGCTTAAGGCACAAAGCGGTCAATACGTACTGCGCCGTCAACCACCAGGGGTCTTGCTAAAAGGAGCCCATGCGGTTGATAGGGAATTCCGGGTATTGGATGCGCTAAAAAACACAGGGGTTCCTGTGGCACATGCCTATCTATTGTGCGAAGACCCGGACGTCATAGGCAGCATGTTTTACGTCATGAGTTTCGAGCAAGGAAGAATCTTCTGGAATCCGGCCTTACCAGAACTGTCGTCTGCACAACGAGTGCCGGTTTATAACGAATTAATACGTGTAATGGCCACACTGCACGATGTGGATGTACATGCGGTAGGCCTGGGTGATTACGGCCGCGCAGGCAATTATTTCGAGCGCCAAGTGGGTATGTGGACCAAGCAATACCGTGCTTCTGAAACGGAACATAATCCCGCGATGGAAACACTGATCACTTGGTTGACAGTCAATATGCCTGCCGACGATGGTCAGCTAAGCATGGTTCACGGCGACTACCGCATTGATAACTTGATGTTTCACCCGGACGAAGCGCGCGTGCTGGCCGTACTGGATTGGGAGCTTTCAACGCTAGGTCATCCCTTGGCAGATTTGGCATATTTTTGTATGTGTTTGCGCTTGCCCTCAAGCACTTATATCCCAGGGCTAGCCGGTACGAATCGTCAGGAATTGGGTATTCCTACTGAAGACGAAATCATTACTCAATATTGTGCCTTGCGCGGTCTGGATGGCATAGACAATTGGTCATTTTATTTGGCGTTCAGCTTCTTTAGGCTGGCGGCGATTGCACAAGGAGTATTGAAGCGTGCTTTGGATGGCAATGCATCTAGCGATCAAGCCGTGCAAGTAGGAGAAATGGCTGGTCCATTAGCACGTTTGGCAGTTGAATTAATAGAGCAGCATCAAGGCTAGATGCCTATAGGTATGGCCTAGTAAAAAACACACTCTTCCTGGAGGAACTATGGGTACAACATTATTTGATTTAACAGGCAAGGTCGCCTTAGTTACTGGCGCTAGCCGGGGCATTGGCGAGGCGATTGCCAAACTACTAGCTCAGCAAGGGGCGCATGTCATCGTCTCCAGCCGCAAAATAGACGGTTGCCAGCAGGTGGCAGATGCCATTGTTGCGCAAGGTGGTAGTGCCGAAGCGTTTGCCTGCCATGTGGGGGCAATGGAAGACATCATCGCCACGATCGCCTATATCAAGGAAAAGCACGGCAAGCTAGATATCTTGGTGAACAACGCGGCCGCTAACCCTTATTTTGGTCATATCCTGGATACGGACTTGGGGGCTTATAACAAAACGGTCGAGGTCAATATTCGTGGCTATTTCTTCATGTCGGTCGAAGCTGGCAAGTTGATGAAAGAAAACGGTGGTGGGGCCATTGTGAATACCGCCTCAATTAATGCTTTACAGCCTGGCTACATGCAGGGGATTTACTCGATTACTAAAGGGGCAGTCGTCAACATGACCAAGGCATTTGCCAAGGAATGTGCGCCTATGGGTATACGTGTCAATGCGATATTGCCTGGTGTCACAAAAACCAAATTTGCCGGTGCCCTGTTTGAAAGCGAAAAAATCTACGACACAGTGATCTCGCAAATTCCTCTAGGACGACATGCAGAACCCCAGGAAATGGCAGGTACGGTGCTGTATCTGGTGTCTGATGCATCCAGCTACACCACAGGTGCATGCGTCGTTGTTGACGGCGGTGTCACCCTGTAGTTACGAATAGTTAATCACCAACATAAGAGGTTGATCATGGATTTTGGATATTCACCAAAAGTAGAAGAGCTGCGTAATCGCGTACGTAACTTTATGGATGCACACATTGTGCCGCGTGTACGTCAGTACAACGAAGAAGTCAGCGCTGGCATTTATCCTGTGTCGTTTATGGAAGACTTGAAAGCCCTGGCCAAGTCAGAAGGCTTATGGAATCTGTTTTTGCCCAGCCTGAAAGCGGACGAGCCTGGTAATGGCTTAAGCAATCTGGAATACGCACCACTGGCAGAAATTATGGGGCGTATCAGCTGGGCATCGGAAGTGTTTAACTGTAATGCTCCTGATACCGGCAATATGGAACTATTGCATATGTTTGCCACCCCAGAGCAAAGCAAACAGTGGTTGACGCCCCTGTTAAATGGCGAAATACGTTCGGCATTTGCTATGACGGAACCGGATGTCGGTTCTTCCGATGCCACGAACGTTACCACTTCAATTACGCGTGATGGTGACGATTACGTCATCAATGGCCGCAAGTGGTTTATTACCAATGCTGCTCACCCCAACTGCAAAATTTTCATCCTGATGGGTAAAACCGATCCCAATGCGGAAACCCATAAACAGCAAAGCATGATATTGATTCCCAGGGATACCCCCGGAGTAAAAATCTTACGCAATATCAATATCATGAACCATTACAGCCCTGAAGGTCATTGCGAAATCATGTTCCGTGATGTCCGCGTTCCTGCTGCTAACTTACTGGGCGAGGAAGGTAGTGGTTTTGCGTTGGCACAGGCACGCTTAGGTCCTGGTCGTATTCACCACTGCATGCGCTCAATTGGTGCTGCCGAGCTGGCGCTGGAGCTGATGATAGAGCGTTCACAAGAGCGCAAAACCTTCGGTAAATACCTGCATCAGCAAGGCATAGTGGCTGAATGGATAGCTCGTTCACGTATTGAAATTGATCAAGCACGCTTGTTGGTCTTGAAAGCAGCCTGGATGATAGATAACGTAGGGGCCAAAGAAGCTCGCAAAGAAATATCCATGATTAAAGCATTGGTGCCTAACGTGCATACCACCGTCTGCGATCGTGCCATGCAAACCTTTGGTGCGATGGGTATCAGTCCCGATACCCCTCTTGCTGATCACTGGACTTGGGGACGTGCGCTGCGTTATGCCGATGGCCCTGATGAAGTCCACTTGCAGTCGATTGCACGCCAGGAAATCAAGCATAGCCAGAAAACCTTAGGTGCTACAGCGGCTTACCTGACGCCACCGCTAGACGCATAAGTGGTGCAGCAACGCTAATAGTTGCTTGAAATACCGTGAAATGTGACGACTGAAAACCTCTAGACTTCATGTCTAGGGGTTTTCATCCTATTAAAGCATCCCAAGGTATTGTAGGACGATTTTGCAGTATTATTACTAGTAGCATTTTGACAAGAGCGTGGGTTTTTTAGTGATGATTAGCCCATCATTGTGCATAAGGACATTTATGAGCTTTGCAATTTACGATGAAAAACCGTGGCTCGCACGTTATCCTGAACAGCAGCAACATCAGCTGACCCCTGCATACGATAATTTGCTTGAAGCATTTAGGGCGCGCCTAAATGACGCCCCAGACAGCACCATCATTCAGTACTTTGATGGCTGTATTACGCATCGCGAATTGGACCTTGCATCAAATGCTCTGGCTAACGCCCTGATCCTGGGTGGTTTTCAACCCGGTGATCGGCTTGGGCTGTTGACACAAAATGACCCGGCCTTTGTGATTGGACTGCTGGCCGCCTGGAAAGCAGGTGGCATAGTGATTGCCATTAATCCCATGAATAAAGAACGGGAGCTGGCGTATATTCTTAACGACTCAGGGGCTAAGGCCTTATTGTGTCTAGATGAACTGTATAGCGGCTCAGTGCAACCTGCCCTAGCCACTGAGAATAGTCAGGTACTGATTTGTATTACCTATTCAGCGCTGGATTACCAAAGTCTGAATGACAAACGTATTTTGGATGCCGACTCGCGTGTCGCTGTGCCTGCGGGTGTGTTGTCATTAAGCCAGATCGTTCAGAACAGTATGTACCAAGGCGATGCAGCGCTGCCAGATCTCCAGATAGGCTCCGATGATACGGCGTTGCTGGCATATACCTCGGGTACAACCGGGCAGCCCAAAGGCGCAATGATCACGCATGGCAACATGGTGTTTAATGCCTATGTATTTAAGGACTGGGCTGGCCTGACCCGCGAAGATGTGAACTTGTGCATTGCACCGTTATTTCACATTACTGGCCTAATAGCGCATGTAGCTACATCGTTGTTGGTGGGGTGTCGTTTGGTGCTTAACCATAGATTCCACCCAGAAGTTGCCTTGGACATCATCCGTCGTGAACGGCCTACATTCACCATAGGCGCCATCACTGCTTTTATCAGTCAGCTGAATACTGGGAAAGTCCAAAAAGGGGATTTTAATAGTTTCCGATCCATCTATTCGGGTGGTGCACCCGTATCCGCAGCGGTTACTGAGCAGTTTCAGGCCATTACTGGCCATTATCTGCATAATGCCTATGGCATGACGGAAACTACCTCGGCCACACTGTTAGTGCCACAAGGCAGTACAGCACCCGTGGATGTGGAGTCAGGGGCCTTATCCATTGGCGTACCTGTTTTTAATACCATGATCCGTATTCTGAAAGAGGACGGGACCGCCGCCAAGCCAGGCGAGGTGGGCGAGCTCGCCGTATCCGGGCCACAAGTCATGAAGGGTTATTGGAATCAACCCGAAAGTACAGCCAGCGCGATGAAAGATGGGTTTTTACTGTCTGGTGACGTAGGGTTCATGGATGAAAACGGCTGGGTTTTTCTTGTCGATCGTAAAAAAGACATGATAAACGCGGGGGGGTACAAAGTGTGGCCCCGTGAGGTGGAAGACGTTATGTATGGTCACCCAGCGGTACGTGAAGTAGCGATTGTTGGTATCGCCGACGACTACCGTGGGGAAACCGTTAAGGCTTTTGTGTCGTTGAAAGAGGGCATGTCAGCGACAACAGATGAACTTATCGCTTATGGCAAGGCCAATATGTCCTCGTATAAATACCCTAGAGTTATTGAGTTCATGAAGGAACTGCCTAAAACCAATACCGGAAAAATTTTACGGCGCAGTTTGCGCTAAATCTACAGAGTCGCCTAGATGCCACATATTGCCACCGATAAGGTCCAGCCGATGAAGAACACAGACTCTGCTAGCGGAGCGCGAATAAGTGCTTCAGATGTGGTCTTCAGAGGCATAATGCGCGGCCTGGAAGCGCAGCAGTTTGTTCCTGGCCAGCGCTTGGTTGAAACTGACTTGATGGTTAGATTCAACGTGGGACGTAATTCAGTACGCGAGGCCATGCAGCGTTTGGCAGCCGAAGGCATGGTAGATCTATCGCGCCATAAAGGGGCCACTATTCGGGTGCTGTCCCCACAGGAAACACTGGATCTATTGGATATTGTGGAGCGCATTCTAGGCTTATTGACACGAAAAGCTGTGCGTTCCAGTAACAACCCTGCTTATATTGAAGAGCTGCAGCTTGCTATGCATAGGCTAGAAGAGGCGGACGAACAACGTGATGTCTTGGCGTTTTCAGACGCACGTCTTTATTTCTATCGTGTACTGCTGAACATGGGGGGCAACGTAGATCTGAAACGTCTGTTTACCACGGTGCATATTCCTGTTTTGTACGCTCAGCAGCGTGTGCCTGCTTTGCAAAAAATACGCATGACCGATTATCGCAGAATCGTTACTACGGTTTTGGCCGGTGACGAGGATGAGGCAGACCGTGCGGGCGCCTTGCATGTACAGAACGTGCGTCAGGCCTTACTGGAACAACTGGCACAAAACCAAGCCACATACACACATTAATAATTAAGGCATAAACGAATAACGCCCACTAGGAGACAACATGGAAAGTACTACGGCCTACCCAAAATTGCATCACTCATAGGTGGCTATCGGGGTGAGGCGCTACGTTCATAGACGTATAAAAATAATGAGAGACAACTAGGAATAGAAAAATGATCCTACTTACATGGATAGACCGGCTCAATTCGGCATTTGGGAGGTTGGCCAGTTATCTGATTTGGTTTGGCATCGTCATTATCGTGCTCGAGGTGACGCTAAGGTATGTATTTAATGCTCCTACCGTTTGGGGCCCAGGCTACACGCAGCGGATTTTCGGAGCCTATTTTGTACTGATAGGGACGTATACCTTATTGAAAAATGGCCACGTGCGTGTTGATGTGTTGTTGCATACGCGCTCACCGCGTTTCAATGCCTTACTGGACGTACTGAACTATAGCGTTTTGGCGATCTGGTCAGGCGCGCTAGTTTACGAAGCGTGGTACTACTTTTATGAGTCATGGGCCTTTTCCGAGTTAGATGACAGTGCCTTGGGACACCCTCTGTGGCCGGTCAAACTCGCGTTGTTTTTAGGCGTATTAACCATTTTCCTGCAAGGGATTACTGAAATTATCCGTTCCATATGCCAGGTCATTTCGCCCAGTCCTAAATCCCAGCTTACAACTAACGGAGTGAATCCATGAGTCCGGAGATTCTCACATTTGGTATGTTCGGACTGCTTATAGTATTTATCGTACTAGGCGTATCCTTATCGTATGCGTTAGGTGGTGTTGCCGTTATTTTCACACTGATAATGCACGGCCCCAACGGTCTGTTTCCTATACTTTCAGCTGTATTCACCAGCATGTGGTCTATTTTGCTGGCTGCCGTTCCTTTGTTTGTGTTTATGGGTATTGCACTGGCAAGGTCAAAGATCTCCCATGACTTGTATCACGCGTTTTATGTGTGGTCAGGTCGTGTATCTGGCGGTTTATTGCTGGGTACTACGGGCTTTGCCGCGGTGTTATCTGCCATGACTGGCAGTACTGCAGCGGCGACAATTACAACGGGTATGGTAGGAATGCCCTCGATGGAGAAGCATGGCTACGACCGTAAGCTCATGCTGGGTACTATAGGGGCAGCAGGTACTCTGGGTGTGTTAATTCCACCGTCCATCACACTAATCGTGATAGGCATGACAACAGGCTTATCGGTTGGAAAACTTTTCATGGGAGGGCTGATCGCGGGTCTGATCATGCTGTTTGCCATGATTGTTTATATCGCCATACGCACGGCAATGAATCCGTCATTGGCACCTTCGGCTGGATTGCGTGTTCCTTTAAAAGAAAAATTTCAAGCCCTGAAAGCCGTTATACCCCCTTTGGCCATCATTATGATCGTGTTGGCATCTATTTTTATGGGGTTGGCAACACCAACAGAAGCGGCAGCGGTGGGTGCATTTGCTGTCACGGTGGCGATTGCACTGCGCGGCGAAGTGAATTTAAAGTTCATCCGTGAGGTCACTTACATTACCGCGACCACAACCGGCATGGTGATGTGGATAGTATTTGGTGCCACGGCATTTGTATCGGTGTATTCCTCAGCGGGTGGCATCCAGTTTATGCAAAGCGTGCTGTTATCACTGGATATTGGTCCTTGGGCACTGATCATCGTCATGCAGTTGGTGGCCTTGTTGCTAGGTATGTTTTTGGACCCCGTCGGGATTATCCTGATGGCTTTGCCAATTTTCTACCCCATAGTGGTGAAGCTTGGCTTTGATCCACTATGGTTCTGCGTGATTTTCCAGGTCAACCTGTGCATAGGCTATATCACGCCCCCCTTTGGTTACAACATCTTTTATCTAAAAAGCTTAAGGCCAGATACGCCTATTACTACGATTTATCGCAGTTTGGCGCCATTCATCATCTTGATGCTTTCATGTGGTGCCATATTTTTGGCATTTCCTAGCATTCTGATCAAGGGTGTTGAGTTGTTAGTGTTTTAAAAGTACAGACCTCTAAATTTTGGCTTAACTAACTTAGCCAAATACTTATTGTCATTACAAGGAGAGACAAGATGGATAAGAAAAATCAACAGTCACGCCGGTCGTTCTTACTGGCTACCGGTGGCGTCGCTGCTGGTACGCTGGCCAGTGTGCATGCGCCAGCCGTTATGGCATCCGGTAAACAGCCTAAGTTTCGCTGGAAGATTCAAACCCACTGGCCCCAAGGTACGTGGTACTACCAAGCTATTTTTCAAAAAATGGCAGATGACGTCAAAGCAGCAACTGATGGCGAACTTGAACTGGAAACACACCATCCAGGTTCTGTGGTGGGAACGGGTGATGTCTTGCGTGCGGTTCAACGGGGAACCCTGGATAGTGCGTTTACATGGCCAGCCTATTGGGTAGGGCAAATTCCCGTGGCCGGTCACCTGAATGGTAATTTGGGTACCTGGGGTAGCCACGAAGAAATGCATTTCTTCATGTATGACATGGGAGCGCTTGATATCATTCGTGAAGCTTACGCAGAGCGCGGTGTGTATCAATTAGGCCCATACTCGGCGGCTGGCTTGTCGGTTTTTTCAAAGAAACCGGTTCGTACCATAGAAGACTTCAAGGGCTTTAACATTCGCTCAACAGGAACTCCAGCCAAAGTGTTTGAAAAGCTGGGTGCTGCGCCGGTTTCTATCTCTGGTGAAGAGCTGTATCAGGCATTGCAAACAGGTGTCGTGGATGGTGTGCACTGGGGAGGCGTCGCTGCAGGTTGGGGCATGAGCTTCCAAGAAGTCACGTCCTACATTCTGCGTCCGAACTTCCTGGGGCATACGAATGGCGAAGTCATCATCAACATGAAGAAGTGGAATGAACTAGGGGAAGACCATAAACAAGTGCTAGATAGTGTTTTGCGCGCTACCAGCATTAACTCAAGCGCCCAGTTTACCTACAATGACTATCTACTAATGGAAAAATTCACTAAGGATTTTAACGGCGAGATCGTCAATATGGGTGGTGACGTCATGGAGCAAGTTCGTAAACATTCTATGGATGTGGTGAACGAAGATGCCAAGAAGGATGAAAAATACTCGGGCAAGGTGACAACATTACTGAACGAGTTCATGAGGCTTACAGGTAAGGCCTAACCGTAAGCTTAGCTTGTGGTGTCAGTCGACCAGCCCCCGTCAAATGACGAGGGCTTTTTACTACCCTGTATATCAATGTATATACTTGTCATTGTCCTATTTGTTTTGCAGGAATATCGTCTATGGAACACACAGATACCGCCCGCCAGGCCGCTATTGATTTAAGTACATGCTGGAAGCTGGGCCAGCATAGGGAACACTTGGCCGCCAATGTGCGGCCACAAAACCGTGAGCAAGGCTATGCGATACAGTCATGTTGGGCGGACCACGTAGGCCAAGAGATTGCCGGTTGGAAAATTGCAGCAACCAGCGTGGCTGGTCAGCAGCATATCGGCGTTGATGGGCCACTGGCAGGGCCAATTTTTGCACAGCATGTGCAGCCTGAAGGTACTCAGGTTTCATTAGAAAATAATCGCATGAGGGTCGCAGAAGCTGAGGTCGTGTTTATGATGGGAAAGACGCTAGTCCCCAGACCCACTCCATACACCCGTGACGAAGTTCTTGCCGCCGTTCAGGCGGTCCAGCCAGGCATAGAAGTGCCTGATTCCCGTTTTTTGAATTTTGAAAAAGCAGGTGCTGCTCAGTTGATTGCTGACTGTGCTTGCAGCAATAAAATGGTTTTGGGTACTACCGCCGCTACTAAAATGCTGTTTGATGACTTGCCGGGTTTGCAGACGAGTGCCACCGTGAGTGACGGACGTCAGTTTGCTGGCAGTGGTGCTAATGTATTGGGTGATCCTGTGCTTGCCTTGTGCTGGCTAGTGAATGAATTGTCGGCTCATCAATTGACTCTGCGCCAAGGCCAGTTTGTGACTACAGGGGCATGTATTCAACCGATACCGGTATCGTCTGGGGACGAGGTGACTGTGGATCTGGGTTGGGTAGGGAAAATTAACGCACGTTTTATTTAGCGTGCTTGAAACAGTACGGTACAGAATGAATCAGGAATTACTACCTATGAAAGCAGCAATTGTTGGTGTGGGGTCGTTGGGAACCATTATGGGGGCGTTAATGACTCAAAAGGGCTATGCCATCCAGATGGTAGATGCCAATGCCGAGCATGTCGATGCCTTGAACCGTGATGGGGCCACGATAACAGGTGCCATGTCATTAACGGTACCGGTGCAGGCGTGTTTGCCAGAGCAGATGTCAGGAACCTATGACCTGATCATACTCATGAATAAGCAAACGACGAATTCGGTAGTACTGCCAAACCTGCTGAAGCATTTGCATGACAGCAGCATAGTTTGCACCTTGCAAAATGGTATACCCGAAGAGGACGTTGCTGCTGTCGTTGGTGCGCACCGGACCATAGGCGGTGCGGTAGGGTTTGGTGCTACCTGGCTAAGGCCAGGAGTATCACAGCTAACCACTGACGCCGACACTATGCGCCAGTTTGCCTTTGAGATTGGCGAGCTGGATGGCGTGATGCGCCCCAGGCTAAAAGACGTGCAAGCCTATCTGGGATGTGTTGGTCAAACTGACTTGCTGCCTAATCTCATGGGGATACGCTGGGCTAAGCTGCTGATGAATGCAACTTTTAGCGGTATGTCGGCGGCATTGGGATGCACGTTTGGCGAAGTGTTAAACAACCCCAAGGCAATGGTGTGCATTGCGTTTATTGCTAACGAATGCATACGTGTCAGTCATGCCCACGGCATAATTTTAGAGCCTATGCAGGGTGCGGATATGTCTGATCTAGCTTTTGATACAGCACAGCAGATTCCCGAAAAAATGCCGCTGTACCAGAAAATATGGGGCCCGCACGTGAATCTTAAGGCCAGTATGCTGCAAGACCTGGAGAAAGGTCGTGATTGCGAAATTTTGCAAATCAATGGCGTGGTGTGCCGTAAAGGTCGGGAAGTGGGTATTGCCACACCGTTCAATGACAAGGTCGTTGAACTGGTAAGTAGTGCCCAAACTAGGCGAGGTGTGAATGATTATTCCTACCTTGAGCAATTCATGCCCTTGATAGAACAGTACGCGCCAGGCGTTTAACGCCTGGCGATAGGCTTTTATTGCTTAGTTTGCGCCAGCTTTTGCCAGGCTGCTGGGTATATCCCAGTAGCCAAAGGCATTGCCGGTATGTTTAGCAAACGCCTGCATACTAGCCACCACGCGGTCTGGGCCTATGGTGCTGGCGTAGAACATAGGACCACCGCGAAATGCAGGGTATCCATAACCATGCAGCCACACAGTATCTATGTCGCCAGATCGGTAGGCGATACCTTCTTCTAGAATTTTGTAGCCTTCGGCAATCAGAGGGTATAGGCAGCGCTCAACCACTTCTTGTGCGCTAATGTCTGTACGCTGAGTGATGCCATGTTCCTGGGCCAAGCGGGCAAATAGCTCTAGGGCGGCTGTATCTTCTACCGGTGTGCGACCCTCATAGCGGTAGTAACCACTGCTGGTTTTTTGTCCGTAGCGACCTTCCTCAAAAAGCCGTTGCACTACGACACGGTAGGTGTCATCGTCGGGCAGGCTGCCTGATTTCTTTTGTTCCAGTACGACCTTGGCAGCAACGTCAACACCAGCCATGTCTATCATGCGGCAAGGGCCCATAGCCATACCGTAATCTTCTAGAGCTTTATCAATAAAGCTGGGTGTAGCCCCTTCCAGCAATAGGAATTCGGCTTCGCGTAAATAGCCTTCCAGCATGCGGTTGCCGATAAAGCCAAAACACACCCCGGACACGGCAGCGACCTTGTTAATACGCTTAGCCAAACGCATGACAGTAGCCAGTACCTCAGGTGCAGTATGGTCGCAGCGCACGACTTCGAGTAGGCGCATAATGTTTGCTGGACTAAAGAAGTGCATGCCCAGTACATCGGGGACCCTGCCTGAACATTCTGCCAGTACATTGACGTCTAGCGATGAGGTATTGCTGGCCAGTATCGCACCTGGTTTGGCGATTTCACCTAAGCGTTTGAAGATGGCTTTTTTGATATCAAAATTTTCAAATACCGCTTCAACAATAAGATCGCAAGTCGATAATTGCAGGTCATCTTCTGTGGTGCTGATCAAGTCAGTACGATGCTGCGCTTCCTGTGGTGTCAGGCGGCCTTTGGTAACTGAGCCTTGGTAGGTTTTAGCGATTAGCTCATTTGCGCGTGTCAGAGTCTGTGCACTAAGGTCTTGCAATACGACGGGGAAACCCGCGTTGGCAAAGCTCATGGCAATGCCAGTACCCATAGTCCCAGCACCCACAATACCTATAGACTGTATGTTTCTTAGGGGCAGGTCGCGTGGTAAATTAGGTATGCGAGCGGCTTCACGTTCGGCAAAAAAAGCATGCCTTAACGCTTTGGATTCGTCGGTATCCCGGCAAGCAACAAATGCCTGTCTTTCGTAGGCTAGGCCTTCGGCCAGGGATAGGCTGCCTGCCAGTTCCGTGCATTTGGCGGCTGCGCGTGTTGCATTACCGCCTTTGTCGGCAGTAGGCAATTTATTGACCTGTTGTTCTAGGTTTGCCTTGTCGGTATCACTAAGGGTCAACGGCAAATTGCCTATCACGCGATTCGCGTGGTCTACGTCAGTAATGTTGCGGCAGTAGGCTAAGGCTTGTGCGTGTAAGTCGTCATTGAAGATAGCGTCTACTAGGCCGATATCCAGCGCATGGGCGGCCGATATAGGCTGGCCACTAACAATCATGCCCAGTGCTTTGGTGAAGCCCACAAGGCGTGGCAAACGCTGGGTGCCGCCGCTGCCAGGCAATACGCCTAGCTTGACTTCAGGCAAGCCCATTTGTGTTGAGTCTTGGGCAACACGGTAATGACAAGACAAGCACAGTTCAAGTCCGCCACCTAGTACTGTGCCATGCATGACGGCAACAACTGGCACCTGCATGGATTCGATCAGCGCATGGATATCGTTGGGGTCAGGTGCTGGGATTTCCGGTAAATCAAATTCGCGGATGTCCGCTCCGGCCATAAAGGTACGGCCAGCACAGCTAAGCATAATGGCTTTAATGTCGGCATTATTACGCAGTTGCTCGAAGGCCGACAGGAGCTGCTCGCGTACGGCTTGTGAGCTGGCATTGATAGGTGGATTGTCAATGGTAACAATGCCGATATCACCCTCTTGGGTGTATGTGACTAGTGCTGACATAAGTACTTTTCCCTGTTTGTTGTGTGCTTAGATGAGAACGGTGTGATTAGAACCAGTTGTCTTGCATGGTTGAAACGGTATGGTTTTCATCAAGTATTAAGTTCAACCAACCTTCTGCTTTTGCAAGTTCGTAGGCATAGAAGTAATGCATAGCACTACGCTTGCCAGCGACAAAATCGGCATCGGCCGTGATACTGCTTTGGGCTGCCAATGTGACTTCCAGCCATAGCCAGGCCATAACAATATGACCAAAGGCCTGCATATAAGGGGTGGCATGCGCCAGCGACATTTCCAACATGCCGTCTTGTTGAGATTTTTGCGTGGCCTTGATCAGGTGCTGCAGCTGCGTATTGAGGTCGTTTGCAAAATGGCTTAGGTCGGCGTGGCTTTGAGCTAGTACTATGGTTTGCTTGACTTCGGATAGCCATAAATCAAAGGCGGCGCCATTGTTTTGTCTTACCTTTCTGCCCAGTAGATCCAGCCCTTGTATGCCATGAGTTCCTTCGTGAATCATGTTCAAACGGTTGTCGCGCCAGTATTGTTCGACCGGGAAATCACGTGTGTAACCCGAACCTCCCAGTACCTGTATGGCAAGGTTATTGGCTTCCAGGCACCACTCGCTAGGCCAGCTTTTAGCAATAGGGGTCAGCAGCTCAAGTAGGGCATGGGCCCGGTCTTTTTGAGCATCTGTGCCAGTGCGTTTGTCGTCGATCAGGCTGGCGCAATACAGGACTAAGGCCAAAGCCCCTTCGCTGAAGGATTTTTGCGCCAACAACATGCGTTTTACATCGGGGTGTTCTATGAGCTTTACCTGGGAATTACCGCGCTCAGTACCCTTGTTGCTGCGCAAATGACCTTGGCGTCGTTCGCGAGCATAGTCTAGCGACGACTCGTAGCCGGCATAGCCCAACATGGCTGCACCCATACCAATATTGATACGTGCTTCGTTCATCATGTGGAACATCAGTGCCAGGCCTTGGCCAGGCTCGCCAATGCGATAGCCTATAGCACCGCTATTTTCACCAAAGCTAAGCAAGGTATTAGGAATGCCTCGATAACCCAGCTTGTGGTTTAAACCGGTGAGCACCACGTCATTGCGAGTGGTGCTTAGGTCGCCGTTGCTATCGACCAGGAATTTAGGCACTACAAATAAGGAAATGCCTTTTGGACCTGGAGGCAGTTGCCCGTTGGCATCAGGAATCTTGGCCAGCACCAGGTGAATGATGTTGTCGGTTAAGTCATGTTCGGCACCAGATATCCACATTTTACTGCCCTTGATATGGTAGCGTGGACCTAAGGTGCAGTCTTGGTAGTCATCGCCATCAGGGGTGGCTTTGGTAGTGATATCACCCAGGCTAGAACCCGCCGAGGGTTCGCTTAGGCACATGGTGCCAAAATAACGACCTTCTAGTTGTGGCAGGGCGAAGGCATTTTTTTGCGCATCCGTTCCGTGTGCCATAAGCAGGTTGGCGTTTGCGTAGGTAAGCATGCCAAATGCCGACAAACTAATGCTATGGAACGCAAAAAAAGTATTCGCTGCCATGTCTATGACATAAGGTAGTTGCATGCCGCCCACCTCTTCAGCGTGGCCTGCTGCCAGCAAGCCAGATTCTGTATAAGCTTTTAGTGCTTGTGCAACGCCATCGGGAAGCTTGACGGCTCCGTTAATGAATTCAGGCTCTTGATCATCAGTTAGCCGGTTCAGCGGTTGAAATTGCTCTAGGGCTATTTTTTCGCTGACGTCCAGTACTGAGTCAAAGGTTTCGCGACTGTGTGCCGCATAGTGATCACGACTGGTCAGGTCTTGTACTTTGAGCCAGTCATACATCATGAATTCTAAGGTTTTTCTCACGTTTTTTACCTAATATGCTTATCAAAGAGAATTGACGGTTTGCCCACCGTCGACTACGACGACTGAACCTGTCATATAACTGCTAGCGTCGGACGCCAGCAACAAGGCTGCACCAACCAAGTCTTGGCTTTTGCCAAAGCGACGCTGGGGTATGCGTTTTACCAATGCATCTGTAAAGCCTGCGTCTTCGAAATCGCGATGCATATCGGTTTCTATATTCCCAGGGCACAAGGCGTTGACACGAACGTTATTACGCGCCAGTTCATAGGCCATCACTTTGGATAAGTGGATCAGGCCTGCTTTGCTAGCGCCGTAGCTGGATAAAAATCCACCGGGTCTGATGCCGGCCGTAGAGGCTATGTTGATAATGGATCCGCCACCTTGCTTGACCATTTCGGCTGCAGCGCGTTGTCCAACTAAAAAGGCGCCACGTAAATTGACACCAATGACAGAGTCAAGGTCTTCCGGGGTTTGTTCCAGAAAAGGTTTTAGTAGTGCTATACCCGCGCAATTGACCACGACATCGGGGTAGCGACCAAACTCTTGATGGACCTGGTCAAAGGCTGCGTTTATGGACGTGGCATCGGCCACATCCATAGCGATGCCTTTTGCAACTGCACCTTGGTCACACAAGCGTTGCGCTTCTTGGGATACCCGTGATTCGCGGCGTGCGCATAGCACTACCGTAGCGCCGGCGCGAGCCAATGCCCCGGCGAGCGACAGCCCTATGCCGCTAGATGCCCCAGTGACGAGTGCTAGCTTATTTTTTAAGCTAAATAAGATGTCTTCGTTCTCGGGCGAAGAGGCGTTGTTAGCAGATTGATTCATAGTTAGTCTCGGTATGATGCGCAGCCAATTGCACTAAGAGGAAATTATTTGCTGCTTTGTTGTGTGTGTTCACGCAGTAATTTTTTATTGAGCTTGCCTACACTTGTGCGAGGTAGCTCATCAACAAAGTGGATTTCATCAGGGGTGGCGTAAGGGGGGAACTTACCTTCGTCAATACGCTGTTTTAAGATGTTGCGCATTTCTGCAGCAATGACATCTGTTGCCGCGTCGGGTTGTTTTAATTTGACAAAAGCGCATGGTCTTTCACCCCATTTTTCACTAGGAATCGCAATAACAGCGACTTCATCAACCTTAGGATGCTCGGATAGGCAGGCTTCCAGATCTAGGGATGACAGCCATTCACCGCCGGTTTTAATGACGTCTTTGGTGCGATCCACTAAGTGGAAAGCGCCGTCATCTTCTTGGATGACGACATCACCTGTATGCAAAAACCCACCTTTCCATAGTTGTTCTGATAGGGCAGGTTCGTTGTGGTAACCCTGGGTCAGCCACACAGACCTGGCGACCAATTCGCCTTGAGCACTACCTGCTTGGGCATCTATTTTCAAGGTGGCAAGGGGGATAGGGTGGCCTATACGGCAGAGTTTTTCGGGGTGCGCCGCAGCATCTTCTGCCGTGGTTTGGGCAAAGCTGATAATGGGGCAGGTTTCCGACATGCCATAGCCGGTATAAACATGTAAACCGGATGCCATAGCGCGCTTTGCTAGCACGGGTGACATGGCAGAACCACCCACCAGTACCTTCCAACCGGGTAATTTTTGAGATTTTTTCTCGGCTTCGGCTAGCACCATTTGTAGGATGGTTGGCACGCAATGAGAAAACGTTACACCTTCGGTTTGGACCAGATCCACCAAGGCTTGGGCATCGTAGCGACCGGGATATACCTGTTTAACCCCTAGTAGCGTAGCGACATAAGGTAGCCCCCACGCATGTACGTGGAACATGGGGGTCAAAGGCATATAGACGTCTGTACGCCTAAAGGCCTGGTAGTCATCGGCGGTCCCTAATGCAAACCCAGAGGCCAAGGTATGGGTCACCAACTGACGGTGTGTGTAGCTTACGCCCTTGGGCAGGCCGGTAGTTCCAGTGGTATAGAAATGCGTCGCAATGCTATCTTCACTGACGTATGGGAATTCAAAAGAGGCATCGGCAGCGTCCAGCAAGGCTTCATATTCGCCGACACAAGATAGTGTCGAATCCGATTCGCCAATAATAATAATGGGGGGAATCTTGTCGGTATCGGCGTAAACCTGCTCGAGTAACGGCATGAATTCAGCGGCAGTAATAATGACTTCCGACTGACTATGTTCCAAGGTGTAGCGTACTTGGTCGACCGACAGGCGGATATTCACCGTCATTAAGGTGGCGCCCAGCATAGGTATCGCAAAATAAGACTCAAGATACCTATGGCTATCGCGTTCTAGAACGGCGACACGAGTGGCGTGCTTTACACCTAGCTTTTGCAGGGCATGGCCTAATTTCTTAACGCGTATACCCAGGTCTTGGTAGCTTAGACGCAGGCCACCATAAGTAACTATTTCTTGGGTGCCGCCAGCGATAAGACCGCTGGCTAAAACGGTGTCTAGTGTCAGTTCGCAGCGGTAGTTGCCAGGGGTGGGTTTTGATCCTGAAAAGCTTGTGGTTGTCATATGCAATATCCATTCGTTAAATATCAAGGTTGCCCTATGGGGGCTCGCAAAACACAGCTCGCCAGTGCTGATAGACCCACATTAAATCAAGCAATGATTTAACTTTGAAACCAGGGATAACACTGATGAATACTAGTGACCAAGCGCTTGCTTCATTTTTGATTCTACCTCTATACTTGATCGTATTCCAGTACTCGATTACCACTACACATGACTGACTTTGTCCTATCCCCTAGCAGCAAAAGCAAGGATCTCGCCGCACCAGCGACTGAGTCCACTAGGGCTCGGATACTGGATGCCACGGCTAGTCTTATTCGTCAAAAAGGCTTTAAGGCAACCACGGTCAGGGATATCGGTACTGCGGTTGGTTTGTATTCTGGTAGCTTGTTTCATTACTTCAAAAGCAAAGACGAGATCCTGATGGAAATAATGCGTGCCGCATTTATCTCCATTTGTACACGTCATGAACAAGCACTGGCCTTACCGTTAACACCACTTGAAAAACTACGTCGATTTATTTGGCAGGAAGTCGATCTGGTGTTTATGACCGAAGAGGGTGACTACCACGCTGTGCTGTATTTTGATTGGCGTGACGTGTCCCCTAAGAACATGCCTGAACTCATACAGTTACGAAAACGCTACTTCAGTTCTTGGACTGAGGTGGTCCAGCAGTGCCATGATGCAGGGCACCTAAAGGGTGATCCGGCAATTTCCGTACGCATCATAGAAGCGACGTTACGCGGCATGATGAGCTGGTATCGACCAGATGGTCGCTACGATCCACATCAAGTGACCGACGAAATTATTTTGATTCTTGCCAGGTGAGTCCGTATTTTTGACTACCCAATTCTATTGATAGATGTTTATCAACCGGATTACAACTAGGAAGTATTATGAGAGCAGCCGTTATTGTTTCCACCGCCCGCACCCCCATTGGCAAAGCCTTCCGCGGGGCACTTAACAATATAAAATCCCCTTCGTTGATGGGGCATGCAATTCATCACGCCGTACAGCGTGCCAATATTGACCCGGCCGAAGTTGAAGATGTACTTGTGGGTACCGTGCTGGGCGCTGGTACAGCGGGTGGCAATATTGCCAGGTATGCAAGCTTGGCGGCGGGGTTGCCAATTTCTGTACCAGGTCAAACAATGGACAGGCAATGCGCCTCGGGTTTGATGGCTATTGCAGCTGCTGCGCGCCAAGTTACCTTGGAAGGCATGGATATTGTGGTTGCTGGTGGCCAAGACAATATCTCGGCAGTGCAAAATGACTACATGCCTTGGACCTTTAACAGCGCTGATCCCGCTGTTATCCGCGCTGCTCAGCACGCTTACATGCCTATGTTGCAAACAGCAGAGTACGTTGCTAGTAAATATGGCATTAGCCGAGACGCCCAAGATGCTTACGCACTGGAATCACAGATGCGTACAGCGGCGGCACAAGAAGCTGGCTTGTTCAATAATGAAATTGTGCCCATCACCACTAGCCAGGCGATCACCGATAAAGCCACTGGCGTAACCAGCTATCAAGAAGTCACACTCTCCCAAGACGAAGGTAATCGTCCCCAAACTACCTTAGCCAGTCTGGCTGGACTTAAGCCAGTTATTGATGGCGGCTTGGTGACTGCAGGTAATGCTAGCCAGTTATCCGATGGTGCATCCGCATGTGTAGTAATGGATGCCGCACTGGCTGAACGCCGTGGGCTAGAACCATTAGGCATTTACCGTGGCATGGCAGTGGCTGGGTGCGCACCCGAAGAAATGGGTATAGGCCCAATACTGGCTATACCTAAGCTGCTGAAACAGCATGGTCTAAGCGTTCAAGACATCGGATTATGGGAAATTAACGAGGCTTTTGCCTGTCAAGTTCTGTATAGCCGCGATTATCTAGGCATAGACCCCAGCTTGTGCAACGTGAACGGGGGTGCTATTTCTATCGGCCATCCTTATGGTATGACCGGGGCAAGGCTAGTTGGTCATGCGTTGCTCGAAGGTAGGCGTCGTGGCGCACGTTATGTAGTCGTTAGTATGTGCGTTGGCGGTGGCATGGGAGCCGCAGGCTTATTTGAAGTAAGCGGTAAATAACAATAATAGCCAGGCTGGTTATTAGCCAAATACGGAGACTCGAATGGAGTTTTTTCTAATCTCTCTACTGAATAGCCTTAGCTACGGACTGCTGTTGTTTATGCTGTCCTCGGGCTTAACGCTCATTTTCAGTATGATGGGCGTTCTTAACTTTGCCCATGCAAGCTTTTACATGCTAGGTGCTTATTTGGCCTATACCATTAGTGGTGTGGCTGGATTCTGGGTGGCATTTTTTGTAGCGCCTATATTGGCAGGGGTGGGAGGCGTTCTGGTAGAGCGCTACGGGCTACGTGCCGTACATAAATATGGCCACGTTGCTGAACTGCTTTACACCTTTGGTATGTCCTACCTGATGCTGGAAGCCGTACAGCTGATATGGGGCAGATCCGCAGTGCCATATGCCATTCCCGAGATCCTGCAAGGGTCCTTATTCACCATTTACACCACGTCATTTCCTAAGTATCAGGCCTTCATGATGCTGATTGCCGTGTTGACGCTGTTGGCGCTGTATTTGGTCCTGACGCGTACCAGGGTAGGCTTAATCATCCAAGCGTCATTAACCCACCCTGAAATGGTTGAGTCCTTAGGGCATAACGTACCACGTGTGTTTATGTTGGTGTTTGGTGGGGGCTGTGCCCTGGCGGGCTTGGCTGGGGTCATAGGCGGTAATGCCTTTGTTACCGAACCCAGTATGGCAGAAACCCTGGGAACCATAATTTTTGTAGTTGTAGTTGCTGGCGGTATGGGCTCGTTAATGGGTGCATTACTCGCATCACTGCTGCTAGGCATCATCCAAACCTTTGCTGTGGCCATAGACCTGTCGCTACTAGATGGCTTGTCGGCAATAGGCTTAGGTGTAGGACCTGACGTATTCGGTCACTCTGTATTAAGCGTCACCGTTTCACAAGTCGCCCCCATACTGCCATACGCTCTTCTCGTGTTGGTGTTGATATTTCGTCCACGTGGATTGCTGGGCAAACGGGAGAATTAAGCCATGTCTACACATTCCTTAAGTGCTAACCAGCCTAACAGCCTGACGACCAATCGCATGTCATTGATTTGGCTAAGCTTTGCCGTTGTCCTGGTGGTTGCACCACATGTTTTTTCTTCGTCTTTAGCGCTTTCTCATTTGACACAAATGAGCACCATGATGGTGTTGGCGCTTTCATATAACGTATTGCTTGGCCAAAGTGGCATGCTGTCTTTTGGGCATGCCGCATTTTCTGGCCTAGGTGCATTTGTGTCTGTGCATGCCATGAACCTTGCCGGGGACGGCGTCATTTGGTTGCCACTACCCTTAATTCCTATTGTAGGTGCCTTGGCCGGTTTGGCCTTTGCCACATTGATAGGGTATGTCATTACCCGCACATCTGGCGTCACCTTTGCCATGATTACGCTGGGCATAGGCCAGATGGTGTTTGCAAGTGCTCTGATGTTCCCCGCTTTTTTTGGTGGTGAAGGTGGTGTTTCCACCGATCGGGTATACGGAACCTTTTTATTCGACTGGGATTTCGGACCGCAAATTCAGGTGTATTACCTGGTTGCCGCTTGGTTGTTCGTATGTGTCATGGCGACGTTTTACTTAACCAGAACCCCATTAGGGCGCCTGCTTAACGGTGTGCGTGATAACGAAGAACGTGTCGCTTTTATTGGCTTTAACCCCCATTTGCTACGCTACATGGCACTGATGGTGTCGGGTCTGTTTGCTGGCGTGGGTGGTGCATTAATGGCCATTAACTTCGAAATTGCCACAGACGAAATACTTAGCCTGCACGAATCCGGCGCCGTATTGCTATTCACCTTTATTGGCGGTACTGGAACCTTTATTGGTCCCATGCTGGGTGCAGTTGTTGGGGTGTTATTAACCAAGTTTCTTCCTGACTACACCGCTGGCTGGCAAATGTATTTGGGCTTGGTGTTTATGTTGGTTGTGGTTTATGCACCTGGCGGTATCAGTAGTCTGTTAAAGCCAGCACTAGATGTGTTGCGACAAACCGTAGCACAACGGCAGTACCTAGCGTTCTTGCGTTTAGCCCTAAGTGCAGTGGTACTGTTGGTTGGCACCATCACCATGATAGAACTGATGTATCACCGGGCTGCTGGCGAATCGGATCCTTTAGCGATCTTTGGACTGACGCTGAATCATCAAGGCCCTTGGGCTTGGGTATTCGCGGCGGTGATCTTGCTGGCTGGAGTACTAACGATCAAGCCTGCAGGACGGTTTTTACTTGAACGATTAGGCGTAAACAAACCCGAGCTTCAGGGGGGCATGTAATGACCGACACCATACTTGAACTTAAAGATGTACGTAAACAGTTTGGTAAAACCGAAATCATCAGAGGGGTAGACCTGGCGGTAAAAAGGGGTGAACGCCTGGCTGTGATTGGTCCTAACGGTGCAGGTAAGTCAACCTTGTTCCACCTGATTTCTGGCCGTTTACCCATTAGTTCTGGCCAAATCTGGTTCGATGGTAAACAAATCGACCAGCAAAATGCACAAAATATATATCGCAGCGGGCTAAGCCGTAGTTTTCAGATTACCAACTTGTTTCATCGTCAGTCGGTCTACGAAAACATACTGTCAGCGTGCATGTGGTCCAAGGGCTATCACTATACATTTTGGAAACGTATCAGTCAGCTCAAACCATTACACGAGCGTGCGCAAGAAGTGCTAGAACTCATTGGGCTAGAGTCGCGTCGTGACGTTGCGGTTAATTTACTAACCTATGCTGAACAACGTGCTTTGGAAATTGGCATAGCCGTTGCTGGCGGTAGCAGCACCATATTGCTGGATGAGCCTACTGCCGGCATGAGCCGTGGTGAAAGCGATGCGGCCATAGAATTGATTAGAACGGTCAGTACCGATAAAACACTACTTATGGTCGAGCACGATATGGGTGTCGTGTTTGGTTTGGCTGACCGGGTCGCTGTCGTTGTATATGGCCAGGTTATTGCTTGCGATACACCAGAGAAAATACGTGCCAATGCTAGCGTCCAAGAGGCCTACCTAGGCGTTTCGAAAGATCAACAAACAGAGGTGCAAGATGGCGTTGCTTGATATTAAAGGCTTACATGCCTATTACGGGAAAAGCCACGTACTGCAAGGCGTCGATCTTCACGTCAATCCTGGCGAAATTGTTAGCTTGTTAGGGCGTAATGGCGTGGGGCGTTCAACCACGATTAAGGCGGTCATGGGCTTGGTGCAGTCGGCCGGCTCTGTTGTGTTCGATGGCAAAGAAATCACGAACATGAAAACCCACGAAATCGCCTTAAGTGGTTTAGGGTATGTGCCGGAAAGCCGCGATATCTTTCCCTCGCTAACCGTAGAACAAAACTTAATCCTGGGTCAGCAGCGCGGTAAGAACTCGCAATGGAGCCTGGAAGACATGTACAACATGTTCCCTCGTTTAAAAGAACGTAGGAACACGCCTGCCGGGGTCATGTCAGGTGGCGAACAGCAAATGTTGACGCTGTGTCGTTCGCTAATTGGTGATCCTAAACTTATTATGATTGACGAACCCACGGAAGGGCTGGCGCCCTTGATCGTTGATCAAGTTGCCGAGTACCTGGACGTTTTGCGCCAGCGCGGCATTGCAGTTTTGCTGGTGGAACAAAAGCTAGCAATTGCACTCGATATTTCACAACGGCTTTATGTTATGGGTCATGGAACTATCGTTTTTGAAGGAGCTCCCGATGACTTGTCCAATGCACAGGAAGTACGCAGAGACTGGTTGGAAGTTTAACGTTTGTACTGCTAATTAAGACTGGAGACACTATGAAACAAAAAACACAACTTAAATTAAGCGCTATTGCACTGACTATGGGCCTGTTTACGGGCATGGCTCATGCGGATAACGTAAAAATTGCATTAATTGATCCGTTATCTGGATCATTTGCGGCACTAGGCGAAAATCAGCTACGTACCTGGCAATACATTGGCGACATTGCCAACAAAGAAAAATGGGCCGGCGAGCACACCTTGGAGTTTGTTGGCTTTGACAATAAAGCGGGTGTACAAGACAGCTTAAGCCAGCTTAAACGCGCCATAGACCAAGGCTATCGTTATGTAGCCCAAGCTAACGGTTCTGGCGTTGCGTTTGGCCTAGTGGATGCCTTGAATAAACACAATGCTCGTAACCCTGGCAAAGAAGTTATCTATATCAACCACGGTGCCGTGGATCCTGAACTGACCAACGACAAATGTAGCTTCTGGCAGTTTAGTGTTGACTCTAACTCCGACATGAAAATGCAGGCCTTGGTTAACCACTTGGCGAAAAACGAAGAGGTTAAGAAGGTTTACATTATTGGCCAAAACTATGCCTTTGGTCGCGCCGTCAGTAAGGCTGCCAAAGAAATGCTGGGTAAAAAACGTCCTGACATAGAAATTGTTGGCGACGACTTGCACCCCATCGGTGAGGTCAAAGACTTTGCACCTTATATTGCCAAAATCAAAGCCTCTGGTGCCGATACCATTATTACGGGTAACTGGGGTTCCGACCTGGCGCTACTGATTAAAGCGGCCCGTGCTTCTGGACTGGACGCCGATTTCTACACGTATTACGCCGTACTGAAAGGCTCGCCAACTGCTATGGGCGAAAGCGGTCTTGAGCACGTTAAATACGTAGGAGTATGGAACGTTAACAACGAAGACTATAAAGGTAGGGACATTGTTGAAGGCTTCAAAGCAAAGCACAACGATGACTTGACTTGGTTGCAGGCGTACTCAGGTGTTTCATTGCTGGCTAAAGCCATGAAAGAAACAGGCTCTACCGATCCTGTGGATGTTGCATTTGCCATGGAAGACATGGAGTTGGATAGTCTGAATGGCAAAATCAAAATGCGTGCCAATGACCACCAGCTGCAACAGGCCTTGTATGTAGCAACATGGTCCAAGGTTAACGATACCAACGTACAACTTGAGCAGGAAGGCACAGGTTTTGGCTGGCGCACCGAGGAAGTGATTCCTGCTGCCGAAGCGCAATTGCCTACAACTTGTGAAATGAAACGTCCAAAACGCAAATAATTAGCAGTTTGTGACACTCGCTGCTTGGGGCTGTCGTATCGCCCCAGGTAGCGAGTACTGAATTGATTGCTTAAGCTGCTAGAAAACTCTTCAATACCCCCTCCCCATGCCCGAACCACAAATTACTCGTCCCTGGCTGGACATTACACCAGCCCCGGCTCATGGAGCTATTCCGTTTACAGCACGCCACACAGATGTACTTAGTATGTTTCATCATGCGCTGGATGGTGCTGCAGATAAGCCCGCCATACATTATTTCGACAAGTCCATATCGTATGCAGAGCTAAACGACTACGCCAATAAGTTTGCTTTGAAACTGCTAGAGCTGGGAGTCAAAAAGGGCGATAGGGTGGCCTTGTATATGCAGGGCATTCCCCAGTTTGTGATTTGTGCCGTGGGCCTATGGAAGGTTGGAGCAATAGGGGTCACTATTAACCCCATGAACCGTACCCGCGAGCTAAAACAGCTTTTGCATGATAGTAAAAGCAGGGCTATTGTGCTGCAAAATGGGCTATACAACAGTGTTGCTCAAGCCGTTTTGTCGGAACTGCAACATGACGTCACACCCATAGTCACCAGTGCGCGTGAGTTCCAAAGCCGAAATGACAGCCGGGCTATCAATACTGACGATGACGTTCCATGCGAAGGCGTATTGCGGTTGGCTGATATCTTGCAGACTGATAGGTCCACTAGCGATATATCAGTAATGTTGCGTAGCGCTCAGCCCAGTGACCCCGCCATGTTGGTGTACACCTCGGGGACTACGGGCACGCCTAAGGCAGCAATTATTACCCACGAAAACATGGCAACAGATGCCTTGCTGTATCGGGCATGGATGGGTATCAACGATGGTACTGCCATACTAGGTATGGCACCGTTATTTCATATTACAGGGCTAATAGGGCATGTGGCTTTTGCCTTGGCGTCTGCCTCGGCACTGATATTAACGTCCAGATTTCATCCCGAGGTCTTGGCCGAAGCCGCCGATGAATACAAACCAGAATTTGTTATTGGCGCATTTACCGCGTTTATTGCTTTGATGAACAATGACCGTATCAAGGTCAGCCAGTTTCAATCCCTTAAGCAGGTATACACAGGTGGTGCTTCGGTGCCTGCCGTGATTGCCGCACAGTTTGAACAAAAATTTGGTCTGCCCATACGTAACTGCTATGGCTTAACCGAAAGTACCGGCCTAGCATTGGCGGTGCCGTCACACGTGGCTACCGCTGTAGATGATCAAGGGATATGTGCTGTCGGCATCCCGGTGTTTGCTACCGACGCTTATATTGCTGGCGATGATGGGTCTGTCTTACCACCCGGTGAGGTTGGCGAGATCATGTTGCGTGGTCCACAGGTAGTGCCCGGTTATTGGGCCAATCCAGAACAAACGCAGGAAATGCGTAAAGACGGCTATCTTAAAACTGGGGATGTTGGCTACATGAATGCCCAAGGTTGGTTTTTCTTGGTAGATAGAAAAAAAGACATGATTGTTGCCTCGGGCTATAAGGTTTGGCCCAAAGAGGTCGAAGACGTTATATACAGCCACCCGGCCATTATGGAAGCCAGTGTTATTGGTGTTCCAGACGATTACCGTGGCGAGACCGTCAAGGCGGTAATCAGTCTGAAACCCAATAGCGAGCTGACAGAAGCGGAATTGATCAGCTTCTGTAAAGAACGTTTGGCGGCGTATAAATACCCACGCATTGTGGAAATTTTGGACGAACTGCCCAAAACCGCCACAGGAAAAATCATGCGTAGGATGCTGCGTTAGTTCGTCAGCAAGGTCAGCGCCTGGCTAGCTGCCACCCATTCTTCATTGGTAGGCTCTACAGCAATTATTACTGTGCTGTCTGGGGTGGAAATCACGGGAGCATTGTCAGCATTGGCGCCGTCGTTGATTTGCATGCCAAGAAACGCCAACGCGTCGCAAATGCGCTTGCGGATTTCGGCACTGTGTTCGCCTACACCAGCGGTGAAGACCAGCATATCCAGGCCACCCAGCACGGCGACCAGAGCGCCAATTTCACGCACGATACGGCGCACGTATAACGCTAGAGCATCACGAGCACGGGCACCGGCTTCGCTGTCTTCGGACTCTAGGGGTAGCAGTACCCTAGGCTCGGATGAGGTTCCTGAAACTCCCAGCAGGCCTGACTTGTGGTAAAGCACTTGGCCTACTTCTGCCAGGGTCAGCTTCTCGATTTCCATTAGGTATAAGACCGCGCCAGGGTCCAGTGCGCCGGTGCGGGTGCCCATCATGAGGCCATCAAGCGCAGAAAACCCCATTGTGGTGGCGACACTTTTTAGGTTTTGCATGGCACACAGACTGGCGCCGCTGCCCAGGTGGGCAACGATGGTGCGGCCACATGCCAGATCACCATGTCGCTCGGGTAACGCCGTTGCCATGTAGTCATATGACAGGCCATGAAATCCGTAACGGCGCAGGCCGCGTTCCCAGGCATCGTAAGGCAGGGGTAGTAATTGTTCGACCTTAGGCAGGGTGTGGTGGAAGGCGGTATCGAAACATGCCACCTGTGGCAGGTCTGGGCGTGACAGCAATAGTGTTTCTATGGCTTCCAGTGCAAAAGGCTGATGCAAAGGTGCCAACGGAATATAAGCTTTCAGGTCGTCTAGCAAGGCCTGATTCACCCTTACAGGAGCAAAGAATTTGTTGCCACCGTGCACGACACGATGCACTACGCTGTGCAGCTTGCGCCCATCCAGGCGTGCCAGTACACCTTGTTGGATACGTGCCAGTGCTGCGCTATAGGGACGCTCGGGATCTAGAGCTACCTGGATAGGGGTAATACCTGTTTCACCGTAAGTGGGTGCCGGTCCGCCTATGCCTTGTACCTTGCCGTTCCAGACAGGCGTACGTTGTAAGTCTGAACCTGCAGCGTCAAACAGTGCAAATTTAATACTGGATGAGCCGCAGTTAAGAACAAGAATAAGATCGCCCCGAGTGGCGTATCGGTCAGTGAGTAGACTCATGGAGGGGTGTTCCGATAAGAATGTGCAATTAAGACAGCAATGGCGCAGGAAGCAATACGGGTTTCGCGTGAGTCAGCACGGCTGGTCAGGACGATAGGGACTTTAGCACCAAGTACTATGCCAGCGCTGGCCGCATTGCCCATGTATTCAAGCTGCTTGGCAAGTATGTTGCCACTTTCAAGATCGGGGGCCACGAGTACGTCGGCTTGGCCTGCCACTTCTGACTGTATGCCTTTGATGCGGGCAGCCGCAGGGGAAACTGCATTATCAAATGCCAGTGGCCCGTCAAGCAGACCACCAGAGATCTGACCACGATCGGCCATTTTGCACAATGCCGCGGCATCTAGTGTGGCGGGCATGGAGGGTGTAATGGTTTCAACAGCAGCCAGTATGGCGACGCGAGGTTCTTCAACACCTATGATGTGTGCAAGGTCTATCGCGTTGCGAATGATGTCGGCTTTTTCTTCTAAAGTGGGTGCGATGTTAATGGCCGCATCAGTAATAATGAAAGGCCGTGGGTAGGCTGGGGTCTGCATTAAATAACAATGGCTGAAGCGGCGCTTGGTGCGTAAGCCTGCTTTGGAAGCCACGATAGCACCCATGAATTCGTCGGTGTGCAGACAACCCTTCATTAAGGCCTCGACCTCGCCTTTGCCTGCCATTTCCGCTGCACGTGTGGCGGCCGCATGGCTATGCGGTACGTCTTCAATGATGATGCCGTCCAAGTTTAGACCGGCTTCGGCAGCTACGGCTTGTAGTCGTGAGTGCGGGGCGACCAGTACAGGTTCGATCAGGCCCGCATGCTTAGCGTCCAATGCTGCCGTTAAGCTTAATGCGTCGCAGGGGTGTACGACAGCCATCCGAATAGGATTGAAGGAACGAACATGGGAGAGTAAACGTTCTAGGCCGTGACCCGTTGTGGTTTCTAGGCGAACCTCAGGTAAGGTGGCGCGGTCCAGTTCGATACGTTCGGTGGGGGCGATGACATCGACCTGGCCGTCGATAACGGTTTCATCTTCCTGGTTCACACATAGGCAATCCAGGGTGACTCGTTTGGTGTCCGGATCAAGGGCACTTACGGTAACGCGGATGTGCAAGGTGTCACCTAAGTTGACTGGCTTTAGGAAGCGCAGGTCTTGGCGTAAATAGACGGTGCCTGGACCAGGTAGACGGGTACCTAGTACACCGGAAATCAGGCCACCACCCCACATTCCTTGGGCGATAACGCCTTGGCTGTGATTCGATGCTGCGCGTTCGGATTGAATATGAGGAGGCTTGAGGTCGCCCGCTTGCAACGCAAAGAACTGGATGTCTTCGACAGTCAGTGTGCGCTCGACGCTGGCGCTGTCGCCTACAGAAAGTTCATCAAACGTATGGTTGCGTAATACCCCTAGCTCTGGGTCAGAGTGACTACTTTTGGGGAGGGTTTGGTTTTGCTGCATAAGACCTCAGAATGATCAAATCGAATAAGGAAAGCTTTTGGTTGTTTGTACGTTTTAATACATGTGCTGGCCGCCATTTATGGCCACATTACTACCCGTCATGAAAGCGCCAGCGTCACTGACAATGAAGGCGATCAAAGCAGCAACTTCTTCGGGTTTGCCCAGACGGCCTACTGGAATACCGGCAACGATTTGCTCCATGACGTTCTCGGGAACCGAAGTGACCATTTCAGTGGCTAAGTAGCCCGGTGAAACGGTATTGACAGTAATGCCTTTTCTGGCCACTTCTTGGGCTAGCGACTTCGTGAAGCCATGAATGCCGGCTTTGGACGCGGAGTAGTTGGTTTGGCCAAACTGACCTTTGCTAGCGTTGACTGACGAAATATTGACGATACGACCCCAGCCGCGCTCCAGCATGCTGTCAATCAGGGGTTTGGTCATGTTGTATAGGGAGTCCAGGTTGGTGCGCAATACCGCATCCCAGTTCAGCTTACTCATTTTGCGGAAAGTACCATCGCGGGTAATGCCTGCATTGTTGATCAGGATATCGACGTGGTGGCCATCGGCATGAAGTTTGTCGGCCATCGCCTGACATAGCGTGTCGTCAGCGACATCCGTCGCATAAGCAGTAAAGGTATAGCCTTCGGATTTTTGTTGTGCTAACCAGGTGTCTACGTGCTGGTGGTTGGGAGTATGGGTTACCAAGACGGTATGCCCCTCGTTGTGCAGTAACCGAGCTATTGTGGTGCCCAAGCCACCCATACCGCCGGTGATCAGTGCGGTGCGTTGTTGAGTCATGTTGCTTACTCCGTATGATAATGGGTGTAGATATCAAGCCGTTTGTATGATGTGCGTAATGTTAACATTAGTAACAGTTGGCACAGTTCAATTCAGGATGTGAAATCCGCCGTCCACGTATTGAGTGGTGCCAGTAATGGCACGGGCACCATCACTGGCTAAAAAAGCACAAAGAGGACCAACATCGTCTATGGTGAGGGCGCCGCGCATAGGCATACGCTGCTGACTGTCGATGATCATGGTGTCCAGGCTGGCTAATCCGGAAGCGGCTCGCGTTAAGATGGGGCCCGGTGAAATTGTGTTGACACGAATTCCGGCAGCTCCTAGTTCCAGGGCTAGGTAACGCACGCTGGATTCTAGGGCGGCCTTGACGGGACCCATAATGCCATAGCCAGGAATGACCTCTTCACTACCGATATAGCTCATGGTCATTAAACTGCCGCCGTTTGTCATTAAGGGCTCTGCCAGGCGGGCCATGCGCATGAATGAATGGCAAGAGACATCCATAGCTTGCAGGAAACCCTCGGGGGAACTGTCTACTACCCGTCCGTGCAGGTCCTGCTTGGGGGCGAAGGCAATGGAGTGCAGAAGAAAGTCCAGACGTCCCCAGCGTTGTTTAATGGTGTCGAACACCGCCTGCAATTGGGCTGGATCGGTAACGTCCAAAGGCATTTGAATATCAGTGCCTATCTGCTGCAGCAAGGGTTCTACATAAGGGCGAGAACGTTCAGTTTGCCAGGTTGCAGCAAGTTCAGCGCCTTGCTCGTGAAAGGCACGGGCACACGCCCAAGCAATGCTATCTTGGTTAGCGATACCAACAATTAAGCCTTTTTTACCAGTGAGTTGTTTCATGTTTTAGCGTTCTTTAACGTAGTTGCCAGGAGCATCGGCAATGACAGCGTAGCCATTGTCGGGTGCGCCCATAGAAGGAGGGTTTACTTTGGTGCCAGAGCGTGCCTGTAGCCAGCGTAACCATTCTGGCCACCAGGACCCAGATTGCATAGGTGCCTGTGCGACCCATTCGTCAGGGGTAATGGCTTTGGCGCCAAAAGGACGAGTTTTGACCTGATATTGGCGACGGGGATGACCAGGCTGGCTAATAATGCCGGCGTTGTGACCACCATTAGTAAGTGCAAAGGTAATTTCAGCTGGCGATAGCGTATGCAGCTTGTAGGCTGACTTCCAAGGTGCGACGTGGTCACTTAGGGTGCCAACGGCGAATATCGGTAGGGCTAAATCAGTGAGTGAAATCGGGCGATCTTTGACGCAGTAGTGGCCCTGGGCAAGGTCATTATGCAGATACAGACGGCGTAAATACTGGGAATGCATACGTGCTGGCATGCGTGTGGTGTCTGCGTTCCATGCCATGAGGTCATTCATGGGCTGTCGATCACCTAGTGCGTATTCGTTAATAAGACGGGACCAAAGCAAGTCATAGGAGCGCAGCATCACAAATGCGGTAGCCATTTGTTCACCACTAAGATAGCCCTTTTGTTGCATTTGTACGTCTAGCATGTCCAGCTGTTTTTCACTGATATACAGGCTGAGTTCGCCGGGCTCACTGAAGTCAGTCTGTGCGGCTAGCATGCTTAAGGAAGCTAAGGTGTCGCCTGCGCCGTCACGTGTCATGGTGGCAGCGGCTATGGACAATAAGGTGCCGCCTAGACAATATCCTGTGGCATGTACCTTTTGATTGGGAACAATGGCGTTAACCGCATTCAAGGCGGCGTAAAAACCTAGCTCAAGGTAGTCATCCATACCCATGTCCCGATGTTCAGCGCCTGGGTTTACCCAGGAAATACAAAACACAGTATGCCCTTGGTCGACCAAGTATTTGATTAAGGAATTGTGTTGTGACAGATCCAGGATGTAGTACTTCATGATCCAGGCAGGCACAATTAAAATGGGTTCTGGATGGACTTTTTTTGTGGTTGGCGTGTATTGAATCAATTCCATTAAGGGGGTGCGCAGAACCACTTTTCCTGGTGTGGCGGCAACTTCCTGACCAACAGTAAAGGCTTCAGTCCCGGCTGGGGGACGGCCTGAAAATAGGCGATTGAAGTCGTCCTTCAGGTGTTCTAGACCTCGTTGCAGGTTGGCGCCATGTTCATCGTGTGTACGTTTCAATACAACAGGGTTGGTCATAGGCCAGTTGCCTGGCGAATAGAATTCCAACCACTGGTTAATAGCAAAAGCCAGTACCTTCTGATCGCGCTCTTCGACCCCCTGCATGCCTTGGGCGGTTTGGTTCCACCATTGCTGTTGCAGTAGAAAATAGTCACGCCAAAGGGCGTAAGGTGCTTGTTCCCAAGCGGGATCATTAAAGCGGCGTTGATTTATCTTTTTATTTATATCCTGCACGGGTATCCCTGTTATTTGTTAACAAGCATTTCAATTGAAATTATTGGTCATGTTGTATTACATTTAATGATATTGCAGTATGGGTAAATATGTCCAATGTAGGGCCTATACTAATCAATTGGCCTAGTCACACGATCTCGCTATGCATCCACGTTTGACCCCCGGCAGCGTAGAGCGTACCCAATTACTGGAACGCTTGAAAAAAGCGCGTCACAAAACCTGTTTGTTAATTCACGGACCAGCGGGCAGTGGTAAGACGTCGCTTGCTATACAGTGGCGGGCAGTGGCATTGACCTTGGGTCATGACATCGCCTGGTTAGCGGTGCAGTCGCGCGATGGTCGCCAAGACCTGCTGCATGATTTGTTCGATGCACTGGATGGTGTGGATCCAGACTTGTCTCGTGAAGGGCGGTTTTTGTATAACCGGGGCGGTACCGCACGCCATGACGCGATTGTACTGGCGCTGTTGCGGGCACAGCTATTGCGCACACGACCCTTGACGCTTGTTATTGATGACTGGCAATACGCCAGTACGGTCAATGCCAATATGGTATTACAGACCTTGCTGGATTGCGCACCAGAAAATTTGCACGTGGTTATTGTGTCGCGTAGTGTTTCAGGGATTGCACTGGCACGCTTACGGGATCAAAGACAACTTGAAGAAATTGGGCCATACGACCTGCGGTTTTCCCTAGAGGAAGTGCAAGCCTTTATTCGACCCAGGCAGTCTGACGATAGCCCGGTGGATGCACGCAAACTACTGGAAATGACTGATGGCTGGGCAGCAGGCTTACGCTTGGTGGCGTGGCAGCCCTTGGCCCCTACAGCACCGGTACAAAATGCACAGGACTTTACGGCGTATTTTAATCGCGAGGTGCTTTCCCATCTTGATGATGCGGATATTGGGACTATGTGCCGTTTGGCTGCCGCATCAGGATTTAACGTGTCCTTGGCGGCTACGCTGGCCGGCGATCAGCAAGGGCCTTTGTTGGTACGTCGTTTGCATGATAATAATTTGTTTGTTACCTCACAAAGGGATGCGGTAAATGATGCCTGGTATGTCTTCCACCCTTTGTTCCGGGAGTTATTACTAGAGCGATTTCAGCGCTTGCGGTCTGAAGAGCAGCGCCGTACCCATCTGATCTTTACGCAGTGGTTTGGTGCGAAACGTCATCTGCAGGATGCGGTTTACCATGCAATGGCGGCGGGGGATCACCAGCAAGCGGTACTTTGGGTAGAGCGATGGGCACGTGAGCTCTTCTTGAACGGCGAGTTGCAGCAATTGGCACGGTCAGTGGCAAAACTGCCCCTTAATGCGTTGTATGCCCACCCTTCGTTATTGTTGTGGCAGGGCTGGACTCAGCTTTGCTACCATCAGTTTTCTGCGTGTCACGATACCCTGGCGCTGTTGGCACCGCGGATTAACGGGACTAGTGCTGCCGAACGTGACAGGCACGCGCATTGGTTATTGCTGTCATTTTCCTTGGCTTTACAAGAAGAAAACATAGATGCAGCCTTAACTATGTTGCCCGATATGCTGAACTTGCGGCAAGGGACAGATGCGGTGTTGATCGGTGGGCGGCGCAACTTGCTGGGCTGGCTGTATACCCGTGTTGGCCAATATGAGCACGCAAGAAAAATCTTACAAGGCCAAGCCCCGTTACTAGAAGGCGGAAAACCCTTGTTGGGTTCGGCATTTGGCCACATTATTACGCGATCTTTGTATGGTTTATCTTGGTTGTTCCAAGGGGATGTCCGACAAGCCGAACCCGCATTGCGCGAAGCCTTGTCGCAAGCAGAGGCAGATCTGGGCCGTTATAACGAATCTACTTGCAATGCAGCTGCCTATGTATCCGCCGTGTTGTATGAAACCAATGAGCTAGAGGCCTTGCATGGCTTGCTTGAAGGGCGCCTTGATGCCATCGAGCGCGTCGCCTTACCTGATGCGCTGGTAACCGTGGCCTTGTCGTTTGCGCGATTGCGTTGCTCAGAGGGTAATCCCCTGGAAGCCATTGAGGGCCTGGAAAGACTGGAAGAAATGGCCAGTAAGCGCTCTTTAGATCGCCTGCTGGCGTTTTCCTTAAGCGAGCGGGTGCGTTGTTTGCTACAAGCGGGGGACTACCCCGCAGCACAAACCGTTTTACAGCAACTGTTATTTTTAGCAGCACGGCACAGCCACCAAACAGGCGCCATCAGCCGGCGGGTAAAAGGCTTGGCGCACTATACTGTAGTGCTTTACCGAGTGGCTATGAACGAGGATCAAGCCGCGCTAGACCTGCTTATGACAGAAGACGGCGACATATGCCTGGGTCGGGATGTCTACGGCATGCGCCTATTAAAGGCGCTGCTGCTTAAACGCACAGGCGAGCACGAACTTGCCCTATCTGCCATGCATCCGGTCTTGTTGCAGAGTCAGGCCTGTGGTCTAGTGCGCACGTTGCTGGATTTTGGCAAACCTATGTTAGATCTGGCTCAAGACTGTGCACGACTGTGATTACCAAGGGAAACTGGCGGACTAATTGCCAAGGGACTTTGTCGTAGCAGCGTACAAGCAGCCCGGTGATTAAGCAATGGGCGAGGCATCGTTATGCGGCGGCTTGCGATGCTTTTGCTCTGTGCACCCGTAAGGCGCTGGTGTTCATTTTTTCCCTGAGCCATACATGCCGCACGCCCGCGGGACTGATTTCAAGCTGGTGAGTCGTTTTCAGTTGAGCCGATACCTGCACCTGGCCTAAATGCGGGTTCTCCAACGAGAAGGCAATGATCACCTCTTCCGTGCTTTGAGCGGTTCGGTTTTTGTGGTGGATCTCAGGGCGAAATGTGCGCTTCAGCGCCAAGGGGCCTTTTTCTTTGAGCAGCCTTCGGTTTTTGTAGATCGTTTCGCGGGAGCAGCCACTGATGCGTGCAGCCTCGGCGACATTACCCAACGTGTCCGCGAGCGCGATAGCATCCAGTTTCCGTTGAATTTCCAAGTCATACATAGACGGCTTGGTGGGTTCTATCACCTCAGAAATCGCGAGGTGACGACCGGCAAAGTGGGCGGTGAAGCGGCCGCCCGATTGCTTACGGATCTCTATGCTCTGCTTGGCAATCGAGTGCTTGAGCGGGGACTCAATCAAGTAAAACTTGTTGCCATAGCTGAACGTATGATCGTTGCGGATTTTACGATGCTCTTTTTGCACACAGATGTCATCTAGATTCAGGTGGCGCGGCACAAGCGTAAATTCTGAGGCGGTATTTTTAGCCTTGACGACAATGGTTTGTTGCCAGTATTGAGGAATAAAAATGGTTTGCAGGTAGTGGTTGGCACTTTGCATGTCCGTAATATTTCGCAGGCGTAACTCAGGCACCAGGCGGTCCTGAAACGTATCAAAAGAACGCTCAATGCGCCCTTTACCCTGCGGGGAATTGGCGAAGATAATTTCGATGCCAAGCTCTTCGCAGGCGCGTTGCATTTGAGAGAAGTTGCAACGCTTGGGCCCACCGAAGATACCCGCCCTATCCACGTACAGGGCTTTAAACAGCCCTTTCTGTTCAATGTAGTGCTGCATGACTTTTAGGCAGCCCAGCGTCGTTTCGGACTCAAAGAACTCGGCATGGATTTCGCTGGTCGCATCATCAATGAGGGCAATCAGACACGACGTCTTGCCGCCGAACCAGCGGTGAGGGCTGCCGTCCATTTGCAAGAGCAACCCCGCCGACTCCATTCTTTCTCGTCGTTTACGTATCTGCGAACGGCGCCGTTTAGCGCGCTTCACATGGTGAATATCATGGGCCCAGGCTCGCAGCGTCTCGCGTTTCACCTGGATGCCTTCATTCCGCTCCATGAGTTCGGCCAGATGCTGCAAATTCACATCGTAGTATTTGTCTTTGATAAGGGACTGCACCCGTCTTTTAAGGTCGTCAGGCGTTTTATTGGCTGGCGATCGGCCCGTATTGCGGTGAATCACGAACTGAATGCCGACGTCCTCGTAGCGTTGGAGATATCGCTCAATCGTGCGGCGAGACTTATTCAAGAGCTTGGCCGCATTGGCAATGCTGATCTTGCTTTGTGCGACTTTAGAGACCACATCAGCGGTGAGTTGGGCTTTGGAATCCAAAATAATCATCCTTCGCGATCTCCGAATAGGCACAATGGAATATTCAGAGAATCACTGATCACATAGATCCGTCAATTTCCCTCGGTAATTAACCCATGCGACAAAATCGCTTGGTAATTAAAGTACGACAAAGTCGCTTGGTGTTCACACAAGACTGTGCACGACACTACCAAGAGCAAGACCCGATACTGTTGTATTACGTAGAGCAGTTGTATGTACAGGCTCACTATCAGCCAGTGATTCAGAACACCCCTTTACAGTTGGTCGAGCCCTTATCGGACCGTGAGCAAGATGTCCTTAATGCCTTGGCCTATAGCATGTCGAATAAACGTATAGCAAAGGTGCTGGGGGTTTCGCCTGAAACCGTTAAATGGCATTTGCGTAATATTTACGGAAAGTTGAACGTAGCTGGGCGTGATGATGCTGTTGCCCGAGCCCGAGACATGGGCTTGGTAATAAACCAAATTATTTAGCAAACGGAGGGCTACCTACCCGTAAGGGGTGGGGTGTTCTACCTGGTGTTGCGCGACCATAGAAAGACAAATTCAAACTATGGGAGACAAACCACATGCTTAAACCTATTGCTACTGCTGCTGTTACAGCAGCCATGTTAACCGTGGTTGTACCTGCTCAGGCAAAAGACCTGATCATTGCAGCTAGCTTACCTAAGGCACATTTTTGGGTTGGCGGACATATGGAGCTTTTCGCCGATGAGATCGAAGCGGCGACTAACATCCGATTTCAGCGGTTTGATGCCGGAGCATTGACTGGCGTGGGGCGCGAGATGGACGCCTTAACTGGTGGCTCAATTGATGTGGCCGCTCCGTTGCTAGCACCCTACCATGAAGGCCGCTTTCCGCTATCGGATGTTACTCAGTTACCCACCTACGGCACGAATGCGGTCATGGTCACCAAAGCGTTTCTGAAGCTTATGGATTCTGATTTCAAACTGAAAGGGGATGACAACTTCTTAAGCTACGAAATCACCAGTAAAGGTCTATTGGCTTGGCCTGTGGGCACAACAGGTGCTTATGTAATATCCACGACAGGTAAGGAACTACGCTCACCAGATGACTTACGTGGTTTACCGCTGCGCGCAGGCTCTGCCTTGCACACAATAGTGCTTGAGCAACTGGGCGCTACTCCTGTAACCATGCCTTCTTCACAAGCCTATGAGGCCATGTCCAGGGGAACAGTAGATGGTCTGGTGTCATCCATAGGCGACTGGAAATCATATTCTTTCCAGGAGCTGCTGAAGTACACCATTAGTGGCGTGTCATTGGGTAACTGGGGCAGTTATCTGGCAACCACCAACGAGGTCTGGAACAAACTGTCTGAACAGGACAGAAAAACATGGGATGGCATTGCACGCAAGGCAGCGCTTAGCAATGCAGCTGCCATTGATAAACAAGATACCGACGTGCGTGTAGCTGCTGAAGCCGCTGGAAGCAAGTTTGTCGATATCAGTGAGCTACCCGACGCCATGCAAGAGCATGTTGCTAAGGCGGGGGCTAACACTTGGATTAGGTGGATAGAGCAGACCGAAGCCAAGGGACACCCAGCGAAAGCAACTGCCAAACTATGGGTGGAATTAATTCAAGAACAGGGCGGACGTGTGCCCCAGGGTGTGTCGGAATACCTGGAGAAATAAGTATGGAGCATTCCACGATTCTCTTTTTGGTCGCAGCCTGGTTCAGCCTGTTTTTAATTCTAGGCCAAAACGTTTCTACCGTTTTGCTGGGCTCAGGCCTGGTGGGGATCTGGTTATGGACTGGGCCGCGTGTGTTTAACGGCATTATCGGCCCAGATATCTTCTTTACGTCTTCTATTTATTCATTATCGATTATTCCCTTGTATCTGATGATGGCACAGTTGCTATTGCGTGGAGGGGTGATCACCGATTTGTTTCGCGTCGCGTATCGCATGTCCGGCTATAAACGCTTCCCACTAGGGGTTGCAACGATTTTTACCGGTGGAATGCTAGGAGCGGTATGTGGCTCGGGCTCGGCCAGTGCGGCGGCCCTGGCAACGTTGGCGGGTGATGAGCTTGAGCGCGTAGGCTATACCCGGCGTTACGCTATTGGGTTGGCGGCGGTCTCTGGTTCATTGTCTGCCATTATTCCGCCCAGCTTGATTGTCATTATTTATGGCTCCATCACTATGGTATCCATAGGTAAGCTGTTCATAGGCCTGCTTATTCCCGGTCTGCTTTGCATGCTGGTGTATACCGGATGCTTAATGTTTTATTCTGAGACACGCCCTGGAGTACCGGATGGCGTCAAGCCTGAGATCGAGGAAGATCCGGAAATATTTCGTCGCAGCCTGTACGCCTTTTCCTTTGTTGTGTTTCTTATGAGCGTGGTGTTTGGGGGTATATACGGGGGCGTGATTACAGTGGGTGAAGCCGGGGCGATAGGGGCATTTACAGCACTGATAGGTATGGTTGCCATGCGGCGCGTCACGCTCAAGGATATTGGCGTGGCCTTGTCAGACTCTGTGGTGGTGACTGGCATGCTAATGATGCTGGTGATAGGAGCCCAGATACTCGCCCGTTTCCTGGCGTTTTCCAGGTTGCCGAACGAGTTGGTTGTGTTGCTTCAGCCCTGGCTGGATCAGCCGATATTGCTGCTGTTTTTTATTATGCTGTTGTTCTTTTTCGCTGGCATGATACTTGAGTCTGCGGCCGTCATCGTGTTGTTGGTTCCCATACTGTTGCCCGTGCTGAATGCAGCAAATATCGACTTGCTGTGGTTCGGTGTCATGGCTTGCTTCATGATTTCTTTGGGCCTGTTGACACCGCCTGTGGGTTTGTCTGTTTATGCCGCTGCCAGTGCGGCGCGCTATCCCGTTGCCGAGGTCTTCCGGCCAGCGATGGTGTTTGCATCAACAGGGGCTTTGGTGGTGACCATCCTGATGCTGCTCTTTCCCGGTTTGGTGACCTGGTTGCCTAGCCATATCAATTAACAAGAGGTCATTATGTCATTTTGGAATGCGATTGATCGCTTCGAGGGAAGGTTGGCTGCGGTGGGTGCAGGAACCGCTTTGATGTTCATGGTTGTGGTTACCGTGCTTAGTGTGGTTGGCAGATATTGGTTGCAAACGGATTTGATTCCGGGTAGCTACAACATGATAGAACGAGTCTTCTTCCCACTGATAGTGTTTTGGGCCATACCTTACGCGCATCGGAAAGGAACTTTTCCACGTTTCGATAGCGTGTCCAATAGTCTTCCAGCTAGCGTACAGCGCTGGCTGCAGGCCTTGCTTTTGGCAGTAGAGCTGGTTATTCATGCTGTACTCATGTGGTACATCATGCGTTACACCTGGAGCAGCATAGAAATTGCACGCACTATGCAAATTGGGACCCGGTTGTGGCCGATGTGGCCAGTATTGATCATGATGCCTTTGGCATTTGCTCTGCTGATACTAGAGATGTCGCATCAATTGTGGCGTTGCCTGATGGGTTTACCTGCCCAGAATAATACGCAGGCTGAAGCGGATGTCGTAAACCCAATATTGTGAGCATGTATATGGATCAAGCCCAAACAAGTGTGGGTGCAGGTGAAATGCGCTCCCAAGATATCGATAGGCTGGATGCGTTTCTTCGCAGGCACATTCCGGGACTGCAGGGTAGCTTGCAGCTACAGGGAATTATAGGGGGGCAATCTAACCCCACTTTTTTCCTGGATTACGACAACCGTCATTTGATATTGCGTAAAAAACCTACAGGAAACCTGCTGCCTTCAGCGCATGCCGTTGATAGGGAATACAAGGTTATGGCCGCTTTGGCCGACACTGATCTGCCTGTGCCTAAGGTGTTGCTGTATCACGCTGACCCAGATGTCCTGGACACCCCTTTCTATTTGATGGAGCGTGTTGAAGGTAGGGTGTTTTCTGACAATACCTTAGCTGGCATGACACAGGACCAGCGCCAAGGTATTTATTTCTCCATGATAGACAGCCTGACCAAGCTGCACTCCATCGATTGGCGTGCTGTTGGTCTAGCTGATTATGGCCGCGCCGAAGGCTATTTCGAGCGTCAGCTTAATCGCTGGAGCAAGCAGTGGGCCTTAACCGAAGGGGCGGAAAATCCAGCCATAGACCGTTTATTGGAGTGGCTGAAAGCCCATTTACCCGTGGATCAGGAAACCACCTTGGTGCATGGAGATTTCAAACTCAATAACTTGATATTCCATCCCACAGAAAATCGTGTGGTGGCCGTGTTGGATTGGGAACTGTCTACCTTGGGTCATCCGTTGGCAGATGTGGCATTCAACACCATACCCTGGCGTAGCTATCCTGCTGAATATGGGGGTATCCGCGGCCTGGACTTGGCGGCATTGGGGATTCCAAAGGAAGCTGACTATCTGCGGTATTACTACGAACGTACAGGCCGGCAGGATCCTAGCCGGCAAGCACAGCCTTTTCATTGGGCTTTTGCATTCATGCGTTTGGCAGTCATTTTTGAGGGCATTTCTGCACGAGTACGTATGGGAAATGCTGTCGCACAGGACGCGTCAGATGTTGGTGCGTTGGCTGCAGTCGTTGCACATCGAGGACTGGAAGTTGCCGGTCTCATAAAAGAACACACTTAAGGAGTAGAGCGTGGATTTTGCATATTCTAAGAAAACGCAAGAGCTTCAGGAAAACTTGGAGCAGTTTATGTCACGTTATGTCTTGCCAAGGTATCAGGAATTTGAAGATATCGCGGCAAGGGGTGAATTTCCCCTGGCTATCATCGACGAGCTAAAAGCCAAAGCTTATGAAGCGGGTTTGTGGAACCTGTTTTTGCCTGGCCTGCAGGCAGATGAACCTGGCATGGGCTTAAGCAATATGGAATATGCGCCTTTGGCGGAAATTATGGGTCGCATCCCATGGGCATCTGAGGTATTCAACTGTAGTCCGCCTGATACGGGCAACATGGAACTACTGCATTTGTTTGCTACAGACGAACAAAAGCAACGCTGGCTGGTGCCTTTGCTAGAGGGTAAGATCCGCTCGTGTTTTTCTATGACAGAACCTGATGTTGCTTCATCTGACGCAACGAATATCTGCACTACAGTACGACGCGAAGGCGATGAGTACGTGATTAATGGGCGCAAGTGGTTTACCACCGGTGCCATGCATCCGAATTGTAAGTTCGCGATTGTGATGGGGGTTAGCAACGAGGCCGAAGATGCATCACGTCACGAGCGTCATTCTATGGTGATAGTACCTATGGAAACGCCCGGCGTCACGATAGTGCGCAACGTCGCGATCATGCATCACTATGCCCCTGAAGGCCACTGCGAGATCGTTTATAAAAATGTTCGGGTCCCTGTCAGCTATTTGCTGGGCCAAGAAAGTGCCGGATTTGCACTGGCTCAGGCTCGATTAGGACCTGGCCGTGTGCACCATTGCATGCGCACGATAGGGCAGTGTGAACTTGCACTGGAGCTCATGTGTGAACGGACACTTAGTCGCAAAGCGTTTGGTAAGACGCTGAACGAGTATGCCAATGTCCAGGATTGGATTGCACAGTCACGGGTTGAAATCGATCAAGCTCGTTTATTGGTATTGCATGCCGCGTGGAAAATGGATACATATGGGAATAAAGCAGCTCACATCGATGTGTCAGCGATCAAGCTAGTTGCAGCGCGCTTACAGACACAGGTCGTTGACAGGGCTATCCAAGTGTTTGGCGCTATGGGAGTCACCCCAGATACACCGCTTTCTTTCCTGTGGTCCTGGGGTCGAGCTATGCGATTTTTTGATGGGCCCGATGAAGTTCACTTGCGTGCTATTGCTCGTACCGAGTTGAAAAAAGCTCGAGAAAACCTAGGTGCCACAGCACCCTATTACCGCGTGTCTTAAGGCGTATACGATATGAACAACATGGTTACTTTGGAACGGCAGAACGGAATCGCCAGAATACAGTTCAATCGCCCCCAAGTGCTGAATGCGATTAATCTGGATATGGCTCACGAGTTTCTACATATTATTGAAACGCTGGCCGTGGATCGTCAATTACGTGTGATTCATCTTAGCGGGGCAGGGCGCTCTTTTATGGCAGGTGGTGATGTTGCTGCGATGCAGGCAGCACCAGAGCCTGCGGCGGCTGTTCTGATTCGCGTTATGCATCAGGCAATTCGCCGGCTGTCACAACTGGATGTGCCTAGCGTGTGTACGGTGCAGGGGGCTGTCGCTGGTGCGGGTTTGGGCTTAATGATGAACTGCGACTTCGTCTTGGCAGATGATCAAGCCAGTTTTGGTGTGGCCTATCCATTAATCGGTACCAGTTGTGACTGTTCGACGTCGTGGTTTTTGCCGCGTCTGGTCGGCCTGCGCAAGGCAACGGAACTGACCTTATTAGGCGACCGAGTGGATGCCGTCGAAGCGCAACGTTTGGGGCTGGTAAATCGTATCGTGCCCAGCGATACACTAGCCGCTGAAACAGATGCCTTATTGCAGCGACTAGCACAAGGGCCAACGGTTGCTTATGGACGTTTACGTAAGTTATTGCGTACTGCCTTGGATCATAACCTTGATGAACACCTGGATGCGGAAGCCGCTGACTTCATGGTCTGTGCAAGCACTCAGGATTTTCGCGAGGGGTTACGTGCGTTTGTGGAAAAGCGAAAACCCAAATTCACAGGTGAATAGGCAATATCAAGGAATTAGAAGATGCAAATGAAAACACGAATTACAGAGCTGTTGGGCATTCGTTACCCGATTATCCAAGGTGGCATGCAGTGGGTGGGTACAGCAGAGCTGGCGTCAGCGGTGTCCAATGCCGGTGGACTGGGTATTTTGACCGCATTGACGCAAGCCACCCCCGAAGACCTGGTGCGCGAAATTGCCCGTTGTCGGGACATGACGGACCAGCCTTTTGGCGTGAATATGACCATTTTGCCTACCTCTAAGGCACCGCCTTATGAAGAGTATCTGGATGCGGCGCTGGATAGTGGTATTCGGATTCTGGAAACGGCAGGAAACCATCCACAAGACCTGATCGATAAGGCAAAGCGCAAAGGGGCACGCATCTTGCACAAGTGCACTACCGTACGCCATGCCTTGGCCGCAGAACGACGCGGGGTAGATGCCATCAGCATAGATGGCTTCGAGTGTGCTGGCCATCCTGGTGAAGAGGATATTCCAGGCCTGATACTGATACCTTTGGCGGTACGGGCTTTGCGTATACCTGTGATTGCCTCGGGGGGCTTGGCAACTGGGGATGGCATGGCTGCTGCCTTGACGCTGGGTGCCGAGGGCATCAATATGGGAACTCGGTTTTGTGCAACACAAGAGGCTCCTATTCATGACCATATTAAACAGGCCCTAGTTAATGCATCGGAGCAAGATACTAATTTGATCTTTCGTAGCTTTAGAAACACCGGGCGTGTGTTGAAAAATGTGATCTCTGATCAAGTGGTTGCAATGGAGAATCGTCCCGGAGGCTGTGAGTTTTCCGATATTCAACCCTTGGTTGCTGGACAGCGTGGGCGTGAAGCCCTAATCACCGGGGAGCTGGATGCAGGCTTGGTGTGGGCAGGGCAGGTAGTGGGCTTGATAGACGACATACCCAGTTGCGACACCCTGATTACTCGTTTGGTAGCCGAGTGTCGTGCAGCTTTGCAGCAAGCAAGTTGTCTGGCCGCTACGGTGGCTTAACTACGCACAAGGAGGAGACCCGTACCATGTATGAAACCCGTCGAGAGGTACATTTTGGTCAGCGCGTAATTCATTGCTATAAGGATAGAGCCAATAATCTGAACCAGCTATGGCGTGCTGCCGCTAAGCGGCATCCAGATCGTGAAGCTTTGGTGTGTGGTCAGCAGCGCATCAGCTGGCAGCAATTTGATGACCAAGTGATGCGCTTGGCAGCGGGTTTGCAGGCACAAGGCGTAGGTAAGGGTGATCGAGTCGCACTGCTGTTGGCTAATGAACCGGAATTTGTACTGGCTTGTTATGCCTCATGGGCACTGGGGGCAGTCATTGTGCCGGTCAGTACACGAGAACAAATGCCTGGCCTTAGCTATATTTTGAATAATTCAGGTGCTAGTGCGCTTTTTTATGATGCTGGCTTGCACGTCATTGTGCCCCCGCAACAGCAGACACCCGAACTGAAGCAGCGTATTGTTGTCGGTGGGGGATATGATCAAACTTTGACATTTTCTGAGCTATTGCAGCATACCCCTTTGCCTGATTGCGTCGCTGTCCACGAAGAGGATTTGGCCGCTATTACATACACCTCGGGTACTACAGGCTTGCCCAAGGGCGCCATGTTGTCGCACTTTGGTATGGTGCACACCATCATGGGATATACCCAAATACTGGGTTTGGATGAACAGGTTAGAGGGGCGGCTGTGGTTCCCTTAAGCCATGTAACTGGCTTGGCAGCCCTGATGGCCGTGGTTCTTGGTCTGGGTGGGACGCTGGTGATTATCCCGCGTTTTAAGGCAGAAGAGTTTCTTCCGCTGGCACAAACTGAAAAGATCAGCTACACCCTGATGGTCCCGGCTATGTATCAACTTTGTCTATTACGAGATGATTTTTCAGCCTATGACTTGTCTGCCTGGACCGTAGGTGGGTTCGGTGGGGCGCCTATGCCACCAGAAGTCATTGATCAATTAGCGCGTCACTTACCTCATTTGCGCCTATCAAATTGCTACGGCGCCACAGAAACCACGTCTCCAGTTGCCGTAATGCCTGCGCACTTGACCCGAGAGCATCTAGATAGTGTGGGTTTGGTGTTGCCTACCGCCGAAGTTGTTGTCATGGATGGGAATTTTCGCGAATTGCCACCGGGCGAGACGGGTGAGCTGTGGCACCGAGGTCCTATGGTGGTTGAGGGATACTGGGATAACCCCAAAGCTACCGAAGAAAACTTTATTCATGGCTTTTGGCGTAGTGGCGATGTGGGATGTTTGGATGCGGAAGGCTATCTGTATGTGATGGATAGGTTTAAAGACCTGATTAATCGCGGCGGCTACAAAGTGTTTAGTGTCGAGGTGGAAAAATGCTTGACCGAACATCACGATGTGATCGAGGTGGCTGTCGTGGGTAAGCCTTGTCCTGTGCTGGGTGAGCGTGTCCATGCGTTTGTGGTATTGCGATCAGGGGTGGAACTGACACCAGCAGAATTACAGGAATTTTGTGCCCAGCGTTTGGCTGACTATAAAGTTCCCGAGAGCTTTACCTTCGAGCTGGACGCCTTGCCCCGCAATGCTAACGGTAAGTTAATGAAGCGCAGCTTGCGCGAAAGTGTGGCCCAACGCTAAGGAGCCGTAATGACAGTAGAAAGTATCGTTTACGAGCCGTTGCAGACCGGGTTGGGGTTGATTCGTCTGCAACGCCCCAAACAGTTGAATGCCCTGCGTATTGAAGATGCGCAGGCATTGCATCGTATGTTGGACAGTGTTCTGGCCGATACGCAACTAAGGGTGTTGATCCTGACAGGCGAGGGCAAGGGGTTTTGTGCTGGTCTGGATTTGAAGGCCTTGCTAAACACCGAGCAAAAATACACACCTACCGTCAGCCAGGCAATGTCCTTGCAATTATGTTTTGCTGGCTTGATCAGTCGCTTGCGTGAATCGGGTGTCATAGTTATTGCCGCGGTCAACGGGGTGGCGGTTGGTGCGGGTATGGCCTTGGCATTAGCGGCAGATATCCGGCTGGCCACTGAACAGGCTAGCTTTCATATTGGTGCCGTCAAATTGGGGCTGACCTCAGGGGAGTGTGGCATTAGTTATCACTTGCCTCGTTTGATTGGGGTGGGTCCGGCACTGGACCTGATGCTTACTGGTCGCCCAGTATCAGCAGATCAGGCCTTTAGTTTGGGTATGGTATCCGAGGTATGCAAACCCGATGCCTTGCTAGATGCTGCCATCATGCGTGCTCAGTGTATTTTGGAGCTATCGTCTTATGCGACAGCACACACCAAACGACTATTCTGGAGTAACTTGGAAGCCTCCAGTTTGACGGCCGCCATGGAATTGGAAAATCATGCTCAGGTATTAGGCTTGATGACTGCCGATTTCCAGGAAGCCGTACAGGCGTTTGTTGAAAAGCGTCCACCTAACTTCACGAGAAAATAATGTCTAGCTCTACGATCAATCTGACCCCAGTTTGCCAAAATTTAGCTGCCCTGCAGGCGTGTATAGATTCAGAAGTTTACTGTAGCGATTGGGAGGTCATCACCCAAGAAAGAATTGCACAGTTCGCACAGGCAACGGGGGATTTTCAATGGATACATGTAGATCCTGATCGGGCTAGGCGCGACTCGCCTTATGGTGAGACCATTGCGCATGGGTTTCTTACGCTGGCTCTTTTAGGTAAGTACTACGAAGCTTTTCTGCCTGGTCTGCTGCCATTTTGTGATATTGGCATCAACTACGGTCTGGACCGAGTCCGTTTCACACAAGCCGTCCGTTCAGGTAGTAAAGTACGTGGTCGCTTCTTGCTGCAAGAGGCACAACAAGAAGGCGAGCATATTCGCTTAATTTTTCAGGTGCAAATTGAAATACAAGGTGGGTCAAAACCTGCTTGTGTGGCACAGTCTATTGTCTTGCGCCGGCTTACAGATTCGGAAAAAACAGCATGAAAGCTTTAGTATGTACGCATTATGGTCCACCGTCAGAACTGGTTCTTCAAGAAGTCCCTGAACCCGTAGTGCAGGAAACTGATGTATTGGTCGATATTCAGGCAGCGGGAATTAATTATCCAGATACCTTGATCATTGAAAACCGCTATCAGTTCAAACCAGACCTTCCGTTTAGTCCAGGAGGGGAGTTTGCTGGCCGCATACGCAAAGTGGGCGCCCAAGTTCAGGGCTTAACCGTCGGTCAGGCTGTCATAGGGTTTTCTGGTTGGGGAGCGTTTGCCGAACAAATTGCGGTTCCGGCCGATACCTTATTTACCTTGCCAGACGGGGTGCCATTCGAGGTTGCAGGTACGCTGTTAATGACCTACGGGACGGCCTACCATGCGCTAAAAGACAGAGCACAATTACAGCCAGGCGAGACTGTTCTAGTCCTAGGGGCTGCGGGTGGTTTAGGTACGGCCACGATAGAACTGGCCAAAGCAATGGGCGCGCGAGTTATTGCTGCGGCATCTACGCCAGAAAAGTTACAAGCTTGCCGTGATCATGGCGCCGATGCTGTCATTGATTATTCCACTGAAGACGTGCGGGCCCGTATAAAAGAATTGACCGATGGCCGTGGTGTCGATGTGGTTTGCGACCCTGTGGGTGGCGATATTAGCGAACTGGCCTTGCGCAGTACGGCTTGGCGAGGCCGGTTTCTTGTTATTGGTTTTGCTAGCGGTGACATTCCACGCATTCCTTTGAACCTGCCATTACTTAAAGGATGTGCCTTGGTGGGGGTGTTCTGGGGTGACTACATGAAGCGTGAACGCGCTGCCGTACAAGCTGATGTAGACGCGTTAGTGGACCTATATTTATCCGATAAAATTCGACCCACAATTACCCAGCGCTATTCACTAGCGCAAACCGCTGCAGCTTTGGAAGGGCTTAAAGCGCGTAAAGTGATAGGAAAGTGGGTGGTAATACCGGGTCAGTAATCTGACACTTACTTGGCAGCTATTGGGCTGCCGTCTTTTTGATTTGCTGATGCAGTATTTTCAACGGGCTTTGGCTTTTCGCCATTTCCCGACTTAGTGCTTGCCCCGTTTCAATTTCCTTTCCTGTCATCTTTGCCGCCAAGGCATCACGTATTTCCATTGCCTGGTGGACGTCGGCCGAATCATTGGCCGCTGCAAGATTCAGTAAGGCATAAGCTGCTAGCGGGTTTTTTTCTACGCTTTCGCCATTTGCGTACATTATCCCCAGAAGCTGCTGAGCATCAGCGTAGCCCTGATCTACGGCAAGGCTGAACCATTTAGCGGCTTCCTGGTAATCCTGAAGCACACCGCTCCCGTGGTAATACAGGAGGCCTAGCTGAGTCTGTCCGCCAGCATGGCCCTGATCGGCGGCAAGGACGTACCACTTAGCCGCTTCCTTGTCATTCTGCGGTACAGCCCTGCCAAGGGAGTGCATTAGCCCGAGACGATGCTGTGCGTCAGCGTAGCCTTGATCTGCTGCAAGGCCGAACCATTTAATGGCTTCCTTGTCATTCTGTGGGACGCCGTTACCAAGGGAATACACTATTCCGAGGTTGTACTGCGCGTTAGCGCTGCCCTGATCTGCTGCAAGGTGGAACCATTTAGCGGCTTCTTTGTAATCCTTCGGCACACCCTCGCCGTGGGAGTACATGCTTCCTAGGTGAACCTGTGCGTCAGCGTTGCCCTGTTTTCCCACAAGTTTGAACCACTTAGCCGTTTCCTTGAGGTCCTGCGGCACACCATTACCAAGGGCGTACATCATCCCTAGGTTGTACTGCGCTTGGGCATGGCCTTGGTTTGCCAGTGGGAGAAACTCTTTCAGTGCTATCGCGTACTCACCTTTCTGGTAGGCAGCAGCCCCTTCTGGAAACCCGCTCCATGCAGCCTGACTGACACAGAAGATTGACAGCGCTGCGAGCGCCAGGGGGAATTTTCTCATTGTCTCTCCGATTGCGTGTTGGTTATATTTTTGGACGCTTCGTCATAAATGGAAATGATAGCGATATTTCCAATGGATTCTATTCTAAGATGACGAGATGTGGCGGTGCAATAGGCAGAGCCGGAAAGCAAAACGCCAACCCCGAAGGATTGGCGTTTTGTTTGAATCTTTTGGTGCCGGTTAGAAGAGTCGAACTCCTGACCTTCGCATTACAAGTGCGCTGCTCTACCAACTGAGCTAAACCGGCGAAGAACGATATTCTACACGAGTTTTAGAAATTATGCTTGAACTTATCAATTAGTCCAAAAAACCCGCATTATATGGAGCGCCAATGGCCGGCTTTCTGTCTAACTGACGGCCAAAGCTCGTAGTATCTATCTAGGAACACTATCTTGTTTAAGGGGAAGCGTGGTCATGACAACAAGCAATAAATCCATCACGGTGCTGGGCGCTGGAAAAATTGGTTTTGCGATTGCCTTACTACTTAAGCAGACAGGGCAATACAGAATACTGGTGGCAGATCGCGATCTGGCTCAATTACAAGCTGTAGAGGCTTTGGGATGCGAGACGCTATGTATCAGTGATACCCAATCTATGACGCAGGCAGTTGCTGGGCGTTATGCGGTGTTGAATGCCTTGCCTTTTCGGTATGCCGTGGATGTAGCACCTTTGTGCGTTAGCGCCGGGGCGCACTATTTTGATTTGACCGAAGACGTAGAGGCCACGCATGCCATACAAGCGTTAGCGGCGGATGCTGCAACGGTGTTGATGCCGCAATGTGGGCTGGCGCCAGGTTTTATTGGCGTGGTGGGCAATGATCTGGCACAGCGTTTCGACACCCTGCATGACTTACACATGCGGGTAGGGGCTTTACCGCGGTTTCCATCCAATGCTTTGCGTTACAACTTGACCTGGAGCACAGATGGCTTGATCAACGAGTACTGCAACCCTTGCGAGGCAATCGTGGATGGGCAAGCCACTTATGTTCGTGGCTTAGAGGGCTACGAGACCTTTAGTCTAGATGGAGTCGAATACGAAGCGTTTAACACGTCGGGTGGCTTGGGCACCTTAAGTAAAACCTTATTGGGTAAGGCCCGCAATGTGGATTACAAGTCCATACGCTACCCTGGGCATTGCGCCAATATGCGCTTATTGTTAAATGATCTCGGACTACGCCATCGGCGCGACTTATTGAAAGAAATCTTTGAAAGCGCCATACCGTCAACCCGCCAGGATGTCATCGTGATTTTTGCGACCGCTACGGGCTTGCGTAATGGACGCTTACAAGAGGAGTCGTACTCTACGCGTATTGTGGGTAAAACCGTGCTGGGTCATGCTTTGACCGCCATACAGCTGACGACTGCCTCTGGAATATGTGCAGCATTGGATTTGGTGGTGCAAGGGAAATTGCCACAGGCTGGGTTTGTGGGCCAAGAGCAGATACCGCTTGCTGTCTTACTAGGGAATCGCTTTGGCGTGTGCCGGTCCTACCGCCCAAGTCTGTTTTTAATTATTGCTTTTAATCCGTACAATACCAGCCTGCGCCTATACATACTTGTTATAAGGATATAGGCGACCCTAAAGAATACTCAATATTGGGTTGTGGAGAACCAGGTGAGCAGACAAACTGTTGTGGTAGTGACCGGAGCGGGTTCGGGCATAGGGGCAGCCATTGCGCGCAAAGTGGCGCGACCTGGTGTGTCCCTGATGCTGCATGCCCGTGGGGCAGATCAAGCCAGTCAAGATAATTTGGCTAAGGTAGCCCACGATGTAACTGCTGCGGGCGCTTTGGTTGCTACTTGCCATGCTGATCTTACGCGTAGTGGTGCTGCTGACGACATCATTGCAGCAACCTTAGATCGCTTTGGTGCTTGCGACCAATTGGTAAGTAATGCAGGTTTTGCGGAATCGGGCTCCATACTGCAAGCTACACGTGCTAGCTTTGACAGGGCTTACAGCGGTATGGCGGGCGCGTTGTTTGACTTAGTCAAGGCGGCCCATGCGTCGCTGGTCAGTTCCGACTGTGGACGTATCGTGGTGACCAGTTCGTTTGTTGCCCATCGTTTCCGTGTGGGCCAGAATTTTCCTGTTACCGCAGCAGCAAAAGCCGCCTGCGATGCCTTGGCCATGAGCCTGGCAACAGAATTGGCGCAACACGGTATTACCGTCAATTGCGTAGCACCTGGCTATACGCATAAAGACAAAAATCGTCATGCCGCATCAAACTGGGAAACCACAATACCCTTCCCGCCTCTAGGGCGCTTTGCCAAGCCTGAAGATGTTGCTGAACTCGTGGCTTTTTTGCTTAGCCCTGCAGCAGGCTATATTACTGGGCAAATTATTGCCGTGGACGGTGGCCTTAAGCTGTCCTGATCAACCATAGAACCGAACGAGAATTATGTATACCTGGGACTTCATGCTGTTGTGGAAATACCGCGAGCTCTTTGTTATGGGCTTGGGGTACACCATGTATTACACGGTTTTGTGTGTCATTTTTGGTCTGGCGATAGGCCTAGTGCTGGCGTTGTCGCGTCTGGCCGCGCCGCGTATTGTTAACATGCCCTTGCAGCTGATCGTTGAGCTGTTCAGGTGTACGCCATTTTTGGTACTGCTGATCTGGTTTTATTACGCCTTTCCGGTGCTAATAGGCATAGACATGTCTGCGTCGCTGGCGGCATTGTTGGCCTTGTCACTATACGGCGGTGCGTTTTATTCGGAAATCATCCGTGCAGGTATTGTGTCTATAGACACCGGCCAACGAGAGGCAGCACAGGCCTTAGGCATGACCAAAGGTCAGGCCTTACGACGTATTGTTTTGCCTCAGGCCTTGAAGCGCATGGTGCCGCCGTTAATGAATCAGTCTATCTTGCAGTTGAAGAACACGTCGCTGGTGTCAGTATTGGCAGTGCCCGATCTACTGTATCAAGGCCAACTGGTAGCCCACGAAACCTACCGACCGCTGGAAATTTATACTGTGGTGGCATTGTTATATTTTGCAGTGCTGTTCCCCGCTACCATACTGGTGCGCAACTACGAGCGTCGTCTGGCGGCAAGCGACTGAAATACCAAGGTCAGCAAAGCAAATCATGATTACTGTAAAAAATCTACGCAAGTGCTATGGCAGTCTAGATGTTCTTCAAGACATATCTTTGACGGTGCCAGCGGGTAATGTATTGGCCCTGATAGGCCCCTCGGGGTCAGGCAAGTCTACCTTGCTGCGCTGTATGAACTTGCTGGTCACACCAGATGGTGGTGATTTAACCGTGGGCGACCGGAGCTTTAGCTTTGGTCCCGGTAAAAAGCTACCCAACGACCGTGAGCTGGCAGCGTTTCGGGCGTCTACTGGTATGGTGTTCCAGCATTTCAACTTGTTTCCGCATATGACGGTGTTGGCCAATATTATGGAAGGCCCATTAACCGTATTGCGCAAAAGCCGCGAAGAAGCATCGGCGACAGCACTGGCACTATTGGAAAAAGTGGGTTTGTCCAGTAAAGCTCAGCAGTTTCCCAGCCGATTGTCGGGTGGTGAGAAGCAAAGGGTGGCCATAGCGCGTGCCTTGGCTATGCAACCCACTGTTATGCTGTTCGACGAAGCCACATCGGCATTGGATCCAGAATTGGTTGGTGAAGTGCTCAACGTAATGCGTACTTTGGCAGAAGAAGGTATGACGATGGTGGTAGTGACTCACGAAATTGATTTCGCCCGCGACATGGCCGATCGCATCTTGTTTATGAAAGACGGCGTGGTGGTCGAAGAAGGTCCGCCCGATCAGGTGATAGATCACCCACAAAATCCGGCAACCCAGGCTTTTCTTAACCATTTCCATAGTCACGCGAACTGAACGCGGCGTTGTCAGCAACGGATCAAGGGTTTGATGTGAATAATAATGAACGTATGGTGATGGCAACCCGCTTGCCTGATGCTGCCAGCCCCCAAGAACAGCAAGACTTTCAAAATGGCTTGGTGTTGATGGCTTCTTTTTTGCGCACGCCTACGGGTGCAGATCAGGAATTTACGTTTTTACCTAACCCCTTGCTTGCTGTGTGGCCTCAAGAATGACTTACGCTGTATTTAACCAAGCGATCGTCACGCTTAGGCAGGCGCTCCTGGAAAAGGAAACCAGTGTCCTGGATGTCACGCAGGCGTATTTACAGCGTATAGACACGACTCAGGCTGAATTGGCTGGTTACACCCGTGTGTTGCACGACACTGCCATCCAAGCCGCGGTAGCTAGCGATGCACAGCTAGCAAACGCAGCAATAAGCGGCTATGTGCCTGGCCCATTGTTTGGCGTGCCCATTTCCCTTAAAGACACCATCGATGTCGCTGGTGTGCCCACGACGGCATGTTCGCACTCGCAACTGCATGCAACGGCCCAGCAAGACGCCGCGTTGGTGACTCAACTGAAGCAGGCGGGCGCCATCATCATCGGCAAGGCCAATTGCCACGAATTTGCGTTTGGTGGCCCGGCCTTTGATCTGCCGTTTCCGCCAGCGCGTAACCCTTGGGATCCACAATTGTTTCCCGGCGGTTCGTCCAGTGGGTCAGGGGTTACAGTGGCCTCGGGTGGCGCAATGGCATCCATAGGCACAGATACCGCTGGATCTATACGTTTGCCTAGTACTCATTGCGGGCTAGTGGGGATGAAACCCACTTACGGCGTGGTGTCCCTAGACGGCATACGGCCACTAAGCTTAAGCATGGATCATGCCGGACCTTTGGCAAGTCGAGTAGAGGACTGTCGTGCAGTGTATCAAGCCATCGTCAGCACCTCTGATGCTTCCCCAGTGCAGCCTGTCCAAACGGCGAGTAATCGCCAGGCTAGGCGCAGTGGTGATTTCCAGGGCGTGCGGGTAGCCATCCCCCATCAGTTGTGGGGACAACAAGCACGTATAGACGACGCTGCGATGGCAGCGTATCAGCAGGCCATAGACGTTTTTCTAGCACAAGGTGCTGAAATCCTGGAAGTTACTCCGCCTTCACTTGAGGCGTTGCATGCCGCGGCCAGCATTATTATGATGTCCGAAGTCGCCCGTGTTTTTGCACCCAAGGTGCGTGCCGACTTCGATAGCTACGGTGAGGTGTTCCGTAATCGTGTGCTGGTGGGTGAAAATGTCTCGGCCGATGCGTATTTGGGGGCATGCCAACAAAGGTTGATCATAGGGCGCCAAATGATGGCACTCCTAGAGTCTGTCGATGTTTTCCTGCTGCCAGGTTCCTTGTCAGTGGCTGGACCGCTACGTACTGTGGACAAATTCTACTTTCTTAAAGATCCTAATCTGAATGTGGTGGCAAACTTTACCGGGCAGCCAGCACTGGCCTTGCCTGTCACCCAGACTCCGCAGGGGATTCCTACAGGAATCCAATTAATTGGCGCCCATTATGGCGAAGATGATTTGTTCGATATTGGGGAGGGCTTAGAGGCGCAGCTACGTTTTGCCGAGTCTTCCTTTATGCCGACCAAATAAAATACAACTCAGAGAGACACTCCATGAAAAATACCGATACTGGCTTTTCCCTTTCACGTCGTCAAATGACGCAAGCCGCTGTGGCATCTGCTCTGGGCTTGGCGCTGCCTGCAGCAGCGATTGCACAGACAGCCGCGCCTGCGGGCGGGACAGAATCCACCCTAGAACGTGTGCGTCGTACCAAAAAATTGCGTATCGCTGCCTTAGTCGGTGAGCCGCCTTACTTCGCCAAAGACCCCTTAACAGGCGTTTGGCATGGCGCAGCCGTTGAAATGGCAAAAGACATTGCCACTATCCTGGATGTCGAGCTGGAAATGGTGGACTCCACCTACGGCAACTCGGTAATACAACTGCAAACTGGCAAGGTAGACTTGGCTATGGCCTTGACGCCGACACCGCAGCGCGCCTTGTCTATCGACTTTTCCCATCCTACCTATTTGCACCCTTATGGTCTGGTCAGCAATAAAGACATCAATGTGTCTACCTGGGAAGAACTTAACCAGTCTGACCTGAAAATTGCGGTTGACTTGGGTTCCACGCAAGAAATGCTGGCACGTCGTTTGGCACCTAACGCCAAAATTACTGCCTATGCTACTCGTGATGACGTCATGATGGCTTTGCAAAGCAAGCGTGTTGATTGCGCCGTATTCGCTGTTCTGCTGGGTCTGACCGCGGTGAAGAAGAACCCCTCGATAGGCAAGTTCTCTATGCTGAAAGAGCCCGTCATCGGCTTGACCTCGGCGTTGGCGTTTTCTAAAGAAAGCAACACAGACTTTGCTAATTTCCTGAACGTTTGGGTGGACTACAACCGTAGCTTGGGCCAAATTCAGGAATGGATATTTGATGGTTTGAAACTGTCAGGCGTAGAACGTAACGATATCCCTTCAGACGTCGTATTCTAAGTTGTTATTCTGGATCTAGCCTTTATGGATAGTACACAGCAGGACCATGATGTTGTCGTAGTCGGTGGCGGCCTTATCGGGCTGGCTACCGCCTTGGCTTTACAGGAAAATGGTCAGGCTGTGGTCCTGATTGATCCTGGGCTAGATAAGGTCCGAGCCTCATACGGTAATGCGGGGGTTATTAGCCGCGCATCAATTTTTCCTATGGCCAGTCCGTCGATATGGCCCAAGTTAGTGCGCTATGCCAGAGGCGCTGATCCAGCACTTAGAATTAGGTATCAGGATTACGCTACCTTAGCGGCTTGGTTGCCTAGGTTTCTTTGCCATGCAACGCTGGCAGCCTATCAAAAGGCTGCTGACGCATTGGATCCATTGGTCGCCCAGGCCTACAGCACACATATGGCTTTGGCCACGCATGTTGGCGCAAGTCACTTAATACAAAAAAAAGGCTGGATGCGGGTGTACCGTAATCAGGCTGGGTTTAATAGCAGCCTGATGGAAAGGCGTGTATTAGCCACGCATGGGGTCGATACCCAGGCTTTGTTGGCAGATGATATCTACGACTTGGAACCGTCGTTACAGCGTCGGTTCACACACGGCATATTGTTTCCCGATACGGCAGCCGTCAATACACCTGGTCGTTTATTAGAGTGCTACTTACAGACGTTTATTGCCCAAGGCGGTAGCGTAATCGCCAGTCGGGCGACTGACTTAATGCAGCAGGGCAGTGGTGTGTTGGTATCGTGCAGCGCAGGCCTGATCAAGGCCAAGTATGCGGTACTTGCGGCCGGGGCCTGGTCAGGGGAATTAGCGCGACGTATGGGCTACAAAATCCCTTTGGTTGGCGAGCGCGGCTACCATATGCAGTATGCCTTGGCCGAAGGTTCTGTGTTGAATCGACCCGTGCATGACGCTGCCGGAGCCTATGTGATATCACCTATGGATCAGGGCGTACGCATATTGACGGGTGTGGAACTGGCGCACCCAGACAGCCCGCCCAATTATGCGCAAATGACACGGGCAGTACAGCAAGCAGGTGATAGCGTGCCGCTGGGGCAAGCACAAGATAATACGGTCTGGATGGGCAGTCGTCCGTCAACGCCAGATAGCTTGCCTGTAATAGGTTTTCCTGCACGGCATGACCGCATAGTATTTGCCTTTGGGCATGGACATATTGGTATGTCTACTGCACCCATTACTGGCAAGCTGGTTAGCGAACTGTTGCTGCAACGACCTACATCGATTCCATTAGCCTCGTTTAGTCCAGATCGCTTTCGGCGCTGGCCCTTAGCTATTTAACGACAGTAAATCGCCTGGTAGGTTTGACTGGAGTAGGGCTGTCAGGATCGTCAGGTTCCTGGCCCATTCCTTCAGGGCTGGCGACAGCACTAGGGCCACTGCTGCCAGGCTGTTCCTGGGCATTACCCCGGTCAGCTGGCGCTGTGGAAGCCTCCACTTCAAATCCCATGCCTGCGCCGGTTTCACGAGCGTAAATGGCTGATACGGCACCTACGGGAACGAATAAGTGTTCCGTACGCCCGTTGAAGCGCGCTTGGAAGTCAATATAGTCATTGCCCAGAGTCAGTGCGTTTGTGGCCAGGGCCCCTATGTTCAGAGTGATCTGGCCTTCGTGCACATGCCCTACGGGGACTACGGTATTTTCATCAACCGTTACTACAATATGAGGGGTGTAGCCGTTGTCGGTACACCATTCGTGTAGCGCCCGTATCAGGTAAGGTTTGGTGGAGGTTTCTTGCATAGCAGTTTACTTAATAACTTAACGGCGCATAACCTTTTCGGAAGGTGTTAGCGCTTCAATGTAGGCGGGGCGAGAGAAGATACGTTCGGCGTATTTTTGGATAGGTGCAGCGCTTTTTGGTAGTTCAATGCCATAGTGGCCCAGACGCCATAACAAAGGTGCTACCGCTACGTCCAACATAGAGAACTCTTCGCCCAGCATGAACTTGTTTTTCAGCAGCATAGGCGCCAGTTGGGACAGTCGGTCGCGGATGTTTTGGCGTGCGAAGTCTTGGGCTTTGGTATCTACGTTGGCGCGAGCTTCCAATACCGCAACGTGCGAGAACAATTCTTTTTCGAAGTTGTACAGGAATAAGCGAGTACGGGCACGCATGACCGGATCTGCAGGCATAAGCTGTGGATGCGGGAAGCGTTCGTCGATGTATTCGTTAATGATGTTGGATTCGTACAGAATCAAGTCGCGCTCGACCAGGATGGGTACCTGGCCATAAGGGTTCATGACTGAAATGTCTTCAGGTTTGTTGTAAAGGTCGATATCGCGGATTTCAAAATCCATGCCTTTTTCGAACAACACAAAGCGGCAGCGTTGGGAGAACGGGCAAGTCGTTCCAGAATAGAGCACCATCATGTCGCAGTTTCCAATTGTAGAAATAATGACAAGAGCACACCGCATGGCGGTGGCTCCGAAAAGGGAAACAGGCGTAGTAGATTACGCCTGCTTCGGACCGGTGAGAGTAAGACTGTGCCTAATGTAGCGGCACGACCGGTAGATACGTATTACTTGACGTCTTTCCAGAACACAGCGTTCAGGCGCCATGCTACGCCAAAGAAGAGGGCCAGGAATAACAATACCCAGAAACCTATCTGTTTGCGCAGCAGTTGTACGGGCTCGGCCATCCAGCCCAGGAAGTTACTAAGGTCAGCGACATCGTTATCATAGGCAGCGCCTTGAGCGGCATTAGCCGGTATCAGGGTAGCCTTGTTGATGGCGTTGCCGTTGTAGCCGTCCAGAACTTCGGTTGAAATAACAGAGAAGCCTTGGGCGTCGTAGTCAGCAGTGACACGACTCCATTGCTGGCTACCATCTTCTAGTGTGCTGTTGCTGACGGTAACCTGATTCAGGCCATAGTCCCCCTGCAACTGCCACAAGGCGTTGGGCATACCGACGCTAGGAAATACCAAGTTGTCCCAGCCGCTGGGGCGTGAGGCATCGCGGTAGAACGTGCGCAGGAAAGTATAAACATAATCAACGCCCGAAGGGCCCATCGTGGTGGATTTAGCGCGTGCAATCACCGAGAGATCGGGTGGTGGCGCGCCGAACCATTTTTGGGCGTCCTCTGGAGTCAGGGCAATGTGCATAAGATCACCGATTTTATCAGTGGTAAATAGCAGGTTGCGCTTGATTTCCTCTTCGGTAAGGCCTATGTCCATTAGCTTGTTGTAGCGCATAGCGTTAGCGCTATGGCAGCTTAGGCAATAGTTGACGAAGAGCTTGGCGCCATTTTGCAGGGCGGCCATGTCGTTGATGCGATTAGGTGCAGTATCCAGCTTGTAACCGCCTTCGGCGGCAACCGAAAGCGCACAAGTCAGGGATAAGGCAACAGCACCGAGCAGCTTTTTAATCATGATCATTCCGTAACGTATTTTTAATACCTTAGTGAGCCTTAAACGTGACGCGGTCAGGCACTGGCTTGAAGGTTCCTAAGCGGCTCCAGACGGGCATGGCTAGGAAGAATGCCAGATAAATCACGGTACCAATTTGGCTCATTAGGTTAAAGACCGGGCTGGGGGGTTGTGTACCAAGATACCCCAGTATCAGGAAGTTAACGATAAAGATGGCGTATAAGAATTTGTGCCAGGTAGGACGATAACGTATGGACTTGACTGGTGAGTAATCCAACCAAGGCAGGAAGAACAGAATAACTACGGCTCCGCCCATAGCCACTACGCCCCAGAACTTGGCGTCGATGACACGGAAAGAAACAGCGACAGCCAGCAAGATCACGGGTACGGCTAAGCGCCATATGCCTTTTAGGTTGCCTTTGGCAAATAGCACGATAGCTGCCAGTACGGCCGAACCCGCTAGTATCCAAGTGAAGTCGGCGGTAGTCGCACGCAACATGGAGTAGAAGGGGGTGAAGTACCAGACCGGTGCAATGTGCGGTGGCGTTTTCATGGGGTCAGCTGGAATAAAGTTGTTGTATTCCAGGAAGTAACCACCCATTTCAGGGGCGAAGAACATAATCGCAGCGAAGACAATCAGGAAGCCAGCCACACCCACGATGTCGTGCACCGAGTAGTAAGGGTGGAATGGGATACCGTCTTTCGGACGGCCATAGCGATCTTTGGGGCCGTCTTTGATTTCAACGCCATCAGGGTTGTTGGAGCCCACTTCGTGCAGCGCAATGATGTGTGCAACCACCAAACCAATGAGTACCAAAGGAATGGCAATAACGTGGAAGGCAAAGAAGCGGTTCAGAGTAGCATCAGAGACGACATAGTCGCCGCGTATCCAGATGGCCAGTTCAGGACCAATGAATGGAATGGCCGAGAACAGGTTCACGATCACCTGAGCACCCCAGAAGGACATTTGTCCCCAAGGCAGCAGGTAGCCAAAGAAGGCTTCGCCCATAAGACACAGGAAAATGGCTACGCCAAAGATCCAGACCAGCTCACGGGGTTTGCGGTACGAACCGTAGAACAGACCACGCAGCATATGCAGGTAAACCACCACGAAGAACATGGAAGCACCGGTAGAGTGCATATACCGTATCATCCAGCCAAACGGGACTTCTCGCATGATGTATTCGACGGACTCGAAGGCTAGCTTAGCGTCCGGTTTGTAGTTCATGACCAGGAAAATCCCTGTCACGATCTGTAAGACCAGCACCAGAAGTGCTAGGGATCCAAAGAAGTACCAAAAGTTGAAGTTTTTTGGTGCGTAATATTCGGACATGTGCTCTTTGAACAGGGTAGACAGCGGAAAGCGCTTATCTATCCAGCCCAAGAGCCCTGTTGTTTCGACGGTTTTCTCGCCAGCCATGAAACGGCTCCTTATTCTATCTTACGAGGCGTATAACGGATTCGGTTTGGTGGCTGTGTTTTAGACGCAGCCGGGGTCCAGCTTTATGACTGTTCGTCTACGCCGATGGTAACGTGTGTGCCGTCGGCCGAATAGGCATAGGGTGGAACTTCAAGGTTATCGGGCGCGGGTACGTTTTTGTACACACGACCGGCGAGGTCGAAATACGAACCGTGGCAGGGGCAGAAAAACCCGCCGTGCCAATCGGTTGGCGTACCTGTTTGGGCACCAGTTTGAAACTGAGGGGTGGGTGAACAGCCCAAGTGTGTGCATATACCCACAGCAACCAGGAGTTCAGGCTTACGTGACCGGTATTCGTTTTTGGCGAATTCGGGTGTGTAGCCTGGGCGATCCGAATCAGGATCAGCCAAGTATGGATCGTTGTCTTTTAGGGTTTTAAGCTGTTCTTCGGTGCGGTGTAGCAACCATACGGGTTTGCCACGCCATTCCACGGTGTGCATCTCGCCAGGAGGGATGTTGGAGATGTCAACTTCCACGGGCGCACCTGCTGCGCGGGCTTTTTCGGAAGGGGCAAATGAGCCGACCAGTGGAACCACTGTAGCTACGCCTGCCACACCACCTACGGCACAGGCCGTACCCACCCAGAAACGGCGCGAAGGATCTGGCGGCAAGTTGGGATCAACTGCACCGTTGTCATCGAGCTGTGTCGTAATCTGACTCATTCTAGTATCCTTATTCATGCTCGCCTAGAGCATACCATTCACTGTTTTTAGCTGTGTAGTATGTTATTAACCGCGTATTATAGCGCCTGCCCGATTTGGGGTACACGACTTAGGATGGAACACATGAGCAAAGCAAAAAATTTCCTGCAAGAATTCCAGGAGTTCGCCGTTAAAGGCAACATGATAGACCTGGCCGTCGGTGTAATTATCGGGGCGGCATTTGGAAAAATTATCGATTCTTTAGTGGGTGATGTCATTATGCCGCTGATCAGCTTCATTCTAGGCGGCGAAGTCGATTTTACCAACCAGTTTCTGGTATTACGTTCACCGGAAGGCTACGCAGGTCCCCTAACGCATGAAGCCTTGGTTGCCGCAGGTGCTGTGGTCTTGTCCTGGGGTAAGTTCATTACCATTCTGATCAACTTTATTTTGTTGGCCTTTGTGGTGTTTATGTTGGTGAAAATGGTCAATGCAGCACGTACCCGTGTTATGCACCGTGAGGCGGAAGTCGCTGCTGAAGCGCCACCCGCACCTACACCAGATGACGTCGTGTTGCTGCAGGAAATTCGTGACCTGCTGAAACACCAAGCGGCGGGCCGGTCGTAAGATTTGTTATCAGTACATACCGGCTGGCTGTAAGCCGACTAAATCGGGTTGTCGATGTCTTTGAACTCTACCTGGATGCCAAAGGCGTCGGCGATCGCAGCGCCTAGTGCCCGGACGCCATAGCGTTCGGTGGCGTGGTGGCCAGCAGCAATAAAACCTACGCCCGTTTCTTGAGCTAGATGAAAGTTAGGCTCCGAAGCCTCGCCGGTAATATAGACATCGGCGCCAGCAGCGATAGCGGCTTCCATCATCCCTTGAGCGCCGCCTGTGCACCATGCGACTCGTTGCACAGTTTGTTGCAAATTGCCAACAACTGTTGCCGTGCGCTGTAAGGCGTTTGTAATAGTCGTACCTAGTTCTTGCAGATTCGCTGAGCTGCAGGTTCCTAGCCATATGAGTCTATCGGGGCCGCAGGTGACGGGTGTTCCGTCTGGGTGGCGTTCAGGCTGCAAGCCCAGTACCTGGGCCAATTGGGCGTTGTTACCCAGCAGAGGGTGGGCATCCAAAGGCAGGTGGTAAGCCAATAGGTTCAATTGATGTTCTAGGGTTAAGGCCAGGCGGCGACGTTTGGGGCCGCGTATGCAAGGGTTTTCGTTTTTCCAGAACCAGCCGTGATGGACCAATACGGCGTCGGCCTTGCTGGCTACAGCATATTCCAGCAGTGCTTGCGATGCGGTAACACCACATACTATATGTCCTATGGTCGACTTACCTTCCACTTGTAGCCCATTAGGGCAATAATCCTTGAAACTAGAGGCATTTAGTGTGGCATCTAGCCAGTTAACGAGCTCTTGTGTGGCAATGCGCTTTTGTGTGGAAATTTGACTCATGACTGACTTAAACCCTCCGGGATTCATTCATAGATTGTGGCTGCTGTTTGCGCAGACGGTAACCGTGTGCCTGGGTATGCTGTTTATTGTTGCAACCTTAAGGCCAGATTGGCTGCTACGACCGGTTACAGCCCCAGGGCAGCCCGTAAAGGATCCAGTGGCGGTCAAGGCCCCTGCCGGGCATGCAGCCGTGCCTGCAGAGCTTTCCTATGCGCCAGCGGTCGCGCAAGCTGCGCCTTCGGTAGTGAATATATACACGCGCAAACACGTCAATGTACCGCTTTTACCATCGCAAGGGGATCCCGCGCTGGATAAGCTGTTTCGCGACCTGCCGGGGTTTAGCCGTCGCAAAGAAACAACCAATCTGGGTTCTGGGGTCATAGTGCGTCAGGGTGGTTATATTTTGACTAACTACCATGTGGTTGAAGCAGCGGATGCGATAGAAATTGCGCTAAGCGATGGTAGGCAAGGGAAAGCCATTTTAGTCGGAGCGGATCCCGAAAGCGATGTGGCGGTATTGAAAACTGACATGACGGACTTACGTGTTATTCGTTTTAGCGAAAGCGTTTTACAGGTGGGTGACGTGGTGTTGGCCATAGGTAATCCGTTTGGCGTGGGGCAAACCACCACTATGGGTATCGTATCTGCACTGGGGCGCAATCGTTTAGGCATTAACATTTACGAAAACTTCATTCAGACAGATGCAGCAATTAATCCTGGCAATTCTGGTGGTGCTTTAGTGGACACCAACGGTCAGCTAGTAGGCGTGAATACGGCTATTTATTCTGAAACAGGTGGTTCATTAGGTATTGGATTTGCCATACCGGCTGCTGCAGTGCACACCATCATGCAGCAAATTATTGAAACCGGTGAGGTCACCAGGGGTTGGCTGGGCATGGAGCCGCAAGATCTGAATGCAGATCTGGCCAAGGCTTTTGGACTAAAACGGCAAGATGGCGTGATTGTTGCTCATGTACTGCGTGACGGTCCGGCTTGGCAGGCTGGCTTGCGAGTGGGCGATATCGTAGTAGGTATCGACAATGAAAAGGTCGAAGACGCGATTGGTTTTTTAAACCAGATAGCGCCATATCGACCGGGTGAAGAAGTCACGCTGACAGTGGTGCGCGACGGTAAACAGCGCAAGGTCAATGTGATAGCGGGAACTCGCCCTAGGCCACATGCCCGCTAACGGGGGTGTGGCACTTTAGGATTAGGGCGTAATTTCCTGGTTGTCGTTGTCTTCAGGCTTGGGTTCGCGTTTTTTCATAGCGCTGGCAACCAGTAGCCCTACTTCAAACAACAAGCACAAAGGCACGGCCAACATGAATTGGCTAAGCACGTCAGGCGGGGTCACTACAGCGGCAATGACAAACGCCCCAACAATGACATAACCACGTGCAGCACGCAGCTTTTCTACGGTAACCACACCGCTTTTTACCAGCAAAATAACGGCAATAGGTACTTCGAAAGTTACGCCAAAGGCCACAAACATGGTCATGACGAAGCTGACATAGGCCTCGATGTCGGGTGCTGGTGTGATGGATTCTGGAGCAAAGCCCGCGATAAAGTGAAATACCGTGCGAAACACCACAAAATAGCAAAACGCCATACCTAGAAGAAACAGCAAGGTACTAGAGGCGATCAGGGGTAGGGCTAGGCGTTGTTCGTGCTGGTATAAACCAGGCGCGACAAAGGCCCAGGCCTGGTACAGCACTACGGGTAATGCCAAAACAAACGAGGTCATCATGGTGACTTTAACTGGCACCATGAAGGGGGTGATAACCCCGGTGGCTATCATGCGGGTACCTTCAGGCAAGGACGCTAGCATGGGCTGAGCCAGCAGGTCATAGATGGCGGAAGGTCCTGGGTAGATAAATAGCACCACAAATACGACCAGAATAGCGAGGACGGCGCGTAGTAGTCGGGTGCGCAGCTCGATCAGGTGCGAGATAAAGCCTTCTTGGGGGGCGTCTGTTGTCACGTGGGCGTCCCTGTGGATTGATCAGGCTGCTTGACAGAGTCAGCAGCGGGGTTGGTGGTTGCCGCCGTATCCGTAGCGCCACTTGCTAGCGTGGTGGCTTCCTGCTTGACGTCATCGACCAAATTGGTCATAGATGTTGAGGCCTCTTTTAGGGCTTTTTGAGCCTCTTCTAAGGGGTTGCGCAGGGTGTTAGTTGCCTGCTGCATGGAATCTTTGACCGATTTGGCGGCGTCTTCCATTTGCCCCTTGATACTAGATATTTCTTCTAGATCCATTTCACGCTTGATGTCGGTTTTCACGTCGCTTACATAGCGTTGAGCACGGCCAAGCAGATGGCCTATTGTGCGCGCCACTTTGGGCAGGCGTTCGGGGCCGATGACGACCAGCGCAATCACGCCGACCAGCATAAGTTCACTAAAGCTTACATCAAACATGTATCAGAGGCCTGTATAAAAAAACATTTAGACGTCGGTCTTTTCTTTGGCTTGGACGTCTATGGTGTCATCAGTATGTACTTGCTTCTGAGTGACGGCGTCAGGCGTGCTGTCTTCGGCAGTGGCGTCTTTCATGCCTTTTTTGAAGCCTTTGACGGCGCCACCTAGGTCTTCGCCCATGTTGCGTAGTTTTTTGGTGCCAAATACTAGTGCCACAATGACTAGCACGATAAGCCAGTGCCAAATGCTGAAACTACCCATAATGTATCTCCGTTAAGCGGCAGGTGCCGCGCGTAAATCCCAGGGGCGTGGACCCCCGATAATATGAAAATGTAAGTGGGCAATTTCTTGCCCGCCATCGTTGCCTGTGTTGGTCAGAAGTCGGTACCCGCCTTCTGGGCCTGGGCGGCAGCCATTATCTATTGCCAATTTAGGTACTAGACTTAGCATTTTACCTAACCACAGCGAGTCCTCAGGCTGAATGTCATTCATGGACACAATATGCTGCTTAGGTATTAACAACAAGTGTACGGGAGCGGCAGGGTTTATGTCGTGAAACGCCAAAAATTCGTCGTCTTCATAGACTTTATTTGCAGGAATCTCGCCGTTGGCGATTTTGCAGAATAAACAGTGATCACTCATGGTCAGTCCTTGGTGCGGCTGGCTTTTTCATCCAGCCCTGAAATGCCTTCGCGGCGTGCCAGTTCGGCCAGGACGTCTTCGGGACGCAAGCCATAATGGACCAGCGCAACTACGCAGTGAAACCATAGGTCGGCGGTTTCGCTGACGATGCGCTGGGGCGTGTTGTCTTTGGCCGCCATGACCAGCTCGGTGGCTTCTTCACCGATTTTTTTCAGGAAAGAATCCGGGCCTGTGGCCAAGAGTTTGGCAGCATAGGAGCTCGCTGGGTCGCCGCCATGCTGAGGCAAACGGGTTTGCAGTGTATCAGCTAGACGCGACAGGGTGTGTAAGGTGGAGTCTGTGGTCATTTGTAGATAAGCTCGGGGTCTTTCAGGATGGGGTCTACAGCCACCCAGCTGGGGCCATTAGGCAGCCCATCTAGGCGGCGGTAAAAGCAACTGGTACGGCCGGTATGGCAGGCAATATCGCCTACCTGGGTGACCTTTAGCAAAATGACATCGCCATCGCAATCCAGACGAATTTCCTGAACCTGCTGGACATGACCGGATTCCTCACCTTTGCGCCATAAGCGTTGGCGCGACCGTGACCAATACACGGCACGGCCAGTGGCGAAGGTTTCGGCCAACGCCGTGGCATTCATCCAAGCCACCATTAGGACGGTGCCGCTGGCAGCGTCTTGGGCGATGGCGGGGATTAAGCCTTGCTTGTCGTAGACAACGGCGTCTATCCAGGCAGTGTTAGCTGTCATGCAGATAGCCTGACGTTAATCCCTTGAGCGGCCATGAACTCTTTGGCTTGCTGCACGGTATATTCGCCATAGTGAAAAATACTGGCGGCCAGTACGCCACTAGCACGGCCTAGCAACACGCCATCGGCCAGATGCTGCAAATTACCCACACCGCCCGAGGCGATAACAGGCACAGCAACTGCATCGGCAACAGCACGGGTTAGTTCTAGGTCGAAGCCAGCTTTGGTGCCGTCGCGGTCCATGCTGGTTAGCAACAGTTCACCAGCGCCGTATTCAGCCATTTGGCGTGCCCAAGCGATGGCGTCCAGACCGGTGGCCTTACGACCGCCGTGTGTGTAGACCTCCCAGCGATCGGCTTCGCCGGGGGCGGATACCTTGCGGGCATCAATGGCGACGACTATGCACTGTGAACCGTGAAAGTCGGCAGCTTCGCGTACCAGCTCAGGGTTGCTGACGGCAGCGCTATTGATAGAAATTTTATCGGCGCCAGCGCTAAGTAGACGTTGAATGTCAGCCACTTGACGCACGCCCCCACCTACGGTTAGGGGGATAAAAATTTGCTTAGCGACGGCTTCAATAATGGGCAGAATTAAGTCGCGGCCATCGGTGGTGGCGGTGATGTCCAGAAAGGTGAGTTCATCGGCGCCTTGTTCGTTGTAACGTTGCGCGATTTCCACCGGATCACCCGCATCTACCAGGTCAACAAAGTTGACTCCTTTAACGACACGTCCGGCCGTAACATCCAGACAGGGAATAATACGGCGAGCCAGCCCGCTAGCAGGCGTGGTAGTGGCGGCGGTCATTACTCGGCCCTCAGGTCGTCGGCCAGTTGTTGGGCGGTGGCAAAGTCTATGGTGCCTTCGTAGATGCTACGACCCAAGATGGCGCCTTCTATGCCTTCATCTTCGACGGCGCACAGCGCTTTGATGTCATCTAGATTGGTCACACCACCAGAGGCGATCACGGGAATGCGCACATGGCGCGCAAGCGCCACAGTGGCTTCGATATTGACACCAGTTAGCATACCGTCGCGGCCGATATCAGTGTAGATGATGGCTTCGCAACCATAGTCTTCGAATTTTCTAGCCATATCCAGGACATCGTGGCGGGTGAGCTTGCTCCAGCCATCGGTGGCGATTTTTCCGTCGCGGGCGTCCAGGCCAACAATGATGTTGCCAGGGAAGGCGCTACAGGCGTCATGTAGGAAACCAGGGTCTTTGACGGCAGCTGTGCCTATGATCACATAGCTGATGCCGTTGTCCAGGTAGTTTTCTATGGTATCCAGGTCGCGTATACCACCCCCAATTTGTACTGGGATGTCGTCAGCGACAGCGTTAACAATGGCACGTATGGCAGCACCGTTCTTTGGTTTGCCAGCCACGGCGCCGTTCAAGTCCACCAGATGCAAGCGGCGTGCGCCTTGATCTAGCCATTGGGTAGCCATAGCAGCCGGGTCGTCAGAAAAAATAGTCGCGTCGTCCAGGTCGCCCTGGCGTAGACGTACGCAGTGTCCGTCCTGAAGGTCGATAGCGGGGATGAGTAGCATGATCGATAAGCCGGTAAAGTCAGAGAGTGAAGTGAGAAGTATAAAAAAACCTGATTCAACAGGAGTTTAGGTGTTATTAAGGGTGCCAATCAACAAAATTACGATACAACTGCAAGCCGTAGTATGCGCTTTTTTCTGGGTGAAATTGCACCGCAAAAATATTGTCGCGTGCTACAGCACAGGTAAAGCTTACCCCATATTGAGTCAGGCCAGCATTCAGGCGGTCATCATCGGGTTGGGCGTAATAACTATGCACAAAATAAAAGTAAGACTGATCAGGAATCTGTGCCCACAAGGGGTGGTCCATTTGTTGCTGGACGCGATTCCAGCCCATATGGGGAACTTTCAGTAATTCAGTAGAGGTGTTGCCTGTACTGGCTGTGGCATAGAGTGGACCAGTGAATCGTTTAACGTTTCCGGGCAACACCTCTAGGCAGCGGATGTTGCCTTCGTCGCTATGGTCGAACAAGATTTGTTCACCGACGCATATGCCCAGTAGTGGTTTGTTGCGCGCTGCCCGTAATAGGGCATCGCGCAGGCCGGAGTTGTTCAGGTTAGCCATGCAGTCGCGCATAGCCCCCTGACCAGGGAATACTATCCGGGATGCCCGGTCTATTTCGCTTGCGCTATTACAAATACGGATGTCTGCATCGGGTGCGGCAACCTGTAAAGCGCGGGCAACGGAATGGAAATTTCCCATGCCGTAATTAACAATGGCGATAGTATTCACGGTAAGCCGTTATAAAAACGCAGGTTTAGAGTACGCCTTTGGTAGACGGAATGACGCCAGCATTGCGGGGGTCGAATTCAGTCGCCATACGCAGGGCGCGCCCAAAGGCCTTGAACACGGTTTCACACTGGTGGTGCGCGTTTTCGCCTTTCAGGTTGTCTATGTGTATGGTCGCTAAAGCGTGGTTGACGAAACCTTGAAAGAACTCACGGGTCAGATCTACGTCGAATTTACCGATGTGCGAGCGTGTGAAGGGCAGGTTGTAGTACAAGCCTGGACGACCGGAGAAATCGATAACGACGCGCGATAAGGCTTCGTCTAAAGGCACATACGAGTGACCATAACGGCGTAGGCCGGCTTTGTCACCGACGGCGGCGGCAAAGGCCTGGCCCAGGGTAATACCTACGTCTTCGACGGTGTGGTGATCGTCGATGTGGGTATCGCCATCACAGTGTATGTTCAGGTCAATCAAGCCGTGGCGAGCGATCTGGTCCAACATGTGATCCAGAAACGGAACACCGGTATTAATGGTCTGTTGGCCAGTGCCATCCAGATTGATGGAAACACGCACGCGTGTTTCGTTGGTATTACGGGTAATGTCTGCTGTACGCATAATGAAAACTTAATCAGTGGGGTTAAGGCGGTAGCTGGCGCTGGCAGCGTGGGCGTGTAGCCCTTCGCCATGTGCCAGGGTAGCTGCGATACGCCCCAGGGTTTGGGCGCCGTCTTGAGATACATGAATAAGACTGCTGCGCTTCTGGAAATCATACACGCCTAACGGTGACGAGAACCGGGCTGTGCGCGACGTGGGTAAAACATGGTTAGGGCCGGCGCAGTAATCGCCTAAGGCTTCTGAACTGTAGCGACCCAAGAAAATGGCGCCGGCATGGCGAATTTTGTCTGCCCATATCTGTGGGTTTTCAGTGGAAATTTCCAAGTGTTCGGGGGCAATGTTATTGGCAATCTGGCACGCTTCGTCTAGGTCTTTTACCTGAATTAAGGCACCTCGTTGGCTTAGGCTGGTGCGTATGATGTCGGCACGCGGCATACTGGGCAACAAGCGAACGATGGCGTCCTCTACTTGATCCAGGTAGGCAGCGTCTGGGCACAGCAAGATGGCTTGTGCTAATTCGTCGTGCTCGGCCTGCGAGAATAAATCCATAGCGATCCAGTCGGCAGGTGTGCTGCCGTCACAGATGACCAAGATTTCGCTGGGGCCGGCGATCATGTCTATACCCACGATACCAAACACACGGCGTTTGGCGGCAGCGACGTAAGCGTTGCCGGGGCCAACGATTTTATCGACAGCCGGGATACTGTCTGTGCCATACGCCAACGCACCTACGGCTTGGGCACCACCTATACCCCAAACCTGGCTGACTCCACAGATGGCAGCTGCAGCCAGTACCATAGGGTTGTGCACACCATCGGGGGTGGGGGTGACCATAATAATGTCAGTGACACCAGCCACTTTGGCTGGTAGGGCATTCATTAGCACTGACGAGGGGTAGGCAGCTTTTCCGCCGGGTACATACAGCCCCACACGGTCTAAGGGTGTGACTTTTTGGCCTAGCACCGTGCCATCGGCTTCGGTGTAAGTCCAGCTTTCAGCACGTTGTCGTTCATGGTAGCTACGTACACGCTGAGCGGCCGTTTCAAGTGCTTTACGTTGGTCCAGGGGTAGGGTATCTAAGGCGTGTTGGCATTGTTGCTGCGTAATTTCCAATGCCGCCATTGTTGTTGCCGTGCAGCCATCAAAGCGCTGTGTGTATTCCAGCACAGCCTGATCGCCGCGCGCCTGGACATCTTTTAAGATGGCCGCTGTGGCGTGTTCTATGGACTCGTCTTGCGAGGCATCGAAGGCCAGCAGCTGGCGTAGCGTGCTATTGAACTGTTCTGCAGCGGAATGTAAACGTTTAATGACAGGCATAGTGGTGGTTTGGCAATAACGTAGTGTATTCAATCAGTGTATACCGTAACCCGTTTCATTCACGGTTTAGGTAGTGGAAGCACGTGCGAACGCGTCAATAAAAGGTTGTAGACGTTGGCCGCGGGTTTTTAACGAGGCCTGATTAATAATAAGGCGTGATGAAATATACGCGACATCTTCGACGGCAACCAAGTGGTTCGCCTTCAGAGTGTTGCCGGTAGACACTAGGTCAACGATGGCATCGGCTAAGCCCACCAAGGGCGCCAACTCCATGGAGCCGTATAGCTTGATGATGTCTACATATACGCCTTTGCGGGCAAAGTGTTCGCGAGCAGCTTGTACGTATTTGGTGGCGATGCGCAAGCGCGAACCCTGGTGCACGGCGGCTTCGTAGTCAAAGCCTTCGCGTACCGCAACACATAAACGGCACTGTGCAATGTTCAGGTCTATAGGCTGGTATAAACCACCTAGTTCTTGCGCCGTGTGTTCGTTAAGTACGTCTTTGCCAGCAATGCCGAAGTCAGCGGCGCCATATTGCACATAGGTGGGCACGTCGGATGCCCGCACAATAATTAATTGCAGGTCAGGGTTGCTGGTAGGCAGTATCAGCTTGCGCGATGTTTCAGGATTTTCTGAAACCTGTACGCCAGCAGCGGCCAGCAAAGGCATGGTTTCATCAAAGATACGGCCTTTGGACAATGCCAGGGTGAGTGGCTTGGATTGGCTAGCGGGACTCATGAGGGCGTGGGGCTCCGACGTATGCGTTGGATGTTGGCGCCTACCGAGCGCAGTTTATCTTCCATGCGTTCGTAGCCGCGATCCAAGTGGTAGATGCGTTCTATGGTGGTGTCGCCTGTGGCGGCTAGGCCGGCGATGACTAGGCTGGCAGATGCACGCAGGTCAGTGGCCATAACCGTGGCGCCCGATAGCTCAGGGACCCCGGTGACTATGGCTGTGTGGCTGTCGATCTCGATTTGAGCACCCATGCGCACTAGTTCTTGAACGTGCATGTAGCGATTTTCAAAGATATTTTCCGTGATGACGGCAGTGCCTTCGGCAATGGTATTCAGGGCCATAAGCTGAGCCTGCATGTCGGTCGGGAAACCGGGGTATTCCTGGGTACGAAAACCGATGGCTTTAGGCCGCTGATGCATGCTGGCGTGTATCCAGTCCGTGCCGCAGTCTATGGTCATGCCAGCGTCACGCAGTTTGTCGATAATGGCACCCATAGTGTCTGGGGCGGCTTGGCGCAGCATGATGTCGCCGCCAGTGGCACCCACGGCGCATAGAAAGGTACCCGCTTCGATACGGTCAGCCACCACATAATGGTTGGCGCCATGCAAGCGTTCTACGCCATCGATAATGATGCGATCTGTGCCGTGACCGGAAATGCGTGCACCCATTTTGTTCAGGAGTTCCGCCAGATCACTGATCTCAGGTTCACGAGCGGCGTTTTCCAGGGTGGTGCGGCCGTCGGCAAGCACGGCAGCCATCATTAAGTTTTCTGTGCCGGTAACGGTGACCATGTCGGTGCGTATGGACGCGCCTTTCAGGCGGCTAGCCTTGGCAACCACAAAACCGTGCTCGATGTGGATTTGGGCCCCCATCGCTTCCAGCCCTTTGATGTGTTGATCCACTGGCCGTTGGCCTATGGCACAGCCGCCAGGTAGGCTGACGCGAGCCTCACCAAACCGAGTCAGTAAAGGACCTAGCACCAGGATGGAAGCACGCATGGTTTTTACTAATTCGTAGGGGGCTTCGATGCTAGTGATTTGGCCAGCTGACAAGCTGACGGTGTTGTTATTGCCACGTTCGGACTGTACACCCAACTGGCCCAGCAAACGTAAGGTGGTACCTATGTCGTTTAGGTCGGGTACATTTTCCAGAGTGAGCGTGTCAGCGGTCAGCAGACTGGCGCACAGTATGGGCAGAGCAGCATTTTTTGCCCCTGATACCGTGATTTCGCCGTTCAGGCGTTGGCCACCGGTAATCAGTAGCTTATCCATTCGGGTTGGCCTTGTATTCTGCAGGAGTCAGGGTGCGCATGGACAGGGCATGGATTTCTGCTTTCATGCGTTCGCCCAAGGCAGCGTAAACCAACTGGTGGCGGGCGATTAGGCGTTTGCCTTCAAAAGCGTCGCTAACGATCAGGGCTTCGAAATGAGACCCATCACCTTGAACTTCCAGGTGCTGGCAAGCCAGGTTGTCGGCAATGTACTGATGAACGTTTTCTGGGGTAGGCAACATAGCAATTAATTCCGGAGTTTATAGCCGCTGGCCAGCAGGCGTAATGCCAGGGCGCACAACACAATAAAGACGCCACTGACGACGATAAGGCTGTGCCAGGGTGAAACGTCAGAGACGTGGAAGAAACCATACCGGAAGCCGTCTATGGTGTAGAAGATCGGGTTCCAGCGCGAAATAGTCTGCCAGAAGGGCGGCAGGCTGTGTATAGAATAGAACACGCCAGACAGGAAGGTGGCAGGCATGATCAAAAAGTTTTGGAAGGCGGCCAGTTGATCGAATTTTTCCGACCATAGCCCGGCAATTAAGCCTAAACAAGCCATAATGCCGCAGGATAAGACGGCAAAAACCAGTACCCACAGCAGATTTGCAATGTGCAGTGGCGCAAAATATAAAGATACCAACCAGACGAAAAAGCCCACGCACAAACCGCGCGCTATGGACGCCAAAAGGTAGGCACTGAAAATTTCCCTATGCGATAGCGGTGGTAGCAGAATGAATACCAAGTTACCGGTAATACGGCTTTGTATCAGGGACGACGATGGATTTGCAAAGGCATTTTGCAGCATGCTCATCATCATCAGGCCGGGGATTAGGAAGGCCGTATAAGGAATGCTGCCATAGACTTGTACCCGCCCTTCAAGCACGTGCGCAAAAATAAGCAGATATAACAGCGCCGTAATTACGGGTGCCGCTATGGTCTGGAAAGCCACTTTCCAGAAGCGAGTTAGTTCTTTACGTAATAGGGTGGGAAAGCCCGAACCCATATCGGTACGGGGTTTGATAATAGGGGGCGTGCTCATGCAGTGACCTTTTTTTGCTGCTCGTTGTGCATAATGCGCACAAAAGCGTCTTCAAGATCGTTGCCACCTACCCGTGCCAACAACGCTTGGGTGGTGTCTAGGGCGACGACTTGGCCGTTTTTTAACATGGCTATGCGGCCGCATAAGGCTTCGGCTTCTTCCAGGTAGTGGGTAGTTAGCAAAATAGTGTGGCCAGCTTTGTTCAGCCGCGAGATAAATTCCCACAAGGTACGGCGTAGATCCACGTCTACCCCAGCAGTGGGTTCATCCAGAATAATAACGGGCGGGCGATGTACCAAGGCCTGGGCAACCAGTACGCGACGCTTCATGCCGCCCGATAGGGCACGCATATTGGTATTGGCTTTGTCATCCAGGCCCAGATTGGCTAGGACCTCGTCTATCCAGTCATCGTTGTTGCGCAGACCAAAATATCCCGATTGCAAACGCAGAGTTTCACGGACAGTGAAAAACGGATCGTAAACAATTTCCTGCGGTACAACACCTAGCGACTGGCGAGCTTGCCGGAAGTCGGTGATGACATCGTGGCCACAAACGCGGGCTTGGCCAGAGGTGGCATGAGCCAAACCGGCAATGATGGAAATTAGCGTGGTTTTACCCGCACCGTTAGGACCTAGCAGACCGAAGAATTCGCCGTGCTCGATAGTGAGGCTGACGTCATCCAGGGCTTGAAAGCCGTGTCGTACAGGAGCGGAAGGAAGCCAGTCTTTCCAATTACGGGCACGAGGCGCGTAGATTTTTGAGATATGTTCTAAAGAGAGTGCAGGCATGATAAACAGAAAGCCCGGCTCGAAATTGAGCCGTACTTCGTATTATAGTCGCACACCAGGGAATTACTGATTTCGCTGGTTCAGGGCGTTGATCAGGCCGTCAATGCCGGTTTGTGATATTTGCTGGGCAAACTGATTACGGTAGTTTTGTATCAGCCAAATACCCTCGACGTTCAGGTCGTAGATCTTCCAGCCATCGGGTGTTTGTTCCAGGCGGTAGTCAATGTTGATGGACGGTGAGTTGTGCTGGGTCAAGGTAGAGCGCACTACGGCGTCTTGGACGTTGGTCTCGCCGCGAAACGGTTGCATGGATAGGGTGGATTGTGGGTCGACCTTAGTGAATGCGCCGCTGTAGGTGCGTATTAATGTACCGGTAAAAGCCTTTACCAGACGCTGCTGCTGTTCTGGCGTGGCTTGGCGCCAATAGCGACCAGCCGCTAAGCGGGTGGTTTTTTCCAAATTGGTATAGGGCAATACGTGATCGTTCACGATCTGGTTGATTTTGGCCATGTCGCCGGACTTTACGCCGTGCTCGGCTTTGATGGCGTTTAGCGTTTCAGTGCCTACGGCCAACACAAAGTCATTGGGTTGGCCTTTGGGGTCGATGCTAGACGCCTGCGATAAGGTAGGCGCAGCAACGGCTAGCAGACTTAACACGCCAGCGGCAAGCAGTTGACGTGCTTGCGTTATGGAGAACAGGGAAAGAAATGTTTTAAACATAAAGGTATGGCCTTTTAGTTTGCTGGCTGCGCCGCAGGGGTAGCCGTGGGTATGTTGTTATCGGTGTCATCCGGGTCGGAGTAGTCGGGGAGGTCGTCAGAGTAGTCTGGTAGCTGGCCGTTGCCATGAAGGCGGCTATTGACCAACGAGTTGCGTCGCTGCATGTAGGCATCACGTATAAAGCTATAGCGATCCAGGGCGATTTCGTCGACCAGTTTGTCGGCATCCAGTAGGTTAACGCGCGTGTCAACGGCGTACAGGCCCAATATGGAGTTGCGCACAGGGATGTTGTCTATGGCGAATACGGGTGTAATGGCCGAGAAATCAGCCGCGAAGGCACCTAACATACCGACGCCGTCCCTAAGGTCGCTGGCACCCAGGAAAGGTAAGACAATATAAGGGCCAGAACCCAGGCCCCATACACCTAGTGTGACACCAAAGTCGTTATGTATGCGCTTTGATCCATTCATGGAGGCTACGTCGATACAGCCGCCCAAACCCATAGTGGTGTTGAACATGACGCGACCCAGGGTGTTGAAGAAATCGTGCCCACGGGCTTGCAGAAAGCTGTTGAACGCCGACCAGACATCGGTCATGTTGTTGAAAACATTGCTAACACAAGTGCGCATAGGTTGGGGCGTCAGGGCAACATAGCCGTTGGCGATGGGCTTGAACAAGGCGTTATCTACGGCCTCGTTGACGGCAAACATACTACGGTTATAGCGTTCCAGGGGGTCATTGGGACTGGGGTTAGGTACCGAGGCACAGCCCGTAGCCAGCGCAGCAGCTGTTGAAATTAAAGCGATGCGGGTCCAGCGTGCGGGCGTTTTAGGTACTGTGGATGTTGCGTAACTTGTCATGATGGCAGCCTGGAATGCGGTGGGGTGAATAGTAAACCGCAAGTAACGTGTTATGGGTTGTTTGTTGTAGCGGCAGGCGCCGTGTTGTCGGTGCCTTCCTTGTCTGCTGAGCTGTATAGGAATTTACTGATTAACTCTTCTAGGACGACAGCGCTTTGGGTGAACTGGACTTCGCTGCCATTAATTAGCATCTTGTCGTCCCCACCAGGGGTCAGGCCTATGTACTGTTCGCCCAACAGCCCCGAGGTCAATATCGAGGCCGAGGAGTCCAGAGGGAATTCAAACCCTGTTTCTAGGTCCAGTGTGGCTACCGCTTGAAAGCGCTTGTTGTCGAAGGCAACTTTAGAGACCCTACCGACCACGACGCCGCTGCTTTTAACAGGGGCACGTATTTTAAGGCCACCTATGTTGTCAAAGTGGGCCTGTACTTGATAGGTGGGAGCAAAGGAAAATGAACTGAGGTTGCCAGCGCGTAAGGCTAGGAAAGCCAGCGCCACCAGGCCTATCAGTACAAACAGCCCTACCCAGAAATCGGTTCTTTCGCGCGACATAGTTAATTAATCTCGTAGTTAATTGCTAAACATTAAGGCGGTTAGCAGGAAGTCCAGGCCCAGCACGGTCAGTGAGCCATGCACAACAGTGCGGGTAGTGGCTCGGGATACGCCTTCGGGTGTGGCTTTGGCGGTATAACCAGCATGCAGGGCGATCAGGGTTACAGCCACCCCAAACACCAGGCTTTTGATGACGCCGTTGGCAATGTCGTTAAAGACATCTACGCCATCTTGCATTTGCGACCAGAAAGCACCAGGATCCACACCAATTAACAACACGCCGACTATCCAGCCGCCTATGATACCCACCATAGAAAAAATGGCAGCCAAAATAGGCATGGCGATAACCCCACCCCAGAAGCGCGGTGTTAACACCCGGCGTATGGGGTCTACCGCCATGATCTCCATTGCGGTCAGTTGTTCACCAGCTTTCATTAGGCCAATTTCTGCCGTTAACGACGTTCCGGCCCGGCCAGCAAACAGCAGGGCAGTGACTACGGGCCCTAGTTCGCGGGTTAGCGACAACGCTACCAGCAAGCCTAAGGCTTCTTCGGAGCCGTAGCGGCTAAGTGTGTAATACCCTTGCAGTCCCAGTACAAAGCCTACAAACAACCCCGACACACCAATAATAAGCACGGAATGGTTGCCAATGAAGTGGACTTGTTGGGCAACTAAGCCAGGGCGCCTAAAAATAATGCCGCTGCGACCTAAAATGGCCAGCGATAAGCGGATAAAGTCACCCAAGGTGACAATGCCAGCGCGTATCTTGGCGCCTAATGCAGCAATTTTTTTGATCAAGGCGATCATAGTCGGCCCGAATGATTTTCCAGCCATGCCGAAAATGCAGGCGAGACTGGGTAGTGAAAGGCAATAGGGCCATCGGGCTGACCATGTAAAAACTGCTGCACATAAGGATCTTCCGATGTGGACAGTTCTTGTGGTGACCCCGAGGCAATCAATGTGCCTTGACCTACCATATACACTTGATCAGCAATCGCGAAAGATTCCGCGACATCGTGGGTGATAAGCACCGAGGCACAGTTAAGCTGGTCCGTTAAGCGACGTATGAGTTGTGCAGTCACCCCTAGCGAAATTGGATCCAGCCCGGCAAAGGGTTCGTCGTACAGTATTAGTTCGGGTTCTAGCACGATGGCGCGCGCCAGTGCGACGCGCCTAGCCATACCGCCGGATATTTCTGAAATGCGTAAATGAGCGGCAGTGCGCAGGCCCACAGCATCCAATTTGCTAAGTACACGTTCAGTAATTTGGCTTTCCGACACATGTGCATGCTCGCGCAAGGGGAAAGCCACGTTTTCAAAAACATTCAGGTCAGTAAACAGTGCGCCTTGTTGAAACAATACACCCATGCGTTGGCGTGCCAGCTGCAAGTGCTTGGCTGACAGTGTGCTGATGTCATCACCAAAGATATGTATGCTGCCACGAGTTGGTTTGATCTGGCCCGTAGCGGCCCGCAATAATGTGGTCTTGCCCGAACCAGACCCGCCCATCATGGCCACAACCTGACCGCGACGCACATCTAGGTTGATACCTTTCAGGACGGTGAAGTCGCCATAGCCCAGCGTAACGTCAGAAAAGGTTACGACGGGTGCGGTATTGGCGGCAGAGGTCGAGTTCATGGCAATGTATGCATAATTAAGGCGCGATCAATTTATAGGCGCAAGCTTCATATTGTATCGCGTACGTAACTGGGTGCGTAAATAAAGGGGTATCGCCTGCCAGCAGGCATAAAAGGCGGTGCTTAAAGTCTTGTATAAGTATCCAGGCGTTGAGCGGCATTGCGTAAATGGGTTTCTGCCGCCAGTGCAGCAGCGGCCGGGTCGCGTTTTTCTATGGCTTGTACTATGGCCAAATGTTCTTGTTGCACGAACTTTACTAGGTTCAGGTGATGCGTGACCGTATTGCTGCGGGCCTTGCGTATCAGGCGCCTGACGTGTTGCTCAAGGTATTCGTTAAGCGTAATAAAGTGTGGGTTGTGGGTTGCATCAACGATGGCTTGGTGAAAGGCAAAGTCTTCATCATCACCAAGCTTGTCGTTGGCAATGGCGTATTCCATGCCAATAAGGGCGCGCTTGATACGTTTTAGGTCATCAGGGGTGTGGCGCAAGGCCGCATAGTGTGCGGCTCCGGCTTCTATGGTGACCAAAAGCTCTATGACCTGGGTAATACTTTCCTTGTCGTCCAGGTCGGTGGTTTGCAGCCTGAAGCTTTGTCGGGTGCCTCGTTCGTTGACGAACACACCCCGACCTTGCTGTGAAATCACCAAGCTTTCGGATTTAAGTTGCGATACCGCCTCGCGTACAACTGAACGGCTCACGGAAAACTGTTCGCATAATTGCTTTTCGCTGGGCAGTTTATCCCCTGGAAGTAAGCGCTTTTGCGAGATTTCCTGGATGAGCCAGTTAGCTACCTGATCTGTCAAGGACTCAGGTTGCAGCAAAGTATCTAAGGTGTTCATGGTGATCTTATACGTTATGAAATTGTGCTCGATGAGGGGTTGGTGAAATGGGTAATGGTATTGACTAAACGATATATAGCCCACCGTTGACATGTATGGTCTCGCCGCTTATGAAACTGGCTAGGTCAGAGCACAAAAAGATGATGGCGCCAGCCACTTCATCGGCCGTACCAAAACGCTTAAGTGGCGTGCTGTCCAGCAGCGCTTGTCCCTTTTTCTGTAATAGGCTGGAGGTCATGGCAGTCTCAATAATACCCGGCGCCACTAAATTGACACGAGTGTTGGGTGCAAGCTCCAGGGCGAGGCTTTTACTGAAGCTGGATACCGCACCCTTGGATGCCGAATAGTGTGCATGCGCATAGCTGCCGCGATGGCCAGCCATAGAAGCTAGGTTAACGATAGAGCTATTTTTGCCCAGATGGGGAATCACGGCACGACAAATATGAAATGTACCGTCCAGGTTGACGCGCATTAATTGTTGCCAATTCGTATCGCTCATGTCGGCCACTTTGATCTCGGGGTAGATGCCAGCAGAATGAACTAAATGGTCTATTTGGCCAAAGTGCTTTACCACTTCTTCTACCGTTTTCTCGCACGATGCGACATCAGTAACGTTTGTGTGGTGGCAGGTAACATCAGCGCCGCTGTCAGACAGTTCATCGCGCACTTTCAGCAGAGCATCCATATTGATATCACATAGAGCAATACCTACTCCGTGCTGGGCAATTTGGAGGGCAGTGGCACGTCCAATGCCTCCTGCTGCGCCAGTGATTAGAAAGGTTTTTTGTGCAAAAGAAATCATTTTTTTCTCACTAGGGTTTGTACCTACGGTACTTAATTGATTGATTTTAAAGAATATATTTTATTTTTTTATAATCTTTACAGACATTTCTAGTTGTTTTGTTGACACCGATTTTTTGCTTAAGTAGAATTTCCATCGAACTTGTCTGATGGGTTGAAAATGTTATCAGACAAGTTGAAAAGATAGAAGGGCTTATTAGCCTTTATTGAGCATTCTCATCATAAATCAGGAGATGTTGGAGTGAATAAGACCAAACTAGCCTTGTTGCTGTCTGCGTGCGGATTGGCTGCGGTAACTTCCGCTCAAGCTGCCCCTTTGAAAGTCGCTTTGGTTGAGACCCTGTCTGGGCCTCAGGCGTCGACAGGACTCATGTACCGCGCAGCGGCTAAGTATCAGATTAGCAATATCAATGACGCTGGCGGATGGAATGGCCAGGCTATCGAAATTGGCGAGTACGATAATCAGGGCGGTCCGGCAGGCGCGTCCGACAAAGTAAAAGCCGCAATTGCCGATGGTGCGCGCATCATCATTCAAGGTTCTTCTTCGGCTGTCTCAGGGCAAATCACTGAAGACGTGCGCAAACACAATATACGTAACCCAGGCAAGGAAGTGCTGTTCCTGAATATGGGTGGCGAAGCCCTGGAGCTGACTGGCGATAAATGCCATTTCTACCATTTCCGCTTTACGACCAATGCCCCCATCCGTGTTAAGACCTTGGTTATGGCCATGCAAGAGGCCAACGAACTGGGCAGCAAGGTGTACTCCATGAACCAGAACTACTCATGGGGTGCCGACATGGAGAAATCCATCAAGGAATTTGCTGGCACTGGCAATTACCAGGTGGTGGAAAGTACCCTGCATGACGTTAACAGGGTTCAAGACTTCTCACCTTATGTCAGCAAAATCAAAGCCAGTGGTGCCGAAACGGTGCTGACCGGTAATTGGTCTAATGACCTGCTGCTGTTGATGAAAGCGACTCGTGACGCTGGCTTGAAAGTACGCTTCGGTACCGTGTTCCTGGACCAGGTCGGTAACCTGGCCAATGCCGGTGACATTGCTTTGGGTCATTACATCTCGCACGCTTACAACATTGAGCTCAACCCAGAGACTGAAAGCTTTGCGGAAAAATACAAGGCGAAAACTGGCCATTACCCCACCTTTATCGAGCCGCAAACCGTGTTTGGTCTGCAAATGCTGGGCGAAGCACTGCAAGCAACGCAGCCTGAAGATGGCAACCTGAACGTGACTCAACTGGCCTTGAATCTGGAAAAGGTAACGATCACCACACCGATGGGTGAAACCAGCATGCGTGTTGAAGATCATCAGGTTTTGCTGCCTATGGTGGTGTCCAAAGTATCACGAGACGTGAAATACAAAGTGGATGACACCGATATGGGTTTCCAGGTTGTTAAGCGCTTTACGGGTGCGCAGGCCGCCAATCCAGTCGAAGCTACCTGCAAAATGAAGCGTCCTGCCTAAAACAGTCAAGAAGATGACAACAGCCAAGTCTACTTTCTGGCTGTTGTGCTGATTGCCTGTACGGCATTGATTTGAAGCATAGGAGTTCGAGCCTGTTGCAGCGGCAGGAGGCCGCAGGCTTCACGGCTCCTGGCAGTTCCAGGCTCGAAAGGTGCAATTATGGAATTTTTTACAGTCTCTTTATTGAACGGCACAATTTATGGATTGCTGTTGTTCATGGTTTCGGCTGGCTTGACCTTGATTTTCGGGATGATGGGCGTCCTTAACTTTGCCCATACCTCGTTTTACATGGTGGGTGCCTACCTGGCATACAGCTTGCAGAAAGTGATGGGTTTTTGGCCCGCTATCATTATTTCACCCCTGATCGTGGGTGTTTTGGGGGCGTTGGTTGAGCGTTATATGCTGCGCCGTGTTCATCGCTATGGTCATGGCCATCAGTTGCTCCTAACGTTTGGTTTGTCATTCATCATCACAGAAGTGATCAAGCTGTTCTACGGCAATTATCCGGTCGATTACCGCGTTCCTGAAGCATTGAGTTTCTCGGCATTCCAGTTGTTTGGTGCCAACTATCCCTTTTACCGTTTGTTGATAGGCGGCACTTCCATATTGATGTTTGTGCTGATTTATCTGTTACTGACCAAGACCAGAGTGGGAATCGTGGTTCGTTCGGCCATATACCGGCCCCGTATGGTCGAGGCCTTGGGTCACAACGTTCCTATGGTGTTCATGGGGGTCTTCGGTGTTGGGGCAGCCCTTGCCGGACTGGCAGGGGCGGTGGCTGGTGCTTTCTACACCACCAACCCGAATATGGCACTAGAACTGGGTGTGCTGGTATTCGTGGTAGTGGTGGTCGGTGGACTGGGTTCTTTAGAGGGCGCCATGCTGTCTTCCTTGCTCATAGGCTTGATTTCATCATTTTCTGTGGGAGTCGATTACAGCCTTGCTGATGTGTTTGGCCTCTTTGGAGTTCGAGACTGGGCTGAGCAGGTTGGTGGATTGTTAACCCTGAAAGTGTCGTCGCTTTCGGCCACTATACCGTTTGTGCTGATGCTGTTGGTATTGCTGTTCAGGCCTCAAGGCTTGATGGGCAACAGGGAGTAGAAGTAATGAAATCTTTACGTATATGGAGTCTGTTGCTGCTAGTGGCGCTCTTGTTGGCTTTGCCCACATTTATGTCAACATCACTCGTCAATGCGGCCATTCAAATGTTGATCGCGGCACTGTTTGCCAGTGCGTTTAACGTGCTGGCCGGGCAGGGCGGCATGCTGTCCTTCGGTCATGCAGCGTACTTTGGTATAGGCACTTTTGCCACTATTCATGCCATGAATGCTCTGGGTGGCACAGGCCTGTTTCCTGCGCCTTTGTTGCCACTGGTAGGGGCGTTTGCAGGTTGCTTGCTGGGTGTGGCTGCGGGGTGGTTTTCTACTCAGCGCAGTGGTGTTTATTTTTCTATGATTACCCTGGCTTTGGCCGAGCTGCTGCACTCCTTGGCACCTCATCTGAAAGATTTTTTCGGTGGTGAGGGCGGGGTGTCGGCCATGCGCATGCCGGCCTGGGGCATACAGTTTGCTACAGCCGTTGATGTGTATTACCTGACTTTGGCATGGGTGCTGATCTCTCTGGGCTTGTTGTATTTCCTGACACGCACCCCCTTGGGACGTCTATGCCAGGGCTTGCGTGAAAACAGTCATCGTCTGCGTTTCATGGGTTACAACGTGCATGCGCTACGCCTGATGGTGTTTACTGTGTCGGCTACGTTCTCGGGGATTGCAGGAGCTTTGCTTGCCTTGAACAACGAGGCGGCCAACTACGTTATTTTCGATATGAACCTTTCGGCTCAGGTAGTGCTTAACTCCTATATAGGCGGGATAAGTGCATTCTTCGGACCCGCCTTAGGTGCAGCGGTCATGACGTTCTTCGGTTATGCCGTATCAGATATGACACGTACTTGGCTGCTGTACCAAGGTGTGATTTTCATATTGGTCATGATGTTTATGCCGGCAGGCTTGTTCAGCATTGCCACCTGGTGGAGCGGTAACCGTGGCAAGCATGGCAAGGCCACGCTGTTACGGGTATTGGCCACCTGGATAGCAGGTTGTTTGATTGGGGCAGCGGGTTTCGTGTTTCTGGTCGAACTTCTGGCCAGCGTACTGGCTCAGGATTACCAGGCTTTGCTGGTTGACGGTGTTGATTGGCCTGCGGTGGCGCTGTTTGGTCAGCAATGGTTGCCAGGTGCAGTAGTTACGTGGTTGAGTCCGTCAGTGCTGCTGGTGGCAGGCGTAACGCTAGTCCTTTTCGGCAGCCGAAAATGGCAGTCTCTGCGTGAGGAGAAAGCAGTATGAATACCACAATCACATCCTCCGGCACCAAGTCTGTGCTGACCTTGAACGATGTTCATAAGTCGTTTGGTGAGGCGCACATTATCCGTGGAGTCAACCTGGAACTGCACGAAGGTGAACGCCACGCCATCATAGGTCCCAATGGTGCTGGGAAATCGACCTTGTTTCATTTGATTTCGGGTCAGTTTCGCCCCTCTTCAGGCCAAATCTTTCTGGGAGATTTGCCTATACATGGTTTGGAAGCCCGTGAAATCAATCGCCTGGGTATGGCTAGGTCATTTCAGATCACTAATATATTTCCCGGCTTAAGCGTATTTGAAAATTTGCGTTTCGGTGTCATGCGCCGTCATGGCTTGCAATATAACTTTTGGCGTCCAGCGTCGCGCTCGAAAAAGGTGACGCAAGAAACAGAGCAATTGCTTGAACAACTGCGCTTGACCAAGCAAAGTGACACCTTGGGCGGCGAGTTGTCTTATTCCGAGCAGCGCTCGCTGGAAATAGGCATGGCCTTGTCGTCGGATCCGAAAGTGTTGTTGTTGGATGAACCTATGGCAGGCATGTCGCGCGAGGAAACTGAATACACGGTAGGCCTGATACGCGAACTGACGGTAGGTCGTTCGCTGATGATAGTAGAGCACGACATGGACGTGGTTTTTTCCTTGAGCGATCGCATTAGTGTATTGGTTTACGGCGAAATCATCGCTACCGGTACTCCCGATGAAATTAGGGCAAACGCGCAAGTACAGGAAGCCTATCTGGGTACGGAGGTAGAAGCATGAGCCAGACATCCAAAACACCATTATTGTCAGTACGTGACCTGCATGCACACTATGGCAAGAGTCATATATTGCAAGGCGTCAACTTCGAAGTGGGGAGTGGCGAAGTCATGAGCTTGCTGGGCCGAAATGGTTCCGGGCGCTCCACGACAATTAAGGCCATCATGGGATTGGTGCCACCCACGGCTGGTCAGGTTTTTCTGAATGGTAAAGACTTTGCCGGTATACAGCCTTACACCATTGCTCGTGCGGGTATTGCCTATGTGCCTGAAGAGCGCGAAGTCTTTGGCAACCTGACTGTGGATGAAAACCTGATCATGGGCATGCAGGGCGCGCGCGCGGATGCACCCCAGTGGACCATAGAGCAAATGTTCGACTACTTTCCTCGTTTGAAGGAAAGGCGCAATACCCAGGCGGGGAATCTGTCGGGTGGCGAGCAGCAAATGCTGACCATGTGCCGGTCCTTATTGGGCAACCCCAGGATCATACTGATAGACGAACCCACCGAGGGCCTGGCCCCTAAGGTAGTGACCATAGTTGGCGAAGCCATACAAGATATACACCGCCGTGGCGTATCGGTGATTTTGGTTGAACAAAAATTGACCATAGCCTTGAAAATCTCTACTCAGGTTTGTTTATTGGGGCATGGGCATGTGGTTTTTAATGGTACACCAGAGGAACTTACGGGTAACCCACAGCTGTTGAAGGACTGGTTAGCGGTATGAAAAATACGATGTCTGTCGACCTTTTGGCACGTTTGGCAAAAGGCAAATCATTCATGGAACTTGCCGGTAAAGTGGTATTGATTACCGGGGCCGGCAGTGGCTTGGGCTATGCGATGGCGCAGGCCTTTGCTGCTACGGGCGCCAGGTTGGCATTGCTGGATATCAGTAAGGTAGGCTTAGAACAGTGTCGCGCACAGTTGCTGTCGGTATTTCCAGATTTGTCTGTACAGATCTATGTGGCGTCAGTCACTGATGAGCAGGCTGTGCATGCAGCGGTTGCACAGGCTCAAGCGACATTTGGTGGCATTGATGTCTTGTTGAACAACGCTGGCATTGCTATGAATCAACCCACCCATGAGCTGTCTGGCGCCGATTGGCGCAAGACCATTGATATCAATGTGAATGGGGTGTTTTATTGCGCACAGGCCGTGGCTCAGGGCATGATCGCTCAGGGGCAGGGGGTCATACTGAATATTTCTTCCATGTACGGCCAAGTGGCCGCACCCGAGCGTGCGGCTTATTGCACCAGCAAGGCGGCCGTCAGTATGTTGACCAAGGTGCTGGCTATTGAGTGGGGTAAACAGGGTTTGCGTGTCAATGCAATTGCCCCTGGTTATGTGAAAACTGCGCTGGTGGATCAGTTGGTTGCCGCCGGGCGCATGGATCTTGATGTCTTGACCAAGCGCACACCCTCTGGGCGTTTGGGCGAGTCCCACGAAGTGGCAACCCTAGCTTTATTCCTAGCGTCAGAACACGCCTCATTTATTAACGGTCAGGTCATTGTGGCTGATGGCGGCTGGTCTGCCTACAGCTATATCTAAATCGTTGTATCTATCCCATCAGGAGATAAAACTCATGTCAGAAACAATTGCGTTGTCCCCTACTTCGAAGTGGGTAGAGTTGCGCACTACCGAAGCCGACTGGCAGCAGGCCGATCCCAAATTGTTGGGTACTTTGCTGTCACATTTGCACTTGATACGCGCTTTTGAAGAAACCGTAGTTGACCTAGCGATGGAAGGTCTGGTTCATGGTCCAGCACACTCTAGCATAGGCCAAGAGGGTGGGGCTGCCGGGTCTATAGTGCCGTTGACTGGCGCTGATCAGATCAACGGCTCTCACCGTGGCCACCATCAGTTTTTAAGCAAAGCATTGGGTTATATCACACCGGATGGCATAGACCCCAAGGCTGGACTAGCATCAGAAGTGGACGTCCTGTTGCAGCGTACTTTGGCGGAAATCCTGGGTTTGTCACAAGGGTTTTGTCGCGGCCGTGGCGGTTCCATGCACTTGCGTTGGGACGACGCCGGCGTTTTGGGCACCAATGCCATTGTTGGTGGCGGGGTGCCATTGGCTGCCGGTGCAGCATGGGCGCACAAGCATGCTGGTACTGACGCGGTAGCCGTTACCTATTTTGGTGATGGTGCAGTCAACATAGGTTCGGTGCTGGAAACTATGAATCTGGCTGCGGTATGGAAATTGCCTTTGTGCTTCTTTATCGAAAACAATGGCTATGCTGTATCCACCAATGTGAATGAAGCCACTGCTGAACCACGCTTGTCGGCACGCGGCTTGGCTTTCAATATCCCTAGTTGGAAAGTTGACGGTATGGACCCATTAGCGGTTCATCTGGCCATGGAAGAGGCGTTGGCGCATATGCGTGCGGGCAATGGCCCCACTATTATCGAGGCGGATGTTTACCGTTTTTTTCATCAGAACGGCGGTTTTCCTGGTAGTGCCTTTGGTTACCGGAGCAAAGAAGAAGAACACGCCTGGCGTGAACGCGACCCTCTGGATCTATTGGGGCGCCGCATGCAAGAGCGCGGGCTGATCACCCAAGAAGAAATCGCGTCATTGCGAGCCACTATGCAGGCCTCTATGGCGCAGGCGGTTGCTGCGTTGACGGAAGTGGACCCTGCCAGCAAAGCGGGAAAAAAACGCATACGTCCCGAATTGTGGCCAGAACCGGGCTTTCGTGATGTGGGTATGCGCGGTGACCTTAGCGAGTTGGCAGGCGCACGCACCGAAGAGCAAGACAGCTTCCAAGGCAAGCTGGAAAATCGTAAATTCATTGACCTGGTCGCCGATGTCATGGAGCGTCGCATGGAAACGGATCGCGGCGTCGTGGTCATGGGCGAAGACGTACACCGCCTGAAGGGCGGCACCAACGGCGCCACACGTGGCCTAAAAGACAAATTCCCTGATCGGATACTGGGTACGCCCATCAGTGAAAATGCTTTTGTGGGCCTGGGTGGCGGTATGGCGATGGATGGACGTTATAAACCTGTTGTCGAGTTCATGTACCCGGATTTCATGTGGGTGGCTGCGGATCAGGTATTCAACCAAATTGGCAAGGCGCGCCATATGTTTGGCGGCGATATCGATATGCCACTGGTGTTGCGCACCAAAGTCGCCATGGGTACTGGTTATGGTTCTCAGCACTCTATGGACCCGGCTGGTATTTTTGCAACCAGCCCAGGTTGGCGCATAGTGGCAGCGTCTACGCCGTTTGACTACGTGGGCTTGATGAATGCCGCCTTGGCGCTGAAAGATCCTGTACTGGTAATAGAGCATGTGGATCTTTACGCCTCTAGTGGCCCAGCTCCTGTGGATGACCTGGATTACCAAATTCCTTTTGGTAAAGCAGCGGTACGCCGTAGTGGTAAAGATCTGACGGTGTTGACGTATTTGTCCATGGTAGCCCATGCGTTAGAAGCAGTGGAACAAACCGGTGTGGATGCCGATGTTATTGACTTACGTTGGCTGGATCGTGCCAGTCTGGATTGGGACACCATAGGCGCAAGCATACGCAAGACCAATAATGTCTTGATCGTAGAACAGGGCGCTCAAGGTACATCGTATGGCGGCTGGTTATCGGATGAAATCCAGCAGCGCTTCTTTGACTGGCTGGACCAGCCCGTGCAGCGCGTCACTGGCGGCGAGGCATCACCCAGTATTTCCAAGGTGTTGGAGCGTGCGGCATGCGCTCGTACCGAAGAAGTGGTCGAGGGTCTGAAGCAGACCATGCAAAATCTGGGCGTAAGCCTTTAACCTCAAGGAGGATGGTATGAAATTTGAAATGACCGCACCCTTGGAAGTGGGGATAGCCTGTCGCGATCTGGCTGGATTGCGTAATTTTTATGAAGACCTGCTGGGTTTCACATTTATTAGCGAGTTTGTGGTACCAGCTGATAAGTCTGAACCTTCAGGCTTGTCGGCGGACGGGTATACCGTGGTACGGCTGCAAACCTCGTATGGTGAACGCATCAAACTGTTGGCGCCTAATGTGCCTGTAACAGCAACCGGGGCTCCAGCCTACATACTTGATCAGCCCGGCGCAATATATCTGACCTTTATCGTGGCTGACATCAACGCCGCCATCAAGCGTCTGCTGGATGCAGGCACCAAGTTCATGACGGGCAATGAACGTGTCGAGGTCAGGCCTGGTGTCTACTTGGCTTTTTGCCGCGATCCAGAAGGTAATGTGCTGGAACTCGTGCAATATGAGGACATAGCCAGCTATCGCGCCGATTTGCAAAAAAGGAAAGACTGATATGGCGATACTTATTCGCATGCCTGAAGTGGCTGCCAACACCACGTCGGCCATTATCGTGACCTGGAGCAAAAACGAAGGTGATCAGGTCGCCGTGGGTGATTGCTTGGCTGAAATCGAAACTGAAAAGGCGGTGATTGAGTTTGCCGCTGACCAGGCGGGAATACTGGGCAAAATACTAGGCGCTGCTGGCCAAGACATAGACGTAGGTGCTCCGATTGCAGTGTTGTTCGAAGCCGATGAAAAAGACGTCGATATTGATGCCTTGCTGGCTAAAGAAGGGTTGGCTGCAGATGCAGCTTCGTCTGAAGGGCAGCCGGTTGCGACGGTGCTATCCACACCTGAGTTACAGTCCACACCAGAGGCAATACAGGCCCAGCAATCTGGTAAGCGCATTTTTGCCAGCCCACTGGCGCGTCGCTTGGCCAGGGATGCTGGCATAGACCTGAGCACCTTGACCGGTAGCGGTCCACATGGACGCATAATTAAGCGTGATATGCAGGCTGCAATAGTGAAAACAACCGCAGTGCAAGCTGTGTCAGTAGCGGCTAGGGACACCGTGCAAAACTATACGGAAATCCCACACTCCAACATGCGACGCACAATTGCGCGACGTTTGTCGGAAAGTAAAGCCACTATTCCACATTTTTACCTGAATGCTGATTGCTACATGGATAGCTTGTTGGCCTTACGTACTCAGATTAATACAGGTGGGACATGTAAGATTTCAGTCAATGACATTATTGTGAAAGCGGTAGGTGCCGCCCTGCGCGAGCTGCCTGAAATGAATGTCAGCTGGACAGAAGAGGCATTGCGTCGCTACAACACCATAGATATTGCCGTGGCAGTGTCTACCGATACAGGCTTGATTACGCCTGTAGTTCCTGCTGTAGACACCAAGCCAATATCGGTGATTGCCTCTAGCATTGTGGACTTGGCCACGCGTGCACGTGCAGGCAAGTTGGCTCCGCACGAATATCAGGGCGGCAGCTTCACTGTCAGTAACCTGGGCATGTTCGGTGTCACCGAGTTTTCTGCCATTATCAATCCGCCTCAAGCCGCCATATTGGCCGTAGGTGCCGTTGAGCAGCGACCTGTAGTCACGGACGGCGAGCTGCGGGTTGGATCTGTCATGACCGTAACCTTGTCTGTGGATCATCGTGCTATCGATGGTTCGCTGGCAGCGCAGTGGTTGGCTGTTTTCAAGCGGATAATTGAAAATCCCTTGTCTGCTCTGATTTGAGTTTGTGATGAAACATACTGAATTTGATGTCGTGATCGTGGGTGGTGGGCCCGGTGGGTATGTGGCGGCTATTCGTGCCGCACAACTGGGATTGCGCACCGCCTTGGTGGAAAAATTCCAATTAGGTGGTATCTGCCTGAATTGGGGCTGTATTCCCACCAAGGCTTTGCTGCGCTCTGCCGACGTGTTGCGTTTAGTGCGCTCGGCAGCGCAATTTGGTGTCAAGGTTGAAACACCCAGCGTAGATTTACCTGCGATGGTGGCGCGTTCACGTGCTGTGGCGACACAACTGCAGCGCGGCGTAGGCCATTTAATGAAAAAAAATGGCATTACTGTTTTTAATGCCCATGCAAGCTTGGCTGAGCCTGGTCGCTTGCGTCTAGAGGGCGACAAAGACGTAAGTGAACTTACCGCAAAGCACATTGTGCTGGCAACCGGCGCGCGTGCGCGTACATTGCCAGGCCTGGAGGCTGATGCGCAAAGCGTATGGTATTACCGTGAGGCCCTGACACCAACCCACGTGCCTAAGCGTTTGTTGGTCATAGGCTCTGGTGCCATAGGCATAGAATTCGCTAGCTTCTACCATGCCTTGGGTTCAGAAGTGCATGTGGTTGAAATGGCAAATTGCGTTCTGCCGGGTGAGGATCATGAAATATCCGCTTATGTCGGTGATGCCTTGACCAAACAGGGCATGAAACTGCATCTGGGGCATGGGATAGCCAATACTCAGCGTAAGGGGCTGGCATGGCAGGTGACGCTGTCTGATGCACAGGCCACTACTCTGGATGTGGACGTTATCCTAGTGGCCGTGGGTATTGTTGGTAATGTGGAAGGCCTGGGGCTGGAAACGACGCGAGTGAAGGTCGACAATACTCATATCATTACTGATGGCTATGGTGCTACCGACCAGCCAGGGGTATATGCTATTGGTGATGTGGCTGGTGCACCCTGGTTGGCACACAAGGCATCCCACGAGGCCTTGGTCTGTATAGAGAAAATTGCGGGTCTGGATCCTCAGCCGATAGACATCAGCCGGGTCCCAGCGTGCACCTATAGCTATCCTCAGGTGGCCCATGTGGGGCTGACGGAAAAGCAAGCACGAGCAGATGGGCATACAGTACGTGTCGGCAAATTTCCGTTTGCCGCCAATGGCAAGGCGATTGCATTGGGAGCGACCGAAGGGTTTGTGAAGGTGGTCATGGACGCGAGCTCCGGCGAGTTGCTGGGTGCCCATATGGTGGGTGAGGAAGTCACCGAAATGATCCAAGGCTATGTGGTTGCCACCGAGCTGGAAACTACAGAAGTGGATCTGATGCGCACTATTTTCCCCCATCCTACGCAATCCGAGGCGATGCACGAAGCCGTGCTATCTGCCTACGACAGAGCCTTACATATTTAAGGAGGATGCCATGATTACAGGCAGTACCAAGCTTTATGCGATAGTGGCAGACCCGATTGCTCAGGTAAAAACCCCCGAGGTCCTGAATAGTTATTTTGCAAAGCAAAATATGGATGCGGTGCTAGTTCCCGTCCATGTGGACGTAAATGGTTTGGCAGCCGTCTTTACTGCCTTTCGCAGCATGAAAAACCTAGGCGGCGTCATAGTGACTGTGCCACATAAAACCGTTGCCGCTCAGCTGTGCGATGACCTGGGGCCTGCTGGTCGGGCCATAGGTTCGGTCAATGTCATACGACGCATGCCGGACGGAAGTTTGCTGGGCGATACGTTCGATGGCGCAGGTTTTGTCAGCGGTTTATGCCGACAGGGGCATGACCCTAAGGGCAAGCGTGCGCTGCTGGTAGGTTCCGGTGGTGCTGCTGGGGCTATTGCGTTTTCTCTGGCACAAGCCGGTGTGGCTAGCTTGACCATAGCCAACCGTACGCGCGCCAAGGCACAAGACATTGTTGATCGGGTGGCAGCGGTGTTTCCTCAGGTGACACTGTTGGTTGGCGCAGCCGATCCAACAGGTCACGATCTGGTCATTAACGCAACCTCGTTGGGTATGCAGGCATCCGATCCTTTGCCGCTGGATGTCAGTCGTTTAACGCCAGGCATGGTTGTCGCAGAAATCATCATGAAGCCTGAGCAAACACCACTTTTGCTGGCTGCACAGGACAAAGGGTGTTTTGTGCATTATGGCAAGCACATGCTTGAACAGCAGGTAAACCTGATAGCGCAGTTTATGTTGGACACGGACTAATCATTGTCAGAGCAGGCGCCGCTGGAGCGGCGCTGCTGGCTGCTTGAAAATAGCTCTATCCAGTGCGCCGTAGATGCATCGTGGGCTTGGTTGGGTACTTTCTGGCCTGATATTGCTTGCAGTATGTCTGTAGCTAGGACCTTACCGTATTCCACGCCCCACTGATCAAACGGATTGATGCCCCAGATCAGGGCTTGGACAAACACCTTGTGTTCATACAGCGCCAGCAAGGCTCCTAGGGTGTAGGGCGACAGGCGTGACAGCACTAGCAAATTAGAGGGGCGACCACCAGCATGCATACGGTGTTTGGCCAGCCATTGTGCTTGGGGCAAGGCCATGCCGGCTTGCAGGTTTTCGTGTAGCGCGCTGTCGTAAGACTTGCCTTTTAACAGGGCTTCGCGCTGCGCCAGACAGTTGGCCAGCAAGCTTTGGTGGTGATTAGTCCAGGTGTGATCGGGGTCTTGGCAGACAATAAAGTCTACGGGAGCGCCGTCGCTGCCTTGGTGCAGCCATTGGAAAAACGTGTGTTGGGCGTCAGTACCTGGCATACCCCAAACCGCAGGGCCAGTGGGTACGCCGACAGGATCGCCTGCCAGGTTGACGGATTTACCTAGGGACTCCATTTCCAGCTGCTGAATATAGGGCACCAGATTTGCTAGTCTGAAATCGTAGGGTGCAATATTCAAGGAACCATAACCCAATAGACTGCGGTTGATAACGCCGGACACGGCCATTTGGACGGGGGCGTTTTCAGCGATGGGAGCGGTGTTGAAATGGCTGTCCATAGCTGCCGCGCCTGCCTGCATGCCGGCAACAATATCTACACTGATCGCCAATGCGGTTGTTAGGTTGACAGCGGACCATAAGGAAAAGCGGCCACCTACCCAATCCCATAGCCTGAAAATATTGCTGTCAGGTATGCCCCATTGCTTAGCCAACTGGGGTTTGGCAGTAATGGCAACGATTTGGCTGTGGGGGTTTTTGACCCCCGAGGCCAACAACCACTCTAGGGCGCGTTGGCCATTTTGTAGGGTTTCGGCCGTGGTGAACGACTTGGATGCCAGCACCACCAGGGTGTCGTGAGGGTCTAGCCCGGCCAAGCAGCCTTGCATGGCATGGCCGTCGATATTGGCCACAAAGTGGACTTGGCGCCAAGCGCCAGCATAGCCAAACGCATTGACCGATAGCCGTACGCCCCAATCGCTGCCGCCTATACCGATATGAATAATATTCCGCCACCGTCGTTCCGAGTCTGCTAACCGCACAAAGGCATTCATGCGTTCGCGCTCGAAAGCGATGTCTTCAGCAGGAGCAGGTGCGCGCAGGGCGGTGTGCCAAGCGGGGCGATCTTCGGTCAGGTTGCTGATGCCACCTTGCAACAACGTGCTACGAGCTTGATCTAAATGGCGTGCTTGTAGTAATTGAGCCGTGGCGTTTACCAAGCGCGGCGAGGTGACTTGACCGCTGATATCCAGGGCGATGCCAGCCACGTTGATAACACGCAAAGCGTTGGTTTGTATGCTGGCGGATTGAGCTGCTGCGGAAAACTCTGACCATTGTGGCATGGCTGCTAATTCGGCAGGCAGTGCGACGGTGTCAGTGTTTTCGGTGTATGGGGGTGGGCAGGGCATAGGCGAAGTGCGCATCAAAAACATGCCTTAATGGCAGTAGTGAACTTGCCCAATTGTAATGGTTGGTGTGTGAGAAAACGGATGCGCCATTGGAACACCCGCGTTCGCAAGGCTTAGCGGCGACGCTGGGGGCGTGGACCTGCTGCTGGGCGGCCAGCAATATGGCGAAATGTAATACGGCCCTTACTGAGGTCGTAGGGTGACATTTCCAAGGAGACTTTATCGCCTGCCAGGATACGGATGTGGTGCTTGCGCATTTTTCCGCCAGTGTAGGCGACGACGGGGTGGCCGTTGTCCAATGTGACGCGAAAGCGAGAGTCGGGTAGAACCTCTGTAACTAGTCCGCCCATTTCGATCAGCTCTTCTTTAGCCATGTGTGTACTCCTTGAAAGTCAGTAAATAAATGCCCATAGGCTACTGGATACCCTAGTAAATCGGTTAAAAGGTATTAGCGTATTTTTTATCATTTAGCAAGACTATGATATCACAAGGGTTTTCCAGTAGGGTATTTATTTATTGGCGACCGACTAAACTAGTGGTTTTTGCGGTAATGGAACACGTGGCAATGACAGAAAAGCGTTTGATGGATATAGAACTTAAGGTTCTGGCTCAGGAAGACCTTACACAGGAACTTAGCGACATCATATATAGGCAACAGAAACAGATAGACGAACTGCGTGCCACATGCGCGTCCTTGGCCAAGCGTATGGGCACAGGGGATGCTGATGGTGCCGATGCTTACACACAAGAAAGGCCACCGCACTATTAATGATGTTGAAACTATGAGTACCAAACAATCTGGTTCGTGGTCAGAACTACTGTCCGGTAAAAACGGACTGCGTTCCTTGGCCTTGTCTGGGGGCGTGGCGCTGCACGCCGTGAATGTTTACATGGTCACCACCATTTTGCCGTCTGTAGTCCAAGATATCGGAGGGTTGGAATACTACGCATGGAACACCACCTTGTTTGTGGCGGCATCCATACTGGGTTCGGCCTTGTCACCTAAGGCGATGGATGTCATAGGCACACAAAAAGCATTCCTGCTGGCGATTGCACTGTTTGTGTTGGGCACAGTAGGGTGCGCCTTGGCGCCTAGTATGCCGTGGTTATTGGTAGGGCGTACCGCTCAGGGCTTGGGCGGTGGCCTATTACTGGGCCTAAGCTATTCGTCAGTCCGGCTGGTATTTGAAGAGCGCTTATGGCCGCGCGCTATGGTGCTAGTGTCCAGTATGTGGGGCATAGCCACATTGGCTGGGCCGGCCATAGGTGGAATTTTTGCGCAAACAGGTCATTGGCGTATGGCGTTTTGGGCTGTTGTGCCGTTGGCGGCAGCTTTGGCCTGGTTGGTACATACTCAGTTGGCCGCTAAAACGGCCAGTGCTGGTAGCCAACCAGTGAAAGCACCTTTGGGCAAAATCTCGTTGCTGATTTTGTCAGTCATGGTGGTATCTGTAGGTAGCGTCTCTGATCTATGGACTTGGAATTTGGCAGGCGTAGCTGGTGGCTTGCTGTTAACGGTACTAATCGCCCGTGCTGACAACCGCGCCACAGCTCGTATTATGCCTAGCGGCTCGTATTCAATGAAAACCGCCTTGGGTAGTTTGTATGCCTGTGTTTTTCTGCTTAGTGCAGGCGTAACCATAGAGATTTTTATTCCTTACTTCCTACAGGTAATTCATAATAAAACACCCTTGGTTGCCGGGTATTGGATGGCGTTGTTATCGGCAGGCTGGACGACGGGCTCATTTATCAGTTCCAGCCGCTCCGAAGCCGTGGCTAATCGCATGATTATGGTGGGACCTTTGATTTCAGCCGTGTCGATTGCGTTGTTGGCCATACTGATGCCTATGGCATCGTTGAAGCTGGGGGGCAGTGATTGGTGGTTAATACCGCCTTTGGTTGGGGTGGGCTTAGGGGTGGGTGTATGTTGGCCGCACTTATTAACACGCATATTTAAAAGCGCGCCTGTTGGGCAGGAAAACGTGGCGTCAGCGGCCATTACCACCTTGCAGCTATATGCGATGGCCTTGGGTGCTAGCGTGGCCGGTATGGTAACGAATGCGGCTGGCTTTACGCAGCCTGGTGGGTTGGTTGGGGCGCAATATGCGGCCATTGCCCTATTCGTGGTGTTCGCGTGTGCGCCAGCCTTGGCCGCTGGCCTAAGCGGTGGTGCACGACGAGCCTTAGAACCGCGTTAACTACAGGACATCTGTTTCTTATGAAGACACAAACCTTAACGACACTAATTGGCTTGGGGCTAATGGCCCTAACTGTTGTCGCGCCTACCCAAGCGGCTAAGCAAGAACCAATACGCATAGGGGTGATTGCCAGTTGGTCCGGGCCTTATGCTGATTACGGTCGCCAGTTCGATGCGGGCATGGCGCTGTACTTGAAAGAGCATGGCGGTCAGTTGGCTGGACGAGACGTACAGCTGATACGCAAAGACACGGGCGGAGCCGCACCTGATTTAGCCAGACGCTATGCCCAGGAACTCATCGTCAATGACAAGGTGAATTTTCTGACAGGCTTGGATTTCAGTCCGAATGCCTATGCCATCGCCCCGGTAGTCACCAAAGGGAAAATCCCCACCATTGTCATGAACGCGGCCTCGTCGGGCATAACTGCCAGTTCGCCCTATATTGCCCGCGTGGCGTTTACGGTGCAGCAGGTGTCTGCACCGATGGCGCAATGGATGCTTAAGCATGGTGTCAAAACTGCGTATACCGTGGTGGCGAATTATGGCTCGGGTATGGATGCGGAATTGGCGTTTAAAGACGCCTTTACCAAAGGTGGTGGGCAAGTCACGGATCAGATCCGCACTCCCATGAGCAATCCCGACTTTTCTGCCTATGTGCAACGTATTAAAGATGCACAGCCCGATGCCGCGTTTATCTTTTTCCCTTCAGGGGTGATGCCGCCTGCGTTTATGAAAGCCTGGCAAGAACGTGGTCTGGATAAGGCCGGGATCACCTTATATGCCACGGGCGAAGCCACTGACGATAGCTATTTGGAAGCTACCGGTGATGTGGCACTAGGGTTGGTAACTAGCCATCATTATTCCTATGCGCATCCGTCGGCTAAAAACAAAAAATTCGTCCATGATTTCGAAGCTGAATTTGGCACCAGCATGCGACCCAGTTATTTCTCGGTGGCTGCCTATGACGCGCTGGCTGCCCTGGATGCCGCCATGCAAAAGACAGCTGGCGATATGACTGCAGATACCATTATGGCGGCGTTGAAGGGACTAGAGCTGGATAGCCCGAGAGGCCCCATACGCATAGATGCAGATACCCGCGATATCGTACAAACGGTTTACATACGCCGTACAGAAAACGTAGATGGGAAACTGGTAAATATCGAGTTTGATCAGTTTGATCAGGTGCAAGACCCGGCCTTGTCTGCTAAGTAAATGGTGCGGTGCGCATAATGGCGACGGTGATTTTTGATGGCATAGCCTATGGCATGCTGCTGTTTTTAATCAGTGTAGGCCTGTCGATTACCTTGGGGCTCATGAACTTCGTTAATTTGGCTCATGGGGTGTTTGCTATGGTGGGAGGCTATGCCGCTTTACTTGCCATGAATAGCTGGGGCCTGGGTTTTTTGTTGGCACTGGGTGTCGCCTTTGTGGTTGCCGCGGTAGTGGGTGGGGTGCTGGAAGTTTTGTTGTTTCGCCATGTGTACAGGGGCTCTCCACTGGATCAGGTGTTGCTGTCCATAGGCGTGGTGTTTGTGGCCACCGCCTTGGCAAGCTGGTTGTTTGGGCCGTCGGTACAACTGTTTACCTTGCCCACTTGGCTGCAAGGGCAGTATTCGTTTCTGGGATTAGCCTTAGGGCGTTACCGCAGCTTTTTGGTGCTTAGCGGCCTAGTGGTCATGGTGTTGCTGGTGCTGGGAGTGTCCAGAACGGCTTATGGTGCCAGGGTCAGGGCAGCGGTAGACAACGTCAGGGCAGCCCAAGGCTTGGGAATTAACGTACAGCGGCTTTTTTTTCTGACCTTTTCGCTAGGCGCTGGGCTTGCCGGCGTAGGCGGGGCGCTTAGCCTAGAGCTTTTAGGCATGGAGCCCGCATTTGCCTTGAAGTACATGATCTATTTTCTGATGGTGGTGGCAGTAGGCGGGGCAGGTACCTTGCTAGGGCCTTTGATGGCGGCGCTGTTGATAGGCGTTGTGGATATGGCTGGCAAGTATTACTTGCCCGCAACAGGGGCTTTCCTGGTGTATATCGTTATGGTGTTGGTTTTATTATTACGCCCTAATGGTTTACTGACACCCAAGGGCAAGTCATGAAAAAAGCTACGCTAGGTATACGTCGTACTACCTGGGTCGAAGTGCTTTTCTGGCTGGCATTGGCGTTGTGCTATTTTTTCCTGCCACAAAAGCTGCCCTTGCTGACCCAAATGCTGATTGTGGGCTTGTTCGCCGTATCGCTGGACCTGGCTTTGGGCTATGCAGGGATACTTACGGTGGGCCATGCTGCATTTTTTGGTGCAGGTGCTTACACCGCCGGCTGGCTAGCAACGCATGGCTGGAATGAGCCATTTTCAGGTGTGTTAATGGCTTTGGTTGCATGTGCGCTGCTGGGGTATTTGCTTAGTGGCTTAGTGGTTCGTGGTGCCGACTTAACCCGTTTAATGATCACCATTGCCGTGTGCGTTCTACTGGGCGAGCTTGCCATGCAATATGCTGATATCACTGGTGGTAGTGATGGCATGCATGGCATAGAAATTGCAAATGTTTTGGGCTATTTCGAATTCGATCTATACGGGCGTACTGGCTTTGTATATGCCTATGGCATGGTGTTGGTGGCATTTTTGGTGGTTCGTCGTATTGTGCAATCGCCTTTTGGTGTGTCACTGCGGGGCATACACCAGAATCGCTTACGCATGCAGGCATTAGGCAGTCCCGTGGGTCAGCGCTTGCGTATGGCGTATTGTTTATCTGCCGCAATCGCTGGGGTGGCGGGCGCTTTGTTGGCGCAGACTACGCAATTCGTGGGTATAGAGTCCCTAAGCTTTCACCGTTCTGCAGAAGTGCTAATTATTTTGGTATTGGGTGGTACAGGCCGCCTGTATGGCGGCCTGATAGGGGCCATAGTCTATATGGCCGTGCATAACTGGTTGGCCGACGCCAGCCCGGAATACTGGATGCTGGGTCTGGGCCTGTTATTAATAGCCGTGGCCTTGGTGGGTCGTGGCGGCGTTATGGGCTGGTTAAACCGCGTCTTTGTGCAGGCGAAATAACTCGGGGTCTGGTCCTTGCCTGCCGTCGGGGTTATCCATAGTGGCAATGGCGGCCATGTCGTCATCATCCAGCTTGAAATCGAATACCAGCATGTTTTCTTGCAGGCGCGCTGGCGACACCGATTTGGTCAGCACCATATTGCCTAACTGAACATGCCAGCGCAGCACAATTTGGGCAATAGTACGCTGATGCTTATGGGCGATGGCAGCCAGTACTGGGCTGTCCCATAAACAACCTTGCCCCAGAGGGCTCCAGGCAGCGGTAATAATTTCCTGTTCAGTGTGGAATAAACGTAACGCGTTTTGTTGAAAACTAGGATTAAGTTCTATCTGGTTAACCACGGGCATTACGCCGGTTTTATCCAGTAGCTTTTGCAAGTGATTGATTTTAAAGTTGGAAACGCCTATCGATTTGATTAAGCCTTCGTCACGCAGTTGGATCAAGGTCTCCCAGGCTTCAACATACAGGTCGGTTTTTGGTACAGGCCAGTGGATCAGATATAAATCCAGGTAATCTACACCTAGTTTTTCCAGGCTGGTTTCAAAGGCAGCCCGACTTAGGGCGTGGCCATGTTGGTCGTTCCATAATTTGGTGGTCAGGAAGATTTCGTCGCGGGGTATGCCAGATTCACGTATGCCTAAGCCTACGCCTGTTTCGTTGTCGTAGAAGGCCGCAGTGTCTATAGAGCGATAGCCTAGCTCTAGCGCTGTGCGTACGACACCGGTGACCTGAGCGTTTTCAATTTGCCAGACCCCTAGGCCTAACTGGGGCGCGCTACGACCGTCATGGAAGTTAACTGTGCTGTTGTTTGTTGTCATGTTCGTTATTCTCCGTGCAAGCAAATGTGCTTCTGCTACTAGGGCAGTATCCCAAGCGTCCAGGTATTATGCGTCGTGATGGCTTGCCGCTACGGCTAATAGTGTCTGGGCGGGTTACAGGGGAAAGTTTCCCGGAACAAGCGCCGGGTTGTTGATTTGATGATGAAGATAATTTACCCGATTAAAGAGTTGTTGTAGCACAGGTTGATGTTTTTGCCATAGCCGATAGGGTTGCAGACTCGCTGGGGAATAGGGGTACGCCGTCGTGCGCTTTCTGATTTATCAAAAACGCATTACATTGGAGGGTGTTTTTGACTTTGAATTGATAGCACCATGCAAATCACAGCAGTACGTAGCATCGCGGCCATGACACCGCATCACTTTATCAACAACCAACGCGTCGATGCGCATGGCGGACTTAGCATACCGGTGTTAGATCCCAGTAACGGCCAGGTGTGTGCACACATTGCCCGTGGTGACAGCACCGATATCGACCTGGCGGTTCAGGCGGCACTGGCCGCTTTGGGTGATAACTTTGACGGACCTTGGGGCCTCATCAATGCACGCGAGCGTGGTCGCTTGTTAGCCAAGCTGGGCGTTGCGGTTCTAGAGCACGCTGAAGAAATCGCGCAACTGGAATCCCTGGATACCGGTAAATCGCATAAGACTGCGCGTGCCGATGCCATAGCCCTGGCACGTTATTTTGAATACTACGCTGGCGCTTGCGACAAACTGCATGGTGAAACCTTGCCTTATGACACCGGCTATACCGTTATGACCCTGCGCGAGCCGCATGGCGTTACCGGGCATGTGATTCCCTGGAACTATCCCATGCAAATTTTTGGGCGCAGTGTGGGTGCATCTTTGGCGGCAGGTAATGCGTGTGTGATCAAACCTGCCGAAGATGCCAGCTTGTCTTCTTTATTTCTGGCGCAATTAGCAGCCGATGTCGGCTTTCCCGCTGGTGCGGTGAACGTGGTGACTGGCTATGGGCATGAAGCTGGCGCTAGTCTTACAGAACACCCTGATATTAGCCATATTTCGTTTACCGGCTCTACTGTAACAGGACAAAGGGTGGCTGAAGCTGCAGCACGTCGCCATTGCCCAACCGTGCTGGAACTGGGCGGGAAATCTCCACAAATTGTGTTTGACGATGCTGACTTGGATGCCGCTTTGCCGGTCATTGTGAATGCGATTGCCCAGAACTGTGGGCAAACCTGTTCCGCTGGCAGCCGCTTATTGGTTCAGCAAGGTATTTATGAGACCGTGCTGGAGCGGCTGGCTGTCTTGTTTAGCGCATTGCGTGCTGGCCCACCAGACATGAACCTGGATATGGGGCCGTTGGTCACGCAAAAGCAATTCGAGCGAGTGCGTACTATGTTGGCCCAGGCCGACGAGCAAGGGCTACAGGTGCTGGCGCGTGGGCAAATTGTTCCGGAAGCGAACCCAGAAGGTTGGTACCAGGAAGCGGTGTTGCTACGCGATGTACCGCATGACAGTAGCCTGACCCAGGAAGAAATCTTCGGTCCAGTGCTGGTAGCTATGCCGTTCACCGACGAGGCCGATGCGCTACGTTTGGCGAATGGCACTGAATATGGACTGGTGGCTGGTGTGTGGACTAACGATGGCGGCCGTCAATTGCGCATGGCGCGTAAATTGCGTTGCGGTCAGGTCTTTGTGAATAACTATGGTGCAGGCGGCGGTGTAGAACTGCCGTTTGGCGGGCTGAAGTCCAGTGGTCATGGACGTGAAAAAGGCTTCGACGCTTTGTTGGGCTTTTCTGTACTGAAAACCGTCGCCTTGCGTCATGGTTAATAGCCTGCCATTACCTACAGATTACATGATCTGGGTATGGCTGGCAGCTGCCTTAGCACTGGGTGTCGTCGTGCTAGGGTGGCTGTTGCATAGGCCAGGGCAGCGGCGCGCTCAGGCTCGCGTAATGGAGTTAGATGCCAGCCTGGCACAACTGGACCGCGAGTTGGCGGGTAGCAACGCTAACGTTCACAATTTGCACGAGCGTCTGGACGAAGCCCGTGACCAGCTGGATGGCCGTACTGCTGAAATTAAGCTTTTAAATGCACAAATTTCGCACTTGAAAACCGAAGCCGCCAGCCAGCAAGCCAGCTACGAAGAAAAGTTGCTAGGTCTGCAAGAAATAAAATCTAACTTTGAGCAGTCCAAGCTGCAGTTGAAATTGGAATTCCAGAACTTGGCGAACCAAATTCTGGAAGAAAAGGGCAAAAGTCTGGCACATAACAGCCAACTGTCGTTGGACGCTATGTTAAAGCCCCTGCGAGATCAAATTCATGGTTTTCAACAGCGCGTCAACCAAGTTCATGATGAAACGTTGCGTGGCAATGTGTCGCTGGCCATGGAAATTAAACACGTCATGGACATGGGGTTAAAAATTAGTGCCGAAGCTAATTCCCTGGCCAGCGCCTTGAAAGGCGATAAAAAAACTACCGGTAACTGGGGTGAAGTCCAACTAGAACGTACGCTGCAATTGGCAGGCTTGATGCCCGATGACCACTACCAAGCCCAGCCGGCTTTCAAAGACCAGCAGGGCAACCGTCGCCAGCCTGACTTCATTGTTAAGCTGCCCGACCAGAAGCACATCGTAATTGACAGCAAAGTGTCGTTGGTGGACTACGACCGCGCCATTGCCGCTGGTACCGATGGTGAAGTTCAAAGTGCCCTGGATGCTCACGTTAAAGCCGTGCGCAATCATATCGACGACTTAAGTAAAAAAGATTACAGCAACCTGATTGGCATGCGTAGCCCCAGCTTTGTATTGATGTTCATGCCCATAGAGCCTGCGTATATCGAAGCCATGAAGCACCATCAAGACATTTTTAACTATGGCTACCAGCGCAACGTTATTTTGGTGTCGCACACCACCTTGATGCCCATACTGAAAACCGTGGCGAATTTGTGGATGATAGCGCGCAGCAACGAACAAACCCATGAACTTAGCGCCAGGGCTGGCGAAATTTTCAACCAAGTGGCGCTAGTGGCTGAACGGCTGAAACGCCTAGGTGGCACTTTAGATACGGTTAGCCGTCATTACAACGATACCGTCAAAGCGGTAGCTGGACAGCAAGGTCTATACGGCAAGGTCGTCAGGTTTGGTGACTTGTCAGCCAAGGCCAATAAAGTCTTGCCTGACGTTGAACCCTTACATGCCGATTTTGAAAGCGAGCGCCTGGAGCTGGTAGCGCGGGACATTGACGATGACATGCTGTCGTCAGGCTAGTACCTTCTGGCAGGCAGCAAACACTTGATCTACGCTAATAGACTGAATATCAGTAGTGCCATTGCTAGGAGTTACCGATGCCGAGTTATCGCGGCTCCAGAACCATTCCAGGTTGGGCTCGTTAAATAAACCGACATAAGGCCTGCAGGTATTTTGCGCTAAATGCGACGGGCCGCAGTCATTGGCAATAATAAGGCGGCTATGTAAAGCCACATAAGCAATGTCTGCTATGGGTTGTGAAATTAATAGCTGGAAGTCTGAACGAGCAAGGTTTTGCAAATACGCAGTTTCTTCGACTTCGGCTGGGCCCAGTACAAAGCAGAAGCGGGTATCTGGGCCTAATTGGGTTTTTAGTTGGTCAGCGAGTGCAACATAGTTACGCACACCCCAGCGCTTGAATTGACCAGCACCACCGCCTGGCATCATGACCACGTCAGCTCGTGTAGTGCTGGGCTGTGCGTTAGCTGCAATAGACGTCATGCAAGCTTGGGCCGCTGCTTCAGGGGCAAAGTCGTAAGCCCTGCGCAGTAGATTTAAATTGGCCAGGCCTATGTATTCATCCATGTCCTTGGGCCAAGAGCGATTCCAGACGAAATCCGTGACGCGTTGGTTTTTGAAGCCCAAGCGCAATGCGGGCCAACGCAGCAAAGCGAGTGCACCGTATTGTTCGCTGGAATGATGCAAGGCGATGACAAGATCTGTTTTGCGTGTAATGGCACGATACTTATCAATAAGGCGGTCGGCTTGGACAAATTCGTCCACCCAGGGCAAGTTGGTGTAATAGGCCTCGATGGGGTCGTGGGCGACTACCTTAATGCTGCGACCAGGCCTGGATTGCTTAAGTTGATACAGCAAAGGGAAAGCAGCCAGCTGATCGCCAAAGTACTGCATGCTGCGTAGAAAAACCACACTGTCAGCCATTAGAAAACTGCCTTATTGTTTAAGGGGGAATTACTATTTTTTGGGTCAGATAAGGTAATAAATAGTGCAACCAGCATAGAGTAGAGCCCTATTACATGCATGCGTCTAAACATCAGTTCGGTAATCCCGAAGATGGCAAAGCCTAAGCAAAGCGCTATCCCCATGACGGCAGCGGCACGAATTTCTGGGCTAAGGCCACGGCCTGTTCGTTTAACAAAGTAGCAAACTGGCGCTAGGTAAATTAACAATAGACCAATGCCGCCAGGTATGCCAAACGCCGCCAATGCGAACAGGAGGTCATTGTGGGGCTCGCCAAAGTATTCAGTAACTACAAATTCGGATACCAAACCTTTCGGGTAAGAGTCTGTTTTCAGGACATCCGCAAAATGGCTGCCATTACCTATACCGACCCAAGGGTGCTGTTTGAGCATGTCGACGGCAGCGCGCCATAACTGTAAACGGATACAAACTGACGTAGTGTTGTTACTGCCTTCGCCACGGCATTCTGTAACTTCTTGGTATGCCAGAGTGGTGCGGTCGCGTAAAGCATCACTAGTGCTGAATATCCCTACTGCGATAACTAAACCAATTACCGTTACTGCGGCGATCCGTCCTAGGTGGCGTGATTGTGAAAATAGAATAACGCCCAGGAAAATAAATAATGGCATGGCCACCCAGCCAGAACGTGTCTGCGTCAGCATAAAACCGCCAAAAATAATGGCACTGGTTAGCAGCTTGAAGATACGTTCGGTGCGAGGCCAGGAAGTTAACGACCAATGAATGGAAAATAGGCTGATGACGCTAAGTATCAGCATAAGGTTTCCATAGGTAACTGCGTTATGAAACGGGGTATCAGGGCGGTAAAAGTCAGGCCAAGTTAGCTGGAATACCTGCACGGTAGACACCAGCCCTGCTATGTATACGCCCCAAACGGATTGCTGTAATAGTTTTCGGTCTATCTGGGGTAAAACTAATAGTAATAACCATAATCCCAGGAAAAACCGTAAGGCACCCTCGCCATTTGTGCCCGCCCAGTGGCCATACGCCAATGACGACAACGCTACTGCCAGAAGTAGAATGCTGTAACTAACAATTAATGGCCAATAACGTTTGCTTATGCTGCCCGCCCCGGCAAAACGCTGGATGGACAACATGGCTAAGGCCGTAATCAATGCGACATAAAATAACGCACTGGGTGCTTTGGCGCTATTTAAGTTCGCTAGTGGGATCAGGGCATATATAACGATCAAAACAAGTTTCAACATAGCACTGGCCAATGAAAAGGCGGCTATGCCGCACTGCTATTAACAATTCGAGACAAACTTCATTTTACGTGATTCTGTGTACTTAGTATCCACGATTCAACTTTAGCTGGATGTAATGTTTAACAAGCAGACATTAGTGTATTGTTAGCGCTTAATCATTCATCACCGAGGTTATTTTGTCTCAAGACCTTATTACTCCCCGTAATGCTCAAAAAAAACGCATGATCGTTGCCGTGACGGGGGCGTCTGGCCATATTTATGCCATACGCATGTTGCAGGCGTTGCGCCAGTTGGGACTAGAAACCCACCTAGTCATGTCACGCTCCGCGATGGTGGCATTGGCGTATGAAAGCGATATGAAAGTCGCTCAGGTTAATGCCTTGGCTGACTTTGTCCACGCCAATGACGATGTGGCCGCTTCTATATCCAGTGGCTCATTTCGTGCTCATGGCATGATAGTTGCGCCATGTTCAGTCAAAACCTTGGCAGAAATAGCCACAGGCGTGTGCAGTACCTTGGTGTCACGGGCTGCCGATGTCACCCTGAAAGAGCGCCGCCGCCTAGTACTAATGGTGCGTGAAACGCCATTGCATCTGGGCCATTGTCGCAATATGGTGGCTGCCACCGAAATGGGTGCCATTATTATGCCGCCAGTTCCCGCGTTTTACCCTATGCCTGAAACCATAGACGAACTGGTCGATCACACGGTAGGTCGGGTGCTGGATTTGTTTGATTTGGACGCAGGTTTGGTCAAACGCTGGAAGGATACGGATTAGTTGTACTAGGGTTAACACTAGCTGTTAGTGGAAGTAAACTTTCATAGAATTCACTTTCTGAAAATATATTTTCAATCAAGTGAATGTGATGAATGTTCCTTCAATCCGTGCACAGATTGCTGCGGCCCTGTCTCAGCTGACGCCTACACAGCTAAGGCTGGCTGACTACGTCACTAATAACCTGTTGTCAGCAGCGACTATGCGCATAGAAGAGTTCGCAAAGGCAAATCAGGTATCCAGCGCAACGGCGAATCGTTTTGCCAGAACCTTGGGGTTTGCGGGCTATCCCGCATTTCGAGCCAGCTTGATGCAGGAATACGAGGTTCTGATCTCGCCCTCAGAACGTTTACGTCAGGCTCAGTCGGAAGGCGAATGCAGCAATCAGTCATTGATTACAACGGCCTTGCAGGCCGATGCAGCCAACCTTCATCAAACGGTACAGAATTTGCCAACCCAGGTGTGCGAGCAGGCCATTACGGCTTTATGCCATGCTAAACGGGTATTTATCCTGGGCTATGGCTCTAGTGCGTATTTGGCGGGACAACTGGAGTATGGCCTTAGCCCTTACCGTAAGGCAGTGCAGTCATTGGCGAGCGTGGGGGGCACTGTGGATGCCGCACGTCGGTTGTTTGACGCGAATGAAGACGACTTAATCGTTGCCATTGCATTTCCGCGTTATATCGCAGATACGCTGACACTGGCACGTCTTGCACATGAGCAGGGGGCAAAAATTCTAGCGCTAACCGACGGGCCTACCTCTCCGTTGGTGGCTTTTTCGGATATCAACATGTATTTACAGACTGGCCGTCAGTTTGCGGCGAATTCTGATGCCGTCGTGCTGTCAGTGATTCAGGCATTGTGTGGTGCTGTAGCATTTCACAATCCCCATGCGGTAGCAACGTCAAAAAGCATGACCCAGGCAACGACTCCTTGGTTATTGCACCCTCAGCAAACTACAGGTGAGTCGTCATGACGCGGCAGCAAGGTGTTATGGGTCTGCCTTGGGCCAGGGCCAGGGCTAAGGCAGGCAGGCTGGTGTATCGCAGCATTATTGTCTTAGCGTATGTTTTCATGCTGTGCCCCTTGTTTTTTGTACTGTGGTTCAGTGTCTTTCAAGACGCGATCCTAACGTTTCCGCCGTCTGGCTATACCTTCAAATGGTATATCAATGCTTGGGAAAACAAGGCGTTCTTGAATGGATTGATCTTTAGTTTTCAAGTCGCAACGTTGGCAGCGGCAGCCAGCCTAGTGTTGGGGGTATTGGCTGCTTTGGGCTTGATACGCTATCGGTTTACCGGGTCCGGTTTAATCAACACCTTGTTGTTATCCCCATTATTGGTGCCCGGAATTATTGTTGGGGTAGCCGTCTATTTGTTTTACCTGCGTACTGAAAACATACTGGATACCGATATTGTTGGGTCGTTTTGGGGGTTGGCGCTGGCACATGTGTGCTTAACCATTCCATGGACGGTACGTCTGGTGTCGGCCAGTATGGTAGGTCTGGATGGCACTATCGAAGAAGCGGCCCGTAACTTAGGGGCTTCACCCATAGTGGCATTTTTCAAAATCACCCTACCCATGCTTAGGCCTGCGCTGGTGGCATCAGGACTGTTTTGTTTCATAGTGTCGTTCGAAAACCTAGAGCTGTCGCTGTCGCTGGTGGGGCCTGGCTACACCACACTGCCTATTGCCATCATGCAGTATCTGGAATTTAACCTGGACCCCACGCTAGCTGCCGTATCCACGGTTCAAATTGTAATTTTAGGCGCCGTGATGTTAATTACGGACCGCTACGTCAAGTTAAGTAGGGTAATTTAGGTATGGCTGCAGTATCAATAAAAAACCTTGGCAAAACCTTCGGTAAAACCATCGCGGTTAACGACTTCTCCCTAGACATAGGCGAAGGCGAGTTGATGACATTTTTGGGACCTAGTGGTTGCGGAAAAACGACCACCTTACGGATGATTGCAGGGTTTATTGAACCCACTTCTGGCGCAATTACGGTTGGTAACGCAGACATTACCCGCCAGCCTGTGCATAAGCGTGGCATGGGTATGGTGTTTCAGCGTTATGCCCTGTTTCCTCATATGACGGTTCAGGAAAATGTGGCATTCGGTTTGAAAATGCATAAGGTCCGTGGCGACGAGGCACAGCAACGAATTATTGCCGCCCTGGAAATGGTGCGTATGTCGCATCTGCAAGACCGCTATCCCCGTGAGTTGTCAGGGGGACAGCAGCAGCGGGTGGCTATTGCTAGGGCGCTGGTGATACGGCCCAGTGTTTTCTTATTGGACGAGCCCTTATCTAACCTGGATGCCAAGCTACGTGTCGAAGTGCGTGATGACATTCGGTTGTTGCAGCGGCAGCTAGGTTTAACGACTATTTTTGTGACCCACGACCAGGAAGAAGCCCTGGCGATTTCAGATCGTATGGCCATTATGCACGATGGCCGTGTGCAGCAAGTTGGCACACCCAAGCAACTGTACGAACAGCCTGGCAACCCATTTGTAGCGGGTTTTCTAGGTCGTATGAATTTTTTCTCAGTAGCCAGCCATCCCTTGCATGTTGATCATGCGAAATCCGGGACGATTCAAGTTGGTGTACGTCCCGAGCGTATCCGTCTTAGTGCAGGTCCCATTGATAATTTTGCCAATCGTTTACCTGCCACCATCGAGTCAGTGGCGTATTTGGGCGACAAAATTGATGCACGCTTGCGTCTGGACACGGGCATGCTGGTGTCGGCACAAACACAAAACCAGGACACATCCGAGCAGTCGCAGCAAGTGTGGTGTGAAGGGGCTAAAGTCTATGCTCAATTCCATGCACATGATTGCGTAAGCTTTACCGAGTAAACCTATGTCGAGATCTACTGGTTCACGTGGGTTTACGCTGGCATTTCCAGCGTCCTTGGTGGTGTTGGTCATCATTGTTCTACCTATGATTATGATGGCCATAGGCAGTTTGCGGCATGCAGACCCCACCGCTGTGGTCAATGCCGGGCTGACATTGGCCAACTACACGCGTTTCGTCACAGATAGCTTCTATCTGGTGATATTTTTTGATACGGTAAAAGTTGCTTTAGTCTGCACGGTACTGGCATTGGTGTTTGGCTTTCCGGTGGCGTACTTTCTGGCCAGAACCCAAAGTCGCTATAAAAGCCTGTTTATTATTTTGCTGATATTCCCCTTATTGGTGGGTAGTGTCGTGCGCTCTGCCGGCTGGATGATTATCCTGGGGCACTCTGGTGTGATCAATACGCTACTGGGCGTATTCGGGCTAACAACAGCGCCCTTACAGCTGTTATATACCCCTGCTGCCGTTATTGTAGGTACCACGGGTATTGTCATGCCTTATTTGATACTGACCTTGCAAAGCGTGCTTGAAGGCTTGGATTTCTCTGTCGAGGAGGCAGCGCAAAGCTTGGGTGCCAGTCCTATGACCGCCTTTTTCAAAATTATTGTGCCTATCGCTGCACCAGGTATTGCGGGCGGTACGGTATTGGTTTTTATTCTATGTATGAACGCGTATGCCACTCCAGTATTGTTGGGCGGTACAGGGATCACCATGATGGCTCCTGCGTTATATGACCAAATTACAAAAGCCGCCGATTGGCCGTTTGGGTCTGCGATGGCCATCATCTTAGTCACTACGACCTTACTTATGGCGCTGTTAGCGCATTGGTTAATTAGTCGTAGATATGTGAAAACCATGGGATAGCAGTATTTTTTTGGCATTATGCCGTTTCAATTTTCTAGAGGTCGTAAATCTATGAGCAATGGTCGCCGTAATTTCATCAAGTCAGCCGGGTACCTCGCAGTGTTGGGAATGTTGCCCCAAGCCGGTTGGGCTGCGCAGGTTTGTAATCAGCGTGTTGTTGTTGGGACTTGGGGTGGGGATGCCCAGCGTTTGCTACAGCAAAATGTAGATCCTCTGGTTGCAGAGAACAAGTTGGATGTCATTTATGACGTAGGTAGCGCGCTAACACGACAAACAAAAATGCGTGCCGAGAAAAATGCACGTAGAACCAGCATGGATATTTCCTGCCTGCGTGATAACGACATGTACCAAATGTCGGTTGAAGGTACCTTGGCTCCTATCGACGATGCGCTAATCCCCAATATGGTGCACGTCATTCCATCGCTCAGGCGCAGTTACGCTGTGCCGCAAATGTTCAGCGCAATGGTGCTGGTCTATTCCACAGAAGCGGTTAGCACTGCGCCTACTGGCATGGCAGACTTGTTAGACCCACGTTTCAAGGGCCGTGTTGGTGTCGTCGATGACCAATATGACTACCTGACCTTGGCTGGTGCTTTGGCGGTGGGTAAACCCAATGACCTGGATGCGGGCTTGGGTTTCTTGAAAGAACTGCGTAAAAATGAACCCAAGGTATACCCTTCAGTGGATGCCTTGGCAGGTGCTCTGAAAAGCGGGGAAATCTGGGTCACGATGACCTGGAAAGCACGCTCTGTGCAATGGAAAAAAGCAGACCTTGCCGTTGACTATGTATTCCCCAAAGAAGGCGCGTTGCCAGCAACTTTTGAAGTGGGCGTCGTGGCCGGCAGCAAAGTCATCGAATGTGGTGTTAATGCTTACTTGAACGCCTTGTTGTCGCCAACTGTTCAGCAGGGTTTTGCGGAAACTATGGGCTATTCCCCCGTGATTACCAATGCGAATCTGTCTGCAGAACTGCAGGCGGCGGTTGGGTTCAGCGAGCAGGAACTTCAAGGACTGGTAGCACCTGACTTTGAATTACTTATGAAAAACAAAAGTGCTCTGCTGGATTTCTGGAACCGAGATTTCCGCGTAGGGCTATAAGCAGCATAGTCCTAAGGCACAACAAAGGATACGTTTTGATTGTTATTACAAATAATGAAGGCAAGGCGGGTATACCCGTCACTGCCCGTTTGTTAGAAGCGGGCAAGCCTGGCCTAGAGGCCGTAGAGGCTGGTGTTCGCATGGTCGAAAGCGACCCCGAAGTGCGTACGGTTGGGCACGGCGGTTGGCCTAATTTATTGGGCGAGGTCGAACTGGACGCGTCCATTATGTGTGGCAGTACATTACGTACTGGCGCAGTCGGTGCCCTTAAGGGGTATTTGCATCCTATTAGTATTGCCCGTGAAGTTATGGAGCGCTTGCCCCATGAAATTATTGTGGGTGAAGGGGCTGCACGGTTTGCCCACGAAGTAGGTGCAGAAGCGGGTGATTTATTGGCCGATCATTCACGTCAAGCTTGGAACAACTGGTATGCCAGTGAAGTCAATCAGGCGGATCAGGACATCTGGCCCAATGCTGCCCTAATTGACTACTGCCACAATGCCGTTGATCCTGAAATTGGCAAAGACACCACCGTCTTCCTGGCACAGGATGAACACATGGATATCACCGCCGGTACTAGTACGTCGGGTTGGGGTTGGAAGTATCCAGGTCGATTAGGTGATAGCCCCATTATAGGGGCCGGCTCGTACGCTGACAGCCGTTACGGCGCGTGTGCCTGTACCGGTGCTGGTGAGATGACCATACGTGCAGGTACGGCACGTGCTGTCGTGTTGTACATGAAAATGGGTATGTCGGTGCAGGATGCCGTCGAGGAAGCGGTTAACGACATGCGTGCATTGAAGGGTGGCCTGATCAGTCGTGTCACCATTCATGCCATTGATAACGCCGGCAACCACCGCGTGGTAGCGGTAAATGGGATTCCTGGCAACTTCTATTGGTACTGGAAGTCAGGTATGGAGCAGCCCGAGGCGCGTTTTGCGGAACTGATACAAATCACAGAGGATCAGCCACAGAATAAACCTATTGCCATGTCGGTATATACCCAAGGCACGTAAAAAAAGGTGATCAGCTTTGGTTACTTACCCCAAACGGGATATGCACCATAGGAATTTTTTCTGATGATGGCTGCAAATGCCCTAGCTGATCATCAAAAAACATATGGGGTCGTAAGATAGACAAGATGCGTGACTTGTCCATGCCGCCCAAGAAAAAAGTTTCATCTGGCGATACGCCCCAAGCTTTCAACGTGGTTGTGACACGTTCGTGGGCGGGGGCGTTGCGTGCCGTCACAATCGCAATACGCAATATTTTCTGATAGCTAGGGTTATCTTTGGCTTGCTGGTTTTCCAGCTGCTGCAGATGCGATAGCTTGGTGAATAAATCAGCTAACGGACCCTGATTGTGGGGTACCGTCATATGCCGTGTCTCGTGCGCTTGGAATTCCACCAAACTATTGTTGCGCTTGTATACGGCTTCGGCTTCGTCGTCGGCTAGTACGCCGTCAAAGTCAAAGGCCACCCGTAACTCGTGGTCCGTTTCATCATCATAGATTTTTGACGGTAGCACCAGCCCGGCCGGGTACTGGGCTTGTATGGCCTTTTGTACGTCTTCGGTGTTGGCGCTTAAAAACAAGGACGCATTGAAGGCGGGTACATATTGGTAGGGTGACTTTCCAGTAGTGAAAGCGGCTCGGGTGATATCCAGCTGATAATGTTGAATCGACCGGAATATGCGTAACCCGGTTTCTGGCGAATTGCGCGATAGCAGTACGACTTCTACCGGCATATGCTCGGGGAATGCTTGGTTGATGGACAGGAAGCGGCGTAAGAACGGAAAGGCCACACCACGCGGAAACGGCCGGTCTAGGTTTTGTTCCTGGTGGGCGCGATAGGCTTCTTGCCCTTGATTCAGAAAGACCGAATGGGATTCTGACAGGTCAAACAAGGCGCTGGATGCTACGCCAATAACCAGCTTTTTTTCTATGGGATACGTCATGATTCAAGCCCAGCCACCATAAGCAAGCCTACACTATACACATGCTGCTTCAGGTTTCATGTGGGAATAGTGTTTTAAGGTTTTGGGATAACTAGCTAGCGCTAAATATGCGGCTGTAGGACAGTTCTTTATTAACTTGTATAGTAGACAGTTACGCTTATGCCGCGTCTAGTGTCCTAACTGACAGCATCCCTACAGGAGGTTTTTAGCACCATGAGTTTTCCGTTATTTACGCCTTTTACTTTAGGCAGCGTTACCTCACGCAACCGCTTGGTTGTATCCCCTATGTGCCAGTACGCCGCTGTGGATGGCATGCCTAATGACTGGCATTTGGCACATTTGGGTCGTTTTGCTCAGGGTGGATTTGGCATCATTATGCTAGAAGCCACGGCGGTGGTGCCCGAAGGGCGTATTACGCATGGTGATTTGGGCCTGTGGTCCGACGACCATATTCCAGCCTTCACACGCCTTAGTCACTTTATTAAGCAACAGGGTGTGGTGCCTGCTATACAGCTAGGGCATGCAGGCCGTAAGGCCAGTTCGGCACGACCCTGGCACGGTAATGGTTCGTTGCAGGTCGATGGCCCTGCTGATCACGGTCAGCCTTGGCTCACAATGGCTCCTAGTGCAATTCCTATGGCTGAAGGCTGGCACACCCCCAAGGAAATGACCTCCTTGGACATGGAAACGCTGAAAGCACAGTGGGTGTCGGCGACGCAACGTGCGTTACAGTCCGGTTTCGAGTTTCTTGAAGTGCACGCGGCGCACGGTTATTTGCTGCACTCCTTTTTGTCGCCTTTGTCGAATTTACGCCAAGATGCTTATGGTGGCGACTTGGACGGACGTATGAAATTTCCCTTGGAAGTTGTTGAAGCTGTCCGTGCAGTGTGGCCTGACGACAAGCCGCTAGCCGTGCGTATTTCAGCCGTTGATGGCTTAGATGGTGGTATTTCCATCGAAGACTCTACCCGCTTTGCGCAGGAACTAAAATCCCGAGGTGTAGATATTGTGGACTGTTCGTCAGGCGGTATTGCTGGTGGGGCGTCGGCAGCACGGGTGGCGCGCAAACCAGGGTTTCAAGTGCCGTTTGCCCAGGCCATTCGTGCAGGTGCTGGCATTAAGACGATGGCGGTTGGCCTAATTATGGATCCCGTTATGGCGAATGATGTAGTGGCCCAAGGGCAGGCAGACTTGGTTGCTTTGGGCCGTGAGGCACTAGTGAATCCGAACTGGCCACTACACGCGTATCGCAGTTTAACGGGCGATACTTCGTTTGATCAGTGGCCAGTTCAAGCGGGCTGGTGGTTGGATCGACGCGAATGGTCGCTAAACCCAACCGCAGCCGCTGCAGGATAGTAAGCCTGCGATTTATTTGAACGTAACGGGTGGTACCGGTATGCCATTCTTGAAAAAAGACGGTATACCAGCAGGGCCACGCGCTTCGTTCATGTCCAGGACCGGGGTGCAGCAGCAATCCGTATTAACAAATAATGCATCCCAGTCGTCGCGCGTGCGCATTTTCATGCAACGGTCAATTTCTTGTTCCAGGCTTGGCCAGTAATCGCGGTCATGCTGTCGATCTAAGTCGACGTTGGCCTGGATAACGTCTATGAATGCCCGAAAGAACTTTGGTTCTATGGCGCCCACAGCCATCCATTTCTGATCCAGGGTTTGATAGCAACGGTAATAGGGTGCAGCACCATCCAGAATGTTGGCGTTACGGTTGGTTTCCCATAGTCCGCCATCGGCTAGGCTGTACAGCATAGTCATTAACGATGTTGTACCTTCAAAGATGCTGGTTTCTACGACGCTGCCACGGCCATCTTTGTGGCGACTGACTTGGGCAGCCAGTAGGCCGGCCACCAGGTGCATAGCGGCACCACCAAAGTCACCCACTAGATTAAGTGGGGGTACGGGGCCAGAATCTCCTATTGCATGCAGTGCCCCTGTCATGGACAGGTAGTTGATGTCGTGCCCCGCGTCTGTACTGCGTGGTGAGCTGCTGCCCCAACCACTGCAGCGTCCTATGATAAGTGCAGGGGCAATGGCGTGCAGTATGTCTGGGCCTAGTCCTAAGCGTTCCAGCGTGCCTGGGCGTAAGCCTTCAAGCAGCATGTCGGCATGGGGCAGCAGTTCAAATAACTGCTGCTGACCAGCGGGAGACTTCAAATCGATTTTGACCCGTTGCTTATCGTGTTGCAGGTAGTCAAATTCCGGTGCAACAGGTATGCCTAGTCCCCGGTCGTGTAGCGAGTCAACTACGGTGACCGTAGCACCCATTTGCCGCAAAAAATTACTGGCGAAAGGCACGGGACCAATAGAGGCCAGTTCGATAATGGTTAGCCCACTAAGCGGGCCTGTTGTTGTGATTGGTGCTGTCATTTGACCAACCTTTTAGCGACTTCTTCCAGCATCACTTCCGTGGCACCACCAGCGATGGCTTGTACGCGAGCATCACGGGACATACGTTCTACCGCTGTTTCACGCATATAGCCCGAACCACCGTGAAATTGGACGCAGTCATACATGACTTCGTTGACCAGTTCACCACATAGGGCTTTGATCATAGACACTTCTTTGGTCAGAATCTGGCCTTGGGTGTCTCGCCATGCTGTGTTGTAGACCAGTTGACGCGCAGCTTCCACTTTGGCTGACAATAAGGCCAACCGGTGACGTATGGCTTGTTTATCCCATAAAGTGGCGCCAAATGCTTTGCGTTGGGTAACCCAGTCTAGGGTGAGTTCTATCGCTTTACTGGCTTCACCCATTGCTTGAGCACCCATGACGATGCGTTCATTTTGCAAGTTCTTCACCAAAGAATAGAAGCCTTTGTTTTCTGTCCCCAGTAAATTAGAGGCGGGAATGCGGCAGTCCTGGAAGGAGAGTTCTGCCGTGTCAGAACTTAACCAGCCGTGTTTTTTCAGTGGTTTTGCAATGGAAAATCCAGGGGTATCCTTGTCAACAATGAACATGGAGATATCGTGATGGCCGCGTCCAGATGTACCCGTTTTGGCAGCAACGAAGAATACGTCCCCATACACCCCGTTAGTGATGTAGGTTTTTGCACCATTCAGTACATAGAAATCACCGTCACGTTTAGCGGTGGTGCGCATGCTAGCCAAGTCCGAACCCGCATCGGGTTCTGTCATGGCGACAGCCGCAATTTTTTTACCCGAGATCAGATCTGGCATGTACTTAGCTAGCTGTTCGGGGTTACCGGCATGTGCCAGATGCGGTGATGCCATGTCGGTATGTACTAAGACTGTGATGGCAAATCCGCCAAAGGTTGAGCGGCCCAGTTCTTCGGCTAACACCACGGTGGCTAGCGTATCCAGTTCACTACCGCCGTAGTCCGAGTCGTAACGTATGCCCAGCAAACCCAGATCGCCCATCTCTTGCAGCACCTGGCGTGGCACGTAGCCGTCTTCTTCCCACTGCTCGGCGTGGGGTTTTACCCGCTCTTCCACAAAGCGACGTATCGTGTCGCGCAGCATTTCATGGTCGCTGGTGAAGTAGGGGGTGCTGTTCTGATTAAGTGATAAGTCTTGGGGTGAATTCATGGTTGTCTCTGGGTTATTAACTGACTTGTATATTTGCGGGCATTATAAAAATTTACAGACGAACTGCAAGTGCCAACGGCTTAACATTAGCACTTAACCATACTGTTGCGGACACTACACTCATGAAATACCTGAAAGGCTATTCACAGGATCTACAAGACAAGGTTAGGCAAGTAGTCAGCCAGGGCTTGTTGGCAGATGGCTTGCGCAGCCGTTACCCCAGCGGGCATGGCGTGCGTACTGATAAAGCTTTATATGACTATGTGCTTGGCCTGAAAAATCAATACATACGCAACGGCGCACCCATTAGCAAAGTTACCTTCGACAGCAAAATTCAGGTGATTGCGCACGCCTTAGGTACACACGCTACGGTTTCACGGGTGCAGGGTAAAAACCTGAAAAGCAAACGCGAAATTCGCATCGCTACGCTATTTCGCGCCGCGCCTGAGGAGTTCCTGAGGATGATAGCGGTACATGAACTGGCCCATTTGAAAGAAAGTGATCACAACAAAAGTTTTTATCAGTTGTGCCTGCACATGGAGCCCAATTACTACCAGTACGAGTTTGATGTTCGCCTGTATTTGACCCATCTGGATCAGCCCGGTGGGGCAGGTTTGTGGGATGCTTGATCATCCTCTCTTTTTTTAAAAAACCATCAAATTAAAGGGAAAACCCCAGTTAATAAAGCTCCCGATTTCAAGTTATAACAACAAGGTTGATATATATAAAAAACAGATAAATATCGATTTGTTTGATAAATAACATGTCACTCTGGAGACAACATGAAAGCTATTTTTGGGAAAAGTTTGATTGGTGGTGCCTTAACTGCGCTAATGCTGACCGCAGCTCAACCAGTTGTTGCGCAGGAGTCTTTTCGTATTGCGGGCATAGTTCCACTTAGCGGTGCGTGGGGAATTATTGGTGAAAGTATGCGCCGTGGTGCCACTATCGCTTTTGAGGAGCGTGATAACAAAGTCTTAGGCAAGCCTATAGAGGTTGTCTGGGACGACACCGAAACATCGACTCAGGTAGCGGTTCAAAAAACTACTCGCGCTTTATCAAAAGAAACACACACTGTGTTTGGCGAGGTCAGCTCCGGTTCTACCTTGGCAATCATGAAGCTCACGCAGCAGCGCAAAGTACCGCAAATTATTACCTTGTCGGCTGATGACAGGATTACGGGCTCAGATAAATCACGCTATGCGTTCAGGACATCGAATACCGTAGCGATGGAAAATAAAATGATAGGCGAATTTGCTAAACGCAAGGGCGTCAAAAAAGTCTATGCCGTGATCGCTGACTACCAGGTGGGTCGAGATATGTGGGCAGCGCTTAAAGCGGATCTGGAATCGAAAGGCATTGAAGTGGTGGGTGTGGATTTCACCGCGATAGGTACGAAAGACTATGCCGTCCTGATCGACAAGGCACTGAAATCTGGTGCTGATGGCTTGGCAACAATCATTGTGGGCGGCGATGTGATTACAGCGCTTAAGCAAGGTGGTGAGGTTGGCTTGGCTGAGAAGATGACGGTTATGGGCACCATGCTGATGGATGAAACGCTGGGCCAGTCGGTGGGTGAAGCAGGCTCTTTGGGAATTAACTCTACTTTGCGTTATCACTTTACCCAGGATACACCACGCAATAAACGCTTCGTTGACGCCTATGTGGCCAAATATGGCGAGGTGCCCAGTCAGTATGCGGGTGAAGCCTACGATGGTCTTAGCTGGTGGTTGGATACCGTAGAAAGTACAGGTGTGTGGGACAAGGAAAAATGGGTCGAAGCTTTTAGCACCAGTGTGCGTGAGGACTCGGTCGAGGGCATGAAACGTATGCGTGCCTGCGACAACCAAGCTGAACAAGTGGGTTTGTTTGGAACGGCGGTTGCTGGTACCGGAGATATGCCATCTGTATTGATGGAAGTTACAGAAACGTTTACAGCCGAAGAACTGTTCGAGCCTTGTAAATAATCGCAAGCTACCTTGGTTATGCCTAGCTACGGTGTAGCTAGAGCATGACCCTATGGGGTCATTATGTCTACGTTTGTTATCGGGCTAAGCATCAGCATGGTGTTGTTTCTGCTGGCTTCCGGCCTTACGCTAATTTTCGGCCTGTTGAAAATTATCAACTTTGCGCATGGTGCGCTGTATATGCTGGGTGCCTATCTGGCTTACCAGATTAGTGTGATGCTGGGGTTTTGGTGGGCGTTGGCCGGTGTTCCGCTGGTACTGGCACTGGTTGGGGTGCTAATCGAGCGTTTAACACTTAGGCCTATTTATTCAGCGCCTCATGCATTGCAATTGGTGGTGACGTTTGGTTTGATCCTGGTGCTTGAAGAGGTCGTCAGGGTGGTGTGGGGGCTAAGCGGCAAGAATATTGCGGTTCCTGCATTGTTGTCGGGCAGCATTGAACTGTTCTCAACGGAGTTATCCCGTTATCGGTTATTTGTTGTCGTGGTAGGAGCTACGGCGGCAGCCTTATTGTTGTTTGTGGTCGAGCGCACCAAATTAGGGCTGTTGGTCCGTGCGTGCAGCGCCAACTCGATGATGGCGGCTACTTTAGGTATACGAGTGGACCGGGCACGTGCTCTAGTCTTTGCAATTGGGGCAGCATTGGCAGGGTTTGCTGGTGTGATTACTGGGCCCATGTTGCCCATACAGCTTCAAATGGGTAATAGCATTATTTTGGATTGCTTCATTGTGGTCATCATTGGTGGGTTAGGCAATATCCGGGGTGCTGTGATTGGTGCGCTGTTAATTGGGATGACTCGGGCTTATGGTCAGCAGTATTTGTCTGAATGGATAGACCTGATTGTCTACACCGTCTTGATTTCTACCCTGTTGCTTAGGCCACAAGGGCTGTTTAGCAAAAGGGAGCGCTTGGCATGAACCGTTTTCAAAATACTGATTTTGCGTTGGCGCTAGCTATTGCAGGTGTGTTTGCCATCTTGCCCTGGTTTACAGCGAACGAAGGCATATTGTTTCTGGTGTCACTGATCATGGTGTGGTCGGTATTTGCACTGGGCTATGACATTGCTTTTGGTTCCACAGGCATCTTATCGTTTGGCCATGCCGCATTTTTTGGCATGGGGGCGTATGGATTGACCTGGGCACAATTGAACTGGAACCTGCCGTTTTCGATAGGTCTGGTAGTAGCGGGGCTGTTTGGTACGGCGGTGGCGCTGGTCGTGGGGTTTATTGGTAAGCGTATTACTGGTTTGTTTTTCTCGCTATTGACGTTAATGATGGCGGAACTGGTGTCCATCCTGATGCTGAATCAATTCCGTGGTTTTTCTGGCGGTGTCGATGGAATACCCGGTGTATCTCGACCCACCTTCATGGACTGGGATTTCTTTAATAACGCCGTGTTCTATTGGGTAGTCTTTGTGGTTTTCCTGGCTACGTTGTTGGTTTTTCGGGTATTGCGTAGCTCACCATTGGGGCAAGCCTTGCAAAGTGTGCGTCAAAATCCGGTTCGTGCTGAACAGCTGGGTTTTAGTATCTTGAAACTACGCTTAACCGCAATGGGTATTTCGGGTTTCTTTTCAGGCGTTGCGGGTGGGCTTTTGGCAGCCTTGATGATGTATACCGGGCCACAAATGTTGGGTTGGAAAGTGTCGGGGGATGTACTAATCATGACACTGTTGGGTGGCAGCGGTACGCTATTAGGTCCCATAGTGGGAGTTGCGTTTTTTGAGCTGCTGCGCGAAGTGTTATCCAGCTATTCCGACTACTGGTATGGCATGGTGGGTGTAGTGTTCATTTTATGCACCTTGTTCCTGCCTAAAGGCTTGGGTGGTGTGCTTTTGAAATGGTGTGTGCGACGATGAAACCGAATATAGCAATAGCTTGCCAGGATATCAGTGTCTGCTTTGACGAATATGTGGCGTTGAACCATGTGTTTCTAGACGTTCCTGAAGGACAGACCATAGCCCTAATAGGGCCTAACGGAGCAGGTAAAACTACCCTGTTGAATGCCTTAAGTGGCCGTGTGCCACTGGCTTCCGGTAGTGTGCTTATGCAAGGCGCAGATGTCACTAAACTACCTATACACCTGCGGGTTAAGCAGGGTTTAGGGCGTAGCTTCCAAATCATCAATATTTTTCAAGAAATGACGACTCTGGAAAACCTACGCCTTGCAGCTCAGCCTATGGCGTTTTCCAATCAACCATTTTGGCGCCAAGTTAGTGCCTGGCCTGAGTTAGAAAATAAAGCACGTGAAGTGGCCAATATGGTGGGTTTAGACGATGTCCTGAATGCGCCAGTATCTAGTCTAAGTCATGGTCGTCAGCGTGCCGTCGAATTGGGCTTGGCGTTGATGTCTGATCCCAAAGTACTGCTGCTGGATGAGCCACTGGCCGGGGTGGGGCAAGCCGAAATCAAAACCACCGTAGACGTCATAGAGCGGGTACGCAAGGGCAGAACTGTCTTGCTGGTAGAGCACAATATGGATGTGGTTATGCGTTTGGCAGATGAAATCGTCGTAATGATAAGCGGGGAAATTCTAATGCGTGGTACGGCAGCTGAAGTACAAAACGACCAACGCGTGCGGCAGGCCTACCTTGGTGAAACAGAGGTGGTACATGCTTGAATTACGCAATGCGAACGTTTTTTATGACAAAGCCCAGGCGCTGCACGATATTAGCTTGCAGGTGGATACGTCTAACGTGTTAGCACTGGTTGGGCGTAACGGTGCAGGCAAGTCCACCATACTCAAGGCGTTTATGGGCCAGGTGGCGTTACAGGAAGGTAGCCGTCAGCTGAATGGTGCAGATATCACGACCACATCCATAGATGCATGCAGTCGCATGGGGATTGCATTTGTGCCCGAAGATAGGCAAATTTTTCCTGGGCTTACTGCCCATGAAAATTTGCTGGTTGCAGGCATGAGCCATCAACCAGGCCTTTGGACTATGGAAAGGGTTTATGCACTTTTTCCTAGACTGCAAGAGCGTTCATCGGCGTTAGGTACATCGCTGTCAGGTGGTGAACAGCAAATGTTGGCAATTGGTCGTGCCTTAATTACGAACCCTAGCTATTTGTTGCTAGATGAACCCACCGAAGGCTTGGCTCCTGTCGTTGTGGATCAGATCGTTGAAGCAATCACCACGATTAGTCAGCAAGGCATGGCAGTCATCCTTGTAGAGCAAAACTTCAGAATACCTCAGCGTTTGGCCCAACACTTTGCCTTAATAGATAGTGGTCGCATCGTATGGTCTGGCTTACGTGCAGGCATTACTGATGAACTGGAAAATATGTTGTCTGGACTGCATGGTTAGGCCGCGGTCAGGATGTCGCTTTATAACTACGAGACTATATAGGTAAGGGGATACGAATGGCGGCGATGATACAGCCCATACAGGGCGGCGAGCACGGCGAAGAGCAGCATCAACTGGATGACTTGTTATCTTTCTTGGGTTACCGCCCGAATGCGTTGTTTACCATGGCGCGTAAACCAGGTCTGCTGGCAGCTGTGTTGCAATTGGTACATGTGACCTTGCGTGGACCAGGCCTGTTGGAACCAGAACTACGGTTTTTGGTGGCCTGCGAGGCTAGCCGTCTTTCAGGTTGCGTCTACAGCACAGCACATATGCTGCATGCGGCGAATCACCAGGGCATATCCTGGCAAAAGCTGGCTGCCTTAGATAGTTATTTAAGCAGCGATGCCTTTACACCAGCAGAACAAGCCGCGTTGACATTGGCGTCGGCAGGGGCGACTTTACCGGTGGTAAAGACGGAAGCTATGTTTACTCAGGCATCGGCTTTCTATAATCAGGATGAACTGGTTGAAATTGTGGCTGCCATAGCAGCATTTGGTGTGTTTAACCGTTGGAATAGCTTGGTCGGAAGTGAACTGGAAGCCGAGCCAGCTTCGGCCTTTTTACATATTCCGTGGCTAGTCGAAATGAAGAGTAACTATGCAAACTGATAAAAACAATCTGGCTCCTGACTCTGAAGAGGCCTTGCACTGCACCTTGGAAATGGTATTTTTTGTGCATTTGCATATGGCCGAGTGTGCTGACGAGGTGTTGGCAAAGTTAGGGCTGGGGCGTACCCACCACCGTATCTTGCACTTTGCTGCACGCAAACCTGGTATCAGTGTTAATGAACTGCTTGAAATTTTAAGCATCAGTAATCAGGCCATGTCGCGTAGTACCAGTCAGTTAATGAGTAAAGGCTTGCTGGAACAGCGATATAGCGCAGAGGATAGGCGTGTGCGTCAGCACTATGTTACGGCACAAGGGGCCGCTTTCTTGGAAGACCTGACTCGCCAGCAACTTGAGGTAATACGCCGTAGTCATCAACAGTTAAGTGCCCAGCAAGTACATGGGTTTTGGGATGTCTTGGACACCATGATCAGGCCTAACGACAGAAAATGGGTAACAGCCCAGATCCAGGAAATACCAGATACATCGGAGAACAAATAATGTGGGATGGTTTGAATGACCCCGCGCGTTGGGTGCTGCCTAATGTTATAGAAGATATGGCAAAGCAGCATGCCAGCAAAACGTGGATTACGACCACGGATGGCGAAGAGGTCACTTTTGGTCAAATGGCCGACGAAGTCAAAAAAACAGCAGGCTATTTTTCTAGTTTAGGTATCAGCGCTGGCGACTACGTAGGCGTTTGGATGCTGAATGGCTGTGACTTTGTTCGTGCGTGGTTGGGTTTGGGTCGCCTAGGTGCGGTGGCAGTGCTACTTAATACCGAGCTTAGGGGTGATTTCCTTAAGCACCAATTGAATAACTCGGGTATTGAACACGTAGTGGTTGATGCGCATTTGATCCCTTTGGTTCATGACATTGCGGACGACGTGGACACCCTGAAAACCCTAGTGGTTGTGGGTGAAAACAGCACTAAGCATGCGGCCTTCCAGTATCTGGATTGGGCCGATTGGCAACTGGCTACCCCTTGGGATGGCCCTGGGCCGCAGCCGGGTGATACCGCATGCATTATGTATACCTCGGGTACTAGTGGCCCATCCAAGGGCGTGCTTATGCCACATGCGCACTGCACCTTGTATGGCATAGGCACCATCAAAAGTATGGCCTTGACCCCCGCAGATAAGTACTACATTACGTTGCCGTTATTTCATGCAAATGGGCTCTTAATGCAATTGGGCTCTACATTGCTGGCAGGGATACCTGCTTTGCTGCGTCGTAAGTTCAGCGCGTCGTCGTGGGTCAAGGATTTGCATCAAAGTGGTGCAACAGTCACCAACCTGTTGGGCAGTACAGCGGCATTTGTGGTTGCACAACCGCCATCGGAATTGGATCAAGGCCATCGCTTGCGTGCGGTTTTGAATGCCCCCAACTTGCCAGTACATGAACAGGCTTTTCGTACCCGCTTTGGGCTTAGTGATGTGGTGTCAGGGTTTGGCATGACAGAGTCGAATATGCCAATTTGGGGCCGTATAGGCACTAGTACAGGTAATGCCGCAGGTTGGGTGCACAGCGAACATTTCGAGGTGATAGTGGCGCATCCGGAAACTGATCAAGAAGTCCCTTATGGGGAAATAGGGGAAATTCTGGTGCGGCCAAAAATGCCTTTCGGTTTCATGGCTGGGTATCACAACATGCCGGAAAAAACCGTAGAGGCGTGGCGCAACCTATGGTTTCACACGGGGGATGCGGGTACCATTACAGCCGATGGTCTAGTGACTTATATTGACCGCTTGAAGGACTGTATACGCCGGCGGGGTGAAAACATATCGGCGTCAGAAATTGAATTGGCAGTTGGTGATTTGCCTGGTATCCACGAAGTTGCAGCCTATGCCGTGCCTTCAGACTTGCCTGGTGCAGAAGACGAAGTCATGTTGGCCCTGGTCATGGTGCCAGGCTATGAAAAGGAACTGGAAAATATTGCCACACAAATGGACGGCTTATTACCGCGTTTTGCCAAGCCACGTTTCCTACGCCTATTACCCGAGCTACCAAAAACTGCGACTGGAAAAATACAGCGCGCCATTTTGAAGCAACAAGGTATTCAAGACGCCCTGGACCGGGGTATATAACCCACCTGGGTACCAATACATTTTTATCGTAGTCATTTAGCGGAGCACAGCATGAGTCAAGACGTATTTGTCGCCGGTGTCGGTATGACCCCTTTCACCAAACCCGGTGCTAACGAACCCTACCCAGATATGGCCGCCAAGGCCACGCAACAGGCGTTGGCCGACGCCGGCATCGATTACAGCCTAGTCGAGCAAGCCTATGTGGGCTATGTATATGGTGACTCCACGGCGGGGCAGCGTGCCTTGTACAACGTTGGCATGACGGGCATCCCCATCATCAACGTCAACAACAATTGTTCTACTGGCTCTACGGCATTGTTTCTGGCACGGCAGGCGGTTGCCAGTGGTGCCGCGCAATGCGTTTTGGCATTGGGCTTCGAACAAATGGCGCCAGGCGCTTTAGGTACTGTCTTCAAAGACAGGCCCAGCCCTTTCCAGCCTTTTGATGACGCCACCGACGACTTGGTCAAAAGCGATTTGCCCCTGGCTTTGCGTTACTTCGGCGGTGCCGGCTTGGCCCACATGGAAGAGTTCGGCACACAGCTTAGTACGTTTGCTCGCGTTCGAGCCAAAGCCAGCCGTCATGCCGTTAATAACCCTTTGGCATTGTTTCGCACTGAACTGACATACGAAGACGTGATGGCATCGCCAGCATTATGGCCTGACGTTATGACTCGGTTAATGGCTTGCCCACCTACCTGCGGGTCAGCTGCTGCCATCGTGTGTTCTGCTGAGTTCGCCCAGCGTCACGGCTTGAACCGTCAGGTACGCATCAAGGCCCAAGCCATGACTACTGATCAACCCATTACCTTCGAAGCACGCGACATGCGCGAAGTGGTGGGGTACAGCATGTCGGCTGCCGCTGCACAACAGGTGTACGACGCGGCAGGTGTGGGCCCTGAAGATATGGATGTGGTTGAAATGCACGACTGCTTTGCCCAAAATGAACTGATCACCTACGAAGCGCTGGGTTTGTGCCCACGCGGCGGTGCTGAAAAATTCATTCTGGATGGTGACAACACCTACGGTGGTAAGGTAGTAACCAACCCATCAGGTGGCTTGCTTAGTAAAGGCCACCCACTAGGTGCTACTGGGCTGGCGCAATGCTATGAATTAACCCATCAGTTACGTGGCACTGCCGACCAACGTCAGGTAGATAATGCGCAATTGGCACTACAACACAACTTGGGTTTAGGTGGCGCCTGCGTAGTTACCCTGTACGAGAGGGTTTGATTGAATACAATGCGAGTTACTGTTAAATAAAAATTCAGGAAACTACGCAATGGATATCGATTACGCAGCCGCTACCCTATGGGCGGGCATGAAAGAAAAAAATCACATGCCTGCCGATTGGTTTGGTAAGCTCACGCTGGCACAGGCTTATGCGGTACAGCTGAATATCCTTAAGCGGCGCGTAGCAGAAGGTGATCAGCATGCGGGTTGGAAGGTAGGCTTAACCTCGCAAGCCATGCGTAAACAGCAAAATGTTGCTGAACCCTGTTTTGCGCACTTGATGGCATCGGGACATTTGCCGTCGGGGCTGCACATTAAATACGACAGCTTGATTCGCCCTGGTATTGAAAATGAATTGTGCCTAACCCTGGGTAGTACCCTGCACGGGCCAAATGTTAGTTTCGATCAAGCACTGGCCGCTATTGCAACGGTAGAGCCCGCCTTAGAACTTATAGAAGTCCGCGGTGATTTCAGCGCCGATAAGGCCCTGTCTATGGCAGATAATGCCCAACAATATGGTTTCATTACCGGTAAACCCGTGGTTTATGATCCTGCCGTCGCTTTAGATAAAACCATCGTCAACGTTAACTTTAACCATACCCTGGTGGAAACCGCCAACGGGGCCGAGGTCATGGGCAATCCGGTGTATTCCTTAATGTGGCTGGCAGGCAAACTGGCAGAATTTGGGCTTAGTCTGGACGCGGGTATGAAGGTCATGTCGGGCAGCTTTACCAAGCAATATGCAGTCGCGGCAGGGGATACAGTTACCTCACATTTTTCTGATTTTGGCTCTGTAGAAGCCACCTTTGAGCGCTAAGGACACAGCATGGATTTAGGAATAAAAGGCCGTAGCGCCATCGTATGTGGCGCTAGCGCTGGTTTGGGCTACGCTTGCGCGCACTCATTGGCTGAAGCCGGAGTGAATGTGTTGTTGGTGGCACGTGGTGCCGAAAGGCTGGATGCGGCTGCCAAGGTTTTGCGCCAGCAATTCCCGGTCGAAGTCACTACTTTGGCCGCTAACGTGACCACGGCAGAAGGCCGTGCCGCCATACTACAGGCGAATCCTACCCCGGATATTTTGGTCAATAACGCGGGTGGGCCGCCCCCAGGGGATTTTCGCAACTGGGAGCGCGATGACTGGATCGCTGCCCTAGATGCCAATATGCTGGCGCCAATAGAAATGATACGCGCCACCGTAGACCATATGGCTGCCAGGAAGTTTGGGCGTATTATCAATATTACGTCCAGTGCGGTAAAAGCCCCTATCGATATCCTAGGCTTATCGAATGGCGCGCGTAGTGGCCTAACCGGTTTTGTGGCTGGCGTTGCACGTACCACCGTCATTAACAATGTCACCATTAATAACCTGTTGCCAGGGCCTTTCGATACCGACCGTTTGCGTTCTACCTTTGAAGTTTCATCCACCATGAGCAACCGCCCTGTAGCCGATGTTGAGCAAGAATGGAAAGCACGCAACCCTGCAGGCCGGTTTGGTCGTCCTGAAGAGTTCGGTGCCATGTGTGCCTTTTTGTGTAGCCAGTACGCAGGGTTTATGACAGGGCAAAACATACTGATGGATGGCGGTGCGTATCCAGGTACTTTTTAGGTCGTTACTACCCTTATGGTTTATTTGCTGAAGCTGGCGTCTACCATAGACGCCATTAATTCTTATGTTGGCCGAATCGCCCGATGGCTGATCTTGGCTGCCGTGCTAATTAGCGCGGGTAACGCCGTGATGCGTAAGCTCTTTTCCATCAGTTCAAACGCCATGCTGGAAGTCCAGTGGTATTTGTTCTCGGGGGTATTTTTGCTGGCGGCAGGTTATACCTTGTTAAAAAATGCCCATGTACGAATAGACTTTGTATCTAGCCGTTTGTCGGCGCGTACCCGTGCAATTATTGAGATTCTGGCTGTGTTGTTGGTGGTAACGCCGTTCTGCTGGATATTGATTCAGTTATCTTGGCCGCTACTGGTCAAGGCTTGGGAAAGCGGTGAGATGTCACCTGACGCAGGGGGCTTAATACGCTGGCCAGTCTACGCTTTGGTACCTGTGGGTATGGCCCTGTTAGTCGCACAAGCGTATTCCGAATTGATTAAAAGGGTGGCCTTTTTAAGGGGGCAGTATCCCGATCCGGGGGCAGCTGTGCAGGATCCCGAACTCACTTCCAAGAGCAACTAGATGGACATCATTATCCAGAACTTTGTGCCCCTGATGTTCGGTGGCCTGGTTTTCTTCTTATTAACGGGTATTCCCGTGGCGTTTAGCCTGGCAGCCACCGGACTGGTGTTTGGGTTGCTGGGGGTAGCGTTAGACGTTTTTCCCTCGATATTGTTTCACGCATTACCTTTGCGCCTGTTTGGCATCATGAAAAATGACACGCTACTGGCTGTGCCGTTCTTTACCTTGATGGGGCTGGTGCTACAGCGTAGTGGCATGGCCGAAGACCTGCTGGAAACCATAGGCCAAGTATTTGGCCGTTTACGTGGTGGTTTGGCTATCGCGGTGATTGTGGTGGGGGCCTTGCTGGCAGCCACGACCGGTGTAGTGTCAGCGGCGGTTATTTCCATGGGCTTGATTTCACTGCCCATAATGCTGCGTTATGGCTATAACCGCAGCATTGCGACTGGGGTGATTAGCGCCTCGGGCACGCTGGCCCAAATTATTCCACCTTCTATCGTATTAATCGTGATGGCTGACCAGTTAGGCCAGCCCGTAGGCGATATGTACGCAGGCGCCCTGATACCGGGCTTGGCCTTGGTGGTGTTGTACATGGCGTTTATTGCCGTTTTGGCAGTGATCAAACCACAGTGGGTACCCGCGTTGCCTGACGAGGCCTTGGTCTACAAGGAAAGTGATGGGGCTACTGGGCATAAGTCGCTGGGTGTGTTGCTGCTGATTTCAGCGGCTGCAGGGTATTTTTGGGCACTAAGCCACAACACCATATTCAGCGGGTTGCAGGGCAGCACTCATAACGCCCCAACTGACGAACTGGTGGTGTCGTCCATGACCGTTGGCGCTATTTGTGCCTTAGTCCTGGCGGGTTTGAATCGGGTTGGTGGCCTGGGTTTACTGTCACAGTTAACCGAACGGGTCGTATTTGTACTGATTCCACCATTGATGCTGGTATTTTTGGTGCTGGGTACCATCTTCTTGGGGATAGCCACGCCTACCGAGGGCGGGGCAATGGGGGCGGTAGGGGCGCTGGTCATGGCCTATTTACGTAACCGCCTGAATGCTACGCAGTTCCGCCAGGCCTTGGACCAAACCGTGCAGTTAACCTGCTTTGTCATGTTAATTGTGATTGGGGCCACCATATTTAGCTTTGTCTTTATTGCGGTAGACGGTAGCGACTGGGTAAAACACCTGTTCGACAAGCTGCCCGGTGGCGCGTTGGGCTTTTTGATTGCTGTTAGTCTTTTGGTCTTTGTACTGGGTATGTTCATAGACTACTTTGAAATCGCCTTTATTGTGATTCCTATCTTGACGCCTGTGGCCGAACACATGGGAATTAACCTGGTGTTTTTTGGCGTGATCATTGCTATGACCTTGCAAACCTCATTTTTAACGCCACCATTTGGTTACGCGCTATTTTATTTGCGTAGTGTGGCCAGCAAAACGGACTATACGGACAAGGTAACGCGCAAACCCATCAAAGCCATCACTACGACACAAATCTACAAAGGTTCCTTGGTGTTTGTGCTGCTGCAGGTAGTTATGGTGGGCATATTGTTAGCCTACCCAGAAATGGTTACTGACCGCCTGCATAGCAGTCCCGTCATTGACATGGATACCCTGGACTTTCAGGCCGAAACCGGTGGCTATGGCAACGAAGACGACGATCCTATGCGGGGTTTCGACTAAAATAAACTAAAATGGAACGACTATATTCATTTTCGAAGCACACTAAGCATTTTTATTGCTTTGTCCAAGATGCAGAGATTAAAGTGCATCCTTTATACAAAGCAGCCAAAGCTGGTAGAGGAGCGATTTGGCCATGAAATCAGACAAATCTTTGGGGTCCACATCCAGGCTCTCACAGCCAATGAGGCCAGCTACCTTGTCGGCTTTAGAACCATTGACGAGATCAGAAATCGATGCCTTAAGGCAAAAAAAGAGACGTATCTCAGACTCTTATCAAAAGACATTGGCTAAAAGTTTCCCTGTTAATCAGGGATAGGTTTGTTTCGACTAAAAAAACGCCCCTAAGCTTGGTTTAAATACCAAAACTTAGGGGCGTAATTTGCTACTGAGAACTACAGGCAGCTAGTTATTTAAAACTTCTGGGACTGCATGTATTGGTCAAAACTGCCTTCTGCAAAACGGAACCACAGGTTTTCGTTAGCGCGGAAGGTAGAGAAGTCGTCATAGATCTTCTTCCAGTCTGGGTTGCGTGCCGAAATTTCATCAAACAGCGCCATGGATTCTGCGAAGCTTGCATCCATGACGGGTTTGGGGAAACGGTGCAGCTTGGTGCCGCTAGCCACAATTTCTTTTAGGGCTTGTGGGTTACGGGCATCGTAGATGGACTGGAACTTAATATGGCCCACAGCCGACGCAGCTTCTAGAATTGACTTGTATTCTTGTGGCAGTTTGTCGTAGGCGTCGGTGTTGAAGAACAGATCCACCTGCGCGCAACCTTCCCACCAGCCGGGGTAGTAATAGTGGGGGGCAACCTTGTTCAGGCCCATGCGTAAGTCATCCAGTGGGCCTGACCATTCTGCCGCATCAATTGTGCCTTTTTCCAGTGACGTGTACACGTCAGAACCTGGAATTTGCTGAGGCACAGCGCCTAAGCGTTCGAACACCATACCGGCCAAGCCGGGAATGCGAATTTTCAAGCCTTTCAGGTCATCAAGGGTATTGATTTCCTTGCGATACCAGCCGCCCATTTGGGTGCCTGTATTACCCATAGGGAAGCTGATGATATTGTATTTACGATAGAACTCGCGCATCAGATCCAGGCCATTGCCATCGTACATCCAGGCTGTCATTTGGCGTGAGTTCAAGCCAAATGGAAGGCCAGTGCCCAAGCCAAAGGTCTCGTTTTTGCCAACAAAGTAATACGCGTTGGTGTAGGCGCCTTCGACTGTGCCGTTTTCAACCCCGTCCAGTACGCCAAACGCAGGCATAAGCTCGCCCGCGTGGTGCAAGGAAATGGTGAACTTGCCACCCGACATAGAGCTGACCAGTTCTGTGAACTTAGTGGCTGCGGTGTGGTGGGCGGGTAGCGAGGTGTTGAAACTGGTCGCTAAGCGCCAGCGTATGGACGTTTGCGCATGTACCGCTGGTGCCGCAATGGCGGACGAGGCAACAAGGCCTGCACCGGCTTTTTTAAGAAAGGAACGTCTTTGCATATGGGATATAACCTTTAGATAAAACAGTGATGGTATTTGAGGTTATTTATACATCATTTAGGCATGGTGGTCTAAGCGTACGTACAAGTTAACTACCCTAAATACACCCACGGCCGTTGTTGACGATCACGTTGTTGGAATGCCTGGATGTCTTCAATGCAGCCTAGGGTCTGATCGATTTCATCTTGGCTCAGTAGCAACGCTTGTCGGGAGACTGCGGCTAAGGTGATGTAATTTTAAGCTGTGATTCAGATACCATTCGCCTAGTTTCTGCCCACCGTAGATATTTAGGTGGTGGGTATCGGAATAGATGGCTTTACCGTCAAGAGTTCCCGGGGTATCTAAAGCAGAAAAGAACTCACTTGTATCAACCCATTCGACATTGGGAATTTTTTTTACTAATGACTTAATTATTTTATTAGCCTCTGAATATCGATTGTCGATATTCCCAGCTAGGTGTATTCCTAATTTTTCTAGCTGCAGTAACCTGAAGGGGTGACGTTTCAGTAGGGGTACATCCGAAAAGACGTAGATCGGCGTCGTTTTAGATATTTTCCTTAATGTCGCTTCAAGCTTTTGAAGATAAGCTATGTCGTAGTCTTTAGGAGCACTACTGCTGGGGTCTGACAGTAACCCCAGTTGGTATGCCCAACTTGACGCAAATAGGACACCATCAAATTTTTTATAATTAGATTCAAAATAGGATTTTAGTGATGCACAAGGTTCTTGCGCCCATCCTGGGAGTACTTTTTCATCATAATTAAAGACCGGGGAGCAGGAGCTGGCCGTAATTACGGATGAACTCCAGTTTTCTTGGGCGCCAATAACATCAATAAAGGTATTGTAGTGCGCAGCGTGGGAGTCCCCTGTCATTAGCAATGTTGGTGGTACTGCGCGATCTCCTCGAATACATTGTTTTGTAAAGTTTCCATGACACACGTCATCGCCGTAGCCGGTGAGTGCCTCTTCGGGCATAGCATGTGGAATGTATAGTTTTTGAAACACAATACTGGCGCTGATGATAAGAGTGCCCGGCAGTATGTAATTGTATAAAACAGCCTTGGGAAAGGTAAAAGCTAGCTTTCTAAAAGGTTGTTCGACGATTTTATAAGACAATACTGATAAGGCAAACGTCGCTACAAATGCAGTAAGCAACCAGCTTCCTGGTAAAGTGTTTTGACCATATACGTAGCGCATATAGGCCAGTATGGGCCAGTGCCATAGATATATCGAATAGGAAAGCAGGCCTGTCCAAACAATAACAGGTCTGGATAGTAGCCATTTTATGGTTCCTGAGGTTGTGATGTCTTGCCTGTCTGTCGAATACAGAATTATGGCTGTTCCTATACAGGGGAGCATGGCATTAAATCCGGGGAAAATGCTATGCTGATCCAACCAAAAAAACGATAATACGAGCATTGCTAAACCTAGTAAGGACCAAGCAGACGCGTGCCGTAATTTGTGCAATGGAATTAATCGTGTAACTGCGCCTATTAATAGTTCGACACCACGCGCTTGAAGTAGGTAGTAGCCTTTAATACTGTGGTTATCTGATGAAGCCATGTATTGCGATACAACAAGCAACGCAATTGTGATCACGCCAACACTAGCAAGTAATAAGTAATGTTGTAGTGGTGCTGTACCTAAGGCTGGCTTAGGATGAAGACGAGTTAGACGAGTTAGACGAGTTAGACGAGTGGAAACCCACAGACTCAGCCCCCAAAGTAGAAGCAGTAAGACAGGCCATATAACGTAGAACTGCTCTTCAACCGATAATGACCATAAATGTAATAGCGGCTTTTCCTCTGAGGAAATATCAAAATAGCCTTTTTCGCGTGAAAAATAAATATTGACAGCAAAGAATATTGAGTAACGTATGGAGTCTAGCAAAGCCAGTAGGTCGGTCGGGGTCAGCAGGAAATATCCGACTAATAGTGTTGCTGCTACAACTAAGAAATAAACGGGCAGAATACGTCGTAGTCGCCTGACGTAAAAATCACGAATTGAAAATTTTTTATTAGAGATTTGCTGATAAATAATACCGGTAATCAAAAATCCGGAAATTACAAAGAATACATCCACTCCCACAAAGCCGCCAGGCAGCCATGCCGGATTCATGTGTGTCAGTACAACAGCAAGTACGGCGATGGCACGTAAGCCATCAATTTCGGGACGGTAAAGTTTCATAATTCCAATCGTGACACTGTGAGTTTTCTTACTGTTTTTTTATGGTTCATCATTGTAGTTCCAGCAAGGGCCATGCTATATTTCCGTTCACTCATTGAACGTTGTAAATATTATGTCCCAGAATCTAACAGATGAAAGTCATCTTAAAGTTTTACGTTTGCTGGAGTCTAACCCCGACTTGAGCCAGCGTGAGCTTGCGCGTGCTTTAGGGGTTAGTTTAGGAAAAACCAATTACTGCGTTCGTGCCTTATTGGACAAGGGGTTGTTGAAGATGAAGAACTTTCGCAACAGCCAGAACAAGTTGGGCTATACCTATCTATTGACGTCAGCAGGCCTGACAGCAAAAACAGATCTAACAAGGCGGTTTTTACGACAAAAACAGTTGGAGTATGAAGTATTAAAGCTGGAAATAGAACAATTGCAGCGTGAGGCTGCTGACCACTGACTTTGATGTAACTCACTAATTTAGAACAAGTAAACAACTATGAAAAATTTCGCGCTTATTGGTGCCGCAGGCTACATTGCACCTCGTCATATGCAGGCTATCAAAGCTACTGGTAACGATCTGGTTGCCGCGCTAGATATTAACGATTCAGTTGGCATCATTGATAGCCACTTCCCAGAAGCAGAGTTTTTTACTGAGTTTGAACGTTTTGACCGTCATGTGGATAAGCTGCATAGGTCCAAGAACGGTAAGAAAATTGACTATGTGTCAATTTGCTCGCCAAACTACTTGCACGACTCTCATATGCGTTTTGCTTTGCGTGCTGGTGCTGATGCCATCTGTGAAAAACCACTGGTTCTGAATCCTTGGAATATCGATGGTTTGCTAGAGATCGAGAAGGACACGGGTCGCAAAGTAAATACTATCTTGCAGTTGCGAGTACACCCAGCGATTATGGCCCTACGCGAAAAGGTACAGTCTCAGAAAAGCGATACTAAGCATGAAGTGGATCTGACGTACATTACGTCGCGTGGCCACTGGTATTTACAGTCTTGGAAGGGTGATCTGAAGAAATCTGGTGGTATTGCTACCAATATTGGTGTTCATTTTTTTGATATGTTGCACTTTATTTTTGGTGCTTTGCAAAATAATGTAGTTCATCATTCAAGCGATACCAAGGCAGCCGGTTACTTAGAGTACGAGCACGCTCGTGTACGCTGGTTCTTGTCAGTGGATGTGGCAGACGTACCTGCGGCGCAGCGTGATGCTGGTCAGCGTACCTACCGTTCAATCACTGTAGATGGCGATGAAATTGAGTTTTCGGGTGGCTTTACGGATTTACACACTCGAAGTTACGAGGAGATTCTGGCTGGACGTGGTTATGGCCTTGAGGAAAACCGTACGGCTATAGCTACTGTGGCTGCCATTCGTAATGCAACCATAGCGCCGTTGACTGGCGATTACCACCCATTTCTGAAGCCATGAGTTATTACCAACATGAGAGCGCTATCGTAGATGATGGCGCGCAGATAGGTGTGGGCTCCCGCGTTTGGCATTTCGTCCATGTATGCGGCCAAGCCAAAATAGGTAAGGGCGTATCGCTGGGGCAAAATGTATTCGTTGGTAATAAGGTCATTATTGGCAATGACTGCAAAATACAGAATAATGTCTCTGTTTACGATAACGTCACCCTAGAGGATGGTGTGTTTTGTGGCCCCAGTATGGTGTTCACTAATGTGTATAACCCTAGGTCGCTGATCGAACGTAAAGACCAGTATCGTGACACTTTGGTAAAAAAAGGCGCAACCTTGGGTGCAAACTGCACCATAGTATGCGGCGTGACCATAGGCGAATACGCCTTTGTTGGTGCCGGCGCGGTTATTAACAAAGATGTGCCAGCCTATGCCTTGATGGTAGGAGTACCCGCCCGTCAAATAGGTTGGATGAGTGAGTTCGGTGAGCAACTCGATTTACCTATGATTGGTGATGGTGAAGTTGCGTGTGTACACAGTAAGCAGCGCTATATATTGGAAGCTGGAAAGCTTCGTAAACAGGAGTCCTGAAGTGATTGCATTTGTCGACTTAGCAGCACAACAAGCACGTATCAAAGATAAGATTGATGCTGGAATACAGCGTGTATTAGCTCATGGACAATACATTTTAGGACCTGAAGTAACAGAGCTGGAAGAAAAGCTGGCTGCCTTTGTTGGTGTTAAGCATTGTATTACTTGTGCCAATGGCACTGATGCATTGCAAATTGCCCAAATGGCGTTTGGCATAGGCCCAGGCGACGAAGTAATTACCCCTGGCTTTACCTACATTGCTACGGCGGAAACAGTCGCGCTATTAGGTGCTAAGCCCGTATATGTAGATATTGACCCGCGCACTTATAATCTAGATCCAACACTGTTGGAAGCAGCTATTACTCCACGAACCAAAGCGATTATTCCTGTATCGCTATATGGCCAGTGCGCTGATTATGATGCGATAAATGTAATAGCTGCAAAGTACGGTATCCCAGTTATTGAAGATGCTGCGCAAAGCTTTGGTGCTACGTACAAAGGCAAAAGATCTTGTGGCTTGACTACAGTGGCCTGTACTAGTTTCTTTCCCAGCAAACCTTTAGGTTGTTATGGGGATGGCGGTGCAATATTTACGGATGATGATGAACTGGCTGTGGTGTTGCGTCAAATTGCGCGCCATGGGCAGGATAGACGTTATCACCATATAAGGGTGGGTGTGAACAGTCGACTTGATACCTTGCAAGCGGCTATTTTGTTGCCAAAGTTAGAAGTTTTTTCAGACGAAGTACAGTCTAGGGAAAGGGTTGCCGCTGAATATAATCGGCTGCTAGCACAGGCTGGTGTTGATACCACTCCCTATGTGGAGCCGTTTAATACTAGTGTTTATGCACAATACACGATCCAAGTAGATAAGCGCGAAGCTGTTCAGGCCAAACTCAAAGATGCAGGCATACCTACGGCAGTCCATTACCCCATTCCGTTGAATAAGCAACCAGCAGTAGCTGATAACAGTGCTAGTCTGCTTGTGGGCGATGCCGTCGCTGAAAAGGTCGTGAGTTTGCCGTTTCATCCGTATATGTCCGACGCGGTCGTGGAAAAGGTTGTAACGACGCTAGTTGGTTGACGCCTAAACTAGACGTCCTAGCTCTAGCGGAAAGTATGTTATACGCCTTATATATGGCCGCTCAATGCGATCCTATGACTATCCTGAAGCAGGTGTCTGAGTGCCGATAAACTTAAAAGTATGCACTCAGCAACTTCATGTGTAGCAGTGCACCGCAAGCGTATAAATGCATTACCAGCCAAGAGTTTTTATTAAACAGTCGAACTGTGAACAACCAAGGCTTCGTCCATCTAAAGATTGGCGCAGGAAGCTTTAAGAAAATTATTGGATGATTAATAAATTTCCCAAAAAAAATGAGTTTGCTAGCAACGTATTGATACTTATGACTGGTACAGTCATTGGACAAGCTATTCCTATTGCTATTATTCCTATCCTCACTCGCATCTTCACCCCGGAGGATTTTGGTCTGCTGGCGTTGTATTCGGCTCTGATTTCTATCCTGAGTGTAATTGCGACTGGTCGTTATGAAATAGCTGTCATGTTGCCTAAAGAAGACGATGATGCGAAGGTCATAGTACAGGCTGCGGTATTTATAGCGTTAGGTATTTCCCTGGTTATTCTTGTGCCAATTTTAATATGGAATCAACAAGTTGCCATTTTTTTAGGGAACACTGCAATAGCGGCATGGCTTTACCTTCTGCCTTTGTCAGTGTTTTTAACCGGCGTGTACCAAGCCTTAACCTATTGGAACAATAGGCAAAAAAAGTTTAAGAACACAGCCTTTTCACGTATTAATCAAAGTCTATTTCAAAGCGCTTCACAAGCTAGCCTGGGTTTTATAAAGGTAACTGGTGGATTGATTTTTGGACAATTTATAGGTATTGCATCATCAACATTCTATTTGCTTAAAAAAGATAATGTCTACAAAGTTATTATTCAGAAAAAAGACAATCGAAAAATAAAACAGCAGCTAAAAAAATATAAAAAATTTCCAAAATACGGAATGTTTGGTGCTTTATGTGATGCCGCGGCAAGTCAAATGCCCGTGCTTATATTGACGAAGTTTTATTCAAGTGGAATTACAGGAATTTTCAGCCTTACTTTTCGCGTATTGAATATGCCAACTAGCATCATATCGTCAGCAATTACACAAGTTCTTTTCCAAAAAGTGGTGGAACTTAGTCATACAGAGCCTCAAAAGCTTAAGCCTTTTATTATAAAGATGTTTTTATTGCTTTTTATCGTTTATTTGCCAGTGGTACCTATTTTGCTCATTTGGGGAGATACGCTTTTTGCCTTTGTTTTTGGTGAGGAGTGGCGACAAGCTGGTATATATGCAGGCTATTTAGCTATTGCTGTAGCTGTTCGCTTCACAGTGAGTCCGTTAAGTTCAGTACTTGGGCTAGAGGAAAATGTAGAGAAAGGCGTATTTTGGCAAGTTCTTTACTTATTCACTATTACATTAACGTTGTATTTTTGCTCTGATTTGGCTGTTGAGCAATTTATAGTGGCATTCGTCATCCACGAAGTAATTTTATATATTATTTATATGGCGTTAATTATCAAAGGCATAAAGGCAATCGCATGAGCGGCATCACTGGTATTATTTCTGCGAGTAGCGATACCGCATCACAAACCACTCTGCAAGCTATGACAGATAGTCTCGCTCATCGTGGTCCGGATGGTGAAGGGCATTTCATTACATCTCACTTCGTTCTGGGGTATCGGAATTTTGATGTATATGGTCTTGTGCCTGACCAGGCACAAGCCATGTTGCACTTGGATCGCTATGCTGTTGCCATTGATGGTCGCATATACAACATGCCAGAGTTGCAAGATGAACTGCGTGATTATGGTTATGAGTTTGACAGTGCCAGTGATGGGTTGTTGCTTGCTGCTGCTTATGATAAATGGGGCGTCGACTGCCTACATAAACTCAACGCGGATTGGGCTTTTGTGCTTTACGATACGCAAACCGCGCAATATTTCATCTCCCGTGATCGCTTTGGTCTTAGACCTTTGTACTACTACACAGACCCAGAGAAATTCATATTTGGCAGTGAAGTCAAAGCTATCTACGCGAGCAGGCTGGTTGCCAAAGTGCCCAATGAGACCTACTTGCAAACTTATCTGGAAAAAGGGCCTAACGAGTACGATTCGCCTACTGCCTTTGCTGGCGTGCTGCGCTTTCCATTCGCCCATTACTTTTTGGGTACTCACGAACAGCTACTTTCAGCACCCCAATTTACGCGATACTGGGATTTACAAGTCAACGTAGCGCGGGAAAAATTCTGCCCAGCCAAAGCCAAAGATTACGCTAAGCAATATTACGATTTGTTCGCTGACGCAGTGCGCGTCCGCATGCGTGGTAATGTCCAGGTAGGCGCAGCATTATCGGGCGGGCTGGATAGCAGTTCCATTGTTTACTTGATGAACGAAGAGCTAAAGAAACAAGGCAGTAGTGAACGTTTGCAAACCTTCTCATCTGTTTATAAAACCCCAGGCACCGAGCATTGTGATGAAAGTGAGTTTATTAAGCTTGTCGTCGATGAGCTTGATGTCGCGAGCAATCAAATAGAACCCGATGTAAAAGCTATTCCAGCCGAACACGTGAAAATGATCTGGGCAATGGAAAATCCACCGGAAAGTACATGTATGTCAGGTTGGCATACGTTTATGAAGGCTAAGCAGTGTGGGGTAAAAGTTGTCCTTGAAGGCCAGGGTGCAGACGAGCAGTTGGCTGGCTACTTTAGCTATATACCAGCTTACCTTATGTCGCTATCGCTTATAGATTTTTATAAAGAATTTTTTAAATTTATGAGTATCCCAGGAGCAAGAAAACAAACCTTAGCTAGTTTTCTTATGCTTCACTACCGTGCCGTCTTTGGCGAAAGTATTTATAGAGCTACCTTTGAAAAAATAAAAAAGCGCTCTGCTATAGAGGAGCTGAATAAAGAACTAAAAAACTCTATCGAGCATGGGTTAGTAACACTAATGCATTACTCTGATCATGTATCCACTGGCCACAGCATTGAGTCAAGAATGCCTTTTATGGATTACCGTCTTGTTCAATACCTTGCCACTGTGCCTGCAAGCTACAAACTGCATAATGGATGGACCAAATACTTGGCGCGACAAACATTTTCAGGAAAGCTCCCCCATGGTATTTGCTGGCGAAAAGACAAAATGGGTTGGCCAATTCCAGAGGAGCACTGGTTTAATGGCGAACATAAAGACTGGATTGAAAAACAGCTATTAAGTTCTGAACTACTTACACAGTTAGAACTGTTAGAAGAAACTCGACGTATGTTTACGCAAAATCTAGATAAGACAACGGTACTGAAACTAGTTAGGCGTTTAAACATGACAAAGGTTTTTAGTTCATGAAGGTTTTATTGATAACTCAAGGACTTTCTCGTTTAGTTAGGCCTTTGTTCGACTCAGAGTACGAAGTTGTTGGTGTGGCTGAATCAATGCCACGCGATTTTAATAATAAAAAAAAACAGAATGCCCTATTTAGTATTGCAAGCTCTATTTACAAGAATATAAAAGGAACAACGATAAGCCTTAAATCATTTTGCGATGAGCGAAAAATACCTTATAACTTTATATGCAAAGGTCGAGACCAAGAAATAGCTGATTGGGTTAAAGAGTTAGCCCCAGATCTGATTGTGATTTTTAGCATGTCTCAATTAATTAAAGAAAGCTTATTGTCAATTCCTAAGCTTGGCGTTATTAATTTACACCCTTCTTATCTTCCGGATTATAGAGGGGCAAATCCTGATTTTTGGCAGTATCACAATATGGAAATGAATCCAGGAGTTACTGTTCATTATATTGATAAGGGCGAAGATACCGGTGATATAATTTTTCAAGAGCGTATTGTTATTCCATTGGGAATTAAATCACCAGAGCGTTTAGATAAACTCATTGGAGAGGTTGGAGTGCCTTTAGTCTTTAAGGCGCTGCAAGCAATCCGAGCAGGTAACGTGCAGCGGGTTCAGCAGCCTAAAGAAAGCCCAACCGAAAGAGCAAGGAACATCCAGCTGGAAGAGCATACAAAAATTGTTGATTGGCAAAATTGGCCAATAGAACGCATATGGCATATTCTGCGAGGCACAGAGCTTTGGTTGAATGCCATACCTCAGCCAAACGGTATTTATCACGGCCAGCGTTGGGTAGTTGAGGAGTTCGAAAAACAACAAAATATTCATAAGCCAGGGAAGCTGACTAAGTATAAAGGGAGGCATGTCGTTGCTATGCCCTCAGGTTATATTTATCTGACTCGACGGTTTAGTTTTAAAAACTTAGTCATAAGTATTTTAAAAAATTAATTTAATTGTGAATTTACTGATTTAAGGTTTTGCAGTGACAGACACAAAACAATCAAGCAAAGAAAAATATCGCAGCTTGTGCATTAAACAACCGAGCATTCCTATTTTTAGTCAGCCATGGTGGCTAGACGCCGTTGCTGGTGATAGCTGGGATGTGGTCCTGATAGAGAAGGGGGACGAACTTGTTGCTTCTCTACCCTATGTGTCGCGTCAACGGTTTGGTTTCAAAGTTTTAACTATGCCAACGCTGACTCAAAGCCTTGGCCCGTGGATGCGTCCGAGTGCGGCTAAGTCTGCTAGGCGCCTGGCGCAAGAAAAGGATTTATTGCAGGCGTTATATAACTTACTCCCAAAGCATGCTGATTACCGTCAAAACTGGCACTATGAGCGCACCAACTGGCTGCCTTTGTTTTGGCTTGGATATGAACAAACAACTAGCTACACCTACCGAATTAATGCATTAAATGATCTGGGTCGTGTCTGGGATGGTTTTGATACAAACATTCGGACGGATGTTAGAAAGGCTCAAGATAAAGTAGGCGTTAAGGTTCGCACGGATCTTTCCATCGAGGACTTTCTGGCGTTGAATAAAAAAGTATTCGCCCGTCAAGGTATGGCTTTACCTTACAGTGAAGATGTGCTCAAGCGTATTCATCAAGCGGCAATAGAAAACAATTCTGGTAAGTTTTTTATTGCAGAGGATGAGCAAGGCCGACATCACGCTGGCGTTTATATTGTTTGGGACAAAAATAGCGCTTACTATTTATTCGGTGGTGGTGATCCAGAGCTGCGTAATAGCGGAGCTACTAGCTTATGTATGTGGGAAGCTATACAGTTTGCTGCGACAGTAACGCAAAGCTTCGACTTTGAAGGCTCGATGATAGAACCTATAGAGCGCTTCTTCCGCGCTTTTGGTGCTACCCAAACCCCCTATTTTACAATCATGAAAACCAACTCAAGAGTGTTAAAGTTGTATCGTTTGCTGCAAGGTGCTCAGGGTCTATTAAGCTTTGGTCGTGGTAAGCCTAATCCTTAAAATAGTATTAATGGTTAGGAGAATCTATCCATAAGTCATGAAGAACGCCACTAATGAAACAGTATCAACATCTAACACCCGCCGCTCTAAGTTGGCTGCAAAGCATTCTTTACGAGCGCTTCGGCTATGCAGTGGATCTTGCCTATACCGAGTCGGGGGTAAGGCTCACGCTTAGCAGCCAGATTGGTGGACAGATCCTGTTTGCAGAGCAATTTACAGGTTTTTATGAGGTCGGACTTGACCTGCCTTGTAGCATTTGGGATGCGGAGGCCGAAGGCTGGAGTTCTGCTTTGGGCCACCCCATACCCGCGCCAGGGGTCAATAAGCTTATTAGTCCATTAATTAAGCTTAGTGGCCAACAAGCCGTTGTTCGGTACGACATACTTGGTCTGACCTATTGGATGCTGAATCGGATTGAGGAGATTGGGAGGACCGACTTGGATTGCCACGGTCGTTTTCCCGCGACGTCTTCTCATGCCTTTAAGCATGGTTATCTGCAGCGGCCTGTGGTGGACGAATGGTTAAATATTCTAGGGCAGGTCATTGCTAAAACTTGGCCACATGCTGAGCTAAGACAACACCAATTCAGTATGAAAGTGAGCCATGATGTGGACTCGCCCAGTCTTTACGCCTTCAAGCCCTGGAGAACGGTTATCCGCATGATGGCGGGCCACTTGCTAAAGCGCCGTAATATTAAAGCTTTTTTCACTGCCCCATATGTTAAGTTGCTCACCGACAAGAATCTACACTCTGCCGATCCATATAACACATTTGATTGGTTAATGGATGTTTCAGAAGCGCACAACCTGAAGAGCGCCTTTTACTTTATCTGCGGACACACCTCTTCTATGGATGCTGATTACGATTTGGAGCACCCGGTGATCAAGGAGCTGCTGCAACGTATTCATCGACGGGGCCATGAAATTGGTCTCCATCCTAGTTATGGCACTTACCAAAAACCCGAAGAGCTGAAACGGGAGGCAGAGCACTTGAGTACTGTTTGTTCTAGGCTAGGTATAACGCAAGAGCGTTATGGTGGGCGCATGCATTATTTAAGGTGGGATCATCCCGTTACATTGCAGGCGTGGAATGACGCTAATTTAAGCTACGATAGCACATTGACCTATGCAGATCGGCCTGGCTTCCGTTGCGGGACCTGTTTTGAATATCCAGCTTTTAACCCACTTACAAATAAGGAATTGCAATTGCGCATTAGACCTTTGATTGTAATGGAGGCAACCGTGATCGATTCTGTGTATATGGGACTGAGTACGACTAGTGAAATATTAGCAGTATTTGAAAATCTTAAAAATAATTGCCGCCAAGTAAAAGGTTGTTTCACTGTACTTTGGCATAATTCTAGCCTTAATAATAGCTTTGACTGCTATATCTACAGAGCGATTTTGGAAATTTAAAATTAAATTTTTTAAGATAATTAATAATTTTTTATCTATATCCGGTTGTTTTAATTAATTAATCAACTCTGAATATAAATAACGTATTGATTTTATGGGATAATGTTGTTTTTGAAGAATGTATAAACTGCCAAAAGTACCTCTGGAGAGGGCCGGTTTTTGGAGGAAATGATAGAAAGCGCATGAACCAAAGCAATGAGTTTTTCCGCAGCAGCCTGGACCAAGTGATTGAGCGTCACGCGCTGGAAACGGTGATTGTGGACGGCACCGCTCAGAGCAAGACGGTCTCCCGCGATACGTTGGCCGAGGCTCAAGGCGTCGAGTTAAAACAGACCTACGCTAAAGAGAGCCGCGATCAAGTCCGAAAGGCTGGACGTTATGCACGCATCAACTGCTATCAAAGCATTCAGAAGGTGGTTAAGCATCAGCGCATCATTTTTGGGTGTTTTGCGCCCGACATTCAATATTACAAACTGGTGATATCTACAGGCATGCATCAAGCCCCGAATCAGTTATTGGTCAGAGACCACCGGGTTACAGAACAGAGCTGGCGCAAAAAGACTCTTCGGGGCAAACATAAGATCCACAGTTGGTGTGCACTGGAAGGCGAGTGTATGGGTAAGCGTAACGCCCATAACCCCTACGATAGTCAAACACTGGCTGAGCAACTGGACCAGTCGAGTATTCTGTTACAGGATACGAGTGGCAAACCCAAGGGTGTTTATATAGATCTAGGCTGTCGGTGCATGGATCAGAGGCGCACCGAATATGAACTGAAGCACCGAGCTAAAGTGAAACACCTGACGCTTAAAGAGCATTAACTATTGAAACGCTACGTCATAGTTGAGACAATGATTGGATACCTGAAAATCAATCAAGATGTGTATGCGTATCATTTGAAGGAAAGATTTGATGATGTGATATATGTTGTGTTATGTATGGTCGGCTATCCCGCCACCATTCAATCCATCATATAGAGGTAAGCTTGTTCTGAAGTGATAAAAATTAATTTGTTTAAACAGTTAGCTGCAATAAATCAGACAAATTGGTTTTGTATTTTTAATAAATTAATGATAAATAAATTTATTAAAAACAATAAGCGTTCATTTTTTTTAGTTATGCTCCTTAAGTCAAATAATATTTTTTTAACAACTGTTTTTATAATGATAGAGTCGAGATTGACAGGGTTGTTTAGATGCCGGATTTTTTATTCGTTATATCATTCTTTTTATTCCCTTGGATATTTTATTTTATACATAAGGCTGCAGATGAGCGGCTATTAAAAATTAGCATAGTCAATGTTGTATTTGTTTCCTTGATGTTGTTTTCCTATTTCGGCATCTTTCCTTTGTATTTTGGTTTAGACGAATTTAATAATTATTTGAAGGTTGATAATAAACAAATTGTTTTTAAAATGTTTGTTATTTCGTCTTTAAATATTTTATTTTTATTGATTGGTGTTCTAATAACACGATTTATTTTCAAAATAAAAAAAAGAAGAAATTTCTCTGGCCCAGAAAGTATAAACCGTACGCAATATATGTTGATACTTTGTCTAATTATATTGTCTGTGGTTACGCTTTCGCGTTATATATTAAAAATTGATGAGATTGCAATATTTACACTATTTGAAAACGGACATGCAGCAGCAAATATAGCTAGATCAAAAATGGGGAATGATTTTCCAGGTAGATACCATTGGTATGCTGTTTTTATTCATCAATTGTCATATTTTTCCTCTTTTATTCTATTGGCTTCCTATTTGATAAAAAGAGAAAAAACTGTACTAATTTTATTTTTTATTTCCTTTTCTATTGCTACCTTTGCCTCAATAATGGCGATAGAGAAAGGGCCAGTTGTTATTTATTTCCTAAGTTTATGCGCTGTGTGGTTTTTAGTAAAGAAAGATGGGCGAGTTCCTCTAAAATTTACAATATTTATGTTACTAGGAGTTTTCTTTCTTTTAGCGGTATTTGGTGTTTACTTTGCTGGTGCAGAAGGATTGTTTTCTGGTTTTACTGCCGTTTTTTCCAGGGCGTTTGCAAGTAGTATTTCTCCCGCTTATTTTTATTTATTAATTTTTCCAGAATATATTGGTTTTATGTATGGTAAAACAATTTCAAATCCCGGTGGAATTTTTCCTTATGAGCCTTTCCGTTATACTATTGAGGTGATGAACTGGGTTGTTCCTGGTCTCAAGGAAAGAGGAATTGTTGGTTCTATGCCTACGGTATTTTGGGGAGAAATTTATGTTAATTTTAATTGGTACGTAATTCCTCTTTTTTCATTTATAACCGGAATATTCCTAGCATTGATAGATTGGTTAATAACTAAATTAAAATATAATGCAATCACAATAGCTTTTAATGTCTGGTTAATTTTGTTTTTTAAAAATCTTGCAATAACAGGTTTTAGCGGATTTGTATTTTCGGTTGATTTTTATATTGTTGGAATTGCTTTTATTGTAATTTGCTATTTTAATTCCGAAAATAACAAAGCTGATTTTTATCAAAACTCAACGGCAGATAGCTCAGATGCAAAAAAAAGTTATACATCTATCACAAAGTGATATTAGATTTGATTCAAGAATTATTAAAGAGATGAGCTGTATAGCTAAATTGGGATTGTTAGTTATAGGGATCGGTGTAGATAGAGAGGTGACCATCAATGATCAGGTGACTGAGTCAAAGATTAAGGTTGTTTCTCTAAAAATTAATAGTAGATCATTCAGAAAAATACCGCGCATTGTTAGATATATTTTAACGTTCATTGAGATGTACAGTAAGATGTTCTATCAAGGATTAAAAATTAAACCACATCTCATTCACTGCCATGACTATCACGTTCTTCCTATAGCTATATTATTAAGGATGTTTACAAAAGCAAAAGTTATATATGATGCACATGAATTAGAATCTAACACAAATGGGCTTTCTCCTTGGCTAGGGAAGATTATATTTTGGATAGAAAGGCTATCCTGGAAGTATATTGATGAGTTGATCGTAGTTAGCCCATCCATTGAGGATTGGTATAGAAAAAATATCGGTTATAAAAGCACAACTATAATACTAAACGCCCCGCATTTTGAAAATAATAATCATATTAAAACAAATTATCTTAGGGAGTTTTTTTCCATTCCTGAAGACTCAAAAATATTTATCTATGTTGGAATGTTGGTAAGTGGCAGAGGAATTAATCTAATTAGAGAATCATTTAAGAGCGCCGGCGTTACTGCAAGTGTTGTGTTCTTGGGTGAGGGTGAGCTAATGCCAGCACTAAATCAAGACTCAAAAAAATTCAAAAACATATATGTGCATAAACGTGTCGCACATGATCTGGTTGTTCCGATTGTTACGTCAGCTGACTACGGACTTTGTTTAATTGAAAATGTGGCATTAAGTGATTATTATTGTTTACCAAATAAATTTTTTGAATATATTTTTGCTGGGATTCCAGTATTGGCTTCACGCTTTCCAGATATGGAGGCGATCATTGAACAGAATAATGTTGGAGTTTGCTGTGATCTTGAGTTGGATGAAATTATTAAGTCAATTAATAAAATGAATAGTATTGATTTATGCAAAGATGTTGATTTCGAAAGCTTGAGTATATTTAGTTGGCAAGCTCAAGAACAAAAATTAAATAATTTATATATGAAGTTATTTCAAAATTAAGCTGAGATTAATTATGCCTGGAATTTTCGGTTTTATATCAAATGAGTCTAATAAAAAAAATAATTTTAATGTTTTAGTTAACAGGTCTGAGCGTCGAGGAAAAAATTCAGGTGGACTGTTTTATTCGTCAGAAGATAAATATTTTTTAACTCGCGGCAATAAGCGATTGACACACCTTTTGGATAAGAAGGATTTCTATCAATCTAATGTAATTGTTGGATTGACTGGATTGGATGTGGAAGAGTCCATTTGCAAGGAGCCTACGGTTACTGAAAAGGTCTGTATTTTTCATGATGGAATTATTATTAATGATAAAGAATTATTAGGCTTTTCTTTTGACCCTAATCAACCAGATGCAACCGGAAAAATATTAGCAAAAATTTCAAGTGAGTGGCTCCAGAAAAGTAATGATTTGGTAGGCTTGGCAGATAGAATTCTGAGTTTATGTAAGGGGATGCTTGCATCTACCATAATAATTCCGTCAATGGGGAAAATTTTACTTTTCTCAAATTACGGTAATTTATATATTGGAAATCATGGCACAGGAATTTATTTCGCATCTGAACGTTATACGCTTCAAGAAATTAAGTGTGCTGACATTCAAAAAGTTGATAATGGACTTGTTTTTGATATCCCAATTTCCCAAGAAAAAATAATAGTTAATGAGAAATTTATTTTTAAAGATAAAAAAATCTTTAATATAGTAAATAATGAAAGCAGAATTTTAAAATATGATAGGCCAGCTCTTAAGCGTTGTAATCGCTGCGTTTTGCCAGAAACTATGCCTTTCATAAAATTTGATTTGAATGGAGTTTGCAACTACTGCTTGAATTATAGAATAAGAAATTCGCCGAAAACAAAAGAGGAGATTTTTAAAATTGTAGATCCTTATCGTAAAATAAACGGGAAAGATTGTATTGTTCCATTTTCCGGAGGGCGCGATAGTTGCTATGCTTTGCACCTTATCGTTAATGAGTTGAAAATGAAGCCTATAACCTATACCTATGATTGGGGTATGGTTACTGATGTAGGGAGGAGAAATATAAGTGTAATGTGCGGCCACCTTGGAGTTGAAAATATTGTCGTTGCAGATGATTTTGATATAAAACGCAAAAATATTGCGATGAATCTCAAGGCTTGGTTAAAGGCACCCAATTTGGGTATGTTAAGCATTTTAACTGCGGGTGACAAGCATTTTTTTCGACATGTGGATAAGGTAAAAAATCAAACTAATATCGATTTAAATTTATGGGGAATTAATCCACTAGAGGTTACACATTTTAAGACCGGTTTTTTGGGAATTCCACCGGATTTTGTATCTAATAAGGTTTATACTCATGGAGCACTTAAACAGCTGCGATATCAATCAAAGAGATTGAAAGAAATGTGTAAAAGTCTCGGCTATTTTAATAGCTCCTTATGGGACACATTATCCGGTGAGTATTATAGAAGCTTTACGCGTAAGTCTGATTACTTCCACATATTCGACTATTGGCAATGGGATGAGAATGTAATTGATGATACGTTAGGTGGTTATGGCTGGGAGCGCGCTGCTGATACAACTACTACGTGGCGAATTGGCGACGGTGTCGCAGGATTTTATAATTATGTATATTACACCGTAGCTGGCTTTACCGAGCATGACACATTTAGAAGTAATCAAGTTAGAGAAGGCGCCATAACAAGAAAGCAAGCTCTTGATTTGATTGAGGTTGAGAATGAGCCGAGATACCATAATATCGAATGGTATTTAAGGTCTCTAGGATTTTCTTTTAGAGACACCATAGAGATAGTCAATTCAATTCCAAAAATTTATCAAGCATTGTAGTGTGTAGCGGGAAAATTTTATGCGAGTGCAATATTTCATTTCAAAGATTTTGAAGAAACTTAGAGGAGCCTGTGTCAAGAATTCTGTTATAGATAGAAACTCAAAGATCAATTCTGGTAGCTTAATTGTTGATAGTGACTTTGGTAGATTCTCCTATTGTGGGTATGACTGTACCGTCATTAACTCAGATATTGGATCGTTTTGTTCGATAGGGAGTAAGGTGTCTATAGGCAGTGACTCGCATCCTCTAAGTTTTGTATCTACCAGTCCGGTTTTTTTATCTCATCGAGATAGCTTAAAGAGAAAGTTTGCTCGACATGACTATTTGCCGAAATATAGAACAATTATTGGGCATGATGTCTGGATAGGCGAAAGTGCACATATTAAAGCTGGAGTATCTATTGGAATAGGTGCGGTGGTAGGAATGAATGCCGTTGTAACTAAGGATGTAGCTCCATACTCTGTTGTCGCTGGGAATCCGGCAAGAATTATTAAAATTCGCTTTGAGAAAGATATTGTGGATGAGTTGCTGAATTCTAAGTGGTGGGAGTTGTCAGACGAAAGGCTTCTGCAGTTAGGTGAGTATATGAATAATCCAGATTTGTTTTTATCAAAGATATAAGCAGTATGAAAATATTACATCTATGTTTGTCGTGCGTTTACGTTGATGGCTATTCCTATCAAGAAAATGAATTGGTTGCGCAAAATGTTCGGGACGGACATGATGTGGTTGTTATTGCGTCTACCGAAACTATCGGAGTCGATAGGCAGGTAGTCTATGTAAATCCCTCTGAGTATTTAGGTACCGATAATGCCCGAGTCATAAGGTTACCTTATAGAAAAATTTGGCCTATTAAATTTCGAAAAAAAATACGATCTTATCAAGGACTCTATAAACAATTAGTTACAGAGAAGCCGGATTTGATTTTATTTCATGGATTATGTGCATGGGAAATTTTGACTGTTATTAAATATAAAAAAAATAACTCCGCAGTCGAATTATTGTTTGATAGCCACACTGACTTTACGAATAGCGCCAATAGCTTAGTATCTAGATTTTTTCTTCACTATTTGTTTTATCGATCTATAGTTAAACTCTCTATTAAACACATCAAAAAAGTCTTATGTGTTTCGGTTAGTGTGATGGAATTCGCCCGTGATTTTTATGGAATTCCGGAAGATAAAATTGAATTTTTTCCATTGGGTGGGAAAATATTTGATGATGCTGAGTATGAAGTTATTAGGAGAAAGGTCAGGAAGGAGTTGGGTGTTCTTGATCATGATCTTGTTTTTATTCAAACAGGAAAAATAAACAGTTCAAAAAAAATAATTGAGTCATTGATTTCCTTTTCCACTATTAGGGACTGCAAACTCAATAGTCATTTTTTTATAGTTGGACATCTTTTCGAGGATGTTAAACATAAAGTGCAAAATTTCATCGCTAAGGATCCTCGAATTAAGTTTTTAGGTTGGAGGGACCCTACGGAGTTAAGAGGTTTGTTGGCTGCGGCTGATGTCTATGTTCAACCGGGTACGCAGTCAGCCACTATGCAAATGAGTTTGTGTTGTAGGTGTTTGGTAGTTTTGGACGATGTGTCAAGTCATGTGCCATTTGTTACTACCAATGGATGGTTAGTTCATACACAAGAAGATTTAGCTTTCGCATTTAATTGTATTTCTAAGGAGGCTGAAGAAGGTCTGCTTGGGACTAGGGTTTGTCAATCTGCAAAAATTGCGGGTGACCTTCTTAGTTACGAGAAGCTCGCTGCTCGACTTTATCAGTAAGCTACAGCATATTCTTCTTCCAGTATGTTCGACTTTTTATGATAAAAGGCCATTATGTTGAATGTAAAAATACTTTTTATCACTGGCGGTACAGGCTCTTTCGGTAACGCCGTGCTAAAACGCTTTCTCGACACTGATATAGCCGAGATCCGTATCTTCAGCCGTGATGAGAAAAAACAAGATGACATGCGTAAGCGTTACGCTAGTGACAAACTTAAGTTCTACATCGGCGATGTGCGTGACTATCAAAGCGTCTTGAACGCTACGCGTGGCGTCGACTACATTTTCCACGCCGCCGCACTTAAGCAAGTGCCATCCTGCGAGTTTCACCCCATGGAGGCAGTGAAGACCAACATTTTAGGTACGGAAAATGTGCTTGAAGCCGCCATTCAGAATGGTGTGCAGCGTGTAGTCTGCTTAAGTACAGACAAGGCGGTCTACCCCATTAATGCCATGGGTATCTCTAAGGCCATGATGGAAAAAGTCATGGTAGCTAAGTCCCGTAATGTGGATGACAATAAAACAGTTATTTGTGGCACCCGCTACGGTAACGTAATGGCATCCAGGGGGTCAGTGATACCGCTGTTTATTGAACAGATACGTGCCGGTGTGCCGCTAACCATTACCGACCCCGACATGACCCGTTTCATGATGACCTTGGGTGATGCTGTGGATTTGGTCTTGTATGCATTTGAACATGGCACCAACGGTGATATGTTTGTGCAGAAGGCGCCCGCAGCTACTGTTCTTACCTTGGCGCAGGCCTTGACTCAGCTAATGGGCAAACCTGATCACCCTATTAACATCATTGGTACCCGTCACGGTGAAAAGCTGTACGAAGCTTTGCTTAGTCGCGAAGAAATGGCCTATGCCCAGGATAGGGGCGATTACTACCAGATACCACCGGATTTACGTGACCTAAACTACGCTAAGTACGTCGAACAGGGTGAGAAAAAGATATCGGGTGCTGAAGATTACAATTCACACAATACGCAGCGCTTAGATGTTCAGGGCATGCAGGATTTGCTGCTACAACTAGACTTTATGCGTGCGATTCAGCGTGGTGAACACGCGACCCCCGAGGAATAGTTCATGAAGGTACTGGTAACTGGGGCTAACGGTTTTGTGGGCCAAAATCTGATTGCCCATTTTAAGGAGCGGGCCGACATACAGGTTTTGTCGTTCACGCGTCAGAATTCGCTGGGCGATCTTACTGCCATGGTGGCGGAATGCGATTTTGTTTTTCACTTGGCAGGCGTTAATCGTCCACAAGACCCCCAGGAGTTTACTGCCGGCAATGCAGACTTAACCCAAGCAGTATGTGATGCAGTCATAGCCAGCGGACGGCAGACTCCAGTGGTTTACAGTTCGTCTATACAGGCTGAATTAGATAACCCTTACGGTGTTAGCAAGCGTCAAGCTGAAACAGCCTTGTTAGCCCTGGCGCAGCAGCATGGTTCACCCGTGTACATTTTGCGCCTGCCCAATGTGTTTGGCAAGTGGGCGCGGCCCAACTATAACTCTGCCGTAGCAACCTTCTGCCACAATACGGTTCACGGTTTGCCTATACAAATTAATGACTCAGATGCTGTCATTAATTTGGTCTACATAGATGATGTGGTCGCCGCGCTTATGGGCATACTAGACCAATCGCTAGGTGCCGACTCGTTTGTCCAGGTTCAGCCCCAATACAGTATTACTGTGGGTGGGCTTGCCAGTCAGCTGATGGCTTTCCGTGATAGCCGTGACAACTTAGTCACAGAAGCTGTGGGCACAGGTCTAGTGCGTGCTCTGTATTCCACCTACGTCAGTTACCTACCGCCTGAACGATTTACTTATCGGGTGGCTAAGCACGGTGATCCGCGTGGGGTGTTTGTGGAAATGTTGAAAACCTCGGATGCAGGTCAGTTTTCTTATTTCACCGCTCACCCTGGTGTTACCAGGGGTGGGCACTACCATCACTCTAAAACCGAAAAATTCTTGGTTATTAAAGGTAAGGCATGTTTTCGTTTCCGGCACATTGTGACTGGGCAGTTCTACGAGCTATTCACTGCGGGTGAAGAACCTGAAATTGTGGAAACTGTACCTGGCTGGACCCACGATATCACCAACATGGGTGATGATGAAATGATTGTTATGCTGTGGGCTAACGAAATCTTTGATCGTGAAAAACCCGATACTTACGCTATGTCTGTAGGCACTGGCGCAAGCGCATCATAAGCAGGATGCAAGTATGAAAAAAATGAAAATAGTCACTGTTGTTGGCACCAGGCCTGAAATTATCCGCTTGTCGCGGGTGATGGCGGCCCTGGACGAACATTGTGAACATATTTTGGTGCATACCGGCCAGAATTATGATTACGAGCTGAACGAGATCTTCTTCCAGGATCTGGGCATACGTAAACCAGATCATTTTCTATCCGCCGCAGGCGCTAGTGGTGCTGAAACCATAGGTAATGTCATCATTGCTGTGGACAAGGTGTTGGCTGAAGTTCAACCTGAAGCCTTGCTGGTATTGGGCGATACCAATAGCTGCATGGCCGTTATTCCGGCTAAACGCCGCAAAATTCCTACTTTCCACATGGAGGCGGGTAATCGCTGTTTCGATATGCGCGTTCCCGAGGAAATTAACCGGCGTATCGTTGACCACACCGCCGATATCAACCTGACCTACAGTACGATTGCACGCGACTACCTGCTGCGTGAAGGGCTGCCGCCTGACATGGTGATAAAAACGGGCAGCCCCATGTTCGAAGTCCTTAATTACTATTTGGACGGTATCCAGGCATCTGATGTGCTGCAGCGGGAAGGCCTAGAGGCTGGGAAGTTTTTTGTGGTTAGTGCCCATCGCGAAGAAAACGTAGATTCAGACAAGAACTTTTTGAAACTGGTGGATGTGCTGAACGCGGTTGCAGCACACTATGACTACCCTGTCATTGTGTCTACACACCCACGTACCCAGAAAAGGGTGGATGCCATGGGAGTTACATTCCATCCAAATGTACGTTTGCTTAAGCCTTTGGGTTTTAAGGATTACAACAAATTGCAGTTGTCGTCTAAAGCGGTGTTGTCCGATAGCGGTACCATTAGCGAAGAATCATCTATTTTGAACTTCCCCGCCCTGAATATACGCGAAGCGCATGAACGCCCAGAAGGCATGGAAGAAGCGGTAGTCATGATGGTGGGATTGGAAACCAACCGTGTCATGCAGGGCTTACAGGTGCTGGAAAGCCAGGGGCGGGGCGATAACCGTGACCTGCGTTTGGTGGCCGATTACAGCATGCCCAATGTATCCCAGAAGGTGGTAAGGATCATCCACAGCTACACCGACTACGTGAACCGTATTGTCTGGAAGAAATAGTGAAAATTGCCTTAGTTACCCAGTACTTTTGGCCTGAAACTTTTTCTATTAATGACCTGGTTAAGTCATTGGTGGATCAGGGCCACAGCGTGGAAGTGTTTACTGGGAAACCTAACTATCCAGAAGGCCAAGTGTTCGACGGTTATAGTCCAGAAGGCGCCACTACCGAAATATTTTACAACAGCGTACCTGTACATCGTGCCCCCTTACGTCCGCGTGGGGCGGGCGGGGCTAAGAATTTAGTGCTGAATTACTTGTCGTTTGTGTATAACGGCTTAAAGCATTTTCCACGGCAGGCTCAAGGCAAAGATTTTGATGTGATTTTGGTGTTCACCTTGTCACCTATTACCTCTGTTATCCCAGCTATTTACTTAAAATGGCGGCTGAAAACACACCTGGCGATTTGGGTCTTGGACTTGTGGCCAGAAAGCTTGCGTGCTACAGGTTTTATAAAAAATCGTGCAGTGCTTGGCTTGGTGGGTTGCATGGTCAGGATAATTTATGGGTGTTCAGACACCATATTGGTGCAATCACGTGCATTCATAGCAGCGGTGTCACGATATACCAAGCGCGACAAGGTTTTTTACTACCCCAATTCGCATGTAGATGTGCCACGGTTTGCATCTGACGTTACAACGGTGCCGGGCGATGTCCTGCAGTTAATGGACGAAAATTTCTGCTTGGTGTTTACGGGGAATTTGGGAACTGCGCAGGCATTGCCTACGATAATAGCCGCTGCAGATCAGTTGCGCTCCTTGCACGATTTTCGTTTGGTGCTGGTAGGCAGTGGCAGTATGTCCGGTTGGCTACAGCAACAGAAACAAGACCTAGGTTTAGATAACGTTATTCTAGCGGGGCGCTATCCAGCCGTTGAAATGCCGCAGTTTTTAGTGCGAGCATCAGGCTTGCTGGTATCTTTGACCGCAGCAGAAATTTTTTCACAAACAGTGCCTGCAAAAATACAATCTTACTTAGCAGCAGGTCGTCCTATTATTGCGTCCCTGAATGGTGAAGGTGCCGCCGTAGTGCTTGAGGCTAGGGCAGGAATTTCATGCCCCGCAGAGGATGTTGATGCACTGGTCGCTGCGATTAAACATTTATATGATTTGCCTGTGACTGAGCGCCAGTCGCTAGGTCGCCGTGGTCGTGATTATTTTTTAAAACACTTCGAAACCAATGCACAGGCTGCTGCGCTAGTGGATGTTTTACAGCAGCGCATTGCGAAATAGAAGGAAGTTATTATGGTGATGACAGTAGGGGTCTTAGGGGCCACCAGCCCGGCGGGTGCCCAAGTGCTTAAACAGTTATTAAGCGACAAGGTCAATGTGGTCGCGTTTACCCGTGGCACTGTGGCAGGTTTAGAACCCGGCATTGATTGGATTAGCTTGGCTGACTGTGACCTTGAGGCGCTAAAGGCAAAGTACAGGCAAATTAATCATTGGATATCTGCCAGCCATATTTGGGTGCTTAATCAGCATTTCTAGATGATGCAGGAACTGGGCGCCAATAAAGTGATATGCCTTTCATCGACTAGTCAGTTTACAAAAACGTCATCGTCTACCCCAGCAGAAGAGCAAACGGTTCAGCGGTTGATAGATGGCGAGCAGCAGTTACGGGATTGGGCTGCTGCAAATCAAATTGCTTGGACGGTGCTAAGGCCGACGTTAATTTATGGCCGTGGTAATGATAGAAACTTATCAGAAATAGTAAAGATCATTAATAAGTTTCGTTTCTTTCCTGTTTTTGGGGCTGCGCAGGGTTTAAGGCAGCCTGTATATGTAGATGATGTAGCATTGGCCTGTGTGCAAGCTTTATATTCAGATAAAACTAGTAATAAGGCCTACAACATTTCTGGCGCTGAACAATTAAGCTATCAAGAAATGGTAAAACGAGTTTTTGTTGCTATGGGGCTTAAGCCTAGGCTGTTGCGCATTCATCTTGTGGTTTTCAATTTGGCACTGTTTTTCTTGCGCCTGATTCCACGCTATAAAGGCTGGAATGCAGATATGGTGCTGCGCATGAACCGTGATATGGTCTTTGACCATGACCAGGCTGCAGCAGATTTTGGCTTTTCGCCACAAGCATTTACGTTAACCGACAAAGATGTTGGGCAAGCATTACCCTTAAGTTAATTTAGGTTTAAACCAATATCTTTATGATAGATCAACCCTTAAGCAACATATTATGGCTGGCTTGCCTGTTTGCCAGTGCATTTTTTTTAACGCTGGTATTGACTGCTTACTTGCGTCGTTATGCCTTGGCCAGCAGCATGTTAGACATACCCAACCAGCGTAGTTCACATTCAGTTCCGACCCCCAGAGGCGGGGGTGTTGCTGTGGTAGTTAGTTTAGTGCTGGCGGCAGGGCTAATGTATTGGCTCAATCTTTTAGCGGCAACGTTGTCGCTGCCTATTTTGGTTAGTGGTGGTGTTGTAGCAATTGTAGGGTTCCTGGATGATCACGGGCATATTGCTGCACGCTGGCGCTTGCTGGCACATTTTTCTGCGGCAATAACGGCTGTGTACTGGTTAGGTGGGCTGCCACCAATAGAACTACTAGGAGCAGAGCTGCCATCTGGCGTGGGCTATGTTGTCGCCGTGTTGTTATTGGTCTGGATGCTGAATTTATACAATTTTATGGATGGTATAGATGGCATTGCTGGTATTCAAGCCATTACTACCTGCGTGGGTGGGGCTATCTTATATGTAGTGGTTGGACAACCTGCTATGGGGGAACTAGCCATAGTGCTTGCCTGTAGTGTTGCTGGGTTTTTGGTGTGGAATTTTCCACCGGCCAGGATTTTTATGGGTGATGCAGGTAGTGGATTTTTAGGGTTTGTTTTAGGCGTTTTTGCGTTGCAAGCGGGATGGGTGCAATCAGAACTGTTTTTTAGCTGGTTGATACTGCTAGGCGTGTTTGTGGTAGATGCCACGTTAACGTTGTTGGTGCGTTTGCTGCGCGGTGAACGTGTTTATGAGGCCCATCGTAGCCACGCCTATCAGCATGCTGCATTGAAATACGGTAGTCATTTAACAGTTAGTTTAACTGTCTTGTTAATAAATATACTGTGGTTGTTTCCACTGGCGTATTTGGTGGCAATGCAACGCATTAATGACCTACTTGGCCTGAGCATTGCTTATATGCCATTAGTGTTTGTGGCACTTAAGTTTCGTGCCGGCCGCCCCACCTGAATGGTTAAAACGTAGTTTATGAATAAAAAAACACTAATTATTATAGGTGCTGGTGGACACGGTAAGGCCGTAGCTGAAGCCGCCATAGTAAGCGGCTTGGCCCAAAACATAGAGTTTATTGACGATACCTACCCTAAACAGCTAAACGTAGGAGCTTGGCCTATTGTGAGCTCTACGGATCTGTTATCGACGATGTCTTGGGGAAATAGGCCTGTTATTGTGGCAATAGGTAGTCAGGCTGTTCGCGCGCGCTTGGTACAACAGTTAATTGATTTAGGTGCTAATTTGACCACTGTTGTTCATCCTAAAGCATGGGTCAGTGAGCAGGCTTCAGTAGGTGTTGGTACAGCAATAATGGCAGGTGCCATTGTTGGAACTGGGGCTATTATTGGGCAAGCAGTCATAGTGAATGCTAATGCTACGGTTGATCACGACTGCACTTTGGGTAATTACGCCCATTTGGGGGTAGGTGTGCAACTGGCTGGTGGTGTTAATGTAGGGGATGAAGCTTGGTTGCAGGCGGGTGTATGCGCTGGTTACCGGGTGTGTATCCCCACAGGTGCTGTGGTGGCACCGGGTACAGCGTTAGTGGTGGATTAGGATAAAAATCAATGAAAATAAGCACTACGTTTCGCTCGACTTTAGTTTTTTTGTTTGACCTTGCCGCTGTTGTCACCGCTTGGTTAATCGCCTTTTTAATACGCTTTAACTTTGACTGGCCAATCTACTTTGTACAGACCATGTTATGGGGTCTGCCACCCTTGTTGTTTGCACAGTTTGTGGCTTGCAGGTGGGCTGGCTTGTACCGTGGAATGTGGACTTTTGCTAGTATCCCAGACTTAATGCGTGTGCTTAAGGCTGTGTTGGTATCAGCTACCGTGTTGTTATTAATGGCCGTATTTTTTCGCCCTTATTTATTTATACCGCGCTCTATCGTGGTGCTGTATCCCATTTTGTTGTTGTTAATCATGGGCGGTGGTCGTGCGGCCTGGCGCATGTGGAAAGAGCAATACATGTATGGCAACAGCCAGGCTGGCAAGCCAGTTGTTGTAGTTGGTGCCGGTACCGCAGGCGCCATGCTAGTGCGCGAACTGGCCCGCAGCGGCAGCTGGAATGTCGTTGCCTTGGTGGATGACAACCGTAGTAAATGGGGCTTAGAGTTATCTGGACGTCGTGTCGAAGGCGGTACAGATGCCTTGGTCGATGTATTGCAGCGCTGGTCTGCCAAGCACGTTATTCTGGCGATGCCATCGGCTCCTGCTGAAGCCTTGCAGCGCGTTACTAAGATTGCTACCGATGCTGGGGCTAATCTGTTTACCGTACCTGGCTTGGGTGAATTAATGAGCGGCCGGGTCGCCATCAACATGATGCGCCCGGTAAAAATTGAAGACTTGTTGGGGCGTAAGTCTGTTCACATAGATAATGACAATGTGCAGGCTATGCTTACCGGTAAAACCATACTGGTTACTGGTGCGGGTGGGTCCATAGGCAGTGAGTTATGCAGACAGCTATCACGGTTTGAACCATCCTGTATTTTGCTGTTCGAATCTAACGAATTTGCCCTATACATGATAGAGCAGTGGTTTTCTGAACATCGGCCGGAAATTAACGTGGTGTGTTTGGCGGGTGATGTCAAAGACGCGGCCCGTATGTCGCAGGTGTTTAAGCAGTGGAAACCTGAAGTGGTGTTTCATGCGGCAGCCTACAAGCACGTACCTTTGATGGAAGTCGATAATGCTTGGCAAGCTGTGCGTAATAACGTCTTGGGTACGTTAAATGTGGCACAGCTTGCCCAGCAGTTTGGGGCAGAGCGTTTCGTATTAATTTCTACTGACAAGGCAGTTAACCCCACTAACGTCATGGGCGCGACCAAACGTATGGCGGAAATGATGTGTGAAGTTCTGCACTGCCAACAGGGCAAAACACGTTTCCAAATGGTGCGCTTTGGTAATGTGCTGGGCAGTACAGGCAGTGTGATACCGCGTTTTCGTGCCCAAATTGCGCATGGTGGTCCAGTTACGGTCACCCATGCTGATATTACCCGTTATTTTATGTCTATCCCTGAAGCAGCACAGCTAGTGTTGCAAGCCGCTGCTATGGGGAATGGTGGGGAAGTCTTTGTATTGGATATGGGTGAACCAGTCAAAATTATTGACTTGGCCCGTAATATGATAAGGCTATCTGGTTTTAGTGAAGAAGAAATTCCTATACAAATTACCGGTTTACGGCCTGGTGAAAAGTTGTATGAAGAACTACTGGCTGATTCGGAAGAAACACTAGAAACTCCACACGCTAAGCTACGCATTGCTCGATCCAGACCAGTGCCCGATGGCTTCTATACGGCAGTGCAAACCTGGCTGGCATCCACCGAACCTGTATCTGATGATATCGTCAGGGCTGAACTAAAGCGCTGGATACCAGAATATGCCCCTATGAAAACCAGTTAATGCATTGGTTTTGGATGTTTGAATGCATGTCACCTAACATCCGACCCAATGCAATAATCAGTTTCTGCGTTGATTGACAGAAATCTTTTCCTGTGTGGCCAGCTGCAAATAGTCTTTTGCCTTGTTTTGTAAGGTTTACCTATGCGCTTGGCCGGCGAAGCGCATGTCGAATTAGCACTAAAAATACACCCAGCATGCCGCCCAATACTATCCCCAACGCAATAATTAATTGCTTTTTAGGTTTAATCTGCTGGGCAACGGGTGGCGTAGTCTGTGCCATTAAGCCTACTGTTAGTTGATTAGGATCTACCTGTATGCTGCTTAGCAACGCTTGCTTTTTTAATATATTGGGCAGCTCATTAATATAAGGATCCAGGTTGGTCCTAGCCTGCCGTAATGCAATGTCAGCGCGTAAGGCCTGTGCACCACGTAAGTAGGCCATTTCCCCTATGTGAAGTGTGATTAGCCCGCCTGAATCGGACGGGCGTTCTAAGCCTATGGCTACGGCCAGCGCTAGTGCTTCCTGTAATTGGGTTATTTCATTATTCAAATTGATTTTTTCACCTTCCCTAAGGGTGGCTATCTGTTGCTTGATGCTGACTTGGTATCTGGCGATTGTGCTGTCTAGGTTGTTAAGCAATTGGTCTTTGGCGGATGCTAGTGCCAGGGTGGCATAGCGGTTGGCCCCTTGTGCTATTGCCTTGGGATCCTGACCTTGCCATACCATGCTGACCTTGGCGCTACCTGGACCTTCAGCTACTGAACTGACAGTAGGTAAGCTAGTGTTCAGTAGCTCTTGAAAACTCTGGCGAAATTCAACGGATGCTGCTGTCGTGTAAACCGCTTGCAGGGCAGTGGCTGGCGTTAATGCAACAATTTCACTAGCAACCGCTCCATTGGTAATCGCGCCCATAGCTGGCCCCGACAGTTCATACGCCATATTGTAATTATTCAGGCTTTGTATGTGTGGCGGGACAATATCGACTTGTACCTGATAGGTGGGTGGTGTTAGGTAGGCATACGCTGCAGCGCCTGCAGTAACTACGAAGGTAATCAATAAAATCAGCCATTTAGATGCCCACAAGGTATGGGCTAGCTCGCGAAGATCGATTTCGTCGTTAGAGTAGTTGGGTGAAGGTGTGGGTTGTTGCATACAGTCCTGGTAAAAATGCTATTCAATATATGGCCCATGTCGCCGTCCTACATGGGACTGGCTAGTGTAACCCTTGTGGCTTCATGCTTTACTTCTATAACATGTCTAAATGTATCTGCCTATTAGAGACAAACCTTAGGGTAAAAAAACTCACTCCCGGCATACTTCTAATTGTCATAATTTATGACATATTTTAACAGGGAGTGAGGAATGTCATTTTCTAAAGTATTGCTTGGTGCTGCTATGGGTATGGTATCTAGCGTGGCGGTGGGGCAGCAAAGTGTTAGCAGTCAAGCACAATGGGAAGCTCAAGCGGTAGGTGGTCAATTGGTGTTAGGTGGGCAGGTACAAACCACAGGCAGTTTTCAGTCTGATTTGCCTGCGTTTATACATACCTTATTACAGCTAAATGTAGCCCCCGATACCGCAGTACATTTAGGTGGTGACATTGCCAACACAGCTACAAGTATTCAGGGCATACTGAAACTAGGGCAGGGTGATTTGCTGCTTTCTGGTAGCAATACGTATTTGGGCGGTACAGAATTACGGCAAGGTTCTTTGTGGCTGGGGTCCAATCAGGCATTGGGGGCAACCACTGCTAGCTTTGATGCCTATTTGGGTACACGCTTGGTATATATGCCCGGTGTGACCATAGGCAATACTTTGCAGTTAATTCACCAGCACTATCCCTTTGGGTCACAACCCGCAGGGCCTTATGCGAATAGCTTGCAGTGGCAAGTGGATCAGGGTGTAGCTACACATCAAGGTTCTATGGTGCTAGATGGCGTAACCAATATAGTGAAACAAGGCAGTGGCATATTACGCTTGACTGGTAATACCCCCGAAAGTTACGCACGCTTTCAGGTAAATCAGGGTGGGCTGGCGGTCGATGGCATCTTATTAGGATCGGCCCAAGTGCACATGGGGGCCTGGTTGCAAGGTCAGGGTTTTTTAGGTGATGCAACTATTGGTACTGGTGGGGTATTGTTCAAGTCAGTTGGGGCACCTGCACTACGCATACAACGTAATTTGACCTTCCATCCGGGGGCTGTGTTTGTGGTCGATGTATCTGCTGCTGGGGCGGGTGAACCTATTCACGTACAAGGCCAAGCTAGCTTGGCTGGGGCCTTGCAGGCGCATACTGCAGACGACATGGCTACATCGTGGCCAGCAGCTTGGGAATACCCTGTATTAAAAGCCGATGCTGGTTTTGGGGATACACGCTTCGATAGCGTATCTGTGAATGTCCCATTTTTAACGCCTAGTCTGCGTTACGATGCACAGCAGGTGTACTTGAACCTGGGGTTGAATCGGCAGGCGGCTAGCATATGGCCGTTTTCAGGTGCCTGGGATGCCTCTGTGGTTTCCGGCCTGACCGAAGACAGCCGTTACCTTAGGCAATCCGCTTTACGACATCTTGCTTGGGCCCCATCAGCGGGGCCTTTTTTATGGGCGGACACATACTATGCCGATGCCGAGCGTAGCGCCAACAAAGGCAATCCGGGTGACCAACGTAGTGTGTCTGGCTTAGTACTGGGCTTGCAGCAACCGTGGGGGAAAAGCGGGCAGTGGAATGCTTTTGTGGGTATGCAGGAAACCCGCATGCGCTTGGACAGCAGTATGGCTGCGGTCACAAACGACCCGTTTAGCCCATCTTTGCATACGGCGGCTAGCGCGAATGTTAGTAGTCTTAGTGCAGGTTTAAGCGCTGCGTGGCAAGCCCACAATATGACCCTGTCAGTAGGGGCTGCCCATACTTGGCACCGCTTGCGCAATCACCGGCGACTGGCCCTAGGTGGGTTGACCGACGCACTTAGCAGTCGTTATAGCGCCCGTACTACCCAAGTTTTTGGTGAGCTGGCGGTCAATGGCACCCACTTTACCCCTTACGCAGGCTTGGCTTGGGTGCAAACACAAACCCAAGGCCATACCGAAAACGGTGGTCCTGCAGCCCTGGCGCTGAATGCTAAGCGACACCATGTGGTACTTAGTACTTTAGGGATACGGGCACAGCACACCATAGAAACCACCACGGGCATGGCTCGTATCCACGGCGAATTAGCCTGGCGCCATGCTGCAGGCACTATTAAACCCGCTAGCCATCAACAGTTTGCCGGGGCACCTGCCTTAGGTGAATTCATGTCTTATGGTTTACCTATTAGCCGTCATGCCATACAACTACAGGCAGGAGTTAGTGCCCAGCTAAGTCCAAAGACCACTTTGCGCATGGCCTACGCTGGGCAATATGGTCGTGGCAGCCAGGAACACGGCGTACAACTAGGCCTGACGGTGGCCTTCTAGGGGAAATCCAATTGTGCAGGCAACTGTCATGTGTACGGCAGGGCCTTTGCGCAGCGGGGCCCAGAGTGCACATGACAGTTGACGGCCGATCCTGATTAAGAACTCAACCACCAACACCACTAAAGAAACCGTATATATCACCAAGAAGTCAGCTTTACAGCCTATCCCGCCTGTCCCCCCGCATAAACCCCATCAACGGCGGCGTTATCCCACGCCCTATCGCTAGCACTTTAAACAGTTCCCCCATTTCGGCTTCAGACAACAACTTCTGCACCGCCGACATACTGCTCACCTTATCCGTAGTACTAACACCGTCGTCCTGGCTAGCGGCGGTTAGCAACTCGGGCAGCCCTGCGTTCATTAAAAACCTGGCCTGCGATGTATAGCCCAGCACATCCAGCCCACCAGCCAGCGCGGCATCGGCCATCGCGGTGAAATCCACGTGGGTGGTAATGTCTTGTAGACCCGCGTAAATTAGCGGTTGGCCATGAGCATGGTGGCGGAAATGGCACATTAATGTGCCTTCTGCGCGCTGGGGGTGGTAGTACTCGCGCTGCGGAAAGCCGTAGTCGATTAGTAAGGCCGCACCCCGCTGCAGCCACTTGCCCATTTCGGTGATCCAGGCTTCGGCCCGTAAGTTGATTTCTGACTGGTAGCCCGGCAAGGGTGGCATGCGTTGGCTAACGGCTTGCGCCATTGCACTATTTGCAGTTCTGGCATCCCAGGCATACGGCGGGTTGTCGCTACTGGCCTTAACGCCTAGCTCGGTTAATTGCCCGGCCTCATCCCAACGAAACAAGGTAGCGGGCATGGCGTCCAGGACTTCGTTGGCAATAATGCAGCCGCTGAAACTATCTGGCAAGCGGGTCAGCCAGGTAACGCTACTTTCTAAACCCTGTAGGCGCTGTTGTTGGCGGGCTTTTAGGTCGGCAGAAACGTCCAGTATTTGGTAGTCTGGGTTAATCCCCAGTGCCTGCAAAGCAGGGATTAGTGCAGCAGCCAGTGCGCCTGACCCTGCACCAAACTCCAGTACTTGCACGGATTCGGCCTGCTCTAGGATTTGTGCGACTTGGCGGGCCAAGGTTTGCCCAAACAAGGGGCTAAGTTCAGGGGCAGTGGTGAAGTCGCCTGCTGGCAGAATTTGCGTGGCGTCAGTACTGCCAAACTTGGTGCTTTCGGCGGCATAGTAGCCCAAGCCAGGGGCATACAAAGCCAGATCCATCCACTGGTCAAAAGGCATAAAGCCCTCTGGCATATTGGCAATTTTCTGGCTAATGTGCGCTTGTACCAGTTCTAGGTGAGCTGTGGCGTGGGGGTCCAGGGTAGGTAGCCCGGTGGGCAACATAGGGTTGGGTTTACGCATGGGGATCGTCGTCGTCGGATTTTCTTAATACATACAGGGAATAGCACATCGAGGCCAGAAAGGCGACCAATAGTGCGCTGATGAAAGCAATCAGGTAGTTGTTAAATACTACCCACAAAGGCAATGACAGCAGCACAGCGAAAAAAAAGGGCTTACGTAGTAGCTGTTTCACGGTTTAGATCAAGAAAGAAAAGAATAGTGTAAGCCTAGCATGGCAGCAGTATCGCCCTATAAAACAAAGGCGCCCCTAAGGACGCCTTTGTGGCCGGCCGGTGTTAAACGGCCTAGTATGTTAGCAACGGATTACGCAAAATCTGTGCGGCGAGGCGCAGGTTTGCGGTGCGTGCTGCTAGGCTTGCCAGCGAATGCTGGGCGTGAACCTGCTGGGCGAGCCGCTTTAGGGGCGTATTCGCTACGTGCAGGACGGTCACCGAACGCTGGGCGGTCAGCACGAGCTGGCCTGTCGCCAAATGCGGGGCGGTCGCTGCGATCGCTGCGGTCACTACGGCCTTGGTAGCCGCCGCCGCTGCTTCTGCGCTCGTCGTTGCCAAAGCTACGACGTGGTGCTTGATCGCGGTCACCAAATGCTGGCTTGTCACCAAAGCGAGGCTTATCGCCAAACGCAGGTTTGTCGCCAAACGCAGGTTTGTCGCCGAATGCGGGTTTATCGCCAAAACGGGGCTTGTCACCGAATGCTGCTTTTTCGCCAAACGGACGGCTGCCACCTGGCTTGCGACCATACGATGGTTTGCCTGCGCCGTGGCTACCACGTGGCGAGAAGCTTTTGCCACCACCGCCCTTACGGTCGGTGTAGGTAGGACGTGCCGTTTTCTTGGGTTCCAGGCCTTCAATGACTTCGGCAGGAATAGGCTGACCGATGAAGTGTTCTATACGGCGTACTTTATGACGCTCGGAGTGCACTGCCAAGGTGTAAGCTAAACCGCTACGACCAGCACGGCCGGTACGACCGATACGGTGTACGTAGTCTTCGGCTTGCATGGGCAAGTCGTAGTTTACGGCGTGGCTAATGCCTTGTACGTCGATACCGCGAGCGGCAACGTCAGTGGCAACCAGTATGCGTAGCTGACCACGCTGCAGCATACCCAGGGTACGGGTGCGCTGGCGCTGGTTCATGTCACCGTGCAATGCGGCAGCGGCAAAGCCTTGGTCGGACAAACGATCGGCCAGGTCATCGGCACCACGTTTTGTTGCGGTAAATACGATGGCTTGATCCAGATTGGCGTCACGCAGCAAGTGGTCCAGCAAACGCATTTTGTGGCCGTTATCGTCTGCGTACAACAGGCTTTGGGTAATGTTAGAGTGTTTCTGTTTTTGGCCTGAAATTTCTATGGTTTCAGGATCGCGCAGCATTTTTGCAGCCATGCGACCGATAGTGCCGTCCAAGGTGGCCGAGAACAACAGTGTTTGGCGGCTGGCTGGTGTGCTGCCTACAATAGTTTCTATATCTTCAATGAAACCCATGTCCAGCATGCGGTCGGCTTCGTCCAGCACCAGAGTGTGAACGGCAGACAGGTCTACACGACGGGCTTGCAGGTGATCGATCAGGCGGCCAGGGGTGGCAACCAGGACATCGACGCGACGCGACAGCGCTTTCAGTTGGGCGCCGTAAGGCATACCGCCAACTACAGTGGCGATGCGCAGATCTTTGTTATGAGCGCTGTACAGTTTGGTGGCATCAGCCACTTGCATGGCCAGCTCACGGGTGGGGGTAAGCACCAGAACCTGTACGCCATTGCCCTTAGTGGGTGGCATATTGATAATGCGGTTCAGGGCGGGCAACATAAAGGCGGCGGTTTTACCGCTACCGGTTTGCGATGAAACCATCAGGTCGCGTCCTGCTAGGGCCTTGGGTATGGCAGCAGCCTGCACGGAAGTTGGCTCGGTAAAGCCAGCTTTCAAAACAGCAGACAACAGGGTAGGAGCGAGACCTAAAGTATCGAATGACATGCGTGATCCTTTTGCCGGGTAAACGGCATACACTTAGCGCGGGCAAGATAGGCAAGCCTAGGCGCTGGTTGATTGGAGGAGCATCGTGCCGACCGAATCAACCTGGAGTGCAGCGTCTGTAAGACGCGACGAAAAGGCGCGGAGGTCAGGGAGCGATGGCGTTCGACATGGGTGCTGAAGAAATCAGTCAACTGCTATGACACAACTGGCGTTGTATGAAAATGTCGACGCGTTAAAAATGCAGTGCGCTAAGTATATGCGCAAAGTTGCCTTGGGGTAAACCCCGATTGTTGCTGCGGCGCAACGAAAATCATTAAATAGTGTGCTTACACCTGATTTAACCAGTTGATGGCAGTGCTGCTCTGGGCTTCTAGCCATTGGTTGGCCTGGATGAAATGGCCGCAGCCTATAAAAGGCGTGGGTGGGCGCAGGGCGGACAAGGGGGATGGGTGGTTCGCTGTCAGTATTTTGTAAGGCCCGCCACTGTGCTTGGCCAGTAGTTCTTGTTTGCGCTGGGCGTGGGCACCCCACAGTAAATACACTTTTGGCTGTGCCGTCATGGCGACTTGGGTTAGCAGGGCGTCGGTAATTTCTTCCCAGCCTTGTTTGGCATGGGATGCTGGCTGGCCGCTACTTACGGTAAGCACGGTGTTTAGCAGCAGCACACCTTGTCGGGCCAAGTAGCTAAGTTCGTGGCCGCTAGGACGTAAAACGTCGGGGTATTCCAGGGTCAGTTCTTTGAAAATATTACGCAAACTGGGTGGGCAGGGGCAAGTATTGGGCACAGAAAAGGCCAAACCTTGGGCTTGATCAGGGCCATGATAGGGATCTTGGCCCAGTATTACTACGCGTACTGCGTCGGGTGCCATGCCGTCCAAGGCCCGAAATGGATGTCGCGGATACATCTCAAGGTGGTTGGCTAATTGAGTGTCTAAAAACTGGCTTAGGCGTGCAATGGCGTCCTGCGTACTGGGGGCAACTAGGGCATTTTGCCAGACATCGGGTAGGCGCGAAATATGGGCTTGTAGCGGTTCTAGTAAGGTGTTTTGGGCGGTAGTCATGGCGGCCTTACGGGATGTTTTTGTGACGTCAGGAGGTGACTTTGTTATCTCTGAAATCAGACGTGCTGGTGCTTTGCTGGCAAAATAATTTCACCTTGTACCAACGTTAAGGATTGCTGTCATGGAGTCTTCCCACTGTATTAAGCTGGGTTTCTTGAAGCTAACCCCCAAAGAACGCGTCGTCATGAAGCATATCGCCTGGGGCAAACCCAATAAAACCATAGCGGCTGAATTGGGTTTGTCACAACGTACGGTAGAAGCCCACCGGGCCAAGGTATTTCAGAAAATGCAGGTGAAAAACGCCACGGAGCTGGCGCGTTGGGCGCTGTCACTAGGCTTGCTGGCCTAGCAACAGCAAACCTAGGGTGTTATTGGGCCGCGGGTGGTGTGCAGTCCAGGTTGTGTAAGCCAGGTGCGTCGTCTATGGGGTCAATGTCGGCCTGACGGGTTAAGTGGTAGTCCAGCGTGGGCGCTGTGTCATTGATCAGGTTGACGCGCAGCACGTTGTCATTGATAAAGCTTAGGTTGGCTTTGGTGGCGTCGCCAGCCATTTGCAGAACAATGCGTAAAGGCTGTGTGCCCACCACGCGCCAGCAGCCTTGTTGGGCGATGGTGCGCTCTGACCCAGACGCACCCAGCAACACGGTGCGTGCACGCCACTGCTGGTCGGGCGCCAGTGTCAGGCTGATGCGGCTGGCCATGCAGGAAGCGTCCTGGGCGATGCAGGGTACGGTACCTAAAAAGGTTTTGGCTTCTTTTAGTGGCCTGACCTGAATGATGGCGTTGGCATTGGCGGCTTCGGCTGGTGTGTTGGTTTGCGCTGATGCTGTGTTGCCAAAGCCTAGTTGTATTTGTGATGGAGCACGTGTGCCGTGCCCGCCTTGAGCATGGTTGCGGGCATCAGTTTCGGTGGTGTCCTGGGGCTGGGCGTAATAGCCCGCCTGTTGTTGTTGAGCACAGCCTGATACCAATACGGCCAGCATGGCGGCACCTAGTAGTTTGGCAGAGTGCCGGCTAAACAAAGCAAGGGATGACATGATTTTTTTCCATCGATTAGGGGCAACTCGCATTCTACGCATTTCTACTGCGTTTTGGGTAAGCGTATGCTAAGTCTTGGCGTGTTAGTCCTTATTGGGGCCGTAAGCGGTGTGCTTAGTGTCAGGCTGGCGCAATCTTATATTTATAAGCTGGCACAAGGAGCTTGTCCTGATCAGCTCACCTTTTTACTTGCCTTACGTAGTGCAGTGACCGGGATGTTGGGCTATACCGATGCGCAGGGTGTGTTGTTGGCGAATCGTCAGCTAATTTTTTTGGGTGCAGCTGTCGCAATGGCGATGGCGGTGCCTACGTTGCACTGGCATGCTGGACTATCCGTATATTTTGTCGCGTTAGTGGTGGCGGCGTTTATGTTGTTGACGCTGACCCTGATCGATGCCGCCTGTGGTTTGCTACCTGATGCGCTGACCTTGCCGCTACTGTGGGTTGGGCTGGCGCTAGCTTGGGCAGGTTACGGACCCGGTGTTTCTGACGCTTTGGCAGGGGCAATGCTGGGTTATGGCCTGCCGTGGACGGTCTTTTTTGTATATAAATGTGCCCGCTTAGGTCATGGTATGGGCCACGGCGATTTTAAATTATTGGCTGGCCTGGGGGCATGGTTAGGTTGGCAAGCGGTAGCCCCTACGCTGCTCATCGCCTCTATAGGCTTAGTGGTTTTTGCCATGTGGCGTCAAAAAACCTGGCTGCCAGTAGGGGCTTATCCTTTTGGCCCATGTCTGAATGTATCGGCAGTGGGTGTTTTTGTGACGGGGTCTGGGGTACATTCATGGTTTATCTAGCTGGAATGTGGTCATGCTTAAAATTGGTCTTACCGGGGGCATAGGTTCAGGCAAAAGCCTGGTAGCCGATTTTTTTGCCCAATGGGGTGCTGCTGTCATAGACACCGACCTGATCGCTCACCAATTAACTCAGCCTGGTGGTGCGGCTATGCCGTCTATACGGCAAGCATTCGGGGATGTGGTCATTAGCCCCGATGGCGCTTTGAATCGAGCCGCTATGCGTGAACTGGTTTTTGCTGATTCGGCACAGCGCACCCGGCTGGAAGCCATTATTCATCCCTTGATCGCCTCTGAAACAGAACGGCAAGCGGCCAGTGCGGCTGGTTGCTATCAGGTGTTTGTTGTTCCTTTACTGGTCGAATCTGGCCGTTGGCGCAGCAAAGTGGATCGTATTTGTGTGGTCGATTGCGAACCAGAAACCCAGATTGCCAGAGTGCAAAGCCGTAGCGGGCTGACGCCTGAAGTGATTGGGCGTATTATGTCAGCACAGGCTACGCGCGCGGCCAGGCTGGCCGTCGCCGATGACGTCGTTGATAACGGCGCTAGTGTTACTTTCAGCCAACTTAAACAGCGTGCCCTGGAACTGCACAACAGTTGGTGCAGTTTCTCTGAAAAGGTTTGTGTCGCGTGATTCTTTATGAATATCCATGCAACGAACGGGTCAGGTCCCTGCTTAGGGTCGAATTCCTGTTCGACCGCTTGTTTTACTTCGCCCAAGGGCCAGATACCTACCATCATCAAATTTGTATAAGCACGTTATTTGACCTGCTGGATGTCTGTGACCGCACCGATATGCGAGGCGCTGTCCTACAAGACTTGGAACGCCATCGCTTGGCATTAAGCGCTTTACGGCGCCACCCAGGGGTCGATGCCAATACACTAGACGACATGCTGGCTGAACTCCAAGAGGCCACCGGGGCGTTGGGAGCCTTGGGCCGTTTAGGCCAGGGGCTACGAGACAATGAATGGTTGGTCAGTTTGCGTGGTCGCCTAGCGGTACCAGGCGGATCATCTCAGGTAGATATACCTTCATATTTTGCTTGGCAACGAAAGCCCCTGGATGCACGTCAACATGATATTAAGCAATGGGTGCAGCCATTTATGCCCTTATATAACGGTATTGCCTTAGTATTGCGTATGTTGCGCGATGCTGGCGATGTCGTCAGCCTAGTGGCCCGTTCGGGTGCCTACCAGGAAATGGTGGGTGGCAAGGTGTATCAGTTGTTGCGTGTGTGGGTCGATAGTGCACTGAATGTGTTCCCCGAAATGAGCGCCAATAAATACGTGATTTGGGTGCGTTTTTCTGCCCAAGATAACGAACTGAAACCACAGGCAGCCACCGGGGATATCGCCTTCAAATTGGCGCGTTGTAACGTCTAAAGGCGGGCGCTTTGCTATAAGCGTCGCCTACTACTGTTAATTCCGGAGAACCCTGCATGTCGGACACATCCTCCGCATCGTATCGTCAGCGATTTCGCTGGTTGTGGATTTTACTTGTTGTATTTGTTTTGGCAGGGGGGTATTGGTTCTATTATGGACAGCCAAAAACCAGCCCAGCCGCTACTTCGGGAGCACCCGCACGGCCTACCGGTGCACGGGCAGGCATGATGGGTATGGCCACCCCAGTGCGGGTGGCCACGGTGGCATCCGGGCCGGTTAACCATATGCTGAAAGCCATAGGCACTGTGACTGCCTACAATACGGTGGTGGTACGCAGCCGGGTCGATGGCGAATTGGAAAAAATTGCATTCCAAGACGGCCAGAAAGTTCAGGCCGGAGATTTATTGGCTGAGGTTGACTCGCGACCCTTTCAGGTGCAGCTGGATCAAGCCCTAGGGCAGCAACAGCAAAATGCCGCCCAGTTGCAGAATGCGCAACGCGACTTACAGCGTTATCAGCAGTTGTACAAACAAAATTCCATTGCCAAGCAGCAACTGGAGGCCCAGGCTGCCTTGGTACAGCAATACCTGGGATCCAAAAAAAGTGATCAAGCAGCGGTTGATAGTGCCAAGCTGCAGTTAAGCTTTACCAAAATTACTGCACCGCTATCGGGTCGATTAGGTTTACGCCGCTTGGATCAGGGCAATATGATTAATGCATCTAATGCGGATGGTTTGGTCACTATTACCCAGGTACAACCCATTTCAGTCATGTTTTCTTTGCCCCAAGCGGAACTGCCTGACGTGTTGCGTCAAATGCGTGCAGGGAATACTTTAGTGACCGAACTTTACGACAGCAGTGATACCGCCAAAATAGCAACAGGTACGCTGATTTCGGTCGATAACCAGATTGATGTCGCCACGGGTACCGTGAAGCTTAAGGCCCAGTTCGCCAATGACGATGACGCCTTGTTTCCTAATCAGTTTGCCAGTGTACGTTTGCAGGTTGGTGCTACGGACTCTTTGTTCGTGCCGACTATAGCGATTCAGCAAGGGTCAGCCGGTGCCTTCGTCTACGTAGTCACACCAGAGAATACCGTGCATATACAGCGGGTGCTGACGGGGCGCGTTGACGAGGACAAAATCGCCATTGTGTCTGGACTGGAGCTAGGGCAGCATGTAGTCACCGAAGGTACTGACAGGCTACGTGAAGGAGCTAGCGTCCAGGTGATGGAATGAGTGTGTCGCGGCTTTTTATACATAGACCAGTGGCCACCACTCTGGCTATGGTGGCCTTGCTAATTTCCGGGTTTATGGCCTACCGGTTGTTGCCAGTGGCAGCACTGCCGCAGGTAGATTACCCCACCATACAGGTTAGTACTTTATACCCTGGGGCCAGTCCCGAGGTCATGACGGCGTTGGTGACCTCACCGCTGGAACGGCAGTTTGGTCAAATGCCGGGGCTAACGCAAATGACCTCGTCCAGTTCTGGTGGCTCGTCCTTGGTGACCCTGTTGTTCGACTTGGATTTGCCTTTGGATGTGGCTGAGCAAGAGGTGCAGGCCGCCATTAATGCTGCGTCCAATTTACTACCCAACGACTTACCCGCGCCGCCCATCTATAACAAGGTGAACCCGGCCGACACGCCAGTGATTAGTTTGGCTGTGACTTCGCCGACCTTGCCTTTGCATCAGGTACGTGACCTGATTGACATACGGGTTGCTCAAAAACTATCACAAATTTCAGGGGTGGGTCTGGTAAGTATTGCTGGGGGACAACGCCCAGCGGTGCGCATACAGGCGAACCCCCAGGCCCTGGCATCGCATCAATTAACACTATCCAGCTTGCGCAGCGCCGTGGTGGGCGCCAACGTGAACCAACCCAAAGGCAACCTGGATGGGCCAGAGCGTTCCACCACCATTAATGCCAATGACCAACTTAAGACCATCGCTGACTATGAACAGTTGATTGTGGCCTATGAAAATGGCGCCCCTTTGCGCTTGATTGATGTGGCGCATATAGAACGCGATGCCGAAAACACTAGGCAGGCTGCGTGGATGGGCGATACGCCTGCCGTGCTGCTAAACATACAGCGTCAGCCTGGCGCGAATGTGATCGAAGTCGTAGACAGAGTGCAGCAATTGCTGCCCGAACTGCGTGCGTCTTTGCCCACCGGGGTGGATGTGGCTGTTGCAACGGACCGCACGCAAACCATACGCGAGGCGGTGTCCAATGTGCAGCGTGAAATGCTGATAGCTATTGCGTTGGTGGTGCTAGTCACATTTGTGTTCTTACGCACCTGGACTGCTACCTTGATACCCAGTGTGGTGGTGCCGTTATCCTTGGTGGGTACCTTTGGCATTATGTATTTGTCGGGGTTCAGTATCAATAACCTGACCCTGATGGCGTTAACGGTAGCCACGGGGTTTGTGGTCGATGATGCCATCGTTATGATAGAAAACATTGCCCGGTATATAGAGCGTGGCGAGTCTGCTATGCAGGCCTCCTTGAAGGGGGCCTCGCAAATCGGTTTTACCTTGGTGTCGCTGACTTTGTCCCTGATCGCGGTTTTGATACCGCTACTGTTCATGAGCGATGTCATAGGCCGTTTGTTCCGGGAGTTTGCGATTACCCTGGCCGTGGCCATCTTGTTGTCATTGCTGATTTCCCTGACGTTAACGCCCATGATGTGCGCACGTCTGTTGAAACCTGAATCCGAAGAAAAGCTGTCGCGTTTTCAAGTACGAGCAGCCAAGGCAATGGATGATTTGATCGCAGCCTACGATAAAGGGCTGTTATGGGTGTTAGACCACCAGCGTTTAACCTTGTGGGTGGCTTTGGGCACGCTGGTAGCCACAGGCTTGCTATATATGGCTGTCCCTAAAGGGTTTTTCCCACAACAGGATACGGGGCTGATACAAGCCATTAGCCAAGGGCCGCAAACGGTGTCGTTTACGTCTATGGCACAGCGTCAGCAAATGGCGGTCCAGCGTATTTTGGAAGACCCCGATGTCGCTGCCGTGTCGTCATTTATTGGCATCGATGGCACGAACGCCACCTTGAATACCGGGCGTATGCAGATTGCCCTGATCCCGGCAAATCAGCGTAGCGACACCGCCCAGGAAATTATTGCGCGCTTGTCCGATCGCTTAGCAGACTTAAGCGAAATCCAGGTGTTTATGCAGCCTGTGCAGGACTTGACGGTGGATGACCAGATTAGCCGCAGTCAGTATCAAATGACTTTGTCCGATCCGGATCAAGAACAGTTACTAGAGTGGACGCCGCAGTTGGTGCAGGCATTGGAAAAACTGCCCGAATTGCAGGACGTGACCGATGACCTGCAAAACGGTGGTTTGGAAACTACCCTAATCGTCGACCGTGATATTGCCGCACGGCTAGGAGTTAGTCAGGCTGCCATAGACGATGCGCTTTACGACGCTTTTGGACAGCGTTTGATTTCCACCATTTTTACCCAATCTGCACAATACCGTGTTGTGCTGGAAGTAGCGGAACCGTGGCGCAAAAACCCTATGGCGTTGGATCATATTTACGTGTCCACCGCAGCAGGCGTGCCAGTGCCTGTTAGCAGTTTGGGTACCATCACAGAAACCAATACCTTGTTGTCCATAGAGCGCCTGGGGCAGTTTCCGGCGGTGGCAATCTCATTTAACCTGACGCCCGGCGTAGCGTTGTCTGATGCGGTGACCGCCATACGTCATGTGCAAACAGAACTGGCCATGCCCGCGTCCTTGGACTTACGTTTCCAGGGGGCGGCCAGGGCCTTCCAGGCGTCGTTGACCAGTACCTTGTGGCTGATGTTGGCGGCTATCGTCACCATGTATATTGTGCTGGGCATACTGTACGAAAGTTATATACACCCTGTGACGATATTGTCCACCTTGCCATCAGCGGCGATAGGGGCCTTGCTGGCCTTGCTGCTTAGCGGTACCGACCTGGACATGATAGGCATCATAGGCATTATTTTGCTAATAGGTATCGTCAAGAAAAATGCCATCATGATGATAGATTTCGCGCTGGATGCGGAACGTCATCGTGGTCTGTCGGCACGTGCGGCTATACATGAAGCTGCCTTATTGCGTTTTCGTCCCATACTTATGACAACGCTGGCGGCCTTGTTCAGTGCTTTGCCCCTGATGTTCGCTAGCGGTTCAGGGGCGGAACTGCGTCAGCCCTTGGGGCTAGTCATGGTGGGTGGTTTGTTGTGTAGCCAATTATTGACCTTGTTTACTACGCCGGTCATTTACTTGATGTTTGACAGGCTGGCCCAGCGCACTCGTAGCCGTACCCGACGCGAACCGACGACAGCAGCTGACCAACCATGAGGTTTTTTTCTTTATTTATACTGCGGCCGGTGACTACCACCTTGTTGTGCCTGGCGGCGGTGCTGTCGGGCGGGTTGGCCTGGTATCTACTGCCTGTGGCACCCTTGCCTCAGGTGGATTTTCCTATGATTTCCGTGTCAGCGCAGCTGTCTGGAGCCAGCCCTGAGACGATGGCGTCCAGTGTGGCTACGCCGCTGGAGCAGTCTTTGGGAGCGATTGCGGGCTTAAGCGAAATGAGCTCGCGAAGTTCAGAAGGCTCCAGCCGTATCAGTTTGATGTTTGACATGAATAGGGACATTAATGGCGCCGCACGTGATGTGCAGGCCGCGATTAATGCCGCACGCAGCTTGCTGCCTTCCAGCATGCGTAGCGTACCCACGTACCGGAAAGTCAATCCGGGCTCGGCGCCCATTATGGTGCTGGCACTAACATCACAGACCAAGACCCAGGGCGAACTCTACGACTTGGCCTCTACGGTGATAGGCCAGAAGCTGTCTCAGGTGTCTGGGGTAGGTGAGGTTGATGTTGGCGGCAGTTCCCTACCCGCGATACGGGTTAGCTTGAATCCTTTGGCGTTAAATAGTGCAGGTGTGGCCTTGGATGAGGTCAGGGCGGCGCTATCCAGTGCCAACACCATGCGCCCCAATGGCATGGTGGAAAATGACCAGTATCACTGGCAAATCGGCTCGGGTGGGCAGTTAATCAAGGCGGCTCAGTACCAGCCCTTGATTGTGGCTTGGCGCGACGGTTCGCCGGTACGCCTGGAGGACGTGGCCAAGGTAGAAGATTCGGTGGAAAACGCCTTCAATATGGGATTTTTAAATGATCAGCAGGCCGTATTGTTGATCGTGCGTCGTCAGGCTGACGCCAATATTATTGAAACAGTGGATCAGATCCACCAGCAACTGCCCAGCTTTCAGGCGATGCTGCCTGCCAGTGTCAACTTAACCGTGGCCCAGGACCGCACCCCCAGCATTCGAGCCTCCTTGCATGAGGCCCAATTTACCTTAATGGTGGCAGTGGTACTGGTGGTGTTGGTGGTTTTATTGTTCTTGCGTAATTGGCGTGCGGCGCTAATACCAGCGTTAGCCGTGCCGTCGTCATTGATCACTACCTTTGCCTTCATGTGGTGGTTTGATTACACCTTGAATACGATTTCCTTGATGGCGCTAATTGTGGCAACCGGCTTCGTGGTAGATGACGCCATTGTTGTGCTGGAAAATATTATGCGCTACCTGGAAAAAGGGGTATCCCCCATCAGAGCGGCCATACGTGGTGCCAAAGAAGTGGGTTTTACTGTGCTGGCCATGACTTTGTCTTTGGTCGCGGTATTTATTCCCATGCTGTTTATGGGGGGGTTACCGGGGCGTTTCTTTCGCGAATTTGCGGTTACGTTGTCCGTGTCCATACTGTTGTCTTTACTGATTTCGGTCACGCTTACGCCCATGATGTGCGCCTATTTGTTAAAGCCAGTACAGCGCAGTACACGTCAAGCTGGCGTATTGCGACAAAGTTTTAAAAACATGGGTGACTTCTTCTGGCGCGGCTATCAACGTTCGCTGGATTGGGCCTTGCGTCATGGGCGTATCATGATGCTGATACTGCTGGGCACCATAGGCTTGAATGTATATTTGTTTACTGCGGTACCTAAAGGCTTTTTTCCGCAGCAAGATACTGGCCAGCTAATGGGGTTTTTCAGGGTTGATCAGGGCACGTCGTTTTATGCCATGCTGCCTAAACTGGAAAAATTTACCGACCGCTTGCTAAAGGATCCGGCCATAGAAAGTGTGACCGGTTTTGTCGGAGGTCGAGGCGGTAGCAGCTCTAGTTTTATGATGATACAGCTGAAGCCTTTGGATCAGCGTCAGGCCAGTGCGATGGATATTGTCAATCGTCTACGCAGTCAGTTCATTAACGAGCCTGGCGCGCGGTTGACCTTGGTGCCACAGCAAGACATTTTTGTCGGCGGGCGGCAAAGCAGTGGCGGCTCGTATGAATACAGTTTGTTAGGTAGCGAAATTGATTTGCTTAAGACATGGTTACCTCAGGTGCGTCAGGCGATGGCCGACTTGCCCGAGCTGGCGGATGTCGATACCGATGTCGAAGACAAGGGCCAGCGAGTGCAACTGGAAATAGACCGCGATGCGGCCACGCGCTTGGGGGTAGATATGGCATTGATCGCATCTACTTTGAATAACTCGTTCAGCCAGCGGCAGGTATCGGTGATATATGGCACTTTGAACCAATACCATGTGGTCATGAGTTTGGATGACCAATACGCCCAAGATGCCCAATCGCTAAAGCAGGTCGAAGTCATAACACGCAGCGGCCAGCGTGTGCCCTTATCGGCCTTTACGCGCTTTACGGTCAGTAGCTCGCCGCTTAGCATCAGCCATCAAGGTTTGTTGGCAGCCGAATCGGTGTCTTTTAACCTGGCACCTGGGGTGGGCCTAGAGCAAGCCATACAGTCCATAGAAAACGCGGTGGCTCGCATTGGCTTGCCATCGAATCAGATACAAGCGGGTTTCGAGGGCAGTGCCCAGGCCTTGCAAGACTCTATCGCGCAGATGGCATGGTTGATATTGGCCGCCTTAGTCACTATGTACATTGTGCTGGGTATATTGTACGAAAGCTATGTGCACCCCATTACTATTTTGTCGACCTTGCCGTCCGCTGGCATCGGGGCCTTACTGGCTCTGCTGATGGTGGGTGAGGAATTCACCTTTATCGCTTTGATAGGGGTGTTTTTATTGATTGGTATCGTCAAAAAGAACGCCATCATGATGGTGGACTTTGCCCTGCTGGCCGAGCGGCGCGATGGCCTGTCCTCGCAGCAGGCGATCTACCAAGCCTGCTTGGTGCGTTTTCGCCCTATCATGATGACCACCGTGTCAGCGCTATTTGGCGCTTTGCCGCTGGTGTTGGCCTCGGGGGCTGGTGTGGAAATGCGCCGCCCGTTGGGCTTGACCATCGTGGGTGGCTTACTACTTAGCCAAATACTGACTTTATACACAACGCCGGTGGTTTATTTATACCTGGACCGCTTGCGCCTATGGGCACGGAGAAAGCCTGCATGAGCTCTATTTTATTTCGTCTGACCAAGGCATTTTCGGGTGCTACGGCCTTGCTGCTGGTGGCTGCCTGTGCCGTGGGGCCCGATTACCAGCGCCCGGACTTGGATGTGGGTAGCGATTACAAACAGGCGATGACCACAGAAGCTGGTAATACTGCTAACCAGGGTTGGGTAGTGGCCCAGCCCGATGATGCCGCTTTACGTGGTGATTGGTGGGCGCTGTTTAATGATCCGATACTGGATGGTTTGATAGCCGCCAGTAATGCTGATAATTTCGACTTGGCCAAAGCAGAAGCACAATATCGTCAGGCTCAAGCCTTGTTGCAAAGTAGTCGCTCGGGATTTTTCCCTACCTTGGGGACGAATGCAGGGCTGACGCGATCGGGCAGTGGTGGCGGTAGCGGCGATGCTAGCGCTGGTGGTGGCACGGGTGCTGGCGGACCTTCCAATGTATATACTTTTTCAGGTGGCGTCAGTTGGGAACTGGACCTGTGGGGCAAGGTCAGGCGTAGCGTAGAGTCTAGCCAAGCGGGGGCGCAGGCCAGTTTGGCCGATGTGGCTACCGCACGACTAAGCATACAGTCTACATTGGCACAAACTTACTTCCGTCTGCGTATTTTGGATCAAGAAAAGCGCCTGTTGGCACAAACCTTGCAAGCTTACGAACGCTCCCTGACGATTACCCAAAATCGCTATCAGGCGGGTATGGTCGCCCAGGCAGATGTGGCCGTTAGCCAGACACAATTAGAAAATACCAGGGTGCAATCGCTAGCTCTGGATTGGCAACGCGCCCAGCTAGAACATGCCTTGGCCGTGTTAACTGGACAGGCCCCCGCCGCATTTAGTGTGGCGACGGTAGCGTCACTGGACTACAACGAACAACTGACTACGGTGCCGGTAATACCTGTAGGTGTGCCTGCGCAATTGCTGCAGCGTAGACCCGATGTAGCCGCGGCCGAGCGCCGTGTCGCTCAGGCCAATGCCAGCATAGGCGTGGCACAGGCAGCATGGTTTCCAGACCTGACCCTAAGCGCCCAAGGTGGTTTTCGTAGTGGTCAGTGGGCGCAGTGGTTAAGTTCACCTGTCAGTTTTTGGTCCTTGGGTCCGGCACTGGCGCTTACTGTTTTTGATGGCGGTGCTCGCGAAGCGAATGTGGCATCTATGCGAGCGGCTTACGATGCTCAGGTGGCAAGCTATCGGCAGACGGTGCTTACTGCGTTGCGCGAAGTCGAGGACTACTTGGTGCAGCGTTCTGTGTTGGACCAAGAACAAAACGCCCAAACCCGTGCGTTAACGGCTGCAAGGCTGTCTTTACAGCTGACTCGTAATCAATACGATGCTGGTTTGATTGATTACCTTAGTGTGGTGCAGGTGGAAACCACTGCGTTAAATACTGAACGTGCTGCGCTTTCCTTAGTTACAGATCGCTTGTTAGCCAGTGTGCAATTGATTGCCGCCCTGGGTGGAGGCTGGCAATCCCAGCCCAATTTCTGAATTCAATATGTTCACGTTTACCCTTTGATTTACTGCAAAATGTCCGATTCTAGATACCTGGTGTCTTGATCTATGGAGTGCCATAAGCGGTGTTTTGATAATCTAAAACTCAGATAAAAACAGCTGTATATACATCATAAATAGTTACATTTTGGCTGGGCCATGAATGAATCAATAACTAAAAAAACTGTATGTGGTCTATGTCAGCACATAACAAGATAACTATAAGGTTTGGCAAGTAGGGCGGTGTCGTTCTGCAAACGGATGGTGCTGTCTGGCAGTAAGAGACAATGTTTGCGCACTGTAGTTGTACCCACAAAGGAGATACGTAGTGAAAGAATCAAGCATACTCAGTAAAGAAGCAGCTTCCACTAATCGCCGTAGCTTTTTGAAAACAGGTGCCGCAGTTTCTGGTGGCCTGATGGTGTCCGGGGTGGCAGCTCCTGCCTTGGCACAAAGTAAAGAGTATCCGGCCTTGGGTAACTATCCTGACGGCGTTAAGGGTGATACTGTCGTCGCTGGTCTTACGCTGGACTTGACGGGTCCCTATTCGGCCGAAGGTGCGGGACAACGCCGCGGTTTCGAACTCGCTGCTGAAATGATCAACAATGGCGACCCACGTATTAAAAAAGTCTCGCCGTTAACCAAAGAAGGTATTCTGGGTAAAAAACTGGTTCTGGTTATAGGTGACGCTGAAACCAAACCGAATAGTGCGGTGCAGGCAGCTACCCGTTTTATCCGCCAAGACAAAGCCATGATGGTCGCAGGCAGCGTTAGTAGCTCGGTGGCTATTGCGTTACAAAACACCTGCGAACGTGCAAAAACCCTGTATTTCAGTATTATTAGTGGCTCTAGCGACACCACAGGCAAAGACTGCCGCCGCTATGGCTTCCGTTTATGTCACCACGCGTATACCGCCGCTAAGGCGATTGCGCCTGTATTGGCCGCCGATTACGGCAAAAGCATGAAGGCCATTTATTTGGTCCCCGACTACAACTATGGTCACTCCATTCACGATCACATGCGTGAATTTACCGAAGCCCAAGGCTGGACCACCATAGATACGCCACAAATACACCCCCTTGGTGCTACAGACTACAGCGCGTATATGTTGAACATCGCTAACAGCGGTGCCGACATCCTTATCAACCTGGATTACGGTGCTGACGCGGTCAACTCAGCCAAACAGGCACATGAATTTGGTGTCCTGAAAAATATGAAAATGTGTGTGCCATACCTGCCCGCCTACATGCTAGAAGAGGTTGGCCCTGAAATCATGGAGGGTGTATACGGAACGATGGTGTTCTGGTGGACGGAAAGTGAAAAGAACGAAGTCGCCAAAGACTTCGTGGAAGCCTACGAGGCCAAGTTCGGTGCCAAGCCCCGCGATCCCGAACACAACGCCTACATGTCCATGTTGTTGTGGGCCGATGCCATAGAGCGCGCAGGTACTTTCTACCCTGCAGCTGTGGTCGAAGCACTGGAAGACAGTATTAATCACAAGCGACCCTACACGATGGGTGGCGAGGCCTACTTCCGTGCCGAAGACCATGATGGTGCAGCGAACTTTGCCATAGTCCGTGGCAAAAAACCGTCTGAAATCAAGAATAAAGACGATCTTGTCGATGTGGTCGCCGTTGCCGATGGTGTGACAACGTTGCCACCTATAGGCTACGCCGGTTGCAAGATGGGACCTGCTGCTTAAGCCTAGTGCCTGTTACTGCAGCGGTGTAACCGCCGCTGCAGTACTTATCGTGATCTAACTTCAACGGGGGGCGCGTATGCCTAGCATGGGCCTATTCTTGTCGCAGGTGTTTAACGGTCTGGCACTGGGGGTGTTGCTGTCCCTTATTGCTGTTGGGCTGACCATTATTTACGGAACGCTGGGTCTGATCAACTTCGCGCATGGCGCGTTGTTTGTGTTGGGTGCTTATGCTGGGTATTCCGTCTTTACCTTTACTGGGTCTTTTGTGCTGGGCCTGCTAGGTGCGGCTTTGGCTGCTCTATTGATAGGCTTGATTCTAGAACGTGGGTTAATCAAACGATTTTATAACCGCCCTCATGAAGACCAAATCCTGGTCACCTTTGGTATCAGCATTGTTATCGTTGAAATTATTCGGGGTATTTATGGTGGTGTAGGTCAACGCGTACCGGTGCCTAGCTGGGGCGCGGGAACGGTTGACTTGGGGTTTGTGGTCTACCCCCTGTATCGCATTGAAATTCTAGGTATTGCCGCTGTTGTGCTGGGTCTATTCTGGGTGCTGTTATACCGTACGCGGCTGGGCTTAATCATACGATCCGGTATCGAAGATGCCCTTATGGTGCGTTTGTTAGGTATCAACATACAACGTGCTTTTTTAGTGGTGTTTGCCTTGGGTGCGGCAGCTGCTGGGTTTGCCGGCATGATCTACGGCCCTATCGTTTCCATCGTCCCTGATATGGGCTTTCGGGTCCTGATCCAGTCCTTTGTGGTCGTGGTGTTGGGTGGTGTGGGCTCTTTCCCTGGCGCTATTTTGGGTGGCTTAATTGCAGGTCAAATTTTAAGTCTTACCTCGCTGGTGAACCCAGTGTATTCAGATGTCATGTTGTTCGCAGCAATGGCGTTAATTCTTATTTTGCGACCCCAGGGTCTGTTGGGTGTGGAGGGTAGGGCATGACAAGGTCAACGACATCGACAGCCTCCATTAAGGCCGATACCACACAAATGGGTGGTGAAACCATCAAGCACACGGCCAATAGCAGTGGCTTTCGTCGCCGCTACAAGGTTGAGTTCTATTTAGGCCTGGTGCTAATTATGGCGCCGTTTATTGCCCCATTTGTAGGGGCTGGCCCCGACCTTTTAGGGCGGGTCCTGATCTGGGGTCTGTTTGGCCTAGGCTTTGACTTGCTATTTGGGTACACCGGCTTGCTGTCTTTTGGGCAGGCTGCTTTCTATGGCACAGGTAGTTTTATTACCGCCTACCTATTAACAACTGGCATCATCCCCAACATGCTGGTTGCTTTGATGGTGGCTGTGTTGGTCGCCTCGGTGCTGGGCATCATGATAGGCTACCTGACACTGCGCCGTAGCGGGATCTATTTCGCCATGAGTACTCTAGCGTTTGGCGAAATGATCTACTTCCTAGAGTTTGGACCGCTACGCGACTGGACTGGCGGGGAAAACGGCATACCGGGCATACCAGAACCCGTGGTGGATTTTGGCTTCTATAGCATCACGATACAGCCGGGTTGGCCTATGTACACCTTCCTGGCGGTTATGTTCTTTCTGGGCTTTATTGTTGCGCGTCGTATTTCACTGTCGCCGTTTGGTGTGGTCTTAACCGCCATACGCGGCAATCCTACCCGAGCTATGGCCGTGGGTCACAAAATACGCCATTACAAACTGGCGGTTTTTGTGGTCGCTGCTGCCTATGGTGGTTTGGCAGGTGGCTTGCTGGGGTTGTTCCAAGGGTATATGCCGCCTGACGCTTTTAACCTGCATACCTCGGCAGAAGTCGTCATTCAAACTGTTATGGGCGGTACGGGAACCTTGTTCGGGCCGTTGTTGGGTGCCTTGATCTGGTTGTATCTGTACGAGGTACTGCAATTTGTCGATGCTGTGGGTCCATACTGGCGTTTAATCTTGGGCGTTATCTTTGTGCTGCTGGTTACCGTGTTTCGTCGCGGTATTTGTGGTGAATACATTGCCTGGCGCAATCAACGCATGACTCGCCGCATAGCCCGTGCCACAGGCAGTGGCATTGTGGGCCAGGGTCAGGCTAAACGTACATCTAACGTGCCATTAATCATGCGTAAACCCGCCAATGCACGTCCAGGTACACCAGTGTTGCAGGCCAATAATATTGCCAAGCATTATGGTGGTCTGAAGGCGGTTAAAGGGGTGTCTGTCACCATAGAGGAAGGCGAGCTGCGCGGTCTGATCGGTCCTAATGGTGCTGGGAAATCCACTTTCTTCAAAATGTTGGCTGGCGAAATTGAACCTACGCACGGCGAAGTGTTTATGCGAGGTGAAAACATCACGGGTGCGGGCGTGACCCAAGTCTGCCAAATGGGCATGAGCAAAAGCTACCAGGTTAACGAACTGTTTGATGCGCTTACCGTACGTCAAAACATTCTTATGTCGGTACTAGGACAAAAACGTGGTGGTTTTCGTTTTGATGCCTTGGCTAGCTTGGAAAGCGACAGTTCCTACATGGAGCAGGTTGAAGCTTCTATGGAACTGGTCGAACTCTTGGACTATGCCGATACACCAGTGCATGAATTGTCTTACGGGCAAAAGCGTCGGGTGGAAATTGGTTTGGCCTTGGCCACAGGTGCCAATGTCTTGCTGCTTGACGAGCCGCTGGCTGGCATGAGCCCCGAAGAAAGGGTGCATACCGTGGCTTTACTTAAAAATATACGGGTAGGCCGTACTGTGCTAATCGTCGAGCACGATATGGATGCCATGTTCGAGCTGGCTGACAAAATCACGGTTCTGTACGACGGAAATTTCCTTGCTGAAGGTACGCCCGATGAAATTCGTAACAGCAAGGCAGTTCAGGATGCATATCTTGGTGGGATGGAAGAATAATGAACTTGCTTGAAGCGAAAGATATCAACACGTTTTATGGTGACTCGCATATTTTGTTTGATGTGTCCTTGCATATCAAAAAAAACGAGGTCGTGGCATTGCTTGGGCGTAATGGCGCAGGCAAGTCCACCTTGCTGAAAACGCTGGCAGGGGCTTTGACCGCAAAGTCAGGCTCCATCACCTTTAATGGTACTCCCATAGAAAAAATGCCTGCCCACCAGATTGCTCGCCTAGGTCTGCAACTAGTGCCTGAAGAACGTCGGGTCATAGGTGGGATTACCGTCCATGAAAATCTGCAGTTAGCAGCAATGGCGTGTAAAACCCCGCTTAGTTACGAAGAAATCTATAAAACCTTTCCCCGGCTCGACGAACGTCGCAACAACAAGGGTAGGGCGTTATCGGGGGGCGAACAGCAAATGGTCGCGATTGCGCGTGCCATGATACGGGATGCGCCTTTAATTTTGCTGGATGAACCCTTTGAAGGCTTGGCCCCCCTGATCGTGCGCGATATCATGAACGTATGTAAGGAACTGGCGGCCCAAGGCCGTACTATTGTTGTGGTCGAGCAAAACGTTAAGGCAGCGCTTTCTATGGCTAGCCGTTGTTATATGCTGAATACTGGCCATATTGTTTTCGGAGGAACTACCGAAGAACTACAGGCACAGCCCGAAATAATGAATCGTTATCTTGGGGCCGCTGCTTAACGTCAGGTATTTCCTATTCACTCGGAGGTTTTTTTTATGTCGTCTACTATTGATTCCATACTCGTTGAAAATCGGGTTTTCCCCCCGACACCCGAGCAGATCGCGGTTGCCCGTGTGTCTGGCATGGAAGCTTATCAGGCGCTTTGCAATGAAGCTGAGCAGGACTTTGACGGATTCTGGGCACGCTTAGCAAACGAGCACGTACGCTGGCGTAAGCCTTTTACCAAAGTACTGGACGAGTCGAAAGCACCGTTTTATACCTGGTTCGATGATGGTGAGCTTAACGTTTCGGAAAACTGCCTGGACGTACATATTGAGAATGGCAATGGCGACAAGGTTGCCCTAATCTTCGAGGCCGATGACGGCACTGTGGATAAGGTCACCTACCGCCAGCTGTTGGCGCGGGTATCGCGTATCGCTAACGGCATCAAGTCACTAGGCTACAGGAAAGGTGACCGGGCAGTTATCTATATGCCTATGTCCATAGAAGCAATTGCCACCATGCAGGCATGCGCCCGCTTAGGGGTAATACACTCGGTGGTATTTGGCGGGTTTTCAGCCAAAAGTCTGCACCAGCGTATTGTTGACGTGGGTGCCACCCTGGTATTAACCGCCGATGCCCAAATGCGTGGTGGGCGTGCCATACCCCTGAAAGCTGCAGTCGATGAAGCGCTAGCCGGTGAAGGTGCGGATATCGTCACCAAAGTCGTGGTGTATCGTCGTACAGGTTCTGATGTTGCCTGGAATGATCAACGCGACTTATGGCTGCATGACTTGGAAAAAGGCCAATCTGATCAGTGTGAACCTGTTAGCGTCGAAGCAGAACACCCCTTGTTTATTTTGTACACATCGGGTTCCACGGGCAGCCCCAAAGGCGTACAGCACGCCTCTGGTGGCTATTTGCTATGGGCTTCGGTGACCACTAAATGGGTGTTTGATACGGGTCCTGACGATGTCTTCTGGTGCACGGCCGACGTGGGCTGGGTTACTGGCCATACCTATATTACCTATGGCGCCTTGGCTGCAGGGCTGACGCAAGTCGTCTTCGAGGGGGTACCTACTTACCCCGATGCTGGTCGTTTCTGGGACATGATACAGCGCCACAAAGTCAGTATTTTCTACACAGCACCTACTGCGATACGTTCCCTGATCAAAGCTGCTGAAGTCAACCCTGAAGTGCATCCGAAACACTACGACTTGTCGTCACTGCGCATACTGGGGTCTGTAGGTGAGCCCATCAACCCAGAAGCTTGGGTTTGGTACTACCAAAATGTAGGGAATTCGCGTTGTCCCGTCATAGACACCTGGTGGCAAACTGAAACGGGTGGCCATATCTTGACGCCTTTACCGGGCGCCACACCTTTGAAACCAGGCTCTTGCACTTTGCCATTACCGGGTATTTCCGTGGGCATCGTTGACGAAGCCGGGAATGAAGTGGCTGATGGCCGTGGCGGTTTCCTGGTGATCACCAAACCCTGGCCAGCCATGATACGTAACGTATGGGGTGATGAGAATCGCTATCGTAAGGGCTATTTCCCGCCTGAAATGAAAGGAGCGTATTTGGCAGGCGATGGCGCACAACGTGATGCCGATGGCTATTACTGGATCATGGGGCGCATAGACGACGTACTTAGTGTTTCTGGCCACCGTCTGGGCACGATGGAAATTGAATCCGCTATGGTCGCCCACGAACTGGTAGCGGAAACCGCAATTGTGGGCAGGCCCGATGACACTACTGGCGAGGCCATTGTGGCCTTTGTCATGCTTAAAGGGGATTTGCCGCATGGTGATGCTGCCGTAGCACTTGCCAAAGAATTGCGTGACTGGGTGGGCAAGGAAGTGGGGCCTATTGCCAAGCCGCGTGAAATTCGTTTTGGTAATAACCTGCCAAAAACGCGTTCAGGCAAAATCATGCGACGTTTGCTGCGTGTTGTAGCAGAAGGTCAAGAAGTTACACAGGACGTCTCTACACTAGAAAACCCTGATGTTCTAAAGCAGTTTACCCAGCCATACTGATGTTTAAGGCTTAAAGCAAGGAATACGGTTGGTGCTGTTTTGACCAGCCGTATTTAATCACCTGACTCAGGGGGATTCATGAAGTTGCAACATAGTTCGACTATCGCCCCACCAGTACACACTAACGTCTCTGTTAGTGGGCTGTCAGCAGTTATGCCAGCAGCAGGTGCTTTATTGGATCGAGTACACGAAATGGGGCAACTGACCTTTGCCCTGAATGGTGTCATGGTGGTTAGTAGCCCAGCAGGGCATTGGGTGGTGCCACCCACGCGTGCCTTATGGTTAGCGCCCAATGTCAGGCATAGGGTGCGTACTTTGGGTAGGGTGCGCACGCGAACCATTACCTTGCTGCCTGTGGCTACACCTAGTCTGCCCTCGCGCAGCTGCATGATACATGTCACCCCTTTGTTACGTGAACTTTTGAATGTGCTGGACGACGCTCCTGGTCGCGACGCCTGCAATCATCGGAATCAGCTATTAACAGAACTGCTGCTTGAAGAAATGGGGCGGCCGTGTTCCTTGCCGTTGTCCTTGCCTTTGCCCAGGGACCCTAGGGTGGCCCGCATATGCACATATATTCAGGAAAACCTGGACGAAAACAAAAGCTTGCAAGCCTGGGCTCTGGAAATGGGCTTGCATAGCCGTACGCTGCACCGTTTGTTTGTCAAAGAAGTTGGCATGTCATTTGTGCAATGGCGTCAGCAGGCCAAACTGCTGGCGGCTTTGGAATGGCTGGCCGAAGGGCAGCAAATTCTTAGTGTGGCGCTGGATCTAGGCTACCAGACCCAAAGCGCATTCACTGTCATGTTTCGGCGCAGCCTGGGTATTACCCCCAGCGAATTCATTAAAAGCGTAGTTCAGGCACATTAAGCCATTGTTATGCAATTCAGCAGATTTGCCTTATACCCGCAATACCATGTGCACCGTGCTGTTGGGCAATGTGCTGGGTGCTTGAAGATTGCCCGCCTATGGCAAATACGGGCATGCTAGCTTGTTCGGCCAGAGCGGCAAACGCACTCCATCCCATACCTGCTTGATTCGGATGCGTAGGGGTATCTAGCACATGGCCCAAAACGGCAAAGTCCGGTTTTAGTGTGCGTGCTACGGCTAAATCAGTGGCGTTGTGTACAGACACGCCCAATAACTTACCCGCTGGCATGTTTAGCTGTTCGTCTGTTTGGTGGTTGACCATATCACCAGCACGTACATGTAGGCCATCGGCTACTGCCAGCCAGGCGGCCGGGTGGCAGCTGTTTACCAGACAACGTGCGCCACTGGCATGGCAACGCTCTAGCACTTGTTTGAAGGCCTGTTCCAGCTGTGCAGGGCTGTCTTGCCAGCTAGGCTCGCGAAACTGCACCAGCTTCAGTCCGTTAGCCAAGGCGTGGTCTAACCTACTCATGAAAGCAGGTAGGTTTTGGGCGCTGTTAATAGACGTCAACAAATAACGGTCAGGCAGTTGTAACCAGCGCAAGGGCGGTTCAGTTGCTGGTAGCAATGGGCCTATGCTTAGGGGAGCACTAGGGTCTACCCAGGCCAGTTCCTGACCTTCTATTCCTTTGGGCTCGCCTGTCCAGCCTGTCACGCGACAAAATGCCAGCCTGACGATATTGACTTCGTATTCGTGGGTATAGGTCACCCACGGTGTGGCATGGGTGACATCGATATCCAGTTCTTCTTTCAGTTCTCGCGATAACGCTTGTAAAACGGTTTCACCCGCTTCTATTTTTCCGCCAGGTAGTTCCCACCAGCCTGACCACGGTTTGTCTGCCGGGCGTTGGGCCAACAGCAGTTGGCCATCAGGACGCAGGATTAGGCCAGCGGCAACGTGAATAAAGGGCTTGTTTACAGATGAGGTCATACGATTCTGGCCGCCCAGTCGCGTGCAAATTGGCGCGCCACACGGCCAGAGCGTGAGCCGCGTTCCAGTGCCCATTGCAAGGCCTCTGTGCGTGACTCGGTAATAGATTCAGGAGGGCAACCATGCACTGCCAGCCAGTGGTAGACAATATCCAGATAATCGTCTTGTTTGAATGGGTAGAAGGATAGCCACAGTCCAAAGCGTTCGGACAGGGAGATTTTTTCTTCTACGGTTTCGCCAGGATGGATTTCACCGTCGCTTTGATGCCTGGCACTAAGGTTTTCGCTCATGTATTCGGGCATTAAGTGACGGCGGTTGGAGGTCGCGTAGATCAGTACGTTTTCACCCGAGGCACTAATCGAGCCATCCAGTACAGATTTCAGTACCTTGTAGCCAGCTTCGCCTTCCTCGAACGACAAGTCGTCACAGAAAATGATGTAACGCTCGGGACGGGCACTTACTAGGTCCACAATGGTGCCCAGGTCACCCATATCACCTTTGTCGACTTCAATCAGGCGCAGTCCCTGATCGCCATAGGTAGCCAGCATAGCTTTGACCAGCGAACTTTTCCCCGTTCCACGCGCCCCTGTCATTAAGACATTATTGGCAGGCTTGCCGTGTAGGAAATGGCGAGTGTTGCGATCTATGATTTCCTTTTGGCGGGCAATATGCTGCAGATCGTCCAGGTTAATAGTGGATACATGTTTGACTGCTGCCAACCAGCCTTGCCCGCCTGTGCGCCGCCACTGAAAAGCGTGTGCTGTCCAATCGATCTGTGGTGGAGCTGGGGGCAACCAGGCTTCCAGCTGGGTCAGAACACGTTCGGCACGAGCAATTAACGTACTTAGGTCGGGTACAGTCACAAATGATCTCCAGGTAAACGCAAAGGTTAGGCTGTAGCGTATCGCTTTAGAGCCCTTTAAGCGGACAAGTTTTGATATAACCGGCATTATCGCAAATTGTACTTAGCGCGTGTCACGTATAATCATCAGCTGGCCATGCCTGATGTGATGTCACTTACTTTTAAGCTCGGACCTTGCTTTGAATCTCCTTGAGTTGATAGCCCCTGTTGCAGACGATATGAAGGCGGTTGATGCCGTTATCCGCGAACGTCTGAATTCTGATGTTGTTTTGATCCGCACCATAGGCGATTACATCGTTGGCGCTGGGGGAAAACGCATGCGCCCCGCGATGGTATTAATGGTCGCTAAGGCCTTAGGATATCAAGGACATCATCACCACTTGCTGGCTGCCGTCGTTGAGTTCATTCACACCGCCACCTTGTTGCATGACGACGTGGTCGACGAATCCGACATGCGCCGTGGGCGTAGTACCGCCAACGCTGTGTTTGGTAACGCCGCTAGCGTTTTAGTGGGCGACTACCTGTATTCCCGTTCGTTTGAAATGATGGTGGAAACTGGCTCTATGCCGGTTATGTCGGTGCTGTCTGGCGCAACCACTGTTATCGCCGAAGGCGAAGTTCTGCAGTTGCTTAACGTGCATGACCCCGATGTCTCCCTAGAGCGCTACTTACAAGTCGTGCGCTACAAAACCGCCAAGCTCTTCGAGGCTGCCGCCCAAGTCGGCGCCATTATCGCTGGCGCTACACCTGAACAGGAAATGGCTGCTGCTGCCTATGGACGTCATATAGGGACGGCATTCCAGCTTGTTGATGATGTTCTGGATTACAGCGGTGACGCTGAAGCCTTGGGCAAAGACGTAGGCGACGACTTGCGCGAAGGCAAACCTACCATGCCTTTGATACGCGTAATGGAAGTGGGTACGCCAGCCCAACGCGAATTGATCCAGAATGCCATTAAAACCGGCGAGGCCGACTTCGCCGCCGTGGCGCAAGCCATAAAAGACACAGATGCGCTGGCTTATACCCATCAGGCAGCCGTCGCGGAAGCCGAAATCGCGCGTGCCGCGCTGGTCAACTTCCCCGAGTCCGCACACCTAGCGTCGTTGCTAGGGTTTTGTTCGTTTGCGGTTGAACGGGATCGCTAGGGTTTACGCTAGTTGGCTAGAAGATACGGAAAATGCTAAGAAGAAAATTGTAGGTGATTCATTGCTAATAGATTATTAGAAATAAATCGATACCCGACTTGCTTGAGTAAGCCTGTCAATTTGGACAGACACTTCAAAATTGCTGCCTTGAGCAGCAATTTTTCATTTAGGGTGTTCCCTAGTCGTTTATCAGCTAATTCGCTGTACTGCAGTGGTGTTGCTACAGCTCTTTCTACTTAACTTCTATAACTCGTTGAAACCAAACGAAATATTGTTTTTGGTTTATATCGGCTATTTAGCCTAGGATCTTATCCGCTATTCGGCTTAGTCCACCAAACTGTATTGACGCAGATTCTGCTGCCAAGCTAGTCTGCAACTGCAGCTTTTAGTCATACCTATTATAAAAATCTACTAAATCTGTAATTCAGTAACTCGGTAGGCCTTAGAAATAAATATCAATTTGTGGCGACCCGCAGCAGAAAATCACAGTGGCAATTTAAAAACAATCTATAGCTGTACATACTCGTAAGGAGAAGATCATGGTTACTTTGGTTAAACACGATCTAGAGTTCATACTTAAACAAATAAAAATTGCTGAAGCGCATGCTGCAGGTGGCGACTTGGCAACGTTGGTGGCCGAAGCAGGAAATGCCGCTCAAGCACAAGGAGCCGCTTCGTTACAAGCGCATTTGTTGCCTTATGGCTTACGCACGGTTGATGGTACATACAACAACCTTATCGAAGGGCGCGAATCCTGGGGTGCCGCTGGCGAATCCTTTATTTGGTTGACGACGCCAGAATTTACCACGGGTAGTGGCGACTTCATGCCTGGGATAAATAATAACGACTATGGCGTGCAGGGTAATGTCGTTGATATAGACCCACGTTTGATTTCCAACCTGATCGTGGACCAAACCAATAATAATCCTGCCGCTGTTGAGCTGGCTCTTCGGTGGGCTGCTGCGGGCAATACTGTTAATGAAACCCATGTGCTGGACAGCAACAATAATCCTGTTTTAAACAGCAACGGCGTTCCGTTAATTATTTATGAGTTCGTCAACGTGTCACCGGATATCGGTGACTCAGCGCCATTTAACGGCTTGTTTACAGCCTTTGGTCAGTTCTTTGATCATGGCTTAGACCTGGTGCCTAAAGCTGGTAATGGCACGGTATATATTCCGTTACGTACTGACGATCCACTGTATGTTCAAGGCCAAGCCAACTTTATGGTTATGACCAGAGCGTCTTTAGACCCTGACAACATCACCACGCCCTGGATAGATCAGAACCAAACTTATACGTCGAATGCATCGCACCAAGTGTTCCTGCGTGAGTACGCCATGCATGAAGGCAAACCGATAGCTACCGGCAACTTGCTGAATGGCGAGCGCGGTATGGCGACGTGGGGTGACGTGAAAACACAGGCGCGTGAACTGTTGGGGATAGAGCTGACCGATGCGGATGTGGGCAGTGTTCCCATGCTGTTGGTGGACCCTTACGGTAACTTTATTCCTGATCCAGATACGGGTTTTGCACAACTGGTAATAGGTTTTGACAGTGATGGTTTTCCTATTGTTGCATCAGGCACCCCCACTAGCCCGGTTAACCCAAGTGTGCTTAGCGCGGTTCGTACACCTAATGCCTTTTTGGATGATATTGCGCATGCTGCTGCGCCTGTCTATGCCGCTGGGATATTGCAACCAGATGGCGATAGTATAGCGGGCTACAGTGGTAGCTACGACATTAGGGGGCAGCAAACTTCTTACGATAACGAATTGCTTGATGCACACTACATCACCGGCGATGGGCGCGGCAACGAAAACATAGGGCTTACCGCCATACACCACGTGTTCCATTCCGAACACAGTCGTTTGGTGCAGCACACCAAGGACGTGATTCTGGCGTCCAATGACCTGAAATTCTTGAATGAGTGGTTGACTGTCAAACTGACTGCATTACCCACCGCAACAGAAGTGGATGCTTTGGTTTGGAATGGCGAGCGATTATTCCAGACGGCTCGCTTTACCAATGAAATGGAATACCAGCATCTGGTCTTCGAAGAGTTCGCGCGCAAGATGCAGCCTGATATCGACGTGTTTAACTTCGAACCATCGGCAGATATCAATCCGGCCATTTTTGCAGAATTCGCCCATGCGGTGTATCGCTTCGGCCACTCTATGCTGAATGAAACACTAGACCGTATCAACGCCGATGGCACGCAGAACCCGATTGATTTGTTCGACGCCTTCTTGAATCCGCTGGGTCTAGGCGAAGTGGATGCGAATGGCACGGTCATAGTCAATCACCACGAGGCCGTGGGTGCTCTGATACGTGGTATGTCACGGCAGGCTGGTAATGAAATTGACGAATTCGTCACGAATGCATTGCGAAATCAGCTGTTAGGTATACCGCTAGACTTGGCGGCCATCAATATTGCGCGTGGTCGCGACACTGGCCTGCCATCTTTGAACGAGATGCGCGCCCAGTTCTACCAGATATCTGGTCAGGATACCCAGTTAAAGCCCTATGAAAGCTGGGTCGATTTTGCACTTAACTTGAAGAATTCAGTTTCCATCGTTAACTTCATTGCTGCTTATGGCGAACACTCTAGTATCACCAATGCGTTGACTATGGCCAACAAGCGTGCGGCGGCTATGGACTTAGTCTTCGGTGGCGCCAATGCTCCACATGACCGCGAGGATTTCCTGAACGCTAAGGGTTCATGGCTTAACCACGAAACGGGTCTGAATAATATTGACCTTTGGATAGGCGGTTTGGCTGAAAAGCACATGGATTTTGGTGGCATGCTGGGGTCCACCTTCAGCTTTGTATTTGAATGGCAGATGGAAAACCTGCAGGACGGGGATAGGTTCTATTACTTGTCGCGTGTTCAGGGCTTGAATCTGTTGAACGAGCTTGAAAACAACTCGTTTGGCGCGATGATGATACGCAATACGGATCTGGGTGATCCAGACGCCACAGCGCTACCAGGAGATATTTTCTCCACTCCAGATTACACACTAGAGCTGGATAAAAACCGGCAAATTGGCGAAGACCCCAATTTCCTGGATCCCTATTTACAGGCCTTAAGTCCTATGGTGGTACGCCGTGACACCGATGGCGATGGCATCGATGACATGTTGGTCTACAACGGGTCTGACCACGTTGTGATTGGCGGGACACAAGGGGATGACATTCTGGTCGCTGGGGATGGCGATGACACCATTTGGGGGTGGGGTGGTAATGACACCATAGAAGCCGGTTATGGAGTGGACCAAGTCTTCGGTGGTGATGGCGACGATATCATCACCAATAAAGGCACGGATATCGGTGAATCTGACTTCCTGCGTGGCGAAGGTGGTAACGATGCCATACACGGTGGTAGCGGAATGGCCTTGATATTTGGTAATGAAGGTAATGACTTCCTGATCGCTGGACCCGATGGGAAAACCATCATGGGTGGTCGCGATGATGACTTTATCCGTGGCGGCGATGGTATAGATTTCCTGATGGGTAATGAAGGTAATGACTGGATAGAAGGTGGTGGTCGCTTTGACACCTTGGCCGGTGACAACTCAGAGTTATTCTTTAATTCGTCCATTATTGGCCATGATGTTTTGAACGGCAATGGTAATGACACTGACTACGATGCGGAGTCTGGTGACGACATCATGTTTCAGAATGAAGGAATACAGCGTAGCAACGGTATGGCCGGCTTTGACTGGGCGATACACAAAGGGGACGCTAACGCCGCGAATTCTGATCTGGGGATTCCCAGCTTTGCCTCACAAGAAGCCTTTATTTTGCGTGATCGTTTTGACCTGGTAGAAGGCTTGTCTGGTTGGATACATGACGATGTCTTGACAGGACGCATGCGGTCCGTCAACGCCCGTATCGAACTGGATAATACGGCGGCCATTCCGGCAGAAGGCAGTATATTGGATTCCTATTCCAATGCATTGTTGGAAAAGAACGTAAGTCTGATCTCTGGTCTTGACCTGCTTGTGGCACACAAGGAGCGCACCACGGTAACGGTTGCAGGCGTTACGGAAACCATCGTCATGGACACGGCTGATGCTTCGGATATCTTGCTAGGTGGTGGCGGCAGCGACATCATTAAGGGTTTGGCAGGTGACGACATCATAGACGGCGACAGCTGGCTGAATGTACGTATAGGCATCAAGAATGCTGACGGTGTGGAAATTGGTTCTGCTGACGGCATGACGGAAAGAGTCTACGATGCCAACGGCAATACCATGTTTGGTGGTCAAACTTTGGACGCCTTGATATTTAGCCGTCAGCTAAATCCAGGTGATCTGTACATCGTGCGCGAGATCCTGGATGGTGGTCAAGCCGGTGATATTGATATTGCTGTGTATACCGATGTGGTGGAAAACTATACCTTCACGCAAAATTCTGACGGCAGCATCACAGTTGCTCATACGATATTTAATGACAACGCCGTTAATGACGATGTTGACGATGAACTCGAAGAAATTATCGGGGGACCCACTTTCGACGGAACTGATAGGCTTTTCAACATCGAGAAACTACGGTTTTGGAATGGCGACACTGCAAACCCAGGGGGGTACGTCGATTACTTTATCGAAGATCTGTTCAACAGGGCCGCAACAGGTGCACCCACGGTTAATGACTTGACGCCTACCGAAGGGCAAGCCTTGCTTGCCAATACGGCCAATATCGTTGACCTAGATGGTTTGTTAGGTGTGGATTTTGCCTACCAATGGCAGGTATCCCATGACAATGGAACAACGTGGGTAGATATTGCTGGTGCTACCAATCAAGCGTTTACTCCAACAGACACCGTAGCGGGTAATGTCGGGCAGGTTGGTAGCATCGTACGGGTATCCGTGACCTTTACTGACGATAAAGGCAGTGTTGAAACTCTGGTTTCTTCTGCAACCGGCATCGTAGGTGATCTGTGGACGGGAACGTCGGCATCAGATCTTTTCATGGGCACCGCGGGTGACGATATCGCCTTCGGCGCAGCAGGTAGCGATACCTTCTTAGGCGGAGCGGGTGACGATGAACTGCATGGTGGGGCTGGTGCAGATACGCTGAACGGTCAAGCAGGCAACGACATACTTAACGGTGATGCTGGCAATGACCGTTTGAATGGTGGCGCAGGTAATGACACCTTAAATGGTGGGAACGGCTCGGATACAGCACAGTATGGCGGAAGGGCGCATAACTTCACGCTAGACAGCGATGGTACCGTTATCACCGTGACTGACAACACGGGTGCAGAAGGCATAGATACACTGACCAGTATTGAAAGTATACAGTTTGATGATGTCACTTACGGTGTACGCACAGGTGATGCCGGGAACAATACCAATATGAGCGGCGGAGCTGGGTCGCAAATCATGTTTGGCCTGGGTGGTAACGACAACATCAACGGTGGTGCTGGCAGCGATATTATTTATGCCGGTGCTGGCAACGATACCATTACGCAAGCCAGTAGCGCCGGTGGTCGCGATTTTGTTGATGGCGGTGACGGTACAGATACTTACCGTTTGAATGGATCATCGGAAGCAGAAATTTTCGTGATCTACAGTCGTGAAGCGGCCCTCCAGGAAATCCCAAATCTTACGCTTAACGCCAATACGGAAATTGTCATTACTCGTAACTCAGATGTGATTGCTGAACTGGATAACATCGAGGAAATTATCGTCAACACCATGAACGTGACCTCACCTGGAGGAGCAGGTGGCGGGGTCAGTGGTAATGATTTTATTCAAGTTGTTGGTGACTTTACTAACACTAGCCTGCACTTCAGTACCATCACCATAGATGGTAGTACGGGTGATGATACGGTGGATATCAGTAGTTTGCTGTCGAAACATCGTATCGTGTTCCGCAGTAACGGCGGTGAAGACACCATCATTGGCACCTTGCGCCCACAAGACACCATTGTGCTTCCCGAAGGCATGACGCAAGAAGGCAGTACAGTGACTCGCAACAATGGTTGGACCACCATACGCAGTGCTGGCCAAGCCGTCGCGTTTGTCAGCGTCGGTATGCCAACCATAGAGCTGGCCAATGGGGAAAGTCTGCAGATCAGTGCTACAGATACAGGTGCCGAAGATACCGATACCACTACGGGTAATGGTGGTAATGGTAACAACGCTCCAGGGCTTGGCGAAGGCAGCAATGACCAAGACCCGGTTGACAATAACGCAGGCGGTGGCGGCACCGAGGGTGGTACTGGTGGGGTTAACACGCCGAATCCGGTGACAGAGGGAGCTGATGGGTGTCCGGGCGAGGCTAACGAAAATGCGGGTGCCAACCCTGAAGGAGTCGTCCTGAATGGTGGCGCTGGTCAGGATACCTTGACGGGCAAGAACGGCGACGACACGATCAATGGTGGCTCTAATGACGATGTCCTTACTGGCGGGTCGGGCGATGATATCTTGCGCGGCGGCTCGGGTGACGATATCTTGCATGGTGGCACCGGTGATGACACCTTAGAAGGGGGCTCTGGCGACGACGTTCTGTACGGTGGCACAGGTGACGACAAACTGTTTGGGGGTTCCGGTGATGACAAACTGTCAGGCGGTTCCGGTGATGATGTACTTAACGGTGGTTCGGGCGATGACGTGCTGTTTGGTGGCTCGGGCGCAGATATCCTGACTGGCGGTACTGGTGACGATATCTTCGTGTTTGGCGGTGGCGACCTAATCACTGACTTTAGCTTTGGTGAGGACAAAATCGACTTACGTGACCTGGGCGTCACAGCAGGTAATTTCGGCTCTATGGTGTCTATGTCGACATCAGGTGACGATATCTTGCTGATGATAAGCGGGAAAAGCATGCGGGTTGCCGATGTGGATATTGACACAATGGGTGTCAACTCCTTCATGTTGGCCCAGATGGATGCCAACGGAAATGCCGTGTCAGCAGGACCAGACGGTGCTACCTACATGGATGAGTATTTTATGATGTAAAGGCGGTAAGCGGGTCGGGGTAACCCGGCCTGCTTACCGTTGTAGCGTACGGATATCCAGGAGGGCCTATGGTAAGTAGTAAATCCAGGGCGACGCCGTTTAGTTTCCTGGTCAGCGTAGTAGCGCTTGGCTTGGTGTGTGGCAGTAGTTGGGCGCAAGACGCCCTGCCTGGTCAGGCAAGTTTTCCCTTGGCTAAGTCTCTTGGCCAAAGCCAGGTCATTGATCTATCTACCGCCTGGCGCCGTGCTTTGAACTATGACTATCGCTATCAGGCGGCCATTAGCGAGCAAGCTGCTGCCCAGACCGAATACGCACAGGGACGTGCAGGGCTATTGCCCAACATACAAGCGGGGTATGTGCGTAGCAAGGTCACAGGTAATTCGCACGAGCCAGATGCTCTAGGGCAGGTGATAGGCCTAGAGCTGGACTATGACTCCTCGCATGGGTATGTGCAGTTGCAACAACCCTTGATCAATTACGGTCGCTATGCCAACTATAAGCGTGGCATAGCACGGTCTGAACAAGGCAGTGCTGTGCTTGCCATCAAGCACCAAGAAGCTGGAGTGCGTTTGGCCACAGCCTACTTCAACGTGTTGCTGGCATACGATCACTTGGCCTTGAAACGGGCTCTTGCGGCTTCCCTCCAAGAGCGGGCAGCCATCTTTCAAGCTCATTTCCTGCAGTTTGAAGGGACACGCACCGAGGCGCAAGAAACTCTGGCCAGATTGGCTGTCGCCCGTGCGGAGGTCATCCAGGTGATGGACGACCTGGTGGTGGCGGTACGCGAGCTTAGTGCCTTAATGGGGGCGACACCTGTACGCATGGCAGCACTGCAAGATGAGTTTCCTGTGCTGGCGTTAACACCCAGCAGTCTGGGTGAGTGGTTAGACAGAGCGCGGGTGGGCAGTGTGCAGGTATTGTCATCGCGCCAAGCATTGTTAGTGGCAGATGCCGAGGTCGATAACGCGGCCAGTGAATATCTGCCTTATATGGATCTGGTGGCAACTTATAACAAGTCGGATAGTGAAAACCTGTCTGCATTAAGCCAACGTTCGAATTCTTTTGTGATTGGTATACAGGTCAGTATTCCTTTGTTCGCAGGTGGTTATACCAGGGCTAACGTGGCTAGGGCTCGCTTGGATCGCATGCGTTTGCAGTACCAGCTGAATGCTGCCATAGAAAAAAACCAGGCTGAAGTCACGCGGCAATTTACCGAAGTGTCGGGCGGTGCCGCACGTATAGAAGCGTTGCAAACCGCTGCCAGCTCGGCACGAGCTAGTCTGGATGCGGCCAACTTAGGTTTTTCAGTGGGTGAAGTCGGAAATTTAGACGTGTTAAGGGTGCAAGACACCTTGTACCAAGCCAGATATGAACTGCTCAAAGCGCGCTTGGAGTATTTGCTGGCGCGTTTAAAGCTGGCAGCGGCAGTGGGTACCTTAAACGGTAGCCACTTTGACACGATCAACGACGCCTATTTAGGGCGAATCATTTCTGTAGTTAGCGACAATAGGTGACATCATGAAATCATCACCACGTACGGAATTAGGTGAAGCTCTACACGGTTTTCGTAAGACGTTTTACAGCCTGGCAGCCTTTAGTTGTGTCATTAATTTTTTGGCCCTGACACCTGCGCTGTATATGTTGCAGGTCTACGACCGTGTTCTGGCCAGTGGCAGCGAGCTAACCTTGCTGATGCTCACCTTATTGGTGTTGGGTCTGTATCTGTTGTCGGGACTGCTGGAGTTTGCGCGATCCTCCGTGCTGATACGAGTAGGGAATCGTTTTGACATGATGCTTAATACCCGTGTCTTTAGCGCTGCCTTTGAGCGTAATTTGATAGGTGCTAGTGGCAACCCAGCGCAAGCGATGCACGACTTGGGCAATATACGTAAATTCCTTGCGGGCAATGCCTTATTTGGGTTTTTTGATGCTCCCTGGACTCCCATCTATATCCTGGTCACCTATTTGGTTCATCCTTTACTAGGTTACCTGACCTTGGCCGGTTGCATCATATTGTTTGTGTTGGCCTACATCACCAATGTAGTGACTCAAAAGCCACTGGCCGAAGCCAATCGGGCGGCAATTGCTGCAGGAACCTTTGCCAATAACCATCTGCGTAATGCCGAGGTCATAGAGTCTATGGGCATGCTGTCTGGCCTGCGTGCACGTTGGTCGGGGCATCACACGCGTGGTTTGGCACAGCAAACCTTGGCTGCTGACCGCAATACTCGTATCAGTATGGTGACCCGGTTTGTACGGATATCGTTGCAGTCATTAAGTCTGGGAGCAGGGGCTTTACTGGTCATTGATGGCGTTATCAGTGCTGGGATGATGATTGCGTGCTCCATACTGATGGGTAGGGCTTTGGCTCCTGTTGAATTGGTTATTGGTACGTGGCGGCAATTGCTGTCGACGCGTGTAGCCTATGGCCGTTTGGACGAATTGTTGAAATCTGCACCAGCACGTGAGAACACCATGAGCCTGCCCGCACCCAAGGGGCAATTGACACTAGAGCAGGTATATGCGTCCGCCCCAGGTAGTGACGAGATGATACTTAAAGGTTTGGGCTTCAGTGTCAATCCTGGTGAGTGTGTGGGCATTGTTGGCCCGTCGGCATCCGGCAAGTCCACCTTGGCCAGGCTGCTGGTGGGTGTGTGGCCAGCCAGTAAAGGTGTCGTGCGCTTGGATGGTGCTGATATTTTCTTGTGGAATAAAGACGAGCTTGGTCCTTATCTGGGGTACTTGCCTCAAGACATTGAGCTCTTTGAAGGCACTATTGCCGACAACATAGGCAGATTTGGTGCGCGTGACGATGAGAAGATTGTTCAAGCTGCGCAGCGTGCAGGTGTGCATGACATGATTTTGCACCTGCCCCAAGGGTATGACACGCGTTTGGGTGTGAATGGCGCCTCACTGTCTGGCGGTCAAAAGCAGCGGGTGGCCTTGGCTAGGGCTATCTATGGGGATCCGGCCCTAGTGGTGTTGGACGAGCCCAACTCCAATCTAGATGATGTAGGCGAGGCGGCGTTGATCCAGACCATGACCGATCTGAAGCAACGTGGTGCTACGGTCATTGTGGTGACGCATCGTATGAATTTGCTACGTACGGTTGATAAGTTATTGGTCTTGCGCGAAGGGACTATGGTTGCCTATGGTCCTCGTGAAGAGGTGCTTAACGCCTTACGTGAGCACCAGGTACAAGCGGCAGCCACTGCGACTGCGACCGTCGCTCCCCCTTTACATGTTGTGGCAAGTGCGTAGAGGTCTATCATGAAAAATATCAAGTCAATGGATATGGATCCCAGCAACGCCCAAGTGGACGTTGATACGAATTCCTTAAGCCCCTTACGCTGGGGGCTGGCGGTACTGGTGCTGGGCTTTGGCGGCTTTGCTTATTGGGCAGCCTATGCACCTCTGGATGCGGGGATTCCCGCTGACGCCACGGTGCATGTAGCAGGGAAGCGAAAAACGATACAGCACTTGGAAGGTGGCACCATAGAGGAAATACGGGTCAGCGAGGGGGATAAGGTCGTAGCAGATCAGATCTTGGTGCGTTTGAATCGTACACGAGCCTTGGCCGAGCAAGGTGTAATCAGCTCACAGTACATTACCGCTAAGGCGATAGAGGCGCGTTTATTGGCTGAGCGAGATGGTTTGGTAACTATCGAAAATGACCCTGAGCTGGTGGCACGTTTCCAGGATGACAGGCGTTTTATTGATGCCACGCGTGCCCAGGCGCGTTTGTTCCAGACCCGACGTGATGCCTTGCATGGTGAAATTGAAATTTTGCGTGAAAACCAAAATGGTGCAGAAATTGGGCTAGATGGTTTGACCCAGGTACATGCTAATCGTAAAGCGCAGTTGGGTTTTATTTATCGTGAGTTGACCGGGGTGCGCCAGCTTGCTCAAGAAGGGTATGTCCCTCGTAACCGTCTGCTTGCACTAGAGCGCGATGCGTCACATTTAAAAGCCGCCTTATCCAGTGATTTGGTCGAGACTGGGCGTGCGCGTAATCAAATTTCCGAATTGAAATTGCGTATCTTGCAACGTACGCAAGACTATCAAAAAGAAGTGCAGTCACAGCTATCAGATGTTAGCAAAGAGGCTTCTGCCCTGGCAGATCGTTTGGCCGCTTTGGATTACACCGTGCGTGAAACTGAAATTCGTGCCCCTACGGATGGCTACGTACAGAATCTGAAAGTACACACGGTAGGCGGGGTGATTGGTCCAGACACTATCTTGATGGAGCTGGTGCCTAATAATAATGACTTTGTTGTGCATGCGCAGGTCCCGGTTCAGGCTATAGACAAAATGGCCCCAGGCCTGAATGTGGAAATTACCTTTCCGGCGTTCAATCACGCTAGTACACCGAATATTCCTGGCAAGGTCCTGACTGTGTCGGCCGACCGGATGACTGACCCTGACTCAAAAATGCCGTATTACTTGGCACAAGTACAGATTACCCCCGAAGGCATACCCATGCTGGGCAGTAATGTAATACGTCCCGGCATGCCAGCTTCGGTATTGATTCGTACTGGCGAGCGCACCATGCTGAGCTACTTGCTAAAACCCTTTCTGGAAAGGCTGGATAAGTCCTTCAAGGAGCAATAACATGAAATCAGCCCAGCGGTTTACAAGCGCATTTTTCTTGTTGTTTGTTGCCTGTGCGATGGTGCCATTAAAGGTACATGCTTTGACCTTGTCACAAGCGTGGCGCTTGGCTTTGGAAAATGATGCCAGCTATCACGCGGCGATTAGTGAGCGTAAAGCTGGCGAAACTAACCGAGCCATAGGTAGGTCAGCCTTATTGCCGCAAATTAATGCGTCTTTGGGTAGAAGCAAAGTGCGTGGCACGCTAGAACTACCTGGCCCATGTGGGCTGCATTGCAATGACCTGGACTACACCAGTCGTGTCGACGAAATTAAGTTAAATCAGGTGGTGTTCAACTGGAGTCGTCTTGCTGAGTACCGACAAGGCCACGCTCGTGCAGACCAAAGCCTAGCCGTTTTTGATGTCAAAGCGACGGATATGTCGGTACGATTAATTAATCGTTATTTTCAGACCTTGCTGTCTTACGAGAACGTGGTGCTGGCCAAAAGTCGTCTTAAAGCCAATGAAAAACAAATCATAGCGGCACAGCGGCGTTATGGTGATGGCGAGGGCACTATTATCGATGTCAAAGAATCTAAGTCCAGACGCGATCTGTCGCGTGCAGACCTGATTGCGGCTGAAGATAGGTTGTTCGTTGCGCAGCGCGAGCTCCAGGAAATGGTGGGTAATCCCCCGCAGCGTATCACTACCCTGAAACGTGGTTTTCAACCGCAACCGCTTAACGTGCCCGACCAGCTTGATTGGCAGACTAAAGCCCGTACGGATAATGCTGAAATACGTTCGGCTCAATATGGCGTGCAAATCTCTGACTATGAAATAGATCGTGCCTTTGGTGGTCACCTACCCACGGTTGATCTTATTGCTGCACGCCGTAAAGTGGAGGGTGAAACCATTTCTACCCGTTTGCAAAGTAGTACGGTAAGTTCCTACGGTGTCCAGGTCGCCATCCCTATTTTTTCTGGTGGGTTGACCAGCGCACAAGTTAGTCAGGCACGACACAATAAAGACCGTGCAACCTTGGAACTGGCTGCTGTGCAAGAAGACATCGCGGTACAAGTAACGCGTCAGTATCAGGCTGTGGTTAGCGGTGTGCGGCGTATTGCCGCTCTAGAAGATGCTGTAGATTCTACTGCTGCTGCTTTGCATGCCATTGATATGGGGTATCAGGCAGGTACCCGCACCATCATAGATATCCTGGATGCCGAGGACCAGCTATACCAATCAAAATTGGATCTGACCCAGGCGCGCCTGGAGTACGTACTGGCGCGTTTGACCCTGTATGCCGCTGCGGATAGCTTAGATGCGGCAGCTATCGATGCTATCGATCAGACCTATTTTGGTCCAGAGCAGGTGGTGCTATCAGGGCCTTAAGTTAGGTTAACGTCGCCTATATACTAACGATATCCGTGCAAAAGCAATTTCCAGGTCGCGGGTTCCTGCCTGGAAAACAATGGGACGACCACGCCCGGTAAAACACATTAAGCGCTTAGAAGCGAATAACGGTATGAACTTGGCGAATTGTATGTCGGACCACGCCACTTCACGGTGGGATATCCAGGTTTGCTGTATGCCAACGTGGGTGATGGTGGTAACCGATATTTGCATGTACCACGCCAATACCAGTAGTGCTAGATAGCACAGCAACATGCTGCCAGCCACAATTGGGCTGATATGTTGTCCACCAGGCCCCGATGCCGTAATGATGATTTGAACGCCTATGACGGCCAGCACTATCCAGGCAAGAATTTTAATGCGGCGTGGCCAAGCCAGACCCTGCAACGGCAAGGGGCCTATCTCTTCTAGTAGTTGCGATTGTTCCGCCTCGCTGGGTTGTGTGTGCTTTGCCAATATGGTCCTTTGTGCGCTGTATGTGGGTTAAGTGGTTAACCGGTTTTTTTGGCAGCTAGGGCGTTACCTGCGCGGCTGTTGGCTTTGCGCCCTAAGTGGGCAGATATCCATTGACCAGTGTCGACTACGGCATCCAGGTCTATACCGGTATGTATGCCCATGCCGTGTAACAAGTACAGCACGTCTTCGGTGGCGACATTGCCTGTGGCGCCCTTGGCATAGGGGCAGCCGCCTAGACCAGCAACCGAGGTATGGAAAATAGCAATGCCGGCGTTCATGGCAGCCACAATGTTAGCCAATGCCTGACCGTAGGTGTCATGAAAATGACCTGCCACACGGTTGGCCGGGATCTGGTCGGTAACCGCACGCATGACACTGCCTACTTGTAGTGCGGTGCCTACCCCTATGGTATCGGCGATGTCGAATTCGTCTACGCCCAGGGCCTGCATGCGTTGAACAACGTCGAGGACCGCAGCGATAGGTACATCACCTTGGTAGGGGCAGCCAAATGAACAACTGATACTGGCGCGTAGCCGTAAGCCAGCGGCTTTGGCGGCCTGGGCTACAGGTTGAAAACGGTCTATGGATTCGGCAATCGAACAGTTAATGTTTTTTTGGGAAAACGCTTCGCTGGCGGCGCCAAAAATAACGACTTCGTCTACGCCGGCGGCCAGGGCGGCTTCAAAGCCGCGCAGGTTAGGGGTCAAGGCAGAATACAGTGTGCCTGATTTGCGTTTGATGCCCGCCATGACATCGGCGCCATCGGCCATTTGTGGCACCCATTTTGGTGACACAAAGGACACGGCCTCTACATTGGGGAAGCCGGCATCACTAAGACGATTGACCAGTTCAATTTTAACCGCGGTAGGGACGAATTCTTTTTCGTTTTGTAGCCCGTCGCGTGGTGAAACTTCTACAATTTTTACATGTTCTGGTAGTGCCATGACATACGTCCTTGTTTAAGTGTCCTGCAATATGTGTCTATATATATGAGTGGTTAAGGTTAATCATAAAGCACATGAGGGGTCAGTAGCTATTTCCATGTCTATAGAAAATGCCAAGCTTATAGCAGTTGGGTTTGTCGCCGCTGGTAACGGCCATCAGGTAACTGTGTGATGTGGTCGGTCAGCTCAAGCTGTAGCAGCATGGCTTGTAGGGTTCCAGTGTCTAGGGTAGTGCGTTGTTGCAAGGTGTTGACGTCTACCGGGTCATGGCCCAATGCGTTCATTAAGGTGATGTGATCTGGGTCACCACTGGCCACTTTTAAGGCTTGAGTAGTTTCCGGAATAGGTGACGGCACCGCAGCGTCTTGGGGAAAGCCAAGTTCGTCACTGATGTCTTGAGCCGATTCGACCAGCTTGGCCCCTTGGCGTATCAGGGCATGGCAGCCACGCGACAGCGGTGAATGTATGGATCCGGGGATGGCAAAGACCTCACGCCCCATATCGGACGCCATTCTGGCAGTGATTAAGGATCCGCTTTGGCGGGCAGCTTCTACCACGAGTACGCCTTTGGAGAGGCCTGCAACGATGCGGTTGCGTTTGGGAAATTGCCAGGGTAGGGCACGTGTGCCTAGTGGAAACTCTGATAGCAATAGGCCATGTTCGGCAATCTGGTGGGCTAGTGAGCGGTTACGCGCAGGATAAACAATGTCCATACCGGTGCCCATGACGGCAATGGTAGAGCCCACCTCCCCTACGGATAGTGCCCCTTGGTGGGCTGCGGTGTCTATACCTAGCGCCAAACCGCTGACTATGCACCAGCCTTTAGCAGCCAGGTGCTTGGCAAAGGCCTGGGCGTTGTCTGTGCCTGCTGGCGTGGCGCTACGTGCACCAACAACAGCCAAGGCAGGACGTTGTAGGGCGGTTAAATTGCCATTGGCATATAGGACCAGAGGCGGGTCGTGAATATCCAGTAATGTCGCTGGATACGCAGGGTCGGCCAAGGTTAGCAGGTGGTGACGTGGGTTTTGTAGCCATTCCAAAGTGCTAGCTATGGTGTCCTGTATTTGCGCTGTGGGTGCTGCCCTAAGTTGACGAGCCAAATCCGAGGGCAAGTATTTCTGCAAAGCGCTGGTGGATAAGGCGTAGATATCCTGGGGCAAACCCACAGCCGCCAGCAGCTTACGGGCTAGCGCAGGCCCCAGGTCGGGTTCTAGCGATAACCGTATCCAGGCGGTGACTTCTTCGGTGGGTAATCGGGTGCTCATGCCTAAGTGTGACACAGTGCCAAGAAAATATGGGGTGGACGGGGCGTAATTGTCATTGTGAAAACAAGATCTTGCACAGCGTAAGGGTATGGAAAAAGTCCTATTTGCATTATCATAGAGGTTTACGGTACAGGGTTTTCCCGCAAGTTTTTTTATGGCTTTACTTCCTATTCTTAAATACCCCGATCCACGCTTGCACAAGGTTGCAGTACCTGTGGCTCAGGTAGATGATCGCATCCGTCAGTTAGTGCGCGACATGGCTGAAACCATGTATGCAGCGCCAGGTGTGGGTTTGGCGGCGACTCAGGTCGATGTCCACGAACGTGTGGTGGTGATAGACGTCTCCGAAGACGGTGACGACCTGCTGGTGTTGATCAATCCGGAAATCACCTGGAAAAGCGACGAACTTATCGTTTTTGAAGAAGGCTGTTTGTCCGTTCCCGGTGTGTATGACGACGTCGAGCGTGCCGCAGAAGTCAAGGTCACGGCATTAAATGAACAGGGCCAGCGCTACGAACTGGAAGCCGATGGCCTCTTGGCAGTCTGCATACAGCACGAACTAGACCATTTGCTAGGCAAAGTCTTTGTGGAGTACCTATCCCAACTCAAGCAAACCCGCTTGAAGTCGCGTATTAAAAAACAAGAACGCGACGCCCTGAAAGCCTGATTCCGTCATAGTGCTATATAAGGCCAAGTCGTAGGCGTATCGTTGGCGTCCGCATTTTCTGTGCGGGCTTGTGGCGCGGCACTTGGTATCATGGACAGCTGTTTCTTTTGAATTGGCTATGCTATGCGTATTGTTTTTGCTGGAACCCCCGAGTTTGCCCGATTGGCTTTGCAGGCTTTGCTGGATGCCGGGCACGATGTGCCTTTGGTCTTGACCCAGCCTGATCGGCCTTCGGGACGTGGGCTAAAACTGACGCCTAGCCCGGTTAAGCAGGCGGCTCTGGATGCCGGTATCCCAGTAGCACAGCCGCGTAGTCTGCGCCTAGATGGTAAATATCCCGATGATGCGCAGTCTGCTCAACACGCCCTAGAAGCAGCCGCTCCTGATTTACTGGTCGTAGCGGCCTATGGCCTGATCCTACCCGAATGGGTGTTGTCCTTACCTAGGTACGGTTGTTTTAATATTCATGCCAGCTTGCTGCCGCGTTGGCGCGGTGCAGCCCCTATACAGCGGGCCATACAGGCGGGCGATGCCGACACTGGCGTCACCATTATGATGATGGATCAGGGCCTGGACACAGGTGCTATGTTGGCCACCCATGTGTTGCCCATTACCACCGAGCACACTGCAGCCAGCTTGCATGATGACTTGGCAAGTTTGGGGGCTCAGGCCATCGTTCAGGCCATTGCCGACCTGAAAAGGGGAGTCTTGATGGCCCAGCCTCAACCTGATGAGGGCGTGACTTATGCCGAAAAACTGGATAAAGCCGAAGCCCCTTTGGACTTCCAACAGCCAGCAGTCGATTTGGCGCGCAGGATACGGGCATTTGATCCTGTACCTGGTTCTACTATGGTGTTACCTGGTTTGGATCAACCCATTAAAGTATGGCGAGCCCAAGCCTTAGACACACCATCGGATTTACCTGTAGGTACGGTAGTCGCCAGTAGTGCGGCAGGTATTGATATCGCTACGGGACTAGGCACTTTGCGTTTGCTTGAACTTCAAAAGGCAGGCGGTAAGCGCCAACCCGTCGCCGCTTTTGTACAAGGCTGGGCGCATCCTTAGTCTAAGGGTAGCGACTTTGGTTTACAGGTCAGTGCGTAGTCGCCATAGTTCAGGAAATAGAACCACATCCAACATTTTGCGTAAATACGCGACGCCAGACGTGCCACCAGTACCACGCTTGAAGCCTATGATGCGCTCTACCGTGGTGACATGACGAAAACGCCATAGGCGAAACGCGTCTTCTAAGTCGGTTAGCTTTTCACCTAGCTGGTACAGATCCCAATAGGTTTTGGGATCACGGTACACGATCAGCCAGGCGGCCTCTACGCCGTCGCTGACTTGGTAGGGCAGGCGCCAGTCGCGCTCTAGGTGGTCTTGTGGCACGGGTAGACCCTGGCGGGCCATTAAGCGTAGGGCTTCGTCATACAGCGAAGGCGCCTCGAAGGCTGCTTGCACCTGAGCTAACAGGTCCGCCCTGTGGTTGTGGGGTTTCAGCATGGCGGCGTTTTTGTTGCCCAAGCGGAACTCAATCTCACGGTATTGGTAGCTTTGGAAACCACTAGAGCGAGCCAGGTATGGGCGTACCGCAGAATATTCTGGAGGCGTCATGGTGGCCAGTACGCTCCAAGCTTGTACTAATTGTTCCATGATGCGGCTTACCCTTGCCAGCATTTTGAATGTGGTTTGCAGGTCGTCGTTAGCCAGCTTGTGTATGGCAGCAGTCATTTCGTGCAGCATCAGCTTCATCCACAATTCGCTGGTTTGGTGCTGAATAATGAACAGCATTTCATTGTGGTCGGGCGAGAGGGGGTGTTGTGCATGCAGGATGTCATCCAGATGCAGGTATTCACCGTATGTCATGTCGTGCGAAAAATCTAGCTGAGCGCCTTCGTCGTGCACGATGTCTTCGGGTTTGTGTGAATTCGGCATGGTTTGACCATAAATAGTGTTACTTACGTAATATGGCGCGTACTGGGCTAGCATCTGCCTCGATTAAGTTCAGAGGTAGGGCGATGAGTTCATAATCGCCTTCAGGCACATGATCTAGGCGCAGGTTTTCCAGGACGCGTATATCCAGGCGCAATATGGCGTGATGGCTATCCAGTGTTTTGCTGGTGGCCGGATCTATGCTGGGTGTATCCAGCCCGATCAGGGTCACGCCCAGGGTGGCCAGCCACTCTATGGTCTGTGGTGCGTAGGCGGTGAAATCATTGGTCCACCAAGGGTCTGGTGCATACTGCGAAGTGCGTACCAGGACGCGGGTGGGTAAGTCATTGGTAGCGTGCTGCAGGTGTTCGGGCAATATCAGGGGGCCGCAGTGAAACGCGTGTATGACGCGACAAGGCCCTAGAAAAGGTTCCAAAGGAAGCTGGCCTATAGATGGCCCACCTGCGGCATAGTGCAAAGGTGCATCGGCATGCGCCCCTATGTGGGGCGACATACGGATGGCACTAACATTCACAGGGCAGTCAGGCCCTAGGCTCCAGGTCCATTCTTGGGAATAGGAGGCGTCGCCAGGGAAGACTGGGCTGGCAGCCGACACTGGCGGCGATATATCCCAAAGCTGTTGTTGCATGATCTTCCCTAGCTAAGCAATCCGATAAAACGACTACGGTGTTGCTATGACGTCCCCGTATAAGTCATATTCGTCTGAATCGGTGACCTTGACCCTGACCATATCCCCTGGTGCCAGTGTGTGTGGACTATTCACAAAGACATTACCGTCAATTTCAGGGGCGTCGGCACTGGAACGTCCTATGGGGCCGTCCTCGTCGACTTCGTCGATTAGTACGTCTATTTCCCGACCGATTTTGGCAGCCAGGCGTTGGGTGGAGATGGCTTGTTGGTGTGCCATGAAGCGATCCCAACGTTCTTGTTTGACCTCGTCAGGGACGTGATCGGAGAGTTCGTTGGCGCGTGCTCCAGTAACGGGTGAGTACTGGAAACAGCCGACTCGGTCCAGCTGAGCTTCGGACATCCAGTCCAGCAGGTATTGGAAGTCGTCTTCGGTTTCACCGGGGAAACCCACGATAAAGGTAGAGCGCAATGTCAGGTCGGGACAGGCTTCACGCCAGTTTTTAATGCGTGCCAGGGTACGGTCTTCAAAGGCCGGACGTTTCATGGCTTTCAGAATACGCGGACTGGCGTGCTGAAAGGGAATGTCCAGGTAAGGCAAAATTTTGCCATCGGCCATTAGAGGGATGACTTCGTCAACATGAGGGTAGGGGTACACGTAGTGCAACCTGACCCAAGCGCCGAATTCGCCCAAGGCTTGTGATAGTTGTGTTAAATGAGTCTTGATGGGGCGACCATTCCAGAACCCACTACGGAACTTGACGTCTACGCCGTAGGCACTGGTGTCTTGGGAGATAACCAGCAATTCCTTAACGCCAGCCTTGACCAGACGTTCGGCTTCGCCCATGACATCGCCTATGGGACGGCTAACTAGTTTGCCGCGCATGGACGGAATAATGCAGAAGCTGCAACTGTGGTTACAGCCTTCAGAGATTTTCAGGTACGCGTAATGACGCGGTGTCAGCTTAATGCCTTGCGGTGGCACCAGGTCGATATAAGGGTCGTGATGGATATTGGGCGGGGCTGCTTCGTGGACCGCACGTACGACTTGTTCGTATTGCTGTGGGCCGGTAACGGCCAATACCGCAGGGTGGACGTCGCGTATTACGGCTTCTTCGACACCCATGCAACCGGTAACAATGACCTTGCCGTTTTCTGCCAAGGCTTCGCCTATGGCATCTAGCGATTCAGCTTTGGCGCTGTCTATAAAGCCGCAGGTGTTTACAACCACTACGTCTGCGCCTTCATAATCAGGCGAAATCAGGTAGCCTTCGGTACGCAATTGCGTCAGTATGCGTTCGGAGTCAACCAGCGCTTTGGGACAACCCAGGCTGACGAAGCCGACTTTTGGGGAACTCATGGGGACCTCATAATGCCTTATGGCACGGAAAAGAAAGAGATTTTACCGCGTATGTGGGTGATAATGCCCGAAACCTTTTTTCGGATGTCTGAAATTACTAATACCTTATCTTCATCGACCTCGCGTGTGGCCCTAAGCGAGACCCTAATGGCCAGCGCCCGCAATGTGCAGGCCGTGTTGGCGGGCCAGTCCTTATCCGAGAGCCTGGCGGCGACACCGGCACCTTTGCGTGCGGCTACCCAGGCCATCAGTTTTCACGTGATGCGCCGTCTGGGTCTGGCTAGGGAAGTTAAAAATTTGCTGGTGGCCAGGCCCCCAGATTACCCCTTGTTTGATGCCTTGTTGTTAGTGAGCTTGGCCTTGTTGGACACGGCTGTCGAACATGCCGATGATATCGGGGTACAAGTGCGTCGTGGGGACTTGCCTTTATATGCCGCACATACGCTGGTGGATCAAGCCGTTACTGCCGTGGCGACTGAACGCAAGATGGTGCCTTTGAAGGGCTTGTTAAATGGTGTGTTACGTACGTTTTTACGCGAACGCGACGCCGTACTCAAAGAAGCCCGAAAAAACCCCGAGGCAGTTTGGAATTTTCCTAAATGGTGGATAGCCCATGTGCGTCGCGCCTGGCCACAGCAGTGGCAGGAGATCTTGACCATATCCAACCGCCCTGCGCCCATGACCTTAAGGGTCAATACACGGCGTGTGAGCATTCAGGATTTACAGACTGAATTTGAACAAGCTGGTATAGAAACTATACAGTCATCAGACCATAGCTTGGTGCTGGCTGCAGCGCGCCCTGTGTACCAAATTCCCGGTTTTGACGATGGGGTGTGGTCAGTACAAGGTTTGGCCGCTCAGTATGCTGGTATCGTGTTGCCGCTGGCTGATGGCATGCGGGTGTTAGATGCCTGCGCAGCCCCTGGCGGGAAAACTGCCCACATGTTGGAACAAGCGGACCTGGGTATGCTGCTGGCCTTGGATACCGATGGCGATCGTTTGCACAAGGTCCGTGAAAATTTGCTGCGTTTACAGCTGGATGGCCCGCATGTGGGCTTGCAACGAGCTGATGCCGCCAACGTGGCCTCGTGGTGGGATGGCATACCCTTTGATGCTGTGCTGGCCGATGTGCCTTGTACAGCATCGGGCATAGTACGCCGTCACCCTGATATCCGCTGGCTACGTCGCGAAGCCGATATTGCCAAAACGGCAGCGTTACAGGCCAAAATTGTTGATGGCTTATGGACTACTGTCGCGCCAGGCGGGCATTTGCTCTATGTAACTTGTTCGATCTTCCCCCAAGAGGGCGAGCAGCAGGCGGTGCAGTTTATGCGTCGTCACCCGGATGCCGTGCGTTTACCTGCGCCAGGTCAGCTACTGCCATTGGGTAATGATGCGCCGCCTGAGACGTCGTCCGACGCAGTGTACAGCGACGGCTTTTTCTACGCCCTGTTTGCCAAGCCGCAATAAGCCATTCAAAATAGTTGCTCTCTTGGTTTGTTGGTATATGAATCGATACAAATGCTACGACTTTTATTTGTTGCTGTAGCTTGTTTGTTTTTGACCGTACTGGCCCCGGCCAGTATGGCCTTGACGGGCGACCAGGTTACGCGCATTGAACCCGTGCTGCAGGATGGGCGTTTGCATATTGATGCTGACATTCAGATGACGCTGTCACCTGAGTTACGTCATATGGCGGGGCGCGGTATACCTATTTACTTTACTGCGGACCTGGAAATTGTTTCCAAACGCTGGTGGTGGTTCAACAAGGTCGTGGTCGATGAACAGCAGACATGGCGTATTGTGTATAACGCCTTGACACGCCAGTGGCGGGTAGGTACTGGTGACCTTTCTTTACCCGAGGCGTCGCTGGACGATGCCTTATCGTTGGTGCGTCATATTCGTGGTTGGGCCGTTGCCAATGTGGCTGACTTGGATCCAGATGAAGTCTACGAAGGTCGTTTACGTTTGCGCCTGGATACATCAATGCTGGCGCGCCCCTTTCAAATCGATGCTCTTAATAGCAGTGCCTGGTCGCTGACCACCCCATGGAAAAACTTCACTTTCTCCGTCTCCGTCACCGAGCCCCAGCCTTGATACTGTGGGGCTTACGGGCTGCCTTGGCCATAGCTGCGGGCAGTGCCGTGGCTTTGTTGGGGCTGTTGGTATGGTCTACCGGTAATGCCTCGCGTTACGCTCAGCAATATGACATCTTGTTAATCCTTAACGGGGTGTTGGCAGCGGCGCTGGTGGTGTGGGTGGTGGCTTTGTCCGCACGCTTGCTACGCCAGATCCGGCGCCGGCAGTTTGGTGCGCGTTTAACAGCGCGGTTTGCTTTGTTTTTTACCTTAATAGGCATATTGCCGGGTGCACTGATCTATGTACTGTCTGTGCAGTTCATGTCGCGCTCCATTGAGTCCTGGTTCAACGTTAGGGTAGATAGTGCCCTAGAGGCGGGCTTGAACTTGGGGCGTGCTGCATTAGATACCCAGTTGGGTGAGCTGAATATACGCGCTAAAAACATGGCGGTGCAGTTGGGCCGTGTCAGTGACGCAGATATGGGGATGATAATCACTGGTCTGCGCGAAACTGGGGGGGTATCAGAGGCTATGGTCTTCACCGGCAATGGCCGTTTAGTGGCGTTTTCATCATCGACATTTGGCCAACTGCTGCCCGACATGCCACCACCTAACGTAATGAATCAGCTTAGGGTGTCGCGTTTGTATTCGGCTGCTGAAACCAATGATGCGGTGGCAGCGCCTGTGGAGCTGACCCCTGGGGATAGCGCTGTTAGCCAGCCTGCACCACCTACTATTGATCCTGATGGCCTGAAGTTGCGTGTGGTGTTGCCCGTTAGTACACCCGACCGTATTTCCGCCACGCTGGGGGTGGCGCCCGATACTCGTTGGTTGCAGGTAATACAGCCAGTCCCTGATCAAATTGCACGCAATGCCAATCAGGTTCAGGAAGGCTTTCGTGATTACCAGGAATTGGCCTTGTCGCGTATGGGGCTGCGCAAGTTGTATGGCATCACCCTGACATTGGCCTTGATACTTGCTGTGTTTGCCGCTGTGGTGGCGGCATTAGCGGTGTCGCGTCGCTTGGTTCGCCCTTTATTGCGCTTGGCAGCAGGGACCCAGGCTGTTGGTGTGGGGGATTTCCGCCCCCTGCCTGAACCCCCTGAAAAGGACGAGGTTGGTCAGTTAACACGCTCTTTTAATGCCATGACGCGCCAATTAGGCGAAGCGCGTCATATGGTAGAGAACAACCGTCAGCAACTTGAGCAGTCCAATGTTTACCTAGAGTCGGTACTAAGCAATCTGTCATCTGGGGTGCTGGTATTTGATGAACGCTTTCGTGTCACCATGTTTAACCAAGGAGCGCAAAGCATATTGCATGTGGACTTACGTCAGGTCAAAGGCAGGCCGTTGGAAACGGTCGATGGCGCATTGACATTGGCACAGCGCATACGCGACGCGTTCTCGGAGCATCAGGCGGTGGGGTCCGAACGCCCGTATTGGCAGCAACAGTTTGAAGTGGAACTGGAGGCGGCATGCGACGGTGCAATCCAAAAACACGAAGTGACTTTGCTAGCGCGTGGGACTCATTTGAAGGTTGATGGGCGAGGTAATGGGTATTTGGTTGTTTTTGATGATATCAGCGAAGTGATTTCTGCTAACCGGGCGGTAGCCTGGGGGGAAGTGGCCAGACGTCTGGCTCATGAAATTAAGAATCCGTTAACGCCCATACAGTTGTCGGCTGAACGCTTGGCCATGAAACTTGAAGGGCGTTTGAATGAGGCCGATGCTGCGCTGTTAGTCAGATCGACCAACACCATAATCAATCAGGTGGCTTCATTGAAACACATGGTGGATGACTTCCGTGAATACGCCCGAACGCCGCCAGCACAGATGCAAGATCTTGACATCAATGAACTGATCGCAGATGTACTTACCCTGTACGGCTGGGACCCCATTGAGGGTACTGTCAGGGGCGACAGCAAAAGCGTTCCCATTGAAGTGCAGTTTGACGACGATATCCCCTTGATAGAGGGCGATGCGACACAATTGCGCCAAGTCATACATAATTTACTGGCCAATGCCTGCGATGCCGCTACCCAAGACAGGGGGCCTGAAGAGGGCTGCGTTTATGTTCAAACGACTCGGACTCATGCGGGGGCAGATGACGACAGCGGTAATTTGGCAGTACGCTTGACGGTGTCAGATAATGGACCTGGTTTTGGTCCTCAGGTGCTAAATCGTGTATTTGAGCCCTATGTAACAACCAAAGCGACGGGTACCGGGCTAGGTCTTGCTATAGTAAAGAAAATTATCGAGGAACACGGCGGTCGAATTGATGTGGCAAACCGACGTGAAGGGGGGGCACGGATTTCTATCCTATTGACCCGTTTGGCCCACCAAGCCAGCGCAGTAGACGCAAAGCCGCAAGCAAACGATAATGCTCAAAAAAGGTAGGTGATACGAATATGGCCAGAATCCTGGTTGTCGATGACGAAGTAGGTATCCGTGAATTATTGTCCGAGATTCTTTACGATGAAGGACATACGGTAGAACTAGCAGAAAATGCTGCCCAAGCTAGGGCGGCGCGCCAGCGCACGCGGCCCGATCTAGTCTTGCTAGACATCTGGATGCCCGATACAGACGGCGTAAGCTTGCTCAAGGAATGGAGCGCACAGGGCTTGCTAGACATGCCGGTTATCATGATGAGCGGACACGCAACGGTAGATACCGCGGTGGAGGCCACGCGCATAGGTGCGGTCGATTTCCTGGAAAAACCCATCACCTTGCAAAAGCTCCTGAAAACAGTGGCCGCTGGTTTGGCGCGTCCGGTGGTGTCGCAGGCACAATTGGCTGCGGCCCGTTTGCCAGCCGACCAACGAGATGCCAACCTGCACCATCAGCAGCCACTGACGACTACAGGGCAGCAAGCCGGGCAGCAGTCTGTGGCTGAAGCCGCACCATCACCGTTGGCTAGTATCTCTTTTGATCAGCCCTTGCGTGATGCCCGTGACGAATTCGAACGTATTTATTTCGAATATCACTTAATCCGCGAAAACAACAGCATGACGCGTGTGTCGGAAAAAACTGGCCTCGAGCGTACACACTTGTACCGCAAGCTCAAGCAACTGGGCATAGACTCTTTGCGTAAAAAGAACCAACAATGACAATCTACAAACTGGGCGATGACGCCCCACAAGTACATGACTCTGCTTATGTAGCGGCCGAAGCCACCTTAATCGGCAAAGCTGTTATGTTGGAAAATAGCAGCATCTGGCCAGGTGCGGTTATTCGTGGTGACAACGAAGTCATTGTGGTGGGTATAGGTTCGAATATCCAAGAGGGTGCTGTGTTACACACGGATCCTGGCTGCCCATTGACCATAGGACAAAACGTCACTGTGGGTCACCAAGCCATGTTGCATGGTTGCACCATAGGCGATGGCGCATTAATAGGTATACAGGCCGTCATACTGAACCGTGCCGTTATTGGTGCCCACAGTCTGGTCGGTGCGGGTGCCATAGTGACCGAAGGTAAGGAATTTCCGCCGCGCTCTTTAATACTGGGCGCTCCAGCCAAAGTCGTGCGTACGCTGAATGACGATGAAGTTGCTAATCTGAAAGCCAGCGCTAAAAATTACGCCGACCGAGCCGCTTATTTCAAGACAGCGCTGGTTGCTGTTTGAGGACTATCGCAGCGCCCATGTTGGGCATTATTGCAGTAGTGGCATCGACCTGGGCCTTGTCCGGCTTGGATGCCAGTGCTAAATGGCTGATGGCGGGTGGTATGTCGCTATGGGTGCTGTGCTGGGTGCGTTACGTGGTGCATCTGGCGCTGGTGTTAATGCTGGTCCTGCCATCGCGTGGCTGGGCGGTAGTGCGTACCCGTAGACCGCAAGTCCAGTTTTTGCGTGGCACCTTAATACTGCTGGCCACGTTCTCGCTGTTTACTACCTTGCACTACCTGCCGCAGGCGGAATCCACCGCCATCAATTTTTTGGCGCCACTAATAGTGCTGTCGCTGGCACCTTGGGTGCTTAAAGAGCCTATGCGGCTTTCGCGGTGGATCGCTGCTGGCGCCGGTTTTTTGGGTGTGCTTGTCATTATCCGTCCCGGTACTGGCTTGGATAGCATAGGCGTACTTTTTGGCTTGTTAACGGCTTGTACGTTTGCTGCTCAATACATTGTCACGCGTCGTGTGGCTAGCGAAGACCCTTTTACCACCCTGATCTGGAGTGGTGCTGTGGGTGCCGTGTTCCTAACCTTGGCATTACCCTTTATTTTGCCTCCCGCATTACCTTTGCTGCAGGAGTTAAGCCTCTGGCAGTGGTTGATATTATTGGGTACAGGGTTCTGGGGCGCGCTTGGGCATTTGTTGCAAATTCTGGCCTATCGCCAAGCCGCTGCCTCTATGCTGCAGCCCTTTGTCTACCTACAAATTATTAGCGCTGCCGCCCTGGGCTGGCTGATCTGGGGGCAATTTCCTGATGCCCTTACCTGGTTGGGTATCGCTATTATTTGTAGTAGCGGCATGATCATAGGCATACTGGAATGGCGCACCCGCAAGGCCTAGTCGTGGTGCGTATGAACTGTTTCTATTTATAATTGCAGCATGAGCACAAAAATCCTGATAGTTCGCACATCCTCATTGGGGGATTTAGTACATATGTTGCCTGCTATCTCCGACATTGCGCGGCATGTGCCGGACGCCAGCATAGACTGGATCGTAGAAGACAGTTTTGTCGAGATCCCCGCCTGGCATCCAGCAGTCCATGAGGTCATCCCGGTTTCACACCGCCGTTGGCGTAAGAACTGGTGGTCGTCGCAAACCCGTACAGAACGCGCAGCGCTTAAACGTAATCTGGGTGAACGCCAATACGATGTAATTCTGGATATGCAGGGCTTGATGAAATCGGTATGGCTATTACGCCAAACACATGGTCTGCGTCACGGCCTAAATCGGCGTTCGGCTCGCGAACCATTGGCATCTTTTTTCTATCATGTAAAGCATGGCGTCGAGTTCTGGCAGCCTGCGGTAATCCGTCAGCGTAAACTTGCTGCGTTGGCGTTTGGTTACGAATGGGATGGTCCACCGGACTTTGGCCTGCAGGCTATCACCGATGGCGTTGAGATCCAACCCTACGCGGTCATCATGCCCTCGGCCAGTCGCGACGACAAACTTTGGGATCGTGAAGCTTGGCTAGCGGTGTTCAAACGTTTGGGTGAGCACGGCCTAAGTCTTAAATTATTATCGGGTAGCCCTAGCGAAACCCAACGTGCCCAAGATCTAGTGGCGGGCATTCCTAATGCCAGCGTCTTGCCGCGTATGGGGCTGACAGAAGTCGCTCATGTGCTGGCCGCCGCTCGTATTATGGTGGGTTTGGACAGTGGGCTGACCCACTTGTCAGCTGGTTTAGGGCGGCCCACTATCGGTATTTATAAAGCCTCCACACCAGTACGTACACCCCTAGAGGGTAAGTCGTATACCGCCAGTTTGGGCGAACGGGGTAATGCGCCATCGGTGGAAACCGTACTTAGCGCTGTCGAGCAGGCGCTGGCGTTTTGAATCGCTTTGCTTACACTTTATTGATACGGTTGTTGACTCCAGGGTTGTTGGCCTGGATGGCTTGGCGTGCGCGCCGTTCGGGTGGTGCGTGGGGGGTATTTTCCGGCGAACGCTTTGGGCGTTATTCTGGATCCAGCCCTTTGCAAAAACCTGTGTGGGTACATGCGGTCAGTCTAGGTGAAACCCGTGCTGCTCAACCTTTTATCCGAGCCTTGCTGGATCAAGGGGATCAGGTCTTGTTAACCCACATGACAGTGACTGGTTTGGCCGAAGGTGCACGTGCTTTCGCCGATGACATTGCTCGTGGTCAATTGGTTCAACAATGGTTGCCATACGATTTTCCCGGCAGTACGCGACGTTTTATGGCGTATTACCAGCCTAAGGTTGGGGTGTTAATTGAACGTGAGGTTTGGCCTAACGTATTGGCAGCAGCACGTCAGGCAGCGGTGCCCATGATGCTGGTTAGTGCTAGGTTTTCCGATCATGCATTGCGACAAAGTCTGCGTATTGGTAGTGTGATGCGCCAGGCGTATGCCAGTTTTTCAGTGGTATATGCCCAGACACTGCAAGATGCACAGCGGCTGGAACAGGCCGGTGCCCAGGCTGTCAGGGTGTCGGGTAATTTCAAGTTTGATGTCAGTTTGTCGCAAAAGTGCATACAGGCTGGCCGTCAGTTTGCAGCGGCTTTGCCCCGCAAAATGCTGACGATTGCCAGTACTCGTGAAGGCGAAGACGCGTTGTTTATTCAGGCGATTAGCCGTCAGATCAAACGCGCTCAGGTCCAGGGCAGGGATTTGTCTCAAGAAGTCTTGTTTTGCTTGATACCACGCCATCCACAACGCTTCGATGAGGCTGCAGGTTTATTGCAACAGGCCGGATTGGCATTTGAGCGACGTTCTTTATTGCATCAGCAAGTGGAAAGTAGCGAGGTTGCTGCCCGGCTGTGTGCCGATGCTACCGTGCTGTTAGGCGATACTTTAGGCGAGATGCCGCGTTATTATGCGGCCAGTCAGGTGGCGATAGTGGCGGGTAGCTTCCTGCCCTTCGGTGGGCAGAACTTTATTGAAGCCTGTGCGGTGGGGGTGCCGGTGGTGGTAGGGCCGCACACACGTAACTTCGAACAAGCGGTGGTTGACGCCATCGATGAAGGGGCAGCGATACGCTGTGCTGATGCCGACGCTGCTTTGCAAATGGCATTGCAGTTACTGGATGAGCCACAACGTTTAAGTCGTATGGCTAAAGCGGGCGAGCATTGGGTGCAAAAGCATGCCGGTGCCGTAGCGCGTGTAGTTAGTAGTTTGGCCCGTTTGCGCTAGCTGCCGGTGTTGGCTGGCACGGGCGCACCTATGGTGATGGCTTGTTGATTACGTTCAGTCAGGAAGCGCGGCTCACGCCCTTGTTCGCTAGGTGGCGTACCAAAAAAACCTTGTCCCCACGCCAGTAGGGCAATATTAGCGATTAGGATAATAAAAAACACGACGCGCATGGCGTGGCTCCGTAATAGGGTGGTTTCAACGTATATCGATTATGATTTTACCTGCTACACGGCCAATTACCGTGACACCTTCTTTTTTGAAAAAGCACTCCGAACATGAAACCCATACGTAAAGCTATTTTCCCTGTCGCTGGGCTGGGCACCCGGTTTTTGCCAGCCACTAAGGCCATGCCTAAGGAAATGCTGCCCATCGTGGACAAGCCCTTAATCCAATACGCTGTTGAAGAAGCTATCGCGGCAGGCATTACAGATCTGATTTTTATTACAGGCCGCAACAAGCGCGCTATAGAAGATCATTTTGATACGGCGCCGGAACTGGAAAGGGAGTTGGCTGCTAAAGGCAAACAAGAACTGTTGGATCTGGTGCGCAATGTCATACCGTCTCATGTGAACTGCATTTATACACGCCAGCATGCGCCCCTAGGCCTAGGGCATGCTGTATTGTGTGCTGCGCCTATTGTGGGCAATGAACCCTTTGTGGTTCTGTTGGCAGATGACTTGATTGATGCCACTACTGCGGCCACCTTGCAGTTGGTCGAGGCCGCGCATCAGCATAATGGCAGTGTGGTTGCCATACAAAATGTGGATAAATCACAAACCCATAAATACGGGATTATTTCAGGGGATGCGGTTAACGGTAAAACCACACGCTTAAGCGGCATAGTGGAAAAGCCTGATCCTGCCGTGGCACCGACGACCTTGGCCGTAGTGGGGCGTTATGTGTTGGAACCGGAAATATTCGACTGTCTGCGTCAGACCCAGGCGGGTGTGGGCGGGGAAATTCAATTGACAGATGGCATTGCACGCTTGCTACAACAACGTGGCGTGTATGGTTATCAGTACGATGGCTTGCGTTACGACTGTGGTAGCAAAGAAGGTTTTTTTAAAGCCACTATGGAATTAGGTCGTAAGTATCACGGGCTAAGCTGATCGTTACACGCTAGCTGGGCCAGGCCGTCCAAGACAGGTGACGCCAACCATTGTATGGGTTTGGTAGGCAGGTTTAGCTTGGTTTGCATGGTGCTTAGTAAGGCTTGAACTTCGTTTTCCAGGGCAGTCCAAGCGCCACCGGCACTAAACACCCTAGGGGCGATTTGATGCGTTTCCTGTACTGCCAGCCACTGGCGTAGCAACGCACCTGCCTGAGCTGCGGCAACACCACTACTAATCGCAAGCTGGGTACTGTTTGGGAAAGCAGCTGTGGCTCCTTGGGCAGCGGGTAACCTAGCAGTGCCTGTGTTTAATGACATACGCATAAGATCTGCGCCGGGCAATATTAGACCACCTACAAATCGCCATTGTGGGTTTGTATGGTTGCTGTTATTGCAGCGAACCAGTGTGTCTATGGTGGTGGCTGTGCCAAAGTTGGCCAGCATCATGGGGGTGTTGCTACCGTCTTGTTGGGTAGCCAGGCCTATCATAGCCATCCAGCGGTCAGGGCCCAGCTGGGCCGGCTGCGTATACCCATTATGTACATTGGCGTTTGTGGGCTGGCTATGGTTCCAGTGTATGTGGATGGCGTGTTGGTGTAGCAGCAGGGTATCCAATGATAGTGCCACGCTGTCGCCCGCTACATTGACACCAATGGCAGCGGCTAGCCGTACTGGCTGTTGCCTTATCCAGTCTGCTAACTTTTCAATATTGCTATGGGCCAGGGCGATACTGCTGGTTTCACGCCGACCTGTGGCGGGGAGTACCCAACCGGCTTTTAACCGTGTGTTGCCCACATCTATCAGTAGAACGGCGGGTGGTAAAACCTGAGTCTGGGTCATAGCAGTAGCGCGTTTATAGTGCGGATTGTGGCCGCACAGAAATTTCACCGACAGTAATTGGGCTGATGCCATCTGGACCCTTCACCAATAGTTGGCCCCAGGTGTTCACGCCGCATGCAATGCCCGCTTGAATAATGCGTCCATCGTCCAGCACATTGATGGCCTGGCCAGCCAGAACATCGACCGCCGCATAGTGATTGGGGAAGTCATCAAACCCGTAAGCAGTGACATGATTCAGTCGCTGATACCACCCTTGGGCGATGCCTGCGACGATATCTGTGACCTGAGCGTTAGCAGCCACGTGGTCTTCGTGACAAACTTCATGCCAGTCTGCAACCTGTCGATTCAGGGATACGCTGAGGGCGCGCGCGTCATTCAGGTTGATGCCGATACCCATGATAGCGACATAATGGTCGGGCGATATCCTGGATGCCCCAGAACGGGTAATTTCTACCAGTATGCCGGCAAGCTTGGCAGATTGCCACTGTATGTCGTTAGGCCACTTCATGGACAGGCGGGTTTGGTTTTTTGGGGCTATGAATGTGCGCAGTACGTCGCAAGCCACTACCCCTGCTAGTGGCGATAGCGTAGGTAGTTGCCGGGGTGGCAGGAAGACATCGAATGCACAAGAGAACATCAGGTTCGCATTGATGCGATTTTGCCAGGTCCGCCCTGCACGACCACGCCCTTGCTCTTGCAAGTGGGCACCTAGCAGCCAGGGCCTAGCCAATAGACCGCTAGTGCTACGAGCACGCGCCAGTAACTGTGCATTGGTCGAAGTCGTACTGTCTACCCAATCCAACTGTTGGAAATGGGGCAGCGCATGTGCTAATGCCGCATGCATTTGACTGGGCTCGGGTAGCTGGGTGGGTATCGGTCTATTCATGGTGAAAAAATAAGGGCGTGTAGGGTATTATGGCATTGTCTTTATTGAGCAGAGCCTTATGCAAGCCCGTACTGAAAAAATTACGTTCCAGGGCGCCGCTGGCGCCATAGACTGCATCCTTGATATTCCCTTCCAAGCGCCTGTCGGTTGGGCCTTGGTGCTACATCCTCATTCTTTGCAAGGTGGTACACGTGACAATAAAATAGTCACAACGATTGCCCGCGCTTGTCTGGAACAGGGTTTACTGGTTGTACGTCCTAATTTCCGTGGGGTGGGCGCTTCGGAAGGTGAGTTTGATCATGCGGTAGGCGAAGCGGCCGATATGCTGCAGTTAATTCAGCAGTTTACCCAGTCCTGGCCAGAAGCAGCTATGGGTAAGTGGGTGCTAGCAGGGTTTTCATTTGGTACCGGGGTGGCTGCACGGGTGTATTCCGAGCTGGCACAGGCCCAGAAAACCGTGCCAGATACGGTCATTTTGGTGGGGTCGGCAGTAGGCCGCTTCACTAACGATAACTTGACCTTGCCTGACGATACCCTGCTAATTCATGGCGAAGACGACGAGGTCGTCCCCTTGTCTGAAGTCATGGATTTCGCTCGTCCGCGAGTTTTGCCTGTGGTGGTTATCCCTGAAGCTACACATTTCTTTCACGGCAAGCTGCTTATTCTAAGACGCCTGGTGCAACAGCGCCTGGATGTACTGTAGTTCCCCAATTCGCTCATAAATTGATATGCCCATGACCTTATTTCGTTTTTTGCCCTTGCGTATTTCTTCCATAGTGGCTGGCTTGGCGTTGTCCATAGCCCCTACTTTGGTTTTATCTCAAACTGGGGCGGCTAATCTGGTTGCCGCCGACAACACGCCATCAACCGCCGCGTATGTGAGTACCCCCTCATCGACTGCTGCAATGGCCAGCTTTACCACCGTGGGTGAGCTCTCAACGGTGCCTGCGCCCGTCTTGACCGCTAAGGCCTGGCTATCTCTGGACGTGAATAGCGGCCAAATCATTGCTGCTTTGGGGCCCGACGAGCGCGTCGAACCTGCATCTTTAACTAAGTTGATGTCTGCGTATTTGGTGTTTTCTGCCATTGAAGATAAACGCCTAAGCCTGGACCAAACCGTTAATATTTCAGAGAATGCCTGGAAAACTGAAGGTTCCAGGATGTTTGTTAAACCTAACTCTCAGGTTAGTGTCGATGACTTGCTGCGTGGCGTGATCGTGCAATCAGGTAATGACGCCACTGTTGCCTTGGCAGAAGCGGTAGCTGGTAGCGAGTCGGCATTTGCTGCCCTTATGAACGACGAGGCGGCGCGCCAGGGCTTGCGTGACACCCATTTTGTGAACTCTACTGGTTTGCCCGACCCTACTCACCTGACGACGGTTCGTGATCTGGCCATATTGTCCAGTAATCTGGTGCGACGTTACCCGCAGTATCTGCATTACTACGGTCAAAAAGAATACACCTACAATAATATCAAGCAGCCTAACCGCAATCGTTTGCTATGGGCGGACGAAACTGTTGATGGCCTGAAAACCGGTCATACCCAGTCGGCAGGTTATTGTTTGGTATCTACGGCGGATCGTAATGGCCGACGCATAGTCAGCGTGGTGGTCGGTGCCGCCAGCGATGCTGCGCGTACAGAAAATAGCCTTAAATTACTGAACTGGAGCTTCCAGAATTTTGACACCATCAAGCTTTACGATGATGAAAAGCCAGCCGTTAATGCACGAGTCTGGGAAGGCCAGGCTGAAACCGTAGGTTTGGGTGCCTTGCAGCCGACATGGGTTACTGTGCCGCGTGGAATGGGTCCACAAGTAGAGCCCGTAGCGCGCTATACCCAGCCGTTAATTGCCCCGCTCACCAAAGGTAGCAAAGTAGGCAGCTTGACCCTGTCACTAGAGGGTAAAACTCTGCGCGAAAACTCACTCTATATTATGGAAGATGTCCAGGAAGCGGGCTTTTTTGCCCGGATCTGGGACAAAATTCATTTGTTGTTTCAATAAAGGCTGACTCATGATTCCCCATGTCGATAACGACAGTATTGTTTATCTGAACGGCGACTACCTACGTTTGGGTGATGCCCAAGTGTCTGTGTTGGATCGTGGCTTTATTTTTGGCGATGGCATTTATGATGTCGTGCCTGCGTATAACGGCAAGCCATTTCGTATGGATGGGCATCTGGCTCGTCTAGAACGTAGCCTGGCCTCTATCGGTATAGAAACTGGCATGCAGCGCCAAGACTGGGAAACCTTAGTCCAGGGTATGTTGCAACGTTCTGGTTTGGGCGATTGCATGGTGTATATCCAAGTCACCCGTGGTGTGGCTAAGCGTGATCACGCCTTCCCTGAAGGCGTCAAACCTACCGTGTTTTGCATGGTTTCGCCCTTTGTCAGGCCCACGCAGGCTTTGCGCCAGCAGGGTCTAAGTGCAGTTGGCATGGAAGACGTACGTTGGTTGCGCTGCGAGATCAAATCCATTTCCTTGCTGGGCAACGTTTTGGCTAAACAATATGCCGTAGATGCTGGCGTAGACGATGTCCTGCAGTTTCGTGATGGCAATCTTACCGAAGGCTCAGCTGCCAATATTTGGGTCGTCAAAGACGGCGTGTTGTTGGCGCCACCGCGCAATAACCTGATTCTGGAAGGCATACGTTACGGCTTGATGGAAGAGCTGGCCCAGGCTGCAGGCATTCAATTTACTGCCCGGCCAATATCACGCCAAGAAGTGGAAAATGCCGATGAACTTATGTTGTCGTCGGCCACCAAAGAACTATTGCCCATCACATCATATGATGGCCACCCTGTAGGTAGTGGACAGCCCGGTTCGGTCTACGCTGCGCTGCGCCAAGGCTACGATGACGCCATTGAAAAATTGCTAGGATAAACACCTTATGACCAAACCCGGTGATATACCGCCCGAAGAGTCTCTGATCACTTACCCTAGTGACTTCCCCATTAAAGTGATGGGTAAATCACACCCCGATCTGGCTCAAACTTTAAGCGAAATTGTGCTGCAATTCGATCCTGGTTTTGACATCAGCACTATAGAAATGCGCCCTAGCAAAAGTGGTAATTATTTAGGCCTGACCTTTACGGTACGCGCCACCTCGCGCGAGCAACTGGATGAGCTGTATCGCAGCTTGCATGGGCACCATATGGTGTCTGTGATCTTGTAAGTAATGACGATACGTTCCTTGTGGCTGCCAGATCCGGTTGATTATGACCAGGTCTGGCAGGCTATGCGTGACTTTACTGAAAGCCGCCAGCCCGATACCCCCGATCAGTTGTGGCTAACCCAGCATGCACCTGTGTATACCTTGGGGCAGGCTGGAAAAATTGAACACATACTGAATACAGCCGACATCCCTGTTGTCAAGACGGACCGTGGTGGCCAAGTCACGTATCACGGCCCAGGTCAGGTAATGGTGTATTGCCTAATTGATTTGCGTCGTTACAAGCTATACGTCAAGGAATATGTTGAGCTTCTAGAAGATGTACTGATCGCAAGCTTACAGGGCTTGGGTTTACAAGGGGCCTGTCGTAAGCCCGGAGCCCCCGGCGTCTATGTGCCTATACAGCCCGCAAGTAGTACCCTTGGAAACCCTGGTGAATTGGCAAAAATTGCTGCCTTAGGGATTAAAATTCGTCATGGTTGTGCGTATCATGGTTTGGCATTGAATGTGGATATGGATTTATCGCCATTTCATGGCATTAACCCTTGTGGCTACGCCGACTTACAAACGATAGATTTGCATGGCTGCGGGATACCGCTTACTGTGACACAAGCAGGCGATATGCTGGCTCAGGCGTTGACGACGGCCTTGTTGGCCCGCTGCGCTTAACTAACACACTACGGAGACTGACTATGACAACTGACAACCCTGTACTGTTAACCCAGAACGATAACGGTGTGGTGACGTTGACGCTGAACCGCCCACAGCAATTCAACGCTTTGTCTGAACAGTTACTTGACGCTTTGCAACAGGCCCTGGATGCCATTGCAAGCGATGATAGTGTCTTATGTGTTGTGTTGGCAGCGAATGGCCGGGCATTTTGCGCTGGTCATGACTTGAAGCAAATGCGTGCCAATCCCGATCAAAACTATTACGAAGACCTGTTCGCCCGTTGCGGGCGCGTGATGCAAAGCATAGTGAATTTACCTGTGCCTGTGATTGCCAAAGTCCAAGGCACCGCAACTGCAGCAGGGTGTCAGTTGGTGGCCAGTTGTGATTTGGCTGTTGCTGCAGACACCGCCAAATTTGCCGTGTCTGGCATTAATGTAGGTTTGTTTTGTTCCACGCCGGCGGTAGCGCTTACGCGTAATGTCGCTGCTAAAGCAGCCTTTGAAATGCTGATTACAGGTCGTTTTATTAGTGCTTCCGAAGCGGTAGGTAATGGTCTGATCAATCAGGCGGTAGCCCCCGACGACTTGGACGCTGCCACTGATACATTGGCACAAACCATATGTTTCAAAAGTCCAGTGGCCGTACGTACTGGAAAATCCATGTTCCAGCAGCAGCGTGGCATGAATTTATGTGATGCCTATGACTATGCCGGAAAAGTCATGGCAGTCAATATGATGGCAGAAGACGTCTCTGAAGGTATCGATGCGTTTATGGAAAAGCGTGCGCCCATCTGGAAGGGGCGCTAGGTAAGGGATATGCTGTGTGAATCCTAGGCATGCGTTAAAATAACAGCGTTTGCCACCAATCTAATGGGCGCGCCATAGCGCCTTCGAGATCCTGTATGCCTACTTCTTCCGATCAAGCCGCCCCTCGTAAGCCTACCGTACGCCCAGCTGCCTACGACCCCACCCAGAAACAAAAGGCGGCTGATAAAACCTCGCGTATTCCTATCAAGGTTGTACAGGCTGAACGCCTGAAAAAGCCTGAGTGGATACGTGTTAAGGCAGCTGCACCTGGTTCGCGTTTTCACGATATCAAACGTATATTGCGCGAACACAATTTGCATACAGTGTGCGAAGAAGCTTCGTGCCCTAATATTGGTGAGTGCTTCGGTAAGGGTACTGCTACCTTTATGATTATGGGCGACAAGTGTACGCGCCGTTGCCCCTTCTGTGATGTAGGGCATGGTCGTCCTGACCCCTTGGATGTGGATGAACCCCTGAACTTGGCACGTAGTATCGCTGCCATGAAGTTGTCTTATGTGGTGATCACCTCTGTGGATCGCGATGACTTGCGCGACGGCGGTGCCGCTCACTTTGTGGAGTGCATACAAAAGGTACGTGAACTGTCGCCTTCGACCCGCATCGAAGTGCTGGTGCCAGACTTCCGTGCTCGTCTAGAGCGTGCCTTGGCTATTTTGAACGTCAGCCCACCCGACGTCATGAACCACAACCTGGAAACCGTGCCACGTTTGTATAAGCAGGCTCGTCCCGGTTCCGACTACCATCACTCGTTGAAGCTGCTGTCCGAGTTCAAACTCTTGCACCCCAATGTACCAACAAAATCCGGTCTAATGTTGGGGCTAGGGGAAACCGACGAGGAAATCCTGGAAGTTATGCGCGACTTGCGCGCCCATAATGTCGATATGCTGACCATAGGGCAGTACTTACAGCCTTCGGCGCACCACTTACCCGTCTTACGTTACGCTCACCCAGATATCTTCAAAATGCTGGAACGTGAAGCGTATGCAATGGGCTTTAGCCATGCGGCGGTAGGCGCTATGGTGCGTTCTTCGTATCACGCCGATGAACAAGCCAGTTCAGCAGGTGTAATTAGCTAACCGTTTTCATCAAAATCAGCGTGTTTTTACACACTGTTTGCGCTGCAACAAAGACTAGACCCGCATAATCGTATCCAATAGAGTCATGCCCTTGTCCGTGTGGATAAGGTGTGGCTTTTAAAGGTGTCATTATGCGTAAACCCATCACATTAACTGCTGTCACCGTGGCGTTGCTTATGGTGGGCAGTGTCACGTATGTGGCGTTGGACGGTGGGGAAAGTCGTAGTCAATCTGACGCTATCGAATTGGTCAGGGTTCCTCCCGGAACCGTCACCTATCTTCCCCCTGGCGAATACTTACGTAACGGGATGCCGGTGAGCCCTGATCGCGTCACACGAGACTTTGAAAATGACGTGGTCATTATGAAGCGTAATGTCAGTCAGGCAGAGTACGCCCAGTGTGTTGCGGCAAAAGCATGCCGTGCCTTGGATAAGGGCTTTCGCGATGGCAATGCGCCCGATAAACCAGCGGTGGGCGTTAGTTGGCGTGATGCGACGGCTTATGCCCAATGGCTGTCCGATCGCACAGGTAATACCTATCGTCTGCCTACTTATGCCGAGTGGGCCTATGCCGCTGGCTCTGCCTATATTGAAGATGCCATCTTAGAGTTCGACGACACGACGGATCCGGCTCAACGTTGGTTGGCGGAGTACAAGCTTGAAACACAGCGTAAGTCCGATGTGAACCCTTTGCCGCAGGTATTTGGTTATTTTGGTACGTCGTCTACCGGCTTGCAAGATATCGCTGGCAATATCTGGGACTGGACTATGGATTGCCATACCCGTCAATATCAGGATGTTGGTTCTGATGGTCAGGCCCTGAGCGGCGAGAACTGTGGGGTACGTGTATTAGGCGGACGACATATCAGTTATATCACTGACTTTGTGCGTGATCCTAAGTCGGGTGCCTGCTCGGTAGGTATACCTCCTAACAACTTAGGCTTCAGGCTGGTGCAGGATACGGGGCAAACGACAACGGCAGCAATGCGCTTGCGTGATCGCTTGGGCATTTAGCGGTAATAGGGTTTTATACCGGTTGACCGCTGCTGGTAACAGGCGGGGTTGCTATGTGTTGGGGGCCCTCGGCCAGCCGTATAAGTTCATCCATTGCGCAAACCACTATGCGTTTGCGACCAGACTTAACCAGCCCCCGATCACGCCAACCACTAAGCAAGCGGCTTACGGTGTGTAAGGTCGTGCCAGTCATTTCAGCAATTTCCTGGCGGGTAATGGGAAAGTTGATCACTATGCCTTCATCGGTTTCTTTGCCTGATTGGTCAACCAGTCGCAAAATGGCGCGAGCAACGCGTTGTTCAACCTCTTCGGTGGACAGTTGCTGTATGCGGGCATGGGCGTCTTGCAGGCGTTGCCCTACGGTTTGTAGGGCATTCAATGCAAAGTGAGGATTATCGGCAGTGAACTGGTCCCAGATGCTAGATGGCCAGCTAAGCACCAAGCTTTCGTGGACCGCTAGGGCGGTAGCAGGATAGATAGGGCGACGCATAGCGTGTGCAATACCAAAGACTTCGCCGGGAATCACATAGCGCACGACGACCTGTTCGCCATCGGGGGTGTTTTGCACGACTTTCATATTGCCATGCAGCAACACATAGAAATGCTCGGCATTAGCCCCTTGGCGAAAAGCCGGATCGCCGGTGGCGAGTAGATGGGTCTGGGCTTGCAGTAACAGGGCATCCAGAGCCTCATCGGGCATATGCTGGAACAGCTCAAGGTTCTTAATCAGTGACCGGCTAAGTGGAGTAGGCATGACATATCCTTACCTGAAGGGTGGTTGAATTCTACCATTCCACTTGTGTTTTTCAGAGGTCTAGGGATAACCCTAGTTAACTGGTCAGAAGTTTGCGCTAGGACAAAGAAGGAAGTTCGAATCAAAGGTTAAATGGATACATAGCCATTAAGGCTGCTATGCAACACAAAAACTTTTGATAATCGGAGCAATATTATGGAACGTCGTTCATTTCTAAAATCAGCAGGCCTGGGCGCTATGGCAGGAACGGCGGCAATGGCAGCACCCGCATTTGCGAAAGGTAGTAAGCCTGATGCAGCGGCCTCCGTAGCGTTGAGCGAAGCCGAAATAGGCAAACTAGAGCGTATCAAGGTGGATCTGGTAGCACCTCCGTTTGTACACAAGCACGAGCAGTCGGTAGGTCCAGCGCCGCGCGTGGTGGAGTTCACCATGAGCATCACAGAAAAGAAAATCGTGATTGACGATGACGGCACTACTATGCAGGCCATGATGTTCGATAACTCCATGCCTGGCCCCACTATGGTGGTGCACGAGGGTGACTACCTGGAGCTGACGCTGATCAACCCAGCCAGCAACGAAATGCCGCACAACATCGACTTTCACGCGTCTACAGGTGCTTTAGGTGGTGCATCGTTGACCAACGTGAACCCCGGTGAGCAAGCAACCTTGCGCTTCAAGGCTGATCGTACAGGTACGTTTATTTATCACTGCGCACCTGAAGGTATGGTGGCCTGGCACGTAGTGGCTGGCATGCACGGCACCGTGATGGTGTTGCCGCGTACCGGTTTGCGTGACCCTGATGGTAATGCTCTGCCGTACGACAAGGTCTACACCATAGGTGAGTTTGATTTGTACATCCCCAGGGATGAAAACGGTAAATATAAGCATTACGACAGTATGGCCGACAGTTATGCCGACAGTGTCGAGGCGATGCGTAAATTGATACCTACGCACGTGGTGTTTAACGGCAAGGTCGGTGCGCTAACTGGCGAGGGAGCAATGAAAGCCACCGTGGGTGAAACCGTGTTGTTCATACACTCACAGGCTAACCGTGATACGCGTCCTCACCTGATTGGTGGGCATGGTGACTGGGTCTGGGAGCTGGGCAAGTTTGATAATGCCCCTGAAAAGAACTTGGAAACCTGGTTTATACGTGGCGGTTCGGCGGGTGCAGCGTTGTATACCTTTAAGCAGCCTGGCGTGTATGCCTACGTTAACCACAACTTGATCGAAGCCATGGAATTGGGTGCTGCAGGTCACGTTGTCGTCGAAGGAAAATGGGACGATAACCTGATGAAGCAAATTAAAGCCCCTGGTCCTATTGCTAGCTAATTAATTGTAATTGGAGAATCATATGTTCAAGACTGTTCCTGTTGTTTTAGCCCTGTTGATGGGGGCGGGTATATCATCAACGGCGGTTGCTAGTTCTGATCCTATCGGTGAAAAACTGTATCGCTCGTCTTGCATGGTTTGTCACACTACAGGTGCGGCGAATGCACCTAGGTTGGGCAACAAGGCAGCCTGGGCCCCTCTGATAGAACAAGGCATGGATTCCATGCTGGATGTGGCGATCAAGGGCAAGGGCGGGATGCCACCACGTGGTGGTGCCATGAAGGCAGATGATAATGAAATACGTGCTGCTATTGAATATATGGTGTCCAAGTCGCAGTAGGTAAACATGATTAATGGGGGAGGTCCCCCATTAATCATGTGGGAATGATTCCGCGTCTGGCACAGCCAGGCACCTGATGGCATGAAATGCCGCTAAGCCCGCGTAATTGCGGGCTTTTTTTTGTTTGTGTTTGGCACGATCTGGCAACGGGAGGAAGCGCCAAGCACCGTTTGAGCATGGCATTAAAGCTGGTATTATGGTTTGGCGATGCCATGATTGATGCCGATACCATGCTGCGTTCTTTTGTGTGTTCATGGTATTAATATTCTATAAGTTACTGTTTCGTAAGAAAAAATACGATAAATTCGAGATTTTTTCAGCATGGTATCGGAGACGAAGAAGGACAAGGTACATGCTGACCGATACCAAGCTGCGCAATCTCAAGCCCAGGGACAAACTCTACAAAGTGAATGACCGGGAAGGTCTCTATGTGGCAGTGACTCCAGCCGGCTCCATCTCGTTCCGTTACAACTACTCAATCAACGGTCGGCAGGAGACCATCACCTTTGGGCGTTATGGTGTCGGTGGCATCACCCTGGCCGAAGCCCGCGAGCTGTTGGGTGACGCCAAGAAGATGGTTGCGGCGGGCAAGTCGCCGGCCAAGGAGAAAGCCCGAGACAAGGCGCGGGTGAAAGATGCAGAGACGTTCGGTGCCTGGGCGGAGAAGTGGCTGCGTGGCTACCAGATGGCCGACTCCACCCGCGATATGCGCCGCTCGGTTTATGAGCGTGAGCTGAAGCCGAAATTCAGCAATCAGAAGCTGGTGGAGATCACCCACGAAGACTTGCGGGCGCTGGCTGATGCCATTGTTGAGCGAGGCGCACCGGCCACCGCCGTTCATGTGCGTGAAATCGTGTTGCAGGTATTTCGCTGGGCCATCGAGCGTGGGCAGAAGGTCGAAAACCCGGCAGAACTGGTGCGCCCAACAAGCATCGCTCGATTCGAGCCACGTGACCGAGCGTTGACGCCAGAAGAAATTGGGCTGATGTACCAGTACATGGAGCGAGTGGGCACAAGCCCAACAAACCGTGCGGCGGCCAAGCTGTTATTGCTGACGATGGTGCGCAAGAGCGAGCTGACCAATGCGACCTGGAGCGAGATCAATTTCAGCGAAGCGTTGTGGACGATTCCAAAGGAGCGGATGAAACGCCGTAACCCGCACCTGGTATTTCTGTCCCAGCAGGCTCTGGATATTTTCATTGCCATGAAAACCTTTGCCGGTGGTTCCGACTTCGTTTTGCCATCACGGTACGACTCGGATGCGCCGATGAGCGCTGCCACACTTAACCAGGTGCTGACGCTGACTTACAAGGCGGCGCAGAAAGATGGGAAGTCACTTACCAAGTTCGGACCGCATGATTTGCGGCGCACAGCCAGCACGCTGTTGCATGAGGCCGGCTACAACACCGACTGGATCGAGAAGTGCCTGGCGCACGAGCAGAAGGGCGTGAGGGCTGTCTACAACAAGGCTGAGTACCGCGAGCAGCGGGCGGCGATGTTGCAGGATTGGGCCGATATGATTGATGAGTGGACTTCGGGAGGCAGTAAGGGTTGATGTTTTTGCTATCTTTGATAGCATTGAAGTTGATGCCGTGAATTTATAAATAAGGCCGCCATTGGCATCGGGCAGGTCAATTACCGATTAGCTGCTTCGCGCAGCTACTCGATGAATAGCAACTATTCATTTGAGAGGTATTGACCCATGCAAAATATAAAGACCCTCATCAACAGGAAGAAGCTCCTGGAGATGATCCCGCTTTCGACACGAACAATTTATAACCTGGAGCAGCGAGGGGATTTTCCACGCCGTATCGCGTTAACCAGTAGAAATGTCGCCTGGGATTTGTCAGAGGTCGAAGAGTGGATTGAGGCACGTAAATCATCGGGTGATCAAGCTGCGCGACCTGGCCCTATAGAGGGCTAGTTATATGGCTCTTGATCTTATGGCGGCTTTCACGGAATTGCCGCCACCCATTGATTATGTTCTGCCTAATATGGTTGCTGGCACTGTTGGTGCTCTTGTGTCGCCTGGTGGGGCTGGTAAATCCATGTTGGCCCTTCAATTGGCTGCACAGATTGCAGGCGGGCCTGATTTACTTGAAATAGGCGAGTTTCCCACCGGGCAAGTGGTCTATCTGCCTGCTGAAGATCCACCGGCCGCTATTCACCATCGTCTGCACGCCCTTGGGGCACACCTCAGCGCAGCGGAACGGCAAGCCGTGGCTGATGGTTTGCTCATTGAACCCTTGATCGGTAAATGCCCAAACATCATGGCTGCTAGCTGGTTCGATGCTCTCAAACGAGCCGCTGAAGGTCGTCGCTTGATGATCTTGGACACTTTGCGGCGCTTCCACATTGAGGAGGAGAACGCTAGCGGGCCGATGGCGCAGGTTGTTGGGCACATGGAGGCCATAGCCGCTGATACAGGCTGCTCCATTGTGTTTCTGCACCACGCGAGTAAAAGCGCAGCCATGATGGGGTCGGGCGATCAACAGCAGGCCAGTCGTGGATCGTCCGTACTGGTTGATAACATCCGTTGGCAATCGTACCTATCCGGCATGACGCAAGGCGAGGCCGAGATACTGGGGGTCGATGATTGTCAGCGTGGGTATTTTGTCCGCTTTGGCGTCAGCAAGGCCAACTATGGCGCACCTTTTCAAGAACTCTGGTTTAGACGGCACGACGGCGGCGTGTTGAAGCCTGCTGTACTGGAGCGGCAGTGCAAGGTGAAAAGGAGACAGCGTGAAGAAGCCTAAGCATGACCTGACCCACGTCCGACATGATCCCGCGCACTGTTTGGCACCTGGCCTGTTCCGCAGCCTCAAGCGTGGCGATCGCAAACGCTGCAAGCTGGACGTGACCTACACCTTTGGCGAGGACGAATCCATGCGTTTCGTCGGATTCGAACCTCTCGGGGCCGATGATATGCGTCTTTTGCAAGGCATCGTGGCCCTTGGCGGCCCGAACGGCATCTTGCTAACCCCGGAACCGACCAGTGAGACGGGGCGACAGCTACGGCTATTCCTTGAACCCCGTTTCGAAGCCATTGAGCAAGACGGCTTGGTGGTTCGTGAGAGCCTGACCAAACTGCTCTCAGAAACGGGCATGACGGATAGCGGCGACAACATCAAGGCGCTCAAAGCCAGCCTGCTGCGCATGTCGAACGTCACCATCCTTGTGACGAAGGGACGGCGGCAAGCCGCGTTCCACCTGATGAGTCATGCTTTTGACGAGACGGACGGCAGGCTATGGGTTGCCCTGAATCCGCGTATTGCCGAAGCGATCCTGGGGCATCGTCCATATGCCCGTATCGACATGGCGGAAGTGCGGGTGCTACAGACTGATCCGGCACGGCTGATGCACCAACGGCTATGCGGCTGGATCGACCCCGGCAAATCCGGGCGCGTGGAACTGGACACGCTTTGCGGCTATGTCTGGCCAGATGAAGCCAATGCCGAAGCTATGAAAAAACGCCGTCAGACTGCCCGGAAGGCACTGGCCGAACTTGCCGCCGTGGGTTGGGTAGTGAACGAATACGCCAAGGGAAAATGGGAGATCAAGAGGCCTGGCCCCACGGCAACTGCACCCGTTTACCGTCGTAACGTTCCCTTGTTACCGTCGTAACGCTCCCCTTCTGCCGTCGTAACGTTCCCCGTCCCAATTTGGAAAACCCAGACGGTGCGCTGCTTTGCGGGCAGTTTGGGAAATCCATCCAAGATTATCTAAAGATAATCCATCATGCGCGGTGCAGCTCGCGCCTTGAGGGCGCGTTCTGACCTTGCCAATAAAGCCCTGGCGGGCTTTATCAATCGGCCATAGGCCGATGGTTTAACGCCAAGAAGAGAAGGCGGCTTCAGTGGCCGCTGAAACGCCTTGTGAGAGGGGAAAACAACCCGGAGTCCCTTATTCCATGAGCTGAAGCAGAATCTGCGTCTAACGGTGCTGGAGGGCCGCTGTGTGCACTTGTAGTTATCTGTACTGAAACCTTGGCTCGAAACGTGAAATGGCTAAGCAGTGCCCATTCGTTCGGTAAGAATAATAAGAAGATTATTATTCTTATTATTACCAAGCAGGAATGAGCCGTGTGTGTTGGACGCCCATAACCAGTAACCTGCGTGAAGGTGTCAACATCAGGAAAGGTTGCCCCTCAAGTATCAATACGTCGCCTTAGTGGTATGACGGGAGGGGAGGCAAATTTCTTGTGTTCATTGACACTTGAGGGGCGGGTTATGCCCTTCTTTTTTGGCGTCCAACTCGCCCCATCGGGGCGAATGGTTTGTGTCGATTGTTGGCATTTTAGGTTCCGATTTAAAGCCGATTGAGCAGCGATTTTGAAGCGACTATGTCGATTGCAGGCCGATTTGGTGACGATTACGGTTATGTTGCCAAGAATCGGTGTTTGTTTGACGATAAAACGCTTTACGTTCGATATGCGCTAGATTTTCAATAGTGGGTGAAATGCGGGCAGGATGGGTGAAGTTAGCTAACCGGCAAGCCGGTTATCTATCTTCACTGTCCCTTATTCGCGCCGGGGGCACTCAACGGGAATCCTGCCCTGCGGGGCTGATCGGCTACCGCCGGTTGCAAGAGTATAGGTCTTGCTATTTTTAATATCTTTGATAGCATGGTTGTCGGGTACACCAAAAGGGTATTGATATGGCAAATGTGCTTATCAGGAATTTACCCGCCGAGGTGCACCGTGCGTTGAAAGTTCGAGCAGCGCTCAACGATAGGAGCACCGACGCGGAAATACGCGAAATACTGACGGCGGCAGTACAGCCGCTAGAGCTTGAAGAGATTGGCCGGGAAGTTGGCTTGTCCGAAAGCGATAAAAAAACAGAGTAGTTTTACGTTTGTAAGTCCGGGCCTCAGCGCCAAGGGCAATACCGATCAGCTAGTGGCGTAGCTCTTCGATGAAACGTTGCCGAGAACAAGCACAACGCTTGGTCAAGGCAATGCCTTCTTTTCATCGACGGAGTACGACCATGAAGTCCAAAATTTTAGCGGCTAAAAAAACCGCTCTAGCCGTTGCACTCGCAACCGGCTTTATCACCACTACCACCGCCCCTGTGCAAGCTGGTATCCCCGTCATCGACGGCGGCAACCTGGCCCAGAACATCATGACGGCCATCGAGTCGGTGGCGCAGACGCTCAAGCAGATTGAGCAGTACCAGACCCAGTTGCAGCAGTACGAAAATCAGCTCCAGAACACGATGGCCCCAGCCGCGTATATCTGGGATCAGGCGCAGACTACGATCAACCGGCTGATTGCCGCGCAAAACACGCTGGCCTATTACGAGAACCAGCTAGGCAGCCTGGATCGTTACCTGGCCAAGTTTCAGGACGTGGCCTATTACCGCAGCTCGCCATGCTTCAACGGCAGCGGCGGATGCACGCCGGCCGAAAAGGCAGCGATGGAAGAGAACCGCCGCCTGGCGTCAGAGTCGCAAAAGAAGGCCAACGATGCCCTGTTCCAGACCGTTGCCGACCAGCAAAAGGCTTTGAAGGATGACGCCCGTACCCTGGAGCGGCTGCAAGGCGCGGCCCAGGGTGCAACTGGCCAGCTACAGGCCATCGGCTACGCCAACCAGCTCGCCAGCCAGCAGGCCAATCAGCTCTTGCAGATTCGCACCATGTTGACCGCCCAACACAACGCGGAGGCAGCCCGGATTGCAGCAGAACTCGATGCCGAGGCGCGAGGTGATGCCAGGGCCGAGCAAATGCGTACCTGGACGTTTCGCCCGAGTCCGGCAGACAACTACTAGGGAGGCGGTGAGATGAAAAAAATCTTTTTTACTACCGCGGCTACGTTGCTGTTGTTGGCTGGATGTGAACAGGAAAGGATGCCCGAACCAAATGCGGCGACGTGTGCCCCCGATGCGTTCCAGGCAGCACTGAATGAAATGCGCAGCGAAGCGAACCGAGAGGCCTTTACCGAGGAATGCAGAGCATTCCAGAAGGCCAAGCAGATGCGTCAGTGGGAGTTCAAGCCCAGCCCTAAAGATGATTATTGAGGTGGTCGCCATGAGAAAGAAAATTGCTCTAGGTGGCTTGATGATGGTCGCCACAATGGTGCTGGCTGAACCTGCAATGGCGCAGGAGCTAAGTAGCAGCGGTGTTATGAATGATGTGCTCAAGCGTTTTCATGATGCTGCCGCAACATGGGGGCCAGCTATTGAGTCCGCTGCATCGCGTTTGTTCTGGACGCTGGTTGTGATTTCGATGGTCTGGACATTCGGCATGATGGCTTTGCGCAAGGCCGACATTGGCGAGTTCTTCGCGGAGTTCGTTCGCTTCACGATCTTCACCGGCTTTTTCTGGTGGTTGCTGACGAATGCGAACCAGGGCATGAATATCGCCGGTACGATTGTTCAGTCATTGCAAACTCTGGGCGCGCAGGCGGGGGGACTTTCCAATAGCAATCTTGGGCCCTCCAGCATCCTTGATCTTGGTTTCGAGTTATACAACCGCACAGTACAGGCCACCTCGGAGCTGGGATGGCGGCAGATGGCAACTGCTCTGGTCATGGAGCTAATGGCCCTGGCTGTTTTGTTTGTCCTGGCGTTGATTGCGGTCAACCTGTTGCTGTTGCTCGCATCAGCCTGGATTCTGTTGTATGCCGGTGTGTTCTTCCTTGGCTTTGGTGGAAGTCGTTGGACTTCCGACATGGCGATCAATTACTACAAGACCGTGCTGGGCCTGGCCGCACAGCTTATGGCAATGGTGCTTCTGGTTGCGATTGGCAAAGAGTTCATCAATCACTACTACACGCAAATCAGCGAGAACATGGCATCCCAGGAACTGGCCGTGATGTTGGTTATATCGGTCATCTTGCTTTTCTTGGTCAACAAAGTTCCGCCGATGATTTCTGGTCTTGTGTCTGGTGGTGGTATTGGCGCAGCCGGTGGAATTGGAAACTTCGGTGCGGGTGCGGCAGTTGGGGCGGCGGTGACGGCGGCCAGTATGGCAACTGGCGGCGCTGCCCTGGCAGGTAAAGCGGTTATGGGTGCCGCAGCCGGTGCAGCCGGAGGTGCAAGTGCACTCCAAGCGGCTTTTCAGAAAGCATCAGCGAGTATGGAAACCGGCGGTGACATGTCCAGCATGGGGTCAGTTGTCAGCAGTGGCGGAAACGGTGGTGGTGAAGCGGGTACTGCTGGCAGTAGCCCATTCGCCCAAGCGGCTGGCTTTGGTGACAGCGGCAGTAGCTCAAGCGGTGGCGGCTTTGCCAAGGCCGCGAAGCTGGCCACAGGCACGGCCTCCGAGTTAGCCAAGGGTGTCGGCTCTCAAGTGAAGCAGGGATTCCAGGAGCGAGTGAGCGAAACCACAGGCGGAAAACTGGCTGCTTCGATACGCGAAAGCATGGAGCCGAAAGAAGCAAGCCAATCTGGCCAGTTCGAGGGCAATAGCTTGGGCGCCGATTCTGGCCCAGATAGTAACGAAGTCAGGAGTTAGCACGATGACGACATCAACATACATGGCCGCATTGGCGGCCCTGGATGAAGCGCCAAGGGAAGAAGTCAGCCAGGTATTTATTTCGCCGCTGGGTGATCAATCGACCGAGGTCGATGCAGAGACAGAAACAGCCGCTTTTGTATCACGGCCAGACCCTATGAGAGAGAGCGAAACTAAGCCGATAAGTATTGAGGTTAATGGCGGCAGGAATGAGCGGTCAGCATTCGCGGAGGCGGCGGGGCTGTACCTGTAGGCGCACCGGGCTGGCCACAACCAGCCCGGCACTTTCAATCAACACCTACTGGAGAGGTGAATTATGACAACACAACATATTATCGAACCAGGGCAAGCAGTGCATCAAGCAGCGGCTATTCTTTCTTCTTTGGAGTACATCAACCAAGCGGAAGCGCGGAGCCTTGGGCCATTGGCCGAAGCCGTCGCTAATGCTTTTATGGTGGTGTACTACCAAGCTGAAACGGGCCGGGCGACACAGGCTGATTTTCAAGAAGCAATGAACGCCTTGCGCCAAGCGTGCAGCTAATGACGAAAGGGCGGCCACTCGAACTGGCCGCCTTTTTCAATCTTCACTGTTTGGCCATTCCCGACCCACAGACGGCGCATCCATCCATTCGCGTTCCTCCGGCGGCAGCGGGTAAGCCCCGGATGCTTCCGCGTCGGCCAGTAGTTCGGCCAGTGTGTAGCGCACCCGACCAGTGGAAACGGCGCGGGCCGGGTCGGCCTTCTCATGCAGCCTGTTCTCTAGGTTCTTTGGGTCTGTCATCGGGCGACCTCAGCAAGCATGGATACTAGGTGTTCCAGGTCAGTGATCGAATGCGCCAGGAAGCGGCCGGCGCGGCAATCTGCAATCATTTCCTCAGTTTTTTCCTACTCATGTTCAACCTCGTTCGTACCAGCTCTTCGAGCGATTCACCACGCGCACGACCAGCAGCATCACCGGCACTTCGACCAGGACGCCGACCACGGTTGCCAATGCAGCGCCGGAGTGCAGACCGAACAAGCTGATGGCGGCCGCCACGGCCAGCTCGAAGAAGTTGCTGGCACCGATCAGGGCCGAAGGACAGGCGACAGAGTGCTTTTCCCCCGCCCGCTTGTTCAGCCAGTAGGCTAACCCGGAATTGAAGAACACTTGAATCAAGATCGGCACGGCTAGCATGGCGATCACTAACGGCTGCCGGATGATGGCCTCGCCCTGGAAGGCGAACAGTAGAACCAACGTCAGCAGCAGCGCGGCCATCGACCACGGCCCGATCTTCTGCATGGCCCGTTCAAAGGCGGCCTGTCCTTGCTTGAGCAGATGCCGCCGCAAGAGCTGCGCCAGGATCACCGGCACGATGATGTAGAGCACGACCGAAATCAGCAGCGTGTCCCAAGGCACCGAGATCGAGGACATGCCCAGCAGCAGGCCGACGATGGGCGCGAAGGCCACGATCATGATGGCGTCGTTCAGAGCCACTTGCGAGAGCGTGAAAAGCGGGTCGCCGTTGGTAAGGCGGCTCCACACGAACACCATTGCCGTGCAGGGCGCGGCGGCCAGCAAGATCAAGCCCGCGATGTAGCTGTCCAGTTGATCGGCCGGCAGGAACGGAGCGAACACTTGTCGGATGAACAGCCACCCCAGCAGGGCCATCGAGAATGGCTTGACGGCCCAATTCACGAACAGCGTGACGCCGATGCCGCGCCAATGCTCTTTGACCTGGTGCAGCGCCCCGAAGTCGATCTTGACCAGCATCGGGACGATCATTACCCAAATCAGCAGGCCCACCGGCAAATTGACCTGGGCCACTTCCATGCGGCCTATGGCCTGGAACACGTCAGGAAGGCCCTGGCCGAGCGCAACACCGGCGACGATGCACAGGGCCACCCACAGCGTCAGGTAACGCTCGAAGCCGCTCATCGGGGCCTGGCGCGGCTTCGCGGCGATGGCCTGTGCGCCGGCGCTCATGCTTCCTGCTCGGTCTTGCCGATGTTCGCCAGCTCGCGCTTGATGGCCGTCTGGTCAAGCATTTTGAGAGGCAGATTCACGAACAGGCGGACGCGGTTCATCATGTGCCGGAAGGTTTGTTCGAAGGCCCGGCGCTTCTCGGCGTCAGTGCCTTCGACGGCGGCCGGGTCTTCAAATCCCCAATGCGCCGAGATCGGCTGACCAGGCCACACCGGACACATTTCGCCGGCGGCGTTGTCGCAGACGGTGATGATGAAGTCCATCTTCGGTGCGTCGGGCGTGGCGTACTCGTCCCAGCTCTTGCTGCGCAGATTCTCGGTCGGGTAATTCACCGACTCCACCTTTTCGACGGCGAAGGGATTGACCTTGCCGGTTGGGTGACTGCCGGCGCTGTAGGCGCGGAAGCGCCCTTGCCCCATCGTGTTGATGAGAGCTTCGGCCATGATGCTGCGCGCCGAATTGCCGGTGCAGAGGATGAGGACGTTATAGATTCTTTCGGTCATGATGTTTCGCTTTCTGGTAGTGGCTGGGGAGCAATGGCGATGGATGAAAGATCGGTGGCCTCGTCGATGACGTGGCCGGCCGCTTTCCGTTCGGAATAGCGGTCTGTCAGTGCTTCACGGTGCGGCCGTACCAGCGCCGTGAAGCGCACCAGTTCTTCCATCACATCGGCTATTCGGTCGTAGTACGGCGAGGGCTTCATGCGGCCCGCCGCGTCGAACTCTTGGAACGCTTTGGCGATACTCGACTGGTTCGGAATGGTGAACATTCGCATCCAGCGGCCGAGCAGACGCAAGGTGTTCACGGCGTTGAAGCTCTGCGAGCCGCCGGATACCTGCATCACGGCCAGGGTGCGGCCTTGGGTCGGCCGGATGCCGGCCATTTCAAGCGGCAGATGGTCAATCTGCGCCTTCATGACACTGGTAATCTGACCGTGGCGTTCCGGGCTGCACCAGACTTGTCCCTCTGACCACTCGGACAGGGCGCGCAGCTCCTTGACGGCCGGGTGATCGTCGCTTTGCACTTGATCGGGCAACGGCAAATCGGACGGGTCGAAGATGCGTGTTTCTGCGCCAAAGAATTGCAGCAGCCGGGCCGCTTCCTCGACGGCCAGCCGTGAGAACGAGCGGGCGCGCAGCGAGCCATACAGCAGCAGGATACGCACCGGCGGGGCGTCGGGTGCCAGCCCGAGCGCCGGGCGCTCGATGGCAAAGGATTTGTCCAAAGCGGGCAAAGAATCGGGGTCGGAAAGATGGCGAAGTCTCATGCCAACACCTTCCCGGCTTCCGTGGTGCAAGACAGGTTGCACACCTGGCCGCCGCAGCAGTTTTCCGTGAGAAAGGCCACCAGGTTAGTGGCCGTCGAAAAGTTCGCCTCGTAGATCACAAATCGGCCTTCTTGCCGCGACGTGACCATGCCGGCGTGTGCCAGCTCTTTCAGGTGGAAGGATAGCGAAGACGGCGGGATGCCGGCCGCTTCGCTGATTTTTCCGGCGGCCATGCCGGCGGGGCCGGCCTGGACGAGAAGCCGGAACACCGCGAGGCGCGATTCTTGAGCGATGGCCGCCAGGGCGGCTACAGCATTTATCGTTTCCATGTTTCAATAATAGTCGAAATATGGAGTGTGCTCAATAGCTCATTTAAGCTGTAAAAATGAGCTAGGCGCATTTAGATCGATATGTGATAAATTGGCCTGCCAGTTTAAGATGGGTGCATTTGAGTATGCCCAAAGGAGCCCGCAAGTATGCGCAGGACGAAGCCAGTAGCCGCGCCGATGGTGGCGCGGGTCTATCTGCGCGTCAGCACCGACGCGCAGGACTTGGAACGCCAAGAGGCGATCACTACGGCCGCGAAGGCCGCCGGCTACTACGTCGCCGGCATCTACCGTGAGAAGGCATCCGGCGCACGCGCCGACCGGCCTGAGCTGCTGCGCATGATCGGCGACCTACAGCCCGGCGAGGTGGTCATTGCCGAGAAGATCGACCGCATCAGCCGCCTACCTTTGCCCGAGGCCGAGCGCCTGGTGGCCTCGATACAGGCCAAAGGCGCACGCCTGGCCGTCCCTGGCGTGGTCGATCTATCCGACCTGGCGGCCGAGGCCCAGGGCGTCGCCAAGATCGTGCTGGAAGCCGTGCAGATCATGCTTTTTCGCCTGGCCTTGCAGATGGCCCGCGACGACTACGAGGACAGGCGCGAACGCCAGCGCCAAGGCATTGAGTTGGCCCGCCAGGCCGGGCGGTACAAGGGCCGCCGTGCTGATCCGAAGCGCCGCGCCCAAGTTGTCGCGCTGCGCAAGTCCGGCTACAGCATCAACAAGACCGCCGAGCTGGCCGGGTACAGTGCGGCCCAGGTGAAACGGATATGGGCCGAGGTCAGCCAGGCCGAAGCGAAGCAGCACGGCGCGTTCGTGGAGGACGCATTGACGGAAGCCGATGCCCTGGCCGCTGTCGGCCAGGATGAGCGCCAGGAGGAAAGGGCATGAAGAAGCCGAACCAAGACGACGAGCCGTTTTTCATCACCGAGGAGATTGCGGCCGAAATGATCGCCGGCGGCTATGAGTTCGAGCTGCCGCCCATTCCTTGCACCATCCGCCTACGCGACGTGCTGGAGCGCATGACCGATGCTGAGCTAGCATTGCAGCCGGGCGAGATCGCCGACCAGGAGCGTGAACGCTGCCGGCGCAAGCCGTGTTCAACCTCATGATCTGGTCATGGTATTTTTCATGGCACTGAGCCTGATAGTTCTTGCAAATTGTTGTCACTAAAGGGTTTTGTGTGCTTGTTTACAATCGAGTGGGAGTGACGGGCACTGGCTGGCAATGTCTAGCAACGGCAGGCATTTCGGCTGAGGGTAAAAGAACTTTCCGCTAAGCGATAGACTGTATGTAAACACAGTATTGCAAGGACGCGGAACATGCCTCATGTGGCGGCCAGGACGGCCAGCCGGGATCGGGATACTGGTCGTTACCAGAGCCACCGACCCGAGCAAACCCTTCTCTATCAGATCGTTGACGAGTATTACCCGGCATTCGCTGCGCTTATGGCAGAGCAGGGAAAGGAATTGCCGGGCTATGTGCAACGGGAATTTGAAGAATTTCTCCAATGCGGGCGGCTGGAGCATGGCTTTCTACGGGTTCGCTGCGAGTCTTGCCACGCCGAGCACCTGGTCGCTTTCAGCTGTAAGCGTCGCGGTTTCTGCCCGAGCTGTGGGGCGCGGCGGATGGCCGAAAGTGCCGCCTTGCTGGTTGATGAAGTACTGCCTGAACAACCCATGCGTCAGTGGGTGTTGAGCTTCCCGTTTCAGCTGCGTTTCCTGTTTGCCAGCCGGCCCGAGATCATGGGGTGGGTGCTGGGCATCGTTTACCGCGTCATTGCCACGCACCTGGTCAAGAAAGCGGGCCATACCCACCAAGTGGCCAAGACGGGCGCGGTCACCCTGATCCAGCGTTTTGGATCGGCGCTCAATCTGAATGTTCACTTCCACATGCTGTTTCTCGACGGTGTGTATGTCGAGCAATCCCACGGCTCAGCGCGTTTCCGCTGGGTCAAGGCGCCGACCAGCCCAGAGCTCACCCAGCTGACGCACACCATCGCCCACCGGGTGGGTCGCTATCTGGAACGGCAAGGCCTGCTGGAACGGGATGTCGAAAACAGCTATCTGGCCTCGGATGCGGTGGATGACGACCCGATGACACCCCTGCTGGGGCACTCGATCACTTACCGTATCGCTGTCGGTTCACAGGCGGGGCGAAAGGTGTTCACTTTGCAAACTCTGCCGACCAGTGGTGATCCGTTCGGTGACGGGATTGGCAAGGTAGCCGGGTCCAGCCTGCACGCCGGCGTGGCGGCCAGGGCCGATGAACGCAAGAAGCTCGAACGGCTGTGCCGGTACATCAGCCGCCCGGCGGTATCCGAGAAGCGGCTGTCGTTAACACGAGGCGGCAACGTGCGCTACCAGCTCAAGACGCCGTACCGGGACGGCACCACGCACGTCATTTTCGAACCATTGGATTTCATTGCAAGGCTGGCCGCCCTGGTACCGAAGCCCAGAGTCAACCTAACCCGCTTCCACGGGGTGTTCGCACCCAACAGTCGGCACCGGGCGTTGGTCACGCCGGCAAAACGGGGCAGGGGCAACAAGGTCAGGGTGGCTGATGAACCGGCAACACCAGCACAACGGCGAGCGTCGATGACATGGGCGCAACGGCTCAAGCGTGTTTTCAATATCGACATCGAGACCTGCAGCGGCTGCGGCGGCGCCATGAAAGTCATCGCCTGCATTGAAGACCCTATAGTGATCAAGCAGATCCTTGATCACCTGAAGCACAAAGCCGAAACCAGCGGGACCAGGGCGTTACCCGAAAGCCGGGCGCCACCGGCTGAGCTGCTCCTGGGTCTGTTTGACTGACGAGCCTGAAGGCCAACGATACCAATCAAAATGCTGCGTTCACAGCGCCGCGGCAGGGATCCGCCGTGCTGGTTGTCGGAAAAGGAGCCGCTAGTGGGAAAGAGGAGGGTAAATTTTCAGCGTTGCTGGCTCCCCGTCAGCCGGATTGGGTTGCATCGCAGGGGTGTCGAAAGAGTCAACTGCGGTCCAAAGCTGTTGGACTTGGGTGAAAAGGGCGTTTATTCTTCCTATACGTTGTCGGCAGCGGGCCAAAAAGGAATACGTCCATGCCCATCGAGGTGAAACCGGCTGTGAGCGCGGGTTCAAGCATATAGCCCGACAGGCGCGTATCCTTGCCGATCACGACACGATGGCGGTGGTCACCGCGACGAAAGACACGGCCAGCCGCCATGCCGACGCGCAAGGCGGTTTCCGCCGTCATCGCGCCTTCGTTGGCTTTGCCACGAATACCGTCTGTGCCGAAATATTTGCGCACCATAAGGTCGATTATCCTGTCGTCGGGTCGCCCTCAAAGGGGACATGCCTGCTGAACCGCGAATATAGAGAAATATCCCGAATGTGCAGTTAACGAATTCTTGCGGTTTCTTTCAGCGCCGCCAATACCGCCAGCCCGTCGCGCAAGGGGCGCGGCTCGTGTGTGCGGATGAAGTCAGCTCCACCTGCGGCGGCGGCAAGCTCTGCAGCGAGTGTCGCGGCCCCGACATCCCCCGGACCACGGCCTGTGAGCGCGCGCAGAAAGGATTTGCGCGAAACAGACAGAAGCACCGGCAAATCGAAGCGCAGCCGCAATTCATCGAACCGCGCCAGCACCGAGAGCGAGGTTTCGGGAGCAGCCCCCAGAAAAAACCCCATGCCGGGATCAAGGACAAGGCGGTTGCGTTTGATACCGGCACCCGTCAGCGCCGCGATGCGCGCGTCAAAGAACGCCGCAATGTGATCCATGATGTCGCCAGCGGGTGCCTCGCGCCGATCTGCCTGCCCGTCTTGCACCGAATGCATAACGACGAGTTTGGCAGATGATTTCGCCAATTGCGGATAGAACGCAGCGTCTGGAAAACCGCGAATATCATTGAGATAGGCCACACCACGCGACAAGGCATAGGCTTGCGTCGCGGGTTGATAACTGTCGAGCGAGACGGGAATGCCATCTGCCTTGAGCGCGTCCAGCACCGGCGCGATACGCGCGATTTCTGTGTCGGACGAAACAGGCGCGGCGTCGGGATTGCTGGATGCCGGACCGAGGTCGATCACATCTGCCCCCTCGGCCATCAGCTTACGCGCCTGCGCAATGGCTGCGTCTGGCGCCAGATACCGGCCTCCATCGGAGAAACTGTCCGAGGTTATGTTGACGATGCCGAAAATGATGAGCGATTTATTCATGGGGGCTTCTATAATAATAATAATCGAGCATGAGTCTCATACGGATGCTCGGGTCGAAAGGGAATCCCCAGGCGAGTAACCTGTTTGCGGTGATCCATTAGCTGCAGGAGCAGAAGAGCATACATCTGGAAGCAAAGCCAGGAAAGCGGCCTATGGAGCTGTGCGGCAGCGCTCAGTAGGCAATTTTTCAAAATATTGTTAAGCCTTTTCTGAGCATGGTATTTTTCATGGTATTACCAATTAGCAGGAAAATAAGCCATTGAATATAAAAGATAAAAATGTCTTGTTTACAATAGAGTGGGTAGTATTGCTTATATTAAGCCCCATGTCGTTTAGGCGTGGGGCTTTTTACGTTGCAGTATGTATTAATTGCACTGCACCTGCTATATGATAGCTGTAACCTTCTTCGCGTATTTACCTAAAGTTGCCATGAGTCACGTCTTCCACCGCAGTCCCAAGCAGCCTCTGGATTTTGCCGTTAATGGCCAGCGTATCGAGCTATTTGATCAAAATAACAAAAGCTATATTGATGCGTCTGGTGGTGCTGCGGTGTCGTGTTTAGGACACGGGCATCCTGTTGTCATCCAGGCTATTAAAGACCAGCTGGACCAGGTGGCCTACGCGCATTCCTCATTTTTTACGACTCAGGCAGCTGAAGATCTGGCTAGCTTTTTAGCGCAGCGTTCGCCAGGTGACCTAAACCATGTGTATTTTGTATCGGGTGGGTCTGAAGCGATAGAAGCCGCCTTGAAATTGGCGCGTCAATATTTTGTAGAAACCCGGCGGCCTAGTCGTCGTCATTTTATTGCCAGACGCCAAAGCTATCATGGGAATACCTTGGGGGCTTTAGCCATAGGTGGCAATGCGTGGCGACGTGAGCCTTTCTTACCGTTGTTGGTTCCGGCCCATCATGTGTCGCCATGCTATGCCTACCGTGATCAAGGTCAGGACGAAACTGAAGAACAATACGCAAGCCGCTTAGCCGCCGAGCTAGAACAGAAAATCCTAGAGCTGGGTCCGGAAAATGTAGCCGGTTTTGTGGCGGAAACGGTAGTAGGAGCTACAGCCGGTGCTTTGGTGCCAGTGAAAACGTATTTGCAAAAAATTCGCCAAGTCTGCAATAAACACGGGGTGTTACTGATACTGGACGAGGTCATGGCTGGTATGGGGCGTACGGGGCATTTGTTTGCCTGTGCCGAAGACCAAGTGGTTCCAGATATCATTACGATCGCCAAGGGCTTGGGTGCAGGTTATCAGCCTATAGGCGCCATGATAGCCAGTAGTCACATTTATAACGCGATAGTGAACGGCAGTGGTTTTTTTCAGCATGGCCATACATATATGGGGCATGCAACAGCGTGTGCTGCGGCGCTGGCAGTACAGCATGTGATTGTTCAAGATAATTTATTGTCCAATGTTCAGGCGCGTGGCCAGCAGCTACGCAGTGAATTGCGTAGTGCCCTGGAATCCCATCCGAATATAGGCGATATCCGCGGTCGGGGCTTGTTTGTGGGGGTTGAATTCGTCCAAGACAAGGACACCAAGGTCTGTCTGGATCCTGCCTTGAAAACCCATGTCAAATTAAAATACCAGGCCATGAAAAATGGCTTATTAATGTACCCAATGGGTGGCACCATAGATGGCGTGCGTGGCGATCATGTGTTGTTGGCACCGCCGTTCATTTGCACTGAAGACGACATCAGTGAAATTGTGACCCGTTTTATTAGCACTGTAGAACAGGTTCTGTCTGGCGCTTAGCTGTTGTTGCCATGCGCCGCACGTTTTTAAAAGGAATCGTTATGGCCCGTTTACCCTATGCTGACCTGACCCTTCCCGAGGTCTCCCCCTTGGTTGAGAAAATCGTTGAGCAACGCGGTAGCGTATTGCATTTGTACCAAATGCTGCTGCAAAGTCCGGCTGTTGCCAGCGGCTGGTTAAGCCACTTGACCGGCATACGCCACAATAGCTCGCTAGACGGTGGCCTACGTGAGTTAGTCATTATGCGGGTGGCTTTGTTGAATCGGGCTCCTTACGAAGCCGATCAGCATGCACCTATCGCCTTACAGGAAGGCCTGACTCAACAGCAATTAGACGACCTACACGATTGGCGCCCGTCTACATTGTTTACGGAAATACAACGTGCCGTGCTAGATTACACCGATGCCATGACCCGTCATGTGCAAGTGCCTGATGACATCTTCGCTGCGGTCAAAGCCAAGTTTGAACCGCGCGAACTGGTCGAATTAACTGCTACGATTGCGACCTACAACATGGTGTCACGTTTCCTAGAGGCCCTGCATATTCATAGTGATGACGCCAGGGTTTAATTAAGGCCTTGATGTCAGGCGACTTAGTAGCTTAGCGGCCCCACAATACATCGGGTGCACCAGCGTGCTTGTTCAGTGCCCTGGCTAGAACAAAGCACAAGTCCGATAAACGATTCAAGTATTGTTTAACCGGGGCATTCACGGTTTCGCCGCTGTGTTCTAGCGTGACTACGGCACGTTCGGCACGGCGGGCTACCGTGCGGGCGATGTGTGCCTGCGCGGCTGCGCGGGTACCGCCAGGTAGTATGAACTCTTCTAGTTTGCCTAGATCAGCGTTGTAATGTGCCAGACTGGCATCCAGAAATAAAACATGCTTTTCAGCCATAGCAATATGGCCAGGAATGCATAGCTCGGCACCCATATCAAATAAATCGTTTTGTACTTGCGCCAGTAGCGTATCTATTTCCTGGGGCAGGTCTTCGGTGCGCAGCACACCTATTACGCTATTTAATTCATCGACATCGCCTAGGGCGGTAATACGAGGGGCGTCTTTGGGAACACGGCTGCCATCGCCTAAGCCTGTGGTGCCGGCATCGCCGGTGCGGGTAGTGATAACAGAAAGACGTGTAGCCATGATGATTTCCTTGAGTAGAGTTTTAGCGTTATGCTTGTTGCAACAGTAAGGCTAAGGATAGCGTATGGTATTACTGTAATTACCAGACATCTGGGAAGGAGTATTCAACATTATGATCCACAACTCAAGAGTTACACAGGTATTGGCTGCCAGCCTGGCTTTGGCGTCGGCATATTCCGTCAATGCTATCGCCCAAGAAGCCACAGCTAGTGGAGAGGTGCGTCGTGTAGACGCACAAGCAGGAAAGATCACCATCAAGCATGGCGCGATCGCTGAATTACAGCTACCGGCCATGTCGCTGGTATACAAGGCAGATGTCGCCTTGCTGAATGGTATCCAGCCCGGCGACAAGGTCAAATTCACCGCCAAGCGTGAAAATGACCAATACGTGATTACTAAGATCGCGAAGTAAATCGCCCTACAGTACGTAGCGCGCCAGATCCTGGCTTTTGGCGGTTTGCTCCAGTTGCTTGTTCACATAGTCAGCGTCTATTACTACGGTTTGGGCACTGCTGGCGGTGGCTTCAAATGACAAGTCTTCCAGCAGCTTTTCCATTACGGTATACAGGCGTCTGGCGCCAATGTTTTCGTCGCGCTCATTGACTTCGAACGCTAATTCGGCCAGTCGTTTGATGCCTGCGTCAGTGAAGTCCAAAGTGACGTCTTCGGTGGCCAACAAGGCGGCATATTGCTTGGTCAAAGACGCATCTGTTTCGGACAATATACGTACAAAGTCTTCGGCAGTCAGTGAGTCCAGTTCTACCCGGATAGGGAAGCGACCTTGAAGTTCAGGAATCAGGTCAGAAGGCTTAGCCAGGTGAAAGGCGCCAGATGCAATAAACAGTATATGGTCGGTACGTACCACGCCGTACTTGGTGTTAACGGTGGTGCCTTCGACTAAGGGTAATAAGTCGCGCTGCACACCCTGGCGCGATACATCGCCACCAGAATGTTCCTGGCGGGTAGCAATCTTGTCGATTTCATCCAGGAAAACAATACCGTTTTGTTCAGCATTGGTAATTGCAACGCTGCGCAGGTCGTCTTCGTTGATGCGCTTAGAGGCCTCTTCTTCGGTAAGCAGTTTAAAAGCTTCCTTGACAGACATCTTGCGTGATTTTTTGCGTTCAGTGCCTATGCCTGCGAACATGCCTTTAAGCTGTTCGGTCATTTCTTCCATGCCTGGAGGTGCCATGATTTCCATATGCGGTGCGGCCTGGGCGACTTCGATGTCCAGCTGCATATCGTCTATGGTGCCTTCACGCAGACGTTTGCGAAAGGTTTGGCGGGCACTGTTTTCCTCACGTACAGGTTCGCCCTGAGCGTTACGGGGTGGTGCCACCAGTACGTCCAGAATACGGTCTTCGGCGGCATCCTGGGCTTGGGCGCGTACACGGCGCATTTCAACGTCGCGGGTCTGCTTGATCGAGATTTCAATCAGGTCGCGGATGATGGTGTCAACATCTCGGCCTACATAGCCGACTTCGGTGAATTTTGTGGCTTCGATTTTTATGAAGGGCGCATTTGCTAGCTTAGCCAGTCGTCGGGCAATTTCAGTTTTGCCGACACCGGTAGGGCCTATCATTAAAATATTTTTGGGTACGATTTCGTGCCGTAGCGGTTCAGGAACCTGCATGCGACGCCAGCGGCTGCGTAAGGCAACAGCGACGGAACGCTTGGCTTTGTCTTGGCCGACAATATTTTTGTCGAGTTCGGAGACGATTTCTCCGGGAGTCATGATGGTAGCTGACATGGTGGCGTACTCGGTAGCGCAGGCAGAAGCCTAAAGTGTTTCGACAATGTGGTTTTGATTGGTATAGATACAGAGGTCGCCTGCGATTTCCAGTGACTTCTTGACGATGTCGGCTGGGGCCATCTCTGTGTTTTTGATCAAAGCCAGAGCTGCGGACTGCGCATACGCGCCACCGGAGCCTATAGCGGCAATACCGTTTTCAGGTTCTAGTACATCACCGTTGCCGGTAAGCACCAGAGTGTGTTCGCTGTCAGCCACAATGAGCATGGCTTCCAGGCGACGCAAGACGCGGTCGGTACGCCAGTCGCGGGTGAGTTCAACCGCAGCTCGCATCAAGTTGCCCTGGTGTTTTTCCAACTTGGCTTCAAAGCGTTCTTGCAAGGTGAATGCATCGGCAGTGGCGCCGGCGAAACCTGCCAGGATTTTGTCGTGATATAAACGACGCAGTTTGCGTGCTGTGCCCTTGATGACGATGTTGCCCAGGGTGACCTGGCCATCGCCGCCCATAGCGACTTGATTGCCGCGGCGGACACAAATAATGGTGGTAGCGTGAAATTGTTCCATGGATCTTCCTTTGAAATAACTACGTGGGGATGATCCCTAAAAGATCAAGGGGCGACCTGAAAAGGCCACCCCTTGATATTGTAGACAAACGACCAGATAACGGGATTAGTCGCCGTACAATTTTTGACGCATTTCACGGCGCTCTTGGGCTTCTAGCGACAGGTTGGCTGTAGGTCTGGCCAGCAAACGGGCTAAGCCTATGGGCTCGCCGGTTTCCTCGCACCAGCCATATTCACCAGAATCGATCAAGGCCAGTGATTGCTGGACTTTTTTAAGCAGTTTACGTTCGCGGTCACGAGTACGTAGTTCTAGTGCGTGCTCTTCTTCAATGGTGGCGCGGTCGGCAGGGTCAGGAACGAATTGAGTTTCGCGCAGATTTTCCGTTGTCGTTCCGGCATTGGCCAGAATCTCGGCTTCTAACTGCCTGAGGCGATTCCGAAAGAAACCAAGTTGCGCTTCGTTCATGTAATCGTCTTCCGACATGGCTAATAATTTTTCTTCTGTCAGGACCAGATTCTGGTCTGTAGCGGCGGCTGGTTTATTTGCCATGATGTGTCCTCTTTTTTGTAATACTGGTGCGTTAGCCCTAGGCCTACAGGTTTATGGGCTGACTTGTGATCAGACCAGACATTGTTCCAAGCCCCTGGTAAATATTTCTTGGGGCAGTTTACGGCCAATGAACACCATACGGGTATTAGGTTTTTCACTGGATAGCCAGGGCTTTCCGGGCTCTGCGCCCATCAGCATATGGACGCCCTGGAAAAGCATGCGGCGGTTTGCGCCCTTAATATACAGGATGCCTTTGTAGCGCAGCAGATCGGGTCCGTAAACTTGAATGATACCGTTAAGAAACTCTTCAAGGCGATCTGGGTTAAATGCTTTTTTAGAGCGAAAAACGAAAGCGGAGATTTCGTCATTGTGTGCAGGGTGGTGGTGATGCGCATGCCCGCAATGGGCGTTACATTCACCCTCGTGTTCGTGATCGTCGTGGCTATGATCGTGATCATGGTCATGGCCAGCATCGGGGTGGTCATCGGTCAGGAAGTCGGGATCGATATCCAGAATGGTGTTTAAATTAAAACCACTGACATCCATTAATGCAGTCAGGTCAGTTTCACCGAAATTGACTGGAGTAATGGGCGCGCGCGGGTTGATACGTACTAAACGGGCACGCAAAGCTTGGTAATCGATGTCATTGACTAGGTCTTTTTTGGAGACCAGCAGTCTATCGGCGAAACCAACCTGTTTTTGAGCCTCTTCCTGGGTGTCCAGGGTAGCCATGCCGTGCTTAGCATCTACTACTGTGACCACGGCATCCAGGCGATAGTATTCGGCGATGTCGTCGTCCATGAAGAACGTTTGGCATACAGGGCCAGGGTTGGCCATACCAGTGGTTTCTATGATGACTCGTTCAAAGTTGATGTCACCTGCTTCACGTTTGGCACGCAAGTCGCTAAGCGTACGCATCAGGTCGCCACGAACCGTACAGCAAATACAGCCGTTGTTCAGTTCGATGATTTCTTCGTCGCTGTCTTGAACCAAGAGTTCGTTGTCTATGCTTTCTGGACCGAACTCGTTTTCAATAACAGCAATGCGGCGACCGTGGTATTCCGACAGTATGCGCTTGAGTAGTGTGGTTTTGCCTGCGCCTAGAAAGCCTGTCAGTATTGTGACAGGCACCATGTCGTTAGGTTTGATAGCGGCTTTCATTACAGACCTCGCTTAAAGCGGGTGAAAAACACCTGCTGCGGTAGTGGCGGCAACCAAGCTTTTAGGCCAGGGGACGCCACGCTAAAATTCAAGGTGCGATTACAGCACAGCGGGGATATTACAGCAAACCCCAGAACAATCAATTGGCAAGTGACTTTACCAGCATGTTACAGGCAGATCAGCGAATATATTTGGTTTGACCTGGCTAAGCTGTGGGATATACACAGAACCAGTCTATGCTTCGTGGCAAGATTCGCATAAACCCCGTAGCTCGGTTTCATGACTGGACAGTACAAAGCCCGTATTGGCGACCTTTTCTGCTAACTGATGTTTTAGCTCTGGGTCACTAAGCTCGGCAACCGAGCCGCAGCGAGTGCAAACCACCAGTAAGTCATGGGGTTCACCAGCGGCATCCATACAGGCTGACCAGGCATTAATCGCGTCCAACCTATGTACCAGACCCTGTTCTACCAAGAAGTCCAATGCTCTATATACCGTGGGAGGGGCGGCACCGGGTTGAGCATCGCGTATCAGATCCAGTAATTCGTAAGCTTTCAGGCTGCGATGCTGGGTAAGCAGAATCTCTAGAACCTGACGTCGTATAGGCGTCAGGCGGGTGCCGCGCTCTTGGCACAAGGCCTGAGCGGTGTCCAGCTGATTGGCCACAGTAGCAATAGTATGTGTATGGAAGCGGGTCATGCCAGTATCCCTGTGGTAAAGACTCTACGGATGTTATAACATAACACTTCTTGTCGAATTCTTCCATATACCTTTATGCCTCGTTTACCTGTGCCGTTTCGTCGCAGTACACGCCCCTATCGCGGTTCCAGCTTGCTGGATTCGGCCCTGTCTCGCATGGTGCGTGTGTTGTTGGCAGTGTTATTGCTTTGGGCACTGACCGGTTGGGCTATGGGTTGGTGGTGGAGTTCTGCACTATGACCGCCATTGTTTTAGATCAGGTTTCATTAGGTTGGCGGGATCGTGTGGCACTGCGCGATATCAGTGGTCTGTTCAGTACAGGGTCTTTGACGGCTGTGGTCGGGCCTAATGGTGCGGGTAAGTCCACTCTCATCAAAGGCATTATGGGGCAGGTCAGTCCTGTGCACGGTCATATACGCATTAGTGGTGAAGGCGATACCCGTGACCATATTGCTTGTCTGCCGCAAGCAGGCGAATTGGACTGTAGCTTTCCCATTAGCGTATATGACTTGGTGGCTATGGGAGCTTGGCGTCGTGTGGGACCGTGGCGTGGTTTTTCCGGTAAGGACCATGACCGGGTACAAGCCGCTTTGGATGCCGTTGGCTTAGGGGATTTTGGCGCGCGCATTATTGGGACCTTATCCGGTGGGCAATTGCAACGTGCTTTATTTGCACGACTCATGATGCACGATGCCAAGATTCTGTTGTTGGATGAACCCTTTGCAGCGGTTGATCGCCACACCACTGATGACTTATTAGCCTTGATGCAAGGCTGGCATCAGCAGGGCCGCACCTTGATTGCGGTGTTACATGACCTGGATATGGTCAGGGCGCATTTTCCCCAAACGTTGCTATTGGCTCGTCAGGTTGTTGCCTGGGGGCCCACAGAACAGGTATTGACGCCTGAAAACCTGCATTTGGCTCGCCACTTATGCGCAGGGGATTTTCAATGAGCTGGTTGTTGGATGTTTTGTTGGGGCCTTATCTGGATTATGGGTTTATGCGTCGTGCCCTAGCGGGTTCTTTCGCACTGGCTTTTGCGGCAGGTCCTTTGGGTGTGTTCTTGGTGTTGCGCCGCATGAGCCTGATGGGCGATGCTATGGCACATGCCATCTTGCCAGGCGTGGCCGTAGGGTTTTTAACCGCAGGGCTGTCCCTGACGGCTATGGCATTGGGGGGCATGATCACTGGTTTGGTGGTTGCCATGTTGGCGGGGTTGGTGGCACGTCTGACCCCCCAGCGCGAGGACGCCAGCTTTGCAGCCTTTTATCTGGTGTCCCTGGGGCTGGGCGTATTGCTGGTGTCGTTACGGGGCTCAAATATGGACTTGATCCATGTGTTGTTTGGTACCGTTTTGGGCCTTGATGATGCCTCGTTGTTGTTGGTTACCATCACATCTAGCATTACGTTACTGACCTTGGCTTTGATTCTACGTCCCTTAGTCATTGAAACTCTGGACCCCTTGTTTTTGCAAGGTGAAGCTGGCATAGGCACGGTAGTGCATATGACTTTCCTTGTGTTGCTGGTTATGACTTTGGTGGCGGGTTTTCAGGTGCTGGGAACCTTGATGGTGGTGGGTATCATGATGCTGCCTGCGACAGCAGCACGTTTTTGGGTGCGGTCTGTGGGTCGACAAATGGTGTTGTCGGCGGCGATAGGCGCACTGGCCTGTTATGCCGGTTTATTATTTTCTTATTACGTGAATGTACCCGCCTCACCAGCCATCATTCTGGCCGCTGGTCTGGTGTACTTCTTTTCGGTGTTTTTTGGCCCTATGGGTGGTTTGCTACAGGCTGCTAGACAGGCAAGTGCCAGGCGGCGGCGTTTGTCGCGGTTTACGGAGTCATCATAATGGCACGGTATTTTTGGGCTGTAGGCCATATACGCAGGGTATATGGTCGTTTAACTGCGGCGTTGTTGTCTGTGGTGTTATTGTTATTGGCTCCAGGGGTGGGCGCTAATGAACAAGCTCCTCCCTTAAACGTGGTGGCTAGCTTTTCTATATTGGCCGATATGGTCAAACACGTTGGCGGTCAGCATATTGCCTTGTCCACGATAGTCGGACCTGATAGCGATGCCCATACGTTTGAGCCCTCGCCGCGTCAGGTCAAAGCGCTGGCTAGTGCACAGGTGCTAGTGGTCAACGGGTTGAATTTTGAAACGTGGTTGGCGGGCATGTTGCAGTCCGCTCAGTTTAAAGGTGAGCAGGTTGTGGCAAGTGCTGGCATTGTGGCCAGGAAATTAAATCAGCCGGAATTGGACCACGGACATGATCATGACCACGATCACGGCGATATCGACCCCCATGCTTGGCAGTCGTTGGGAAATGGGGTGATATATGTGCAGAATATTGCTGCCGGTTTGGCACAAGCGGATCCTGCTCATGCGGCTGATTACTACGCCAACGCTAGCCACTATATTGCCCGTATCCAGGCGCTGGATCAGGACATCAAGACGGCGATCGCCTTGATACCGCCGCAGCGTCGAAAAGTCATTACATCGCACGATGCCTTTGCCTATTTTGCTCAGGCCTACGGTATACAGTTTATCTCTGCTGCAGGAGCTGCCAGTCAAGCCGAACCTTCGGCAAAAGATGTAGCAGCCATTATTGATCGCGTTCGCCAGGAGCATATCGCTGCGGTGTTTATTGAAAACGTCAGTAGTGCCAAATTGGTTAGCCAAATTGCTCGTGAAACCGGGGCAAAGGTAGGTGGCACCCTGTATTCCGATGCCTTGGCTCAGCCGGGGCAGCCCGCTGCTACTTACTTGGGCATGATGCGTTGGAATGCTGATCAGTTAATCGCGGCGTTGAACTAAGCTGTCGTTGATACACGCTAGGGTTATTTGCGTTTGGCTCTGGGGTGAGCCTGATCATAAGCCTGGGCTAAATGCTGAAAATCCAGACGGGTGTAAATTTGCGTGGTGGAAATGTTGGTGTGCCCCAGGAGTTCCTGTACAGCGCGCAGGTCTTGGGCTGATTGCAGCATATGGCTGGCAAAGCTGTGGCGCAAACTATGCGGATGTACGTGTACTGGCAGGCCTGCCAGCGCGGCGAGTTTATTGAGCTGTAATTGCACCATGCGCGGGCTAATACGTTGACCGCGTACCCCTAGAAATAAGGCCGCTTGGTGGTTGGGGCCTGTCGTGCGCTCGGTCATCAGTTGCGAACGTAGTTCTAGCCAATGTTGCAGGGCAGCAATGGCTTTTCCACCTAAGGGCAGGCTACGGGTTTTATTGCCTTTACCACGGACTACCGCTTCATCTTCAGCAAGGTGTAGCCAGCTTATGGATTCGTAGTCGGGGGTGCGGGTATAGCGCCAGTCCAGGCTGACCAATTCTGCCAAACGCATACCACTGGAATATAGGACTTCGAACATGGCTTGGTCACGACATGCTTCCGCTGTGTGGGCTGCTGGTAAACCAGGCCTATCCAGTAATACCTGCGTTTGCTCTACTGATAAGGCCTTGGGTAGGCCACGAGGTGCTTTTGGGGCGCGCACGCCTGCGACAGGGTTGCTGTCCAGTCCCGCTGTGGGGGCGCGCCACTGGTAGTAACCACGCCACGCTGCCAGGGCGCGAGCCAGACTGCGTGGGGCTAGCCCCCGACTATGTAAACGTCCTAGCGCAAGTCGAATATGATTTTCGGTCAGGCTGTCTAACAGGACATCAGGGTGAGCATCCAGCAAACGCTGAATGTCACGACGATAAGCTGACAAGGTGTGGTCGGAGTAGCGCCGCTGGGTATGTAGGAAAACCAGCCATTGCTGAACCGTTTCCGGCAAGGCACTCACGTTGGGCCTTAGGCGCTTTCTGGCAGTTGTGGAGTCACCAGGCGTAGCAGGCTGGCGCTGCTTAGGTCGCGTATGGTTTCCAGGAATTCGGTGCCCATATCGCTAGTAAAGCGAGTGGCATCGTCGGAGCCCAGCACCAGCATTCCAAAGGGCGAGCTTTCAGGGCAGGGGCGTAAAGCCATTGCCGCCAGTGATGCGGGGGGGGTATCCAGCCAGTTAGCCACGTCGTGATTGTCCATAGGACCACAATACGGGCGTGCCAGGGTAGAGGCCCAGGTTTGTATGTCGCTAGTCACGTCGGCGGTGTAGGTGGAGTTGGTCAAGGCGGGAAGATTCCACAGACGCAAGGCCACCGAGGGCAAACCAAATAATTGACTAAGCCCCTGAACGATATGTCCTGGTAGCTGGGTGGCGTTGTCTTCGGCCAGCATCTGGCTGCACCAGTCGATCAGGGTTTTACTGATTTTCTGATTACCCACAGCGTTTTGGATCAGCCCAGACAATTGCCCTTCCATTTCTTTGCTGCGTGCGCGCAAGGTGAGTATTTGACGCTCGCCCAGGGAAATAACTCGGGTTTCGTGAGGGTGGGGTACACGCATAGATGAAAACAGCTCTGCGTGGTCGGTAAAGAATTCGGGGTTTTCTTTTAGAAAAAGCGCGACATCGTCGGCGGACAATGGAGAAGATGACATAAGCGTAGGGAGTTCCTTGTGTTGTGCTTATTGTACTTAGCTTAATACACCCTGGGTTGCCCCTCGGGGCGCGTCTTGAAGCGTCGGTGTACCCAGTAGTATTGCGGTGGATCGACACGCACCCAGCTTTCTATTAGCTGGTTAAGCCTGGCTGTAGCCAGTTGTGGGCTATCGTCGCCGGGGAAGTTCTGTAACGGCGGCAATACGTCCAGTTGATACGTACCCGTGTTGGCATCCAGGCGGCTGATAATGGGTAGCACGATAGCATCCCATGCTTTGGCGATTTGGGCGGTGGCCAGTAAGGTCGCCGCAGGCACGCCAAAAAAAGGAATGAAGTCGGCGCCCTTAATGCCAAAATCCATATCGGGTAGGTAATAGACGGGGACGCCTTGGCGCAAATAGCGGATCAGGCCGCGTACCCCGTCGCGACGGCTGACCAGATGTACGGTATTGAAGCGTGAGCGCCCAACATGTACAAATTGATCGATACCAGCGTCGCTTTGTGGGGTGTACATGGTGGCGGATTCCTGCAGCGCCATTGTTAACCGGGTTGCCGCGGCATCCAGCCCTACAAAATGCGGTGCCAGCAAAATAATACGACGCTTTTCCGCGAGTGCGCGGTCCAAGTGTTCCAGGCCGCTAGTATGTATGGTGTTTAGAATGAGTTCGCGCTCGCCAAACCAGAGTAGGCCACGGTCTATGACCGAGCGTGCCAGTAAGTTGAAATGCTGGCGAGCCCAGGTTTCCCGCTCTTGCGGGCTGTGATCAGGAAAGCACAGCGCTAAATTCGTACGTACTATATGAGCCCTAGAGCGCATTAAGTGTAGTGCCAGCCATCCTAAACTGCATGCCCAGCGTTTACGGCTAGCCGGTGTAGCACGGCCAAAATAGGAAAATACAGCGCGTAATAATGTGGTTTTATTCAATCTCATGGCTAGGGTAATCAGGGCGCGGAGGCGCGTCGTGCGGAATTTTATAGCGGTTGTAGGCCCACAGGTATTGCGTAGGAAAACGCCGTATCAGACTTTCCATGGCGGCATTGATGGCGGTAGCCAATTCGGCTGCTGTGGCGGGTAGGGGKTCGTCTAAGCGAACGTAATGTATGCGCCAGCCCTTACCTCCAGGCAAGCGTTCACCGGCGGTCAGGATAACCGCCACACCGGTTTGCAAGGCAAGCTTGGCAGCTAGTGTCATAGTGTAGGCAGGCTTGCCAAAAAAGGGTGCCCAGATACCTTCGCCGCTGCCGGGTACCTGATCGGGCAACATGCCTACGGCTTCGCCGCGTTTCAGGGCGCGCACGAACTCACGTACACCTTGCATGGTGGCCGGTACTGCCTTTAAGCCCGACGTATTCCGCGCTTGTTCCATTAACGGTTCTAACGCCGCCTGTCGAGGTGGTCGGTACATGACGGTAATGGGGCCGTGTTGTATCAGGTAGCGTGCCGTAATTTCGAAGCAGCCTAGATGGGGCGTGAGGTACAAAATGCCGCGGCCTTGAGCGAGTGCCTGTTTGACCACTGCGTCGTCATCGCTATGCGTTTGTTGTAAGCATGCCGCTGTGCGCAGCCACACCCTGGGGGTTTCTAGAATCATCGCGCCGGTTTCTGCCGCCGCTTGCCGGGCAAAGTTGGGGGCGTCATAGCCTGCTTGCCGGGCATTGCTTTGCAGGCGTTTACGGTAGCGACCTGGACACAAATAAACCAGCAGGCCTAGCGTGCGGCCCATTCGGTGCAGCACGGGCAACGGCAGCCGTGCAAACAAACGAAATAAAGCCAAGAGCATAAAGCGTGAACCCTTATTGAATATGTGGTGATATATACGAATGCTGTCATTTTCGCTTAAAATACAGTTTATCGCTGAGTTAAACGACAACTTGCGGAGCGATGTCCGATGTTTTCAAAAACGATCAGGGCAAAAATACCGCTAAAGCGTCGCGCCGGGTTTACCGCTGTTACAACCTTCAGGTGCACGCATTTTGTTCAACCAATATGCTGGCTTGTTCCAGTTGTTAACACAAGGGTAACTTACCGTGGGAAATACTGATTTTCTTTTCACCTCAGAATCCGTTTCTGAAGGGCATCCTGATAAAGTCGCTGACCAAATTTCGGACTCTATCCTGGACGCCATCCTGACACAAGATCCTCAGGCGCGTGTGGCCGCTGAAACGCTGTGCAATACCGGCTTGGTTATCTTGGCCGGTGAAATTACCACGACGGCGAATGTCGATTACATCCAAGTAGCGCGTGACGCGATTAAGCGCATAGGCTATGACAACTCCGATTACGGCATAGATTACAAAGGTTGTGCTGTATTGGTGGCCTACGACAAGCAGTCACCTCATATTGCTCAGGGCGTAGACCGCAGTGCTGATAACCTGGGTGACCAGGGCGCGGGCGACCAAGGTTTAATGTTTGGTTATGCTTGCGACGAAACCCCAGACTTGATGCCTGCACCTATTTGGTACGCCCACCGTTTAATGCAGCGCCAAAGCGAACTGCGCAAAGACGGCCGCCTGCCTTGGTTACGCCCCGATGCCAAGTCTCAAGTCACTTTTCGCTATGTAAATGGTAAGCCGGTCGAAGTCGACACCGTGGTTGTGTCCACCCAGCATGCTCCTGACATATCGCAAGACGACATCAAAGATGCCGTCCTGGAACATATCATACGACCTAGCTTCCCCGATGGTTTGTTAACGGCCAATACTAAATACCTGGTTAATCCCACGGGCATGTTTGTTATTGGTGGACCTCAGGGCGACTGCGGTTTAACCGGACGCAAAATCATTGTCGATACCTATGGTGGCGCTTGCCCGCACGGTGGAGGCGCATTTTCCGGTAAAGACGCCTCTAAGGTAGACCGCTCAGCCAGTTACGCAGCCCGGTATGTTGCTAAAAATATTGTGGCCGCTGGGTTGGCACGTCAGTGCCAGGTGCAGGTTAGCTACGCAATCGGTATTGCAGAGCCCATCAATATCACGGTATACACCGAAGGCACAGGCATTATCCCCGACGACCAAATTGCTCGTTTGGTGCGTGAGCACTTTGATCTGCGTCCACGTGGCATTATCGAAATGTTGGATTTGTTGCGTCCTATTTACACTAAGACAGCGGCTTATGGCCACTTTGGTCGCCCAGAACCCGAGTTTACCTGGGAAGCCACGGATAAAGTCCAGGTTCTTAAGCGGGCGGCTTAATGACCAGCGGCCAGGACCCTCGCAGTCTGTTACCCACAGACTCGCCCTGTGTGGCGGTGTGTTCCACCTTATATGACGATATTTGTCGGGGTTGTGGGCGCACCATCACAGAGGTCGCTAACTGGGTGATCCTGGACGATACTGAAAAAAAGCAAATTTGGCAGCGCATTACTGCAGAAGGCTATCCGCGCCGTAAGGGCTGAAGCTAACTGCGAAATTGCGCTACAATTGATGCCTCCTGAGGGGCGCTGCAACGGGTCATTACACCCGCTAGGCTCAGGATGTTAATGTTTCAACGGCGCTCATCATTCCCCGTTCAGGCGAAGATGAGCCCTGTTTGCGTATACGCAGCAAGTGGTCACGTCTGTGCGGATTTATTTTGGATACCCGCCATGAATACTGTTGCCGATACTACTCTGCCCGACTACAAAATCACTGATATTTCCCTGGCTGCCTGGGGGCACCGCGAAATTGCTATTGCCGAAACAGAAATGCCAGGCTTGATGGCAACGCGTGAAGAATATGCCGCGTCTCAGCCTTTGAAGGGTGCGCGCATTGCAGGCAGCCTGCACATGACCATACAAACCGCGGTACTGATACAAACTCTGGAAGCCCTGGGTGCTGAGGTCCGTTGGGCATCGTGCAATATTTTCTCTACTCAAGATCACGCGGCTGCGGCGATTGCCGATAACGGTACACCCGTGTTCGCGATTAAAGGCGAATCCCTGGAAGATTACTGGGATTATGCTCACCAAATTTTCCAATGGCCCAACGATCAGCACGCCAACATGATCCTGGACGATGGCGGCGACGCAACCATATTGCTGCACCTGGGCACCAAGGCTGAAACCGATATCTCTGTCTTGGATAACCCTAGCAGCCAAGAAGAACGCATACTGTTTGCTTCGATTAAGGCACAGCTGGCACGCGATCCGCATTGGTATTCTGTGCGTTTGACTGCGGTTCAGGGTGTTACCGAAGAAACCACGACAGGGGTACATCGTTTGTACCAAATGGCCAAAAAAGGCGAATTGGCTTTTCCCGCTATTAACGTTAATGATTCAGTCACCAAGTCTAAGTTCGACAACCTGTACGGCTGCCGCGAATCCTTGGTCGATGGTATCAAGCGGGCAACCGACGTCATGATTGCTGGCAAAGTTGCTGTGGTTTGCGGCTTTGGTGACGTAGGTAAGGGATGTGCACAGGCATTATCGGCGTTACGCGCTCAGGTCTGGGTCACCGAAGTCGATCCTATTTGTGCCCTACAAGCCTCCATGGAAGGCTACAAAGTTGTCACCTTGGAAGAAGCCGCTGCCGTGGCCGACATTTTTGTTACTGCTACCGGTAACTACCATGTCATTACGCGCGAACACATGGACCTCATGAAAGACCAGGCCATAGTTTGCAACATTGGTCACTTCGATAACGAAATCGACGTTGCATCTATTGCTGACCTGCCTTGGGAAGAAATTAAGCCTCAGGTGGATCACGTGGTGTTCCCAGATGGAAAACGTATTATTTTGTTGGCACAGGGTCGCTTGGTTAACTTAGGTTGCGCTACTGGACACCCGTCGTTTGTGATGTCAGCGTCGTTTACTAACCAAACTATTGCGCAAATTGAATTGTTCACCCGTGGCGAAGCCTACGAAAAAGGCCAGGTATACGTTCTGCCTAAGCATTTAGATGAAAAGGTTGCGCGTTTACACTTGAAAAAACTTGGTGTGCAGTTAACAGAACTGCGTCCTGACCAGGCTGACTACATCAATGTGCCAGTCACAGGGCCTTACAAACCTGAGCACTACCGTTATTAAGATCTAGTCTTGCATCCGTAAATTTGCTGCCGAGGCATAGGCCTTGGCAGCGTATGCCGTACTTACATCGGAGCCTTAACCATGAGCTTACTTCTTGTTTGGATATTGAACGCCGTTTCCTTGCTTGTCGTGGCGTATTTGTTACCCGGTATTACTGTGGTGTCTTTCGGGTCTGCATTGATCGCTGCCTTGGTGTTGGGCTTGCTTAATAGCTTGGTCAAACCACTGCTGATCTTGTTGACTTTACCCATCACGATAGTGACTTTGGGCCTGTTTTTGTTGGTCTTGAACGCACTGCTGTTTTGGCTGGCCGGATCCATACTGAAAGGCTTTACTGTTAATGGCTTCTGGTGGGCTGCCTTGGGCGCCCTAGTTTATAGCTTGGTTTCCGGGCTATTGTCAGGATTATTATCTTCATGAGTCAGCAGCAAAAAGTAATCAGCCTAGAGTTTTTCCCACCGCGTGATATTGCCGCCCAAGAAAAGCTTGTGCGTTCGGCCAAGCAGCTTTTGGCCTTGCATCCGTCGTATGTCAGTGTCACGTTTGGTGCAGGTGGTTCTACCCGCAGCGGCACTACCGAAACCGTACGCCTATTAAAAAATCTGGGTTGCGATACTGCCCCACACTTGTCTTGCGTGGGTTCGAGCAAAGCTTTTTTGGCTGAAACCCTGGATGCCTACCAAGAGCTAGGCATTAAGCGTATCGTTGCCTTACGTGGTGATCTGCCATCCGGTATGGGGGGTGACGCTGGTGAGCTTCACTACGCAAGTGATTTAGTCGGTTTTATACGTGAGCACAGTGGTGATTGGTTTCACATAGAAGTGGCTGCCTACCCCGAGGTCCACCCTCAGTCTGATAGTGCGGCCACCGACATGAATCACTTTGTCACTAAAGTGCAGGCGGGTGCGAATAGCGCCATTACCCAGTACTTCTTTAATGCCGACGCGTATTTTGACTTTGTCAGTCGCGCTCAACATCAAGGGGTTAATATCCCTATTGTGCCAGGCATTATGCCTATCACTAATGGTAGCCAGCTGCTGCGTTTCTCTAATATGTGCGGTGCAGAAGTGCCGCGTTGGGTACGTCAGCGCCTTAGCGATTTTGGCGATGACAAAGCATCTATACGTGATTTCGGTATTGATTTTGTGGGTGACTTGTCCCAGCGCCTGCTGGATGGCGGGGCACCAGGGCTGCATTTATACACCTTGAACAACGCCGATGTCACTATGGCGTTGTGGAAGCAGTTACGTTTGAACTAAACGCGTAAAGTGGCTACGCCAGTACAGGTGCTGGCACGGCCCAGCCCTTGTCCGTTAGTATGCTGTCTAGCTTTACATCATGCGCTGCTGGGGTATAGTTTTCACCCGACAAATCCCCGGTAGCCCATGCGATACCAATACTGGTAAACGGGTGGCCGCGCTTTTGCAGGTCGGCCAAGGTCCTGTCGTAGTAGCCTTTGCCATAGCCTATTCTGTCACCTTGGCGGGTATAGCCCAGGGTAGGCACTAGGATAATATCTGGTAAGGGGGCGGGGTCACCAATAGGTTCTTGGATACCGTAGGTACCAGTGACCATAGGGGTGTCTGGCGTCCAGTGACGAAATTCCAGGGGTTCATTCGGGCCAATGACGACGGGTAAGGACACCTGATAGCCTTCTTCTTCTGCCCATTGCCGCAATAGTGCCTGTAGTTCGGGCTCACCAGGCAGGGGCCAGAAGGCAGCAATATGTTGTGGCGCAGACTTGCCAGCTTCTAGCAGGCGAGTGCGGTTAGACGCCAACCAAGTAAACAGCCGTCCGCGTATCAGTAAGGCGCCGCGGCTAGTATCTGTAGAACTTTGTGCGTCGCGTCGCTGTTTGAGTCGCGCTCGTAAGGGGACTGCGTTATTCTGTGTGGTATTCATGGCAATATTAGGGGTCAGAGGCGATATGGTGGTTAACAGTCAACGTTATCAGAAAAACCAGAACTTTTCTGGCGCACGCGCTGTGCGTCGTCATAAGCTGGGAGTTTGGCTGGCCTTGTCTATAGGTCTTACCGCTTGTGCAGGAGCAGAAAAGCCTGCAGTATCGGCAGATCAGGTTGGCAAGCCCTTGCTGGCTGCGTCGCCTGCACCAACTGACCAGACTGCGGTTTCGCCACCGGCACCTGTGGTGGTGCCTGCCGCAGCACGGCAAGCCGTGATAGAAGCACGTACTGCCATGCAAAAAAAGCAATGGCCTGCTTTAAGCACCTTAGTGCCTATCGCTCAAGATGATCCGGTGCTAGGCATATACGCTAACTATTGGCAATTACGCCAGCAAATCCAGGATCCTACACAGCCTGTTCCTAATGACCAAATCCAGCAGTTCATGCAAGTGAACCAGGATGACTACCTTGCCGACAAAGTCAAAGGTGACTGGATTGTTGCGGCCGTGCGTTCGGGCAATTATTCCCAAGGACTCAGTCTGGCACCTGTGGTCAGTAGTAATGCACATATTGATTGTTCCTTACTGTTGGCGCGTCAACAAACCAAGTTGCCCGTGAATGCGGATCAAGCGATAGATGCATTTACGCCGAATAATGCCTGCTGGTCCATGCTGGATCAATTTGTTGCCAGCAAAATTGTTGGATGGAAGCACCTAGAGCCCATGCTGCGTGCTTCATTAGAAGAAAATAAACCCAAGACATCACAGCGTTTGGCAGCCGTTATGTTTACAGGGGCGGAAATGGTGCAATACGCCGCTCTCATGAAAAACCCCAAAACATGGTTGGCTGGGCGTGCTGCGCCTAAAAGTAGGGCAGACATTGAATTGGTCACCTTGGCGTTATCACGCTTGGCCCGAGGCTCTGAGCGGGACACTAATGCCACCTATGTTGAAAGCCAGTGGGCACAGGCGATTCCCAAGGCCAACCTAGAGTGGGTCTGGAGCCAGTTTGGCTTAGTGTCGGCGTTGAATGTAGAACCCCAAGCCGCCAACTGGTATAGGCGTTCGGGCAATGCCAGGCTGACCGATTACAACCATGCATGGCAGGTGCGTTCCGAATTGCGTCAAGGCAACATCAACTGGGATATGGTTGCCAAATCCATACGTCGCATGTCGGCTAAGCAAGCTGCTGAACCTGTGTGGGTCTATTGGTATGCACGTGCTTTGCATGCTACAGGGAATCAGAAGGCGGCTTCGCAGCACTATGCTTCTATTGCCACAGACCTTAGTTTTTATGGGCAGCTAGCCAGCGAAGAGCTGGGTGTATTGCAGGCGGTGCCAGTGTCTCCTGCGCCGGTTACTGCTGAAGAACTAAATGCTGCCCGTGGTAATGCGGGATTACAGCGGGCGATTGCTTTGTTTGATTTGGGTTGGCGCCCTGAAGCTGTGCCAGAATGGAATTTTTCCCTACGTGGCATGAGCGACAGGCAACTATTGGCTGCTGCCGAACTGGCACGCCAGGAACATATTTACGACAGGGTAGTGAATACGTCTTTACGTACTCAAAACGATATCGACTTCAGCCAGCGTTTTATCGCCCCCTTTGAAGGAAAAGTTACCGAAAAAGCACGCTTGGTTAACCTGGATCCAGCCTGGGTATATGGCTTGATACGACAGGAGTCGCGCTTTATTACTGACGCACGTTCCCGCGTAGGGGCATCAGGCCTTATGCAGTTGATGCCAGCAACGGCGAAATGGGTTGCTAAGAAAATTGGTATGCAAGACTTTACCCCATCATCAGTCAATGACTTTGACACCAATACGGTGTTGGGTACCAGCTACTTAAGCATGGTGTTAAATGATCTGGGGGGGTCGGAAGTACTGGCATCTGCTGGTTATAACGCCGGACCTGGTCGCCCTGTGCAGTGGCGCTCTAAGCTGCTGGGGCCAGTCGAAGGGGCTATCTTTGCCGAAACCATACCCTTTACTGAAACCCGCTTGTACGTCAAAAATGTGCTGTCGAATGCCACTTACTACGCTGCCATGTTCAGCGGGCAACCGCATTCCTTGAAGCAGCGTCTGGGAACCATATCACCGGCACCCAGCAAAAAAGTCGCTTTACCCTAACAGGTAATAGGGATGCGTCGACATCAGTTTTTATAAGTAGGGCTATAGGGGTATGGGTCAAACAGGTCAAATGGATGCGGCCACGCAAGGGCTGCAGGTCTATATTGTGGGTGGCGCCGTTCGTGATCAGCTACTGAACCTGCCCGCTGGTGATAGGGACTGGGTTGTGGTCGGGGCAAGCCCTGAAACGATGGCGGCCAGGGGGTTTTTGCCTGTAGGCGGGGATTTCCCTGTTTTTCTGCACCCCGTTACGCGTGAAGAGTACGCGCTGGCACGTACCGAAAGAAAATCTGGGCGAGGTTATAAGGGATTCACCTTTTATACCGGTATCGACGTCACTCTGGAGGACGATCTACAGCGCCGCGATTTAACCGTTAATGCGATTGCGCAGGCACCCGATGGTCAGCTTATTGATCCTTTACGGGGTCAGGATGACATCCGCAACAAAGTCTTGCGCCATGTGGGACAAGCCTTTAACGAAGATCCTGTGCGTTTGTTACGGTTGGCTCGTTTTGCCGCTCGCTTCCACGATTTTTCCATTGCCGATGAAACCTTGCGTTTGGCCAGGCAGCTGGTCGATGATGGTGAGGTTGATACCCTGGTGCCAGAACGGGTGTGGCAGGAAGTAGCTAAAGGCTTAAGGGCAGGCCAACCCGGGCGTATGTTTGACGTTTTACGCAGCACTGGCGCCCTAGAGCGTGTTATGCCTGATCTGGTCTATACCGATCAGATTACCGCCGAACTGGCTTGCGCCGTAGCATCAGATCTTAGTCTGCCGGTATGCTTTGCCCTGTTGTGCCGACACTCTGCACAACCTGCAGCTGTAGGCGCGCACATACGTGCTCCTAGTGAATGCCAGGACTATGCGCGTTTATTGCCTATGATTGTGCAAGGCCTGGGTTTGAATCCAGGTGTAGCACCAAATCCATATTTGTCCCCGCAGGAGCGCTTGGACCTGATGGAGCGCTGTGATGCTTTACGTAAGCCAGATCGGTTCTTGGAACTGATAGCGGCTACGACGTGTATAGCATTGGATAGCAACAGCGTGGCTACAGATCGTTTGCCTGAGCTACAGGCCTGGGAACGTAGAGTTACCGCCATCAGAAGTATAGACGCTGGGGCTATTGCCAGTCGGCATGTAGGTAATCCACAGGCTATTAAGCAAGCGATGCGAGAGGCTAGATTGGAAGTCTTAGAACGCTTACTCTGATTGCACCCCCGCTATCGCAAAGGGTGCTGCCGTGATCGCAACGTTTGTCAGTAAGCTATTTTGATCTTGCGACTAGCCTACTTACCAACAGTAATCGTCCTGGTCGCACTGAGCTTAGCAGCCCCTTCCTTAAATACCTTAATCGTCACCTGGCGCGCGACTAGACCGTTAGGTAGCGGTACTTGACCACGTACTTGGGTGAACTGCTCTAGCGATATAGGGAATCTGGGCAAATCGATATTTACCACGTTGCCATTGGGATAACGCCCATTTACTACGAGTTCAATTTCGCCGATGAACTGGCTGGTTTTGTCCTTGTCTTGCATTAGCAAGATTTCATAGTCCAGTTGTCTGTCAACATTCTTGAAGGCAGCTGCACGTATGCCAGGTGTTGTACCTCTGGGGTCAGGGGGTAAGGCGCTGGCCAGTAACTGGATGTCTTCTGCAAGACGGACTGCCCTGGCTTTTTCCTGGGCCAGGTCTTTGGTGATGACTTCGTGACTGGCGCGTAATTCGGTTAGCTCGTGGTTGTGTTGATTCACCTGGGCTTGTAGGCGCTGTTTGTCCATGTTGGCACTATTCAAGTCATAGTGCAGTTGTTCGGACTGTTCTACGGTCAATCGGGTTGGGCCGTAGCTTTTTTGCAGAAATAATAAGCCGCCTGAACCCAGGATTATGCCTGTCAGCATAAGTACCAACCAGCGCGGAATGCGACGCGACCTGCGGGAGTGGCCATAGGCAGTGGGTTTGAAGGCGTTTCGTTTGTAGGAAGCAGCCATGAAAATTCCTGTATTGCGGGACAAAATAGATGTCTCGATCTTATTGCCCAAAACATTAAAGCATAAACGGATATGACGCTATTAAGATGTTTTTCCGTCCTTGGTTGCACCTTGCCAGATTTCGATACGAACTGGCTGCGCATCTAAGGAGTCAGTGTAGCGTGATGTGTAAGCTCAAGGGTAGAGGGGGATGCCACTAAGGTGTATGCAGCTCTTGGTGTAACTGTTGTAGTCTGGATGGTGTACCTACATCGGTCCAGCGGCCAGTGTGGTGTTTACCGCTGACCAGTCCCCGGTGCATGGCTTGGCGCAGTAAGGGTGCCAAGGGCGCAGCTTGGCCCTGTTGTAAATCGTGGAATAACGATGGCTGATACACGCCTATGCCGGTAAAGGTCAGTTTGGTTGGGGATAGTGGTTGGTCGTAGACAAGTAAGTCATCACCCAAGGTGAAGTCACCCTGGGGGTGGTGTGCGGGGTTGTCCGTTAGTAGCAACCAGGCCAATAGACCCTGGTCGTTCAGGGTTGTGGCCTGTACTAGGGCCTGGTTCACGCTCCAGTCACACCAGATGTCGCCATTGATGACTAGAAATGGTTGATCCTGAAAAAAAGGCAGTGCTTGTGCAATGCCACCAGCGGTTTCCAGGGGCAGAGCTTCGGGTGAGTAGCGGATATGGGCACCAAATTGACTGCCATCTCCCAGTGCTTGCTCTATTTGCTGGCCTAGCCAGGCATGATTGATGATGATGGTGTCTATGCCGGCGGCCACTAATTTTTCGATATGCCAAACGATAAGTGGCTTGCCCCCTACCTTAAGTAAGGGCTTGGGGGTGGTGTCTGTTAACGGTCGCATGCGTTCGCCGCGACCGGCAGCTAATATCATGGCGCGCATTAGAAGGTGTAGCCTGTGGTGACCTGGATGTTGTCCAGTTTGTCCAGCACACGGCGTAAGGGGGCCAATACACCGTAGCGGCTGGCAACTTGCCTGGCATAGGCATTCACGCGAGGAATGTGTTCTAGGTAGTTGTGTTTACCGTCGCGGTGGGACAACCGGGCGAATACTCCCAGTATGCGTAAATTGCGTTGCAAGCTCATCCACTCATAGGCTTGGTGGAAATCGGCAAAATCTGCGTGTACGGGTAGGTTGGCGGCACGCGCCGCTTCCCAGTAGCGTATCGCCCAATCCAGTTGCTGAGGTTCTTCCCAAGTGGTGCGCGCGTCCATAATCAATGAAGCGATGTCGTAGGTGATGGGGCCAAGCAACGCGTCTTGATAGTCAATCAGAGCGGGGCCTGTGGTTTGTGTAGGCGTAGATTTAGCGTTATCAAGCTGCCCAAAAACCATCAGGTTGGGGGAGTGAAAGTCGCGATGCACCAGGACTTGGGGCTGTTTGGCTGCATCGTTGGCCAGCAGGGTAAAGGCTTGCTGTACCGTGGCCATATCCTGTTCATTCAGGGGGCTTTGGCAATGGTGGGCGGCATACCATTCAGGGAAAACGGCAAGTTCTTCTAGCAGGCGGGTGCTGTCGTAGGGGGGAAGCCCAGTGCTGGGTGCGTGTTGTTGCATGGCGACCAGCGCGGTGATGGCGTTCCGGTACAACAGTTGCAGTTGGCTGTCAGATAGGCCGACTTGTATAGCTTGATAGTAGCTAAGCTCACCCAGGTCAGATAGCAGTAAAAAACCCTGTTTGGTGTCTTGTGCCAGTATTTCGGGTACGTTCAGACCGCCCTGTTGCAGCAGGCTAGTCACGTGCAGAAAGGGGCCGCAGTCTTCGTGAGGTGGCGGTGCATCCATAACGATAGCGGTTCCGCTGCTAGTGTCTATACGATAATAGTGGCGAAAACTGGCATCGCTGGATGCTGTCCGCAGTGTGCTTATGTTCAATGCATGTGCATCAGCCACAGTGGCGAGCCAGCTTTTTAATACGTGTAGGCGAATTTCGTTACTAGATTGTGCAGTGGCGGTCATGGTGTCAGAGTAAAGTGAAGCGGAAAAAATAGGCTGGTGCAACTATGCTGGCGTCAGCTTCTCTATAATACCGGGTTGCCAGTGTTATCGTCTGGCTTTGTGCCAAAATAGAGTCTGATTTTTCCGGAGACGAAATCCTCGTGCGTTGGGTTAGGTGGGCAGTTCCATTGGCGTTATACGCCGCCACGTCGGTACAGGCACAGCAAGCCTTGCCGGTTTCAGCTGTGTCCGCGGCTTCGCCTGGCCTTAAAGTCAGTTCCAAGTTGGGTTTGCATAGCCAGGTGAACGACGATGAAATCGCTACTTTCATGATGGCTGACACCATGGAAACGGATAGCGAGGGCAAGGCAATACTCAAGGGCAATGCCGAAGTTCGCCGCATAGACTCGGTCGTTAAGGGTGATCGCATCGATTACCAGCGCAACACGGGTGACGTACGTGTGCGCGGTAATGGCCGCATGATGCAAGAAGGCAGTATTGTGGTCGGTCCTGAACTGGACTACAACGTTAATAGCGAATCGGGGCAGGTAACTACGCCAGACTTCTGGTTGGGTGCTAACGCCGGTTCGGGTAAGGCCGAGCTAGCCACTATGTTCAACAAGCAGCATATGCGCTTGAAGGACGTGACCTATTCTGGCTGTCCTTGTCCTGATCCCGCTTGGTATATACGCTCACCTCAGGTAGATCTGCATTTTGACGAAAACGAGGGTATAGCCCGTCATGGCACGCTGTTCTTCAAGGGCGTGCCCCTGATGTATTCGCCATACCTTAGTTTTCCTATACGCAAAGAACGTAAGTCAGGGTTTTTGCTGCCTACCTATGGCACCACTAGCAAGGGTGGTTTTGATTTTTCCTTGCCGTACTATTTGAATCTGGCACCTAATTACGATGCCACAATTACGCCACGCATCATGAGCAAGCGTGGTGTGCAGCTAGGTACTGAATTCCGTTATCTGGGTAAACGCTATAGCGGAGAGCTATATGGCACGTACTTGCATAATGATAGGGTAACAAATGACGACCGTTGGTATTACGCCTGGCAACATCGCCATGCACTAGGCGGTGGTTTTAGTGCCAACATGGATATCCGTCGGGCCTCTGACGATGACTACTTTCGTGATTTTTCCAGCTTTGGCTTGAACGAAGCCACCAATACCTATTTGCCCAGTAGCGTCGGTTTGAATTGGGGCGGTAATCAGTATGTCAGCGCGTCGGTATACGCCCATACTTACCAGACCTTGCAGGATCAGACCGCGGGTTATGTAACTCCGCAATACAATAAACTGCCTGAGCTTTACGTACAGGCGGCACGTTATAACTGGGGTGGCTTTGACGTTACCTCGGAAAACTATGCAACGCGTTTTCGCATGCCTTTTTATTCAGGGCGATTTTCTAAGTTTGATGCGTATAGGGATGCACGCCTAGCTCCGAATGGCACGCGATTTTCTTCCTATAACGCGGTGTCTTTTCCTATAGTGCGGCCAGGCTGGTATGTGACGCCCAAAGTTGGGGTGCACCTTAGCCAGTACAACACCGATTGGTACGACCTACCTTCATACGCTGGTAATCCTAGAACCCAGTCCAGGGTTCTGCCTATTATGTCGTTAGACTCAGGCATGACCTTTGAGCGTCCTACCAGCCTATTTGGTAACGCGTCGATACAAACTTTAGAGCCCAGGGCGTACTACCTGAAAGTGCCTTATAAGGATCAGTCCCAGATTCCTATCTATGACACCAGTATTGCTACCTTCAACTTCGCTCAGGCCTTTGATGAAAATATTTTCAGTGGCGGCTGGGATAGAATAGCGAACGCTGATCAGTTAACCGTAGGTTTAACCACCCGATGGTTGGATGAAGAAACAGGTTTCGAGCGCCTGTCCTTATCGGCGGCTCAGCGACTTTATTTTGAAGACCAAAAAGTCAGCCTATATCCTAGCGACCATGAACGCACAGACACCAAGTCAGACTATTTGGTCGGTGCGAATGCCGCATTGACAGACACACTTAGTGTGCGTTTTGATGCGCAATTTAACCCTGAGTCCAACCGACGTAATCGTATGACCGCGGGGTTTCGTTGGGAGCCCAAACGTTTGGCGAATCTATCGGCTAACTACCGCTACGAGCGGGACCCATCTGCAATACTTGATCGTAACTACGTGGTTACCCCAGAAAATGATCTCGGCCGCGAACAAGTGTCCTTATCAGGGCAGTGGCCATTAAGTCGTAAACTATACGCTATGGGGCGTCTAGACTATTCTATTCAAGAAAAGCGTTCTACCCAGTCCATCGTCGGCTTGGAATACAAAGGCGATTGCTGTTGGACCGGGCGTGTAGTCATGCAGCGTTATGCCGTCTCTAAGGGGGACGCTAATAGCGCCATATTTTTCCAGCTGGAGCTATCAGGTCTAGGGTCTATAGGCACAGACCCCATGAGCTTGCTACGAGATCGTATCTCGGGCTATCAGTCCATTACTCCATCTGTACCCGAACAAACCACCTTCGAGAGGTATGAATAATGCGTAGTTTGCATACTAAGCGCCGCCTTGCGTCCGTCCTGTTGCCAATGCTGGCTGTGGCGTCGCTGTCTGGCGGAGCATGGGCTGCCAATGCAACCAATAACGCGGCGAACTCGCCAGCCAAAAAGGCTGCGGCTTCATCACCACAGTTTGTTGACGGCATCGCTGCTGTTGTCAATAAGAACGTGATTACATTGCGTCAACTTGAAACCGACGTGGCAAGTGCGGCCGCTCAGCTAAAGGCTCAAAACATTCCTTTGCCTGACCACGCGACCTTACAAAAACAGGTTCTGCAACGCATGATTGCAGAAGAGCTGGAAAATCAAGAAGCCGAGCGTTTGGGCATCACCGTTAGCGACGAACAGTTAGAGCAGGCTATTTTGTCTATCGCTGAGCGAAATCGTATCAGTTTGGATACCTTACGCAAGGAAGTGGAAAAGTCCGGTACTCCTTGGGCGCAATATCGTAAGTCATTGCGACAGGACATCCGCACCGACATCCTAAGGCAACGTATGGTGGACAACACCATAGTGATTTCCGATGGGGAAGTGGATGCCTTCTTACGCAATGAAGGCTTGACTGTTAATACACCGGCACCACAACAGGCGCAGCAGCCTGTTGCAGCAGCTCAACCCGTACAACACACGGGGCCTGTGGTTCTGGGCCTAGCGCAAATTTTAGTGTCCGTACCTGAAGGTGCGTCGCCCGCTAAAGTCCAGGAATTACGTAAAAAAGCAGAGTCCCTGCTGGCACGCGTACGTGGTGGGGCAGACTTTGCGGGTGTGGCAGCAGCTTCGTCAGACGGTACAGAAGCCCTGGAAGGTGGTGAGTTAGGCGTGCGTCCAGAGCAAGGTTGGCCAGACCTGTTTTTACAGGCTACGGAAAACCTACAGCAAGACCAGGTTAGTGGCATTATCCAAAGTGGCAATGGCTTTCATATTTTGAAAGTGCTGGTGCGTGGCCAAGCAGGCCAAGCGCAACCTCAGGCGGCGGCACCCGTTGCCGTTCCGTCTTTGCAATCGCCACAGTCGGCCATGCCTGAACAAGGCCCCATGATGGTCACTCAGACGCATGCCCGTCATATCTTGATCAAGCCCTCTAAGGTGGTCAGCGACCAACAGGCAGAAACACGGATTAGGCAGTTGCATCAGCGCTTAGTCAATGGTGAGTCTTTTGAGGATCTGGCCAAGCGTAATTCGGACGATTCCTCGGCGCCTCAGGGTGGCGATCTGGGGTGGTTAACCCCCGGAGAAACAGTACCTCCCTTCGAGCAAGCTATGAATGCCTTGCAACCTGGTCAGCTTAGCGAGCCAGTGAAGTCGCAGTTTGGCTGGCACCTGATACAGGTTCAAGAACGCCGTACTAAAAACATGGAAAACGAGTTCCGTCGCATGCAGGCACGTCAAATACTGTTTCAGCGTCGGGTTGAGCCCGCTCTGGAAGATTGGTTAAGCCAATTGCGTGGTCAGGCATATATCGACAATAGGCTAGATCCATCCCTTAGTAGCGGACGTCGTTGATACCTATGGCTCATCAGGCACGTAAACGTTTTGGGCAGCATTTTTTAACTGATGAAAGCGTCACTGACGCCATCGTCAGGGCGATTGCGCCCCAGCACAATGACACCGTTGTTGAGATTGGCCCAGGTCTGTCTGCGTTAACAGCACCACTGTTACGGAGTCTGGATCATCTGACCGTGGTGGAAATTGATAGGGACTTGGCGGCGCGTTTGCGCCACCAGTACCCAGAAACCCAGTTGACGGTTGTTCAAGCAGATGCCTTGCAGGTGGATTTTTCTGAACTAGGCACGGGCTTACGCGTAGTAGGAAATTTACCTTACAACATTTCCAGCCCCTTATTGTTTCATTTGCTGGCTTACGCAGATCAGGTACTGGACCAGCACTTTATGCTTCAAAGGGAAGTCATAGATCGCATGGTGGCCCAGCCTTGCACAGGTGATTACAGCCGCTTGTCAGTCATGCTGCAGTCGCGTTACCGCATGGAAAAGCTGTTTGACGTTGCCCCTGAAGCCTTTGATCCACCACCTCGTGTGGTGTCGGCCGTTGTACGCATGGTGCCTTTGTCTGCCGATCGCCTTATGCCCAAAAGCCAGAATGCATTCGAATCCGTAGTGGCACGTTCATTTGCTCAGCGGCGGAAAATGCTGCGCCGGGGGTTAGGCGAATGGACGGCGTTAATTGACTGGGAAGGGCTGGGAATCGCGCCCACATCGCGGGCCGAGGAATTATCGGTTGCGCAGTTTATTGCCTTGTCGGATCACTTGTGTGCTGCCGGTGTGTTGAAATAACTTGGGGGCGGTGAAAAACGCCGCCTTAGCCAAAAAACCAGTAACAAACGGCAATGGATGCCAGCACCCCGGCTAGGTCAGCCACTAGGGCGCAACCTACAGCGTGCCTGGCTCTTTGTATACCGACGGCACCAAAATATACCGCCAATACATAAAACGTAGTTTCGGTGCTGCCTTGTACGGTAGCGGCCAGTAATGCTGGAAAGCTATCCACGCCAAAATGCTGCATGGTTTCTATCAACATGGCCCGTGCAGCGCTACCTGAAAACGGTTTAACTAGGGCCGTAGGCAAGGCGTCCACAAAACGGGCGTCTAGGCCGCCTATGTTCACTAACCACCGTATCCCATCCAGCGCCGCATCCAGGGCGCCAGAGGCCCTTAGAACGCCTATGGCGCACAGCATAGCCACCAAGTAAGGCAAAAGGTTTTTAGATACGTCGTAACCTTCTTTTGCTCCCGCCACAAAGGACTCGTAGAGTGGCACCTTTTTCCATGCCCCTGCAACCAGAAAGACCATAATAATGGCGAACAAGGTCAGGTTACCCAGCAGGGATGACACCGCAGCAAGGGCTGCGCTACTTAGTGTGGCTAAGGTGGCCATAAACACACCCAGGCCTAGCACCATAGTGCCTAGCCAGGCCAGGACGACAGGGTCTTGAAGTCGCAAGCGTTGCATCAGGGCAACTGAGAGCAGGCCAGCCAAGGATGATGCTGTGGTCGCCAGTAATATAGGCAAGAAAACCAGAGTGGGGTCGGCAGCACCTTGCTGGGCACGGTACATGAAAATACTGACCGGTAGCAAGGTCAACGATGACGCATTAAGTACCAGAAACAGGATTTGTGCATTGCTTGCGGTATCAGAGCTGGGGTTTAGGGTTTGCAGCTCGCGCATCGCACGCAGGCCTATGGGGGTAGCGGCGTTATCTAAGCCCAAGCCGTTGGCGGCAAGATTTAGGGTGATCAGGCCTAGCGCGGGATGGCCTGCGGGCACTCCGGGCATCAGACGGCGAAATAAGGGAGCCAAAGCGCGTCCCAATAGATTGATCAGCCCTGCGCTTTCGGCAATACGTAAAAACCCCATCCATAGGGTTAAGGTACCAAATAACAGCAACATCAGCCTGACAGACAGGTCTGCCATATCGAACAGACTGGCAACGATACGGGCAAATACGGTCGGATCGTCTAGCCATAGCCACTGGTATAGCCCCGATAACGAAGCAATCACAAAAAATGCTAACCAGAGCGTATTGAGCATGGCGTTTTGGCGTCTGGCTGTTTGGGCTTAGTCTTGCCTACCTTTTCGTTGGATTAGCTCGATTTTGTAGCCGTCAGGATCTTCTACAAAGGCAATCACGGTTTGGCCATGCATCATGGGACCCGCTTCACGGGTAACTTTACCGCCTTTTTCTTTGATGCGGGCACAGGCTTCGTAGGCATCTTCGACTTCCAGAGCGACGTGACCATAGCCATTGCCCAGGTCGTAGCTGCTGGTATCCCAGTTATGGGTTAATTCGATGACGGCGCCTTCGCTTTCGTCTTGGTAGCCGACAAAGGCCAAGGTGAATTTACCGTCTGGGTAATCGCTGCGGCGTAACAAACGCATGCCTAATACGTCGGTGTAAAAGGCTAATGAACGGTCCAGATCGCCGACGCGCAGCATGGTGTGTAGTAAACGCATATAAGGTTTCTCCTAGAGCAGTGGTAACGAGCCGGGATTGTGCTGGCGCAGGGCGTTGCGCGCTGCAGCAAAATCAGGCATGAGTTGTTCAACTTCACGCCAGAAGTGCTTGCTATGGTTCATTTCCCGTAAATGGGCGACTTCATGGGCAATCACATAATCAATCACGGCATGCTTGAAGTGTATCAGGCGCCAGTTCAACATGATGTTGCCATTGCTGCTGCATGAACCCCAGCGGGTGGTGGCCGACGATAATCGCCAGCGTTGTATGGTCAGTTGCCCTTTGGTTAGAAAATACTGTAGACGTTGTTCGAACCACAACAGGGCCTGTTGCTGTAGCCAAGCATGTACGCTGTCGCGCACTCGTTCGCGGCTGGCGTTGCTAGGTAATGATAGGGCAAGGGTGTCGCCTTGAGCGGGGTTAAATACGTCTCCACTGAAAGTGTGCTCTTGTTGGTTAGCATCCAGTTTCAGGTGTATATGCACACCCATGTACGGCATGATGCCGCCAGTTTCCCATTGTGTGGTGGCAGTGGCTAATTGGGCCTGCCGCTGTTGGCGTATTTTTAGCTTATCCAGTATCCAGTTGGCGCGTTCAATGACGGCGGCGTCTATCTGGGACAGGCTGACCCAACTGGGAGCACGAATTTGTAAACCATCGTCGTTGACTACCAGGCCTATGCTGCTGCGCCTAGAACGTATGATGACAAAGCCTATGGCTTGTTGGGGGGTGTGTACTTCTCGCCAACAAGTGCCCTTGGGTAAGGTAGGCGGTGGTGTGATCACCAGTGGCGGTAAAGGCTTGACGATTGGGGGCGTGGCAGGGGTGGTGTGTGCTACAGGCGACTTGGCGGTACCGCTGGCACCACCAAATAAGTCCAGTTGTTCAACGCGACGCATAGCGTTCTGGATTTAGCACACGCATTTCGCCTTCTATCCAGTGTTGAACCTGCTGGTTGACGTCTTCAGCCTTACGTCCTTCGGTAGGAATTAATGGTCCTATGGACACGGTAATCAGACCCGGCTTTTTCAGAAAGGCGTTGCGTGGCCATAATTCGCCTGCATTATGGGCAATAGGAATCACCGGTGCGCCGGTGCGGGTGGCTAGCAGTGAGCCGCCCAGCTTATAGCGTCCGGTTTTGCCTGGAGCAATGCGGGTGCCTTCGGGAAATAGCAAAGGCCAACGACCTTCGTCCAGACGTAGCTGGCCAATTTTAACGACTTGTTCAAACGCATCGCGGCCTTTTGAACGGTCTATGGGGATCATGTTCAATAGCGCTAGGCCCCAACCAAAAAAGGGCACACGGTGTAGTTCGCGTTTATATACAAAGCACACTTCGCGTGGCAGGTAAGCGGCAAAAAACATGGTTTCCCAGGCGGACTGATGCTTGGATAAGATCACTGCAGGGCCATTAGGCAGGTTTTCCAAGCCCTTGATTTCCCACCGTAAACCCAATATGACTTTTGCGCCCCAAATGCCCAACCAGGGCCAGCCTGTGATGAACTTATAGCGCCAACGTAGCGGCATAAGCGCCATCAGTATAGACACCAGAGCATACGGAATGACGGTAATCAACAGGAATAACTGATATAGCACGGCACGTATTATGGCCATCCCTAGTCCTTGGAAAGCAGGGCTTCAACAACGGCGGCCAGGTCATCTCTGACCTGGGTGCCTGCGGGCAAATCGCCCTGACTGCGTGTACGTTGGCCGTTGCCAGTAAGTACCAGCCAGGGGGTACAACCGGTTTCGGCTGCGGCTTGCAGATCGCGTAAAGAATCGCCTACGGCAGGTACACCAGCCAAGCTGACTTCATAGCGTCTGGCGATCTCATGAAACAGGCCAGGCAGTGGCTTGCGACAATTGCAGCCATCGTCTGGGCCGTGGGGGCACAGAAAAATGGCGTCAATTAGGCCACCTACCGCAGCGACTTCACGGCGAAGTTTGGCGTGGATACTGTTTAAGGTATCCATGCTGAACAGACCGCGCCCTACGCCAGACTGGTTGGTGGCGATGACCACCCGCCAGCCGTTGCGTGACAAACGAGCAATAGCTTGTGCGCTACCTGGTAGCGCCTGCCATTCGTCAGGGCTTTTTATGAAGGCATCGCTATCGTGATTGATGACGCCATCGCGGTCAAGAATAACGAGTTTCACTACGCCAGCCTGGAAATGTCGGCAACCTGGTTCATGACGTGGTGTAAATCGTTTAACAAAGCCAGGCGATTATTTCGTACGGCCTCGTCTTCGACCATGATCATGACGTCGTTGAAAAAGCCATCAACAGCATCTTTAGCGTGTGCCAGTGTGGCCAAACTGGCGGTAAAGTCGCCGCTGGCCATTTGCTGCATTGCTTGTGGTTTCAAGTCAGCAATGACTTGTGCTAAATGCTGTTCAGCAGGCTCGGTGAGGAGATCTGGGTTGACTTGATCTGGTACAGCATCGGCTTTTTTCAGCACATTGCTGATGCGTTTGTTGGCAGCAGCCAAGCTAGCGGCTTCTGGCATTTGCGCAAAGCGTAAACAGGCCTGAATGCGGCTGTGTACCTGGTGTATGGCAGGTTGCAAGGCCAAAACGGCGTCAACCACATTACGATCAAATTCATTTTGTAGCTGGTTGCGCAGGCGCTCGTAAATAAAGTCGGTAACGCCTGATAAGGTGTTGTCGTCCAGGGTGCCGTCAGGGAATTGACTGGCCGCAGCGGCTAGCAAGCCAGGTAGGGTCAGAGTGCTGTTGTCGGTGACGGCCAAATACCCGCCGGCGGCAAGTTGCTCTAAGGCACTAATAATACCCAGGGCAGCACGGCGCAGACCAAACGGATCGCGTTCGCCTGTGGGGATTAAACCTATGCCCCATATGCCCACCAGGGTTTCGGCACGGTCGGCAATGAATAACAAGGCTGCCGTTAGGGTGGCATCCGTGATGGGGGTATCCAGGCGCACACGGTATTGGTTTTTTAAGGCCAGGACGACATCGTCGGCTTCACCATCCGCTTGGGCGTAGTAGGCACCTATCACGCCTTGTAATTCAGGAAATTCCCCCACCATATTGGAGCCCAGGTCGGCTTTGGCCAAGTAGGCAGCGCGGTCAGCATGCTGGACATTGGCTTTTAGTTGATTGGCCAAGTAGCGGGCTGTATGGCGCACCCGTTCAGCACGTTGTAACTGCGAACCCAGTTTATTGTGGTACACGCTGTTGGCTAGGTCGGCGACACGGTCGGCCAGGGGGATTTTACGATCCGTTTCATAGAAGAACTGTGCATCGGCCAGGCGTGGACGTACTACGCGCTGATTGCCCTCGATGATGTGCACGGGATCGTCTACCCGCATATTGCTGACGATTAAAAACCGATGCGTAAGTGTGCCGGTGTCTGGCTGAAATAGTGGAAAATATTTTTGATTCAAACGCATGGTCAGAATCAGGCATTCTGGTGGTACCTGTAGGAATTCTTCTTCGAATTCGCCCAGGTAGACCGTAGGATGCTCCACTAGCGCGGTGACTTCGTCCAGCAAGGCGCTGACTTCAGCGTCATCGCCTATGGTGGCGCCTAGGGCTTGAGCCTGTTCGTGTAGCTGTTGGGCAATTAATTGCCGCCTAGTATTAAACGAGGCAATGACTTGGGCATCCAGCAGCTGTTGCTGGTAGGTGTCGGCACTATGAATTTGAATAGCGCCTTTGGACATAAAACGGTGCCCCTGGGTGCTGTTGCCCGATTGCAAGCCTAGTGCTTGTACGTCGACAACCTGTTCACCCCATAAGGCGACTAGCCCGTGTGCAGGGCGCACAAAACGTACGCTGCTGACGCCATCAGCCAATTGGTAGCGCATGACCTTGGGGATGGGCAGGTGGGTTAGGGCGTAATCTAAGGCCTGCTGCAGACCTACTGCTAGCAGTGCGCCTGCGGCTGTGCCATGAGCATATAAATAGTCTTGTTTGCCGTCTGATTCACGGACCAAGTCGGTGGCACGTAAGTGTTCCCAGCCTTTAGAAGCTAACTTGCGTGTCAGGGCGGGTGTTAGTTCACCCGTGTCGGTCAAGCCTATTTTGGCTGGCATCAGCCTTTCGGTGTAGGCCTGATCTGGGGCCTGATTCAGAACCGCGCTGAAGGTGACTGCCAAACGGCGTGGCGTAGCAAAGTCAGTGACCTCACAGCCGTCAGCCAGCAAGTGGTTTTCGTCCAGCACTTTGCGTAAGCCTTCGGCAAACGCTAGGCCTAATTTGTTTAAGGCCTTGGGTGGCAGCTCTTCTGTCAGTAATTCGATAAGTAGAGGTTTAGGCGATGCATGTGTGGCTGTCATAGTTCTGCCTTGGCATCGGTGCGTTTGCCTAGCATGGGGAATCCTAGTTTTTCGCGTGAATCGAAGTAAGCCTGCGCGACAGCACGGGACAAATTGCGTATACGACCGATATAAGCGGCGCGCTCGGTAACGCTGATGGCATTACGGGCATCCAGCATATTGAAGGTATGAGCGGCTTTCAGTGTGGCCTCGTAGGCGGGTAGTGCCAGCGGTACTTCTAGGAGGCGACTGGCTTCGGCTTCGTAGTCACTGAAGTGGGCAAACAGCATGGTGGTTGATGCGTATTCAAAGTTATAGGTAGATTGCTCGACTTCGTTTTGATGGAATACGTCGCGGTAATACACCTTGCTGCCGTCAGGGTTGACTGTCCAGACCAGATCGTAAACGCTTTCTACGCCTTGTAAATACATGGCCATACGTTCTAGGCCGTAGGTGATTTCGCCGGTGGCCGGTACGCAGTCTAATCCGCCCACTTGCTGGAAGTAAGTGAATTGGGTGACTTCCATACCGTTAAGCCAAATTTCCCAGCCCAGACCCCAGGCACCCAAGGTGGGATTTTCCCAGTCGTCCTCGACGAAACGGATGTCGTGTTCCTGGGGGTTGATGCCCAAGGCCTCCAGCGACCCTATATACAGATCAATAATATTGGGTGGTGCAGGTTTTAGCACCACTTGATATTGATAATAGTGCTGCAAACGGTTGGGGTTTTCGCCATAGCGCCCGTCTTTGGGGCGCCGAGATGGCTGCACATAGGCGGCGCGCCAAGGCTCTGGGCCTATGGCGCGAAGAAAGGTCGCGGTATGTGAAGTACCCGCGCCGACTTCCATGTCGTAAGGTTGCAGCAATGTGCAGCCCTGAGCGTCCCAGTACTGTTGGAGCGTTAAAATAATGTGCTGAAAGGTAGGCATAAAAGAAGAAACCGATAAAGCGTAGCCAGCAAAGTATTCAATTTTAGCTGGTTTACGATGGCAGCAGGCAGCCCCTGCCGCAGAGTGGCGTGCATTTGGTCGTATGATATTAACTTACTCGCCTTTTTAACAGGCGCGCCGCGCGCCCCATGTACTTAGGAATGCCTTATGTCTGATCTAGTAAAAATAGAAATCATTGATCGTATTCAGGTTATTACAGTAAACCGTCCTCAGGCTCGTAACGCGATTAACTATGAGGCTGCACACGAGCTGGCCGCTGCGTTCGACCAGTTGGATGCCAATGATGACGTCGTCATCGGTATTTTGACGGGGGCAGGCAATACCTTTTCATCGGGTATGGACTTGAAGGCGTTTGCCCATAATGGGCAGCGTCCTTTGGTCGAGGGGCGCGGTTTTGCCGGACTGTGCGAACGTCCTCCGCGTAAACCTATGATCGCTGCCGTCGAGGGTTATGCTTTGGCAGGTGGGTGTGAAATGGCCTTGGCCTGTGACTTGATCATTGCCGCTAATAACGCTAACTTTGGTCTACCAGAAGTGAAACGTGGCATTGTCCCAGGGGCAGGTGGCATGCTACGTTTGCCTAGCCGCATTCCCTATCACTTGGCAATGGAAGTGGTGCTAACCGGCGACATGTTCCCCGCTGAACGTGCGTTTCATTATGGTTTGGTCAATCGTCTGGTTGAGCCTGGTCAGGCCCTGGATGAGGCGTTGAAATTGGCCGCCAGCATTGCCCAGAATGGTCCTTTGGCCGTGCAAACCGCCAAGCAAATCATTACGACATCACGTGATTGGCGACAAACCGATATGTTCGACCTGCAACGTCCCAGGGTGGCGCATATCTTTACGTCAGCCGACGCCAAAGAAGGTGCAACGGCGTTTGCTGAAAAACGCGAACCCGTGTGGCAAGGCAAATAAGCCCAGTTGCCACTTTTAATTAATTTTTACGGTATTTGATTTTTATGACCACCACTATCCAGGAAAGCGACCTGATCCAGTCCATCGCCGATGCGGTTCAGTTCATTAGCTATTACCATCCTGCTGACTTTATTCAGCATTTGGCCCGTGCCTACGAGCGTGAGGAAAGTCCAGCCGCCAAGGATGCCATTGCACAAATTCTGACCAATTCGCGTCTGTGTGCTGAAGGCCATAGGCCTATCTGCCAGGATACTGGCGTGATCAACGTGTTTCTGAAAGTGGGTATGGGTGTGCGTTTTAATACCCAGCACAGCCTGCAGGACTTGTGTGACGAGGGCGTACGCCAGGGGTATCTGAACCCAGAGAACCCCTTGCGGGCATCCATACTGACAGACCCCTTGTTCACACGTAAAAATACCCGCGATAACACCCCCTGTATTGTCAGTGTTGAATTGGTTCCTGGTAATACCGTGGATATTCAGGTAGCAGCCAAAGGCGGTGGTTCGGAAAACAAGGCCAAGTTTGCCATGCTTAACCCCAGTGATTCTCTAATCGACTGGGTCATGAAAACCGTGCCTGAAATGGGTGCAGGGTGGTGTCCGCCAGGTATGTTGGGCATAGGCGTAGGCGGTACGGCTGAAAAAGCCATGCTAATGGCCAAAGAAGCCCTGATGGAAGACATCGACATGTACGAGCTATTGCTACGCGGCCCGCAAAACAAGCTTGAAGAACTACGTATCGATTTATACCAAAAGGTGAACGCGCTAGGTATAGGGGCTCAGGGCCTGGGTGGTTTAACGACGGTGTTGGATGTGAAAATCAATACCTTCCCCACACACGCGGCTTCTAAACCTGTGGCCATGATTCCTAACTGTGCGGCCACACGTCACATTCACTTTGTATTGGATGGTAATGGACCGGCTGAATTGACCCCACCGCCCTTGTCCACCTGGCCTGATGTCAAGTGGGCTCCTGACTACAACAAGTCTTTGCAAGTGGATTTGAACACCTTGACCAAGGAACAGGTGGCTAGCTGGAAACCAGGGCAGACCTTGTTGTTGTCGGGCAAGATGCTGACTGGTCGCGATGCTGCTCATAAGCGCATACAGGAAATGCTAGAACGCGGCGAACCTTTGCCAGTTGATTTTACCAATCGAGTCATCTACTACGTAGGTCCTGTAGATCCTGTAGGTAATGAAGTCGTTGGCCCCGCAGGCCCTACGACTGCGACGCGCATGGATAAATTCACCGATATGATGTTGACCCAAACCGGCTTGATCTCCATGATAGGCAAGGCCGAACGTGGCCCTGTCGCTATAGAGTCTATCAAGCGTAATGGTTCGGCCTATTTGATGGCGGTAGGTGGTGCAGCGTACTTGGTCTCTAAGGCCATACGTGGTGCCAAGGTCGTGGGTTTCCAGGATCTGGGCATGGAAGCCATCTACGAGTTTGACGTAGTGGATATGCCCGTGACGGTAGCTGTCGACTCCACCGGTACTTCGGTGCACACTACTGGCCCAGGTCAGTGGCGTGCCAGGGCAACTGAAATATCCCTGATTGCGGTATAAGCTTGTTAGCTAGGCGCTAAGCACCCACTTACAGTGGGCTTAGCGCCTGATCCGAGCAGGTGGCCAAAAGAGTAGGCAGATCGCCTTGTTTTAGCAACAGGTCTGGCGCTAAATCGGCCAGTGGCCGTAGTACAAACGCGCGTAAATGCATGCGCGGATGGGGCACGATCAAATCCGGCTCAGTAAGCGTAGCGCTACCAAATAACAATAAATCCAGATCCAAGGTGCGTGGCGCATTGTGCCAGGGGCGTTCGCGCCCATGCTGTTGTTCTATCGATAGCAACAAACTAAGCAGTTGCTTGGCGCTTAAGGTAGTTTGCACAGCCGCCACTGCATTTACATAGTCTGGTCCACTGGATTCTACCGGGGTGCTACGGTATCGCGGTGACAAGGTCAGTTGCTGTATACCGTTGCTGCAAGACAATTCCTGGGCGGCTTGTTCCAGGCTACTAGCAGCATCGCCCAGGTTGGCACCCAAACCTATATAAGCCAGTGTGCTCATGACTTAACTGCTACTGGATGTACTAGGCGTGTGACGACGACGTGAACTGCGTCGGCGACGTGGTGCTGCAGATGCTCCGCGATTCTTGGTCTGGAACTCTTCCAGCATGTCGGTGCGGGTGCTGTCATTGGCATTGGCCAGATCCATCCACCACTGTGCTTGTACGCTATCGACTTCGCGGGCTTCCGCGCGCAGTTGCAGGAAATCGACCGCAGCACGAAAGCGAGGTTGTTCCAACATACGCCAGATGGCTTTCACGTTAGGACGTTCGAAGCGTGCCTGCATAAACCAGATTTCTCGCATATCGGCCTGGTAGCGGCGCTGTATGGCCAACTTGCGAGTTTGTTCTTCAACTACTGAGTCGGCAGCTTGTATCAGGGCCTGTGCAGGGTGTTCGCCGCTGGCACGTAGGGCCTCCCAGCGCTTGTTCACCATAGTCCACAGCAAGGCTGCAAACAAAAAGCTAGGGCTGATGGTTTTACCGGCACGTACGCGTGTGTCGGTACGTGCCAAGGCAAGCTCAACGAATTCTTCACCACCCGCTTCGGCAAAAATCACATCCATTAGCGGCAGTAGCCCTTGATGCAGGCCAACGGCACGCAGTTGGCGTAGGCAATCCATCGCTTGGCCGCAGCTAAGCAGTTTCAAGGTTTCATCGAACAAACGCGACGAGGGTACGTTTTCGATCAGGTCAGCCAGTTGGGCGATAGGTGCACGCGTCGCTGGATCGATAGTGGCGTTAAGCTTGGACGCGAAACGCATAGCTCTGAGCATGCGTACCGGGTCTTCACGATAGCGTAGTTCGGGGTCGCCTATCATGCGCACCACCCGGTTTTGCAGATCGTTAAAGCCGCGGTGGAAGTCTATGACTTGTTCGGCAATGGGGTCGTAGTACAAGGCATTTAGCGTAAAGTCGCGGCGTGCCGCATCTTCTTCGTGAGTACCGAACTCGTTGTCGCGCAAAATGCGGCCGTGTTCGTCAGTGTCTTGCTCTATCGACGCTGGCGCACGAAAGGTAGACGTTTCTATGATTTCCTGACCAAAGACCACATGCACCAGTTGGAAGCGCTTGCCTATGATGCGGGCGCGCCGAAATAGCGAGCGAACTTCGTTGGGGGTGGCATTGGTTGCCACGTCGAAATCTTTGGGCTCTAGGCCGACAATCAGATCGCGTACGGCGCCGCCTACGATATATGCTTGAAAGCCTTCGTGCTGCAGAACTTCGCATACTTTGATGGCGTGGCGCGACACATTGCGACGTTCAATACCGTGTTTGTCGTGCGCCAGGCGCTGGGGGCCGCGTTGCTGCGGAGCAAACAGACGGCCAACAAAGTTTTTTATTGTTTCTTTCAGCATAAGGGTATTTTAGGACTTTGCGTCCTGCATGTCCTGAAACAGGTCCAGTATGGGCCAATTGCGCTGCTGTGCAATTGTGCGCAAAGCAGGGCTGGGGTTAGTGGCAATAGGGTCGGTAACGACATCAAGCAAGGGAAGGTCATTGACCGAGTCGCTATAGAAGAAGCTGGATTCGAAGTCGTTGAGTGCTAAGCCCATAGTGGCTAACCATTCATTGACGCGGGTAATTTTACCTTCTTGGAAACTGGCTACGCCTTGAATACGACCGGTGTAACGACTATCGGCGCTTTCTGGAATGGTAGCAATTAAATGGGGTATGCCAAATGCCGCAGCTATGGGTTCGGTGACAAAATGGTTGGTGGCCGTAACAATGGCGCATAAATCGCCATTATTTAGGTGTTTGTTGACCAAGTCTTGCGCTATGGGCAGTATGGCAGGCCGAACGATTTCTGTCATGAAAACGCTATGCCAGTCATTTAATGTGGCCATGCTATCGGCGCGGGCTAACAGGCCCAGCATAAATTCAGCAGACTCTTGTGCCGTCAGATTACCTTCGTTGTAGCGGTCCATGAGCTCATCGTTCAGGCGCATCGCCGCTTCAGGGTCGCCAGCACGGCCAGTGCGCGCTAGGAAATCGGCCCATTGGTAGTCACTGTCTAGGGGCAGTAAAGTATGGTCTAAATCAAATAAGGCTAGGCGTTTTGCAGACATTATGAATTCGTTATGGATTTGTATCCTGGCGAGAGGCCAGAAGGTCTTTTAATAAAGGCACCGTAATAGCGCGGTGCTTAGCCAAGGAATAGCGATCTAGTGCATCTACCAGCGCGCTAAGTTGTCGTATATCGCGCGAGTAATGGGTTAATACCCAGTTAATGACATCGGGCGATAGCGACAGGCCACGTTCACTGGCTCGGGTGGTTAGGGCCTGAACACGGTCTTGGTCGGATAGCAACTGCAAACGAAAAACCAGGTCCCAGCCTAAACGAGTGCGCAGGTCTTCCCGTAGTGGCATAGACAACGGCGCGCGGTCACCAGCCAATATCAAGGCAAAGGCCTCAGGGGTGCTTGCAACTTCGCGCCAACGATTGTACAAGGCAAACAGTGCGGCTTGACCTGCTTGGTCAAGTAGTTCGACATTATCCACGGCGATTCGTCGCCATGACAGGTTGTCTGCAGTGGCGATATCATGCAGAACCTGATGCGCACGCTGGGCACTGACATAGCAGGCGTGCTCATCGGCTGCAATGGCTTGTAGCAAATGGCTGCGCCCTGCGCCAGGCGCGCCCCATAGGTAAACGGCTCGTCCGGGTTGGCAGTGACGCAGGGCGTCCAGGGCCTCTTGGTTGGGGCCGATCACGAAGTTATCCAGGGTCGGCGAAGGGGCTGGAAGCAGGTCCAGTATCAGTTGTTGTGTCATTGTTGTTTAATCATCGTAAAATCAAGCCTGCTATTCCACTAACACGTAATTCTTACATATCCCACGGCATTTCTCATGACAAACAAACATTCTGCTTCCTTGACCTATCGCGACGCTGGCGTTGATATCGACGCTGGCGAGGCTCTGGTTGATCGCATCAAGCCTTTGGCCGCTAAAACTGCTAGGGCCGGGGTCATGGCCGGGATAGGTGGTTTCGGTGCTTTATTCGAAGTACCTAAACACCTGAAGGAACCTGTGCTGGTATCAGGCACCGATGGTGTAGGTACCAAACTACGTTTGGCCTTCGATTGGCAGCGTCATGATACGGTAGGTATCGACTTGGTCGCCATGAGCGTAAACGATATTCTGGTTCAAGGGGCGGAACCCTTGTTCTTTTTAGACTATTTTGCCTGCGGCAAGCTGTCTGTTGATACCGCTGCCAGTGTAGTTGGTGGTATTGCGAAAGGCTGTGAATTGTCTGGTTGCGCCTTAATTGGTGGCGAAACCGCCGAAATGCCAGGTATGTACCCTGATGGCGAATATGACCTTGCTGGCTTTGCTGTGGGCGCAGTAGAAAAGTCGTTGATCATTGATGGTAAATCCATAGTGCCTGGTGATGTCGTGCTGGGGCTGGCATCCAGTGGTGCCCACTCCAACGGATTTTCTTTGTTGCGTAAAATTCTGACCCATGCCAATGCACGCCGTACCCAGGACCTGGGTGGACGTTCCCTAGAGGACGTTGTCATGGAGCCCACCCGTATTTATGTTAAGTCGGTGCTGGCCGCTTTGGCCAAGCATGGCGCAGCCATTAAGGGGCTAGCGCATATTACCGGTGGAGGTTTGCTGGATAACGTACCGCGCATTTTGCAGCCTGGCTTGGCTGCGCACTTAAATCGCGATGCCTGGCAAATGCCCGAACTATTCACTTGGTTACAGCAAAATGGCGGTGTGGCCGACAACGAAATGTACCGCGTATTTAACTGCGGTATAGGCATGATCATTGTTGTGCCAGCGGATCAGGCTGATGCCGTCACCGCTACCCTAGTGGCTGGCGGTGAACATGTCAGCACCTTGGGTGTTATCACTGAACAGCAAGGTCCAGACGCCCCCAGGGCTGTCATTTCCTAATCGTTGCTTACCGCTGTCATGACGGCCAGTAGTTGGCCGCATGCGCGACGGCTTGGTTGACGGCACTGGGCGACAAACAATCGACGATTAATCGGTCTGGCTGCGAGCGCAGCCAGGTCAGTTGTCGTTTGGCCAGCTGGCGTGTAGCAGCAATAGCCCGTTGTATCGCGTCGTCCAGACCCACCTGGCCGTCCAGGTAGTCCCATATCTGGCGATACCCTACGCAACGTACTGATGGCAGGCCAGGATGAAGATCAGCCCGCTGGTGTAATTGCGCCACCTCATGCACCAAGCCCAGGTCTATCATGGCGCGATAGCGTTGTTCTATGCGCTGATGTAGGGCTAGGCGGTTAGATGGCTCTAAGCTAAGGGTAATGTAGCGTAGCGTGGGGTCTGCGCTGGGGCGTTCTTCGTGTAGCCAGTCTGACATGGACTTGCCACTAATACGCCAGATTTCTATGGCGCGCTGTATACGCTGGCTGTCGTTGGGTGACAAGCGGGCGGCAGTGTTAGGGTCGATTAGGGCTAACTGCCTGTGCAGCTCTGGCCAGCCTAAGGCTTGGGCTTCTAGATCAATTTGCGTGCGTATGGCAGCGTCTGCGGTAGGAAGCTGGCTTAGGCCTTCACGTAAGGCTTTGTAATACAGCATAGTGCCGCCACACAACAGCGGCAGGCGACCACGTTGCAGGATGTCATGGATTAAGGCCGTGGCATCGCGATGAAATTCAGCGGCTGAATAACTGCTGGCTGGATCGCGTATATCCAATAAATGATGCGGTGCTACGGTTTGTTCCTGCGCAGATGGTTTCGCTGTGCCAATATCCATGCCACGGTAAATGGTAGCAGAGTCCACCGTGATAATTTCCACTGGCCAGCGTGCTGCCAGCGCCAGGGTAGTAGCACTTTTACCAGCGGCTGTAGGGCCAACCAGGCACAGTATGGGCGTAATGGGTGTTGCGGTGGTCATACGCTTATTGCCCCCGCATAAAAAGCTTGTCAATTTCGCCTAGTTGCCACTGTACCCAGGTAGGGCGACCGTGATTGCATTGGTCGGCGCGCTCTGTGAGCTCCATTTTACGTAGCAAGCCATTCATTTCGTCTAGTGTCAGACGGCGATTAGCCCGCACTGAACCGTGGCAGGCCATTGTCGAGAGTAACTCGTTGCGTTGCTCGGTGAGCTTGGGTGAGCTGCCTACGCTGGCCAGATCGCGTAGCACGCCGCGTGCCAACGATTCGATGTCGCCACCTGCCAGCAAGGCGGGCACGGCACGTACTGCAATCGAGGCAGGGCCTGTAGCATTCAGGCTAAGGCCAAGTTCGTTCAGGGTTTGGCCATGTTCGTCCAGCAAGGCGACGTCTTTTTCGCTGGCGCTAAATACTACAGGCACTAGCAGCTCTTGGCAGGGCAGGGTTTGCGCATCCATAGAAAGCTTTAATTGTTCGTACACCACGCGTTCGTGGGCAGCATGCATGTCTACTAGGATCAGGCCGGTTTGGTTTTGTGCCAAGATATAAATACCGTGCAACTGGCCTAAGGCCATGCCTAGGGGGAAGGATGCAGTTTGATATTGCTGGGCCAAACCAGAGGGCAGCTGGGCAGGTGTAGGCACGGTAGATGCTACATTAAGTGGTTCCAGCGGTTGGTATAAGGTTTGCCAGTCTAGGCCCTGGCTGTGGTCGCGCAAAGCAAAGGCGTGCTGTTGCTGATAAGGGCTGGGCATATATGGGGCCGCAGCCTGCAGAGGCGGTTGTTGTATCTGCTGTTGTTGTGGGCCGTCAGTGCTAATTAGGGAGCTATCTGCGCTTGTTGTTAGCGGGTCGCTATCTTGATTAGCCAGTGTGTGCCCGCCTGCAGCACTAAGCGTATGCGCTAAGGACTGCCCGACAAAGCGGTGTATAGCACCGCTGTCGCGAAAACGTACTTCATGTTTGGCAGGATGGACGTTGACATCCACGGTAGTCGGATCAACGCTTAGAAACAGCACATAGGCAGGTTGGCGATCACCGTGTAGCACGTCGGCATAGGCCTGACGTATGGCATGGGATACGGTTCTGTCTTTTACATAACGGCCATTCACATACAAGTACTGGCGGTCGGCCCGGTGGCGAGCATACGTAGGTTGGGTAATAATGCCTTCCAGTCGTATTAGGCCATGTTCGTTATGGACATCTAGGCCGTGTTCGACAAACTCTGCACCCAGCACATCTAGCACGCGCTGGCGTATGCTGGCGGCGCGCCAATTACGTTGCAGTTTTTCGTTGTGGAATAACCTGAAAGCAATATCAGGTTGGGCTAGCGCAATACGCTCTAGGGCATCTACGCAGTGCCCGTATTCTGTGGCCTCTGAACGTAAAAATTTACGTCGTGCAGGGACATCGTCAAATAGCTGACGCACGTCTATGGTGGTGCCGGGTTGGCCAGAGGATGCCGCAGGCGTATCGTAGGCTGATTCAACTTCCCAGGCATGGGGCTGATCGGCGCTACGCGAGGTGACTTTCACCCTGGCTACCGATGTGACTGATGCTAGGGCTTCGCCCCGAAATCCCATAGATGCGACAGATTCCAGTTCGCTTAGGCTGCGAATTTTACTGGTGGCATGGCGGGTTAGCGCCAGCTGCAGTTCTGATGGGGGTATGCCGTTGCCATCATCAATCACGGCGATACGGCGTATACCGCCCCCGTCCAAGCGAACCTCTATAGAGCGCGCGCCGGCATCTAGCGCGTTTTCCAGGAGTTCTTTGAGTACGGACGCAGGGCGCTCTATGACTTCGCCAGCGGCAATCTGGCTGATCAGTTTATCGGGAAGGGGGGCAATGGAGCGACGTTCTAACATGTGATCATTTTAGAGGATGATAGAGGAAACGTATCTTCACTTTTTTTAGTCGGCTGAACAGGCTATATTGCGGTATCTTTTTTTGGTAGACAGTGATGGCAGATTTTTTGAGCATGATTCTTCATATTGACCAATTTTTGGACGCTTGGGTAACGCAATATGGGGCATGGATCTATTTAGTGCTGTTCCTGATCGTGTTTGGTGAAACGGGTCTGGTGGTTTTGCCGTTTTTACCGGGTGATTCATTGTTGTTTATTGCTGGCGCTTTTGGTGCCTCTGGTTTGCTGAATCCGGTCTTGATGGCTGGCTTACTTATCGTGGCTGCCATACTAGGTAACACGCTAAATTACAGCATAGGCCGATATATCGGGCCGCGTGTATTTACCAAAAACTACCGTTTTCTGGATCGTAAAGCGTTGATGAAAACCCACGCATTTTACGAAAAACACGGTGGAAAAACGATAGTGTTATCGCGCTTCCTGCCCATCTTTCGTACGTTTGCGCCTTTTGTCGCTGGGGTAGGCTACATGAACCCCATACGCTTTCAGCTGTTTAATATTTCAGGCGCTATCTTGTGGGTCGCTGGTCTGATTACCTTAGGGTATTTTTTTGGTAATGTGCCCATAATTAAAGACCACCTGAACACTATCGTCTTGATAGGGGTGGGCGCGGCTGCGGTACCTGTAGTGTTAGGTGCTGCCTGGAAATTATTTAAGAAGAAAGACGTTAAGGGTGATCAACACCCTTAAACAATGCACCAAGCTAGGTAATGGGCATGATTAAGGGCGGTGTGATCAGGCCTTGCGAGCCAGAGCTGGGTTGTTTGAAAAATAGCCATTAATACCACTAAGTACCGCTTGGGCGATACGTTCCTGGTGTGCTGGGCTGCGTAGTAAGCGCTCTTCTTCGGGGTTGCTGATAAAGGCGGTTTCTACAAGAATCGAAGGAATGTCTGGAGCTTTCAGTACAGCAAAGCCTGCTTGTTCTACACGATTTTTGTGTAAACGGTTGATTTTTCCTATTTCGCCCAGCACTTGGCTACCCACACGTACCGAGTCATTGATTTGTGCGGATGTGGATAGATCCAGCAGCACTTGCGCGACTTGTTTGTTATGGGAGCCCAGGTTTACACCACCTATCAGGTCAGCTTCGTTTTCACGTTGCGCCATGTAACGCGCCGCCGCGCTGGTGGCGCCAGTTTGAGACAAGGCAAACACGGACGATCCACGTGCGCTGGGCTTGGTCCAGGCGTCTGCATGAATGGAAATGAATAAGTCGGCTTTTACGCGTCGGGCTTTTTGGACCCTGACGTGCAAGGGTACGAAGTAATCATTGTCACGCGTCAGGTAGGCGCGCATATTGGGTTGCGCGTCTATCAGTTTTTTTAGTCGCTTGGCAATGCTTAAAACAACATCTTTTTCACGCGTACCCGCGCGACCTATGGCACCAGGATCCTCGCCACCATGACCAGGGTCTAGTGCGATTAGGACTGGGCCTTGGCGACCGGCTAGCGGTGGCGCAGATTTAGGGGCACTGGGTGGAGTTACCTTAGGGGCTGGTTGAGGTGGTGTTTGTGGTATTTTCGCTACGGGTGGCAGCTTTTGGCCTTCTACAGACGGAATCGGGGCGTCGTCAGGTGAATTAAGCGCCAGGTTTTCCAGAATTTCAGCCAATGGATCAGTATCCGCGGCATTCATAATGGCCAATAAAGGGTCTTGTGCGACCAGGGGATACAAGTCCAGTACCAGACGATATTTGTATTCGCCTATGGGTTTCAGGGTAAATACCTGAGGGGCAATAGGCTGTTTAAGGTCTAGTACCAGTCGTATTACGTCTGGGCGGTTTTGTGCGACACGTACTGTGTTTATGTAGGGGTCATTGGGCCGTATTTTGGATACCAAGTCGCTAATGGCTTGGCTCATGCTTAGGCCCTGGATATCGACTACTAGGCGATCAGGCCCTTGCAACACGAAGTGTTCAGCCTTGAGCTCGCTGTCCATTTCCAGAGTGACGCGAGTGTATTCGTCGGCTGGCCAGGTGCGCACGGCCAAGATAGTACCTGCCACCGCCAAGCGTGGGATAACAGGCAATAAGAAAAGGGTGGTGGCACTAGCAACCAGGCGTCGTCGTGTCAGGCCGTTGGCAGAGATCCCTGTTGGGCATGGGCGAGTGTCGTCAGCCATAGTTTTCCTTTGTTACTGTGGGCAGTTAAGCTGGCGTGTCGTCCGGTATCCGCATATTCAAGATGAATATCAAGGTCAGGGGGGGGTAATAGGGCCCCTGCTTGTTCTGGCCATTCGATTAAAACTACCGCATTTTCCTGAAGTATATCGCGAAAACCGGCATCTGCCCATTCTTTGGGATTGTTAAATCTATAAAAATCAAGATGATAGAACTGTAAGCTAGAAACATTATAGCTTTCCATCAGGGCATAGCTTGGGCTTTTGATTCTTCCTTGTACGCCGCAGGCTCGAAGCAGGGCACGAGCAAAGCTGGTTTTCCCTGCGCCTAGATCGCCGCGCAAGTGTATGCGGCCGCCTATGCCGCTACTGGGATCCGTTAATAAGGGTGCTAAACGGTTTGCTAGTGCAGTAGTGGCGTCTTCGTCAGCCAGATACAGATCTGCAACAGAGCGTGAAGTGGTGGTCATGGTGTCTGTTCCTGTTACGTGGTGACTGTCATCAACCATAAGGGGATGGTGATGGCGGAAAATAAGGTGCCTATGGACATAGTGACTGCCGTTAATCTGGCATCACCTCCCAGCCTGGCGGTTAGTACATGGGCCGAAGAGGATGCTGGTAAGGCACTGAATAGCAGCAGCATTTGGCGCTCTATTAAGGATAAATCCAGTGCCCAGCCTATGGCCAGTGCACCCAAGGGCATAATCAGTAAGCGTACTGCTATCATCCAGCCCATCAGGGTGGCTGCTGCCCGTGCCCCGTGTAAGGATAGCGTAGCGCCTACACACAGTAGGCCTATGGCCAGGGCACACGCACCCAGGCGAACCAAGGCGGTATCAATTGGTTTGGGGACAGGGATTTGCAGCAGATTGAAGAGCAGGCCGCTGACCGTCGCAATAATGAAAGGGTTACGTAGAATTTCGCTAAGTACCTTGCCATTGCCTTGCCTGGCCAGACCGTGAACTGCCGCCACATTGGCAAGTGGAACGGCAAACCCGACGATAACAGCCATGATGCTTTGTGACGCGGCGCCACCTAGGCTGCCGGCAATCGATAGACCTATATATGTATTAAAGCGATAAGCACATTGCGCCACAGAAGCATGGGCTAACTTATTAGGACGTAGGACAGGAATAGCGAACCAAGCCATTAGTACACCAAAGGCACATAAGGCCGCCGTTGCCTGAAATATCAGCCAGGCGCCTGATGGACTTAATGGGGCTTGGCTAATGGACTGGAATAGCAGTGCGGGGAATAGCACGTAATACACTAGCTTTTCTGCCGAACGGAAAAAGTCCGCTGAAAAGTTCAGCTTATGTAGCAGCACCCAGCCCAAAGCGATAAGCATGAAGTCGGGCAAAACCAGCAAAATAACGTACATGGCGTGGCGGGGTTAGGAGGCAACGAAGACAGAAACTGCAATTGTAGGGTAGGCTGGCTTTTTTTGGTGCCAGTCTGATTTATACTAGCAGGTTAGCGCAAAAGGTCTCCTTAGTTAAATGGATATAACTTTCCCCTCCTAAGGGAAGATTGCAGGTTCGATTCCTGCAGGAGACGCCACACTACGATATACAGCAGTTGATGACCATATACAAACCCGCACAGTTACTAGCTCTGCGGGTTTTTTGTTGTCTGCGGTAGTAGATAACAGGCTATAGCCATGTACCCCCAATATGGCCCTTACCAACATCCAATGTAAACAGGCTATACCCAAGGAAAAGCCCTATAAGCTGACCGAAAGTGGCGACTTATACCTGCTGGTGAACCCCAACGGGCGTAAAAATGGCCTCCATCCGAGGAGCTATTGTTATGGGCGTATATTGATTTCTATGGCTGCAAGTTTTTTAGAAATGCCCAATCGGTTTTGCTGTATGGTCTATTGTTTCGTATCTGTCGTCATTGGGGCTATCTGTTCTTGGCGTATTTATATAATTCAGGACATACCATAGCTTATGCATTACGCTAATGAGCGAAGCAAAGCAGCAGGAGGCCAAGCCTATTAGTGTCAGAAAAAACAGAAGTGATACTGAAGGGCTGATAATGGCCCATATAGCAATAGCACAAGCAATTAGATCAAATGCAATAGCTATGTACATACGAGCAATGAGAGCGTTTGCATGCCCTGACTTGTGCATCGATTTGATTAAAGGTTTGTCTCCAAAGGCAGTGAAAATTGCTGTGGATGTCAAAACAAATCCAGCAAGCGTAATTGATATTTGCGACATTGCTGAGCCCATTGTCCGGGAAACTATAGCCAGATCAGGAAGCGGCAATAACTCAAATCCTGCGAAACGATTGGTTAGGTAGACGACACCCGCACCGAACAAGAGGCAAAACAGTATGCTAAGCAAGGCCCCTTTAAAGACTTCTTTCGATTTCATCATTGCACTCGTCCTTGGCTTCTTGTAGCTGTTGGAGAACACTCGTCGGCTCAGGGTATAAACCATTCATTTCGACTGTAATTCGACGTTTTATCCGTTTAGCAAGCAAATCCAGGGGCTCTGTGGCATCTGATACCTTTACGCGCAATCGCCGTGTTTGGCCTGAACCCCATAGTTTTTCAACCATATCACCAACCCAATTAGCAAGCTTCGGGGCAGAGGCCTTGCGTGTTTGAAGTACTAGGGAAAATGTCGATGAGTTTGAGCGAGTCATAGTCTCAAAAGGGTCTACACCCCAGCTATTTGGATTAAGCTGGCGCACTTGTTCACGCTCTGCATTAGTTCTGGGCTCTCGTACACGAAAGTCAACATACTGAATTTCTGCAGTGGTCGGGTCAAAGCCAAAGGCATCATCAAGCAAGACATTGCAAACTACAGTATGGATATTTCCTGATAGGGTTGTGAGCATAATACCGAAGTTATTTACATGGTTTGCTGCAAGATTGAACTGCCATACTAGCAGCCGTGACGCCTTGGAATATATAAAGTAGTTTTTTTGAAGGAATTGATCGCCAGGTTGAGTTTCTATTTTACGCTCGTCTCCGTTGATGTCGCGAATATGAGGGGCATCGGACCCTAGTAATGCTAGGCATCCTGTAATCACGCCTTGATGTAAATTAATCTCCCTGAGTTCAAAGGAATAGCCTGACGGGCTACGAGCGATTGTAGCGGCACCACCAGTATCGTATCGGGCTTTTTCTGCAGTAAATAAATTCCAAAACGCATCTATCTTGTCGTTGTCCGGTAACGTAAACGTATTTACTTGAAAAAACTGTGCTGTGTATTGGCGTGTCGTCATGGATTCCTATTCTTGTTAATTTGTTTACATAAGAGGTGAAATTAGTGCCAGTTCTATTGCTGCGATTGTCTTTTTTATAATTTGTCTTGCATTTCCGTATTCTTTAATAATTATTTGTTACATGTGGTGCAGTCTACCCCCATTCTCCATTCCCGCACATGGGCAGTAACCCGGTTGCATGAGGGGGGGTGGTGCGGCATCGGTTACATCGTGCTTGCACCGGGTTGGTCACTGCTTGGTGCTTCCCTATACGCTTTGAGGTGGGAGTGATCGATTCTGAAAATGGGCGTAGAAATGCTCTCATAGGGTGGGTGTGTGGTTGCGTTGCGATATGTCTGGGTCTGATAATACGAATCTATCTAGGTATTTAGTCAAGATCGAAGATGTTTACGAAGCGGTGCGTAGATATGATTTCAATGTATCGAAGATAATTAGCATTGTTCTTTTTTGAAGACCCTTGTTTTTCCTATGTAAAATGGAAAAAATCGAAGTTTTACATATTGATTGGCGCAGAAAGTTAAACCCATGCCTGAATTTACTCATCACGACCTTCGCTTGTTAAACCCTTCGTTTAACTCACCGCTTGTGGACACTCTAGAAGAGCTGAGCTATTTGCGACGTTTGGCTATGGGCGGCACTACTCCGGCACCAATTTTTTTCCAATTAAAAGAAATTTTTCATATTCTGGAAAGCCTTGGGTCAGCTCGCATAGAAGGAAATCACACCACGCTGTCCGACTATGTTGAGCATAAAATTCGCGCAGACGGAGATGGGGAGATTGATCAGCTCAAAGAGATTGCGAATATTGAAGCTGCAATGGACTATGTTGAAGAGACGGTCAAGCCAGGAGAGCTACTAACGGAACACTTCATTCGTGAGCTTCACGCGCTCACTGTTAAGGATTTAGATCGAGAGGGCGACCGTAACCCCGGGGCATACCGTACCACTCAAGTGTTAATTGCTCAATCTAAGCACTTGCCACCAGAAGCTTTCAATGTTGGCCAGTATATGCAAGAGCTTGTCAGGTTTGTGAACCAAGAAGATCCACGAAAATACGACTTGATGAAAGTTGCATTGGCCCACCATCGCTTTGGTTGGATACACCCGTTTAGCAATGGTAATGGACGGGTTGTGCGGTTATTGACCTATGCATTAATGATCAAGTACGGGTTTAATGTTCAGGCTGGAGGTAGGCTTCTAAACCCAACTGCAGTGTTTTGCAATGATCGTGATAAATACTATGAAATGCTTGGCGTTGCTGACACAGGAACTGACGATGGATTGGAACGATGGTGCGCCTATGTTTTAACCGGGGTTCTGGTTGAGCTAAAGAAGGTTGACCAACTAACTGATTTTTCCTATTTACTCCCAAAAATTCTTGTTCCAGCGATCCATTATTCTGTGGAGCGAAAGCTGATAACCAGCCTTGAGGAGCAGGTATTGATGTTGGCATTGAGGGCACCAGGTGGTGCGGTGAAGTCGGGTGATTTAGCGGAAGCAATGCCCGACTTGTCGGTTTCCCAGCGAACGCGAAGAATTGCGAAGCTCGTGGAGGCCCGTATGTTAGTTCCCACAGGTCCAAAATCGCGTATCTACACTGCGGGGTTTGCCAATAGCTATCTTGTCAGGGGAATAATGCGCCTTCTGACTGACGAAGGTTTTATTTCGAATAAGCTAATTGGTTAAGGCTGAGCAATACAAACCCTCCAGAAGGGATGGCACCTTTAGTGATGGCCAGCACTCGAGTCCAGGGGGTACATTTGGGGGTATATTTTTATTGTAAAAATTCTATAGCTAGTATTTATGCGGCTTATAGGCAGCAGTTAGGCGTCTGCAGGAGACGCCATTGCACAGTCAAGATTAAATAGGTTGGGCTCGCGGGGCACAAGCCGGTAGTTTGGTTCCATTGACTCCCGTCACAAACGCATTTCTGGCTTGGTTGTGTGGGTGATCAGGCGCTTCGCTTATCGATAGCACGGGCGAAACACACGCATCTTTGGGGTCAAATATTTCAGCCCATTCAGCTCGGCTACGGGTTAAGAACTGTGTGGAAAATACTTGACGTAAGGCGTCCCAATGGGTTTGGTCGTGTCGATCAGGCAGGGTCTGTGGATCCAGTTCCAAGCCAATTAGTAGCTCATCATAAAATTGCTGTTCGATGGCACCCACAGCCATGAAACCGCCGCAGCGAGTTTGGTACACGCTGTACCAGGGCGATCCCCCGTCCAGCATATTGCTACCGCGCTTATCTACCCACTGACCAATGCCAAGGCGTTCATAGGCCAGCCCCATTTGGCGTGCTGCGCCGTCTATCATGGCGATATCAAGCACGGACCCTTGCCCGGTGGCACGTGCTTTTAGTAATCCGCCCAATATGCCGATCAACATAAATGCACCGCCTCCGCCGTAGTCGCCCACCAGATTAAGGGGAATAGTGGGGGGGCCGTCTTTGGGGCCTATGGCATGTAGCGCACCGGATAGTGCAATGTAGTTGATATCGTGACCAGCCCTAAGTGCTAAGGGGCCTTCTTGTCCCCAGCCAGTGACGCGTGCGTAGACTAGTGCAGGATGAACTTTTGCACACTGTGCGGGGGATAATCCCAGACGCTCCATGACTCCTGGGCGCATGCCTTCAATTAAGACATCGTGCTCTTGCACAAGTTTTAGCGCCAGTTCACGGTCAGCCTGACTTTTTAAATCTAAAAATACATCATGACGGCCGCGTTCGCTCATGGCGTCAGCAGGTTTGCTAGACTGGTTTGTATCCTGTGCGACAGGAGGGCGACAGATTCGGGTTACTGTGGCTCCTAGGTCAACTAATAAGCTCACGCCCCAAGGTACAGGTCCAATGGCCGAGAACTCGAGTATTTTGACGCCGCTCAGTAAGTCGGAACCGTTAAATGCAGTGTTGGCCATTAGATGATTCCTTCATCTTTTAAATGTTGGTATTCGTCTTCGCTGAACCCCATTTGCTCAAGGTAAACAACATCATTGTGTTGCCCTATGCTGGGTGCTGCTTGTACGTTAGGGGTAGGTATATTGCTAAAGCGTGGAACCACACCTTGCATTTTGATTGGGCCTAAGGTTGGGTGTTCAACCGAGATAATGTTTTCCCGTGCCTGGTACTGTGGGTGGTTGACGATGTCTTCTATGGTCATGACTTTTGAATAAGGCACGCCTGCATCATCCAGTGCGTCGGTCAATGCATCTATGGGGGTACTGATAACCCATTGGGCAACAATGGCATTTAACTCGTCAATTCGGGCCCAGCGATTAGAGTGACCTTGCAAGTCCGGGTCGTCCAGTAAGTCTGGGCGGTTCATCGCAGTACATAAGCGTTTGAAGATGGCGTCGCCTGAACAGGTCAAGACGATATAGCCGCCATCTTGCGTTTCAAAGTTATTGCCGGGGGCTGCGCCAAAATGCACGTTGCCCGTGCGTGCGCGTATGGTGCCCAGCTGATCGTATGCAGTGGTCATGGCTTCACTGACTCGAAACATGGACTCATATAAGGCCAGATCAATGTGCTGGCCTTTGCCACCATTCACGTCACGGTGGTACAGGGCGGTCATGACGGAAAATGCCCCTAATATGGCGGTTGTGTAATCTGCCAAAGAAATACCTATGCGTACAGGTGGGCGGTCTGGAAAGCCCGTTATACCCATAATGCCGCTAAATGCCAGCCCCATTCTGTCATAGCCAGCCCGATTCGATAGCGGACCCGTTTGACCAAAGCCAGACACGCTAAGCATGACTAAGCGAGGGTTGATTTTGGTCAATGATTCGTAATCTATACCCCATTTTTCCAAGGTGCCGGGACGAAAGTTCTCCAGTACCACATCGGCGTCTTGCACTAGACGTTTTAATACCTCTTGGCCTTGAGGGGTACGCAAGTTAAGCGTGATGGACTTTTTGTTGCGTGCATCTACGTTCCACCACAGGCTTTCGTTACCGACCTTAGGGTCTAGGTCTCTAAGCGTATCTCCTACTTTGGGTTGTTCTACCTTGATGACATAGGCACCGAAGTCAGCCATAAGAGTGCCAGCTACCGGTGCGGCAACCATAGTGCCTATGTCAATAACTCGTAATTTGCCCAACATAGTTTGTTCTATAGACATGCGATGACCTTTTTGTGTAAGGCGCGTTACGCTACTTGTTGTGGAAAGTCGGTTTGCGTTTTTCTTTGAAGGCAGACACACCTTCTTGAAAGTCGGCGCTGTTCTCGATGTCGACCAAATCAATGCGTGTGCGTATATACGACTCGGCAGGGCTTTCCGGTATCAACATCGTGATGTGCTTTTTCAAGGTGTGCAGAACTTTAGGGGCTAGCTCTGCCATAGAGGCTGCTATTTCCAGCGCTTTCGTTACATGCTGGCCATCAGGAACTACACGGTTCACTAAGCCCATTTCGTAGGCTCGTTGTGCGCTAACAGGCTGCCCCCACAAGATGATTTCCATTGCTGCCTTATGAGGGATGCGTCCAGCCAGGCCGGCGATCATGCCTTGTGTTAAGCCCAGTTTTCCTTCGGGATAGCTAAACCGTGTGTTTTCAGCAGCGACGGCCAGATCACTCATCATGGTGATGACCAAGCCGCCGCCTATACACCAGCCACTTACCGCTGCAATTATTGGTTTAAGGGTAGTAATACCAAAGCCTGGTAAACAGCGCCATAATTCTGGCATGTCATTGATATCTGCTCCAGCCGAAAAGGCCTCTGTGCCGGCACCGGTAATTACTGCAACGCGCTGTGACTCGGACTCATCAAACGCTTTAAAAGCATCTTGTAAGTCAATTGCTGTTTGGGCACTTAGTGCGTTGCGCTTGCTTGGGCGGTTGATGGTGAACAGCGTGACCCCATTTTCAAAATTCTCAACGGTAATGGTTTGCATGTGTTTTTCCCTTATTTGCCCAGGTACACAGGGGCGCGTTTTTCACGGAAGGCGGCGAAACCTTCTTTCATATCGTGACTAGCCTCCAGTTTGCGTAGATCAAACAGAGTTCTAGCCATTGTTTCAGAGGGGCCACGGTTGACCACTTCGTCGTAGATAAAGCGCTTGAGTGTGCGGTGAACTAATGGGGCCATAGTGGTTAGTTCTTCTGCCATAGCAATGGCTGTTTTGAGCTGATCACCTACGGGAACCACATCGGTGACGAATCCCAGTTGATGCGCTCGTTGAGCGTCCAGTATGCGGCAAAGCAGTATCACTTCCATCGCGACATGATGGGGTAAGCGTGCGGCCAGACCAGCAATGAGCCCACCCGTAAAGCCCACCTTGGCTTCAGGGTAGTAGAACTTGGCAGATGTCGACGCGACAATCATATCCGCCATCATGGCCATGACTAAAGCACCACCAATACACCAGCCGCTAACAGCCGCAATGACGGGTTTGTCTGTTTGGGCACCCACATTAAGTACACCGCGCCATAGTTCAGTTGGGAAGTCATGTAAATCGGCGCCAGCGGAAAAGGCATCGTCGCCTGCACCCGTTAGAACAGCGACCATACGTGTGTCGTCTTGGTCAAACTCAATGAATGCTTGTTGTAGTTCCAAGGCGAGGGTGTGGTTTAGGGCGTTTCTTTTTTCTGGGCGATTCATCGTGATGACAGTGACGCCAGAGGGTTGATTGTCAACGAGGACGTGATGGTATTTGGACATGTTGTCTCCTGTGTTTGTGGTCTATATTTTTAAAAATAATAGCATATAGACCGTCGTTCTATATAATAGAAATTTATATTGACAGCGGCATCGCGACGTTCTATTATTTTCCGAAAAACCAAAGAACGTAGTTCCTTTATTTAGAACGCTCAGGAGACACAATATGAAACGCAGCACATTTAGTACCGTAGTCAAAGGGGCACTAAGCGCTATTGCTTTGTGCAGTACGCTAGGTTTTACCGCGCATGCCGCGTATCCAGAAAAAGCAATTGAACTTGTTGTTCCTTTCCCACCCGGAGGTACCGCAGATAGCAGTGCACGTGCTTTAGCAAAAGACATGGGTGAACTTCTTGGTCAACCTATCGTTGTCGTTAACCAAGGGGGGGCAGGTACCTTAATTGGTACCAATGCTGTTGCTAGGGCCAAGCCCGATGGCTACACCTTGCTCTGGATGACGATTCCTTTTTCCATCAATCACACCTTGTATCCAGACCGCTCTTACGACACATTCAAAAGCTTTCAGCCCATTATTGATGTCGTGTCAGTCCCCTTGGTGCTTACGGTCAATGTGAAGACGCCGGTTCATAATGTGGATGAATTCATAAAATGGGCAAAAAGCGATAGTGCACCGTTGCGCTTTGGTTCATCAGGTAATGGTGGGTCTACTCACCTTGCACCCGTGATGCTGGGTAGTATGGCTAATGTGGAGTTCACGCATGTTCCTTACAAAGGCAGTGCTCCTTCCATGCAAGATTTAATGGGTGGGCAAACCGACTTCATTATGGATACGGCATTTTTAGTGACCCCACAAGCCCAAGAGGGTGGACGCTTACGTATCTTGGCTCAGTCCGGCAGTCAGCGTTCTAGTTTCTTGCCAGATGTTCCTACATTACAAGAGTCCGGTTTCGATGGCTACGAGGTCACATCGTGGTTCTCTATGGCTGCACCAGCAGGCATTCCTCAAGAAGCCCTTGCAAAATTGAATCAAGCAGCCAACGATGCGCTAAAAGGCCCTGCGTTAAATCAGTTGTTAACCAGCCAAGGCCTGACCGTTGTAGGCGGAACCGTGGAAGCCTCAGAGAAACACTTAGCTGCCGAGGTAGAAAAATGGGCAAAAGCCATTAAAGAGTCTGGCGCTACCGCCAACTAGATCGGCTGTACCTATGCGGTAAAAAGCGCGGCCTAGGGCCGCGTTTTTTATGGTGCAGCAATAGTGGGGTGGTTGTTACGTATGTACAGAAACACATCAAAAGATACGCTAGGACATGGACCGGTGGCATAAACGCGATTAAGCGATTTAGGTAAAAACGGATAAGTGTGAAAATTTTCCCATTTTCCGATATGATGACGATATTGTTAATTTGAAATGCTGTTCTGAATTACAGAACGTGATGTTTCTTTAAAATAAAACGCGAGACCAACGCGTTCTTGATAAACACTTAAAAGGAGTTCCCATTGTTCAACGCACTTGTCATTGAGAAAGACGAACAGGGTTATCGTTCAGGGGTGCAGTCGGTAGACGAAAGCCGCTTGCCTGAAGGCGACGTCACGGTAAACGTACTGTATTCAACACTTAACTATAAAGACGCCTTGGCGGTCACCGGGTCCGGACCTGTTGTTCGCTCATTCCCTATGGTGCCGGGCATCGATACTGTAGGCATCGTTGAGTCCAGTGATTCAGATCGCTTTAAACCCGGTGATACTGTGTTGCTAAATGGCTGGGGTGTGGGTGAAACCCATTGGGGTGGCCTAGCTCAGAAAGCGCGTTTTTCTTCGAAGTGGCTTATTTCTTTACCTGCCGGTATTACTCCTTTGCAAAGTATGGCAATTGGTACTGCTGGGTACACCGCCATGCTGTGTGTAATGGCGCTGCAAAAACACGGCGTAACACCCGATCACGGCGAAATCCTGGTAACTGGCGCAGCCGGCGGTGTAGGTAGTGTGGCAATTGGTATTCTGGCCAAACTGGGCTACACCGTTGTAGGTTCTACCGGACGCCCAGAGCAGGCAGATTATCTTAAGCAACTGGGATGTACTGACGTTATCGATCGCAACACACTAAGCGAACCTGGCCGTGCACTGGCTAAAGAAAGGTGGGCTGGCGCTGTGGATACGGTTGGAAGTCATACCTTGGCTAACGTATGTGCTGCGACTAAGTATCGTGGTGTGGTTACGGCTTGTGGCCTGGCTCAAGGCATGGATTTCCCCGCAACGGTTGCTCCTTTTATTTTGCGTGGCGTAACGCTGGTTGGTATTGACAGTGTGCAGTGCCCTGTCGCAGACCGTTTGGTGGCGTGGGAACGTTTAGCAAATGACTTTGATCTTTCAAAACTGGATCAAATCAGTACCGATGTCATCGGCTTGGAAGAAGCCATACAGAAATCCCAGGATCTATTAAGCGGCAAGGTACGTGGGCGTGTTGTGGTTGACGTTAATCGTTAATAGGGCCTATTCCCATAAGTTGGAACTTTATCTGTTTGGAGATCGGATATGCAAGAAACGCTACCACTGACGGGCGTCAAAGTTATTGAGTTCTGTAATGTGGCCGCTGGTCCATTTTGCGGAATGCTACTAGCGGATATGGGCGCGGATGTTCTTAAAGTAGAACATCCCGATGGGGACACCTTGCGTGCCTGGCCTCCAATATCCGATGGGTTCAGCGAAAACTTTGCGTCCCTGAATCGGAATAAACGGTCAGTGACGTTGGATTTAAAAAATCCAGATGATATCCGTAAAGCCAAAGCGCTAGTAGCAGATGCCGATATCGTGCTTGAGAACAACCGCCCTGGCGTTATGCAGCGCCTGGGCCTTGATTATGCGAGCTTAAGTCAAGACAATCCAGGTCTGCTGTATTGCTCAATTTCGGCATTTGGGCAAAGTGGTCCACGATCGTCTGAAGGTGGTTTTGACCTGACCTTGCAGGCCATTAGCGGTGTCATGAGCGTCACTGGCGAAGAAGGTGGTGCACCGGTCAAGTGCGGTGTGCCTTTGGCCGACTTTGCTGCCGGCTTATATGGTGCTTTTGCCGTGGCTGCAGCACTACGTCGGGTTCAGCAAACTGGACAAGGGGCGCATATCGACGTTCCCATGCTGGGCACCACGATGGCGATTGCCGCGTTACAGACTTCTGAATATTTCGGCAGCAATAAAGACCCGGTCAAGCTGGGCTCTAAGCATCCCCGTAATGCGCCGTACCAGGCATTTGAATGCAAAGACGGCTATTTTGCAATGGCTGCAGGAAATAACGTACTGTGGGCCAAGGTATGTAAAGTGGTAGGCATAGCCGGTCTGGTTGAGGATGAGCGCTTCTTAAGCACCACGCTGCGTGCAGCGAACCAGGATGCCTTACGGATCCTTCTAGAAAAAGAGTTTGTTCAGCAGACCCCTGAATACTGGCTAGAACAGTTCCGTGCAGAAGGGGTTCCTTGCGCACCACTAAATAGTTATTCCGATGCCTTGAAAGACCCCCAAGTTCAGCACATGAACTGGATTCAAGACATTCAATTACCTAATGGTGTAAAAACCCAGACCTTTGTTTCACCATTACGCTTTAACGGTAAAGGGCAGCCAGTCAGGTTTGGGCCTCCTGCATTGGGCGAACATAATGAAGCAGTCTTCAGCAGCATGAACAAAGGACTAGAGGCGTGCAATGACTGATAGCAGCCAGCTAGCAAGCGATGAACTCATCGTAGAGCGCCATGAACAGTATTGGTTGTTAAGGCTGAATCGCCCTGAAAAAATGAATGCCTTATCGGCAGACTTGGTTGAAGCCTTGTTATGTCAGATAGACGCCGCAGAAAAGGCGGACATTCCAATGTTGGTGTTCCAGGGTGAAGGCAGAAACTTTAGTGCCGGTTTTGACTTCACCGATCTGGAAACAGATACGGAAGGCGATCTACTGTTGCGTTTCGTACGCATAGAGACCTTACTGCAAAAAATCGCGTACACGCGCTGCTTAACGGTGGCGCTGGTGCACGGGGCAAACTTTGGTGCAGGCGTTGATATTATCGCCAGTTGCAAACGGCGTGTTGCAGCACCCGGTAGCCGTTTTCGTATGCCAGGCCTGAAGTTTGGCCTTGCGTTAGGCACAGGGAGGTTGGCACAGTTGCTGGGTACAGAGGTCGCACGCGACCTACTGCAAACAACACGTATGTTTAGTGCTGACGACGCATTGGAAAATGGTTTTGTGCACCAGCTGGCTGATGCAGCCGGCTGGGCCGACATCATACGTAGCCAAGTCGAGGTGGCGACTTCCTTAACCACATCCAGTCGAGCAGCACTTTACGAATTGACACTGCAAGGAGCACAGCCTGATCGTGACATGGCTGCCTTAGTCACATCGGCATCCAACCCTGGTTTAAAAGAACGCATTCGTGCGTTTCGGGCAGCTTAAGCAGGGAGAAATAAAAAACTTTGTACCAATGGTCCAAAAGCTAGAACAGATGTTATAAAATACAACATGGCGCTATATATCATCTAGGATCTATCTGTGGATAAAACATTTCTCAAAGGCCTGACTCTACTTGAGGCAATGGCACATAATGAAAAAAGCTCGGGAGTCACCGAGCTTGCCAACCAGTTGGGTTTACATAAAAGTAATGTACATAGGTTGCTTCAGGGCTTGGTGCATCAGGGGTTTGCGCGTCGCAACTCCGAAACTAGTCGCTATGAACTGACGATGAAACTATGGGAACTGGGTGCCAGAGTCTTTAACCGGTTAGATGTACGCCAAGAAGCGCTGCCATTCATGAAGGAATTGGCGGATGAAACCCAAGAAACCGTGCACTTGTCCGTATTGAACGGTATCGATGTGCTGTACATCGAGAAAATTGACAGCCCTCAGCCGGTACGAGCCTACACGATAGTTGGTGGTCGCGCGCCGGCTCAGTGTGTCGCCACTGGCAAAGTCATGTTGGCCTGGGCTGACAAAGAAATTCTAGATCAAATTATTCCGAAACTAGAAAAACACACCCCGTTGTCTATCGTCTCTAAAACTGAATTGCTGCAGGAAATGGAAACCATACGTGCGCAAGGGTATGCCGTCAATAAGGGTGAGTGGCGTGAACAAGTCATGGGCCTGGCTGCTCCTATCTACGATGTCTCGGGTGCAGTTATTGCTGCTATGGGTATTTCTGGACCCTCAGAACGCCTGACCCAAATTCAAATAGAAAAAATGGGTCAGTCTCTGATTCATTTAACCGGTTTAATATCCCGGCGTTTGGGGTATTACGCGCCTAGGTAGTCACTAGGGGGTAGTACCAAATACGGACTTCATCTCTAGCATGTCCTCAAGGCCAAAGCGTCCCCATTCGCGGCCATTCCCCGACTGTTTATAGCCACCAAAGGCGCCAGCAATATCCGCTGGCGCACCATTTAAGTGCACCATGCCAGAGCGTAAACGACGGGCTACAGCTAATGCGCGTGCTGGGTCATTGGAGTGTACCGTCGCAGCAAGGCCATAGACACTATCATTGGCGATCGCAATGGCTTCCTCTTCTGTTTGGTAGGGGATGATGGACAGCACAGGCCCAAAGATTTCTTCGCGAGCAATACGCATGTGGTTGTTGACGTTGGAAAATACCGTGGGCTGCACATAGTACCCTTGGGTCAGTCCTTCAGGCTTGCCTAGTCCACCTGCAGCTAAGGTAGCTCCTTCTTCAATACCCGCTTGTATCATGGCTTGGATGCGCTGGTATTGTAGATCGCTGATCACTGGGCCTATGGTGGTCGCAGCGTCCATAGGGTCACCAACACGGGTCTGGGCAGCTACCGCAGTTGCCAGTGCAACGGCTTCGTCGTGACGATCCGCAGGCACCAGCATTCTGGTAGGAGCATTGCATGACTGACCACTGTTATTGAAACAATGCTGCGCCCCTGCGGTTACTGCGTGTTCAAAATTGGCGTCTTCAAGAATAATATTTGGTGATTTGCCTCCCAGTTCTTGGTGTACGCGCTTCACGGTTTCTGCTGCCGCTTTGGCAACCAGAATGCCGGCACGGGTAGAGCCTGTGAAGGACACCATATCAACGTCGGGATGGCTGGCCAGTGCTTGGCCTACGCCTTGGCCGTCTCCGTTGACCAGGTTGAATACTCCTGCTGGAACACCAGCCTCATGGATGAACTCGGCAAATAGCAGTGAAGACATGGGTGCCAATTCGCTGGGTTTTAGTATCATGGTGCAGCCTGCGGCCAGTGCGGGGCCTACCTTACAGGTCACTTGATTCATGGGCCAGTTCCATGGCGTAATAAACGCACACACACCTATGGGTTCGCGGGTGATCAGTGTATTGTTTACTCGCTCATCAAAGTTATAGTCACGCAAAACTTTTAGAGTTTGTGTCAGGTGTCGTAGCCCGGCTTTCGCTTGCGCTTGTTTGGACAGCGTCATAGGAGCACCCATTTCTTGGGTAATGGCAAGTGCCATTTCATCAGAGCGGCGGGTATACACCGCGATCAGGTTTTCTAAGAGTTCAACACGATCATTGCGATGGCTTTGGCTAAACTGGGTGAATGCGTTTGAGGCTGCGCGTACGGCATCGTCAACGTCGGCAGCGTTGCCGATAGCAATATGGGCATAGGTTTCCTCGGATGCAGGATTTACTACCGCCAAGGTTTGCGTGCTGTGTGGGGTAACCCATAGCCCATTGATGTAGTGTTGTAAATTGTGTGTGCTCATAGGTTTACCTGTTGTCTGTGAGTGGGAAAGGTGGTGTGTATCTAGATTACCCGGCATTAAGCATAAACTTAGATGACGGCTTCGATCAGGTAAGGGCCTTCTTGCTGTAGGCCATATTGCAAAGCCCGATGAAACTCACGTACTGTGTCGGTGCGTACACCATCTACACCCATGCCCTGGGCTAGCTTGGGCCAGTCCAGATTGGGTTCAGTTAGATCCAGCATTCTTAGGGCGTTATGGCCAGGGTTGGTAACCCCTACGTGTTTCATTTCGCCGTGTAGTGTTGCATAGGTTCTATTTGCCAAAATGATAGTCAAACAGTTCAGCTTTTCGCGCGCTTGGGTCCATAGGGCTTGTAACGTGTACATACCACTGCCGTCGGCTTGTAATGAAATTACCTTGCGCGTGGGGCAGGCGATGGCGGCTCCTACCGCCAATGGCAGGCCTATGCCTATGGCACCGCCGGTGAGTTGCAAGTGATCATGTGGTGCTGAGCCAAGACTGGCTTCCGAGAACGACAGGCCAGCGGTAATGGACTCGTCACAAACGATGGCATGCTCGGGTAAGTAATGGGCAACCAGGTGACATACGGCATTCGCAGTTAAGACACCTTCTAGGCGTAGGGCTGGGATTAATGCAGGCGCGGCCAAACCAGTGGCATGGGCGGGAATACCTAGTTCATCCGCCAGTCCGGCTAAGGCCTGTACAGGGTCTTCGCCAGTACTGCTTAGTACATGAACATCACAAGCAGGCGGAGCTAGTCGGCCTGGCTTATTGGGATAGGCAAAAAATGCTACGGGGTCGCGTGCGTCAACCAAGATTAATTGTTCTACGTCTTTTAACACAGCTAGTGCGCTATCAATACCGTAGGGTAACCTGGTGATGGGAGTGCGCCCAGCACCGCGTTCTATGCGTTGGTTTAGGGTTTCAGCCAGAATTCTGATGGTGCTATGCGAAGAGATTTTCCCTGCAATATCCAGGGAGTCAGCGCGTAGGGCTCGCCCACCCAGCAATAGCATAGTGCGCTTGCCATTGCGTAACAGTGCGGCAATTTTCGTAATGGTGGCATGCTCTACAAGGCGAGCTGTTGCCCTGGGTTTAGCGCGATACTCCGAGCCAGCCGCGATGGGTGCCCAGGCGGCATCTGCCGGTAGGATTAAGGTGGCGATTGAGCCTGGAGCCGTGGTGGCAGCATGCACAGCGTTCTGGGTGGCCGCAACAATGCCATCGGGCCCAGCTATTCTGTGTACCCAATGGGACATGGTGTGCGCCAAACCGTAGACATCGCTGCTTAATGGCGCGTCATATTTATCATGGTAGCTGGCATGATCACCTACGATATTCACCATAGGAACGCGTGCTCGTTTCGCGTTATGCAGGTTGGCCAGACTATTCGCTAAGCCTGGCCCTAAATGCAGTAAGGTCGCTGCGGGCTTGCTGCTCATGCGTGCATAACCATCGGCCGCACCGGTTAGCACGCCTTCAAATAGACCCAGCACACAGCGCATTTCCGGGCGCTTATCCAGGGCCGCAACAAAGTGCATTTCAGAGGTACCGGGATTGGCGAAGCAGACGTCAATATTTTCTTGTAATAGCGTTTTGCAAAGCAGATCTGCACCGTTCATAGTATGGGCTCCAATGCCGCAGTAGGTAAGTGGGTAGGTGTGCCTGATGCATATAGCGATTCGTTGTCACGTCCAGGTATCGCGTTCAGTAGTGAACGGGTATACGGATGCTGGGGATTGCGGTAAATATCGGCAGCGGCTTGGCACTCTACGATGCGGCCGTGGCTCATGATGGCAATACGGTCACAAATTTGACTGGCTACCCTTAAGTCATGGGTGATAAAAAGCAATGAAAGGTTGTAGCGCTCGCGAACGGTACGTAGCAGCTCTAGTACCTGCTGCTGTACGGAAACATCCAGGGCGGAAACGGGCTCGTCAGCAACAATTAATGCAGGCTGCAGTACTAGCGCGCGTGCAATGCCAATGCGTTGGCGTTGGCCCCCGCTGAATTCATGAGGGTAGCGGTTGATGGCGGTTCTTTCTATACCAACCAAATCCAGAATTTCGTACATGCGTTTTTCAGCATTGGCCTTGCTGACACCATGCAAAATAGCATTTTCTGTGATGATACGGCCTATGCGATGACGTGGATTCAAGGACGAGTACGGGTCCTGGAAAATCATTTGAATTTTAGGTCGAATCGCACGCAGGGCATTGCCGTGCAATTTTTCTATCGCTTGTCCTTCAAAGATCAATTGGCCAGAGTCGCCATCAAACAGCCGTGCAATGCAGTGTCCTAACGTGGATTTTCCTGATCCGGATTCACCCAGTACACCCAATGTTTCGCCGCGTCCAATGTGAAAGTCCACGTTATCCAAGGCTTGAAATCGCGCAGGCTTTTGAAAGAAGCCTTGTCGTCGTGCGCGGTATGTTTTGCATAGTCCACGCACTTCTAGTAGCGGTTTGTGTATATTGGTTGGGGTTGTTTGGTCTGTTCGTAGCTTTGGGACTGCGCTAATTAGTTGTTTTGTGTAGGGGTGTTGTGGGCGTTCCAGTACGTCATTACGGCTACCGAATTCGACCAGCTTACCGCGTTGCATGACGGCGACACGATCGGCGATGTCAGATACAACGCCAAAGTCATGTGTGATGAATAACACCCCAATGTTATGTCGTTGTTTGAGCTCGTCAATTAACGCAAGAATTTGCGCTTGGGTGGTGACATCTAAAGCCGTGGTGGGTTCGTCGGCAATAAGTAGGGCGGGCTGTGCCACCATTGCCATAGCAATCATGACGCGCTGACGCTGGCCACCTGACAATTGGAAAGGATAACTATGCTGCAACAGTTCGGGTTCGGGCAGTTGCATTTCAGTCAGTGACTGTATGACTTTTTGCCGTGCTATCGGGCCGCGCTTTATGCCGTGCATTAGCAGAGCTTCTTCGATTTGATCACCTACCGTCATGACAGGATTCAAGGCAGTCATGGGTTCCTGAAAAATCATGGCAATTTTTGAGCCACGTATTTTGCGTAGCTCAACGGTGGACATATCCAGGATGTTTTTTCCTTCCAGTAGGATCTGACCTGACTCTATATGCAGTGATTTCTTGGGTAAAAGCTGCATAACGGCATGGGCGGTGACCGATTTGCCGGAACCGGACTCGCCTACGACACAGAGCGTTTCACCGCGTCGTATGGTTAAGCTTAGGCTTTCAACGGCGTATCGGCGGTCGGCTGTCTTGGGGAGTGCAACGGATAAATTGAGTACTTCAAGCAATGCTTGCGACATGGCCGTCCTTCTTCGTACAGACTTAGTTATTGGGTTTTGAAGAGCGTGGGTTCAGCGCATAGTTCAAGCTGTCACCTAAAAAATTCAAAGCGAGTACTGTCAGGAAAATGGCACCGCCTGGAATGGCAGAAAGCCACCAGTTCTGACGTATCATGGTGCGCCCTGCGCCTATCATGAAGCCCCAAGATATTTGATTTCTATCACCTAAGCCTAAAAAGCTAATGGCAGACTCAATCAAAATAGCGGTAGCCACCATTAGCGATGCCGCCACAATAATGGGCGACAGCGTGTTGGGCAAAATTTGACGAAACAAAATACGGCTGTGCGACTGTCCGCCGACTATTGCGGCTTTGACAAAGTCACGTGTACGTATTGACATAAATTCGGCCCTGACCAAGCGGGCTACCGATGGCCATGACACTATCCCTATAGCCAGCACGATGGACGATATGGAAGGCGAAAAGATGGCAACCAATAACAGAGCAAGCAGAAAGCTAGGTATGGTTTGAAAGATCTCGGTCAGGCGCATAAGTACGTCATCAATACGGCCCCCGTGGTAGCCAGCAACAGCACCAATGACGGTCCCTACCGATACGGCCACCAAGGTTGCAACGAAACCTATCAGTAACGAGATACGTGCACCGTGGACAATACCTGCGGCAACATCACGTCCTAGCATGTCGGTACCGAACAGGTAGTTGGGACTGAAGGGTGGCAGATTAGGGGGGCCCACCATGCTCCAAGGGTCACCTGGATATATCCATGATGCCGTAAGAGCCATTAGCAGGATGAAACTTAATATAAAGAAACCAATTGCGCCGGATGGCTGGCGGAGTATCCGCATAAAAAGTGAATGTTTAAACGTGCTCATGTTTGCAACTCGATTCTAGGGTCGGCAAGGCTATACAGTACGTCTGCCAGCATATTGATTAAGACAACAATCACAGAGCTGACAAAAAAGATTGCTAATAGCAGGTTGTAGTCACGCTGAAACAAGGCATCGAAGGCGAGTCTTCCTATACCTGGCCATGCAAATACGGTTTCTATAAGCACAGAGCCGCCTAGTAAGTGACCTGCCTGTAATGAGCCAAAGGTAATCACTGGCAAGATGGCATTTCTGAAGATGTGGCGGCGCCAGATTTGTCCTTCGGGTACGCCTTTGGCATGGGCGGTTTTAACGAAGTCTTGTTCCATGACCTCGATGGCGGATGCACGCATAACCCGTGTATAAATGGCCACATAAAATAGGCTTAGTGTCGTGGCAGGCATAATCAGGTGAATGGCGATGTCTTTGATGGCGGCCCAACCACTGAAACCCGCCCCTATGGTTGTCATTCCATAAGCGGGTAGCCAACCCAGATGCACAGAAAACACAAGAATTCCAAGCAACCCTACCCAAAACAAAGGCATAGCAAAGAATATCAGTGAGACAGCGGTGATCAGGCTGTCTACCCAGGTATCGGCTTTGCGGGCGGCGGCGATACCTAGGGATACACCAATAATAATAGAGCTGATTAGCGCCGTAAGGGTTAATAGTAGTGTAGCGGGCAGGCGCTCTAGAATCAGGTCTTTGACGGGGCGATTTTCTCGGTAAGATTCGCCAAAATCAAGAACTAGAGCCTGGCGTGCGTAAATACCAAATTGCACTAACAATGGCTTATCCAGGCCGTAGTCTTTTCTGATTTGTTCTATGAAGCTGGCGTCTGTGGCACCGGCCTCGCCAGCCAATATGGTGGCTGGGTCTCCCGGTGCCGCCCTGACTAAGGCAAAGTTAATCGCCAGTACGGCCAGCACAACAAGCAGTGCCTTGATAATACGAGTAAGCAGAAGAGTGATTTTTTCCATACAGGCAGCTTGGGTATTAGAGGCTAAAAGGCGACTGCTATGTAGTCGTGCCGGTGGTGCTTAACGTTTTACCCAGACATCGGAAAAGTTCTCGTTCATGCCCAAACCGGTAGAAATTAGATTCTGAATATTCTGACGATAAAGGGTAGGCATTTGCATCTGGTGTAGCCACAACATAGGGACTTCTTCAGAAAGTGTTTTCTGAATGGCAGCATATTGTTGTGTACGTTCTGGTACAGATAGCGTGTGTCTGGCCTCAAGTAACTGTTTGTCGAGCTCGGGGTTGCTATAGCCACCCAAGTTGCCCAGAGTGCTTACAGTGGGCTCGGTGCTGGTGACATAAGTTTCCGATACCACTATCGCAGGGTCACCCAGTTGATACACATAGTTGAAACCAAGATCAAAGTCTCCGGAGGTAATGCGTTTGAACCATCCGGGTACGTCGGTAGCAACTATCGTTGTCTTGATGCCCACGCGGTTTAATTGTTCCCGTGTGAATTCTGCAAGACGTTGCCAGGTTTCACCGTAAGGCAGTGGCAGCAGTCGTAATTCTGTACGTACACCATTGGCATCGGGTTTTAAACCCATGTCGTCTAGCAACGCCTTTGCTTTTTCTGGGTCGTAAGCATATTTGGTTTCAACCGATGGATCTTTGAAAGGGTAAGAGTTACTGAATGGGCCGTTAAGTTCCTTGCCAAAGCCACCAAAGATATTCTTAACAATGAAGTCCCGGTCAATGGCATGTGCCAATGCCTGGCGGAACCGCAGGTCATCCATAGGTTTGTTGCGTAGGTTGATGTGCAACTGTGCAATTGGGTCTAGAAACTCCCAGCCATCGTTGGTCAGAACGACATTAGGCTGTTGGGATAGTTGGTTGATTTCGAAGTTTTCAACGTCTCCGGCCCTTATGGCATCCACCTTGCCGCTTTCGAAAGCAATGGAGCGGCCATTGGCATCTGGAATAATGTGGAAATAGATTTCATCAAGGTAGGGTTTATTGGCTTCCCAATAATCACTATTTTTTACCAGATGAATATACGAACCTTTACGCCAGTCTTTGAATTTGAACGGACCGGTACCAATGAAGTTGTTATTGGCGCTGGCGCTACGATATTCTTCAGTATCTTTATAAAGGTGCGCGGGCATAATGGTGCCACCAGTGGCTTCCATAATTAGCATCAGTGCTGGGAATGGCCTGTGCAATTGAAATACTACGGTGTGGTCATCAGGGGCGGTCACAGACTCTACCTGGGCCATAACCGTTTTTGTACGTGGCGTAGTTGCAGGTAGATACTTTGTGTAGCTAAAGAGTACGTCAGCCGAAGTGAATGGCGCGCCATCATGCCAGCTTACGTTTTTACGCAAGTTAAAGGTATAGGTTTTTCCGTCCTCTGAGACTGTCCAAGATTCGGCCAGCCTAGGTATAGGCTCCAGTGTCGGTGACAGTGAAATTAAACCCTCGTAGATTTTGCTGCCCACAAAGGATGTAGGACCTAGCTTATTGATGCCCAAGTTTAGTGTTGGTGGCTCGGGTTGCACCATTAGATTTAACTTTCCCCCCGAGGTCGGCTCACTTTGAGCTACGCCCGATAAGGTAATCAGACTGATGCTTGCTACAGCAGTAATCAGTGTTCTTCTGAGCTTGTTTTTTAGGTACGTCATAGATCATCGACCTCGGTAGAGTATGGGGAGCGTTAGCGTTAGCTTTTGCCTTGTTCGGCAAGATACTGGGTGGCGTCATCCAAGGCTTTGTTTAGCGCGATGACGATTTCATCGATATGTTCCTTGGTAGATATCAGTGGGGGACAAAGAGCAATGGTGTGTTTTATGGCCCTAACGATTAGGCCGTGTTCTGCTGCGCGGCGTTGCACAAAGCTAGCTAGGCCTAAGGCGTCAGGAAATGGTGTTTTTGTGGCTTTGTCTTTAACCAGTTCCAGGGCCCCCAATAAGCCTACGCCGCGAGTATTGCCGACAAGTGGGTGGTTATTGAAGTTGGCCAGCTGACTTTGGAAGTAGGGTGCAAGCTTGCTGACGTGGTCGACAATGGCGCGTTCTTTGTATATTTTCAGCGTTTCAAGCGCGACTGCAGCACAAATAGGGTGTGCAGCATAGGTTAGACCGTGTGCAAAAATTGGATTGCGTTGGCTTTCATCTAGCATGGCCTGTTTAATTTGATCACTGACTATCAGGGCGGAAATTGGCTGGTAAGCTGCTGATAAGCCTTTGGCGACGGTCATCATGTCGGGCTCAATGCCATAGGTTTGGCTACCAAACATGGCACCTGTACGACCGAATCCGCAAATGACTTCGTCGACGATAAACAGAATGTCGTGACGTTTTAGGACAGCTTGGATTTTTTCGAAATAGCCTGCTGGAGGGACAAGAACGCCACCCGCACCAATCACAGGTTCGGCAATGAATGCGCCTATGGTTTCAGGACCCTCGGCCAGAATTAGATCTTCAAGATTTTTAGCCAGTCGGTTAACGTAATCGGCTTCGGATTCACCTTCCAAACCGAAGTGATAGTAGCTTGGGCAGTCGGTATGCAGTACACCCTGGATAGGCAAGTCAAATGCGGCATGTACTGGGGGTAAGCCCGTCAAACTGCCGGATGCAACGGTAATCCCATGATAGCCACCGTGCCGAGCAATGATTTTTTTCTTCTTGGGTTTGTTAATGGCATTGTGGTAGTACCAGACCATTTTGACTGCACTATCGTTGGCCTCAGATCCCGAGTTGGCAAATAGAATATGGTTTAGGTTTTTTGGGGTAAGCTCTGCCAGGACGGCGGCTAGTTCAATGGCGATGGGGTGTGAGTGATGGTTAAATAAATGGTAGTACGGTAGGGTTTGAAATTGTTTCTGTGCTGCTTCCCCTAGACGAGGCTCCGAGAAACCCAAGCTGGCACACCATAGGCCAGACATACCTTCCAGGTAGCGCTTGCCTTGGTCGTCGTAAACATAGCACCCCTCGCCCTTTACCATAATGGTAGGTCCTTGCTTGGGGTGGTTGCTTAAGTTGGAGTAGGGGTGGATAACGTGTGCAACGTCTTGTTTCCAGGCTTCGGTGTGTTGTTTTGTGGCGCTTGTCATAGATAAAATTCCTTGTGTTTAGAAAGACTGGTGGCTTACAGGACGTGTTGTTGAATGTGCTTAGCGTGATCCTAGGAATCCGTCCAGAAATGCAGACAGGTTGGCCGCTAAATGATCAATGACGTAACCACCTTCTTGAATTAGCAGTATGGGGCCTTGGTAACGGGCTATGGCTTTCCCCATAGTGCGAAAGCCTTCTGTGCTGACTGCCAAGCCCGCCGAGGGGTCGCCTAAGAAAGGGTCAAATCCTAGAGACACTACCAATGCGCCAGGCGCATAATTTAGTATTGACGACATCCCGTGGTTGACGGCAGCCATGAAGGCATCGTCTTCGGTGCCTAAGGGCAACGGTATGTTCAGGTTGTAACCTAAACCTGCACCGTGTCCGCGTTCGTGGGGGTAGCCGGCATAGAATGGAAATAGGACGTTTGGGTCCCCGTGTATTGATACAAAGTGAACGTCGTTGCGTTCATAGAATATGGATTGCGTTCCGTTTCCGTGGTGTGCGTCTACGTCTAGAATGGCAACTCTGCCCATGTGCTTGGCTAAATAGTTGGCTGCAATGGCGGCATTATTTAAATAACAAAATCCACCCGCCATATCAGCGTATGCATGATGACCAGGAGGTCTGCATAAGGCATAGGCTTCTTGGACTCCTTGCTGTAGTAGCGACGCGGCCGTCAAGGCGGTATTGGCAGATCCTAGAGCGGCAGCCCATGTCCCTTGGTCCAAGGGGCACGATCCACCAGAGAGGTAGTAGCCGACTTGTCCCTGTATGGATGAAGGCTGTTGGCGTGCTGAATGGTGGGCAAAAACGTGAGCGTGAATGGCAGAGCCGGCTGGCCCTTTGCCTGCTTCTGGATTTTTAGCAATAAATTGCTGCCATCGTTCATAGGCAGATTCTAAAAAAGTCAGGTAGTCTGGCGTATGTACTGCAGCGATCCACTTTCTGTCCCATTCTTGGGTAGGCACTGCGTCATGTCCGGCACTTTCAAGGTACTTTTGAAGCTGTTCGGCTCGGGCTGGTTGTTCCCAATTTTGTATGGGGTTGCCCCGGACGATAATTGTGGAGGGTGCGTGCTGGGCATGCGTGTTGGAGTAAGTGAACAGCATGGGGTTATTGGCTCCTTAATCCGGGTTTGAACCACTTGTTTTGAATTGTGGAACGTTATTCTATAATTAAACTATCTTATATTTTAAATAAAATAGGTGTCAACTCAGGGTTTTCCCGTTCCCAGCTCATATTGATTCGCATTGATTGACATTGAGTAGTTATTCGTTTTAAATGAGTTGGACGTTGTTCTAAATTAAATGAAAAAAGCTAAGCTGAAAATAATCCATCTGGGTTTTTTTTCATCCAATATAAGAACGGCGTTATAACTAGTAGAACAATAACGGGAGATATACATGAACGCAGCCGAGAAAATGAAGCATGCACGAATCACCCGCAAAGGGTATACGTGGCTAGGGATGGGGCTAGTATCACTGATGTTCAGCGCAGGTAGTTTGCTTGCAACTTCCGCGGCGCATGCCGCCTATCCCGAACGGGAAATCACATTTGTTGTTCCTTATCCACCTGGCGGCAATAGCGATAACTTAGCGCGCATTTTTGCCGAACGCCTCCGAGAAAAAATTAATGTACCCATAGTGGTTGAGAACAGGCCTGGCGGTACGACGTCCTTAGGGACATCGCAAGTGGCCAGAAGTAAACCCGATGGTTACACCATGTTGTTGGCCACTAGCACGGCATTTACTGTGTTGCCGCATATCCGTGACTTACCTTACAACCCCGATAAGGACTTTGTCTTTGTAGGCAGTTTGTCCGGCTATCTGCCCATACTCACAGTAAGAAATGATTTTCCAGCAAACAATCTGAAAGAATTAATTGACTATGCCAAAAAAAACCCAGGGAAGCTGACTTGGGGTTCAGCAGGCGTGGCGTCGGGTGGCCATTTGTCAGGTGAGATCATCAAAAACGAAACTGACATCAATATGTTGCATATTCCTTATAAAGGGTCTGCGGACACCATATCTGCCTTGCTGGGTGGTCATATTGACTTGTTCATCGACGGGGTAGGTTTGGAATTGGTGAAAAGTGGCCGTGCCAAAGGTTTGGTGACCTTCTCCAGTGTGCGTCACTCTGAGCTGCCTGACGTACCTACACCCGCCGAGGCAGGCTATGACGTGACCTTGCCCTTCGAAGGTTTTTGGGGGGTAGCGTTGCCAGTCGGCACGCCGCCAGATGTGGTTGCCAAGCTGGCTAAAGCTACCGAAGAAATTTTGGCTGAACCAGAAACTCAGCAGCGCTTTCAGCGTATCAGCATGACGGCCAGCTGGAAAGATGGCAATGCATACGCCCAAGACTTGCAAGATAGTAAGAAGTTTTATGGTGAGTTGCTGAAAAAAATCGGCTTTGCTGAATGAGCGTGAATGTTTTTAAGGAGTTGGAAATTGAGTAATGTAATGACTTCGACTGCCCTTTTGCCAGCCAGTCGGCTTTTGAACCCCCGCTCTGTTGCGGTAGTTGGTGCCTCAGAGGATCAAACCAAATTCGGTGGGCGCTTGTTCCGCATGCTGCTTAAGCATAATTACCAGGGGCAGGTCTATCCGGTGAACCCATCGCGGGCTACGTTATTTGACGTCAAGGCGTATCCATCGCTGGATGTCTTGCCGGAAAGCCCAGAAATGGTGGTTTTGGTTTTACCTAGCACTATGATCAAAGATCAGGTCAAAGCGGCTGGTGAAGCAGGGGCGCAATGTGTCATTATCATTTCTTCAGGTTTCTCAGATGCCGGCGATGAAGGCGCACGCCTGGAAAGTGAAATTGTTGCTCTTGCACATTCCTATGGTATGCGCCTGATTGGCCCCAACTGCTTGGGGTTGATCAGCGCAGTAAATAATCTTGTGCTGTGCTCGTCGCCAATTTTGGCAAAAGACGTTTTACCCGTACGCCCTGTGGGCTTTATCAGCCAAAGTGGCGCTTTGATGACTACATACTTTGACCGTACGTGGACAACAGGCGGCGGGTTTACTCATGGTATTTCGGTGGGTAACCAGGCTGATCTAGAACTATGCGACTTCGTTGACTTTCTGATCGATGATCAACACACTCAGGTGATTTGTGCCTACATTGAAGGCATCAAAGATCCTGAAGCGTTTCGTCAAGTCGCCCGCCGTGCCAGGCAGGCGGGTAAACCTTGGCTGGCAGTAAAGGCAGGGCGGTCTTCGGCGGGTAGTGCCGCCGCGTTTTCTCATACTGCCAGTGTGGCTGGTGATCACGCTGTCTTTGCATCGGTTTGCCGTGATGAAGGCGTGACGCTGGTTGACGATATGGGGGCAATGTTCGTATTGGCCGGGTTGCTGGCCGAACACCCTACCGCACAGATCAGTAACGTGGCTATCGTTACTCCGTCAGGTGGTGGCGGTGCTTTAGCTGCCGATGCATTGGCAGAATCTGGTGTGGCTTTGTCAGCATTTAGTACGGCTACGAATCAGCAACTGCGTGCTCACTTTCCTGATGGTCAAGGTAATAACCCTATCGACTTCGGGGCACGGACAACTGCAGACAGCGCCACCGTTGCCAAGGCCATTATTCAGGCTCTGAACAACGACGCCGGCACGGACATGATCTTTGTCACTGTCGCTATGTGCCCACCTGAGTGGACAAATGCATTGGTACAGGCGGTGGCTGACCAACGTGATACCGGGAAGTGCAAGCCCGTGCTGTTTGCCCTGGATGCCGGCGTGGCTTCCAATGCCTTACGTGAGAAACTGGAAAGTCACCGTATTTCATATGCGAACTCTACCGCCGAGGCAGTCAAGGCGATGGGTGCATGGACTCAACGAGCCAACTTTATTAGCCGTTCAGAGCCTAAGCGCCCTGAAGACTGTGGTCCTATATTGGGCTTCGCGCAGTTAAAAAATGAGCTCAACGAAGAGGAAAGCAAAGCGCTATTAGCCAAGTATGGTTTGCCTGTCGCTGCTGGCAAGATTGCTATCGACCAGGATCAGGCCGCACAGGCAGGTGAGCAACTGGGCTATCCCTTGGTTATGAAAATCATGTCTCCCGACATTGTTCATAAAACAGAAGCGGGTGGCGTGATGTTGAATATCCGCAACCAAGACGAGGTCCGTCGTGCTTACGATCAATTGCTGGTAAATGCAGAAAAGGCGGTTCCTGGTGCACGTATCGATGGTGTGTCGGTGCAGCAGATGGCATCCGGCGATCTAGAACTCATCGTAGGTGCCAAGCTTGATGTGCAGTTTGGTCCTGTCGTGGTGTTTGGCGGTGGGGGCATATTGGTTGAGCTACTACCTGAACGGGTCGTAGCCTGCGCGCCTTTGCACCCCGATGATGTACGGCGTTTGCTGTCCACATTGTCAGTAGGAACAATTTTGCAAGGCTATCGTGGACGAGGACTGGATATGGAGGGGGTGGTTGATGCCATCGTCCGAGCCAGTTGGTTGGCCCATGATTTGGCCGACCATGATTTCGAGTTGGATATCAACCCACTAATTGTGGCATCGCAGCGCTGCTACGCTGTTGATGCCCGTTTGAAAACAGGTAACGAGCATTAATCAACCTGGACACTAATCCGTTTTTTATAAAGAGGTAGCAACTGATGAGCAAGTACGAAACAATTCTTGTTGATAACCATGACGACGGCGTATCAGTCATCACGATCAATCGCCCTGACCGCCGCAATGCATTAAGCGCAACAGTCGTCAGGGAGTTACAGATTGCCTTTAAAGAATTCGATCAGGATGACAGCCGCCATGTCGCAGTGCTGACAGGTGCTGGTGATGGTGCATTCTCTGCGGGTGCTGACATTAACGAGTGGCCAGAGCTCTGGCGTGGTATTCCAACGCTTGGTTTTAATACCGACAAGCCAATTATTGGTGCAGTAAGTGGGTGGTGTGTTGGCGGTGCCTTGGTGATTGCCATGATGACTGACTTGTTGGTGGCATCGGAAAGTGCGAAGTTCTCATATCCAGAGGCGAAACTGGGTTTTACGGGTGGTGTAATTTCGGGCTTGGCCTCACGTATTCCCCATCACGTTGCCATGGAGGTGATTTTGCTGTGCCGTACTTTGGAAGCGCAGCGTGCCTATGACCTGGGCTTTGTGAACGAGGTCGTTCCTGTGGGTCAACAGGTTGATGCCGCCGTAAAAATGGGGCAGGAACTGGCCAAGATGTCGCCTATGGTATTGCGTACATTGAAACGCTTCATCAACAAAGAAGTGTTAAATAGCGGTCCCTCCGAGTCCATGTGGCGCACTATGGTGCAATTGAAAGCAATTGAAGAAAGCGCCGACGCCAAGGAAGGCATTGCGGCATTCAAAGAGAAGCGCGCACCAGAGTACACCGGCAAATAATGCCAGGGTGTTGATTGGAAAAGGCAGGAATGCAAAAGCCGGCCTGAAATGAGGCCGGCTTGTTTCTAAGGAATAGTACAGTGCATAAACATTTAACTACGTTTATTGATGGTATGACCAATCTGGTCAACAGCGCCGGCAAGGACGAAGCGCGTATTCTTGACGAAGGTGGGGCTTTACTGGCCAGCTTGGTGGCAAGCGACGATTGGCTGCCGGAAGCCTATGCCAAGCCGCACCCTGAGTATTACCAGCAATATCTTCTGCATTGCGCACCCGACAATAGCTTTTCAGTTGTCAGTTTTGTCTGGGGGCCTGGTCAAAAAACACCGGTTCATGACCACACGGTGTGGGGCTTGATCGGCATGCTGCGTGGCAGCGAAACCGAAGAAAGCTTCGAGTTTGGCGATGGCAATACGCCGATGCGCAGCACAGGTGTACAACGGTTGGATCCAGGCATGGTCGGTAAGGTCTCACCTACAGTAGGCGATGTCCACCGAGTCGTTAATGCCTATGACGATCAGGTCTCAATTAGCATACACGTCTATGGTGCCAATATTGGTAAAGTCAGTCGCCATGTATACGACGAGGCGACTGGGCAGTCTAAAAGCTTTATTTCAGGTTATGCCAATTAACCACTCTGCGCATTTCGTGGGGCTGGCCTAGACGGCCTTGCCGCTTGGCTATTTGCCCTGTGATAACAGCCCCTCGATAGCAAGACCCACCTCTAGAATATGCCGGTCCCAGCCACCTGCTCCGGCTATCATCAGCCCTACTGGGGCTGTGTTTTTTGCGTGACAGGGCACAGATAGCGCACAACCATCTAAGAAGTTGATTACCGCAGGGTTGCGCAAGATCAGGCCATTGGCTGCATAATAGGCATCGTCGTTTTCCTGAAGCTCTGCGATTGTGGGTGCGGTTATGGGTGTGGTGGGCATTAACAAGGCATCGTAGTGTTGTATGCGATCCTCGACAGAGGCGATCCAGTCTTGCCGGATTTGTGTTAGTTCTATGTAGTCAGCGGCGTCCTGTTCGCGCCCTCGCAGTATGCGAGACGTTACGCGCGGGTCATAGGCGTCGGCATGATCTTTAATTAGTTCTTTGTGTATGGCCCAGGCTTCTGCGCATACCAAACCACCCATACGGTTCAGATAAGGCAACTCAGAAAACTCTGGAATATCTATGGTGTCTATGATGGCGCCATTACTGGCCAGCAAGGCGACAGCGTCTTCAAAACTTTGCCGTACATGGTGATCGGCGTCGTCCAGGACCACGCTGGAAGGTATTGCAAAGCGCAATTGTCGTAGCGTAGGCGCCTGTAGTGGAATATAGGGTTCGCCAGCCAATATGGCGTCCAGTATGGCGCAGCATTGCACAGAGGGTGCCAATGGTCCACTAGAATCTAAGCTGAATGACAGGGGTAGGGCGCCGTCGCTGGGAATACGTGCTGCTGTGGGCTTAAAGCCGGTAATACCGCAATAGGCTGATGGTATGCGTATGGATCCACCTGTATCCGTGCCTATGGCGGCGACCGCCATTTGGTCGGCTACTGATACACCAGCCCCCGATGATGAACCACCAGGTATATGGCCGGTGTTACGCTGCCAGGGACTGCGAGGAGTACCGTAATGGGGGTTGATTCCTAGCCCTGAAAAGGCAAACTCTGTCATGTTACTGGTGCCTATGATGACGGCGCCGGCTTGCATCAGACGTTGGACGATGACTGCATTGTGTTCCGCTGGCGCTGCATTTTTTAGCACGGCTGAGCCCGCTGTGGTGGTTTCACCCGCAATATCGAATAGGTCTTTGACGGAAATAGGTAGTCCGTCGATGAGGGAGCGGGTCAACCCTGCCGCCCGTAATAGGTCAGAGGCTTGGGCGGCAGCCATAGCCTGTGTATGAAAAACTTTGGTAAATGTAGCGCTGCCTTCGCCGTCGGGGTCATCTATTCGTTTTAGGGCGGCGCGAGTTAGATCAACCGAAGTCACTATGCCCGCTTCCAGGGCATGTTGTAGTTCAGTAACGGTAGGCAGCATATGTATACCTTAGAAGAAATACTGATGTAGAAAGGCTAGATTGCGTTGCGCAGTGTTCGGACGCATTCATTAACTAGCGCTGGGCCACGATAAATTAGACCGGTATAAAGTTGGATAGCATTGGCGCCGGCGGCTATTTTTTCTTTTGCCTGTTGCCCAGAAACGATTCCCCCTACTCCGATAATTGCAAAGTCTGCACCCAGTTGTTGACGCAGGCGTGCGATAACCGCTAGCGACAGTTCATGTACAGGGGTGCCAGACAGGCCACCAGCTTCGTTAGCATGGGGCAAGCCCAGTACGGCATCACGAGACAAAGTGGTATTGGTGGCAATGACGCCATCTATACCATAGCGGGGTAGCAGGTCGGCAATGATATCGATTTGTTCAGTGCTTAGATCGGGTGCTATTTTCACGACCAGTGGCACACGTTTGCCATATTGATCGGCCAGTTCTTGGCGTTTTTCTTGCAAAGGCTGTAGCAGGCCAGCCAGTTCGTCTTGCCCTTGCAAGGCGCGTAGGTTTTCAGTGTTAGGCGATGAAATATTGACCGTAATATAGTCAGCATGGGCATAAACGCCAGCTAAACCTAGCAGGTAGTCTTGCACAGCGCTTTCTATAGGAGTGGCGGCATTCTTACCTATGTTCAGGCCCAGTATGCCGCCTGATGAACGCCATTGGCTGCGTTGTACATTTTGTATAAAGGAGTCCAAACCTTGATTGTTGAATCCTAAACGGTTGATCAGGGCCTGGCTACGAGGCAGACGAAACATGCGCGGTTTAGGGTTACCCGACTGAGCTAGTGGCGTTACCGTACCGACTTCAACAAAGCCAAATCCCAAGTTGCCTAAAGCGTCGATATGAGCGCCATTTTTATCCAGTCCAGCGGCTAGGCCTACAGGATTGCGAAAATTCAATCCCATTAAGGTCAAAGGGGCGCTAGGGGTGGCCGCCATCAGGCCGCGCGTAAGCTTGCAGTCATAGGCTTTTTGCAAGGTAGACAAGGTCAGTTCGTGGGCCGCTTCTGCATCCATCGAAAATAAGAGTGAGCGGGCCAAAGGGTAGGAACTGAATAATAATGACATGAGGAAACAGCCAGAAAAGAGTGGTGGTGGGTAGCTTACTTGGGCAGTAGGGGTTCGCCCCATACGCCATTGCGTAATATCTGAAAGGGTTGGAACTGTGATTTGTAAGCCATTTTACGGCTTTCAGTAATCCAGTAGCCTAGATACAACCAGGGCAGGCCCAGGGCTTGGCAGCGCGCAATTTGCCACAGCACGCCATAAGTGCCTAGGCTGCCAGGGGCATCGGGATCAAAAAAGGTATAGACGGCAGATAAACCTGTATCCAGAGTGTCTATCAAAGCGATCATTTGTAGCTTGCCGTCAGGTAAACGAAACTCCACCAGATGGGAATCGACCCGGCTGGCTAATAAAAACTGGGTGTATTGTGACCTGCTGTCTTCGTCCATGCCAGCACCAGGGTGACGCCGCTGCTGGTACAAGCGATACAAAGCATAGTGTTCCGGATCCCAGGCGAGTGGTCGCGTTTTGGTTTGCAAGGCCTGATGGTGGCGCCAAACTCGGCGTTGGCTGCGCTTAGGTTGGAAGCGATGCACATCCACTCGTATGGGTAAGCAAGCCTGGCACGTGGCGCATTGTGGTCTATAGGTAAATAGTCCGCTACGTCTGAACCCTTGTTCGATAAGCCTGGAATAAGCTGCCGGACCTATCAAATGGGTGGGCGCAGCCACCTGTGAGCGGGCTTGTCGATCAGGTAGATAGCTGCAGTCGTATTCGGCAGTCGAGTAAAACTGCAACGTCTTTAAATTGGCTTCGTCCAGATGATTCATGGCGGTGCTCGGTAATGCATGACAGCGGATTCTCTGTCAACAAGGTAGACACAGCCATTATGACGCGAGTTCAGGCATAGGGGCAAATTGTCCCGATTGCAGCAGCTGGCCACGGCCCCAGCGTGGGGTAGGGTATTCCAAAGCTTGCTGTAGCAAATGTAGAAACTCTTGGCGGCTGATAGGGGCTGCACCCAAGCTGGCCAGATGCGCGGTAGCTTGTTGGCAGTCTAGGTGCTGTATGCCCTGCGATTGTAGAAAAGGCACCAAGTAAGCTAGTGCCAATTTGCTGGCATCGCTGACTAGACTGAACATAGATTCCCCAAAAAAGAAACGTCCCATACATACCCCGTACAGTCCACCTACCAGCGTGTCGTTCATCCAGACTTCGACGCTATGGGCTTGTCCCACTTTGTGCCAGTCTCCATAGGCTTGGCGGATGTCGGGTGATATCCAGGTGGCTGGTCTGTGGTCTTGGGGGGCTGCACATGCGTGTATGACAGCATCAAAGGCAGTATTGCTTGTGATTTTTATACTGGCTTGGGCAGAGCCTTCCACACGGGCGATTTGTCGCAGTTTTTTAGCCAGAGAGCGGGAAATTTTGAGTTGGTTGCAATGCAAGACCATACGTGGGTCAGGGCTCCACCATAGTATGGGGTCGCCCTCGTTGAACCAAGGAAAGATACCTTTGCTATACGCTTCGGTCAGGCGAGCAATGGATAAACTGCCGCCAACAGCCAGTAAACCGTCTGCGGGTGCTTGGCTGGCGGATGGTAAGGGCGTGGAGTCATCCAGCCAGACTAAATCCGTCACCGCCTTGACCTATTTAGGGAAAGGTACAGGAATGTCGTAGTGATGCATGGGGAACACTCCTGTTTTGGAGTCGGTGACGTAGTGTTCCAGTGTGCTGATTACAGTACGAAACGCCAGTTCTTGCCAGGGGATTTCATCTAAGGCAAAGAAACCGGCTTCCAAGCTTTCAGGGCCAGGATACAGGTCGGGGCTTAGGACTTTGGCCAAATAGAAGAAGTGGACCTGTTCGGCGTGTGGCACATCAATAATGGTATACAAGGGGCCCAATTCAATTTGGGCGCCGGCTTCTTCCTGAGTTTCACGCATTGCGCCTTGAGCGGTCGTTTCGCCTAGTTCCATGAAGCCTGCGGGTAAGGTCCATTTGTTGTAGCGCGGCTCTATGGCACGGCGGCACAGCAGGATTTTGTCACCCCACACAGGTAATACACCTACGACGTTACGCGGGTTTTGGTAATGAACCGCGCCGCATTGCTCGCAAACATCGCGTAGACGGTTGTCGTCAGGCGGAATCAATTGACACAGCGCCGTGCCGCATTGGCTGCAAAAGTGTTGCGCGCGCGGTGCGGGGAAATAAAAAGGCGAAGCATTTATTGTCATCTGGCGATTTTACCTAAAGTTACGCCACCTGTGCGGTACGCATCGTATTCAACTTAGCTGATGGCGGCGGGCAGCAACACATAACCCAAGGTCTTGGCAATATTGACAGCAGTATCCTGTGCCAAGTAAGTGCCATCAGTCAGGTGTAGTGGCCAGTCTGTTGCTGGTGTGTCTAGTGCGTTATTACCTGTGTTGGTCTGCAGCTGTTGTAAAACACCGGCCAGATCCCGTCCTGCGACCAGACCAGGTCCTAGCTGGCTTAGTACATACAAATGGCCTTCATCGTCCAACCACCACGTGTGGATCTGACCAGCATCCAGGTCGTTGTGTGAGCGAAGTACGGGAGTGCCAGTTGCGCTAATCTCACCTGTGGTGTGGAAAATAAATGGTGCAGCATCCAGGCGCACATACACCCGCTGTGGGCCATTCTGAAAATACCATTGACCGTGCGCATCATGGCTGTAATTGTTATTGATGAAATGCAAAATTTGCGGGCTAGTGATGGATGTGCCAGGGCTATGGGGTTGGCTGATGGCATCGCCTTCAGGATGTAAACGCCACTGTCCACGTATATTTAAAGACAGCCATCCATAGACATCGGGGACTTGGGGCCAGCGCGCCATAGCGGCAATGACAGAGTTGTCCATATTAAGAGACCCTATTGGAATTCACTTTTATGCATTGTAGCGACAGCCAGGTACACCAGTGTCGTGAAGCATAGTTTGTCGCAGGATTATGTTGCTACATTTATTGAGCAAACCGTTGTGATCTGTTCAATGGGTAGGGCACAATATCACTTGACCGTTCTATCAGAATCTACCGTTTGGGATATTCAGTGCGTTAGGTTTGGAAGTTGCACCGGGCGAGTAGTGGCGCGTGAGAACGTACATTCTTAGCATTAAAAATTCGCATCAATTGTTTTTCTAAAAGAGGAGTCATCATGATAAAAAAGACACATCTACTGCTGGGCACACTGGCACTGGCCATCTCGAATTTGGCCGTCGCTCAGTATTCCAGTGATGCAATACGTATCGGCTTCATCACGGACCTGTCTGGTCCGTATGCGGATAATGATGGACCAGGCGGTGCCGAGGCGATACGCATGGCTGTCGAGGACTTTGGCGGCAAAGTTAATGGTCTACCCATCGAAGTAAGAGTGGCCGACCACCAGAGCAAGGCTGACCTAGGAGCGGCTACGGCAAGATCTTGGCTGGATAACGACAACGTCAACATGATTGTTGGCGGTTCCAATTCGGCGGTCCAACTGGCTATCAATCAGTTGCTCAAAGACAAGCGTTTCATCTTCATGAATGTGGGTGGCGGGTCGACTCGTTTTACCAATGAAGACTGCACTCCTTACACGGTGCAATACCACTACAACACCAAGGCTCAGGCACGTGCCGTTGGGTCGGCAATCGGCACAAAAGAAGGCATGAAATGGTATCTGCTTACAGCAGATTACGCATTCGGTCATGACCTTGAAAAAGATGCAAAAGCAGTTATAGAAAGCAGCAACGGGCAGGTCCTGGGCGCTGTCAGACACCCTTTCGGTACATCCGACTTTGCTTCGTTCATCTTACAGGCCCAATCCTCTGGGGCGGAAGTTCTAGGCTTGGCTAATGCCGGTAGCGATCTGCTGAATTCGATCAAGGCGGCACGCGATTTTGGATTGACCGATTCGATGAGAATGGCCGCCTTCGTCATGTATGTCAACAACATCCACGGCATGGGCCTAGAGGATGCACAGGGCTTGTTATTGTCTGAACCGTGGTACTGGGACCAGAGTGATGAGTCGCGTGAGTTTGCTAAACGCTATTACGAGAAAACTAAACGCATGCCCAACGGGGTGCAGGCTGCCGACTATTCAGCGACCATGACTTACCTGACTGCTGTGAAAGCAGCAGGCACAGACAACCCAGACGCTATCATGGAGCAGCTCAAGAAGATGGAAATTAACGATATGTACACCAAGGGTGGGGATATCAGGGACGATGGTCAGATGGTGCACGATTATTATTTATACGAGGTCAAAAAACCTTCCGAGTCCGAGAAGCCATGGGACTACATGCGCCAGACCGCAGTTGTTCCCGGAGAAGTCGCCTTCGGCCCTTTATCGGAGTCCACGTGTTCGCTACTGAAACCTTAATATAGATACAAAAAAGGCCTACGCTAGTTGCGTAAGCCTTTGGTGTATCTGGAGGCGCAAGCCGGAATCGAACCGACCTACACGGATTTGCAATCCGGTGCATAACCACTCTGCCATTGCGCCAAAATCCCAGCTAAGCCATATAGTGTACTGTACTTTTGCAAGATTTGCAGCATTAGCTTGCGTAAGCCCTAAGGAACATAGCTACGATACTTTGGGCGCATTCATCCAGTTGCGCAGCGCTACGTTTAGTGGGGACACCCATCAAGGCTTGGACCAAGTTGATTTGGCATAGACAACGTAAGTGTGTTGCCATTTTTTGAGGGTCTTCGGGACGTAAGCTGCCTTGCTTGACTGCGTCATCCAGCATAAGGGCAACTTTATTCCAGAAGTCTACGATGGCAAGTTCATAGAATTGGCTACCTACATCCGTGGTGTTACTGACAGAAATAGCCACCCGTAGAATTTTAATGGTGTCTTCGTCTTGCAAGGTTTCCAGTAAAGAACGAGCGAAACGTTGTAGCTGGGTGGCCAGGTCGCTGGCATCGTTAAGAGCTGCTTCGAAGGTATCGGCACTTTTTTGCGCTTCATCCAGCATGGCTGCAAGTAGTAGTTCTTCTTTAGACGCAAAGTAGTTATACAGCGTGCCTTTAGAGCCACCGACGCTTGCCGCTATTTGTGACATGGATGTGGCTTCAAAGCCTATTTCCCGAAACATGCCCAACGCAATTTGCATGATGGCATCGCGTCGCTGTGCCTGTTTTGTTTTCATTTTGACTCCTGATTCAGTGCACTGACCGATCCGTACAGTTTTGCTTGACAGTGTGTTTTTGTCAAGAGTATTATACCGTACGGTACGGTCAGAAATACAAAAAAGTACCCAAGTACCGCGCTCTGTGACAATTCATTCCATGCTTCTTCATACCTAGCAAAATTTGTTTTTGCAGCGTTTATATTTTTGAGATCCTATGAAATCAAACCTTTACCGTCCGTTAACTTTGGCCTTGTTGCTGGGTAGCTCTATGGTGGTGCTTGGGTGTAGTAAACCCATGGCGCAAAATGCCCCTCAACCCGTGCCTGAGGTGACGGTGGCAACGATACAAACCCAGGCTGTGGCATTGACTACAGAACTGCCTGGGCGTACCAGCGCCTATTTGGTTTCTGAAGTCAGACCTCAGGTAGGTGGCATTGTTAAAACCAGACAGTTCAAAGAAGGCAGTGATGTACAGGCAGGCGATATTTTGTACACCTTGGATGCGGCCACATATCAGGCCACATACAACAGTGCCAAGGCTGCTGTAGACAAGGCTCAGGCGAATTTGAAAGTGGTTGGCCTGGCAGCTGAGCGTTATAAGGAATTGGTGAAAATAGATGCTGTCAGCCGACAGGATAATGATCAGGCAGTTGCGGAACTGAGCCAGGCTCGTGCTGACTTGGCTTCCGCCAAGGCAACCCTGGATATGGCAGGCATTAATCTTGGTTATACAAAAATAGCCGCGCCTATTTCTGGGCGTATAGGCCAGTCATCGATTACACCGGGAGCGCTGCTGTCGGCAAACCAAGCGGAACCCTTGGCAAGAATTCAGCAATTGGATCCCATGTATGTGGACGTCACCCAGTCTAGCGTTGAGCTGTTGCGCTTGCGCAAGGCGCTAGAGTCTGGTGATTTGACCAGCAACACAGCCGCCAAGGTGCAGTTAACCCTAGAGGATGGCAGTAGTTATGCCCATGCTGGGGAATTACAGTTTTCGGATGTGTCCGTAGACCCTGGTACGGGTATGGTAACCATGCGTGCGGTATTCCCTAACCCAGACCAGCAGTTATTGCCTGGCATGTATGTGCGTGCCGTACTGGAAGAAGGGGTGCGCGAGCAGGCATTTTTAGTACCCCAGCAAGGTGTAACACGGGATTCCCTAGGGAATGCGACAGCACTGGTAGTGAATGCTGAAAACCAAGTAGAAGCCAGAGTACTTAAGGCCACCCGGACCATAGGGGACCAGTGGCTGGTTGAAGAGGGCATCGCCGCTGGCGAACGTGTGATTGTTGAAGGGGTGCAAAAGGTGCGTCCTGGGGCTGGCGTGACTACCGTTGAAAAGAACGTCACCACGGACACGGCTGCCGTGTCCTCTGCTGGTTAATTGCCCTACTTATCCCAGGAATACATAAATTATGTCTCGTTTTTTTATTGATAGACCGATTTTTGCGTGGGTAATCGCTTTGGTGATTATGCTGGCAGGCGGACTTTCCATATTGGGTTTGCCGGTGGCGCAATACCCTAGTATTGCACCGCCTCAAATCGGAATTTCAGCGACCTACCCAGGTGCATCCGCACAGACTTTGCAAGACACTGTCACTCAAGTAATAGAGCAGCAGCTCAAGGGCATAGATGGCATGAACTATATGTCATCGACCAGTGACTCATCTGGCAGAATGGCCATTACGGTGACGTTTGATGCCGGTGTTGACCCTGACATTGCTCAGGTGCAGGTGCAGAATAAGTTGTCTATCGCCACACCTATGTTGCCTCAAGCGGTACAACGTCAGGGGGTTTTCGTTACCAAGTCGACTTCTAACTTCCTGATGGTAGTGGGATTGATCTCTGAGGACGGCAGTTTGACGGCAACTGACCTGGGCGACTATGCGGTTTCCAATTTACGCGACCCCATGAGCCGGGTTCCAGGCGTGGGTGAAGTGGAAGTGTTTGGTAGTCAGTATGCTATGCGTGTCTGGTTAGACCCAGACAAGCTTCATAGCTACAACCTGGTCCCTGCGGATATCATTGCGGCCATAGAAGCGCAAAATGCTCAGGTGTCTGCTGGCCAGCTAGGAGCGACACCATCCGTACCTGGACAGCAAATCAACGCTACGATCACTTCACAAACCTTGTTGCAAACCCCAGAGCAATTTGGCGATATCTTGTTGCGTACCACGCCCTTGGGGGCATCGGTCAAGCTGCGCGACGTGGCTCGTCTGGAAATGGGTAGCGAAACTTATAACGTATTAGCTCGTTACAACGGCAGTCCCGCTGCCGGGATGGGCTTCAAACTGGCAACAGGCGCCAATGCCTTGAATACAGCCGAGGCCATTAAGGCTCAGATCAGTGAGTTAGGGCAGTCGTTCCCTCAGGGTATGAAGTCGGTCATTGCCTTTGATACCACTCCCTTCGTCGAGGTATCTATTAAAGGCGTGATATCCACGCTAATTGAAGCCATTATTTTGGTGTTCCTGGTGATGTATTTGTTCCTGCAAAACATCAGGGCCACGATTATTCCTACGATTGCGGTGCCAGTCGTTTTATTGGGTACCTTTGGTATCTTGGCGGCTTTTGGTTTTTCCATCAATACTCTGACGCTATTTGGCGTGGTGTTGTCTATAGGTTTACTGGTCGATGACGCCATTGTGGTGGTCGAAAACGTAGAACGTTTAATGACTGAAGAGGGCTTGTCACCACTGGAAGCAACTCGTAAGTCTATGGATCAGATTACCGGGGCGCTGGTGGGTATAGGGCTGGTGATTTCAGCCGTGATGGTGCCTATGGCCTTTTTTGGTGGCTCTACTGGGGTGATTTACCGTCAGTTTTCCATCACCATAGTGTCCGCTATGGGGCTGTCTGTATTGGTTGCTATTGTTCTGACGCCAGCACTTTGCGCGACTATGCTTAAGCCCGTGGCCAAAGGTGAGCATGCTCCTCGTGGGCGTTTCTTTACTTGGTTCAATCGCAGCTTTGATCGTGGCACATTGAAGTACCAATCCGTAGTGGGCGGAATGATCGCCCGCAGCACCCGTTATTTAGTTATTTATCTGGCATTGATAGCCGTTGCTGCACTGTTGTTTGTCAGAATGCCTACGTCATTTTTACCGGATGAAGACCAAGGTATTTTGTTTTCCCAGGTGTTATTGCCTGCTGGTGCCACACAGGAACGTACGGTGGCTACGCTGGACAAGATGGAAACGTATTTCATTGAAAATGAAAAAGACAATATTGAATCGGTGTTTACTGTCGCAGGGTTTAGTTTTGCCGGTGCAGGGCAGAATGCTGGTTTGGGGTTTATTAAACTGAAAGATTGGAGCGAGCGTCCTGGTGCAAGTAATAGCGTCATGGCAATTGCTGGTCGCGCTATGGGCGCCTTATCACAAATCAAAGATGGATTGGTTTTTGCCTTTGCACCGCCAGCTGTGCTGGAGTTGGGTAACGCCAAGGGCTTCGATATGTTCCTACAAGATAGGGCAGGCATGGGGCACGAGCAACTGATAGAAGCACGTAATCAATTGCTAGCACTGGCTGGGCAGAACCCTAACTTGACGGCGGTACGACCTAACGGGCAGGACGACACACCGCAGTATCGTATTGAAATCGATCAGGCCAAAGCTGGCGCTTTGGGGCTAAGCATGGACCAAGTCAACAGCACTTTGTCTGGAGCATGGGGCGGTGTTTATGTGAATGATTTCATTGACAAAGGCCGTGTCAAAAAAGTGTATATGCAAGCGGAAGCAGAAGCACGCATGGTGCCTGAAGACTTGCAAAAATGGTATGCACGTAATGTTGATGGCGACATGGTTCCGTTTTCGGCATTTTCCACTGCGCGTTGGGAATATGGTTCACCACGCCTAGAGCGCTATAACGGCATTCCCGCTGTGCAAATCCAAGGTGAGCCTGCTCCTGGCGTAAGCTCGGGCGATGCGATGGCAGCCATGGAAGAAATTGCGGCACAACTACCACCGGGCTTTGGCATCGAGTGGACTGGCTTGTCATACCAAGAGCGTATGTCGGGTTCGCAAGCGCCTGCGCTGTATGCAATTTCTTTAATTGTAGTTTTCCTGTGTTTGGCAGCGCTGTATGAAAGCTGGTCTATCCCTTTTTCCGTGATGCTGGTTGTGCCTCTGGGTGTCCTGGGTGCACTGCTTGCCGCCAGTGGCAGGGGCATGTCCAACGACGTCTATTTCCAGGTGGGTTTGCTGGTCACTATAGGGTTGGCATCTAAGAACGCCATCATGATTGTGGAGTTTGCCCGCGACCTTATGAATCAAGGTATGGGTTTGGTTGAGGCAGCACTTGAAGCATCCAAGATACGCTTGCGACCCATACTGATGACATCAATAGCCTTTGGACTGGGTGTGTTGCCTTTAGCGATTAAAACAGGCGCAGGATCGGGCAGTCAGAATGCGATAGGTACAGGTGTACTGGGCGGAACAATCGCGGCAACAGTATTGGGCATATTCTTTGTGCCGGTATTCTTCTTTGTGGTGGCTAAACTGTTCTCCCCCAAAAAGGCTGCAGCTACCCCCGCCGTAACGCCATCTACCAACGAGATCTAGTATGACAAAGTTAACTTTCACTGCCGTAGCTGCTGCGTTATTACTTGCCGGGTGTACCAGCATGGCGCCCAACTACCAGCGGCCAGACTCGCCAGTGGCTGGTGCATGGCCTAGTGGACCAGCCTATCAGTCGTCAATAAGTGCTAATGCAGAATCAGATGCTATTGCTGCTGCCGATATTTTGTGGCAAGACTTCATTATTGATGACAAGCTTAAGGAAGTGGTTACGTTGGCGCTGGCAAACAACCGAGATCTGCGGGTCGCGGCCTTGAATATTGATAGGGCTAGGGCGCAGTATCAAATCCAACGTGCAGATTCCCTTCCCTCTATAGGCATAAACGGTTCGGGCACTAGCCAGCGCCTGCCTAGTGACCTATCACCCAGTGGTCAAGCAGGCATCAGTCGCCAGTACAGTGCAGGTGTAGGCAGCAGCGCCTATGAGCTGGATTTGTTTGGCCGTGTGCGTAGCCTGAATGAAGACGCTTTGCAACGTTATCTGGCGACAGAAGAGGCGCGCAAGACCGTGCAGTTGTCTCTGATCGCAGATGTTGCCTATGCTTATTTGTCGTTAGGGGCTGATCAGGAACGACTGCAGCTGGCGGAACGTACCTTGGAAAGCCAGAAAAAATCTTATGAGCTGACGCGCCGTAGCCATGAACTAGGTGTAGCGTCCATGTTAGCTCTGCGTCAGTCGCAAACTTTGGTTGAGTCCGCACGAGTGGATGTGGCTAGATTTACCAGCCAAATTGCACAGGATGAAAACGCACTTAGGCTGCTGGTAGGTGGACCGTTGCCCAAAGAGCTACTGCCACAATCACAAAATGAAGATCGCGTTACGCTGGCGCAGTTAAACGCCGGTCTACCGTCTGATGTTTTGTTGCGTCGCCCAGATGTCGTGCAGGCAGAACATTTACTGCAGGCCGCTAATGCCAATATTGGTGCAGCCCGTGCTGCATTTTTCCCACGCATCAGCCTAACAGCATCGGCAGGAACAACCAGCAGCGCACTGTCTAGTCTGTTTGATGGAGGCACTGGATTCTGGAGCTTTATGCCGCAGGTGAACCTGCCCATCTTCGAGGGAGGGCGCAACCGTGCCAACTTGAAGGTGTCACAAGTGGATAGGGATATTGCCCAGGCTCAATACGAAAAAGCGATACAAAGTGCGTTTCGTGAAGTCGCCGATGCCTTGGCTCAACAAGGTACGCTAGATGAGCAGCTTGCGGCTCAAACCGCATTAGTTGATGCGTCGGCGGATAACCATGTGCTATCCGATGCCAGATACCGCCAAGGAATTGACGGCTATCTAAGCGTACTGGATGCACAGCGCAGCCTTTATGCTGCCCAACAAGGATTGATTGCACTGCGTCTTGCCAAGAACAGCAATCATGTGACCTTGTATAAGGCGTTGGGTGGTGGGTGGAATTAAATAGCCAATTTCAAGAATATGCTAAAACAGCGCACAACAATTATCTTGGCTTGAGTTGATCGCTGTATATGCTGTCACGCCAGTAGCAGTTACAACACGGAGCGTGCGGTATGGACAATCAGATAAAACATGGTTCCTTCGAAATGACGGCAGCGATGCTCATTTCAGGAACTATAGGTTGGTTCGTGCTGATGTCTGGCCAACCGGTACTGAATGTCGTGTTTTGGCGTTGTGCGTTTGGCGCGGTCACTTTGCTGTTGATCTGCATGGTCATGGGCGTGTTGCGCCCAGGCTCGCTAAGTTGGCCGCGTTTTGCTTGGGCCTTGATTAGCGGCCTAGCCGTGGTGGCTAATTGGTTATTGTTGTTTGCTGCCTATTCGCGTGCCTCTATTGGGGTTGCTACCGCCGTTTATAACGTTCAGCCCTTTATGTTGGTGATACTGGGAGCGATATTTTTAGGCGAGCGCATCACGCTAAATATTATTGCTTGGTTAAGTCTGGCCTTTATTGGTATGTTGGCCATAGTGCAGCAACAAAGCGTACCATCGTATGGAGGTGGTGATTATATCGAGGGCATCGTCTTATCCTTGGGGGCAGCATTTTTGTATGCGGTAGCCGCCATAATTATCAAGCGCTTAAGCGGCACAGCACCGCATTTGATCGCCTTGATACAGGTATGTGCTGGGGTCTTATTATTGGCGCCGTTTGCCCAGTTAAGTGCGGCACCGGAGATAGCTGGTTTTAGTTGGCTGATGTTGCTTACCCTTGGCGTGGTACATACCGGTTTAATGTACGTGCTGCTGTATGGTGGCATACAAAAACTGCCCACGGCTTTAACAGGGGCCTTGTCGTTTATCTACCCCATAGTGGCTATAGTGGTGGATTGGGTGGCGTTTGGTCACAGCCTGCAATGGCTGCAGTGGTTAGGTGCCGCTGCTATTTTCTTGGCAGTGGCCGGGATGCGACAGGGTTGGGGCGCGCGTCCTGCTGTTTAGTGGCCGCATCTGTTTTATTAAACAGGCGCATCAACCTCTCGCCATTGTCCAGGTAATAAGTCGTCTAGGCTCCAAGCACCTATACGGGTGCGTATTAGACGCAAGGTAGGTAGGCCCACAGCCGCGGTCATGCGACGCACTTGGCGGTTGCGCCCTTCGTGTATGGTGAGCTCTAGCCAAGATGTAGGTATATTTTGACGAAAGCGAACGGGTGGTGTGCGATCCCATAGTTCGGGCGTGTCAATAAGGTGGGCTTGTGCGCGCAGGGTGGGGCCATCTTTTAGGGTGACACCATCACATAATTGCTGTAGCTGTTGGGCACTGGCTAGGCCCTCTACCTGTACCCAGTAGGTTTTAGCCATGCTGTGTTTAGGATCGGTAATACGAGCTTGCAGGCGGCCGTCGTTGGTCAATAACAATAGTCCTTCGCTATCGCGATCCAGGCGTCCAGCTGGATAAACATCGGGCACATTGACATAGTCTTTCAGTGTGGCACGGCCTAGGTCGTCACTGAACTGGGTCAAAACGTCATAGGGCTTATTCAGCACCAGCAAGCGGGTTTGCGTTGGTGGGACTTTAGTAACCCTACGCTTGGTGCGTGACCTAAGATGAGGCGGGGGAGTGCTGCGAAATAAAGAAGTCATGTCTTAATACCCTAGGGTGTCGCCATCTGGGTTGCGTGGATCGGAATAACCGCGCATTACGCCATTTAGTCGTTGTATGGTTTGGGTGCGACCCATAGCCGCTTTCGTGACGACATGGTGGCCGCGTTCTAGTAGCAAGGCGCGGGTATCTATGCTCAGGCCTTTTTCCACGTGTAGCTCGTCAGGAGTCCATTGGTGGTGTACGCGTACGGCGGATGCGGCTTCTGCTGGATTCATCTGGAAGTCTATTGTGTCTAATAACGTTTGCAGCACGATGGTGATAATCCGGGAGCCGCCAGGGCTGCCTGTGACCAATACAGGTTTACCGTCTTTCATGACTAGGGTTGGTGTCATGGAAGACAGTGGCCGCTTACCCGGCTGAATCGAGTTCGCATCGCCACCTATCAGTCCGTAGGCATTGGCGGCACCTGGTTTAGCGGCAAAGTCGTCCATTTCATTGTTAAGCATAATACCGGTACCGGCAGCGACTATGCCGGAACCAAAGTTGGTATTCAAGGTGTAGGTAACGGCGACGGCGTTGCCGGCACTATCCATGACAGAGAAGTGTGTGGTCTGGTCGCTTTCGTAGGGCTGGGGCTTACCTGGTTTAATGCTGCTTGATGGGCGCGCTTTGTCAGTAATGCCTTTAGCCAGTTCATCGGCATAGGCTTTAGACGTCAGACCTTGCAATGGTATTTTGACGTAGTCCGGGTCGCCTAGATATTCAGACCGGTCGGCATAAGCAAGCTTCATTGCTTCGGCCATATGGTGTATGCTGCGCGCGCTGTTATGGCCCCAGTCTGCCAGTGGCCAACGTTCTAAAATATTCAGCATTTGTACTAGGTGAATACCACCGGACGATGGCGGCGGCATGGTCACAATGTCGTGACCACGATAGTGGCCAGTAACTGGCGTGCGCTCAATGGCAGCGTAGTTGCGCAAGTCATTCATAGTAATGGCGCCAGGGTAATTTGCCATTTCTGCAGCTATTTTTTGCCCTATAGTCCCTGTGTAAAATGCCTGAGGGCCTTGCTGGGCGATTAGGCGCATGGATTGCGCTAGGTCTTTTTGCACTAGCAAGTCGCCCGCTTTCATAGGCGCGCCATTGCGCCAGAATATGGCCGTAGTTGCCGGCCATTTACCCATGTTGGATTTTTCCCTATCCAGTACCGTAGCTAGGGTTTCGCTAACCTTAATACCTTCACTTGCAAGGGAAATAGCGGGTGCAATCACGTTTGACCATGACATAGAACCCCATAGCTTATGGGCATAGCCTAGTCCGGCGACAGTGCCAGGCACACCAACGGCGTAATGGGAGTGTAAAGACTTATCGTTGATGACATTACCGTCTGTGTCCAGATACATGGTGCGCGAAGCCCCATTGGGTGCCATTTCACGAAAGTCCAGGGCGTAGTTGGCGCCGGACTGTCCATTGTGGCTCACCATGAAACCGCCGCCCCCCAGATTCCCTGCGTTGGGCAGCACGACGGCCAAGGCAAAGCCTATACCTACTGCCGCGTCAATGGCATTACCACCCGCTTTCAGAATATCTAGCCCTACCTTGGAAGCCAGTTTTTGTTCTGTAGATACCATGCCATGATGGGCAACCACGGGGTGAAAAATATCCAGGCTGTAGTTGTACGCTGCATTAGCTGCTTGTCCAGCGGCTGTTTGTTGGGCTGCCTGGGGGCTGATGCGATTGGCGTGTTGGGTTGAGCCACAGGCAGCCAGTGTGACCAGTAGCGTTGCCATAATAGACAGGCGTAGGGTGGCGGGTAGGGACATGGGGTCTCCTGGTAATGGGGGCGTGTTATGTGGTGATCTTATCCAGGGGCAGGGCGGTTTTATAAGAGACTTGTTTTAGTGCAAAGCTAGAACGAATTTTTTCTATGCCAGGTATTGGGGTCAATTGATCCAGAATAAACCGTTCTAATGCCGAAATATCGGCCACAGCGACGCGTATCAAGTAGTCGGCGGCGCCAGTCATTAAATAGCACTCCATCACTTCATCGTGTTGGCTGATGGATTGTTCGAAGCTGGCCAGTGCTTCTTTATCTTGTGCTTTTAGGCTAATGGATATGAATACGTTTAAACCTAGGCCTAGCGCCGCGGCATTGGTCAAGGCCACATACCTTGAAATGATGCCGGCTTTTTCCATGGCTTTGACCCGTGCCAAACAGGGTGAGGCCGACAGGTGTACGCGTTGTGCCAGCTCTACATTGCTGATTGAGCTGTCGTGCTGTAGTTCGGTCAATATGCGTATATCGATCTTATCAAGCTGCATAGTCTATTTTTTCCAATTTTTTCAGCATAATCTGCTGAAAGTTTAGCCTTTTGAGCATGGTTTTGATAGCTCATGCTTTAGCCTTTAGGACAGAATATGACAAGAGTCGTTTTATTGCTGAAGTAATCCAGGATCTGTCATGAATGCTAGCTTATTGAACCCTTTGGTGTCGTCACTGACCAGCCCAGTGCACCAGGATGTTGACCCAGACCCCGCCGAAACCATAGAGTGGCATGAAAGCTTTCATTCGCTGGTTGCTACCCAAGGCCCAGAGCGTGCAGCCTTTATTCTGCAAGAGCTGCAAACCTTAGCGACACAAATGCGAGTGTCTTGGCGGGCGCCTTTGGGTACACCGTATATCAACACCATATCGGTAGACCAGCAACCCGCCTTTCCAGGTAATTTACGCCTAGAGGAAAAGCTGGGGGCCTTGATACGTTGGAATGCTTTGGCAATGGTCATACGAGCCAACGCTGCCTACGGTGATTTGGGTGGACATATTGCTAGCTATGCGAGTGCGGCTGATTTATTCGAAGTCGGTTTTAATCATTTTTTTCATGCGCGCCAGAACACCCCTGACGGACATGGTGGCGACCTGGTATTTTTTCAGCCCCATAGTGCGCCTGGTGTATATGCCAGGGCTTACCTGGAAGGACGCCTTAGCGAACAGGACTTGTCCTACTACCGACAAGAATTAAAAGGTCCCAGGGCAGGGGCACAGGGTTTATGTAGCTACCCCCATCCCTATTTAATGCCAGACTTCTGGCAGTTTCCTACTGGTTCTATGGGTATAGGTCCTATTAGCTCTATTTATCAGGCCAGGTTTATGCGCTACCTGAGCCACAGGAAGCTGTTGGATTGCAGTGGTCGCAAAGTATGGGGTGTATTTGGCGATGGCGAAATGGACGAACCAGAATCGGTTGCTGCCTTGACGCTGGCGGCGCGCGAAGGCTTGGATAACCTAGTTTGGGTGATCAACTGCAACTTACAACGTCTGGACGGCCCGGTTCGTGGCAATAGTCGGGTCATAGACGAATTTGAAAAACTATTCATAGGTGCAGGCTGGAACGTTATCAAGGTGCTGTGGGGTAGTAAATGGGATAGCCTATTTGCACGTGATCATAGCGGCGCCTTGGTGCGCGCTTTGTCCAGCACTGTCGATGGTCAAATGCAAACTTTTTCAGCCAAAGACGCTGCCTACAACCGCGAGCATTTCTTTAATCAGAACAGTGAGCTGCGTCGTTTGGTCAGTGGCATGAGCGACGAAGAAATCGATGATCTGCTACGTGGTGGTCATGATCTGATCAAGGTGCATGCGGCTTATGCCAGCGCCGCCCAGCATCAAGGTCAGCCCACGGTGATACTGGCTCATACCCAGAAGGGTTTTGGGATGGGCAATGTGGGGCAGGGGCGCATGACCACGCACTCCCAGAAACAATTGCAAGAACAAGACTTGCTAAATTTCAGGGATCGCTTTGATTTACCCTTAAGCAACGAACAGGCGATCAACGTCGAATTTTACAAACCCGCTGCCGATAGTCCTGAAATGAGCTATCTTCAGGCGCGGCGATTAGCATTGGGTGGTTATCTACCTGCCAGGCAGACAGCAGCCCCTACGCTGGCTGTACCAGAGCTGGCTACGTACGGGCGGTTCGCCCTGGCACCAGCTGGCCGAAAAATGTCCAGCACGATGGCTTTTGTGCGTTTGTTAGGTGGCTTATTAAAAGACGCTACTTTAGGACCGCGCATAGTCCCTATTGTGGCTGACGAAGCGCGTACCTTTGGTATGGCCAGTTTGTTTCACCAAGTGGGCATATATTCTAGTGTGGGCCAGCTATACGAGCCCGAGGACATAGGCTCGATACTGAGTTATCGCGAAGCCGTGGACGGGCAAATTCTAGAGGAAGGTATTAGCGAGGCAGGCGCTATGGCGAGCTGGACGGCAGCAGCCACCAGCTATAGCGTACATGGCTTACCTATGTTGCCCTTTTATATCTACTACTCCATGTTTGGCTTTCAGCGTGTCGGTGACATGATCTGGGCCGCGGCCGACCAGCGTCCACGCGGCTTTTTGATAGGAGCTACATCAGGACGAACCACCTTGTCGGGCGAAGGGCTACAGCATCAGGATGGCAGTAGTCATTTAGTGGCCAGCACCATACCGAATTGCAAAAGCTATGATCCCGCATTTGCTGGTGAATTGGCCGTAATCGTTGATCATGGCGCCCGTGAAATGCTGGAAGAGCAGCGCGATGTCTTCTATTACATTACCGTTACTAACGATAACTACGAGCAACCTGATCTGCCATTAGGGGTGGAACAAGATGTACTGCGTGGCGCTTATTATTTTGGTGCGTATCAGCCAGAGGAAACTGGTGTCCAGCACCAGCGAGTGACCTTATTGGGATCTGGCGCTATCTTGACGGAAGTAATCAAGGCGGCCCAGGAGCTGGCAACCATGGGAATAGCGAGTGACGTGGTTAGCGTTACCAGTTGGTCAGAACTGGCTCGCGATGGACAGGCTAGCGAGTCTGCATTTATTACGGCACTGCTGGACCGCTGTGATGGTCCTATCATTGCAGCAACAGACTACGTACGTTTGGTGCCTGAATCCATCAGGGCCTACGTACCGCCACAGCGCAGCTATACAACCTTGGGCACCGATGGCTTTGGGCGTAGCGATACCAGGGCAGAACTACGTGCATTTTTTGGGGTGGATGCACAGTCTGTGGTCCAAGCTGCATTGGCTGGTTTAAAGCGTGTTTAAGTATTTATAGTGAGTTGGGTAATTGGTCCGGTGCGGTATTGCTTATATGGCGTAGCATGGCGCTGATAATCATTTCATTTATCTAGCGAAAAACACCCATGACCTTGACCGTAATGCTGTCTCTAGCTTTGTTTGCCTTTGTTAGTTCTATCACGCCTGGTCCCAATAATGTGATGCTGACGGCATCCGGAGCTACTTTCGGTTATCGCCGTACCTTGCCGCATATGTTGGGAATTAGTGTAGGTGTGGCAATTATGCTGTTGCTGGTGGGGGCAGGTTTGGGCACGGTATTCGAGGCCATGCCAGTGCTATATACCGCACTGAAGTATGTGGGTGCTGCTTACTTATTATATTTGGCGTGGCGTATTGCCGGTGCTGGTAGCGTAGACGGTGCCGCAGCACGTAGTAAACCGTTCACTTTTTGGGAGGCTGCCGCCTTTCAGTGGGTTAATCCTAAAGCGTGGATTATGGCAGTAGGTATCGTGGCCACCTACACGCCACAAGAGGGGTTCTTTCAAAATTTGATAGTCGCTACATTGCTGGTCACTATGGTTGGTTTCCCCAGTATTAGCGTATGGACCCTATTTGGTGGCGCTTTGCGTCACCTGCTGCGTCAACCAAAATCAGTGCAGCGTTTTAATGTTGGCATGGCATTATTGCTGGTTGCGTCGCTATATCCCATTTTGTTTGAACAGTTTGTTTGAGCTTAGCGGCGAGTTGATGTTGATCGGTATAAGGCCAGGATCAACATCAACTGTTGTACTACGATGGCCTACGTTAAAAATAACGCGATGGCTTAAAACGCAACTTTGTCACTGCCTTTAAGTTCTAGTATTTTTCTGGCTTCGTCGGGAGTGGCTATTTGCAAGCCCATACCTTCCAGAATTTCGCGTACTTTGATAACTTGTTGGGCGTTGGTTTCCGCCAGCTGACCTTTAGCTATCCATAGGCTGTCTTCCAAACCTACACGTACGTTACCACCCATAGAGGCAGCCATTGCAGCCACTTTCATTTGTGACGCGCCGGCGCCCAGTACAGACCAGCAGTAATCGTCACCGAACAAGCGGTCAGCTGTGCGTTTCATGTGCATGATGTCTTCTGGGTGCGTACCTATGCCGCCCAAGATACCAAACACAGTTTGTATGAAAAATGGACCTTTTACCAGGCCGCGGTCGCGGAAATGTGCCAGATTATACAGGTGGGCGGTGTCGTAACATTCGAATTCGTAGCGTGTTTGGTTAGGACCTAGCTCTTCAAACACAGTTTCCAGATCACCGTAGGTATTACGGAAAATCAAGTCTTTACTACCTTCTAGGTAAGCGCGCTCCCAGTCGTGTTTGAAGTCTTTGTAGCGTCCCAGCATGGGAAACAGGCCAAAGTTCATGGTACCCATGTTCATGGATGCGATTTCTGGCTTCAGGACTTTGGCAGGCTGCATGCGCTCCTGTACTGTCATGTAGGGCGAGCCGCCAGTTGTCAGGTTGACAACGGCATCACAGTTTTGCTTAATGGTTTTCAGGAAAGGCTCGAACGCTGCGGGACTTTGATCCGGCTTGCCGGTAATAGGGTCACGTGCATGCAGGTGAATAATGGCGGCACCAGCTTGTGCGGCCTCGATGGCAGATTGGGCGATTTGTTCGGGAGTAATAGGTAGGTGCGGCGACATTGAGGGGGTATGTATGGCTCCTGTGATGGCGCAACTGATAATGACTTTGTCTTGTTTTTTCATACTTGTCTCTGTTTGGGTAAAAGTGATCAATCGGGTATAGGTAAGCCTAGCATTTTTTGGGCTGTACGTGTCGTCGGTTTAGCCAGTTAGACTTTAGAATAAGGAAATCAAATCGTGAGCGAGCATGCGTTTTTTACCTTGCTTGATCTGATCGGTACATTTGCTTTTGCGATTAGTGGAGCACTTGCCGCACATCAGAAAAAGATGGACCTATTTGGCGTGGTCACGCTAGCTTATGTAACCGCTTGTGGTGGTGGCATTATTCGGGATGTGTGTATTGGTGCGCTGCCACCCGCAGGCTTGTCGGACTGGCGTTATCTTGCGCTGTCTATTATTGCAGCCAGTTTGGTGATAGGTACTGGCCGTCTTGTGGAAAAGCTGTCACAGCCTGTGTTGTTGTTTGATGCAGCGGGGCTAAGCTTTTTTGCTGTTTTTGGGGCACATAAGGCCTTGATGTTTAGTCAGAGCATAGTGGCCGCCATTATTCTTGGTGTGATATCGGCGGTGGGTGGTGGAGCCTTGCGTGACTTGCTGCTAAATCGTACACCCGTCATTTTACAAAAAGAAATCTATGCTTCGGCGGCATTGGTTGCCGCAGCGTTTCAAACTATGGGCGAAATTCTGGGTTGGTCATTGCTATGGCTGCCTTGGGCGGCCATAGTCTTATGTTTCACCATCCGCTATTTATCACTGCATTACCACTGGAATCTACCCCGTTTTTTACGTGACAATGACTAGCATCTAAGCGTTCTATTTTCTTAGGTCTTAGTTTCTAGCCATTGTTGATACGCTAAGCGGGTTACGTCAGACACAGACTCCAGTACTTTTTGATGTTGAACTTGATGTCGCATTAGTAGTCTGGCATCGGCCACGGCACGAGACTTGCAAAACCAGTGGCAACTGTGCTGCAACAGATATAGCTCTGCCGAAAGGTGGAAAGCACGATTTTTTGCGTCCCAGCCCCCTTGATTGTCTACTACGTAACGCAGCCCTGCTGCATGGATGTGTAGCAATTTACGAAAATCCCGCGTTATACCGGGCAAGAATTGTTCCGCATAAGGTAGGCAAAAGGGCAGGGTGGTCATGCTAGTGGCTTGCAGGCTTTCCTTTTGCATGGCGTTAGCGAGTGCTAGTGACTGTGTCGCTACGGCCGCTTCATTCTGGGTGAACATCTCAAGTACCTGACGCTGGCGTATTTCATCAGTTTCACCAATAGCACGGGTATAGCCTTCAGTTAGGGTTTCCATGTGACGCTCAAGTTGCAAGCTGCTCAAGTGCTGTCCTAGCAAAAGAATATGTGTGCGTTGATAGCGTACACGCAGCATCTGCCATGCCAGGGCAAACAACAAGAGAATTAAAACTGTATTCATTCTTTACCTTCTTTCATTCAGGGCTTGAGATTGCTGTACTTTTAAGCCCAATTACTACAAACTTAACATTTTTGGCTGCTTTCAAGGGGTGAAATGACTAAGCGCTTTGGTTTGACCGTAATTACAGGTGGTGCGCAAGGGATAGGCCGTGCCTTATCCCAAGCTTTTGCGGCCGATGGGGCTACGCAGGTCGTGGTTTTGGACCGCGATGGGGATAAAGCCACCGCCCTGGCTGAACAGCTTCAAGGTCGGGCTGTAGCGGTAGACGTGAGCGATGGTTCAGCGTTTGCCCAGGCTCTTGAAACGATAGAAGATGATATCGGGCCTATCTCTACCTTTGTGTCCAATGCAGGCGTGGCTTGGGGGTTCGAAGCGCCGTTGGATAATGCGGCCTATGCCTCTGATGAGATCTGGAATAAATCATGGGAAATTAACGTACTGGCCCATGTCCGGGCTGCGCGTATCTTGGTCCCACGTATGATTGCCCGAGGCGGCGGCACCTTTGTACAAATTGCTTCGGCAGCAGGGTTATTGAATCAAATTGGCAGCGCGGTTTATGGCACCACCAAGCATGCAGCGGTGGGCTTTGCAGAAAACCTAGCGATTAGTCATGGAGCTCAGGGTATACGCGTGGCTCTGGTGTGCCCACAGGGGGTTGATACGGCGCTGTTGTCCAGCATACCGGTTGGGCCAGAACGCGGTGATGGCGTATTGACGGCAGAGGCAGTGGCGCTCGCGACAATTAGTGGCTTAGACGAAGGGCGCTTCCTGATACTTCCGCACGAGGGTGTACACGAGTACGTGCGCCAAAAAGCCGAGAACACTGACCGTTGGATCCGTGGTATGGGCAGATTGGCACAACGGTTCGTGTCTAACGATTCAGAAAAGTAAGGGTAGTAGTGAGGCCGTGAGTCATTTACATTGAAGTTAGAATGACTTTTGAAACGCCGCGCTCCTGGCATAGCTTGAAGCCTTCTTCTGCATTCTGAAGCCTTAGTGTTATAGAAAGCATGGGGCGTATGGCTTCCGGGTTGTTGGCAACACGGTCTATTATCCTTTCCCAGTTTTTGCGTACGGACCCGTGAGCGCCGCGTAGCTGCTGTTTATTGCGGATCAACGGGGTGTAAAACTGGCGTTTACCCAGCCGGGCAAGCCCACGCAAAATGCGTATGTTGAAAGCTTTAATGGGAAATTCCGTGACGAATGCCTGAACGACAACTGGTTCACGAGTTTGCGTGAAGCGCGTGTGCTGATTGAGCTGTGGCGTCAAGATTACAATCTGGTTCGACCCCATAGTTCCCTAAATAATTTAACCCCGTGCAAGTTTGCTGCTCGTCACGTTTACTTAGCCACACACTCTACAACGACGTGTGCCTAAATCTTGGGGGCAGGTCAGCTTGAGCAATGAGTTTTCTTGGTGGTCCCTTCGGGGGCTGTTTCTTTGTGTACTCCCAGCGCAATGGTTGTAGGTGATAGCACCCGTGCCAAAGGCTGGTTAGACATTATGAAATACTTGACCGAGTAATTTACCACCAGCGAAGTAGCGGTACGAATTCCTCAAGCTGAGTCAGGTTTTCCAAGCCTTTGCGAAGCGCCGTAAAGGCGCGAGTCCGATTTGTCTCGCGCTATGCATATGCTCCCGGCAACGTCCAATACCATCGACTATTCTGCACGCAAGGTACAGCATAAGCCAATGCGAACAGCACCTTCAGCTTGTCGAAGGTCAGTTGGTAAGCGCTCGGTGATGGAAAACCTGATCCCAATATGTTCCATATGGTAACACGGCACCCCATTCAGGCTCATGCCATATTGGACAAGATTACGACTTGATGCTAATGTTTCGTAGGCTTATCATTTCAGTAGAAATTACTTTAACTAAACTGGTTTTAAGAATGAGAGAAAAATCGGTAGTGACTCAACAGTACGACCTGCGTATTTTGCGTGCTTTGCGCCGCATTACCCGATCTGTTGCGTTGTATTCACGGCAATTGGCGGCATGCAGCAACATTACAGCTCCGCAGCTTATTTGCCTTCGGACCGTGGTCGATAATGGTCCATTGACGGCGACAGCCATCAGCCGCGAGATCCATGTCAGTCCCAGCACGGTGGTAGGTATTCTTGATCGCCTGGAAGACAAGGGGCTCATCGAACGTGAACGCGGTCGCGAAGATCGCCGTATCGTTTTTGTGACGGCCACCAGTGCTGGCATCGTTCTGGCGCAGGAAACCCCGTCCCCCTTGCAAAAAAAACTGGCCGATGCGCTCAATGCACTGCCCGAACTCGAGCAGGCGGCCATCACGCTTTCGCTCGAGCGAGTTGTGGCGCTTATGGAGCCTGAAGTGGCTGAACTCAATGAGCCTGCCGGAGATCTCATCTCGCCAATTTTGGACGTTCCCATAGACGGTGCGCTACCCGAGTCAGGATTGGCGGTTTGACCGGGTGCCCAACAGATACTGCTTCCGCTGCGTCGCCTGAGACAGTGCATGAATCAGAGCAGTCACGCGACTCTGCGTTGATTTTTCGTGCACCTCGCCACGCCGACGTGCATGCCATACACCATCTGGTCTCAGAGTGCCCGCCACTCGACCTCAACTCCCTATATGCCTATCTGTTGTTGGCCGAGCATTTTTCGAGTACTTGTGTTTTAGCATTGACCAACGGCAACCCACAAGGGTTTGTCTCGGCTTACTTGCCTCCCGGGCGTTCCGATGTCTTGTTTGTATGGCAAGTCGCGGTGCATCACAGCGCAAGGGGGCGTCGATTGGCCCGGTTGATGCTGCAGGAATTATTAGCACGTCCAAACCTTGAAGGAATCCGCTACATAGAGACTACGGTAAGTCCGGGCAACCGCGCTTCTCGCAAGATGTTTGAAGGTCTCGCTGCCGCATTGCACACATCACTACATGAAACTTCTCTTTTTGGGCGCCATTTGTTTGGCGGGCAAGCGCATGATGAGGAGCCGTTATTACGAATAGGGCCGTTCCACAGGGCCAGCCCTCTGGTCGGGAACGTAAGCATGGTTTAGGAAAATAGAGGCGCTACCTGTGTGTTGGGCTCATCCTGAGCCATAGGCAGACGGCGGCGTCTCGTAACCAGGAGAGGGAAAAACATGATGGATTTGAAAATTTTTGACCGGATGGAGTCTGAGGTGCGCGGCTATATCCGGTCGTTCCCCGTGATTTTTAACCAGGCGAAGGGCTCGGTGCTCATCGACGAAAGCGGCAAAGAGTATATCGATTTTTTTAGTGGCGCCGGCACCTTGAATTACGGCCACAATAACCCTGTTTTGAAAGACAAGCTGGTCGAGTACCTTGAGACCGATGGACTTGTGCATGGCCTGGATATGGCGACCAGCGCCAAGAAGTATTTTATGGAAACCGTGGAGCGTGTGCTGTTCAAGCCGCGAAAATGGGACTACACCCTGCAGTTTACTGGCCCTACTGGGACCAATGCCGTTGAGGCTGCACTAAAACTTGCACGTTTGGTAAAGGGTAGACAAAATATTATTTCTTTTACTCATGGGTTTCATGGCGTCAGCGGCGGTTCGCTTGCTGTCACCGCAAACTCGAAGTTTCGTGATGCAGCGGGTGTCGCTTTATCAAATACCAGTTTCATGCCGTTTGATGGCTACTTCGGGCCCGACGTCAATACTATCTGCTACATGGAACGCATGCTGGAGGATTCCAGCAGTGGGCTGGATCATCCGGCTGCTGTCATTGTTGAGACGGTACAGGCCGAGGGGGGCGTAAACGTAGCCTCGTGGCGTTGGCTCAAAGAGCTTCAAAAACTATGCCAGCGTTACGACATGCTGTTGATCGTCGACGACATCCAGGTGGGCTGCGGACGCACAGGTCAGTTTTTTAGTTTTGAGGCGGCAGGCATTCAGCCGGACATCATCACCTTATCTAAATCCTTGTCGGGATTTGGCTTGCCGATGTCGCTGGTGCTGATTAAACCTGAATTTGATATATGGAAGCCCGGCGCGCATAGCGGTACCTTTCGGGGTAATAACCTGGCCTTCGTGACGGCCGCCCAGGCGCTGGATAGTTACTGGACCAATGAAAACCTGATTGACGACACCTTGCGCAAAGAGTGTCTGGTGCGCGACTGGCTGGAGAACATTGTCCATAGCTATCCCAAGGCGGGGCTGAGCGTACGGGGGCGTGGCTTGATTCAGGGGCTGGTGTTCGCGGGCAGCGGCGACATGGCCAATCAGATCGCCAAAAATGCTTTTGCACATGGTGTGGTTATCGAAACTTCGGGTGCGAATGACGAGGTGCTTAAAGTACTGCCCGCACTGACGATTGAAGACGAGTTGCTGGTGCGGGGTCTGGAGATCATCGAACGAAGCGTATCAGAAGTTCTAGCGAACAAAAGTGCAAGCGGGAAGGTATTGAAGTTTGGAGGAAAAGCACGATGATCATCAGAGATGTCAAGGATGTCATTGGAACCGAACAGGAAGTCATCACGAGCAATTGGTTAAGCCGCCGCGTGTTGTTAAAAAAGGATGGCATGGGGTTTTCTTTCCATGAAACCATTATTTTTCCAGGGACCGAAACACATATTCATTATCAAAACCACCTCGAGGCGGTGTGGTGCGTTGAGGGTGACGGTGAAATCGAAACCATTGCTGATGGTAAAAAATATGCGCTTGGGCCAGGGGTGGTGTATGCGCTCGATGAGCATGATGAGCATTGGCTGCGTGGAGGAAAAGAACCTCTGCGTGTGATTTGTGTGTTCAATCCGCCACTGACCGGTCTTGAGGTGCATGATGACAAAGGCGTGTATCCGCTGGGATCTGATGCGGCCTGAGTTGAAAAGGAGTAAACAATGAGAACGTCCATTAAAGACCGGTATGTATCACGCACGGACCGCAGCTGCGCCATTATTGCGCGGCAGGATCCGGTCGTGTATGACAACGGCACTTACGCGGACGCCCTGACGGCCGAGCAAACGGCCATTTATGAGCGCGATGGCTTTCTGCTGCTGGAAGATGTGTTTAACGAGTACGAGGTTAAAGCCTTGCTTGACGAGGTGCAGCGCATGAGCGACGACCCCGGTATTGTGAGTCGCGAGGAGGCAATTACTGAACCGGGAAGCGACGCAATACGGTCTATCTTCCGTGTCCATGAGCTAAGCAATATGGTCGGCCGTCTGGCTCGCGATCCACGCTTGCTTAATGTGGCACGGCAAATCTTGGGCTCAGAAGTGTATATGCACCAGTCGCGCACCAACATGAAGCCAGGTTTCAAAGGGAAAGAGTTTTACTGGCATTCCGACTTTGAAACCTGGCACGTGGAAGATGGCATGCCCAGGATGCGAGCTTTGAGCTGTTCAGTGCTGTTGACCGACTGAATCACCCCGGATTTTGAGGAGGGTGTTTGGTCAACGTAAAACGGGTTTGGCAGCGTGTGCTGCGAGTTGGTCATAGTAACGCTGTTCTGCCTCGGCAGGGGGGATGTCGCCTATGGATTTAAGCAGGCGCTGGTGATTGAACCAAGACACCCATTCCAAGGTGGCCAGCTCTACCGCCGCCTTGGTCTTCCAGGGACCACGCCGGTGAATCACCTCCGTTTTGTAAAGCCCATTAATGGTTTC
>JACCEO010000002.1 GCA_013416485.1 Alcaligenaceae bacterium
TATGCAACATATTGGCGTTGATGCCGTGGGCCAGTGCCACGCCAGCGATCGACGCGCCCGGGCTCAAGGATTCCTGTACCACCTGGCGTTTGTATTCAAGGGGATAACGCCGCCGCGGGACCCGGGCAGCCGGAACGACAGAAAGAGAAGTGCTCATTAACGTTGCATGTCCATTTCATTTAATAGGTGGACACGTAGTTTGCGCGAATCTCAGTGAGATCTCCAGACGGTATTGGGCGGGCGCTTACGAAGACAAGGATTGCCAAACTCAATGAAAATCGACAAAAGTTCTAAGCACGGTCGGTGCTGTGCCTGACAGTCGTCATCCACCGAAATTGGCAAACTGATGTCGAGTGTCACTGAGTGTGGAACTTGCGACTATGGTAAATCAATGACTTGCCGAAGCCTTGCGTTTTGAGTTTGAAACCTGTTCGACGTTCAGTTTGGAACTTTCATGAATAATGTCTGAGTACGATGTCAGCTACGACAGCCTTACTAGATCCGCCTCGAGTTCCTTAACGGCATGTCGGATTCGCATATTGAACAGTTGCTCCACACGCTTTTCTGACAAAGAGGAAGCCCTCCTATCGCCGACAAACAGCGCTAGGATATCTCTCTTCTCGCTTACATCCATAACATCGAAGTTCGGGATGTACCTATGTGAAATCTTGTCCGTTCGCCGGCTTTCGTAAAATGCCTTCAAGAAACTTTTGGGTCGAATCACACTAACCGCCCCAAAGCGTTCTAATAAGCTCACAACGGTGTATTGGAGGGCCCGAAGGCGTGTGGTTTCGTCGATCTGTGAGAAGTAGAAGACCCATCCGCGCCTGACGCCTTCGAAGATGCAGCCAGTAATTTTAAGATTGAGACGCCAGTTGGTGAGCTTTATGATGGCATCCCTTTCCCCGTGTGTGCGCGCATTCGTCATTCGGTATCGATGATTAGTCAGGACCGCCGCAAGCGCAGACTCCAGCTTGTGAATACTTTCGGGACGAACAGAGAGCTTGCCGTTATCAATCTGGTAGCCAAGGAAGCTGAACGGTTCACTAAATTTGCCTATGCGTGATTTCGAATTTGGAACTTTCGGGTCATGAGGCTCAAAGTCGTGCAATTTCAATAGGGCCATCGCTTCGATCGCCACCGCCTCTGCCTGGTCTGCGGCAACTAGGATCAAGATGTCATCGACATACCGAAAGTATGCAATATCCGCTTTCTTGTTAAAAATGTTGTCAACGTGCCTGATCGTGATTTCGGCTAGTTGATTCGATATTGATAATCCTTGCGGTATGCCTATCAAATTTAGCTCAGCGTCTCCTGATGAGGTACCTTCAGGGATAGTTGGCGTCTGAATCGCTATGTTGACTAGACGTAGAAGCGTCTTCTTCCGGATACGTTTTTTTATTTGCTTCTGTAATTGTGCGTGCACAATGCTGCCGTAGAAATTGCGAAGATCAAGCCGTACAAATGCGTTGAATTTTCCGGAGCTAAGAGCCGTCTTGACCTCTTGAATGGTTGCCTGCGGAATGCTTGGGATAGCATCTGGATAAACGTCTTGTAGAACCTGACAAAGGGCTCGTAATACTATCCGGTCTCGAGCGGTCGGGATAGAAAGAACGCGCGGCGCTTGACCTGCCCCTTTGGAGATGAGTTTTTGCTTATATGCGGTGAATTTGTAGGAGCCATCTTCGACTTTCCTTGTGATGTTGGAAATCTCCTCATCGAGGGTCTTGTAAAGATTAGCCGGTCTCATTCGATCTAAGCCCGTTGCTCTGGCCTCCCGGATTCTCTCTTTATAGATGGTTTTCAGGTTTTTGGCGTGGAAGCGCCTTCTAAAGGACTTGCTAGCGCTCATATGCATGCGGCAAGGAGCAAGCTAAATGGAGCGGTATACAACAGTACAAGCATCACTCCGCGAAACGCCCTATTCATAAATACGGTGAACACCTCGTAACGTGTAGGTGGACGCGTTAGGTCTCCTTGATATGTCACTCGGAATCTTCTGTAATCTAGTGATGTGTGGTTCTCTACTGCGGCAAGAAGTTCGTTGTACTTTGCTTTTTCTAATGTTGTTGGATCATCTTGGGACATGTCACGGTGTAATGCTTGCAGAGCAATGTAGTTGGATCGCATAGAAATCGATCGACCACGAAAATCTTGACTGGTAACAAACATTGACAATACCAATAAGCCAACGCTAAACACTGCGGCGATAAGTGGTATGTCGAACTCTAATGTGTCGTACCGTAAAGTGACAATAGCCAACGTAGCGCTCAAAAATGCATACCAAACCAACAGCACCTGGGAGTGGAAGTCATTACTCGATAGACGCTGCGCAGCTTGTATCCGGGCCTTATAGGTGAGCCATACGTTATTTTTCATCGTTTTCTCGTCGATGGATATTCGGGAGGGGGGGAGGGGGTGAGAAGATATGAAACAGGAAAACATTCCTCGCGGAATCAGGCGCGCCCATGAGGCGTCGCAACGGCCGAGGCCATTTTTTATTAGAGCCACCCTTGCTTTAACAAGAGGAAAAACCCACCCCCGCTAATCAGTATATCGCAGAAATTTTAATGTTTATATACTTCTGATTACACTGGAGAGGGCAGTGTTTGCTAACTGTAAGGTCACGAGGTTTGTCACACCGACACTAGGTACTCATATTCAACATGCTGGGTTTATCGAGAAGTGATGAGCGTGTATGTCTACTTGCGGCCAAAAGCAGCCGCTTGCGCCTCATAAATTTATAGGTTGCTCATGCGCTAAACAATCGCAAATATTGTCCCTGAAGCCTGAAGCTCGCAGCCAGCATAACGCTACCAAAGTACATTTTTAGGTACAGTACAAGTACATACATCAGCTTTCGCCGCCTTTACGTGCCAAGGACAAAAACATGGATGTTCTAAGAATTGCAGCATTCTCCGATGGGGACTCTGGAGGGAATCCAGCAGGAGTAGTCATTTCGGATAATTTACCCAACGACATAGAAATGCAACGGATTGCAGCCGAGCTTGGGTACTCTGAGACAGCCTTTGCAACGCCATCGGGAACGAGTTGGCGTGTCCGCTATTTCTCACCGGAATCTGAAGTACCGTTTTGCGGTCATGCAACGATTGCCTTAGGTGCGGCTCTCGCCCTTCAGTATGGCAACGGCGTGTTCTCTTTAAGCCTTAATCAGGCCGACATTACCGTCGAAGGCCGTCAGGACGGCACGACCATCGCGGCCGCTTTGCAATCACCACCCACGCGCAGCTTGCCTGCGCCCACTGAAATCGTGACGGCTGTACTTGCCTTGTTTGGCTACGGTCATGGCGATCTTGACCCTCGAATTCCTCCGGCACGTATCCACGCCGGAGCAGAGCACTTTCTACTGTGCCTTAAAACCCGCAAAGCGCTTGCTTCTATGAAGTACGACTTAAACGCGGGCCGCGATTTAATGAGACGAGAAAACCTGGCTACCATTACCCTCGCCTATGCTGAAACGCCGCAATTATTCCACACGCGCAATCCGTTTGCCTCTGGCGGCGTTTACGAAGACCCGGCGACTGGCGCTGCAACAGCAGCTTTTGCTGGGTATCTGCGTGACATCGGATGGCCTCACAAGGGAAATATCAATGTTGTACAAGGTGAAGACATGGGCATGCGCAGCTGTCTTCGAGCAGAAATTCAGCCAGCAATCGGCAGTTCAATCCGGGTCTCAGGCACTGCCCGCATCATGAGTTGAACTCGGGCATTATTATTCAATTTTTCTCAACCGGCATTACATTTCGGGACGTACCGTGCCCGCGAACCTGGGTACAAGCAGGGATAATGGAGCCACCACCGAGACCGGATACGTCTTAAGCAGCGAGTTCCATATCTAGTAGGCGAACAGCGTATTAGAATAGAGCTGAAAGAGAATCGACAGGACGGCGATCACATCAATCTGGGTGACTAGTGCGGTCTAGCAAGCGGTGGGCGAGATGGATCAAGCACACGGTTCAAGCAATTTTTTGCAGAAGTACCAAGCGTTCATCACCTCTGCGGCTAACCACATGACTGTACTGGCTCCAATTATCCCAGCAATAACGGAGCTTCTCGCCTAGCGACTGTCTGCATAGGGTCGAACTGCGCCTGACTCAATCCGACGAGCTATCGGATTTTCGTAATTATCAGCAAACTGAAACTCCTTTTCCTACAAAAAGGAGTTCATCATGAACCCGAATACCCACGCTACTTTAACGCATGAGCCTTGGAACAAAGGTAAGCTCGTTGGACAAAAAGCACCATTGAAGCTCAAAGACATCTGGGCTATACGCGTCCGATTACAACTGTCGAATGATATCCGTAACCTTGCTCTTTTCAATCTGGCGATTGACAGCAAGCTTCGTGCGTGCGATTTGGTTAAGCTACGAGTCCGGGATATCGCACACGGGGAGCACGTGGCAACTCGTGCAATTGTTATGCAGCAGAAAACCCAACGTCCTGTGCAATTTGAAATCACTGAACAAACACGCGACGCGTTGGTGACTTGGATGCGCTACAAACAATTGCGCAACGATGATTTCATTTTTTCAAGCAGGATTCGCGCATCTTCGCATTTATCGACTAGGCAGTACGCTCGGATAGTCGATGCCTGGGTGACCGCCATTGGTTTAGACCCAACAGCATACGGAACACACACAATGCGAAGAACAAAAGCTTCATTGATTTACCGACGCACAAAAAACCTGAGAGCAGTTCAGTTGCTCCTCGGTCATACCAAGCTCGAAAGTACGGTGCGATACCTTGGTATCGAAGTCGATGATGCCCTGGAAATGGCAGAGCAGACAGAGGTGTGATATCTGCTTACAATCGAACAGGACAGCAGTCGAGATGGTCGCTGTCCGGCCAATAGCGGACGTTGCATTGAAGTCATATTAGCCGAAGAGCGACAACGCTGCGGACGTTAAAGTGCATTCACTGCACACCTACACTCGCGCCGCTTAGCGTATGAGAAGTATTGATTTGGTAACCATCCGAATCAGTGATGTTGTAGTGCTACCCACAATAAGATTGCGCAGCGGCGAGTGTCCATATGCCCCCATGATCAACATCGTGTCGTCGGTGGAGTCCATGAGCTCGGCGATGACCGGCTCTGGGGACCCATGAAGGATACTCGTGGTTAACGAACGTCCAGACTCGCTAATATGCTGGTGCGCGTTCGCAAGCATGACGCGATGCCGCTCATTATCCTCACCCACAAAAACCGCATGAAGTTCTAGGTTTTCAAATAATGGTGATGAAGCCATCAGGTCGAGCGCTCTTTTGGCTGACGTGCCACCGTCGTAGGCCAAGATCACTTTTTTGACATCGCCGACCTTGCTCGGTGCAATAAGAATCGGTTTTTTGCTCGTACGCACCACTCTTTCTATTTTTGAACCGAGATGTGCAATGGCAAACTCCGCCGATGCACCACGGTTGCCCATGACAAGCAGATCGCAAACCTCTTCGCGCTCAAGAATTGTCTCTACAATACCGCCGTGACGATGCATTAGTGTCAGGTCATGGATGCCTGAAGCGCGTAGCCGCTCTACGGCAGCATCCAAAAGCATATGACCAGCCTCAATAGCCAGCTTCCCTTGGGCTTCTTCGATGCGGGTCAGTTCTTCTAATAAACCGCTTTTGACGCCTAGACCGATTGCACCAGTATGGTCACGGCGCTCTTGCACAGCACTTTTACGTTGAATGACATGCAAGACCTCCACGGACGAGGGCAATCGCGTTGCCGCCCATGCGGTCAGGTCACAGACGCTGTTCGCATAAGGTGACGTATCAATACAAGCAAGTATTTTCGACATACTCTTTCTCTCCAGTATCAGTGATTCGACGTTTTATCAGAAGCCGTATCGTGCGTGGCGAAGCGCCCGACCATCGCGGCGCTTTCTTTATTCAGCCCTACTATTTCGACTGACGCACCTTCGCGCCGTAGCTTAATGACTGCGTCATCTAGCACGCCGACAGCAGAAATATCCCAAAAGTGAGCGTCAGAAACGTCGATCACAACCTTATCAACGACCTCTTTAAAGACTATGGAGTCGGCAAACCGCTCTGCCGATGCGAAAAACACTTGGCCGGAATAAAAGTATGTCCGCGTCTTACCATCTGTTGATAACTCGGAGTGCACCGTAAAGAGTCGCTTAACCTTACCGGCAAAGAACAGGCCGCTCAGTATCACTCCTGCCAAAACGCCTTTTGCCAAATCGTGCGTCCACACCACGACGATGACTGTCACGAGCATGACTACGGACGACTGCCATGGGTGCGAATGGAGATTTTTGATGGAACCCCAACTAAAAGTTCCGATGGACACCATGATCATTACGGCCACTAACGCTGGCATCGGAATACGGGCCACAAGCGGCCCCAGCACAACGATCAGAAAGAGTAGGAAGGTGCCTGATACAAAGGTGGAAAGGCGCGTGAGTCCGCCAGACTTGACGTTAATGACCGACTGTCCAATCATGGCGCAACCACCCATACCGCCAAAAAAGCCGGTCACAAAGTTGGCGATGCCCTGTCCTTTACATTCCCGGCGCTTGTCGCTGGGCGAGTCAGTCAGACCATCGACAATCTGCGCTGTCATCATGGACTCAAGCAATCCAACTGCGGCCATGGTCAGCGAGAATGGGAGAATAATTTGCAGCGTCTCGAAGGTTAACGGCACGTTCGGAATAAAAAACGACGGAATCGTAGACGGTAATTCGCCCATATCTCCAACTGTACGTACGTCAAGATTGCCGTAAATTGCGAAAATAGTCAGTACGATGATGGCGATAAGCGGTGACGGTATTGCTGTCGTAAGCCGGGGCAACAGATAGATAATGGCAAGCCCCGCAGCCACCATCGCATAGGTTATCCATGTGACATTCGTGAGCTGGGGCAACTGGGCCATAAAAATCAAGATCGCCAGTGCATTGACAAAGCCAGTGACCACCGACCGGGATACGTACTGCATAAGAAGATCGAGTCTCAAGAAGCCAGCCAGAACTTGCAGCAGGCCCATAAGAATCGTTGCAGCAAAAAGATAATCAACGCCATAATCCCGCACCAACGGTACGATCAAAACAGCGATGGCCGCAGTCGCTGCAGAAATCATGCCGGGGCGACCACCGACAAATGAAATGATGACGGCAATTGAAAACGAGGCGTAGAGTCCTACACGAGGATCTACGCCCGCGATGATGGAAAAGCCGATGGCTTCAGGGATGAGTGCAAGTGCAACAAGGATACCCGCAAGGATATCCGCGCGCGGATTGGAAAACCAATCGCGACGAAGGGAAGATACAAACATTGATGGTTCTGCTAATTAAGATGCAGCAAAACGAAGGCGTCGCACCGCGAACTGAATGCGTAAAAAAGGTCCCGGAGCGAGTTCTTGTTTGCTTGGAATTGTCCGAGGGATAGGCGCCCGGCCGAGCCACCCAGCAAACTGGGTCCACCTTATTCATTATCGTGAATGACGATAACCACAGTATCTATTGCAGATACCATGACTCAAAATTATAGCAGAGTTTTTTGCCGGGTAACATTATGCTGGTGAGGTTGTACTGCTCTCTATTTCTTAGAATCGGGGGTTTGTAAGCGGAAATGGCACTCGTGCGAATGACGATATAGTCCATATGATCAGCGTGATATTGAGTACAGCGTACGGCTGCTTTGGGTCGTTTTCTGCCTGACAGATCAGATTTAATACGCTCAAAAATAATAATGATTCTTATTATTGTTTTTACCGGATATATGAACAAATTTAATCCAGCCTATATAAGCAACGCCAACTTTTTAGCAAGCAAATCCAGCGCCTCCTTCCTCTCGTTAAAGTAATCATGACGGTTATAGATGCCTTCTACGCCTTTCAGCTTATGATTCAGGCAGCGCTCCGCTACATGCCCGGGGACGCCCAGTGCCGCTAACAGGCTTCGACAGGTGCGCCGTAAGTCATGCACCGTAAAGTGCTCAAAATCGCCCATTTTATTTTCAGGCTGAACGGCTCTACCAGGCTCCCTACCAAACAATTTTGATATCGCTCGATTCAGGGTGTCCTTGCCCATATGGGGCATTTTGCTAGCCCTTCGATTGGGAAACACATAGTCAGATCCAAAGGCACGAACCTTGAGTTCGTTTAGCCATTCAATAGATAAATCTGGCAATGGGATATCAATAGCGACACCTGACTTGCTGCGTTCGCTAGGTAAGTACCAAACCTTTGCGTTTAGATCGAACTCGCTCCACAGTGCTTCCGTTAGCTCGCTTTTTCTTACTCCTAGCAACACCAAAAGTGCGCAAGCCAAGTAATTGTCACGGGTGAAGCTATCTGCTTGGTGCCTAAACATCTTAAAAGTAAATGCGAGCTCTTCCATTGTTAGGGCTCGGTCTCTGCTTTTTTCTACGCCACCAGCATCGTCCACCGAAAACGCACTGGCTGGGTTGCTTGAAATTATATCTAGCTTGACGGCATGGTTAAACAGCTGCTTGCAGTACAGCAAGGCATCGTTGGCAACGGTTGGTCGATTGCTTTCCGTGATGCTCCGTAAGACCTGTCTTATGTCACGCCCAGTAACTGCCGCTGGTTGCATTTCACCTATAACGGGTGCGATGTCTTTGGAGTAAACGCGTAAGGGGATGTGGTGGTGTTTCAGGCGTTTTACATTGCCTTCATGCCAGTCTGCGAAAAGGTCATCTACACAGTTAATTGAACCGTACTTAGCTCTTTTCTTTGCGACCAGAGGATCAAGACCCTCCCGGTGCTGCTTCATCTTAAGTGCGGCTTTTATGCGTGCGTCGGCAAGAGACAGATCATCAACTTTGCCAAGAGTCATTTCTTTACGCTTTGCGTTGGACGTGAAGCGCAGCATCCAATAAGCGCGCCCGACTTTGGGTACTACAAGGTAAAGGCCGCCACCATCGGAAAAGCGTCCAGGCTTCCCCCTAACTTTTGCACTAACTGATTTGCTTGTAAGGCTTGCCATGAGACACTCCAAATGTACCCACCACTCGTGTAAGTGAGGATACTAACATACCCACCGTTATACCCACCGATTAGTAGTAGATAGTGGTGGGTAGTCATGGACTTGTGTTTACTGGATAAATCTCGTGAGGCTTGATTTTGTTAGCTTACAAGACATCGGTGGATGCCTGTTGATATCATTCTATATTCTGCGCCTGCTCTCGCATTTGTTCGATAAGTAGCTTTAAATCAATTGCTGCTCGCGTCATATCCAAATTACCCGCCTTAGATCCTAGCGTATTTGCCTCGCGATTCATTTCTTGAAACAGGAAATCCAAGCGTTTGCCGGTGCTACCTTTACGGCTTTTGCCACCAGCAGCAGGATCATTATTTTCCCCTTCGCTTAACAAGTGGTTCAACTCTGCCATATGGGAGCGTAAACGCGACAGCTCTTCGGCCACGTCTATACGCAAGGAAAACAAGGAAGCTTCTTGAGCAATCCGGGCAGATAGCTCTTGACCTCCGATCTGGGCAAAACCTTCTGGGCTGACGGCCAGCAGCGCATCGTGTAAACGTGTGTTGATCTTTTCTTGGTGGGCAGCTAGTAGGGCAGGCAGATCGGCTTCAACCAGATCGACGATTTCTGCCATAGCGTGCGAGCACTCCAGCATCATGGCAGCCAAGCGCTGGCCTTCGCGCAGTCTAGCCGCTTGTAGCTGCTCTAGTGCTTGAGCACTAGCTTGTTGGCACATGGCAGTCCAGACTTCCACATCAAACTCTGTGCTACCTGCGCCATCACTAAGTACATCTGATAAGCGTGGGGCGGCCAAATCTGGAATAAGGCGGCGGGCTTCTTGTAATTGCTGGACCGTATAGGCTAATAGCGTCTGATCTACCGTTTTAGTGGTGCTATTAATTGCCCGCGTGTAATTCAAACGTATATCCACCTTGCCTCGGCTAACTGCGCGACCTAACTGCTCCCTGACTAAGCCTTCAACCATGCGCAAATCGTCAGGCAAACGAAAGTTCACATCTAAGAAACGGCTATTTACTGTCCGAAACTCTATGCTTAGGCTACCGTGTTCGGATTCTGTGCGGGCGCTACCAAAAGCGGTCATACTGCGTATCATGAGGAAACTATTCCTGTCTGGTTCAAGGCCAATATTGTACTGATGTTCATTCCTAGCTCTGCACATGCGACAATTCCGTATTAAGGATTATTTTTCTGGAGCTTTACTTGCCTGCCACCCCGACTTCCACATCCAACACCATCAGCCGTCCTTCAGGCCGTAACCGTGATCAATTGCGATCTTTGGCTCTTGAGGTGGGTTATACCCGCCATGCCGAAGGCTCGGTCTTAATCAAAGCAGGGGACACACACGTACTGTGCAATGCCAGCGTCTTAGAGAAAGTACCTCCTTTCTTGAAAGGCAAGGGCCAAGGCTGGGTAACTGCAGAATATGGCATGCTCCCGCGTTCTACACACACACGCTCTGACCGTGAAGCGGCCAGGGGTAAGCAAAGTGGGCGTACACAGGAAATTCAGCGTTTAATTGGCCGTAGTCTACGTGCTGTGTTTGACTTAAACGCATTAGGTGAACGTACCTTGCAATTGGACTGTGACGTATTGCAAGCAGACGGCGGTACGCGTTGCGCCAGCATCACTGGCGCCTGGCTAGCCGCTGCCTTAGCCGTTCAAGGACTGATAGACAAGGGTGTTCTTACACAAAACCCCATACGGGATCATGTAGCAGCGGTATCTGTCGGCTTGGTCAACGGTCAGGCTGTACTGGACTTGGACTACATTGAAGACTCAGGCTGTGGCGCTGATATGAATATCGTCATGACAGGCAGCGGCGAATTTATCGAAGTCCAGGGCACGGCCGAAGGTCAAACCTTTGATCGTCAACGACTAGATGCATTGCTGGACTTGGCGCATGGCGGTATTAATGAACTGCTGTCTGCCCAAAAGCACGCTCTTGCTGCAGCACGCGTCGCCTAGGGGTAATGGATGTCTTTATCAAAAGTTGTACTGGCCTCCAATAACGCAGGTAAATTAAAAGAGTTCTCTGCCATCTTGGGCGCTGCAAGTATAGAAATGCTTGCCCAGAATACACTGGGTGTATCTGAAGCCGATGAACCTCATTTAACGTTTGTCGAAAACGCCTTAGCCAAAGCCAGGCATGCTAGTCGTGTTACTGGCCTTCCTGCCTTGGCCGATGACTCTGGCTTATGCGTACCGGCGCTAAATAATGCTCCTGGGGTGTTTTCAGCGCGCTATGCTGCCATGCATGGCGGTGAAAAATCAGATGCGGCAAATAACCGCCATCTGCTATCCGAATTAGCAGGTCATAGCAATCGTTCGGCTTACTATGTAGCGGTACTTGTGTACTTACGTTTTGCTGATGATCCATGTCCCGTCATTGTTCAGGGACGGTGGCATGGTGAAATTACTACCCAACCGGCAGGTGAGTATGGCTTTGGCTACGATCCTTATTTTTACCTGCCTGACTTAGGTCAGACAGCGGCCCAACTTAGCCCGGAACAGAAAAATGCATGTAGCCACCGGGGCAGGGCACTAAAAACCTTGTTGGAAACCTTGCAGTCTGAAGCTAACTGATAGCATAAGCTTACAACCCCGATCTTATTTCAAGCGCACTATTTTGCATTATTTACACCTTATTTTGTTATGCCGGTAAGCCAGTCTAGAAAGCCGGGGGTCATTCCCCGAGATACCGGACAAACCGGGTTGACCAGTTTGCCGCCGTTGTCACTTTATGTGCACGTACCTTGGTGTGTGCGTAAGTGCCCCTATTGTGATTTCAACTCCCATGAGCTGAAATCCGAGCTGCCTGAAGCTGACTATCTGGCCGCCTTACGCGCTGACCTAGAACAGGCCCTGCCTTTGATCTGGGGGCGTCAAGTAATTTCTATTTTTATAGGTGGTGGCACACCCAGTTTATTATCTGCTCATGCGATGGACCAGATGCTGGCCATGTTCCGCGCTTATTTAAACTTACTGCCTGATGCCGAAATAACTATGGAAGCCAATCCAGGTACTGTAGAAGCGGCCCGTTTCGCTGATTATGCAGCTAGTGGAATTAACCGAATTTCATTGGGAATACAAAGTTTCGACAATACGGCCTTGCTTGCCTTGGGTCGTATACATGACGGCCAACAGGCTAGGGCGGCAATAGAAATTGCCCAGCGGTCGGTCGATCGCGTTAATTTGGATCTGATGTTTGCACTACCGCAACAAAGCCTGGCTGCTTGCAAAAGCGACTTGGAACTAGCGATGGCATTTGGTACTGGTCATCTGTCTTTGTATAACTTGACGTTGGAACCGAATACGGTTTTTGCCAAATACCCGCCTGCCATTCCGGATGACGACACTGCTGCGGCCATGCAGGACATGATTGCAGATATGACAGCCGAACGCGGTTGGGAGCGCTATGAAGTATCTGCTTATGCCCAGCCAGGCCAACGTAGTCTCCATAATCAAAACTACTGGGAATTTGGCGACTACCTGGGTATAGGCCCTGGCGCTCACGGAAAGTTGTCTTTTCACGACAAAATAATACGTCAGTCCAAGCTTAAAAACCCAGCATCCTGGATGGAAAAGTCTCAACTTCGTAATGGTAGCCACTTGGCTGATGAACATGTTATACAGCCATCGTCCTTGCCCTTCGAGTTCATGTTAAATGCCTTACGCTTAAAAAATGGCGTAACACGCAGCAGTTTTCGTGAACATACTGGTTTATCGGTTATGTCTATGGCCGCAGCCATTACTAGCGCAACTGCGAAAGGCCTATTGGACCCAGACCCTATGGTATTTAAGGCCACAGAACTGGGTTGGCGTTTTTTGAATGATTTACAAAGCGAATTTCTTGTTTAACAATACATAGCGCCTTGGTATCCATTACAATTTCTCTTTGTACAGATCGGATTTCACTGGCAGGAGCCTTACATGTCCACCCCCGAAGAAGTAGTCAAACTAATCAACGAACGTGATGTTGCCTTTGTTGATTTCCGTTTCACCGACACCCTGGGTAGCGAACACCACTTGACCGTCCCCGCCCACAGCGTAGACGAAGACAGGATAGAAACCGGCGTTGCCTTTGATGGGTCATCCATTGCTGGCTGGAAAGGCATAGAAGCCTCGGACATGTTCCTGATTCCTGACACTACCACCGCCAGAATGGACCCTTTTCGCGAAGAGCCCACACTGATCCTGACCTGCGATGTCGTAGAACCATCTGATCTTAAAGGCTATGACCGCGACCCCAGGTCCTTAGCGCGCCGTGCTGAAGCCTATTTAAAGTCCAGTGGTCTGGGCGATACTGCCTACTTTGGTCCTGAACCCGAGTTTCATGTCTTTGATGGCATTAGCTGGAATGACGACATGTCGGGTTCCTTTGTGAAAATTCAATCAGACTATGCCCCTTGGTCGCGTGGTCTAGACATGAATGGCAATAACTTAGGCCATAGGCCTGGTGTTAAGGGCGGCTATATGCCGGTGCCTCCAATCGATGCCTACCACGACATGCGCTCTGAAATGTGTCTATTACTAGAACAGCAAGGCGTACCTGTCGAAATCCATCACCACGAAGTCGGTGGTGCGGGTCAATTGGAAATTGGCACACGTTTTAGCACCCTAGTCGAACGCGCCGACTGGAACCAAATCATGAAGTACACCATACAAAATGTAGCGCATGTGTATGGAAAAACCGCCACCTTCATGCCCAAACCCATTATGGGTGATGCTGGCTCAGGCATGCATGTGCATCAATCCATCTGGAAAGATGGTCAAAACCTATTTGCAGGTAATGGCTATGCGGGCTTGTCGGAATTCGCCTTGTATTACATAGGTGGTCTCATCAAGCACGCCAGGGCTTTGAATGCCATTACTAATCCTTCAACCAACTCCTACAAACGTTTGGTTCCTCACTTTGAGGCCCCTGTCAAACTGGCATATTCGGCCCGTAACCGCTCAGCTTCCATACGTATCCCTTATGTAGGTAGCCCCAAGGCACGCCGCGTAGAAGCCCGCTTTCCCGATCCTTTGGCCAACCCTTACTTGGCTTTCTCGGCTCTAATGATGGCAGGCCTGGACGGCGTACAAAACAAAATCCACCCTGGCGATGCAGCCGACAAAAACCTGTACGACCTGCCTCCCGAAGAGGACGCGCAAATTCCTACTGTGTGTACCAGTCTGGAACAAGCAGTGGATGCACTAGATGCCGACCGCGAGTTCCTAACCCGTGGCGGTGTATTCAGCAACGATATGCTGGATGCCTATCTGGATTTGAAACGGGCAGAGATCACGCGTTTGCGTATGACACCTCATCCAGTTGAATTTGATATGTACTACAGCCTGTAATGAAAAAGGCCGTCGCATTAAGCTGACGGCCTTTTTTTATTGGGTACTGTGAGCGGCGCCTTGTAAGAGCGTAGGTTTACCCGCATTTAACTAGCCTCACCCCGCAAATAGGCCTGTGCACGCTGTGCCATTAAGGCTTCACGTTTGATGAAGTCGGCCACAAACGCACTGCTGGGATTATGGTGCAAACCATAAGGTGTGTCCCATTGCGCTATCTTGCCTTTCTCCATTACGCCTATTCTATCGGCAATAGCAAAGGCTTCAGCCTGGTTATGCGTAACCAAAATCGCGGTGTGTCCTGTTTTTTTCAGGATATCGCGCACCTCAAATGCTAAGCGTTCGCGGGTATCCACATCCAGGTTGGAAAAGGGCTCGTCCAATAGCAATAGTTCGGGTTCTGGTGCCAGAGCACGAGCCAAGGCGATACGTTGTTGTTGCCCACCAGATAATTCATGCGGGTATCTATGGCCCGAACCTTCTAAACCCGCTAGGGTTAACAGTTCTTCGACCCGATGTTTGCGCCTTTGCTTCTCCCAGCGACGCAATCCAAAAGCAATGTTTTTTTCTACATTCAGGTGAGGGAATAAGGCATAGTCCTGAAACATCATGCCTACGTGCCTGTCTTGGGGTTCCACCTGAGCGTTGGTGGTCGACAATAGCGTGTCACCTAAGGAAATTGTGCCTGTGCGCAGTGGTTCAAAACCAGCAATGGCGCGCAATACCGTGGTTTTTCCGCAGCCTGAGGCACCCAGCAAACAACCTATGTTACCTTTTTCAAGGCACAAATTAAGATTCTGCACCACAGGAACCAAGCCTTGTTCGGTATCGTAGGCTAGGGTGATGTTGTCCAGTTTCAGTAAATCGACCATATTAATGCGTTGCTTTAAATTGTGTGCGGGCCAGTAAAATAACTGGCAATAGGCCAGCCAATACAATGGCTAGCGCCGCCACCGAGCCTTCTTCGTAGGTGCCGCGGGCAGCTTCTGCATAAAGCCAGGTAGCCAGGGTATCGAAGTTGACAGGGCGTAGCAATAAGGTGGCAGGCAGTTCTTTCATGGTGTCCACGAACACCAGTAAGGCCGCAGCGCTGATTGCAGGGCGTAATAAAGGAAAATGGATACGACGTAGCGCGCCCGTAGAGGTTTCACCTAACAAGCGCGCCGCTTGTTCCATTGATGGCGGAATACGATCTAATCCAGCTTCTATGCTACCTATAGATATCGCTAAAAACCGTATCACATAGGCAGCAACCAGCACGGTGCTTGTACCTATAAGTAATAGGCCAGGCGGTGGATTACCCACTAGCGTCCATAGCCAAGAAGCCGCGCCGTCCATTAGCATTACCGGTGTTAGCAGACCAATTGCCAACACCGTACCCGGTACGGCATAACCGGTAGTTGAGACACGGGCACACAAGGTAGCTAGGCTGACAGAACCACTACGGCGCATAGTGCGGGCCGCCCAGGCCACAATCAGGCCACAACTTAAGGTAGCAAAGGTCGCTATCAAGGAGATTTTTACCGTGTTGTAAGCACTTGCCAATAGCTGATCTGATACCGCTCCTGTTGCGTGTAAATGCTTTAGTGTTTCACTGATCAAGTACAACGCAGGAGCAACAAACCCTATTATGACGGGCGTCCAGCCCAAGATAAAAGCAAGGCCTGCCGTACTACCTTTAAGTCTGTAGGGTTGTATCGAACGCGCTCTTTGGGTGCTGGAATACCGTTGATGACGCCTGCCGTGACGTTCAATTAATATCAAGCCTGCCACAATAATCAACATAGCCAGTGCAATCTGGGCGGCACCGGCCAAGTCCGAGCGCGTGACCCAGGTGGTATATACCGATACCGTCAGGGTTTGTACACCTAGAAATTCAGATGCACCTATGTCATTTAGAGTTTCCAGCAAGGCCAAACTGACACCTACGGCAATCGCTGGACGAGCCAGTGGCAGGGCGACCCGGAAAAATGTGCTGCGCCCCGTTTCACCCAAGATACGTGCAGCCTCCAGTAAGCTGGCCGCCTGCGAGGCAAACATAATGCGGGTGCTTAGGTATACATAAGGGTATAAAACGAAACCCAGCAGAAAGATAGCACCAGGTAAGGTGCGTAAGTCAGGTAAGCGAAAGTCTCGGGGGTTGGTATAGCCCAATAGGTCTCGTAATAAGGTTTGCACCGGCCCTATGGGATGTAGAATATCCAGATAGGCAAACGCCACAATATAGGTGGGGACGGCTAAGGGCAGCAATAATGCCCACGATAATATACGTCTAGTAGGGAAGTCATAAGCCACAATTAGCCAAGCACTACCTACGCCCAAACAGCTGACCAAAACACCTACACCTAGCAATAACAGTAAGGTATTTTGCAAGGCTGTAGGCAATACAAAAGATAATAAATGTGCCCAATGCCCAGTTGAGCCTTGTGCTGCCAGCCAAACTAAAGTAACCACAGGCGCCAGAACACCCAGTGCAATTAATAATGCACCTATGCGCCAGCCCAGACCGGACTCTAGTTTAAAAAAACGGCGTAACGGCAACAGCGTACCTATTTGCAAAAACCGAAAAAGCGCCAACCTGGATGGTGGCGCTTTTCCGGAGAGTTCCAGACGATTAGTTGTCGAATCCAACTTTATCTACCAATTCACTGGCCTGTTTGCGATGTTTAGCAATTTCAACCAGAGGAAGGGGGTCAATGACGAGCTCACCAAAGCTGGCTACGACCGGATCAAGTTTTACACCTTTTCTGACCGGATATTCATAGTTGGCATTGGCGTACAGTGACTGAGCTTTTTCCGACACGAGATATTCCAACAGCTTTAGCGCATTTTCCTTATTAGGAGCATATTTAGCGACCGAAGCGCCGGAAATATTAACATGAGTACCACGACTTTTATCGTTGGCAAAGACGGGTCTAACAACCTTGATGGCATCACCCCATTTGCGTGAGTCTGTGCCAGGCTCGGCGTTTTTCATGCGCCCCACATAATATGCATTTGCAATACCCACATCGCAAATCCCACCTAGGATATCGCGTGCCACATCGCGGTCACCACCAGCAGCTTTACGCGCTAGGTTGTTTTTTACGCCAGTAAGCCATTTTTCTGCTGCAGCTTCACCATCGTGAGCAATCATGGCGGCAATCAAAGCCGTATTGTAAGGATGCTGCCCAGAGCGTATGCAGACTTTATTTTTCCACTTGGGATCTGCAAGCTCTTCGTAGCTAATTGCTTTGACATCTAAGTCATTAGCCACATAGGCGACTCGGTCACGCAATGACAGGGTGTACCACTGATGATCTGCGCCGCGCAGGTTGGCTGGTATGACCTCATCCAGAACGGTTGATTCTACGGGTTGAGTAATGCCAGCTTCGACCAGATCCAGTAGATTACCGATATCTACTGTCATCAGGACATCAGCGGGAGATTTTTCGCCTTCGGCTTTAACACGCTCAATCAGACCGTCTTTCACGAAGACAGTATTTACCTTAACTCCAGTGTCTTTGGTGAACTCATCCAGCAAAGGCTGTATCAGCTTGGGTTCCCTGGTGGTGTACAAGCTTACGTCATCCGCCCATGCGTGGGCAGATGCAACTGACATGGCGGCAACACCTGCCAGCATTAATGATTTCAACAAAGGCCGTAAAGTTACGGATGTAGGCATGCTGTTCTCCGAGGATGATGGATTGAGAATGCAAATGATTCTCATGTGACAAACAGAAAGATAGCAGAGTCTGTCGTGCCTCGCAACATAAAATAGCCTATTTCATTAAAGAATCAGCAAATATCTTTACAATGATTGATTCGGAGTAAGAAAACCCCAATTGAAGTAGGCTGATTACTAGCAACTAAGGGTTTGTACCGTACTATCATTACCGCATCTTGGTATCTCTTTATTATTCTTTATAGAAACATGGCAGCCTTTAATACCGAACAGGTTCTTAGCGTTCACCATTGGAACGACACGTTATTTTCTTTCACCACCACTCGTGACGCAGCACTGCGTTTCCATAACGGGCATTTCGTAATGATAGGTTTGGAAATCAACGGTAAGCCTTTAATGCGCGCCTACAGCATAGTCAGTGCAAACTACGAAGAAAATCTTGAGTTTCTAAGCATCAAAGTACCCGATGGCCCCTTAACCTCACAATTGCAACACCTTAAAGTTGGCGACAGCATACTGGTCAGCAGAAAGCCAGTAGGCACACTGATCATTGATGACTTGCTACCAGGTAAAAATCTGTATATGTTTGCTACGGGTACTGGCTTGGCACCATTCATGAGCATCATTAAAGACCCCGACGTCTACGAGCGTTTTGACAAAGTTGTCTTGGTGCATGGGGTACGTTATGTCAGTGAAGTGGCTTACGCCGACTTCATACAACATCATTTGCCAGATAATGAATACTTTGGCGATAGCGTGCGTGAAAAGCTGATCTACTACCCCACAGTGACTCGCGAACCGTTCCGTAACCAAGGTCGTATTACCGAACTGGTCGAAAGCGGGCAGCTATTTACCGACATAGGCTTACCCCCCCTGAATCCAGCGGTAGACCGTGCCATGATATGCGGTAGCCCCCAAATGTTGAAAGACATCAGCAGCATGCTGGATCATCGTGGTTTCAAAGTATCGGATGGGGTAGGGCAAGCTGGCGACTACGTCATTGAACGGGCGTTCGTTGAAAAATAAAGCAGGGCTTTTAATTTAAGCTATAGATGAGTAAACTCTGATAGTTGTTTTTATGACTTTCACCCTAAGAGTATTTATGGCCAAACAAATTATTCATACAGATTCCGCCCCCACTGCTGTTGGACCGTACTCTCAAGCTGTGGCTTGCGGTCCTGGAAAAATGGTTTTCTTATCCGGTCAGATTGGTCTGGAACCCGCCACTGGCGAAATGGTTTCTGAAAACTTCGAAGGCCAGGTCAGACAATCATTTGCCAACATGCAAGCAGTTATTGAAGCAGCGGGTGGCACACTGAACGATATCGTCAAGTTGACCCTATACCTGACCGACCTTAGCAAATTCGCCAGTGCCAACGCTATCATGGCCGACATCATTCCCCAACCCTACCCAGCGCGCTCTACTATAGGGATTTCCAGTCTGCCCAAAGGTGCACAATTCGAAGTTGAAGCCATTATCGTTATCTAATCCAGATCAGGCGGTTAGATTTTGGCTGTATCCAAGCCTCGGGCGGCAGATGCTCGCCCGGTAGGCAGCACCGCCCAAGAGGCCACGTCGTTGCTACAGCGCAGGCTGCAGCGTCTGGGCTTGCACACCCCTTCTGACTTTATCGTTCATCTGCCTATACGCTACGAAGATGAAACCCAGGTGCGTGACATATCATCATTGCATACGGGGCAAATGGCACAAGTCGAAGGCGATATCGTTGCTTGCGATGTCCAGCTGCGCCCACGGCGTCAGTTGCATGCGCAACTACGTGACGACACCGGGCAGCTAAGCCTGCGATGGCTGCACTTTTACCCTAGTCAGAAAAAACAACTGGAATCTGGGCGACGTTTACGCGTGCGCGGGGAAATTCGTCATAGTTACGGCACAGGTGGCTATGAAATAGTCCACCCTAAAATTAGCCTGGCTGGCAGTAGTCTGCCCACGGCGCTTACGCCGGTGTACCCCACCACTGAAGGTCTTACCCAGATTAGCTTGCGTAAAGCCATAGACCAAGCTCTGGCTGTCGCAGATCTGCGCGATACGCTACCCACGGACATCATCGAACAATACGCCCTGATCCCATTTCAAGACGCGATACAAACGTTGCATCACCCACCTGCTAGCGTGTCTTACATGGATCTTCTGGAGCGTGGGCATCCTGCTTGGCATAGGATCAAATTTGATGAATTGCTAGCGCAACAGCTATCCTTGGCAGCGGCCAGAGCTGCGCGGCGTCAACAGCGCGCTACCGTGTTAGACGGTGGGGATCAGTCACTTATTAAAGCGCTACGTCAGCAATTGCCCTTTGCTCTGACCGGGGCACAGGAAAGGGTGATTACTGAAATCACCTCTGACTTAGGGCAAGGTTTTCCCATGCATCGCTTGTTACAAGGTGACGTAGGCAGCGGGAAAACTATCGTTGCCGCATTTGCGGCCATTACTGCTATAAGTAGTGGCTGTCAGGTGGCCATAATGGCTCCTACTGAAATACTGGCTGAACAACACTATCAAAAGCTTGCTGCTTGGTTGCAGCCGTTAGGTATACACGTAAGCTGGCTAACAGGTAGTTTGCGAACCAAAGAACGAAAATTGACTATGAGTGACATTGCCAGTGGAGCCGCGCAACTGGTGGTGGGTACCCAAGCCCTGATTCAAGACAAGGTTAGCTTTGCGCGTTTGGGCTTAGTCATACTTGACGAACAACACCGTTTTGGAGTGGGACAACGATTACAGTTAAGTCGCAAAGGCGATAGCTCCACAGATGGGGTGGCATTAATACCTCACCAGCTAAACATGAGCGCTACACCCATACCGCGTACCTTGGCTATGACATTTTTTGCCGACCTGGATGTTTCTGCCATTGACGAACTACCACCAGGGCGCAGCCCCGTCATCACTAAACTCATCGATGATGCACGGCGTGAACAAGTCTTGGCGCATGTAGTTACTGAAGTCAAACAAGGTCGCCAAGCCTACTGGGTATGCCCGTTGGTTGAAGAAAGCGAGGCACTACAGCTACAAACCGCTGTAGACACCCATCAGCAACTGCAACAAGCCTTGCCCGGTGTACAGGTGGGCCTAGTTCATGGCCGTATGGCAACTGAAGAAAAGCAACATGTCATGGAGCAGTTTCGAACTGGGACCATAGAGTTGTTAGTAGCCACTACCGTGATCGAAGTGGGTGTAGACGTCCCCAATGCGTCATTGATGATCATAGAGCACGCCGAACGCTTCGGCCTAGCGCAACTACACCAATTACGTGGCCGGGTAGGGCGGGGTAGTGCTCAATCAGTTTGCGTATTGCTGTACCAAAAACCCTTATCCGCAATTGCACGACAACGCTTACGGGTAATGTATAGCAGCAATGATGGTTTTGAAATTGCCCGACATGACCTAGAACTGCGTGGGCCAGGGGAGTTTTTAGGGGTACGCCAGTCAGGCCAGGAACTATTGCGCTTTGCGGATCTGGATACTGATGTTGACCTAGTTACCCAGGCCCAAGAAGTAGCAAAACTGATGCGCAAACGGTATCCACAACATGCACAAGCTCATTTACAACGTTGGATGCGCGGGCGCGAAGACCTGTTACGCAGCTAATCACAGTTTTTAATTATTTTAGGCGATCACCATGACCTTGACTGAACTGAAATACATCGTGGCCGTTGCCCGTGAGCGGCACTTTGGCCGCGCGGCTGAAGCCTGTTTTGTCAGTCAGCCTACGCTGTCTGTGGCAATACGAAAACTCGAAGATGAACTAGGCGTAATCCTGTTCGAAAGGGGCGGCGCCGAGATAGGTATTACACCCATAGGTTTACAGGTAGTTACCCAAGCCCAGCGGGTTCTAGAGGAAAGCAACAACTTGCGCGAAATTGCCAGGCAAGGCAACGACCCTTTGGTAGGGCCTTTACGTGTGGGTGTAATTTACACGATAGGGCCATATTTACTGCCTAGGTTGGTGCCTACGCAAATCGCACAGACACCACAAATGCCTTTACTGCTACAGGAAAATTACACTGTGCGTTTGCTAGAACTACTACGCCAGGGTGAAATCGATTGTGCAATAGTAGCCCTGCCTTTGCCTGACACCGGTTTGATGACATTGACGCTTTATGATGAACCCTTTGTGGTCGCAGTACCCATAACCCACCCTTGGGCTGATTTAAAAGAAATCAATGCCAATATGCTGAAAGAAGAAACCATGCTGCTTCTAGGGGCTGGGCACTGTTTTCGCGATCAGGTACTAGAAGTCTGCCCTGAATTATCACGCTACTCAGCCACTAGCGAAGGTATACAGCGCACGTTTGAAGGTTCATCGTTAGAAACGATACGTCATATGGTGGCTGCAGGGATAGGCGTTACCGTATTACCGACCAGCTCATTAAGTATGCCAGGTTTGGAGAACAACCTATTACGCTACATTCCATTTCGTAAACCTGTCCCGGATAGACGCGTGGTGCTGGCATGGCGTAAAAGCTTCCCACGCCCTAGTGCCATCGACAGCCTGGCACATGCCATAAAAGCCTGTGAACTGCCCGGAGTCAGCTATGCCGATCCTTTACCTGCCTTGGAAATCATGACAACCAGTTAATGAATGAAATGGCCTGTTATTTACGGCATATAAAGTAAACAACAGTACCTTGCATGGTATCCTGATCATGAGCTTAATGTAACAACGAACGGAGGTTTTATGGCTAAAACAAGCAAAACAGCAAGCAGAGGCATGCCGATCGATATCGGCATTTCCGACACGGATCGCGCTGCTGTCGCAAAAGAGCTTTCACACACACTGGCAGACTCCTACACTTTGTACCTCATGACCCATAACTTTCATTGGAACGTAACGGGTCCCATGTTCAACACACTGCACGTGATGTTCATGGATCAGTACACTGAAGAATGGCAAGCATTGGACGCGATCGCCGAACGCATACGCGCCCTAGGCCATTACGCGCCTGGTACCTACGCCGAATACGCCAAGCTATCATCCATCGCCGAACCCACTTCGGTACCTAACGCTGAACAAATGATAGAAATGCTGGTCAAAGGTAATGAGTCTGTTGCTCGTACAGCTCGCGCAGCACTTAAGTGTGCCGATAATGCCGATGACCAACCCACTGCTGACCTACTCACACAACGTCTGGATGTCCATGAGAAGAACGCCTGGATGCTGCGTAGCTTGTTGCAGTAAGCCGTGGTGTCTTTACCCCTAGTCAAAGCTTATTTGGTATAAAGCCTTATCGAATACATGACGGCGATGCTTCTTGCATCGTCGGGGTATTTTCGGTTTTTGCTATTGCGTATATCTGGAGACACATCAATGAAAACTCGTTTTACTCCCTTGGCAGCTGCACTAGGATTCGCTGCAGGCATGCTAGTTTCCGGCATTGCCAGCGCCGACACTATTAAAATTGCTGTTGCAGGCCCCTTTACTGGCGCCCTGACACAATACGGCACTATGGTCAAAGAAGGCGTAGATACCGCCATCGAACAAATCAATGCCGCAGGTGGCGTACTAGGTAAGCAATTGGAAGCCGTCACCATAGACGATGGCTGCGAACCTAAACAAGGCCCCGTCGTAGCTAACCGCGTTGTTAACGATAAAATCCATTACGTAGTTGGGCACGTATGTTCAGGCGCGACTATTGCTGCCACTAGCATCTATGATAGTGAAGGCGTCATGATGGTAACCCCATCAGCAACAGCTCCGGCAGTTACTGAGGGCAAAAACTTTGACATGATCTTTCGCACCATAGGCCGCGATGACCAACAAGGTCCTGCCGCTGCGAAGTTTATTATCGAACAGATCAAACCCAAGAAAGTTGCTGTACTCCACGACAAACAATCTTATGGCCAAGGCATTGCCGCCGCCGTAAAAGCCGATCTGGATAAAGCCGGTGTCGAAATATCCATGTTTGAAGGGATTAACGCCGGTGACAGCGATTACTCAGCCGTCATCACCAAGCTAAAAAGCTCAGGCTCAGATTTTGTGTATTACGGTGGCTACCACCCCGAAATGGGTTTGTTGCTACGACAGGGTGCTGAACAAGGCTTGGATATCAAATTCATGGGTCCTGAAGGTGTAGGTAACCCAGATATCAATGCAATAGGTGGCGCTTCGGTCGAAGGTATGTTGGTTACCTTACCCGCCGACTTTACTCAAGACCCTTCTAACGCGGCCATTGTCAAAGCGTTTACCGATAACAAACGTGATCCTAGCGGCGCTTTTCAGCTAACCGCTTATTCCGCCACTGTTGCTATTGCTGACAGCATCAAGGGTGTAGGCGCCGATGATCCTGTCAAAGCTGCTGCTTGGTTGCATAGCAATACCGTAGCAACGCCTATAGGTGTGCTATCTTGGAACGAACAGGGTGACTTGAACGATTTCAAATTTGACATCTTTACTTGGCACAAAGATGGCAGTAAATCGGTCTATAAATAACTCCAAATTTGGCTCTGATTAACCTAGAGCCAAACCATGACATATAAAAACCGGGCTAAATAGGCCCGGTTTTTATTTCTGAAAATGCTATCGTGTAGTGTCTATACGCTTGCCGGTTTGCTTATCAAACCAGTGTAATGGGTGTATGCCGTCAGCACCTACTTGTATCGTCTCCCCAAGTTCTAGGGGATAGCTTTTAGTCAGGTCTATAGGACAGCGCAGCACAATGGGAGTATCCGCATGGCGACCATGTACTAACTGCTCAGAACCTAACACCTCGACCATTTCTATGAAAATAGGGACGCCATCAGCGTGTAGACGCATGTGTTCTGGGCGCATACCCATATATACAGAACGGTTCGCCAGACCAGTAGGGACCAATTCTGGTGCTATCTGTAAAGCTAGGCCGTTTTCATCTAAGACCTGACGCTGCTCGTTGATTTGGACGGGTAGCAAATTCATAGGCGGCGAACCGATGAAACTGGCGACAAATATAGATGCTGGCCTGTCAAAGACCTCCATAGGTGTGCCGACTTGTTCGGCGATTCCTTTGTTCATTACGACCATGCGCTGTGCCAGTGTCATGGCTTCGACCTGGTCATGAGTAACATACAAACTGGTAGTTTTTAGACGTTGGTGCAGACGCTGTATTTCCAGGCGCATTTGCACGCGTAGCTTGGCATCCAGATTGGAAAGAGGTTCATCAAACAGAAATACCTTGGGGTCGCGCACAATAGCACGGCCCATAGCTACGCGTTGACGTTGTCCCCCAGATAACTGACGGGGCCTACGGTCCAGAAGATGAGACAGCTCCAGGATGATGGCTGCATTCGCGACGCGCTGCTTAATTTCAGCTTTACTGAACTTACGAATTTTCAAGCCATATGCCATATTGTCATAAACTGACATATGTGGGTAAAGGGCGTAATTCTGAAACACCATAGCAATGTCACGTTCAGCGGGCTCTAAGGCATTTACTACGATGCCATCAATACAAATTTCACCGCCAGTGACACTTTCCAGACCCGCCACCATACGCATTAAGGTGGATTTCCCACACCCTGATGGGCCCACTATGACAATAAATTCGCCATCGACCACTTCAAGATCTATGCCATGGATGACGTCAATTTCACCGGCATAGGTTTTCTTGACGTTCTTTAGGGTAAGGGTTGCCATCTACTAGATTCCAAAACTTAAAAGCATTACTTCTCTGCGTCTACCAGGCCTTTAACGAACCATTTTTGCATAAAAATAACAACGGCGGCAGGCGGTATCATGGCAAGTAGCGCAGTGGCCATCACCAGATTCCATTCGGTCACGCTATCACCACCGGCAATCATGCGCTTAATCCCGATAACGATAGGGTACATGTTTTCCTGAGTAGTAATAATCAGAGGCCATAAATACTGATTCCAGCCATAAATAAACTGTATGACAAATAAGGCCGCTATGGTGGTGCGCGATAAAGGAAACAAGATATCTTTGAAGAAACGCAAAGGGCCAGCACCATCGATACGCGCCGCCTCTATAAGTTCGTCAGGTACCGTCAAGAAAAACTGCCTGAATAAAAAGGTAGCCGTTGCCGATGCAATCAAGGGCAGCGTCAAGCCTGCATAGCTATTTAACATACCCAGGTCTGCAACGACTTTGTAGGTAGGTCCTATGCGAACTTCTACTGGCAACATCAGGGTGACAAATATCATCCAGAAGAAAAACATGCGGAAGCGAAAGCGAAAGTAGACCACGGCAAAAGCCGACAGCATGGAAATAGAAATTTTTCCTATAGCAATTACTAATGCCATGACTGTGCTGACCCACATCATACGAGCAACGGCTGGGGTATTGGTCGCCCCACCGAAAAGCACAGTGGTGTAGTTTTCAATGAAATGGCTACCGGGCAGCAAAGACATAGGTGCCTGGGCTACCTCTTGGGCTGTCTGGGTAGACGCCACGATGCTGATATATAAAGGAAAGGCGATAACCACCACGCCTAGCAGCAGGACCACATGTGACACGATATCTAAAAAAGGGCGACGTTCTATCATGGCAGTAGTATTTATAAGTGATACTGATGTCAGTAATTGACTTTGCGGTCTATATAACGGAACTGAACCACAGTAAGTACGATGACGATAGCCATCAATATGACAGACTGCGCAGCAGCAGACCCCTGATCCAACCCAGTGAAGCCGGTGTTATAGACTTTGTAGACCAATATGGACGTGCTATTGCCTGGTCCACCCTGGGTCATAATATCGATAATCGCAAAGGTATCAAAAAAAGCGTAAATTACATTTACAACCAGCAAAAAGAACGTCGTAGGCGACAGCAAAGGGAACACTATGGTCCAGAAACGGCGCGATGGGCCAGCACCATCAATAGCGGCAGCCTCTAGCAAGGATTTGGGTATTGCTTGCAGTCCTGCCAAGAAAAATAAAAAGTTATAGGAAATCTGTTTCCACACTGAGCTTAGTACCACTAGCAACATCGCATCGCCGCCGTCTAAACGGGGATTCCATGCTATGCCCATTTTTTGCATATACACAGCCAATACACCCAGCGATGGCGAAAACATAAACAAAAACAAGACGCCAGCTACAGCAGTAGCAACGGCATATGGCCATATCAGCAAGGTTCGGTAAAAGCGAGCGCCCTTAATGACGCGGTCAGCCATTACAGCCAGTAGCAAGGAAATTCCTAAGCCCAATACGGCAACCAGCAAAGAAAACACTGCTGTGACCTGAAAGGAATCTATGTAGTCAGTATTGGAAAGCAACTCGATAAAGTTGCTGAACCCGACAAAGCTCGACGAGAGCCCGAACGGGTCTTCAAGTCGAAATGATTGCCACATAGCTTGGCCAGCGGGCAAAAAGAAAAACACTACCGTAACAATTAACTGTGGTGCTAGCAGCAGATAAGGTAGGATTTTATGATTGAAAACAACACGTTTTTCCATGAGTATGGGAGTGAGTTTTGAGCTTAAAAGATGCTATTGTCGCACACGTAAAATCGCAATAGCCCCAATTGAAAGGGGCCTATTACGAACACCAGATGAATACAGACGTTATTGAACGCTTTTCTGGAAACGACTTAAAAGCTCGTTGCCGCGTTTGACCATATTTTCCAAACCGGCTTCGGGGGAGGTCTTACCACTGAAGATCATTTCCATTTCCGCATCTTCGATGTCACGAATTTGTGGCAAATACCCTAGGCGTATACCACGCGAATTTTCCGTAGTGGTGGCATCTAGTTGTTTAACTGCGATATCAGCCCCTGTGTTTTGAGCATAAAAACCAGATTCTTGAGTCAGCATATATCCCGCCTTGGTAACAGGTACATAACCGGTTTCCTGATGCCATTGAGCCGATTTTTCAGGACTAGATAGGAATTTAAAAAACTTAGTGATGCCCAGGTAGACTTCAGGCGATTTTTTAGCAAATACCCACAATGACGCGCCACCAATAATGGTGTTTTGTGGAGCACCTTGTATATCGTCATGATACGGCAGGCTAGAGGTACCGAATTCAAACTGACCAGTTTTGATAATGTTAGCGCGGTTACCACTAGAGCCTGTGAACATGCCGCACTTACCACCAGTAAATAAACCATTGGGCGCATCGCCTCGACCGCCGTAGGTAAAGGTGCCGTCTTTGCTCATGCTGGCCAAGAAGGTCAAATGTTTGATGAAATCAGGTTTGTTGATTTCCAAACGGGCATCCAGGCCACCAAAACCATTATCCAAAGACGCGTAGGGAATATTATGCCAAGCGCCGAAAGTTTCCAGCTGTATCCAGGCTGGCCACGATGTTGTATAACCGCACTCTAGGCCGGCTTCACGTAACTTCTTGCCAGCAGCGGCTACTTCATTCCAGGTTTTTGGTGGTACTTCTGGGTCCATACCTGCTTTTTTAAACGCATCTTTGTTGTAATACAGAACAGGTGTGGAACTGTTAAATGGCATGGATACTAATTTGCCGTCGGCAGATGAGTAATAACTGGCAACTGCGCCCAGGAAATCGGCAGGGTTAATAGGATCACCAGCCTTTTCAGACATTTCCTGTATGGGTTGTATTGCACCCTTAGCGTACATCATGGTAGCTGTGCCAACTTCAAATACTTGTAGTATGTCGGGTGCATTGCCAGCACGAAACGCGGCAATACCAGCATTCATGGACTCCCCATAAGTCCCTTTATAGATTGCAGTAACCACGTAATCAGATTGAGTTTGATTGAATTCGCTGACTAACGTATTAACACGTTCGCCTAGTGCGCCTTCCATGGAATGCCAGAATTGGATGTCGGTTGCGGCATGAGAGGTAGCTCCCATGCTGGCAATGATTCCTGTCAACGATAAAGCACATAATCTGGCTCGCATAATGTGGTGGTCTCCTAGGTGAAAGGTTCTGACTTAAGACAGCCAGCAGGGTGGTTACAAAAACATTAAACGTTAGTGTAGGACCTGTTTATGAATGCCATATGACTGTAACGAGATTTCCAGTCATGGGTCAATGACAATATCGTCATAGAAAATCGTACAATAGTCGACTTATGGCTAAAGAACTTACTATCGCATTCATAGGCGGGGGCAATATGGCGTCCGCATTGGCCTCTGGCCTAATAGGACGGCATTGCTCGGCAGACAATGTTCACGTTATCGACCCCGGTGCACCAGCCCTGGAGCATTGGCAACAGCAGGGTACTAGTGTCGCCCAGCACGCTGATGCCACATTGACAAAGCACAGGGTATGGATATTTGCGGTAAAGCCGCAACACCTTAAACAGGCTGTCGCACAGTGCCTGCCTTATTTGCAGCCTGATACCTTGGTAATTAGCGTAGCAGCCGGTATCTCGGCGGCTACCTTATCTGACTGGCTTAGTACGCCTGACCACCACTTTACTCGTTTAGTTAGGTGCATGCCAAATACTCCCGCCCTGATAGGCGCTGGTGCTAGCGGCTTAATGGCCTTGGACGGCGTTAATCCAGATGACCGCAAACTGGCGACCGAACTATTAGAGTCGGTAGGGCAGGTGGTCTGGGTCAATAGCGATTATGAAATTGATGTGGTCACGTCCTTGTCAGGCAGCGGTCCAGCTTATGTTTTCCTTTTCTTGGAAGCACTGATTGCTAGCGCCACACAACAAGGTTTAAGCGTACAGCAATCACGTCAGTTAGCCTTGGCTACATTAACAGGTGCTACTCAGTTGGCAACGCAGTCTCCTGACAGCATAGCTACACTGCGCGAACGCGTAACGTCCAAAGGGGGTACTACTGCTGCTGCCCTAGATGTCTTCCAACAGCGCGATTTCACCTCGACCATAGACATGGCCATGAAAGCGGCCACGAATCGCGCTGCACAACTTTCCCTAGAGTTTTCAAAATGACACAGCAGCAAAATCACGCTGGGAAAACCATTACACGTTTTGTTCCCATGACGGCAATGCAATTTTCGCTGGCCGTACTGTTAATGGCCGCCATAGTAGTTGCCTCGAATATTTTGGTGCAATACCCCATCAACCGCTGGCTGACCTGGGGTGCTATTTCCTATCCCATCGCTTTTTTGGTGGCTGACTTGCTGAATCGCCGATTCGGCCCTAGCGCAGCACGCAAAGTCGCTTATGTTGGTTTTGTATCTGCCCTGATCGTTTCTGTCTGGGTGGCTACGCCACGTATTGCGATTGCATCTGGCTTGGCTTTTTTAACAGCTCAACTTGTTGATATTTATGTATTTGACCGTTTACGCAATCAATCTTGGTGGCGGGCGCCGCTATTAGGCGGCGTAGCGGGTGCCACATTAGATACCTTTGTTTTCTTTAGTGTGGCCTTTGTCGGTACTGGTGTGTTGTGGCCTGCATTATTAGTCGGCGACCTTGCAGTGAAACTGGTTGTTAATACTACAATGTTGGCTCCGTTTCGCGCTTTGATGTGGAACTTAGGTAAACCCACAAATACAATAAAAACGTAAAAAATAACCGGATGTAAGGGCTTATCCGTAGTGACATCTGGGCTGGCAATTGTCAGAATACGTTTGCCGTTCAAGGCGGAAGCCCAACATCATGGCTTGCCGTAAATTTCACAAGGTGAACCCAATCCGGGTCCCCTTCACGGCAAGCTCTACCGGAGACAAACCAGCATGACTTTTATAAAACGTGCAACACCACTGGCTTTAGCATTAGGTGCTATGGCTATCGCCAGCAGCGTTTACGCAGCTGACACCATAAAAATCGGTATACCCCAGCCCATGACGGGTCCTGCTACTCAATATGGCGATCAAATACAGGCAGGTGCCTTGACTGCGATAGACGCCATCAACGCTGCCGGCGGGATCAACGGTAAAAAATTAGAACCACTACTTATTGATGATGGCTGTGAGCCTAAGCAGGCTGTTCCTGCAGCTAACCGCGTCATTAACTCTGGTGCTAAATTTGCTGTTGCACACGCATGTTCAGGCACTACTGTGCCTGCGGTTAACGTCTACGAACAGGAAGGCATAGTCGCTATTACTCCGGGTGCTACATCGCCACTGGTCACTGACACCATCAAACCCCATTACTTCTTCCGCACCATAGGTCGCGATGACCAACAAGGTCCTTTTGCCGCCGACTACATCATTAAGCAACTCAAGCCTAAAACCGTCGCCATTTTGCACGATAAGCAAACCTACGGCAGTGGCGTGGCATCTCAGGTACGCGATAGCCTGGCAAAAGACGATACGCTAAAGATCTCTTTGTTTGAAGGGATTAACGTTGGCGACAGCGATTACTCTGCAGTAATCACTAAGCTCAAGGGCTTGAATGCTGATCTGATCTATTTTGGTGGTTATCACGCGGAATTGGGCCTGTTACTGCGTCAAGCACGTGAACAAGGCTTGACCACCCAGTTTATGGGTCCTGAAGGCGTTGCCAACCAAGACCTGGTAGCTATTGCTGGTCCTGCTATTGAAGGTTTGCTAGTTACTTTGCCTGCTGACTTCACCAAAGTACCTGCCAACAAAGGCATACTTGAAGAGTTCACTAAGTACAAACGCAGCCCTGATGGCGCGTTTACCTTCCCTGCATACTCAGCTGTGCAAATCCTGACAGACAGTATCAAAGCAGTAGGCGAAGATCCCGCCAAAGTTGCTGATTACATGCACAACAATGCATTTGATACCGGTATCGGTAAAGTCGAATACGATGCCAAAGGTGACTTGAAAGCTTTCGAGTTCGCTGTTTTCAAATGGGACAAAGCCGGCGCTATGGAACAACTTAAGTTCTAGGCTCCCTGCGTCCTGACTCCAGTTCCTGCGGGAACTGGGGTCTTTCTTTCTTTCCCGGTCGGTAAGTTGTCTAAAAACCAGGCCGACCTAACGGAATATCCGGTTTTATGTCTGAGCTAATCCCTGAACTTACGCAACAGCTGTTTAATGGCTTGTCGCTTGGCGCCATTTATGCGCTTATTGCTATAGGCTATACCATGGTGTATGGCATTATTGGCATGATTAACTTCGCCCACGGCGAAATTTACATGATAGGGGCCTATGTTGGCCTAGTGACTTTGTCTGCAATAGGCGTCAATAGCGGCTTACCTTTGCCCGTCATTATCCTTATCATGCTGATCGTTGCCGTTCTGGTCACGGGTGTTTATGGTTATGCCATAGAAAAAGTTGCTTACTCCCCCTTGCGTGGCGGACCACGTCTGGTTCCCCTGATATCTGCAATTGGTATGTCTATTTTCCTGCAGAACTGGGTTGCTATCGGGCAAGGTGCACGCGATATGGCGGTACCTGCACTGGTGACGGGCTCGGTAAAGTTTCAGCTAGGATCTGACTTCGTGGTTACTGCGCCGTATTCACGCATCATGATCATCTTAGTCACTGTCGTTCTCATGATAGGGCTATCACTATTTATTAAATATTCCCGTATAGGCCGCGCATCGCGAGCTTGCTCGCAAGACTTGCGCATGGCCAATCTGCTGGGCATAGATACCAATAAAATCATTTCCTTTACGTTCATTATCGGCGCTATGCTGGCTGCAGTTGGCGGTGTATTGATCGCTTTGGCCATAGGTAAGCTCAATCCTTTTATAGGCTTTATTGCAGGTATCAAAGCCTTTACTGCCGCTGTTTTAGGCGGCATAGGTAGCATTCCTGGCGCCATGTTAGGTGGTGTACTGCTTGGCTTGGCTGAAACGTTTGCAGCGGCTTATATTTCGTCTCAATACAAAGACATTGTGGCGTTTGGACTACTGGTATTTATTTTACTGTTCCGCCCAACCGGCCTGCTGGGTAAACCCGAAGTGGAAAAAGTGTAATGGGTAACAATATCAAAAACGCCTTTATGGCGGCCATTATGGCCGGCGTCATTATTGCGCCCATCTTTGGCTTACAGATCGTTCGCGTGGGCATGGTAACCACCTTGCGACCCGAATGGGACATGATTATTTACGGCATGGGCATAGTCTTTGTCTTTCAACTGATCATTCGCCCGTTTGTCAGCCAGCTACTTACCAAACAAACTAAAAAAGTTAGCCTGCCCACCTTGAATGACAAGTCCAGGAAAGGCCTAATCTTTTTATTGATTGCTATTGCACTAATTTTTCCTTTCTTTACTGGCAGGGCGCAAGTGGATATCGCCACCCTGGTATTGATTTACGTCATGCTGGGACTGGGGCTAAATATTGTTGTCGGTTTTGCCGGCTTGCTGGATCTGGGCTTTGTCGGTTTCTATGCCGTTGGCGCCTACACCTATGCTTTGCTGTATCACTGGGCAGGCTGGGGGTTTTGGGAGTCATTGCCACTGGCCGGTGGTGTTGCCGCTTTATTTGGTTATTTACTGGGTTTCCCCGTGTTGCGACTCCGTGGCGATTACCTAGCCATCGTAACGCTAGGTTTTGGTGAAATCATACGTTTATTGCTTATTAATCTATATGATTTTACTGGTGGCCCCGATGGTATTTCCGGTATTCCCAAACCTACCGTGTTTGGCTACCCCTTGATGCGTCGCGCCCCTGAAGGTCAAACCACCTTCCATGAACTCATGGGCTGGCAGTTTGCCAATCAAGACGTCATTATTTACTTGTACTTAATGGCCTTGGTTCTCGCTTTATTAACCTTATATGTTTCGTCACGTGTAATACGCATGCCTATAGGACGTGCTTGGGAAGCTTTACGCGAAGACGAAATCGCTTGCCGTTCGTTGGGTTTGAACCCTACGAATATCAAACTCTCTGCTTTCACTATGGGTGCTATGTTTGCCGGTTTTGGTGGAGCATTTTTTGCAGCACGTCAAGGCTTAGTCAACCCGGAATCATTCACCTTTATGGAGTCAGCACTTATTCTGGCTATCGTGGTGCTAGGTGGCATGGGGTCCCAGGTAGGGGTCATACTTGCAGCCATAGTGCTTACAGTCGTACCTGAAATTGCACGTCAGTTTGCCGAATATCGCATGCTGATTTTCGGTCTGGTCATGGTACTAATGATGATGTGGCGTCCTCAAGGGCTGCTGCCGGTTAAACGTCCACAGGTGGAGTTAAAAGCATGAGCGACGTTTTATTACAGGTAACAGGCCTTACCATGCGTTTTGGTGGTTTACTGGCTGTCGATGAAGTTACATTCGATGTAAAAAAAGATGAAGTCTTTGCCATCATTGGCCCCAATGGGGCAGGTAAAACTACGGTATTTAACTGTGTAGGTGGGTTTTATAAACCGGCATCCGGGGTCATCACTATGGACGGCCAACCTATACACGGTTTGCCCAGTCATAAGGTTGCCCGTCATGGTTTAGTGCGTACATTTCAAAACGTGCGCCTGTTCAAAAGCCTAACTGTGCTTGAAAACCTGCTAGTAGCACAACACACGCATATCCAAACAGGTTTGCTCCAGGGCTTACTAAAAACCCCATCCTATCGTAGATCTGAGCAGCAAGCTCAGGAAACAGCAGCACAATGGCTGGATTTCATGGACATACGCCAGTATGCCAATCGCGAAGCCGGTAACCTGGCTTATGGCCACCAGCGTCGTCTGGAAATTGCGCGCTGCATGATCACAAAACCACGTTTGCTTATGCTGGACGAACCTGCGGCAGGTTTGAACCCTCAAGAAAAGCACGAGCTGCAACTGCTTATTGACCAGTTACGCCGGGAGTTCGATGTGGCTGTACTTCTTATCGAACATGACATGAGCCTGGTCATGGGGGTATCGGATCGCATCATGGTTATGGAACATGGTAAACCTATTACCACAGGCTTACCCGAAGAGGTCCGGAATGATCCTCGTGTAATCAAAGCCTATCTGGGGGAAGAATAAGTGCTTAAGCTTCAAAATGTGCACACCTATTACGGTGCAATCCAGGCACTTAACGATGTTACTGTCGAGGTCAACGAGGGTGAAATCGTCACCTTGATAGGGGCCAATGGTGCAGGTAAAACCACCTTGCTAATGACCGTGTGTGGCTCACCACGTGCCGCCCAAGGCGATATCATTTTTCAAGATGAAAATATTACCCATGCCAGCACTCATAGCATTATGCGACGAGGTATCGCTATTTCACCCGAAGGGCGACGGGTTTTTCCTGATCTAACCGTTTCTGAAAACCTGAAAATGGGTGGTTTTTTCTTGAAATCTCAAGAAATTGATGCCGGTTTAGAACACATCTATCAGCTATTTCCCAGGCTTAAAGAACGCTCTAATCAGCGTGCAGGCACGATGTCGGGCGGCGAGCAACAAATGCTGGCTATAGGCCGAGCATTAATGACACGTCCTAAATTACTGCTGCTTGATGAACCCACTCTAGGCTTAGCACCGTTAATTATTGCGCAAATCTTCGATATTATTCGCACCATACGCGACGAAGGCGTAACGGTATTTCTTGTTGAGCAAAACGCAAACAAGGCACTACAAGTTGCCGACCGTGGTTATGTCTTGGAAACCGGTAAAGTGGTATTAGCAGATACCGGCGCCAACTTGTTGGTCAATGACGAAGTGCGCAAAGCCTATTTAGGGGCCTAAACCAGCATACCTGCTACATAAAGCCATATACCTTGGTTTTAACGATAATTCCGGCGTATAAAACCAAGGTGCACTTATTTACTAAGTGGCAGCTACACCGATAATCCTTCTTCTTTCAATGCTGCTTGCACACCACTATCGGCTTCGATACGAGCATAAAAAGACTGTAGGTTTTCCATCGCAGACAAGTCTATGTCTTTGGCTCTGGCCCAACGCAACAATGTGTACAAATACGGGTCAACCAGGCTACGGGTACCTGCTACCCAGCGCTTGCCTTCAAGCTGAGTATTAACCACATTAAACAGTGTTAATAAACGAGCGGTTATCGCATCAATAAGCTGTTGCTGGCCATCTGGGTTTTGAACATACCCTTGAACACCAAAGATCAAGGCAAAATTACGATGCAAATCGGCATTGCAAAAGGCTAACCAGCGACGAACGTCGGCGCGTTGCTGTACGTTTTGGGGCAGCAAGTCTGCTTCAGGATTAAGATCAGCTAGGTATTCTAGGATTGCGGAACTTTGAGTAAGAACAAAGTCACCATCTACTAATACTGGCACCGACCCTATCGGGTTAAGGGCTAAGAAATCGGGGTTTTTTAATTGCTCGCGTGCCATTTTATGAAGTTCATAAGGCTTGCCTATCCATTCAAGGACGATGTGCGTAGCAAGCGGGCATGCACCAGGAAGATAATATAATTTCATATGGCCTCTGTAAGTTAACTACTAAGACTACATCTGTTATTGTATTTTAATTACCTATTAACCAGCAGTCATTTTTTGCTACATATACGGTGCCATGTCTACATTATTAACGACTCCCAATTTTTCATTAGCAGGCAAACTGGCTTTGATCACTGGTTCTACTCAGGGCTTGGGTCGGGAAATTGCTCAGGCTTATGCTGCCAGCGGTGCCAGCGTCATTATCAATGGCCGGGATCAGGCTAGGGTAGACAACGTTGTGCAGTACATACGAGAACAAGGTGGTCAAGCTTATTCCTGGGTTAATGACATCAGTCAGTTAGTTGAAACAGAAACGGCATTTGTCGCGCTATGTGAACAACTGGGGGCTCCCGATATCTTGGTCAATAATGTCGGTATACGCATACGCAAGTCCCTATCAGAGGCCAGTTTGAACGACATCCTGGAACTCATTAATGTGGATTTAATGGCCAGCGTACAGTTGTCACGCTTAGCGGCCAATGCAATGGTCTATAAAGCCCAACCTGGGCGCATCCTGACCATGACGTCAATTGCTGGTGGACTGGCTAGGGCAGGGGATGCTATTTACCCTATTGCTAAACAAGGGCTGGCAGGTATGATCAGGGCACTTGCCGTTGAGTACGGCCCATATGGCATAACCAGTAATGGCATAGCGCCTGGCACATTTGCTACTGAAACCAACCTGGAACTGTCACTAGACCCAATCAAAGGTCCTGTAGTCGTTGGGCGCAATCCCATGTCGCGCTGGGGACAACCCCATGAAATTACTGGTGCAGCGGTTTTCCTGGCATCGTCCAGCGCTGCGTATGTGAACGGCCATATACTAGTTGTAGATGGCGGTTTTTCCATCACCTTTTAACTCTTATTTATCAACCTAGGTATTTGCATGAACCGTCCCATCCGTATTGGTATTAATGGCTATGGCCGTATAGGCCGTTGTCTAGTGCGGGCGCTTTATGAATCCCCCCTAAAAGATCGTTTTCAACTAGTAGGTATCAACGAGCCCTCTGATTTGTCGACTATGGCGTATTTGACTAAGTTCGACTCAACTCATGGAATCTTTCCCGGCGATGTCCAAGAGGGTGAGAACTGCCTGATCATTAATGGTGAAACCGTGCATGTGGATCACACCACAGACCCCGAAGAAATCGATTGGGATCACTGGCAGCTAGACATGCTATTAGAATGTTCTGGAAAATACAGCCATCGTCATGAACTTGAGCGTTTTACGGCACAAGCTTGCCCTAAGGTATTGGTATCTCATCCGGCCAGCAGCGCCCAAGATGTTGACCGCACCATAGTCTATGGCATCAATCAGGACGAACTGACTGGTCAGGAAATTTTAGTTTCCAATGCCTCATGCACCACCAATGCTGTGGTGCCAATATTGGCGTTACTAAATCAAGAATACGGCATAGAACATGCTTTTTTAACCACTTTGCATTCGGTGATGAACGACCAGCCCCTAATCGATGGTTACCACCATTCAGATCTTAGGCGTACACGTTCGGCGATGCAATCTATCGTCCCAGTAGCCACTGGCTTAGCCCAGGGCATAGAACGCTTGCTACCCGAACTTACCCGCAAGGTACAGGCTAAAGCCATACGTGTACCCATAGTAAATGTATCGGCTATAGATCTGATGCTAACCTTAAAACAAGACGTAGACACCAAGGGACTGAATACCTTTTTAAGACTAGCCGCTAGCCAGCGACCAGGTTTACTGGCGTATTCAGACAACCCTCATGCGTCCATCGACTTCAACCATAACTCGCATTCGGCCATCATAGATGGCAGCCAGACCCACACAAATAGTGGCGGTTTTGTGAATGTTTTTATTTGGTTTGATAATGAATGGGGATTTGCCAACCGGATGTTAGATGTCGCCGCTGCCTGGGGCGAAAAGTTCCTATCTGACCAGTAGTTTCACTTAGGCCCTAACAGGCATGTGGGTGTACTTGCATGCCTTAGCTGTACGCGTATAGTGTAAATAACAGCTTTTACACTAAGGAACTCCTGTGACTGCGATGCGTACTGAAACCGACTCTATGGGTGAAGTGGCTGTACCTGAGGACTGCTACTGGGGTGCACAAACCGAACGTTCCATACACAACTTTCCCATAGGGGTCAGCCGTTATACTTGGCAACCCCCCATGATCAGCGCTTTAGGCATACTAAAAAAAGCGGCGGCTTTAGCTAACCAAGAATTGGGTGAAATTAGTCCTGATATTGCCAAACTAATCACACAGGCTGCTGACGAAGTCATCATCGGTACGCTTAACAGCCAGTTTCCGCTAGTGGTTTTCCAGACTGGATCAGGCACGCAATCCAATATGAATGCCAATGAAGTCATTTCTAACCGTGCCATCGAACTGGCAGGGGGCATTAAAGGCAGTAAAACTCCTGTACATCCCAACGATCACGTCAACCGAGGTCAGTCATCCAACGATACTTTCCCCACCGCCATGCACATCGCCGTGGCCATAGAGCTACATTCTCGCTTGTTTCCTGCCGTCGAGAAGCTTAGGAATACGCTGGCAGATAAGTCCCTAGAGTTTAGTGACATCGTCAAAACTGGGCGTACCCACCTTCAAGACGCAACTCCTATTACCTTAGGCCAGGAAATCAGTGCTTGGGTCGCTCAAATAGACTTCGCCATAAAAGGGCTAGAACATAGTATGGCTGGACTTTATGAACTTGCCATAGGTGGCACGGCTGTAGGTACAGGCTTGAATGCACACCCCAAGTTTGGGGCTCTCGCTGCCCAGCATATCGCCAGCATTACCGGTTTGCCATTTAAGACGGCCCCAAACAAATTTTTTGCGTTGTCGGCCCATGATGCTTTGGTGAATGTATCAGCCGCATTACGTACTTTGGCGGGTGGTTTAATGAAAATGGCCAATGATGTGCGTTGGTTGGCCAGTGGGCCACGTTGCGGAATAGGGGAGCTCACCATACCCGACAATGAACCAGGATCGTCCATTATGCCGGGTAAGGTGAATCCTACACAATGCGAAGCCCTGACTATGGTGTGCGTACAAGTCTACGGTAACGATGCCGCAACCGCCTTTGCCGGCAGTCAAGGAAATTTCCAGTTAAACGTTTATAAACCGGTGATGGTACATAACGTCATGGAAAGCATCAGCCTGCTTAGCGATGCCTGTTTGGCATTTAATGATCATTGTGCAGTAGGACTAGAACCTAACTTAGAAAAAATCGCTGCTAATCTAGAAAAAAACCTAATGCTAGTTACTGCATTGAATCGCCATATAGGCTATGACAAATCGGCCATCATTGCGAAAAAAGCTGAAAAAGAAAATACTAGCCTACGAGTCGCGGCACTGGCTTTAGGGTATTTGACTGAACAAGACTATGACCGCTGGATAATCCCGCTGGACATGACCCATTCGTAGTGGGTCATGCCTACATATAGTGAAGTTATTTGATCACAGTCACTGGTGAGTCAACCATGCTTAATACTTTTGTTGTGACCGAACCCAACACCATACCACTCACAGAGCCTAGGCCACGAGTTCCCATAGCAATGTGGTCACAGCCATTTTCCTTGGCGTAGTCAATAATGGTTGGTGCAATGCTACCAACAGCAACATGATGGGTAAAAGCTACGCCAGCGTCGGCTAGTAGTGTTAGTGACGAATGCAGCGCATTTTGCCCTTCATCGTTATAGTAATCTTCTAAAGCCTGGGCAGAAAAGAAACGCGTTACATTTCCTGATACTATCGGAGGTTGCACAGCAAGCAAATGCAATTCAGGTTTGTTATTTCTATCCTGTATTTCTTGCATTGCCCATTTCACGGCACGCAACGAGGAATCAGATCCGTCAACGGGAACAAGTATGGATTTCATAAGAGCCTTAATAGTAAGTAAGTGAAATGGTTATATAAGGTTAACGCAGGCATATACTATGCTAACGAGAGCTTAATCGTAATTTCTACATGTAGTGGTCTATTTTTGACCACCAACATAAACATAAGTAAAGGTGATTACCCGATGAATATTTGGAAAATTGTAGCCTGTCTTCCCCTAGTGGTTGGCAGCAGTTTGGCACAAGCAGCCCCTACACTAGCAGATGTACAGCCTATACTCGCCAAAAACATGTGCTTGGCTTGTCACGCCGTTGATAAAAAGCTAGTTGGTCCTGCCTATCAGGATGTTGCCACCAAATACAAAGATGACAGCAATGCAGCCACTTTGTTGGCAACACACATAAAAAACGGTAGCAAAGATATATGGGGTCCTATTCCTATGCCACCTAACCCAGGTATTTCTGCCGACGATACCACTCTGGTTGTCGAGTGGATACTCAGCGGCTCTCCTGAATAATATCAGCATGAGGTCGCCAGCTATCGAAGTACCAGGGCCTGGCGGCCCTTTTTTACGTCTACTGCCAGTCTGCCGCTAGTGCTAACACTAACCGCTACAATCGTAGATAGCTGGCGTCATCCCAATAACGCCTCAGGAAACTATAGATGATAGAAATCAACACAAATATCAAGGTGGATAATTCCCTTCCATTCGTGCTGTTTGGCGGCATTAATGTGCTGGAATCACGTGATCTAGCCATGCGCACATGCGAAGCGTATGTGCAAGTCACCCAGGACCTAGGCATACCCTATGTATTCAAGGCGTCCTTTGATAAAGCCAATCGATCATCTATACATTCCTATCGCGGGCCCGGTATGGAAGAGGGCTTACGTATCTTACAAGAGGTCAAATCCACATTTGACGTACCTATCATTACCGACATCCACGAACCTTGGCAGGCTCAGCCTGTCGCTGAAGTCGCTGATGTCTTACAACTACCTGCTTTTCTGGCACGTCAAACCGACTTAGTAGTCGCGATGGCGCGTACCAATCGGGTAATTAATATCAAGAAACCCCAGTTTCTTAGCCCATCCCAAATGGCCAATATTGTCGAAAAATTCAAAGAAGCAGGCAATGAACAATTGATATTATGTGACCGAGGCACATGTTTTGGTTATGACAATTTAGTGGTCGACATGCTGGGTTTTGGTGTCATGAAACGCGTCACCGCTAATTTGCCAGTAATTTTTGATGTCACCCATGCTTTGCAGCAGCGTGACTCTGGCAGCGCTGCATCCGGTGGACGACGTCAACAAGTCGGTGACTTGGCTCGTGCAGGTATGGCTATAGGCTTAGCAGGCTTATTCCTAGAGGCACACCCAAATCCTGATTTGGCCTTATGCGATGGCCCTAGCGCTTTGCCACTCGATCAGTTACGTCCCTTTTTGATCCATGTCAAAGCCATAGACGATGTGGTTAAGTCCTTAACACCACTGTCTTTATAGATTGGCCCATAGGAAATTATGGTATTTGGGTTTTACCTATTGTGAAACCTACTTTTGAAGTGTACGAATAGCTATGACAAAACGGGTTTTAGGTGTAGTGGGGCGCTCGGGTAATGGTAAAACCACCTTGTTGGAATACTTATTGCCACATTTAGTTGCTCAAGGGCTGCGCGTCAATATCATCAAGCACAGTCACCATGACATACAGCTTGAACCAGCTCACAAAGATAGCGCCCGTTTACGTACTGCTGGTGCGGCCGAAGTTCTGGTGGCCTCACCCTATAGGGTATCGCTGGTACAGGAGTTACGTGATCAAGCCGAACCCAGCTTAAGCGAACAATTAGCCCGTTTATCGCCAGCTGACCTGACGCTAGTTGAAGGGTACAAGCAAATAGCCATGCCCAAAATAGAGGTTTACCGCCCTGAAGTAGGTAAGCAACCCCTATATCCCCACGATGAACACATACTGGCAGTTGCATCCGATGCCAGTGCGCCGCCTATGGATAGGTCACTGGACTGGCTAGATCTTAGACAACCCCAACAGATCTTGAACTGGATAATGGCTTACGCCACTAAATAATTAGCTGTCGCTGACTACCTAATATGCCACCATCCAAGGTGACGACATCGCCATGTTGTAGGAATTGTGGCGGTTGCATACCCATACCTACACCTTCTGGCGTGCCAGTAATAATGACATCGCCAGGTAATAGTGTCATGAACTGGCTAAGATAAGACACGGTATGTGCTATTGAAAAAATCATGTCGGCTGTTGAGCTGTTTTGCATGACCTGGCCATTAACGCTTAGCTTCAAGTCTATATTCTGGGGATCAGCTACTTCATCACTGGTCACCAACCAAGGTCCTAAGGGGCCAAACCCATCAAAGCTTTTACCTTTATTCCATTGGCCGTTGCGTTTTAATTGCCAATCTCTTTCTGAGACATCGTGTGCCAAGACATAACCGGCCACATGCGATAGAGCATCTTCAATAGACACTTGCTTAGCCTGGGTACCTATAACTAGACCCAGTTCAATTTCCCAATCGGTCGCTTGCGAATCCACAGGCAAATAGATAGTGTCATCAGGACCTGCGATACAGCTAACCGCTTTGCTGAATACTATAGGCTCTGTCGGTATTTCCATGCCAGACTCTATGGCGTGTTGACGATAATTCAAACCCAAAGCAACAAATTGACGAGTACCCGTCAAGGGTGGCCCTAAACGAGTACCAGCCGCCACCAATGGCATGCGCGACAAGTCGATAGCAGCCAAGGCGCTTAGCTTTTCAGGCGCCATCCATTCAGGGGTAATGTCGGGTATCAATAAAGACAGATCGCGGACTTGGCCTTGGGCATCTAAGGCACCAGGTTTTTCTTGACCGGGCAGGCCGTGACGTAATAATTTCATAATGCGTAATCCTGAATAGAAAAACTGGCAATACTGGTTTGCAATCCAGACAAGCTGCCATAGGCCTATAGAGCAAATGAGCTTACAGCGAGCGGTTAGAACACGTCAACAAGACCAAGGCCTTAATCCAGGGCTTTATAGGCTTAAGCAGTGAAGTAGGGCACTATTGAAATTAATATTTCCCTAATAATACAAAGGGATAACTACCATACGTATAAGAAGCCCTTAAAATAGTATGACCTCCATAGGAGTATCATCATGAAAAATCAGATAGACAACACAGGTAATGTGTATCAACAACAAGTGGCAAGTACACAAGAAATTTGCCACATACTTATTGAAAGCCTAAGTCGGATAGAAAATATCTGGCTGACACAAACCAGCAAAGCACTGGAACAACAGGCCAAGCTTTTGCATGCGATAACAGAAACGCAAGATCCTCAGGGCTTAAGTATCTTACCTTTCAGCGTTTTATCTCGTACGCCCGAAGATCTGATCAGTGCCCAACGCGAAATGCTGGAAGTCGTTACACAGACGCAGGCCAAAATCACCGAAGCCTTGGGAAAGCATGCTGAAGCACTTAAGCCTAGCAAACAGCCCAAAGCGTAAATAATTGGCTAACTTTAAGAACAGTGTGCTAAGTACAGATATAAACCTAGGCACAAGATTAACTAATGAATATGTGACTTTACATAATATACATTATGCGTGTTAATCTTTGACCAAGCGTCGTCCAATAACCTTGGTCTTTATTGTCTTAGCAACTTGGCTTTTCTTGACGCGTCCCAGCCTTGCTTCCCACTGGCGTCTTACGTCTTGTGCCTGCTCACGGTATAAGCCAACTTGAGAAACCGCAGCATTCAATTGATCTTGAATGTGTTTGATTTCACGGTTAGCACTATCTAGGCTTGCTGTTGCAGCTTGCAAACTACCTTCTAGGTGACCATTCCTTTGTCTGGCATCGCCCAAGAGCTCCTGTAAGGTATTTAGCTCTTGCTTGTGTTCAAAAGCCGCATCAGTAAGCGTTGTCTTCAAGGATTCAGTTTCTTTTTGAAGCTTGGACAATGCCGTACGTTCACGATCTACTTCCACCAACATACGTTTTTCGGTGGAACGTGAGCGTTCCTCGGCCAGTTGCGATGTGGCACGTAACTTATCCAATTCAGCAGTAAATTCACGGCGCGCTGCTTCTAATTGGCTCAGCACGACAACAGTGTCATTCTTAGCCTCTTGAAATCTGACTAACAAGGATGAATTAGCCTGCTTTTCAGCTGCAAGATCTTCACGCAGCATATTTAACTGATGAGTTACGGCCTCTAGTTGCCCGTTAACCCGTTGCAGCGCAAGTTCCTGAGTATTTCTGTCGGTTATAGCAGCATCAGCGATGGCCTTCGCTTGTCGGACTGTTTCCTGAGATTCAGCACGAAAGCTAATCAACGAGTCCTGAGCTGCAGTTTGCGCATCCGTCCAAAGCGTGGCGATCAGTTCTCCTGCCTGGTTTTTTAGGTGCTCTGGTAAATCAGGGTGCTCTACGCGTGTCCGACTTTTATCACGTAAGTCCTCCCAAAATTTTCTTAAGGCTTCAGTTGGTGCGCTCATGCTGCCTTTACGAACCAACTGGTATAGCCGGTTTGCGGTAGGCGTAACTCCATACCGAAAGAACAATAACGCACAAACCTCACGATAAAGCTCTTGGGTTTGGGTGAAACGTTCGCGCAGTGCATCTATATCTTGTAAAAGTGCTGCATCAGCAGATAAATCACTAGTCATAGTATTACTCTATCAAATTTTATTAATATTACTACGTAATACGTTAAGAATTTAACTATATTTATTTATCTTTTGACATTATTCCTATAATGTCAAAAAAATGAGATACTAGTGACTTCAAAATACGCTTAATTCTTTATGGTCTTTACTCCTGATTTTTCCGCTGCTCTTACTGAAAGTGAAAACGAGCCTTTCCAAGCCATACTCACTGCGCCAGAATTAGATGGAAGCACTGGGCTTAACCGCGCTCATGGGAATCAGTCACAAATCGCAGCAAATACCGATATCGATGCCATCATCGCTTGGTTAACACGGTTTACAGACTCGCCCAACACCTTAGCCAATTACCGGAAAGAGGCCGAGCGTCTATTACTATGGTCAACGGGCACAATGCAAAAACCAGTGTCTTCGCTTACCCATGAAGACTTGTTGGCTTATCAGCGTTTCCTTAGCGACCCCCAACCAGCAAGCCAGTGGATAATGGGTCGTGGTCGAAAGCTCTCAAGAACACATAACGATTGGCGCCCCTTTGTAGGTCCCCTATCCCCATCTAGCCGCCGCCAAGCCACGGTTATTTTGAATGGGATGTTCTCTTGGTTGGTGGCAGCGGGTTACTTAGCCGGCAATCCCCTATCACTTTCGCGTCAACGTGCTCGTAAAGCGCAAGCCCGCGTTACACGCTATCTTGATGAAGATACTTGGAGTGAAGTTAAGCAGACTATAGATGCCTTACCACGCGACACCAAACGAAATCAGGAACATTATTTGCGCTTGCGCTGGTTATTATCTTTACTGTATTTATGTGGTCTACGAATTTCAGAGGTCACTCAAAATACAATGGGGGGATTTTTTTGTCGCCGCACTGCAGATGGACAAATCAGCTGGTGGTTAGAAGTTACCGGCAAAGGTGAAAAAATCCGGACCATCCCAGCCACACACGAACTGATGATTGAACTGGCCAATTACCGACGTGAAAAAGGGTACCCACCCTACCCTGCACCCGACGAAACTACCCCATTACTATTGCCCATCGGGACCCAAGTCCGTCCATTAACCCGAGCTGCTGTTCATACAGTGCTGAAGCAGGTTTTCAAAAGTACTGCCGAACGCATACGCACTGGCGGTGTAAGCTTTGAATTTCAAGCACAGCATGTTGAACAAGCCTCAGCCCACTGGTTGCGGCATACTGCTGGTACTCATATGGCCAACAAACAGGTAGATCTACGCCATGTACGAGATAATCTAGGGCACGAGTCCATCAGCACAACAAATATTTACCTACATTCCTCTGATGATGCACGGCATCGCGAAACCGAAGAGCATCACAAAATCGACTGGTAATTTTGTTTACAACAAATCAATAAGAATTCAACATTTATGTTTACTGCGTTATTCATTTTTATTATCACTATTACTTTAGTTATTTGGCAGCCGCGCGGCCTGAGTATTGGTTGGAGCGCATCCCTAGGCGCTGCCCTGGCATTGTTGACGGGTGTAGTCAGCTTCAGTGACATTCCTATTGTCTGGCAAATCGTTTGGAATGCAACCGCTACCTTCGTCGCCATTATCATCATCAGCCTATTATTGGATGAAGCTGGTTTCTTTGAGTGGACGGCCCTGCACGTAGCCAGGTGGGGTGGCGGTTATGGTCGTAGACTATTCGCCTTGATCATATTGCTAGGCGCTGTCGTTTCGGCCTTCTTTGCAAATGATGGTGCTGCTTTGATACTAACGCCTATCGTTATGGCCATGTTACTGGCATTAGGCTTCACACCTTCAGCAACTCTGGCTTTTGTAATGGCGGCTGGGTTTATCGCCGACACCGCCAGTTTGCCACTGATAGTCTCTAATCTGGTGAATATTGTTTCTGCCGATTTCTTTAACATCAGCTTTGCCGGATATGCTTCTGTCATGATACCCGTTAACATGGTGTCAGTGGCAGCAACACTTCTTGTTTTACTGCTGTATTTTCGACATAACATACCGGTCCAGTACGACGATAGCCAACTAAAGCAACCCAAGGAAGTCATACGCGATTTGGCGACTTTCAGGGCTGGTTGGGTAGTACTAGGATTGCTGTTAATAGGTTTTTTCACATTGGAAGGACTAGGGATACCTGTTAGTGTTACTGCCTCTTTAGGCGCCCTAGTCTTATTGTTCGTTGCTGCCCAGGGGCATGTCATTAGTACGCGTAAAGTGATACGTGAAGCCCCTTGGGCCATTGTGATTTTTTCTCTAGGTATGTATCTGGTGGTCTACGGTCTTCGTAATGCTGGGCTGACCGAAATGATTGCAAGCTTGCTGGACTATTTCGCAGATCATGGCCTGTGGGCAGCAACGTTGGGGACAGGCCTACTTACCGCCCTGCTTTCGTCCATCATGAACAATTTACCAACTGTCCTGGTAGGCGCACTTTCCATTGAAGCCAGCCAGGCCACTGGCGTCATCAAAGAAGCCATGATTTACGCCAATGTGATTGGTAGCGACCTTGGGCCAAAAATCACCCCTATCGGCAGCTTGGCTACCCTGCTGTGGTTACACGTCCTTGCTCGCAAGGGGATGACGATTACTTGGGGATATTACTTTCGAGTCGGTATAGTGCTAACCTTGCCGGTTTTGCTTTTTACCCTTGCGGCACTCGTGCTGCGATTAAGTGCAATATAAGTAAAGATAAGTATTTTATCGTATGGAAGCAAACGCTCGTGTCACTAAAAAAGCAATTAAATAGTAAAGGTAAACAATGATGAAAACAGCACGTAAAGCCTTGGTCATTGCTGCAATGGCTTTTCTTTTGTCTCAACCTAGCTTCGCACAAACTGCACCTGGGCCTATAGAAATAGATGGTCGTAAGGTACTTACTTTGGTAAGCAATGATCCACCCGGCTTACGTTGCAATAACAACATTCAAGTCGCTGCCGAATTAGCCAATGCCTATAAAGTACCTATCCTGGTCTATCCAGTCTCATTCATGCCAGCGGGAACCAAGGCACCAATGGTGTGGTTCGGAGGTGAGAACATTGCACAAAGTGGAGGCAAACTAAATGGCATGATTTCCTACACCGAACTTTCCGATCTGTTTGAGCTTGAGGATGTTGAAAAACAGGGCAAGACAGGACTGTTGTTGGCCCCTAAGGTCAACAGCAGCTTCCAAGCATTAAAGCAAAGCATTAAAGGCGACTAAAGCCACATCAACATAGTGACCCATATTTTCCTGGGTCCCAGTCCTTTGGTGAGTGATTATGTACAAACTTTTGAAATCTTTGTTATACGGGCTGTGTCTAACACTGGCCGCAATGCCATCTCATGCCCTTAATGTAGGCGATTTAGCGCCCGACTTTACCCTGCCAGGATCCGATGGTATCAACCACCAGTTGGCCGATTATCGGGGCAAGCAGGCTGTAGTTATTGCCTGGTTTCCGAAAGCGTATACGTCTGACTGCACCATAGAGTGCAAATCATTAGCGGAAAATGGTGACAAAATTCGCGAGTTCGATGTGGCTTACTTTATGGCTAGTGTTGACCCCTTAGAAGCCAATAAAGGGTTTGCCATAGAAACTGGTGCCGACTTTCCCCTGCTAAGCGACGAAGACAAATCCGTCGCTAAAGCCTATAACGTATTGCACATACTAGGCTTTGCCAAACGGCATACCATTTACATCGGTAAAGACGGTCGGATTCTAAAGGTAGACACAGACATAACCCCGGAAACCTCTGCCGAGGACATGATAAGCAACCTAGCAAGTTTAGGTATAACACGCCGTACTGCTGGTGGTAACTAATGCTTGCTTGCGGCTAGGCTAGTCCAGGCAGCCAACCAAAAGCATACGGCAAACCCTGTGGCGCCTGCTACTATGGCCCAAACCACTATGTTATAGGACATGGTGCTGGCCCATAACCATGCTACTGCTGCTGGGGCCAAGGCCCTGGCTAAAGTGCTAGGAAAAATCAATAAACCATTAATTGCTCCGTAAGCCCGTTGGCTAAGCATTTCTGGAACGACCAAGCCACGTACTATAGTAAGTATGCCGTTGCAGGCTCCATAGATGATACACGTCGTGATAACCACCCATACTGTTGATGGCCTTAGTGCCATCACTATAAACACCAAAGGCAATATAGCGACCATAAAACTGCCTATGCGCCGCATAGATAGATTTGCACCAAATACACTGATTAAAATTCGCCCAGCCACCTGAGCTGGGCCTATAGCAGCAATCGCCAAAACCACATCGGTGCTAGATAAACCGTTCTCAAGTAGCAACGGGTACATATGAAAGGTAAACGCAGTAAAGGTGCCTGTATACGCCATTAAGGCCAGCATTAACAACCAAAACACCGGGTTATGTAAGGCCGCCCTAACCTCTTGCTTATCTGTAGTCGCTGTATTTGAAGAATCTACAGTACTAAAATTAACAGCATCGTTTTTAGAGACAATAAAGCCAAAATATGCCACAGTACAAACTACACCGTTAATTAACGCCAAGACCAATAAGGCGTCTCGCCAGCCCCAGTGATTCAGCAAAAGCTGCACCAATGGAATAAATACCGTACTGGCAAATCCACCCCATAAGGTGATTGCGGTAATACCAGCCCTGGCCTTAGCAGGCCCGACACGGCGTGCCATCACGGCAAATGCGGGTTCATATAAAGTCGCTGCTTGAATAGCGCCTATACCAGCAATTAGTAGATAAAACCCAGATAGACTTTGAACTTGCGACCAAAGCGCTAGCAAGACCGTCGCCATTAACGACGCGCCACCCATTAGTACCCTGCCGTAACCTTTGTCAATTGCCACACCAACGGGATAGACCAAAAAACCTGCTAGCACCAGCCCCAAGGTTGCTGCGCCATAGACATCCGTTTTGGACCACATCAATTCAGCCATCATGGCTTCGGCAAGTAAAGGAAAGCTGTAATACAGCGAACCCCACGAGCATATTTGCCCTATACCCAAGGCTATCGTAAGCGCCCGCGGATTACGTTCTATATCTGCCAAGCAAAGCGATGCTTGTTGCGTATTTCCCTGCGCGTTTAACATAATCACATCTATCAACTTGAGTAAGCAGTCTAGACTTTACTTAGCACAATCACCTATGGCAACGATTAAATATACTGCGGCGACATTGATAATTCTAAAGATTTTCTTCCTGTTGCCGTTACTATTCACATTTACCTAGTATTGCTTACCCCTTGATAATTAAATAAGCGTTTAATTACAAGGTCTATCATTGTGCGGAGAGATGTTAATGCATTGGTTAAACACCATAAAAGTACGTACCAAACTCATAGGCGGCTTCTTAATTGTTGCTGGTATTGCCGCCCTCATAGGCTTGCTAGGCGTACGCTCGGCGTCAGAGCTTCACGATATCACCGAGACCATGTATGACCGTGATATCGTAGGCTTACGCTTGGCAGCCAATACCAATATACAGCTGTTATCAGCAGAACGCGCCATGCGCAATGCAATGCTAGCTCCTACTATGGCTATTCGCCAGCAGCACATGAAGGCTATGCCTGAATACATGGCCAATTCACGTAACGATCTGGCTCAACTTGACCCCTCTTTTACGACCAACGAAGGCCGTACACTACTGCAAGATGCCAGAAATGCTTTCGAGGAATACGAAAAATCATTGAGCAGGGTCGCAGCTGTAGTCGCCATCGAAGCCCTAGGCGACACAGAACGTTCTATGAGCATGCTAATCGGAGAAGTCAGGCCCATCGCCAATAAAGTTAGCGACCTGATCAACACCCTGTTACAGCTTAAATTAGATGCCGCACATGAATTGGACACTCATGCTGATGCCGAATATAAAAACATACGACTTCTCCTGATCATCTTAACTATAGCTGGTGCCGTTCTGGCCATAATCATAGGCGCACTCATCACACGGATACTTACCCGCCAGCTGGGCGGTGAACCCCTGGAAGTTGCTAATATTGCTCACTCTATTGCAGATGGCAACCTAAATACTAAAATTGATGCTGCTCGCGCGCCCAAAGGCAGTGTGGTCGATGCCATGAGCCAAATGCAGGTTGCTTTACGTCAAGTGGTAGCAGCAGTACGCTCTAGCAGCGACAGCATAGCCACAGGCTCCAACCAAATTGCCATCGGTAACGCTGATTTGTCTCAGCGTACCGAAGAACAAGCTGCCAACATCACTGAAACCGCAGCGGCCATGGAAGAGCTATCCAGCACAGTGAAAAGCAATGCCGAAGTGGCACGCCAAGCTGCACAATTGTCATCCAGCGCTAGCTCGGCTGCCGTTGAAGGTGGCGAAGTCGTCGGCAAGGTAGTCACCACTATGGACGAAATGAACGAATCGTCCAAGAAAATCGTTGAAATTATTGACGTTATTGATGGCATAGCATTCCAGACCAATATCTTGGCCTTGAACGCGGCCGTAGAAGCCGCCCGTGCAGGCGAACAAGGCCGTGGGTTTGCAGTAGTAGCCAGTGAAGTTCGTAGCCTGGCCCAACGCAGCGCCTCGGCAGCACGCGACATTAAGAACCTGATCGACGATAGTGTGAATAAAGTCGAAAACGGTACCAAAATGGTGTATGCCGCAGGGGAATCCATGCGTGGCATAGTCACACAGGTCAAGCACGTAACCGACCTAATCAATGACATTAGTGCTGCCACCACGGAACAAACCACAGGTTTGTCGCAAATTAGTGATGCCGTTGTGCAGTTAAGTGACGTAACACAGCAAAACGCCGCTTTGGTCGAAGAGTCCGCCACAGCAGCTGAAAGCCTAAGCGAGCAAGCACAACACTTAGTCGATGTGGTTAGAGTTTTCCAAATTGGTACAGAGGTGCAACAAGCAGCACCAACGCGCACTGCACGCGCTACTAAGCCTATGCGCACCTTCACGCCAAAAGCACCCGCACCTGTTGCTGCCTCTCCTGCGAAAAGCCGTTTGCCCTTAGCGTCTGCTGCAACCAGCACAAAAACGCCTGCATCAAATAATGTCAATGATGACTGGGAAGAGTTCTAAACCTTGCCCATTGTTCCAAATCTAGGACTCTGATGGCTTAATTAGCCATCTAGTCCTAGCATTCGTCTAAAAGTAAACTAGCTTCATCGTATGGCAAACGCCGTTATTTTTGGAGCTAGTACATGAAAAAAGTTCTAGGTGTCTACAGCGGACCACGTCCTCATTGGGTAGGCGACGGTTTCCCTGTCCGCTCTATGTTTTCTTACCAAACCCACGGCAAGTTGCTTAGTCCTTTTCTTTTACTGGATTATGCGGGACCTGCTGAATTCACACCAACCACACACAGACGTGGCGTAGGACAGCACCCTCATCGTGGCTTTGAGACCGTCACCATCGTCTATAAAGGCGAGGTTTCCCATAAAGACTCTACGGGTAAAGGTGGCACTATAGGCCCAGGCGATGTTCAATGGATGACTGCCGGATCTGGAATCTTGCACGAGGAATACCATTCGGATGCCTTTGCAAGATCCGGAGGCTTATTTACTATGGTGCAATTGTGGGTGAACCTGCCGGCCGCCGATAAAATGGCTGCTCCGGGTTATCAGGCGATAGTTGATGCCGACATTCCAGTAATCCAATTACCAAATAATGGTGGTAAAGCCAGGATAATTGCTGGTGACTTTGCTGGTAAAGTAGGCCCTGCACATACATTTACACCTATGCATGTGTGGGATTTACACCTTAAACAAGGGAGTCTAAATGAATTTACCCTGCCCCAAGGCTGGAGCACAGCGTTAATCGTATTACAAGGGACTATACAAGTAAATGGCAATGCCATTGCACGGGAATCGCAAATGGTTGTATTGGATCAAGCTGGAGAACAGCTGGCAATTGAAGCCAACGGCGATGCTATTGTGCTGCTGATTAGTGGCCAGCCTATTGATGAACCTATTGTGGGTTACGGTCCATTTGTGATGAACACAGAGCAGGAAATCGCGCAAGCGATGCAGGACTTTAACAGCGGTCTGTTTAACTAATGTTCCCAGCCTGCCACCAGTATAGCCATACCTGTTAATACCACGGCAGCGCCTAACCAGTCTATAAAGGTTAGGCGTATGCCGTCTACTACCCTTAACCAAATCAAGGCAGTAACCACATATACGCCACCATAGGCTGCATACACTCGTCCACTGGCTGCTGGATGTAAAGTAAGTAACCACACAAATAACGCCAGACTGGCAATAGCGGGTAACAACAGCCAAATGGGTCCGCCTTTACGTAGCCATACATAGGGCAAAAAACACCCTACAATTTCTGCTAAGGCGGTCACAGAAAACAGCAGACCTGTTTTTAGCATGGCGTATCGCCCCAGTCTATTTTTTAGATTTGTTCAAACCGATCATAACGACGTTCGGTTTGTATATCTTGATTTACCACATTATCGACACGGGCTGTGGGCGGCCCTATCAATAACCAGGACAGCATGCGATCTATAGGGTCGTGTTCGCCTTGCAACAAGGCTTCGACACGGTGGTCGTCGGTATTACGAACCCAGCCCCCTAAACCCAAGGCGTGCGCTTGCCTGACCGTAGCCGCGCGAAACCCTACGCCTTGAACATGTCCAGAAATAAGCACACTGACGGTTTCCAGTCCGTGAGGATGATGTAGTTTTTGCATGCAGGCAAGTGTACCCTAGTCACGAGAAAATTCTTTACCTGCGAAATCCAGTGTGACCAAATTACCGTCCATTTTCCCCATACCAGGTGAGTTCACCGGCATGCCAGGAGCAGTCAGACCTTTTACATCGGGCTGAGCCAACATTTTTTGTACCGCATTGGCAGGGACATGGCCTTCAATAACTTGCCCAGTCGCATCCACAACTGCTGTGTGACAGGACTCCATGCCACGCGGCACACCTAGTTTGTCTTTGATGGCACCCATATTGCTGGTTTTAATTTGGCGTACATCGAAACCAGACTCGAGCATGTGTTCTGCCCAGCCGGTACAACACCCACAATTAGGGTCTTGATACACCGTAACTTCCGGTTTAGCGGCATACGCCATACTTGAAGCCCCCATCAGGGCTGCAGCAATAATCAATGATTTCATACGTACTTCCTTAATTTTTACTACACTTTTTCGATGCGTGCAGGCAAACCCTGACGTACAGTAGCGCCCGATACCCAGTCTATCCAGACATTAGGTTGAGCACTACGTGTCGTATCTGCAAAGCCAAGATCATTCAGGTTAACACCTGCCGCCAAGGCAGGGTTAGCTGGCACAGCTTGACCATCAATATCATGACTGCGTGCACCCAGTTCCGTATGTCCGTAACCGTATTCTATGGCTAATGCTCCCGGCATAATGCCGTCACGCACGATAGCAACAGCCATAATTTGACCGCCTGGTGTGCTAATACGTATGGTATCGCCATTACTTACACCCATGCGCTTTGCATCGGCTCGATTCAAAGAAACGGGGTTATGCGGGTGAACTTGGCGTAAGCGATCGGCACCTATAGACATAGAACTCATCAGATTAGATTTGTACGATGTCATTAAAAATGGCCACTGATCTTCGGTGTACAAATCACGCATCGCCCTACCGTCTGCCATACGTGTGGGATACCAAGTCGGGCAACCTTTCAGATGCTCACCTGTCATGGCATGACGTATAACAGCAATATCTTCACTCCATATTTGCAAGCCTGCTGGCCACGCTTTGCGTATATGTTTACCTTTCCACGCTTGCTCCAAGCGGTCAAAGCGGCCGCCCCGTGTCATTAACATGGCTGCTTTACGCCATTCTTCAGGCTTAAGCTTGCTTTGCAATGCACCTAAATAAGGACTAACCCCAGTGATTTCTATATCATCATCACTGGCATCCGCTACCGGATTACCACCCGCATAGGCGATGTTGGCCATAGCCCGTAAGTAAAAATCCTCAGCGCTGTTCAGGTCGTGTTTACCACCAGCGGTATCCGCCAAGGCCTGATCACCAAACCCAGGCATATCTAAACGCTTGGCCACAGCAATTAAAAATGCCTCGAAGCTGATGCTTTGTCCATCTGCGGTTGTTGCCACTGAAGGTTTTAATGTGGGCCATCTGACAGTGGACGACTTGGCGATAACGTCAGCCCAAGGCGCCGATACCCCCCAGCTTTCGTAGGTAACCGTATCAGGCACGATATAGTCAGCTAGCGCACTGGTTTCATTGATAAACGGATTGACCGAAATTGACAATGGCAACGCTTTCGGATCTTTCAATTTATCGAGCATGGCATTTTTTAGCCCAGGAATGGCATAGACTGGATTGCTCATGTGGTTAATCCAGACTTTGACCTTATAAGGGTAACCATTCATGCCTGATACCAGCATTTCGCTACTTAGGCCGCCTACCGCTGGGTACCAAGGTGCTTGTGCCGGATACGGTGAAACACCCGCTGCCTGCTTGCGCTTGAACTCGCTACTTTTTTCGTAATGAAAACGATTGCGAGACAAACTTAACCCCTTGGGCTGCACTTTGCCTTCAAAATTAGCAAAGTTGTAACGTGGGCCAGGACCAAAGGGACCAAAAGGACCGGCATCCAGCACCAAGCCACCTTCCACGTTAAGGTTGCCCACCAAGGTGTTCAACATGGCAATCGCATACGCCGTGTAAAACCCAGAACCATTCATGGTGCCGCCATGCGCATCAGCAACCGCATGTTTTCCGTGCGAAGTGAACTCGTCAGCTAAAGCGACGATATCAGCGGCTGGTACACCACACAGTTCTGCGTACTCATTCAGTGTTTTAGTGTGTGCTTCTTGACGCAACATAAACAAAGAACTGCTAACTTCTACGTCTGTAGCACCGTCCGCAAAACCTGTGGTCTTGACCGTTTCACGTACAAACAACTGTGCAGGCTCTAGCGAGGTATGTGGCACCAGCTCGTTGTTTTGATTCATTACTACATAGACATCAGGGGTGTTAGCATCCCCCTCGCGGGTCCAGCCCAGGTCAGCACCACGTAAGAAGGTACCGTATCTAGGATGTTTAACGTCCGAGATCAATAAGTGCGTAGCATTGGACCAAGACGCTTCCCCTGCCTGCTCCATTGCAGCAGGACCAGGCTGCTGCAAAGATACGGCGTCATAACGCTGGTTATCGAGTATCCAACGAATCAAGCCCATAACCAAAGCCAGGTCACTACCCGGTGTAACCGGTTGCCAGCGGTTCCCTGAACCAGCAGCCAAACTGGACGAGGTTGGTAAAATAGGAGACACAACAACATACTGAAAGGTATTTACCTTACGTGCACGTGCCTCAGCTAGCTCGCGTCCCTGTCGTTGGAAGGGATTACCAGCCTGTGCAGGAGCCGCTCCTATGAACAAGCCAAAGCTGGCATTGCTCCAGTCGGGTTTGCCATGTGGCATACCTGCGATATCACCCAAGGCAGCGCCTGCTCCGACACGGAAGCTTTGGCCGCAATAGGATCCATGATTACTGAAGTTCACCGTACCAAAGGATTGCTGAGCAAAGCGTCGTAATAATGGCGTACGGCCTTCGTTACCGGCGTCTGTTGCCAATAGCTGATTGGATAAAGGACCATATTCGGGGTTTTCTGGATCAATCAGGGTTTTCGTGTCATATATGGACCGTAGGCCATCGACATGACCTTCACCAAATAAGTCACCGCCCTCGCAGACCTCTTCGATTAACTGCTCGAAGGAAATCGTTTCCCATTTACCTTCGCCACGCGCTCCTACACGCTTTAGTGGTTTAAGCACACGATATGGACTGCTTTGCTGCTCTTGCATGGCAGCACCACGAGCACAGGCCGTAGCTCGGCCCTCTAGACCATGTTCACCACCCAGCATGGCATAAACCTCGCGCACAGGCAGTTCCATAGCGGCAGGCTTGGTTGTTGCGAGTGGGTGATATGGATTACCCGCCACCCTAAGAATTTTATTGTTTGCTGTGTCGATACGAACACGAACGCCACACTGTGTCCAACAGCCCAAACAGCTAGAAGGGCTAACTACCTGACCTTCTTGTGTACTTAATACACCGCTAACAGGATCAATACGAAATTCTGGGGTTAATGAATTACCCCTCATGGCATGCGCTGGACGTTCGCCTGCCGTACCGGTAGCCAGTCCTTTAACTGCTTTGGTCAGTGTTTCGCCATACCCTGCAACAAATGCGGTAAGCCCGCCTGCTGCCACACCACCACGCACAAACAACTTACGTCGATCACTATTGATTTGTTCTTTCTTGCTCATAAGGTACTCTGTTTAAATCGTGGCGGTTGACGTTAAGGAATAGCAGTTATTTTTACCTGGCAATATTCCCAATACATAGGTAATTACAGCAATCAAAGCAATGCATAGGCCAAACACACCTGCTATGCCCAGCAAGCCGCTAGCTCCTAAAGGCATGTGATAGATATACAACCCAGCACCATATTTAGGTACGCCTTGCACGCTCATGAAAATAATCCATCGGAATATCCAGGCGGCCGACAACATTACAGCAGCCACAATGAATGAGTACCAGACACCTGCCAACGCCTGATGCGAGCGTAGCAACAACACAACCACCAAGAGCCCGGCAGCAAGCGACCCCATCAAACTTAAGCGCCATACAGGGAACAATTCAAACAAACGCTGCGCCGCTATAAACGATGCTTCAAGACCCATGAGCCCAGCAATCACCCATGCGATAGCGCACAGCCCCAGCAGGCTCACTGCAACCATGCCCAAACGGCGTAACAAAGCGGTAGGCAATGCAGCTACACCGCCCGGCAGCCAGCGCGCCACCAATAAAATGGCACCTAAGGTGCTTAACCAGCCCGTCAACGCAAAGTTCAAAGGCAAAAATATGGTATTCCACAATGGTCTGGAACGCAGTACCATGACCTCGGCACCGGTATAAACCAAAATAGAAACTGCTGATAAAGCTAACAAGACAGCGGTTACACGCAACAAACCTGTACGACCCAGCCACCAGAGCAATACAAATGCCAAGGATAAAATGACAAATACAGGTAGTAAATACGCCCCTAGCGACATCCATGACCACGGTGTGAACTGGGCATAAAAATGCCAGAATCGCGCGGGCTGATGCAGGTCAGCCAGCAAAGACACAGGTGCGGCAATAACTGTAGTCAATAACACGGTGACTAACGCAGGCAGCAATTGACGTGCAGAAGATTGTGGACCACCAAAAACACAGGCAGCCCCCATTAAAGCGGCTGTGGCACTAATGCCCACTAGAAAAAAATACTGGACTGCCCAAGGTAGCCAAGCGACCTCGTAAGCTGGCGTCAGCAATTCAATGATTTCCATTACTTATCCTTGGCGAAATTAAATATCCGAGACCAGACGAACGCTAGCTTGGCCATCGATTTCATTGACGAACTCGTCTGGTAAACCGATATAAAACACATGTGGAGCCGTCCCTTGACCCGGCTTAAGCACCTTAATGTCAGCGCGGTTTTCATCCATTATTTGTGAAATACTGCTGCTAGGATCATTTAAGTCGCCTATGACACGGGCACCACCAACACAACTTTCCACACATGCAGGTAGCAAGCCAACTTCTAGCCTATGTTCACAGAATGTGCACTTATCAGCAGTTTGGGTTTCTTCGTTGATGAAACGCGCATCGTAAGGACAGGCTTGTACGCAATAACCACAACCTACGCATTGGTCGCTATCGACCAAAACGATGCCATCTTCTCGCTGAAAGGTCGCTTGTACGGGACATACAGGAACACAGGGTGGGTTATCACAGTGGTTGCACAAACGCGGCAAACTTAACATGGCAGGCGCGTCGTCATTAGGCATGTCTATTTCGTACTGCAGCACTGTAGTACGAAACTGCCCTATGGGAGGTGCATTTTCTATTGAACAACTGACGGTACATGCTTGACAGCCTATGCACTTACGCAGGTCTACCACCATGCCATAGCGTTTGCCCTTTTCCCCTGGGCGCCTAGGCGGCTGCGACCCCATCGCCTGTACCGGCATAATAGGGATGACAGTGGCTGCGGCCGTAAGACCTAGCATTTCTTTAAGAAAGCCTCGTTTGCTAGGAAGTGGCAGGTTGTCTGCTGAAGTCTTGGACATACGGATCTCGTGTTGTTGATCGTGATGGCTAGGCTGCCGCGACCACACAAGCTACGCTAGCCAACCATACTAACTATAAGGTTAATCCTAAAAGTAATATAGATTCTTGACTTTGATCAAGCACCTCTTGATCAGCTAGCTAAATCTGACAAAATAGGGCAATCCGGTCGATTATCGCCATGGCAACCTTCTGCCAAAACACGTAATTGCTCACGTATAGAAATTAACTTAGCAATATCGTCATCTAATTCGTGCATATATTGCTGGGCCAGCTGTTTGACATCACCACTTTTACGCGTAGTGTCTTGCCATAGTCCGATCAGGGTGCGTATACGATCTAAAGAGAACCCCAAGTCACGCGAGCGACGAATAAACCGTAGTAGTTGGACTTCAGTTACCGTATATTGTCGATATCCCGCAACGTTACGAGCCACGGAAGGTAGTAAGCCTATAGTTTCGTAATAACGTATCATTTTCGAGCTGATACCCGATGCCTTAGCCGCCTGACCTATATTCATACACACCCCATTTACATCCGCTTTTTCAAGCATACACTCGGAGAAATCAATCATGCTAAACCTACATATCAGTGACATGACCTGCGGCCATTGCGTTAACGCCATTACGCAGGCCGTTCAAGCGGTAGCTCCTGGGGCTACCTTGGCATTTGATTTACCAACGCATCATCTACAGGTAAATGGTGCGACAGATCATAATGTTATTGAAGCTGCAATACGTGACGCAGGCTACAAGCCCATCCGACAAAATTAAGTAGCCACTTGAAAGCGCTTCAGGCGCAAAGCGTTAGTTACCACAAACACGCTAGATAAGGCCATAGCACCGGCAGCAAATACAGGTGACAACAATATCCCATACGCTGGATACAGCACACCTGCTGCCACCGGTATCAAGGCAGCGTTATACGCAAATGCCCAAAATAAATTCTGCCTGATATTGGCAATGGTCGCCTTGGATACCGCTATGGCATTGGCCACACCGCTAAGCTCGCCAGACATCAAAACCACATCAGCAGCTTCTATGGCGATATCTGTGCCTGTGCCTATTGCAATACCAATATCGGCCTCGGCCAAGGCCGGGGCATCATTAATACCATCACCCACATAGGCTAAACGCCCATACTGCTGCTTCAGGCTACGTACGGCCTCTACCTTACCTGCTGGCATGACTTCTGCCACAACATCATCAATGCCCAACTGCTTAGCGATAGCTAAAGCCGTACGCCGGTTATCACCGGTAATCATGACAACTTTCAAACCTTGTTTATGTAAGGCCACAATTGCCGGTGCAGTACTGTCTTTTAAAGGGTCTGCCACAGCAATCATTGCGGCCAACTGACCATTAATTGCCGCATACAAAGGGGTCTTGCCTTGGTCACCCAAGACACTGGCCTGTTCCGCAAAGATGCTAGGGTCCAAACCCAATGACGTCATATAACGGTCTGCACCGATTTGGACAGGCACGCCGTTGACACTTGCATAGACCCCGTGCCCCGTAATGGAATTAAACCCTTCAGGTTCGGGCAGGATTACGCCCTCCTGCTGTGCCGCTTGTACTATGGCACGCGCTATGGGATGCTCAGACTTGTTTTCCACAGCCGCAACAGCAGCCAATACCGGTTCGCGTTGAAAACCCGGTGCCAAGAAAAAGTCAGTCAATTGTGGCCTGCCCAGAGTCAAGGTACCGGTTTTATCTACCGCTACCACACTGGCGTCTTTCAATAGTTGTAACGCTTCGCCTTTGCGAAACAATATACCCAGTTGGCTGGCACGCCCTGTACCTACCATTATCGATGTTGGGGTCGCCAAACCCATAGCACAAGGGCAAGCAATAATCAGAACGGCCACCGCATTGACTAAGGCCAAGGTAAGTGCTGGCGCTGGTCCAAACACCAACCATACAATGAAAGTAAGCATGGCAGCAGCAATTACTGCCGGTACAAACCACATGGTAATTCGGTCTACCATTGCCTGTATGGGTAACTTAGCCCCTTGGGCTTGCTCTACCATACGTATGATTTGAGCCAATACGGTATCGCTACCTATCCTGGTCGCTTGCAACACCAAAGCCCCCTCTTGATTCACCGTCGCACCGGTGACTTCGTCCCCTACCGATTTCTGTACAGGAATCGGTTCACCACTGATCATGGATTCATCAACAAAGCTGCTGCCTTGGCTAACCTGACCATCTACAGGTATTTGTTCACCTGGACGAACATGAATCAAATCACCAATACGAACATCAGCAATGGCCACTTCTGACACCACACCGTCACGATCAACTCGTGCAGTTTTAACCTGCAAACTAATCAGACGACGTATGGCCTGAGAGGTTTGACCTTTGGCACGGGCTTCAAGGTAGCGCCCTAATAAAATTAAAGTGACTATCACTGCGGCGGCTTCGTAATACACATGCACCGACCCTACGGGTAAGACACTTGGTATAAAAGTTGCCACCATGGAAAACGCGAAAGCTGCGCTAGTACCCACCACAACTAAAGAGTTCATATCGGGCGCACCACGCAATAAAGCGGGTATACCAGCCTTGAAAAATCGTAGCCCTGGTCCGAATAACACCAAACTGGTCAAGACAAACTGTATATGCCAATTAAGAGTACTCCCAACCGATTCCGCTAAAAAATGATGTATGGCTGGCACAAAATGCGAGCCCATTTCCATAAGAAAGACCGGTAAAGTAAAGATGATGGCGAACCATAATGAACGACCTAAAGCGTTCATTTCCTGAGCTTGACGCAACGCTAGAGTATCTTCAGTCGCACTATCCAAACCAATTTCCTTAGCCTCATAGCCAGCCTTTTTAATCGCAGCTTGCAATAATCTGGTGTCTACCCCTTGTAATACCGTGGCCTGGGCACGTTGACTTGCCAGATTAACGTTGGCTGTTACCACCCCAGGAACGGCAGCTAAAGCCCGCTCTACCCGACCTACACAAGATGCGCAGCTCATTCCCTCTATGACTAAATCCACCTGATGCTCAACCGGGTGATACCCAGATTTTTCTATTGCTACCCGCACTGCTTCTATGTCAGGTACACCAGAAAATGTTAAGTCTGCCTTTTCTGTAGCTAGGTTCACATGGGCTTTAACCACACCCGGCACGGCCTCTATAGCCCGTTGCACACGGCCTACACAAGACGCACAGCTCATGCCTTCTATGTATAAGCTGACGGTAGACTCGATGGATGGGGAAGGTGAACTGCTCATGGATGTTCCTTGAAACTAACAAAAGATGGCGGCATAATTTACGCCACATAATGATCACTATAAAGCTTACAACGATGTCAAGGTCAAGCGTGGTGGTAAAGTAGCAACGATGTTATTAAGGCCGCAAAAGGATCTCTATGATTAACCAACGCAAACCTAGCTTCAAACTTGCCGCGATTGCGGTTTTAAGCCCATTATTAGTGGCCTGCGCTAACACGCCCAGCGGCGATATTTCCTTGATTCCGACCCAGATCGATCAAGAAACTAGCAAAGACGGTTTATTTACCCAAGCACTTAAGTGGAAACACAGCAAACCAGGTTGCAAAGGGGAATGTCCCAACATTAGCCTTGATAGTGTGATTTTTCCTGGTATACCTCGCCTGACCGAACTCGTGGATCATGCCTTGTCAGTCATGACAGGTATCGATGATGGCAGCGCCCAACCCTACTCTAGCGTACAGGGTTATGAAGACTACTTCTGGCAAACGGCTGCACCACGCGACTCAACAGTGTTATCGGCAAAAACCCGCTACCGCAATCGCCACCTTACAGTGGTGGAGTTGAATTCTTATCAGTATTTCACAGGAGCGGCCCACGGGATTACAGCCACTCAGTTTTTAAACTGGAACAATGACCAGCAGAAAGTTTTGGGACTGGACCAAATACTGCTAACAGGCCAACACACGGCGTACGTTGAAGCCTTAAAACAAGCCCATACACTATGGTTGGCTAGCAACCCGGATGCAACTCAGGATCCTGTTGCCTATGCCCGTATGTGGCCATTTCAACCCAGCGACAACTTTGGCTTTACAGACCAAGGGCTAGTGGTGAAATACGATTCCTACCAAATAGCTCCTTATTCATCTGGCCAGCCCGAGTTACTACTACCGTATAGCGCACTACAAGGCATAGTCAGACCAGAATACTTGCCTACAAGCTGAACAACACCTTATTTGAACCTATCCAGATCAAAATATCGCGACGTTGAACTGGCATCTTGCGTAGATTTGGAAGTTGATGATTCAGCCGTTTTTCTGCTTTGTTCCAAACTTAATTTTTCGCTACCCACGGGTGGCATCGATGTACCTGCTTGGTGAATGGCAGCACGTTGGGCTTGTACTTTTTGGCTCAAGGCATCCAACTTGGCCCCCAGCTTGTTGTGTTTTTTCAGCCTGGCCCAATCTGCTGCATTTTGATGTTGTAAATTCAGCGTGGTGACATCGGCCCCCGCATCAAGGAGCAATTGCACCATAGCGGCACTACCTGAATAGGCAGCCATCATTAATGGGGTGGTGCCATCAGGTCCAGGAGCATTAATAATGGCCTGCTTAGAAATTAGGAGTTTAGCCATATCCATCTGGCCCCTAGACGCCGCATAGTGCAAAGGCGTCCAGCCTAGTCGATTCACCTGAGCACCACGCTGTATTAAATCTTTGGCCCTGGTGGTTTCACCTACTACAGCCAAATACATCAATGGTGTTTCGTCGTTCACATTCACGCCATTCAAGGCGATTTTCTTATTTTTCACTAATAAGTCGTAAACCTGCCAAGCACCGTCACGTATCGCTTGCATAATGGCAGGCTGGCCATCTTTGCTAAATTCGTTAGGATCTACGCCGCTGGTCAGCATCTGTTGGACTTGGCTGGCCCTGTCATTGGCAATATTTACCCACCAATCAGAGGGCACCGCAGCGCTTACCGTTGTGCTGAATGCCAATGCGGCCAAACCGGCTAAAAAGCGCCTGCAAAGCGCAACAACGCCAGCGTATGGTAACGAATTAAGCATAAAAATTCCTAGAATTCACTTTAACTAGTTTACTTTAATATCTCTATCTATCTTGTTGAATAGATTGAAGAAATTGTCTGTAGTGGCTTGTGCAATTTCAGCAACAGCCACCCCTTTTAGATCAGCAATTTTCTCGGCCACATGAATTACCTTAGAGGGATCGTTGGTTTTTCCTCGGTAAGGTACAGGAGCTAAAAAAGGCGAATCGGTTTCTATCAGCAACCTGTCTAAAGGCATTTTTACCGCCAACTCTTGCAAATCAGTCGCATTTTTAAACGTCACTATGCCTGACAAGGAAATATAAAAACCCATGTCCATTGCCGCTTGGGCAACCTCCCAGGACTCGGTAAAACAGTGCATCACACCGCCACTTTCAGCAGCCCCTTCTTCTTGCATAATACGCAAAGTATCCATGCTGGCCGCTCGTGTATGAATGATCAACGGCAAGCCGCTGGCCTTGCTGGCTCGGATGTGAGTGCGAAAGCGCTCGCGTTGCCACTCTAAAGGTTCAGGTTTACGAAAGTAATCTAAACCTGTCTCACCGATGGCAACCACTTTGGGTGATAAGGAAAGCTCTAGTAGCTGATCAACCGTAGGTTCAGGTGTATCTTCATAATCCGGATGCACCCCTACTGAAGCATGTAATTGCGGATACGGTGCCACCAAATCCATCAAGCCAGGCCAGTTAGGCATGCTGACGCTAACGACCAAGGCATGGCTAACCCTATTTTGGGTCATGCGTTCCAACACATCGGGAAGATTTTGCGCCAGCTCGGGAAAATCAAGGTGGCAATGTGAATCTACATACATAAAAATAGTGTCCTAGGCGCAAGCCAATGCAGCCCGCTGTAAGGCTGCATGAATAAATAACTTAGGGTTTAAAGGGTGCCCTGATACGGCACGTTGTTGCGCTAACCAGCGGTTCATTTCCAACAGATTAATCATGTTAGCCCTGGCTGCAATAACACCAACCATCACAGATAAGGCAGGAAAATAACGTATTGGTTCCTGATTAGCTACCAGAGTGATATCTACAAATAAGCGTTGTAAATTATCTATCCAACTCACAGCAGCTTGTTTTTCCAGCAAATCAGCGATCTTGCCAATATCAGACCTAGGCGCATTTGCCATCAAACTGGCAAGCATGTTCAACCAATCAGGGCAAGCTTGCTCACGCATACGAGACAGTTCTAAAGCCAGTAAGGGGGCACCACCTGCCGCAGCCAACCAGTCTGCAGGCTGTTTCAAACCCTGCTGCTCTAGCCAGGCTATGCTTTGCACTGCGTCAGGCACCGAAAGTGGCAAGCGACGACAACGTGACACCAAAGTAGGCAGCAAACGGTCAGGTGCATCGGCAACCAGCAGGAAAACAGTATGGCGTGGCGGTTCCTCTAGTACTTTAAGCAGTGCATTCGCCGAGATCACATTCAACGCTTGGGCTGGGTAAAGCACTGCCACACGCCAACCTCCTCGATGGGTAGCAGTGTTAAACCACGTCGTTAGCGAACGTAATTGCTCTACCCGTATTTCCTTGGAGGGTGTTTTTTTGACAGCCGTCGCATCTTCCTCTGCACCAGCTTCTTGAGCACCTTCAAGTAACGCAATAGCATCGGGCCGTATTCGACGTATATCAGGATGGTTGCCACTAGCCAGCCACGAACACGCTATGCAATGGCCGCAGGCCAGACCTTGAACGGGTTGCTCACACAGTAAACTGGCTGCGGCAGCTAAGGCGAACTGGCTTTTACCTATGCCAGGTAGACCGTGTATTAACCAGGCATGAGCAAAGCGTTCACGCTGACCTAACCAAGCCGTAGCGCTAGCCAATTGCCAAGGTAAAAACTGTGGGTAAGCGCTCATGATTGCTGCAAGGCAGGTAACTGCTTAGTCAGCAAAAGATCTATTTGTTGCAACAGCTCTACGCGAATGTCAGGAATGGATTTCGACGAATCCACAACATAGAATCGTTTGGGGTCCTGTTCCACACGTTGATGGTAGGCTTGTTGGGTACGCTCAAAAAATGCCTGCGCTTCTTGCTCGAAGCGATCCAAACCATCGCCACGCTCTAGACGCTCTCTGGCTAAGGCCAAAGGCAGATCAAACAGCCAGGTTTGATCCGGCTGTAAACCTGCATGCACCCATGTCTCCAGCGTATGAATACAGTGCGCACCTAACTGGCGCCCCCCCCCTTGATACGCATAGGTAGCGTCTGTGAAACGGTCGCATACTACCCACTTCCCAGCCTGTAAAGCTGGCTTGATTACCGTTTCAACATGCTCGCATCGCGCGGCAAACATAAGTAAGGTTTCTGTTTTAAGGTGCATGGGCTGATTCAACAGCATGTCGCGCAAGGCTTCACCTAAGTTCGTACCACCTGGTTCTCTAGTCAGTACGACCTGCAGACCACGTTCACGCAATTGATCTGCCAACCATTCCACATGGGTACTTTTTCCCGCACCATCTACCCCTTCTAGGGTGATAAATCCACCACGGTTTCCTGGGGCTATGGGGGTAGTGTTAGCGTAGGGCACCATTAATTACGTCGTCCTAATATAAACTTGCTTACCGCACGATTATGCGCATTCAAATCTTTAGAAAACTCGCTAGTGCCGTCACCACGCGAGACAAAATACAAATAATTATGCTTTTCCGGGTGCAAGGCAGCTAATAACGCCGCCTTGCCCATGCTGGAAATAGGCGTAGGCGGCAGTCCAGCGCGTGTATATGTATTCCAGGGAGTATCTGTGGTCAGGTCTTTCTTGCGTATACGGCCTTGATAGGCATCGCCCATGCCATAGATGACCGTAGGGTCCGTTTGCAGCAGCATATTGCGACGCAAGCGGTTCACAAACACCCCCGAAACGCGTTCCCTGTCAGCGCTATGCCCAGTCTCTTTTTCTATAATAGAAGCCAGTACCAATGCTTCATAAGGTGTTTTTAACGGTAAACCTGATTCACGCTCTTCCCAGGCTGACTGAAGTATTTGCTCTTGAGCATGATGAGCACGACGCAAAATATCAAAATCACTAGTACCCGGAACAAACACATAGGTATCCGGATAAAACCAACCTTCTGGGCTGGTTGAGTTAATACCCAGACGCGTCATCAACTCCTGATCGCTGACCCCATCCAAGGTTTGCTTCACATCGGGTGAATTGCGCAAAGCTTGGCGTATGCCTTGATAGGTCCAACCCTCGACCAGTGTCAGCCGTGTTTGCATCATGTCGCCCGCCGCCATGCGTTCTAACAAACTGCGTGGGGTATCACCCCGTACAGCCTCGTAGGCGCCGGCTTTCAGTAAGGTATCACTGTCAGTAAAACGTGACAACAGCACAAAAGCATCTTCATTGACATGAATACCCGCTTTCTCCATAGCGCGGACAATACTGCGGGGACGACTACCTGTTTCGACCAAGTAATCGATTCTATCGCTGTCCATAGCAACTGGCTGTTCGGTCCAGTACCAAGCCGCGCCACTTATCAATGCAGCGGCCAAGGCTAGGAGTAAAAGGACGGTTAAAACGAATTTTCTGAATAAAGTCATGAAACAAAAATGTATGCCGGTATTTGCCAGCAGTGCGTGGCTAAGGAAAGCCCGTTATCATAAACGTTAAGCTCACCCATGTCTTTTATTGCGAGTTGCGTAAACATCATGAATAATCTTCCTGCATTTGTCAGCCCCCTTAATGATCTGGCCGTTATTGAAATTAGCGGCCCTGATGCCGTCAGTTTTATGCAATCCCAGTTGACTCAAGATGTTGCCAGCCTGACCCCTGATCATGCCGTATTGGCCGGTTATTGCAGCCCGAAAGGCCGGCTGCTGGGCACGATGGTGCTGTGGTCTACACCCAAACCTGATGACACCCCCTGCCTATGCGCTTTAGTCAAAGCTGACATTGCAGAGTCATTGGTAAAACGCCTATCCATGTTTGTACTACGGGCCCAAGCCAAACTAGCCATTGCTAATCTTTCGGTATGGGGGCTAGTTCTACCTACTCAAGCCTTAGAACCCTTTCCTTTGGAAAGTTTCGCAGATGCGGGTATTACCAGCGCTGCTGGGCAGTTGTATGCCGCCATTGAACTGTTGCCAGTGCAGCCTGCCCCATATAGCTGCATACATACCGATACTGGCCTATGGATAGCCGCACCATCCACAACTGATAGCCCCACCCGATGGTGGCATATCAGTCATATTATCAACCCCGAGGCCCAAGCCGATCAAGGCTGGTGGAATGCAGCTGACATTGCTGCTGGACTGCCTTGGATTACTAGCACAATACAAGACCTATTTATTCCGCAAACCCTGAATCTAGAACTACTGCAAGGGGTTAGCTTTACCAAAGGCTGTTATCCTGGCCAAGAAGTCGTAGCACGCAGTCACTACAGAGGCACGGTAAAACGTCGTATGGCGTATGGGGTGGTGGCAGCAACAGATGCTATCGACCTAGGCACACCTGAAGAACTTGCTGGGCGGGATATCTACGATGCCAAGCAAGCAGAACACCCTTGTGGACGTATAGTCAATGCAGCGTTAGGTCATGATGACCAGATGCACCTGCTATTAGAGGTACAGTTAGCTGATTTGGGTATCGCTGACTTCAGACTAGGCCAGCCCACCGGGGCCGTCATTACTATCCGCGATTTGCCCTACTCTATACAAGCAACTAGCGCCTAAAATCATAAATAGCGACAATAGGCCTGCTGCTTGATATGTCAAGCGCAGGCCCTGAGATTACTTCCTGAACAAATTCACTATACTGGAAAAATCCTTGCCGCCATTACCTAGTCCACTATGCATGGAATACAGATTGCGTGCCAATTCCCCCAAAGGAATTGAAGAGCGCGTATTCAACGCCGACTCGGCCGCCAAACCCAGATCTTTCAGCATCAGGTCGACACCAAAGCCACCGGTATAATCTTTGGAGGCAGGGACTTCTGGCATCACACCAGGCCACGGGTTATAGACTTCGGTGGTCCAGTTGCGTCCCGAACTTTTTGAAATGATTTCGGACAGTACATTAGGATCCAGACCATTGGCCACACCCAACGCCAAGGCCTCTGAGGTACCTGCCATAAGTATGCCTAGCAGCATGTTGTTGCAGATTTTAGCGACTTGACCAGCACCGTCATCACCTGCATGGAAAATGTTTTTACCCATTTTCTCTAGATAGGGCTTTGCTGCTTCAAAATCGACACTAGCACCGCCAACAATAAAGGTCAGGGTCCCTGCAATTGCACCACCTGTGCCGCCTGATACTGGCGCATCTATCATGCGCAGACCACGCGCTCGGGCCGCGGTAGCGACCTTACGCGAGGATTCCGGTGCTATGGTGCTGCACTCGAGAATCAAGGCACCTGAAGCGATATTATGCAATAAACCGTTATCGCCCAAATACAGACCTTCTACGTGTTTACTAGCTGGCAGCATACTAACTACGACATCTGCGCCTTTGACCGCTTCTGCGGCCGACGCGGCCTGCTGTGCACCCGCATTGACTAGCGTCTGAACAGCGGCAGGTACCAAATCAAATACGCTAAGTTGGTATCCGGCTTTAACCAGATTTAAGGCCATAGGGCCACCCATATGGCCTAAACCAATAAATGCAATACGACTCATGTTGTCTCCTAGGGGTTATTTGTGTTGTTAAGCTTGGCCTAGATCCGCTAAAGGATGCGCTACCGATGCTGGCCAAGGGCTTGCAAAGTAACGTTGCACCCAAGCGTCATCGGCCTGATCCAAGGTGGCTGGATTCCATTTTGGCTGTTTGTCTTTGTCAATTAGCAAGGCGCGTATGCCTTCTTGGAAGTCACCTTGAACGCCGCACTGTAAAGAGACAACATACTCCTCACGAAAGACATCGGCAAGTGACAACAAACGCACGCGTCGCAATAAGGCATAGCTTAGTCTAGCTGAACCAGGCGCACCGGCTAAAAATGTAGCGGCTGCACGTTTCAACCACGCATCTTCATGGTCTGACCATGCCTGTATACCATTGCAAATCGCTGTAAAGTTGGGACCGTCGCAGGTCTGACGTATGGTGTCATAGTGCGTGCGCAAAGGACCTTGTGGCAAGGTTGCTGCTGGTTTTAAGGCCAGTAGCATGTCAGCTAAGGCATTATCGTTATCCTGACGCACTGCAGACCACGAGGCTTGGCCTATAGCTGCCATCAAGTCGTCCCAACGGGTGGACTCCAAGGTGTAATCAGCCAGCCCCAGGAATTCACAGTCGCTAGCGCCCAACTGCGCACCGGTCAGGGCCAAAAACACCCCCATGCCAGCAGGTAAACGACTAAGCATCCAAGTACCACCAACATCAGGAAATAAGCCTATGGTGATTTCCGGCATGGCGTAACGCGTAGTCTCACTGACGACACGATGGCTAGCGGCCATGAACAAACCAACACCACCGCCCATAACAATGCCATTACCCCAGCACAATACCGGTTTGGGATAGGTATGTAGCTGATAATCCAGACGGTACTCGACATCAAAAAATGTTCTGGCGTGTGGATTGTTCCAGGCTTCGCCGCTGGTATTGTCCAGCATGGCTTGGTATAGACCATGCAGATCACCACCAGCACAAAACGCCCTGTCGCCTGCACCTTTCAATATGACGAAGGCGATAGACGCGTCCGTTTCCCATTGTGTTAACTGCTGAGCCAGCAGCTCACACATGGCCAAAGACAAACCATTCAATGTTTTAGGGCTATTCAAGGTGGCAACGCCCACCTTCATGCCGTTAGCGGTGTCTAGGGTTTCAAACAATACTGGCGACGTCATTTGATATCGGCTCCATTGACAAGGATTTGACGGGCAATAATTACGCGCATGATTTCGTTGGTGCCTTCCAGAATCTGGTGCACCCGAGTATCGCGTACTAAGCGTTCTAAGGGGTAATCTTTCAGGTAGCCGTAGCCACCAAATATTTGTTGAGCATCTAGGCAAGCCTGAAAGCACAGGTCAGTTGCCAAACGTTTGGCCATTGCACAATAGGTACTGGCTTGGGGATCCTGTGCATCCAACTTGCTGGCCGCTAGGCGTACCATTTGGCGCGAAGCCACAATACTGGTCAGTATGTCGGCCAGTTTGAATTGCAAAGCCTGGAAACTAGCGATAGCTTGACCAAACTGACTGCGTTCAGTCATGTAGCGACGAGCCGCATCGTAGGCCCCCTGAGCTGCGCCAACGGAACAGGTGGCAATATTGATGCGTCCACCATCCAGCCCTTTCATAGCCATCATGAAGCCCTGTCCTTCGTTACCCAACAGGTTTTCGACAGGAATTTCTACGTTATCGAAAGTAATAGGCCGGGTAGACTGACTGTTCCAGCCCATTTTTTCTTCTTTGCGGCCATAGGTAATACCTGGGGTGTCGCCAGGCACAATAAATGCCGATATTCCCTTGGGGCCTGGACCACCAGTACGTGCCATCACGACCAGTGCATCGGTGTCACCAGCGCCTGAAATAAAGGCCTTGGCACCATTAAGAATATAGCTATTACCTTTTTTGTCGGCACGCGTGCTTAAAGACGCAGCGTCGGAACCCGCACCCGGTTCAGTCAGACAGTAAGAAGCCAGCTTTTCTCCGGAAGCCAATGCAGGCCCCCAGGCCTCGCGTACGCTATCCGAACCCCATGTACCTACCATCCAGGTAGCCATGTTATGTATAGTCAAGAAGGCGGCTGTAGAGGGGTCGTAGGCAGCCATTTCCTCGAAGACCAGAGTGGCATCTAAACGTGGCAACCCTAAACCACCTATGGATTCGGGTGCATAAATACCACAAAACCCTAATTCCCCCGCTTTGCGAAAGGCATCGCGTGGAAAAATAGATTCCGCATCCCAGTGGGCTGCATTCGGTTCTAGTTCGCCCACGGCGAAATCGTGAGCTGCCTGGGCAAAGGCTTGTTGTTCATCGTTAAGATGAAAATCCATACGTGTCTCTCCGTAAATGTATGTTTGTTATTGTCTTTATTATAGCGAATAGTCGCTCACTTTTTATTGTAAGAACGACAAAGTCTATTATCTTAACTCGGTTGTTTATCTTGCGCCTGAGCAGCGGCTAAACGTGCTTTTCGGCGTTTAGGCCTATTGGGTGGCTTGGTCATGAACGCCTGCCTATGTATGGCCCTTCTGCGGCGTGACTCCATAGGATCAAACACCAAGGGCCTATAAACCTCGACACGATCCCCGTCTTGCAGCACATGATCAGGTTCACAGCTTTGGCCGTAAACACCTACTGTTGTCAGGTGGCGGGGTAATTCCGGATGGTCTGACCAAAAACCGCCCTGCTCCAGGGCCTGAGCCACTGTACTAACAGCTGACAGGTGTAGATCACGACACCAAATAACATTTGGGGTCGCATAAATCAATTGGACAGCTATAAGTTCAGTCGCCATAGACGGTTTGTGCACGCTGAGTAAAGGAGTCGATAAAGCTGGTTGCGATACGATTAAACACTGGACCAACCACCATTTCCAGAGCACGATTAGAAAAAGCGTATTCCATCGTATAGAGTACCTTACAGGCGTCAACGGCCAGTTCTTGAAACTCCCAGCGCCCGGTTAATGCGGAAAAAGGGCCATCGACCAATTGTATGGTGATTAAATCAGGGTAGCTGTGTTCATTACGGGTAGTAAATACCTGTTTGATGCCAGCCAAACTGATGGTAACTGAAGCCTGCATGCCATGATCGTCCTTGTGGTGTACGGTAGCACCACCACACCAAGGCATGAATTGGGGGTATTTTTCGACGTCGGCGACCAGATCAAACATTTGCGCGCGACTATACGGTAAGAGAACAGAACGTTGTACAGTATGCATTGAAAGTCGTTAATGGATAGAATGTATTGATTTTACCCGTCTATAAGCCCAAGGATTCATGAGCATAGTTGATAACCGCAAAGCCACCCACGATTACTTTATCGAAGACCGCTACGAAGCGGGCTTGGTACTTGAAGGTTGGGAGGTAAAAGCCATACGTGCTGGTCACGTCCAAATTCGTGAAAGCTACGTCATAGTACGCGATGGTGAAATCTGGATTGTGGGCATGCACATCAGCCCACTGCCTACCGCGTCTACCCACATACACCCTAACGCTACACGTACGCGCAAACTGTTGCTGAAGGGATCGGAAATCAGTAAATTAATAGGCCAAGTTGAGCAGCGTGGCTACACTATGGTGCCCTTAAACCTGCACTATAAAGGTGGTCGCATCAAGCTGGATTTTGGTCTGGGCAAAGGCAAAAAGCTGCACGATAAGCGTGATACTGCACGCGACAAAGATTGGGAGCGTGAAAAAGAACGCGTTATGAAGCACGACACCCGCAACAAGCACGACGCGTAAATATTGCCTATTCCAGCAACACCCCTTCCAGCTCTAGTAGGATCTGTTTACGAAATAAGCCGCCGGTGTAACCATTTAAGGTGCCATTGGCGGCCAACACTCTATGGCAGGGAATAATAATAGAAATCGGATTACGGCCTACTGCAGTACCCACAGCACGACCATGACCACTACCCATGCCAGCTTCTTCGGCCAATTGCCCGTAAAAGCTTAACTCCCCATAAGGAATATGTTGCAGTAATTCCCAGACTTTATTCTGAAATTCACTACCCGTGGTATTTATGGGAACAGTGAAGTCTGTGCGTTGACCTTGGAAATACTCCAACAGCTCTTCATGGGTTTGCAACAATATCGCCAAGGCGCCTAATGGTGTGTAGTCTTGCATAAAGACTAGGTCGCTGTTGTTATGCTGGCAGCTATCAGATAGCTCTTGCAAACGCGGATTAGGCAATATAGATAGCTGTTGACTAAGCTTGACCTTTTTTAAAACACGGCCTGCAAGCACCCCAGCCGTGGGGTCGGCGGCTTCAGGCAAAGGCGTAGGCAACCCTTCAAGTACAGGGCAGTCTTTCTGGCCAACAAAATATAAACCCGTCAAATGCCTGTCAGTGGCACAAAGCAATAGCCTCCCTAGGGATGTGCCCATTTGGGCATAAAACGTCATTCCAGTTATATCCTTGAATTCCAAAACGCATGGCGTCACAGTACGCCCAATATGGTTTAAGCGCCGTATTTTAGTGCAACTTTACCCTATGGGTAATTGCGACACACAATACAACAAGGGCGCCTGATTACAGGCGCCCTTGTTGCCATAGCGTTTACTTATAGAACGGTATTTAACGAGCTAAGCGCTGCCAAGTATCTACTACCGTATCTGGGTTTAGCGACATGGAAAGTATTCCTTCGTCGCGTAGCCAGTCGGCCAGATCCGGATGGTCGCTGGGGCCTTGACCACAAATACCAACGTATTTACCAGCATCCAAGCAGGCCTTAATGGCACGTCGCAGCATGAACTTAACGGCTTCATCACGCTCATCAAAGTCATGTGCCAGCAGCTCCATACCGGAATCCCGATCCAGACCCAAGGTAAGCTGAGTCATGTCATTGGAACCAATAGAGAAGCCATCAAAGTACTGCAGGAACTCGTCGGCCAATATGGCGTTAGAAGGCACTTCGCACATCATGATTAGACGTAAGCCGTTTTGCCCACGTCCCAGGCCGTGCTTGGCCAGCAAATCAACCACTTTGGCAGCCTGTGGCAAGGTGCGTACAAATGGCACCATGATTTCCACGTTAGTCAGGCCCATTTCGTCGCGTACTTTCTTCAGAGCTTCGCATTCCATTTTGAAACACTCTTCGAACTCTTCCGACACGTAGCGTGATGCGCCACGGAAGCCCAGCATGGGGTTTTCCTCTTCGGGCTCGTAGCGTGAACCACCCACCAGTTTGCGGTATTCATTGGACTTAAAGTCCGACAATCGCACAATAACGGGCTTGGGATAGAACGCAGCAGCCAGGGTACTGATCCCTTCGGCCAGCTTTTCGACGTAAAACGCACGCGGACTGGCATAGCCACGAGCAGCGGACTCTACAGCGGTTTTCAGTTCGCTGTCGATATTGGGGTAATCAAGTACCGCTTTAGGGTGGACATTGATATTGTTGTTAATGATGAACTCCAAACGCGCCAAACCTATACCGGCGTTCGGGATTTGCGAGAAATCGAAGGCCAACTGTGGGTTGCCAACGTTCATCATAATTTTGACGCCAATTTCGGGCATTTCACCCCAGCTGACTTCTTCAACTTCGGTTTCGATCAGGCCATCGTAAATACGGCCTTCATCACCTTCGGCACACGACACTGTGACTTCGCTACCTTCGCTAAGGACATCAGTAGCGTTAGCGCAACCAACAACAGCAGGTATACCCAATTCACGCGCAATAATCGCAGCATGACACGTACGACCACCACGATTAGTGACGATAGCGGCAGCGATTTTCATGACCGGTTCCCAGTTAGGGTCTGTCATGTCGGTGACTAGGATATCGCCAGGACGCACTTGATCCATTTGGGAGACATCGCCCACGATACGTACTTTGCCGGAACCGATTTTTTGACCAATGGCACGACCAGTGATCAAGACTTCGCCAGTTGCTTTCAGGCGATAACGTTCTTGGACATCGTTGTGGCCTTCTTGCGACTTAACGGTTTCTGGACGAGCTTGCAAAATATAGATTTTGCCATCCAGGCCGTCACGACCCCACTCGATGTCCATAGGACGTTGATAGTGTTTTTCAATAATTACGGCGTAACGCGCCAACTCGATGACCTCGTCATCAGTTAAGGAATAGCGGTTGCGCTCGGATACAGGCACGTCTACCGTGCGGATAGCGTGGTCAGTGGCGCGTTCGGGATCAAACTCCATTTTTATCAGTTTAGAGCCGATACGGCGACTGATAATGGGGTAGTGACCGGAAGCCAAGGTAGGCTTGAACACATAGAATTCATCGGGGTTGACAGCACCCTGAACCACGGTTTCACCCAAGCCGTAAGACGACGTAATAAAGACGACATCATCAAAACCGGACTCAGTATCCAGGGTAAACATAACCCCAGCGCTGCCACGATCGGATCTGACCATGCGCTGTATACCAGCTGACAGAGCCACTTCACCGTGAGCATACCCTTTGTGTACACGATAGGAAATAGCCCTGTCGTTGTACAAGGACGCAAACACGTGACGAATCTTTTCCAAGACTTCGTCTATGCCAACCACGTTCAGATAGGTTTCTTGCTGACCAGCAAAAGAAGCGTCAGGCAAGTCTTCGGCAGTCGCCGATGAACGTACAGCGAAAGAGCCCTTGCCGTCGCTATCCAATTCGGCGAATGCAGTACGTATAGCTTGTTCAAATGCTGCAGGGAAAGGTGTTTCTATTATCCATTGACGGATCTCAGCACCCACAGTGGCCAATTCACGTACATCTTCGGAATCCAAACCAGCCAGCCTGTCGGCTATGCGTTTATCCAGTTGAGTGGATGCCAGGAATTCGCGAAAAGCATCAGAGGTAGTGGCAAAACCACCAGGCACCCTAACACCGACACCTGCCAATTGGCTGATCATTTCGCCCAAGGACGCGTTTTTGCCTCCGACCGAGTCGACATCCGTCATCCGGAGCTTCTCGAAAGCGATAACATAAGACATAAAAGTCACCTTTAACTATAAAAGAAAGCTTGTTTGCTTACTGCGCGTAGCAATAACATCAATTTATGCGCTAAGCTGCACGTAACTGATTACGCATTAAGCAAACCAGCCTGGCCAATACGACAGGCAACCAATTAACTTTGCGATTGTACCGTTTATCGCATTTTCTGCACGCCATTTATTCTATGCCATCATCTACTATACAAAGCACGGTATTCATCGTTTCAGACAGCACAGGCATTACCGCCGAAACATTTAGCCACTCTGTGCTGTCACAGTTCGAATCCGTCAAGTTCGAAGCCATACGCATACCCTTCATTGATAGCCCTGAAAAAGCAGTTGCCACAGCGGCGCGTATTAACCGATGCGCCATGGAAACCAATACCAGACCCCTGGTATTCAGCACCTTAGTAGATCCGCACAGTGCTCAAAAAATTCGTGAAGCGGATTGCACCTTCATGGATTTATTTGGCACCTTTGTACAGCACATAGAATCTGCTTTAGGTGTCAAGTCCAGCCATTCGGTAGGTCGTTCACATACTGGCGGCCTGACCAAACACTACAACAACCGCATTGAAGCTATCAACTTCAGCCTGGCCCACGACGATGGTCAATTCATTCATGGTTTGGAACAAGCCGACGTCATTCTAGTCGGTGTATCACGTTGCGGTAAAACACCAACCAGTCTGTATTTAGCCATGCAGTACGCTATTAAAGCCGCCAACTTCCCGCTAATCCCCGAAGACTTTGACCGCGGATCTTTACCGGCAACACTAGCACCCTATCGCAACAAACTGTTTGGCCTATCAATACAGCCTGCTCGTCTCGCCGAGGTCCGCTTCGAGCGTCGCCCCAATAGCGAGTATTCCTCACTTAAGCAATGCCGCTACGAGGTGGCCCAAGCTGAACGCCTAATGCGCATGGAAAACATTCCTTGGTTATCAACAACCACCAAGTCCATAGAAGAAATTTCCACCAAAGTACTTGATGAAGTCGGTCTGGATAGGCGTACATTTTAAACGCAACGGTCCAGTCCAGTTAAGCACCATACCTTAAGAATGTTGGCGGCGTTGTTCAAATAAACACACACCGGCGGCGACCGCCACATTTAACGACTCTACATCCGCTTGTTGTGGAATAAAAACTCGTAGCGTGGCCTGATCCAGTAACTGTGCATCGACACCCTGTCCTTCGTTACCAAATACCCAAGCACACTTTTCTGGCAAAGCCGTTTCATACAGGCTGCCAGCATTCTGTAAAGCCGTTGCCACTAACGGAATATGTAAGCGCTGAACTTCAGCATGCAACTCTACATCTTCGTAGATAGTTAACACAAAATGAGCGCCCTGAGCGCTACGCAACACCTTAGTCGACCACGCCGATGCACAACCCACTGATAAATACGCATGGGATATCCCAGCCGCCGCCGCTGTACGCAGCAAGGTGCCTACATTACCTGGGTCTTGTACTCTATCTAGCCATAGGCTGTTCTGAGTGATCTGGCTAGGCCTAACAGGCTCAGGGGCAGCGACCACAAACAACACACCCTGCCCTTGTATTACAGGCGATAAACGTTGCATTAATGCTGACTCGCAGGTAATGACTTTGTGACTGGGTAAACGGTCGGCCAGTGCCGCTAATTCAGTGTGACGGTTTAATTTATCCGTCTCAAACATAGCCCACAAGGGTTCACCTTGGTGCTCTAACCACGCTTGGCATAAATGTATGCCTTCCAAGGCCAACTCAGGTACATCGCTATCAATACGCTTACCCGCCAACAAACGCTGAGCACGCTTATATAAGGGATTATCACGTGAACTAATATATTTCATGCATTCACCGCCTGAGCATCCAGCCAACGCTTAACGGGCGCAAAGCTACGTCTATGGGCAGGACATGGCCCATGCAATGACAAACGCTGCATATGCAATACCGTCCCATAGCCCTTGTGTTGATCAAATGCGTAGTCAGGATAGCGTGCATGTAGATCCAGGCAATCGGCATCACGCGCTGTTTTTGCCAAAATAGATGCTGCCGCAATTTCCGCTACGCTGGCGTCACCCTTAACAATAGCCTGGGCTGGACACGGCAAACCCTGAGGTACACGATTGCCATCAACCAAGGCCTGATCCGGGATAATTGCCAAGCCTGCACAAGCGCGCTGCATGGCCAACATGGTCGCCTGAAGTATATTTAATGTATCTATTTCAGCCACACTAGCAGCGGCAACATGCCAGGATAACGCCCTTTGCTTTATTTTTACCGCTAAGTCCTCGCGCTGGGCCGCACTAAGTTTCTTGGAGTCATTTAGCCCAGGAATGGGGTGTTGAGGATCCAAAATGACGGCAGCAGCAAAGACCGGCCCAGCCAAGGGGCCACGACCCGCTTCGTCGATACCAGCCAATCGCACATTCGCCAGCGAAGGCTTGAATAAATCAGGCTGCACCGTGTACCTGCTGCAAGATAGCTGCAGCCGCCAGACTGGGCGTGTCACGCAACAAACTATGATGTATTTCCATAAAGCGTTGGGTAAGGCTGGTGGTGTAAACCTGATCTGTCAGTGCTTTCCAAGTCGCTTGGGCCAGTGCCTGGGGTGTCGCTTCATCTTGCAGCAGCTCCGGCACAACAAAGTCTCGGGCCAATATATTAGGCAAGCCAACCCAAGGGACATAAGGTTTTTCCTGACCAGACTTCCAGGCCATTAAACGCCGCATAGTCGGTGACAAGGCATAGGAAATCACCATAGGACGCTTAAATAATGCTGCTTCCAGGGTAGCGGTACCGCTAGCCACCAATACCGCATCAGCTGCCTCCATAACGTTCCAGGCAGCAGGTCGGCTAGTCAAGTGCTGAAAGCTATCTTCAGTATCTATACCTACTTGCCCTGCCCCCACCTTGGCGATGGGATAATCAGCTTGATCGATAATTCGCAGGCCCTTTATTGGGTGCTGCTGCAATATATTTTCAAATTCGGCACGGCGCTGCGCATTCACCACAGGTACCAGCACCTGCAAACTACTGTCTTGGTGTTGCAACAATTGCACGGCCTGCAAAAAACGCGGTGTCAACAAGCGAATTTCCGACGCCCTACTGCCCGGCATCAAAGCAAGGACCCGAGCATCCTGGGCTATGCCCAAATATTGGCGTGCAGCTGCCCTATCGGGGTGCATAGGTATGGTTTGTGCTAGTGGATGGCCTACATAGGTAACCGGCACCCCTTCTTTTTCATAGAGCTCGGTCTCGAAGGGAAACAAAACCAGCATGTGCGATACCGCTTCCCTGATTTTATGTATGCGTTCATAGCGCCACGCCCAAATAGAAGGCCCTACAAAATGCACAGTAGGTATCCCAGCCTGACGCAACTGCAGCTCTAGGCGCAAATTGAAGTCAGGCGCATCTACTCCTACAAAAACATCTGGTTTATCGGTAAGCCAGCGCTTTTTACTGTTGTTATAGATACGAATAAGACTGGGCAAACGCTTAATGGCATCCACGTAGCCAAACACGCTAAGCGCATGCATGGGATGCCAGGTCTGCAAACCCTGCTGCTGCATGGCCGGACCGCCTATACCCTGGCAAACCGCCCCAAATGACTGGCTTTGTATGCCACGCATAACTCGTGCTGCCAACAGATCGCCGGAAGGCTCACCTGCCACCAGCCCTACGCGCAAGCTCATGGACGTGAAATTCCGCGCGAACTAGCGTTCAGAAAATCTATCATGACTTGAACGGCATCATGACTTTCAGGTTTTTGAGTTTGCAAAGCCAGCATTTCCTGACAGGCCTCGTCTATTTTCAAACCTCGACGGTACAACAGTTTATAAGCTTCTCTAAGGCTAGATATTGCCACAGGGCTGTAGCCACGTCGGCCTAAGCCCTCGGAGTTGATACCGACTGGACGGAAAGGATCCCCCGCACCAATCAGGTAGGGTGGGACATCTTGGCGTATAGAACTGGTACCACCTATCATGGCGTGAGCACCTATACGTACAAACTGATGCACAGCACTAAGACCGCCTAGTATGACCCAGTCGCCAATGTGTATATGGCCTGCCAACTGTACGCCATTGGCAATCACAGTGTGATTAGCAATTTGGCAATCATGTGCAATATGCACATATGCCATAATCCAGTTGTCATCACCCAAGCGGGTTACCCCGACATCCTGAGCCGTACCCTTGTTGATGGTGACGTACTCGCGGATGGTATTGCCATCGCCAATTTCCAGGCGGGTGGGTTCACCGTTGTACTTTTTGTCTTGGGGCACACCCCCTATAGAACAAAATCGATAAAAATTATTGTTTGCACCTATGGTGGTATGGCTATCGATTACGCAATGTGGACCCACCACCGTGCCTGGGCCTATGCTGACATGTTCGCCTATGATGCTATAGGCCCCTATGCTGACATCGGCAGCAATCGTAGCTTGTGGCGCAACAATTGCTGTGGGGTGTATCAGTGCAGACATAGCTACTCTTCCAGAACTCGGATCGCACACATAATTTTTGCTTCGGCAGCAACCTGACCATCTACGGTCGCACGAGCAGAATATTTACAGATGGATCGGCTGATGCGATCGGCTGTGACTTCTAGGCGCAATTGATCACCAGGAACAACTGGGCGACGGAAACGTGCGCCATCTACCCCAACCAAGTAGTAAGCAATCTTTTTATCGGCAGGGTTGACGTCAGGCTGATCTTCAAATGAAAACAAAGCAGCAGCCTGGGCCAGCGCTTCGATAATCAATACGCCCGGCATCACAGGATGATGGGGGAAATGACCATTAAAAAATGGCTCATTAATCGTGACGTTCTTAATGGCAACAACACTTTTACCCGGAACCATTTCCAGCACACGATCAACCAGCAACATCGGATAACGATGCGGCAAGCGCTCCATGATTTGTTTTACGTCCAGTTCCATGACAATTTCCTGCATACAAGTATCTAGTAGCGATATGGTAAATAATTAATCGGATGTTTCGTTTTTTTCTATTGTGCGCAAACGTCGGCGCAATTGGGCCATTTGCGATAGGACCGCGGCATTACGTTGCCACTGAATGTGCTCGGCAAAGGGGTAGACACCCGTATAGCGACCAGGCTTACGTATGCTGGCTGTAATTGCTGTACCTCCGGAAACATGGACATCGTCGCACAGTTCCAGGTGACCAGACAGCATAGCTGCCCCACCTAGCGTGCAACGCTTGCCTATTACCGTAGAACCAGCAATGCCTACGCAAGCTGCTGCAGCGCTATGCTCACCTATCTGGACGTTGTGCCCGACCATAATTTGGTTATCGAGCTTTACACCGTTGCTTAGAACAGTGTCTCCTAAAGCGCCACGGTCAACTGTAGTGTTTGCACCAATTTCGACATCATCGCCTATTAACACCCCACCTAACTGAGCAATTTTTGCCCAAGCTCCAGCGGTTTGACGGGGATCAGGAGCAAAACCGAATCCATCGGCGCCCAATACGCAACCTGTGTGCAAAATGACACGATCACCGATAGTCACCCGATGATACAAGGTAACCCGAGCATGCAATAAACCATCGCGCCCTAACTGAGAACCTGCACCTATGATGCAAGAAGGACCCAAACGAGTCCCCTTGCCTATACGTACATCGGCTTCGACGACGCAAAAAGGGCCTACACTAACCCCATCTTCCAGAACTGCCGAAGGATGTATATAGGCAGTGGGATGAATACCTGTAGGTAAGGCCTGCAAGCGATGCTGATCAAACCACTGTGCCAGTAAGGCATACATCAGATAGGGCTGACTGCACAATACTACGTGGAACCCAATTTGCGTACCTACCAGGCTAGCATGCGCTTGCGGTGTCATGATGACAGCCGCCGCGCTACAAGTTAGCAACTGGTCTTGCAGTTTTGGATTCGATAAGAAGCTGATTTCAGCAGGCCCAGCAGAGGTTAACGAACCTACACCCTGAATATGTGGTTCAGGAAGTTCGTTGTCGACTAGCTGACAATCAAGACCTGCATTATTTGCTTGGGCCAGGAGCTGATGTAGCTTAGGCGCCTGATCCAAGGTGAGTAATACCGGCATTGAAAATTAGCCGCCTAGTGCTTTCATTACCTGATCGGTAATATCAACTCTAGGGCTGACAGTGACAGCATCTTGGATGATCAAATCATAGCCTTGGCTTTCAGCAATTGTCTTGATCGCAGCGTCAGCTTTTTCAACGATACCAGAGAACTCTTCGTTGCGACGACGGTTGAAGTCTTCTTGGAACTCACGACGCTTGCGCTGCAGGTCAGAATCCAAATCGGTTAGCTGACGCTGACGTTTGATGCGCTCGGATTCGGACAGCACAGGTGCGTCTTTATCAAACTTCTGAGCTTGGTTACGCAGGCTATTGGCCAAATTTTGCAGCTCGTCATCGCGGCGTTTGAATTCGGCTTCGATTTTGGTTTGTGCCGCTTTAGCAGGTTTGGAGTCACGCAAGATACGTTCTGTGCTGACAAAACCAATTTTGGTTTGAGCATAGGTAACGGGTGCGGCAACCAAAGCGGTAGCGCCCAATGCAGCAGCCAGCACTAAAGCACGGTTGCTACGACGTATGCCTTGACTTAAGGTGGAGAGTGAAAATTGAAATGTGGACTTCATGAAAAATCTACCTTGCAAAGTAGCAGAGATAAAACAGTTATTGTGCCATCAAATGGAATGTATCAGAAACCCGTACCGATTTGGAACTGGAAAGCCTGTTTATCATCACCTTCTTTGGCGTTAAATGCACGACCAACGGACAACTGCAACGGACCCATTGGGGATTCCCAGGATAAGCCCAGACCTGCTGAGTATTTCCAACCACAAGGATCTGCAGAGGAATTATCGATTCCTTGGGCGCAAACTGTGCTGCCTGTCGTAGTGACCTGACCAGCGTCGGCAAATACAAACCAACGTAAAGTACGGTCACGAGCCGCCCCAGGGAACGGTAAGTACAGCTGTACGTTACCTACTATACGGCGTGATCCCCCTAAGTAGGTGTTGGTGAGCGTGTCACGCGGTCCCAAAGATGCTCCTTCAAAACCACGTACTGACCCAATACCGCCGCCATAAATGTTCTTAATGACAGGGAATTCTTTACTGCCGTAGGACTTACCCCAGTCTGCCATTGCGTTGAACGCCAGGGTATAAGCCCGACCCAGTGGCAGGTAATATTGCTGCTGAGCACTAAGCATGTAATAGCGCAAGTCCATAGTGGACAAGTCGCCTGATAAACGCGTGTAACTACCCTTAGTAGGTGCTATCGCGCTATCGCGAGTGTCTTTGGACCAACCTACGTTAAATATAGCTGCGTTGGTTTTTTCACCATAGCTTCTTACAAATTCCTGATAGGCTAAAGGTGTGTTATCACGTAAGCGACTAATTTCGTTGCGTTCGAAGCTAACGCCCATAAATATACGATCGTATTCCGAAATAGGTACGCCAAAGTTCAAACCACCACCCATCGCGGTTACCCGGTAATCACCATCGGAACTGCCGTTTTCATAAGGTGTAGTACGACGATAATACAGCGATGTGGTCTTGCTGATGCCATCTTTGGTCCAGTAAGGATCGGTATGCGAAATAATGGCTGCCCGATTCGTTTTACTGGTATTTAATTGCAACGATAAAGTATTGCCACTACCAAAGATATTTTCCTGACTGATACCGGCCGAGAGCATGACCTTGTCGGTAGAGCCATAACCTATACCCAAGTTAATAAGACCTGTAGGTTTTTCTTTGACATCTACGTTCACGTCCACCTGATCAGGCGAGCCTGCGACTGGCGTAGTTTGTACGTTGACTTCGGTAAAGTAACCTAGACGGTCAACGCGGTCACGTGATGACTGTATGTTGGAAGAGTCATACCAAGCTGCTTCTTGTTGGCGCATTTCACGACGTATGACCGTATCGCGGGTACGCGTATTGCCACCTATTTGTATACGGCGTACATATACTCGTCGACCAGGATCGACATAAAAGGTCAGGTCTGTTTCGTGTTCGTCGCGATCTAATAAAGGATTAGGATTCACGTTAGCAAACGCATAACCCAAGCTACCCAAGTAATCGGTAATTGCCTTAGAGGTAGCATTGGTTTTTTCAGCCGAGAAGGTTTCGCCTTCCTTTACCTGAATAAGCTGTTCTATTTCAGCTTCCAGACCCAACAAGTCACCTGCCAGCTTAACGTTGCGCACCTTGTAGGGCTGACCTTCGTGCACAGTCAACGTAATAAAAATGTCTTGGCGATCGGGTGAAATAGAAACCTGAGGCGCTTCGGCGGAATACTCTAGGAAGCCGCGATCCAGGTAAAAAGAACGCAAGCGTTCTATATCGCCTTCCAGCTTTTCTCGCGAGTATTTATCGGTGCCGGTGTACCACGTCATCATGCCTGAGGTAGTCAGTTCCATCTGGTCGAGCAAAGTTCCTTGCGAAAAGGCTTCATTGCCAACCACGTGTATCTGGCTGATTTTCGCTAGATCACCTTCGAAAACATCGAAGCTGACCCCTACCCGATTACGCGGCAAAGGCGTAATAATTGGGTTGATTTCAACACCGTACTTACCTTTGGATAGGTATTGCTGTTTAAGCTCAAATTCCGCACGTTCCAGCATAGAACGATCAAATACACGTCCTTGGCCAAAACCGACTAAGCCCAGCGATTTAATAATCGATGCGGCATCGAATTCACGCATGCCATTAAAACTAATCGAGGCTATGGTTGGACGTTCGTTGACCGACACGACCAACACGTTATTAGCGGTATCAATTTTTACGTCGCTAAAAAAACCCGTGGCATATAGCCGCTGTATCGCTTCAGCGGCCTGAGCTTCGGTGAATTCTTCGCCGACCTGAACCGGCAAATAGCTAAAAATTGTACCGGCATCAACACGCTGTATACCGTTGACCTGAATATCGCGGACCACAAAGGGCGAGAAGGCCTGCGCGAAACTAGGAGTAAGCAGTGCCGCCAACAACACTGGCATAGCGCGCTTAGCAAAAGAAATTTTCCGGCGAAACGACATCCTGGAGGATCCTTAGGCGATTAAATGGTGAAAGATTGTACGGCACATTGCCTTCAACTGAAAAGGCGCGAAAAGTCATTGAAAAACGCTAACGCCATTAGAGCGGCCAATAAAGCCAATCCTATGCGTTGCCCATTATCCATCCATGACTGAGGAACTGGTTTACCCCTAACGGCTTCCATAAGGTAATACATTAGGTGGCCGCCATCTAGCATGGGTATAGGCAATAAATTCAACACGCCGATACTAACACTGATCAGGGCAAGAAAACTGATATATGCCGCCAATCCTATGCGAGCAGTCTGGCCTGCATAATCAGCAATAGTAACCGGGCCGCTAACATTTCGCAGAGAAACATCGCCAGTAACCATACGAGCCATCATTTTTAGCGACAGCCAAACGGTATCTCCTGTGCGAGTTGTACCCCGCCAAATGCTATCCAGCACGCCATAACGCACCGTTACCATAGGGAAATCTGCACCTAAAAGTACGCCTATACGACCTATCTTGCTGCCATCGTCAGCAATTTCCGTTGTAGGCAGTAAGCTTAATGTAATGCTGGCACCATAACGATCCAGGCTGACCGGTAGCTCGCTACCTGGATGCTGCTGAATTTCAGTCACTACTTGATTGGCATTAGGCTGCTGCAAAGCACCAATAGACGTAATGACATCCCCCACCTGCAATCCGGCTTGTTCGCCAGCTCCGCCTGGCATAACCTGACTAACTTGCGGCCTAGGAGCGGCTAGCGCTAAACCAGCAGCCGCCATTAAATCAGTTTGATCAGGGGATATTTCACCTGCGGTTACGCTAAGCTGACGATTCTGTTGCGCACCACTAGCAGATTGAACTTGGATATCTACCTGCCCTCCACTGGTCAGGGCATCTATCAGGCCCCAACGCGCTTCGCTCCAGGACTGTATATTGGTACCACTGACGGCTAGGATTTGATCCCCTGCCTGAAAGCCCGCCAAGGCCGCAGGCGTATTCGGTGCGGGCTGAGCTAGTATGGCGGCAGGTTCCTGACTACCCATTAAATTCAGGCCTGCATACAAAAGAACAGCAAGCAGTAAATTAGCAATAGGACCAGCAGCGACGATAGCACTGCGCTGCGCCAATGTTTTTTGATTAAACGACATGGCCACTACAGCAGCGCTAGCCCCCTCTGGGGGGTCGTCCTGCATTTTTACATAACCACCCAGTGGTATGGCAGATAAAGCCCATTCCGTGCCATTACGATCAGTACGACGCAGCAATACCTTACCGAAACCAACAGAAAACCTGACCACATGCACGCCGCATCGGCGCGCCACCCAGTAATGCCCAAGCTCGTGAAAGGTGATGAGTAAGCCTAAGGCTAGGGCAAAGGCAAGCAAAGTAAACAGCATGGGGCTCCGGGAATTAAAACCGTATTATTTTTGCACTAAGCAAAGTTCAGAGGCGAGACGACGTGCTCTGCCATCAAGCTCCAGGACCTCTTCCAGAGTATCCAGTCCAGACTCGGGCAAACCCACGATATGATCTAGACAACTTTCTATGATACGCGCGATTTTTGTATATTGAATTTTTTGTTTAAGGAAGAAATCTACCGCTACCTCATTGGCAGCATTTAATGCCACGCAGGCAGACTGACTGGTTTGCAATGCATCGTAAGATAAACGCAAACAAGGGAAACGTGCTAGGTCGGGCTCTTCAAAATCCAATCGACCCAAGGCAGTCAGCTCTAACAAACCTACCCCGCTAGAAATACGCTGAGGAAAACCCAGAGCATAAGCAATTGGGGTACGCATATCAGGCTGCCCCAGCTGTGCCAATATAGAGCCATCCAGGTATTCAACCATGGAATGCACCACACTTTGCGGGTGTATTACCACTTGAATATTTTCCACAGGCATCGCAAACAGCCAGTGCGCCTCTATGACTTCTAGCCCTTTGTTTAGCATGGTGGCCGAATCCACGGAAATTTTTCGCCCCATGCTCCAGTTAGGATGAGCACAGGCTTGGTCGGGCGTTACATGATGCAACTGCTCAAGCGCCGTGGTACGAAAAGGGCCACCAGACGCTGTTAGCAACAAACGCCTAACGCCTTGCGCTGGAAACTGAGGTGCTACTGCTTGATCTTTATGAGGCAGACACTGAAAAATCGCATTATGCTCGCTATCTATAGGTAGTAATTCAGCGCCGTTTTCTCGTACTGTGCGCATAAATAAGCCACCCGCGGCAACCAGGGCTTCTTTATTGGCTAAGAGCACACGTTTACCAGCCTGCGCAGCCGCCAAGGCCGAGGGCAAGCCCGCCGCACCCACGATGGCTGCCATGACCGTGGTTACCAAGCTGTCGGCGGCTGTATCCGCCAAGGCCTGTTCACCCACACGGATTTCAGGAATACCCTGCCCTGCAGGCCAAACCTGTAGAAACCGCACACGGGCAGCATCATTGGGTACCACTACGACTTTGGCACGAGTCGCCAAGGCCTGAGCCGATAACAGTTCAATACGGCTATAAGCACTAAGCGCATAGACCGCCATAGTTTCCGGATGTCTAGCAATGACATCCAGGGTGCTAACCCCTATAGAGCCTGTAGAGCCCAGCACACATACCTGTTGTATAGCAGTCAAAATGTGGCTCCGGTCAGCAGCAGTGCGATAGGCGCTACTGGAAACAAAGCATCAATGCGGTCATACACACCGCCATGTCCCGGTAGCAAATTACTGGAGTCTTTGACCTGGGCACGCCGTTTAAGTAAAGACTCAAACAAATCGCCCACTATGGATAGTGTGGCCAATAGTGCCGAAATCAGCATAACCAGCCACCAAGACCATTGCTGCATTAAGACATCGCCAAAACTACCTGACCATAACGAACTAACAGCTACCCATATAACAGCAGCCAGCACGCCGCCTGCTGCACCCTCCCATGTTTTCCCTGGGCTGACACGCGGCGCAAGTTTATGCTTACCAAAGGCCTTACCTGTGAAATAGGCAGCGGTATCGGCAAACCAAATCAGAGCCATAAGCGATACTAAAAACCAAGCTCCGTGATGTAAATAAATCAGAACCAGAGATACCCATAAAGCGATTACCGCCAAAATACCAAACGCACTTAGCAGGTAAGGCGCTTTACGCTGTTGTGATTGGCCTTGTACCACCAAAGCTGTGGCGAAAAATAGCCACACCAACGAGACCAGCGGCAGTAACCACCGCATTAAAACGTTTTTAATATCTAAGGACCAGCCAGAGGGATCCACTTGCAACCACTGGTATGCCAGCAAGGTCAAGCCGGCACCCACCAACACAGCCCAGACTATAGGTAAATTGCCATTGACTGAAGTGGTAAGCCGTAACCATTCCCACAAGGCACAAGCCGACATCACAGTCAGCAAAGCGATCAACGGCCATGCACTGGGCGCAAGCAAAGTGGCAAGTAATACGGCAAGCAATATGACTGCCGTTATTAGGCGCTGCTTAAGCATGACACAACCTTTGTAGTCAGTCCGACCCGGCTAATTGAGCACTAGTGCGCCCAAAACGGCGCTCGCGGGTGCGGTACCAATGAAAAGCCTGATCCAGTTGATCGGCGCCAAAGTCTGGCCACAGTTCATTGGAAAAATAAAGTTCAGTATAGGCGAGTTGCCAGATCAAAAAATTAGAAATGCGTTGTTCGCCCCCAGTTCGTATAAACAAATCGGGTTCAGGCGCATAGGCCATTGATAAATACTGAGAAAATAGCGCTTCGTCTAAAGCGGATGGTTCAGCCAGCAATTCAGGGTGCTTGCACAATGCTTGCCGCATGGCTTGTAAAACATCCCAGCGCCCACCATAATTTGCGGCTATCGTCAGTTGCAGAGTCGAATTATGTGCCGTGCGTTGTTCAGCAGCCGCAATCAACTCTCGTAAACGCGGCTCAAATGGCGTCAGGTCGCCTACGATACGCAATCTGACACCTTGTTCTTGCAGTTTACCGACTTCTTTTTCTAGCGTCTGAATAAACAAACGCATCAGTAAAGACACTTCTTCTTTAGGGCGCCGCCAATTTTCAGAACTAAAGGCAAACAAGGTAAGGAATTCCACACCATGTTCGCCACAGGCTTCTACCATACGTCGCACAGCCTGCACGCCACGGACATGGCCTGCAGTACGGGGTAAATAACGTTTGGTTGCCCAACGCCCATTACCATCCATGATGACGGCAACGTGACGAGGAACGTCTGTCTTGATAGGGACGGACAAAGTCGAACTAATGGACATATATGGCCGGGGTTAGAACGGCCTGTATCAGACCGTCATGATCTCTGCTTCTTTCTGAACAATCAATTTATCGATTTCAGAAACATAGCGGTCAGTCAATTTTTGAACTTCGTCCTGAGTACGACGCTCGTCGTCTTCGGAGATTTCTTTGTCCTTAACCAATTTTTTCAAGGTGTCGTTGGCTTCGCGGCGTAAATTGCGCACAGCGACCTTAGAATCCTCACCTTCGCCACGCACAACTTTCGTCAAGTCGCGGCGACGCTCTTCTGTCAAGGCAGGCATAGGCACGCGTATGCTGTCACCCATAGCAATCGGATTTAGTCCCAGATCCGAATCACGTATGGCTTTTTCAATTGCGCCAGCCATGTTCTTTTCCCAGACCTGTACGCTTAGCGTCCTGGCATCGACCAAATTCACGTTACCTACCTGGCTAACGGGTACGGGTGAACCGTAGTAATCGACCATAACATGGTCAAGTATGCCCGCATGAGCACGACCAGTACGTATTTTAGCTAAATTATTCTTAAGACTGTCTATTGACCGGGTCATACGTGACTCGGCCGACTCCCTGACCTGAGAGAGACTCATAATTACTCCTTTCAAACGTGGACCAGAGTGCCTTCATCTTCACCGCTGACAGCACGTTTCAGTGCGCCCGGCTTATTAATGGAAAACACTTTGATCGGCAATTTTTGATCACGACATAGTGCAAAAGCAGTCGCGTCCATGACTTCGAGGCGGCGTATTATGGCCTCGTCGAAACTAATGCGAGCGTAACGGGTGGCACCAGGATCTTTGTTAGGGTCGGCACTGTATATACCGTCGACTTTGGTTGCTTTTAGCACGATTTCTGCGCCAATTTCGGCGCCGCGCAAGGCAGAGGCTGTATCCGTAGTAAAGAAAGGATTCCCTGTACCAGCGGCAAACACCACAACCTTACCTTCTTCAAGGTAACGTAAGGCTTTAGGGCGTATATAGGGCTCAACAACCTGATCAATATTTAAAGCAGATTGCACACGGGTATCAATACCGCGATTTTTTAAGGCATCTTGCAATGCCAAAGCATTCATAACGGTAGCCATCATGCCCATGTAATCGGCAGTGGCACGGTCCATGCCCTGGGCGCCAGGAGCAATACCGCGAAATATATTACCGCCGCCGATCACTATGGCCAGTTCGACCCCCATAGCCGCGACTTCGGCAATTTCCTCTGTCATGCGCAAGATAGTGGCTCGATTTATGCCAAAGGCATCTTCGCCCATTAAGGCTTCGCCGGAGAGTTTAAGAAGAACACGCTTATAGATAGGAGTGACCATAGGTAGTATCAGTAGTGGACGGGCAACAAGAGTATAAGCCGACACCGGGCTAACGCGTTAGCGTTAACCCGGATTTTTATGCAGACAAGGCGGATTAGTTACCAGCTTGTGCTGCTGCAACTTCTGCTGCGAAGTCTTCTACTTTACGTTCTATGCCTTCACCCACCACAAACAGAGCAAAGCCGGAAATGGTCGCGCCATTTTCTTTCAGCATTTGTTCTACGCTAAGTTTGTCATTTTTAACAAACGGCTGCGACATCAGGGTGACTTCTTTCAGGTATTTCTGGACAGCGCCTTCAACCATTTTAGTAACGATCTCGGCAGGCTTGCCCGATTCTGCAGCTTTCAATTCAGCAACCGAACGCTCGGTTGCGATATCAGCAGCAGGCACACCGCTTGCATCTAACGACTTAGGACGAGTCGCTGCAATATGCATGGCCAAGTCTTTACCAATTTCATCAGCACCAGTGAAATCCACCAATGCGCCTATGCGACCGCCGTGCACGTAACTAGCGAGCTGACCTTCGGTCTCAAAGCGTTGAAAGCGGCGTATGCTCATGTTTTCGCCGATTTTGCCGATCAGGGCAGCACGAGTTGACTCAACCGTGCCATCAGCCAAAGGCAAGGCACTTAGGGCGTCAACATCGGCTGGGTTGCTTTCAATAACAAGCTGAGCAACTTGATCAACAAATGCGATGAAATCGTCGTTTTTAGCAACAAAGTCAGTTTCGCAGTTAACTTCAACGATAGCACCACGTTTAGCGTCGTCAGCAATACGCAAACCGATCAGACCTTCGGCGGTAACGCGCGAAGCGGCTTTACCAGCCTTGCTACCTAGCTTTACGCGAAGAATTTCCTCGGCGCGAGCCATGTCGCCTTCGGCCTCGGTTAGCGCCTTTTTGCATTCCATCATGGGCGCGTCGGTTTTCTCGCGCAGTTCTTTAACCATAGAAGCGGTAATTTGTGCCACTATTTTCTCCAGTTCAGTAAAACAGACCCCGGTACGTGACCGGGGCGTGTATAAAGCATCTCAGCCCGCTTTCCGCTTGGACTGCGCAGAAAGCAACCCGGCACTAAGCCAGCCGGGTCCAGGTCTTATTCGCTCTGGCTTTCGGGGGCAGCGTTAACTTCAACGAATTCCTCGGCGCCTTCAGTGATTTCTTCGACCAGACCGTTAAGGTTCTGTTCGCGACCTTCCAGGATGGCGTCAGCTATGCCACGTGCATACAAGGCAATGGCTTTGGCCGAGTCATCGTTACCTGGGATAACGTGATCTATGCCGTCAGGTGAGTGGTTAGTATCAACCACAGCCACCACAGGAATACCCAAAGTACGAGCTTCGGCAACGGCAATCTTGTGGTAACCAACGTCAATGATGAACAATGCGTCTGGCAGGTTGTTCATATCTTTGATGCCGCCAATGCCTTTATGTAGCTTTTCCAGTTCGCGATCGAACATCAGAGCTTCTTTTTTGCTCATGCGCTCGGTTACGCCGTCGGCTTGTTGAGCTTCCATTTCCTTCAAGCGTTTGATGGAAGTTTTGACCGTTTTGAAGTTGGTCATCATGCCGCCCAACCAGCGACTGTCAACGTAAGGCATGCCGCAGCGTGCTGCTTCAGCTGCAACCAATTCACGCGCTGCACGTTTAGTACCAACGAACAACACATTGCCACCACGAGCAGCGATTTGTTTTACAAATTTAGCGGCTTCATTGTATTTGACAACAGTTTGTTCAAGGTTGATGATATGTATCTTGTTGCGATGCCCAAAGATGTACGGAGCCATTTTAGGGTTCCAGTAACGGGTCTGGTGACCAAAGTGCACACCGGCTTCAAGCATTTCACGCATTAACGACATTATATTCTCCGAGGGTTAGGTCTTGTGCCTGATCTGTATCCATTACACTGAGCAATCAGTGAAACAAACACCCTGTGTGAACAGACACGCGATTTTTTGGATCATGGCTATATAGCAATTTAGTGCCACAATAAGGCGCACATGACCCAAGGTTTTCTTAAAGGAATTTCAAGAAAGCCTATAATTCTACTATTTTTCGCACACCTATTTCAAGTCATCATGAGTATCTTAGTTACAGACCCCTCCGATCTTGCCAAAATGCGCGCTGCTTGCCAGGCAGCAGCCTCCGCTTTGGACTATCTTACGCCCCATGTAAAAGCAGGCATCAGCACCCTAGAGCTGGATCAGTTGTGCATGGATTTCATCACCAATGAACTCAAGGTCAAGTCAGCCACAGTCGGGTATGCGCCACCTGGCTATACGCCCTTCCCTGCCTCTATATGCACTTCGGTCAACCATGTGATTTGTCATGGCATCCCTAGCGATAAAGTCTTAAAAAATGGTGACATTCTGAATATTGATGTCACGGTTATCAAAGACGGTTGGTTTGGCGATACCAGCCGTATGTTTTATATCGGTGAACCTTCCATACTGGCACGCCGCCTGACCGACGTCACCTACGAATGCATGTGGCTGGGTATTGATCAGATACGGCCTGGCGCACGACTGGGAGATGTGGGCCATGCCATACAAAAGCATGCTGAAAAACACGGCTACTCAGTAGTGCGGGAATACTGCGGTCATGGCGTAGGACGTCAGTTCCACCAAGACCCTCAAGTATTGCACTACGGCAAAGGAGGAACCGGCGTAACACTGGAGGCTGGCATGATATTCACGGTAGAACCCATGATAAACGCGGGGCGCAAAGACATACGCACCTTAGCCGATGGCTGGACCGTGGTGACTCGTGATCGCAGTCTGTCTGCTCAATGGGAACACAGCGTACTGGTCACCGACACCGGCTATGAGATTCTGACCGTATCCCCTGGCATGCCAGCGCCACCCGCCCTAATTAATGCCGCCTAATTTCTAAGGGGCATTATGCCTGCGTCCACGATACTGGCTTTACGTAGCCAACTACTGCAACGCAAGCACAATGCCATAGGCCAGTTTCGTAATCACCTACGTCCTGACACCTTACTGGCTACTCTGTCGCGCAGCGTAGACCAGGCGCTACGCGCCTTGGTCAAAATACACCCTTTGCCCGTCGGGGCCAGTATGGCGGCGGTCGGGGGCTATGGGCGTGGTGAACTGTACCCGTACTCCGATGTGGATGTATTGATACTCTTACGCCAGCCTCCCGGCCCTCAGGATACTGCCGCCATAGAAGCCCTGGTGGCTGCCATCTGGGATCTGGGCATAGAACCTGGTCATAGCGTTCGCACCATCAGTGATTGTCAAACATTGGCAGCCAGCGATATCACCGTGGAAACCTCGCTGTCCGAGTCACGTTGGCTAGCTGGTGACCAAAATCTGCTTAGCGAATTACATAGCACTATGCGCAAGCAGCTGGATCCGACACGTTATTTTTTGGCCAAACGTACAGAAATGGAGTTGCGCCACGCACGCCATCAAAATACACCGTATGCACTAGAACCAAACTGCAAAGAAGCGCCTGGTGGCTTGCGCGATGTACAAGTGTTGTTATGGCTAGCCCATGCTGCTGGTTTAGGCCGCACCTGGGGTGATATTGCATCTAGTGATCTGATTACCCCAGCTGAGTTTCGTGCCCTTAAGCGTGCCGAACTTGCATTTAAACGCTTGCGTATAGAACTACATTTATTAACAGAACGACGCGAAGATCGCGTACTGTTCGATCTTCAACCCGCGTTGGCAAAAATCTACGGCTTTCAAGCTAGCAATAATCGACAAGCCAGTGAATTGCTAATGCAACGCTATTACTGGGCAGCAAGAGTCGTGAGCCAGATGAATGCGATCATTATGCTTAGCCTAGAAGAAGTTTTATTTCCCAGCCCTCCGGGTCCAAATATCACCATAGATAATGATTTCCAACTGGTAAATGGCAGGTTAAACACACGCTGGCCAGATGGTTTCGCACGTAACCCTACGTTACTGTTTCGAGCCTTCCTATTGCCTGAAACTAGCCAGCCAGCACCAAAAATGTCGGCACAAACCTTGCGTGCCATGTGGCATGCCCGACGCTATATCGATCCCCAATTCAGACGCAACCCAATTAATCACCATCACTTCATACAAATTTTTCAATTGAAAGATGGGCTGATGCCAGCTTTACGGCAACTGACCATGTTCAACATACTTCCACGCTACTTACCGGTATTTCGTCGTATTGTGGGGCAGATGCAACATGATCTATTCCATGCTTACACCGTAGACCAACATATTCTGATGGTCATCGAAAAACTCTACGAATACACCCAGCTCGATAGCATCCAAGACTTTCCATTAGCACACCGTATCGCCACACAGCTTCCTAATTATTGGCTGCTGTATATTGCTGCTTTTTTTCACGATATTGCCAAAGGTCAAGGCGGCGATCACTCGACCTTAGGCTCCGTCGAAGCTCGTCGTTTTTGTAAACAACATGGACTGGAAAAATCCGATACCAACCTGATCGTTTTCCTTGTCGAACAGCATTTAACTATGTCGTTAACAGCACAAAAACGCGATTTAAGTGACCCTCAGGTTATCCATGAGTTTGCCCGTAACGTACAAAATCAGTATCAGCTAGATGCGCTGTATGTACTGACTGTTGCTGATATCCGTGGCACCAGCCCCAAGGTCTGGAATTCTTGGAAGGGCAAATTACTGGAAGATTTATACCAACGTACCACCCTGGCCTTGACCCAAGCTCAACCCGACAGCGACGCGGCACTGGCCCAGCGCACTCTTGCTGCCATGAAAAAAATTCACCAGCTAGGCATTAGTGATGCTGATCGACATGCTCTATGGCAACACCTGAATGCCGACTACTTTATGCGTCACGAGCCTAACGATATTGCCTGGCACACCCAACAGCTATACGATAAGGTGACTTCTTCGCAGCCTATCGTCAAAACACGGGTAGTAGGCAAGAACGAAGCTTTGCAGATTATGGTTTACACTCCCGATCGCAATGATTTGTTTGTGAGTATTTGTCGGTATTTTGACCACCACGCATTAAGTATTCAGGACGCTCGCATTTACACGACACATCATGGTTGGGCCCTAGACAGCTTTATCGCTTTATTGCCACGTCATGAAAAAAACTACCAGGCGCACGCCCACTTGGTTGAGCACGAACTGAAAGATGAACTACTAACAACACAAATCAGCTATCAAACCAACCAACAGCTAACTACTCTATCCCGACGTGATTCATCGCGACGCTCGCGTTTATTCCCTATGACGCCGGAAGTACAGCTGACGCCAGATGTCAGGCCTGGCCACTGGAATCTGACCATTACAGCAGCAGACCGACCGGGTTTGCTTCATAGCTTGGCGCGTCGTTTTGCCAGTCATGGCGTTAGCCTGGAAATGGCTAAAATACTGACCTTAGGCGAACGAGTAGAAGACATATTCCTGCTACACGGAAGTGCACTTCAGGATAACGCAATACGATTACAATTCGAACTTAGCATACTGGCCGCTCTAACCAGCCCGCACGACTAGGCTCTGCTATCCTCCTCTTCCAATTTTATTGATTTTTCATGGCATTTAACGAGATTTTTATCAGTTTTGGCCGCAGCTTTCTGTTTGCGTTAGCCACTCTGCTTCCCATACTTAACCCACCGGCTATTGCACCTATTTTCCTGACATTAACCGAAGGTGCAGGCGCCAGTGTACGCACGCAACTGGCTCAACGCGTAGCGATCAATATTTGCGTTATGTTGGCTATTGCCATGTTTGCAGGCAACGTTGTTTTGAATTTTTTTGGAATATCGCTGCCTATTGTACGTGTAGGCGGTGGCCTGCTAGTCATAGCCACTGCATGGCGATTGGTTAGCGCCTCTGACCCCGACACCGAACAAGTACAAAGCATGGCTCAGTCATATTCAGCGGACCAGATTCGTTCCAAAGCGTTCTATCCTTTGACCTTCCCCATGATATGCGGACCAGGTGCGATCTCGGCAGCCATCACTGTAGGTGCCTCGCTACACGAACCCAGCACCGCTGGGACTCTGTCCAAATTGGCCGGCTCCCTGCCAGCCATCGTAGTTGCTTCGCTGGTGGTGTATTTATGCCTACGTTTTGCGGCACAATTTTTACATAGACTAGGTAACAATGGCACAGCAGTACTTATGCGATTATCTGCTTTCATACTCCTTTGTCTAGGGGTACAAATCGTCTGGGACGGTGCCCATGAGTTATTGCTAAATCTGCTATTAGAAGTGAACGCTCATCGCGGCTGATCGCTTATATGCCGCTTACATTTATTTTAATTCAGGCCTGTTTATGAAGTCACGCCCTATTGTTGTTCTTAATGCCATTGCCATTGTGTGCGTAGCGGCTGTGTTAATCGCTTTACTTTCACAGCATATGTTTGATATGCAGCCTTGTGCTTGGTGCGTATTTCAACGGCTGATCTTTCTGCTGATTGCAGTGACTTGTTGGTTAAGCCTATTGATAGGGCGACTCTGGCCAACTGCCCTACGCCTAGGTGCAGGGCTGATCACCTTGTTGGGTATAGGTGGCATACTTGCCGCCTGGTATCAGTATTCTGTAGCCGCTGTGCAGTTTTCATGCGACATGACATTTGCCGATCGCCTCATGACAAGTAGTGGTTTAGATGCTGGCCTGCCTTGGTTATTTGGCATCTTCGCCACCTGCATGGATGCCAGAGTAAACCTACTTGGCATAGAGTACGCGTTATGGGGTATGGGCTTATTTGCCTTGACCACCATTGCAGCAGTCACGGCGGTCTTAAGCAAGAACCCCAGGTAAGTCTACACGGGTTGGGCGGCTACGCATAACTAGCACGCCCAACACAAGGCCTACACTTAATCGTTTTTGTTGTCAGTCGTCATTTCACCGCCAGCGGTTGCAGGCATACTACGCTGACTACTTAAACGTGCCAAATACTCGGCATCGATATCGCCAGTGACATAATCACCACTAAAACATGAAGACTCAAAGTTTTTCATGGCAGGATTCAAAGCACGTATCGATTGTTCAAGATCAGCCAGCTCTTGAAAAACCAAGCCATCCGCACCAATTTCTTCAGCAATTTGAGCCGTATCCCTGCCATAAGCAATTAGCTCCTTTTGGTTAGGCATATCAATACCATACACATTCGGAAAGCGTACGGCTGGTGCTGCTGAAGCAAAAAACACCTTATTGGCTCCTGCAGCACGTGCCATCTCGACGATTTGCCGGCTGGTCGTACCGCGTACTATGGAGTCGTCCACCAGCAGCACATTCTTGCCTCGAAACTCCATGTCGATGGCGCTAAGCTTTTGGCGCACAGATTTTTTGCGTACAGCCTGCCCAGGCATAATGAACGTACGACCTATGTAGCGATTTTTAATGAAACCTTCGCGATAGCTAAGGTCTAAACGTGCTGCCAATTGCATGGCTGAAGGCCGTGATGAATCTGGTATAGGCATGACCACGTCAATTTCACCTAGGCGAAATGTTTTTGCGACCCTATCACCAAGATGCTCACCCATATTTAGCCTGGCATCGTAGACCGACACCCCGTCCATCAGTGAGTCTGGCCGCGCAAAATAAACATATTCGAACACACAAGGGGTCAAGACAGGATTATCAGCGCACTGACGGCTACTTAAATTACCATCGTGATCTATGCATATGGCTTCACCAGGTTCAATATCACGTACCAAGGTAAAGCCACAACCAGTTAAGGCAACTGACTCGGATGCGACCATCCATTCTGTACCGTGTTCGGTCTGCATAGAACCTAGGCATAAGGGCCTAATTCCATGAGGATCGCGAAAAGCCACCAGGCCATAATTGGCAATTTGAGCAATCACTGCATACGCACCGCGCGCGCGGCGATGTACCGATGCAACCGCATTGAATATTGTATTTTCGTCTAAGGAAGTGCCAGTCGTAGCAAGCTGCAATTCATGCGCAAACACATTCAATAACACTTCAGAGTCAGAATTGGTATTGATGTGACGCCTATCGACCCGAAATAGTGCCTCGCGCAATTCCCGCCAATTGGTCAAGTTGCCATTATGTACAAAGGTAATTCCAAATGGCGCATTCACATACAAAGGCTGAGCCTCATCGACGCTGTCGCTAGACCCTGCCGTCGGATAACGCACTTGACCCAAGCCACTATTCCCTGGCAGCGAACGCATATCACGTGTACGAAATACATCTCGCACCAATCCGTGAGCTTTATGCATATTAAAAAACTGCTCGTGTGCCGTTGCTATGCCCGCAGCATCTTGACCTCGATGTTGCAACAGCAGCAAACTATCGTAAATCAATTGATTTACGGGGCCTTTAGATGCAACCCCAACTATTCCGCACATGTTCCCTTCCTGTGAATGCGTTCAATACGGTAACCACGACGCCAGCGAAGGGGGCAGCAGCTGTTTGATTTGCTGCACACTTTTTACCGCCGCTGACGACAGCCTGGCGTCTACCCACCAGGATTCCTGGGGTAGCTCGGTATAACCAGCCAACCCCACCAACGTTAAAATTAATAATATGCCGCGTAATAAACCGAACATAGCCCCTAAGCCATGATCTGCAGGTGTCAGGCCGGTTTTCTTGATTAAAGCGGCCAAGGTGATATTGACCAGCCCTACCAGCAACAGCACAACAATAAATACTGACCCATAGCCCGCCACTGTGCGCAGCAAGGTGTTATCTAGCCAGATCACTAACCAGTTTGATAAGGCTGGACCCCACCAAACCGCAATGACAAACGCAAACACATAGGCAAACAGTGACAACACTTCTTTGATTAAGCCACGTATCAAGCCTAATAATGCTGACACCCCCAGGGTGGTCAGCACTAGATAGTCAAAACCGGTCACTTGGTGGAAATGAAGCTGTTGTCATAGCCCAATGCGCGCAAACGCGCCTGGGCGGCCTGAGCGGCATCACGTGATGGGAAAGGCCCCACACGCAAGCGATAAGTGCTTTTATCATTGACAGTGGCATTTTCCACATACGCATTGGTTACGCCAGAACTCACTAGCTTATCGCGACGCGATTGAGCGTCCTTATCGGTAGTGTAAGCAGCGATCTGCAAGGTAAAACTACCACTGGATGCTGCAGCCGGTTTGCTTGGGGTGCGCCCTTCTAGCAATGCCAAGGCTACTGAGCCATCGTCAGTGCGGGTGTTGCTAGGCTTGGCTGCAGGTTTCACTGGAGCTTCCGGCTTGGGCTCGGGCGCAACCACGACTGGCTGAGGCGGCGTTGGAGGCGCAACAGCAACTGCAGGCGGTTCAGGTACAACAGCTTGAGAAATAACGTTGTCTACGGTCCCTGAGGCCGTGCCAGCCAAGTCATCAATCAAAGACGTGTCTGTATGGGCAGTGTCTGGGGCAGGTATGGCGACGACATCCGGAACGGGAATCGGCGGTACATTCGCTGGTATGACAACCAATGTTGGGGGCGGTACAGTGGAATCAGGGGTGTCATCAAATAGCATAGGCACGATAATTACCGCTGCCAGCACCAAAACCAAAGCACCTATAAGGCGGCGACGCGCCCGGCCACGCAACTCTGCAGCCTGTGCCTCGCTGGACATGGACGACCGCGTACGTGAACCGGAGCCCGATGTTGGCTCGTTACGAGAAAACAATCCCATGTAGCAACAACCTATTCTATAAAAAAAGGCCAACACAACAAGTCGGCCTAAGGGATTAGGACGATGGACGACCTAATACATCTAACACTGGACCTACCGTTGCAAATGAACCGAATACTAGGATTCTATCATTGTCACTAGCTTGTTTTCGAGCCTCTGCAAAGGCTAGTGTCGGATCGTTAAAACTTGAAACAACTACGTGCTTCTGATCTATCGGTTTCCTGGGTACCGCCTTCACGCCAGGACGGTTAGAATCGCTAGACGCCAAAGCCGCAACGGTAGGATCAGGCACGGTGGGTATATCATTTGCTAACCCGCCCCCCAAGACCTGACGCACGATATCGGCCAGTTGTTCCCCTGACAAACCCCGCGGGCCTTCCAGGCCTGCGCAATACCAGCGATCTACGCGACTGGCCAAACGCTTAATAACACTGGCTGCGTCTTTGTCATTAAACATGCCAACCACGGCATGAGTTTGCTGAAAACTGGACATATTATCCAGGTTCTGCCCCAGTGCGGCTGCAGCATGCTGATTATGCGCAACGTCCAGCACTATCGCAGGCGTGCCGGGTAGTATTTGCAAACGACCCGGCAAACTAACCTTAGCCAAACCCACCCGAATCGCCTGTTGCGGCACCAATAAGGTCAAACGCAGGGCCTCGATGGCAGCCAATGCTGCCGACGCATTCAACAATTGGTTGGCACCACGCAATGCTGGATAGGCTAAACCACTACGACGTTGCACACGGCCACCAAATGCCCATTGTTGCCTGTCGCCCGAATAATTAAAGTCTTTGCCAAACAGCCATAAATCAGCCCCAATATCCCGTGCGTAATCAATAAGCGTCTGAGGTGGTACGGGATCAGCACAAATAGCAGGCTTGCCAGAACGAAATACGTGAGCCTTTTCCCAGGCAATTTTTTCACGTGTATCACCCAGATAATCCGTGTGATCAATGTCTATACTGGTAATAATGGCGCAATCTGCATCCACCAAGTTGACGGCATCCAGCCGCCCTCCTAGACCCACTTCCAACACGGCAACATCAATGCCTTGTTGTTTAAACAGCATCAGAGCAGCTAAAGTGGTGTATTCAAAGTAGCTTAAAGAAATATCACCCCTGGCCTGCTCTATCTGTACCAGTTGACTAACTATTTGTGCATCAGTGGCCATCTCGCCATTCAGGCGTATGCGTTCGTTAAAGCTGATCAAATGCGGCGAGGTATACACGCCGGTTTTATACCCTGCTGACAACAAGATGGCTTCTAGCATGGCACAGACAGAACCCTTGCCATTAGTGCCGGCCACTGTGATTTTCACATAAGGGGTTGCCAATACAAGTTTTTTAGCTACGGCCCGAATGCGCTCCAGCCCCATGTCTATGGTCGTGTGGTGCAAGGATTCCAGATAAGCCAGCCACTGTGGCAAGCCAGCATTAGCGTCAGGTACAGAGTGAGACATATTCACCGCTTATAACAATAAAAAGGCAGGTGCTGATAATAGCACCTGCCAACAGGAACTAGCGCCCTGGCATTGCTGCCTACGGGGTTATCTGCGACGTGCTGCAGGCAAGTCGGTGCAACTACCATCGGCAGCAGCTGCTGCCATACCGACTGACTCGCCCAAGGTGGGGTGCGGGTGTATGGTTTTGCCGATATCAACAGAGTCAGCACCCATTTCTATCGCCAGCGCCACTTCACTGATTAAATCGCCAGCCCCCGTACCTACGATGGCACCACCCAATATACAGTTGGTAGTCTCGTCGAAAAGCAGCTTAGTAAAGCCTTCGTCGCGGGTATTTGCAATGGCACGCCCTGATGCTGCCCAAGGGAAGACCCCTTTGCGCACAGCGATGCCATCTTTCTTGGCTTGGTCTTCGGTTAGACCTACCCAAGCGACCTCTGGATTGGTATATGCCACCGAAGGAATGACGCGCGCGTCAAAATGGCTTTTCTGACCGGCAATAACCTCAGCTGCCACATGTGCCTCATGAACGGCTTTATGTGCCAACATGGGCTGACCCACAATATCGCCTATGGCATAGATATGCGGCACGTTGGTACGCATTTGACTATCAACGTTGATAAAGCCTCGGTCAGTGACTGCAATTCCCGCTTTTTCAGCATCCAGAGACAAGCCATTGGGCAAGCGTCCAACAGCTTGCAAGACAAGATCGTAGCGTTGGGGCTGTGCAGGGGCGTTTTTGCCTTCAAAAGTAACCCATATGCCGTCTTCACGCGCCTCGGCACCGACGGTTTTTGTGTCTATCATGACATGATCAAAACGCCCAGCGTTGTAGCGTTGCCAGACTCTGACCAGGTCACGATCGGCACCCTGCATAAGACCATCTAGCATTTCAACAACGTCTAGGCGAGCACCCAAGGACGAATAGACCGTACCCATTTCCAGGCCAATGATACCGCCACCCACGATCAGCATTTTCTTGGGAATGCTGGCCAGTTCCAGTGCCCCAGTAGAGTCAACGATACGGGGATCATCAGGGAAAAAAGGCAACTTAACAGAACGACTACCCGCTGCAACAATAGCGGAATTAAAACGTATGGTGCGAACCTGCCCTTCATCATTAGTGACGCTGACATGATTAGGGTCCACAAAACGACCATAGCCTGTGATGACTTCGACTTTACGTCCTTTGGCCATAACCGCCAGGCCACTGGTCAATTTATCAACCACGTTGTTTTTGTGGGCTCGCAGTTTGTCTAGGTCAATGTTAGGAACGCCAAAGGCAATACCGTGATCCGACATGGATTGTGCCTCGTCCAAGACCGCTGCAGTATGTAGCAAAGCCTTAGAGGGGATACAACCTACGTTCAAGCATACGCCACCTAATGTAGCATAACGTTCAACCAGCACGACCTTCAAGCCTAGATCAGCAGCACGAAATGCAGCGGAATAACCACCAGGGCCTGCCCCCAAGACCAGTACATCGCACTGCACATCGGCGGTACCAGAGTAGGTACCAGCAGCCACAGCCGCAACGGGTGTAGCCGCTGGTGCACTGGCAACTGGCGTTACTGTTACTAAGGGTTCCGCTGTAGCAGCTGCTGCCGCTACAGGTACTGACTTCGCCGATACTTGATCGGAGTCAATCTGGACAATCGCCGAACCCTCGGTGACCTTGTCGCCCATTTTTACCAATATTGCTTTCACCACACCAGCTTGGCTGGCAGGGATCTCCATAGAGGCTTTATCGGACTCTACAGTAATTAAGCTTTGTTCTGCCTTGATGACGTCACCTACCGCCACCAAGATCTCAATGACATCCACTTCAGCGACATCACCGATATCAGGCACATTCAATTCTATCGTACTCATGCAGAATCTCCTTAGAGGGCTATGCGGCGGAAGTCGGACAGCAAGCTACCTAGATAGGCATTAAAGCGTGCTGCGGCAGCACCATCTATGACCCTGTGGTCAAAAGATAGCGACAACGGCAACATCAGGCGAGGTTGGAATTTTTTACCATTCCAGACCGGCTGTATTGCAGAGCGCGACACCCCTAAAATAGCCACTTCCGGGGCATTAATAATAGGCGTAAACGACGTACCGCCTATGCCACCTAACGATGAAATCGTAAAACAACCACCTTGCATCTGGGTAGGCGATAGTTTGCCACTACGTGCCAACCCTGCCAACTCTGCCATTTCTGCTGCCAGCTCGGCCACGCCTTTTTTATCGGCATCACGTATTACAGGAACTACCAAGCCATTGGGTGTATCGGCTGCAAAGCCTATGTGGTAATACTGCTTAAGTATGAGCTGATCGCCATCCAAGGACGCATTGAATTGCGGGAATTTTTTTAATGCGGCTACCACGGCTTTAATTAAGAAAGCCAACATAGTGACTCTGGCCCCGTCTTTGCCTTGCTCTTTGTTCAAAGTGACCCGCAAGTCTTCCAAGTCGGTGATATCGGCCACATCGTTATTGGTGACGTGAGGGATCATGACCCAATTGCGATGCAGATTGGCCCCCGATATTTTCTGTATGCGTGACAAAGGCTGAGTTTCAATCTCACCAAACTTGGTGAAATCCACTTTGGGCCAACCCAGCACGGTAAAGCCACCATCGACACCAGCACCCACTGCTGTGCCGGTCCCAGTTGCCAGAGACTGCTTCACAAACTGGCGTACATCATCCAGGGTTATGCGTTGTTTGGCACCCGAACCACTGACCAAGTTTAGGTCAACGCCCAGCTCGCGGGCGAACTTGCGTACCGATGGCGACGCATGGGGTAAGTTACGTAAAGGCACAGCTGCATCGGCATAAGCGGCTGTTGGTGAACTGCGTTCTGGCATAGGCTCTGTTACGACGGTAGCAGCCGCTGTGGCCACAGGCGCCGGCATGGCAGCTGCAACCACTGGTGCTACGGCTTCCACCTTTGCTTGCGCAGGAGCAGCAGCTGCCGGAGCAGTAGCAGACGGCGTGTCATCAACCTGGGCTAGTACAGACAATATCGTAGAGCCTTGCTTGATCTTGTCACCAACTTTCACCAGTAATGACGTTACTGTGCCAGCATTAGTTGCAGGAATTTCCATAGATGCCTTTTCAGACTCCACGGTGATCAGGCTTTGCTCTTTATTGATCTGGTCGCCCACAGCAACCAAGACTTCGATGACCTCGACCTCGTCAAAATCACCTATGTCCGGAACCTTGATATCTAGTGTTGTGCTCATGTTGTGATTCCCTTAAGCGTGATGCGGGTTAGCCTTATCAGGATTGATACCGTATTTTTTGATCGCTTCTGATACCTTAGATAGGGGTAATTTGCCCTCGTCGGCCAGACTACGTAAAGCGGCTAGCACCACGAAGTGACGATCTATCTCAAAGTGCTCACGCAGTTTGCTACGGAAATCGGAGCGACCATAACCATCGGCACCCAATACTTTCAGTGAACGCCCGTGTGGAACAAAAGGACGTATCTGATCGCCAAACGCCTTCATGTAATCCGTGGACACCACGATAGGACCTGTAGTCTGGTTTAGCTGCTGTGTGACATAAGGCAATGGCGCATTGGTATCTTCGGGATGCAACATAGAATAACGCTCGCAATCCATACCATTGCGTCGCAACTCAGTGAAACTGGTTACGCTCCAGACATCTGAACCTATGCCCCAGTCTGTGCTTAGCAGATCTTGAGCGGCAATGACTTCACGCAGTATGGTGCCAGAGCCCATTAACTGCACACGCAAGGCCGTTTCTTCTGTGGATTTAAATTTGTACATGCCACGTATGATGCCTTCCTCGTCGCCAGGCGTCAGTCCTGGCTGCGGGTAGTTTTCATTCATGACAGTAACGTAGTAGAAAACGTTTTCTTGATTTTCCACCATACGCTTCAAGCCGTCTTGAATAATCACAGCTAGCTCATGCCCGAATGTAGGGTCATAGGATACGCAGTTCGGTATCAAAGAGGACTGGATATGGCTATGACCGTCTTCGTGCTGCAAACCTTCGCCGTTCAAAGTAGTGCGCCCTGCTGTACCGCCCAGCAAGAAACCACGTGCCTGCATATCACCTGCAGCCCATGCCAGATCGCCCACACGCTGGAAGCCGAACATCGAGTAGTAGATGTAAAACGGAATCATGATGCGGTTGTTCGTGGAATAGGAAGTCGCTGCCGCTATCCAAGAACTGAAGCCGCCTGCTTCGTTAATACCTTCCTGCAGCAATTGACCATCGGCGGACTCGCGATAGTACATTACCTGTTCTTTATCAACTGGAGTGTATTTCTGGCCCTCTGGGGCATAAATACCAATTTGGCGGAACAAGCCTTCCATACCGAAAGTACGGGACTCGTCAACCAATATAGGGACTACACGTTCGCTAAGGGTTTTATCACGAAGTATTTGGTTGATGATGCGCACAAAAGACTGGGTGGTGGAAATTTCACGACCTTCGGCAGTGGGTTCCAACACGGCTTTAAATACATCAAGTTCAGGCGTAACCAGATGTTCGTCAGCACGTGTACGACGCTTAGGCAGATAACCACCCAAGGCTTTGCGGCGTTCATGCAAGTACTGCATTTCCGGAGAATCATCTGCCGGTTTGTAATAAGGCAGGTCTTGCAGTTTGTCGTCGGGTACGGGGATATTGAAACGATCGCGGAATGCACGTATATCGTCCATGTCCAGTTTCTTTTGCTGGTGGGTTGGGTTCTTGGCCTGGCCTGTGTGACCCATGCCATAGCCTTTAATGGTTTTGGCTAGGATAACAGTGGGCTGGCCCTTGTGCTTGGTGGCGGCATCGAAAGCGGCAAATACCTTGTGGGGATCATGACCACCACGGTTCAAACGCCAGATATCTTCGTCGCTCATGCGGCTGACCATTTCCAGTAACTTGGGGTGCTTGCCAAAGAAATGTTCACGCACATACTTGCCATCGTTCGCTTTGTACGCTTGGTACTCACCATCGACAGCTTCTTCCATGACACGACGCAATATGCCTTCTTTGTCACGTGCCAGCAAAGGATCCCAATAACCACCCCAAATCAACTTGATCACATTCCAACCGCTACCACGGAAATCGCCTTCCAATTCCTGGATGATTTTACCGTTACCACGTACGGGGCCGTCCAACCTTTGCAGGTTGCAGTTAATGACAAAAATCAGGTTATCAAGCTTTTCGCGCGACGCCAAGCCTATTGCACCCAAGGACTCCGGTTCGTCCATTTCACCATCACCGCAAAACACCCAGACCTTGCGGTTACTGGTGTCGGCAATACCTCGGGCATGCAAATACTTCAGGAAGCGCGCTTGATAGATCGCCATCATAGGGCCTAAGCCCATAGATACCGTGGGAAACTGCCAGAATTCTGGCATGAGTTTCGGGTGGGGATAAGACGGTATGCCCTTACCGTCAACTTCCTGACGGAAGTTATCCAATTGTTCGTTGGTCAGACGGCCTTCCAGCCATGCTCTGCCATAGATACCCGGTGAAGAGTGTCCTTGAAAATACACCAGATCGCCGCCATGATCTGGCGTTTCGGCATGCCAGAAGTGGTTTTGACCACAACCTATCATGGTAGCCAACGAAGCGAAGGAAGCGATATGGCCACCCAGATCGCCACCATCAGCAGGTTGATGGCTATTCGCCTTCACTACCATTGCCATCGCGTTCCAGCGCACATAAGAACGCAAGCGTTCTTCCAGCACTAAATCACCTGGATGCGCAGGTTCCAGCCCTGGCGGTATGGTATTGACGTAAGCCGTATTAGGAGAAAATGGAATGTGGGCGCCCGAACGACGCGCCAAATCAATTAAGCGTTCCAAAAGGAAGTGAGCACGCTCTGGGCCCTCACGATCCAGAACGGCTTCTAGAGCTTCCAGCCACTCTTGGGTTTCTAAGGCTTCATCAACTGATGCACTGGACGAAGTGTTTACTTGATCAAGAGAGGACATTGAAAGTCTCCTGTGTCTAAGGTGTTAGTACCCGGGCACTGATTACAGCATTTGATTTATTGCTTCTTTATACCCGATGCCACGCCATTCCGAACTAGGCATAGAACCCTATACCCTGTTGGTCGCTGTACTCATTCTAGGAAAGACCCAGAGGATATTCAAGCAATATTTCATTTTATGATATGGTTTTTCATAATGCGGGAAGCGCCCATTCCTGTAAGGGTCTAAAATGGCGGACACACTTTGTTTATTGTTATGGCGAACCACTCTAAAAAATCTCTGATTCCCACAACCTTCTATGAACAGGCGCACCAGAACCGTCGCGGTCTCTACTGGTTAACGCCGGCCGTTGTGTTGGTGCTATATTTGTGCGTTATGGGCGCTTTCATATGGCTACAACGCTTGCACAATGACAGTGTGATGTTTGTGACCATCGATCAGGAAACACGTCAGCAACGCCTCATGATGGTCGTCGTTGCCCTGTCCTTCGTGATCGTTCTTAGCCTGTTAGCTTTATGGCGGTATACGCGGTTTCGTACCCGCGCCGAAGCAGCCTTAATTGCCGAGACCGGCTTTCGACGGGCTATGGAAAACTCTATGTCTACTGGCATGCGGGTATTCGACATGCAAGGCCGTATCGCTTACGTCAATCCAGCCTTCTGCCGCATGATAGGCTGGAATGAAGCCGACCTTATCGGCCGTACCACCCCCTTCCCTTATTGGTTACCCGGTCGTTATACCCAACACCAGGAAACTCTGGACCTACTGCTGTCTGGGCGTACGCCAAGTAGCGGCTTAGAAGTAGAAGCTCAACGTCGTGATGGCTCACGTTTCACGGCTCGCATGTACGTCTCGCCCCTGCGTGATCCCAATGGCGAACAAATCGGTTGGATGACATCCATGACCGATATTACCGAGCCCAAACGTATACGCGAAGCGCTCACAGCCGCTCATGAACGCTTTATGACCGTACTGGAAGGTTTAGATGACGCCATTTCTGTTGTCGCCGATACCCCTGAAGGTTTGGAACTGCTATTCGCGAACCGCACTTATCGTCGTTTTTTTGGCGCCCAGTCCAGTGGCCACGGCGAGCTATTAGGTGGACGTTTAGGGCGTTTTACAGATGAAACTGTAGAAACATTTTCAGAATCCGCACAACGCTGGTTTGAAGTTCACCACCGTATACTGGCCTGGACAGACGGCAGGCGAGTGCGACTGCAAGTGGCTCGCGACATTACCGAAAGACGTACTCACGAAGCCGCATCACGGCTACAACAGGAAAAGATCCAGCTAACCAGCCGCTTAACTACTATGGGTGAAATGGCGTCTTCATTGGCTCACGAACTTAATCAACCCTTAACGGCAATCAGCAACTACAGCATGGGTGCCGTCGCCATGCTTAAATCTGGCAACGCCGACCCCGACCGGTTGCTGCAAGCACTAGAAAAAGCCGCTCAACAAGCCGAACGGGCGGGCAAAATCATTAGCCGAATACGCGAATTTGTAAAGCGTAGCGAACCGCGGCGTCAAACGGTGCCTATTACACGCATACTAGATAACGCCATAGGCTTTGCCGACATCGACGCCTATAAACACCAAATTGACATTCAAAAGCACTTACCTGATCCCTTGCCTGATGTAGTCGCTGACCCCATCTTAATAGAGCAAGTGTTGCTAAACCTATTGAAGAATGGAATAGAAGCGATGGAAAGTAGCGACTACCCTACCCTGCATGTGGTTGTTACTGACCAAGGACCATTAATCGAGATTGCCGTAGTCGATCGCGGCCACGGGCTACGCAATCCAGAACGTCTGTTCGAACCGTTTTACAGCACCAAGTCCGAAGGGCTGGGCATGGGGCTGAATATTTGCCGTACTATTATTGAGTCTCATCATGGTCGGCTTTGGGCCGACGAAAACCCAGATGGTGGCACTATTTTCCGTTTCACTTTGCCCCGTGCGGCGCCAACAGCGTCAAACGTGACAACGAATACCCAGGAGTTCCCTGCATGACTACACTTCAAGCAACCAGCACCATTTTCATCGTTGATGACGACGAGGCAGTACGCGACTCATTGCGCTGGCTACTTGAGGCTAATGGCTATCGTGTCAAAAGCTTCAGCGGCGCCGAAGAGTTCCTAGGCTCTTATGACCCGGATCAAATTGGTGTACTTATTGCCGACGTACGCATGCCTGGTATGAGCGGACTGGAACTACAAGAGGCCCTAATAGCTCGCCAAGCTCCTTTACCTATCGTGTTCATCACAGGTCATGGCGATGTACCTATGGCTGTTTCCACCATTAAAAAAGGCGCTGTCGATTTTCTTGAAAAGCCGTTTAATGAAACCGATTTGCGCGCCATTGTGGCTCGCATGATGGATCAGGCCACAGAACGCTTCAGTCAGGCTCAAGCACAAAAAGATCACCAAGCCATACTTAGCCGCTTGACCGCGCGTGAACAGCAAGTGCTGGAACGCATAGTGGCCGGTCGCCTAAACAAGCAAATTGCTGGTGACCTAAACATCAGTATCAAAACCGTGGAGGCCCATAGGGCCAATATCATGGAAAAACTCGAGGTCACTACAGTGGCCGATCTTATGAAAATAGCCCTTACCCACGAGGCCACCGCATGACTGCAAGGCTAATTGACGGCAAAGTGCTGTCTGACACCATCAAAGATGAAGTACAACAACGGGTAAAGATTTTGCAAACGCGTGGCATTACACCAGGCTTGGCTGTTGTATTGGTTGGTGAAGACCCTGCATCTCAAGTCTATGTACGCAACAAAGCAGCTGCCTGCGAAAAAGCCGGCCTACACTCTAGTGTTATACGCATGCCGGCCGACAGCAGCGAACTTGACCTGCTGGATAAAATTCACCAACTTAACCAAGATCCCAGCATCGATGGCATACTGGTGCAATTACCCCTGCCTCCACACATGGATAGCGGTAAAGTCATAGAAGCTATCAGTGCCGAAAAAGACGTGGACGGCTTTCATATCAGCAACGTCGGTCTGCTCATGACCGGTCGCCCACTGTTCCGCCCTTGTACGCCTTATGGCGTCATGAAGATGCTGGAGTCACAAGATGTGGCTCTGCGTGGTGCAGAAGCCGTTATCGTTGGCGCCAGTAATATCGTAGGTAAGCCTATGGCAATGCTGCTGCTGGCAGCTGGCGCCACGGTTACCCTGTGCAACTCTAAAACGCGTGATCTGGCCGCACAAACTCGCCGTGCCGACGTACTGGTAGTAGCCACGGGAAAACCTGAAATGATTACTGGCGACATGATTAAGCCTGGCGCAGTCGTCATTGACGTAGGCATCAACCGCCGTCCTGATGGAAAGTTAGTCGGCGATGTCCAATTTGATACCGCCCGTCAGGTTGCCGCTGCTATCACACCAGTACCTGGTGGTGTAGGCCCCATGACGATTGCCATGCTACTCGTTAACACCCTGGAAGCCGCCGAGCGTCGCGCCGCTGCTACCTGAACAATTTCCGGATAAGTACAACGTATGACGACCAACCCATTACTAGCCCCTGTTGCCGATCTAATTGACTATGCTGCTGTTCGACCCGAGCATATATTGCCTGCCGTCAGCGAACTCATAGACCAGACTCGCTTGGCGGTAGAGCAGGTAGCTCAACCGACACAGACAGCCACCTGGGCAACCATCATAGAGCCAGTTCAAGATGTATCTGAACGCCTATGGCGGGCCTGGTCGGTGGCCGGTCATTTAAATGCGGTCGTCAATACTCCCGAACTGCGTGCGGCCTATAACAGTGGTCTGCCCCTAATCACCGAGTTTTCCACTTGGGTGGGGCTACATGCTGGTTTGTACGCACAATACAAGCGTCTGAAAGACAGTCCAGAATTTGCACAGTTACCGGCCGTACGTCAACGCATCATAGAGCTGGCCTTACGTGATTTTCGTCTTAGCGGTGTCGAACTGGAAGGCATAGCTCGTGACCGCTATGCCGTTATTTCCGATCAACAAGCCCAAGCCTCACAAAAGTTTTCTGAGAACGCACTGGATAGCGTTGATCAATGGTCGTTGTTGGTCACTGACGAAAACCGTCTAACGGGCTTACCAGCCGATGTCGTACAAGCTGCTCAAGACGCAGCAACAGCTAATCAGCAACATGGCTGGCAGTTCAGTCTGAAAATGCCTTGCTACATTCCCGTGATGCAATACGCCACAGACCGTGAACTACGCCGGGAACTCTATACCGGCTACGCCACCATCGCGTCGGATCAGGCTAACAAACCCGAACTAGATAACTCCGCATTAATAGAGCAATTATTAGCCTTGCGTGCAGAAGAAGCTCATTTATTGGGCTATAAAAACTTTGCCGAGCTACGCCTGGAAACGCGTATGGCCGACAACGCCGACCAAGTGCTAGACTTTTTACGAGAACTGGCACAAAAAGCCAAAACCTCAGGCCAACGCGACTTAACCGAACTGCGTGAATTTGCTAACCAGCACCTGAACATTAGCGACCTTCAACCCTGGGATGTAGCATTTGCATCCGAACGTCTGCGCGAACAACGCTATGCTTACTCTGAAGAAGAGGTAAAACAATACTTCACAGAGCCACAAGTTCTGGATGGTTTGTTTCATGTAGCCCGCAGCTTGTTCAAGGTGGATCTGACACCCGCCAATATACCCGTCTGGCACACAGATGTACGCCCCTATAGCATCAGTAATCAACAAGGTCAGGTTTTAGGCCACTTGTATCTGGATCTATATGCCCGCCAAGGCAAACAAAGTGGTGCTTGGGTAGACAGTGAGCGCAATCGTCGCAAACTACCTAGCAGTGTACAAACGCCAGTGGTGTATCTGACATGCAATTTCACACCGCCCCAGGGGGATAAACCTGCGTTATTAACCCACGATGACGTCATCACCCTATTCCACGAGAGCGGCCATGCCTTGCACGCCTTGCTATCGAAAGTAGACGATCCAGGCGCATCGGCATTTTCTGCGGTCGAATGGGACGCGATAGAACTACCCTCGCAGTTCATGGAAAACTTCTGCTGGGAATGGTCAGTGGTGCAAGCCATGTCAGCCCATATCGATACCGGTGCCCAACTACCCAAAACGCTGTTCGATAAAATGGTGGCTGCACGTAACTTCCAAAGCGGCATGCAAATGCTACGCCAACTGGAATTTTCCCTGTTCGACATGTCTATACACCAGCAAGCAGGTATGTCCATATCTGACGTCATGAATACACTGGATCAGGTGCGCCAGGAAGTCGCCGTGCTATTCCCACCCGCTTGGCACCGATTCCCACATAATTTCTCCCACCTGTTTGCTGGTGGTTACGGTGCAGGCTACTACAGCTACAAGTGGGCTGAAGTGCTATCTGCCGATGCTTATGCGGCCTTTGAAGAGCAAGCTGAAGCCTTAGGTAATGACGACACATTAGACCCCGTCACAGGACAGCGCTTCATGGATGAGATTTTGGCCGTGGGCGGTTCACGCCCTGCAGCAGATTCTTTTCGTGCTTTCCGAGGCCGTGATCCATCCATAGATGCTTTGCTGCGCCATAACGGCCTCGCAACAGTTAACTAAGGAAATTGAACCATGCGTAAGTTGTACCAGGGCCTATGCACCCTACTACTGGCCCTGATACTACCTTGGGCCAGCGCACAAACTACCGGTGAAACCGCCTTACACCCTATACGTGGTTTTTTGCCTGATCTGGAATTTAGTTTGCAAGGCCAAGGCAACAAAACCATCACCGAAAAGGACTTTCAGGGTAAGGTGGTTATGCTGTTTTTTGGCTATGCCAGCTGTCCAGATATTTGCCCCACTACGATGGCTCAGTTATCGCATGTGGTAGAAAGTCTGGGCACAGATGCTGACAAAGTCAGCATCGTGTTTGTTAGTGTGGATCCCCACCGCGACACACCAGACATCCTACAAGCTTATGTTGATGCTTTTGACAGCAAAGCCATAGGTTTAACCGGTACGGAAAAGCAAATAGCCAATCTAGCACGTCGTTATCGTGTGGCCTATCAAATAGAAAAACCAACGACAAATGATCTAGAGGACTACGAGGTGGCACATAGCCGTGGCGTGTACTTTTTTGACCAGCAAGGACGCGCACGCTTGCTAGCGGCCGATACTGAAACCTTTGACGTATTAACTAGCGCAGTCAAATCCCTACTGTAGACAAGCTACACAGCTGCTAATTCTGCTGCTGCCTGACGTAAGGCAGTACGCAGACCCTCTTCAATTACCGGGTGGTAAAACGGCATACCCAGCATGTCGTTGACCGATAAGTTTTGCTGCACACACCAAGCTAGCAAATGGGCAATATGTTCCATCGCGGGGCCAGCCATTTCAGCCCCTAATAAACGGCCGTCAATGCTGTCAGCATATAAGCGCAACATGCCTTGGTTTTTTAGCATGATCCGTGAACGCCCTTGATTCACAAAGCTGACTTCACCAAACACCACACCCGTTTCAGGCAAGTCTTTAAAGTGCACACCCACCTGAGCGATTTGAGGATCAGAAAACACCACAGTCAAAGGCGTCCGACGTTGCGGCTCAATGACATCTGGGTAAACGAGCGCATTTGCCGCAGCAAAATAACCTTCATCGTTCGCTTCGTGCAGTACCGGTAAAGTACCAGTAACATCGCCTGCAATAAACACAGGTGCATCCCCTAGCTGCAGAGTCAATAAATTAATGCTTGGCCAACCTTGTTCATCTATTGCGATAGTCGTATTTTCCAAACCCAGTGCATCTAGATTAGGACGACGACCAGTGGCAACCAATACATAATCCACAACTTCTGTAGATAGCTTTCCATCATTAGATTTCAAGACAGCATGGACTTCATCACCCTTCAGCGCCACACTATCAACAATCGTTTCTAGGCGTATATCCATTTCTTTTTGAAAAGCTAAGCGTGCACTGGCTGCCACTTTAGGATCACTGATACCGCCCAATCTAGCGCTGCGATTAACTAGGCAGACTTTGACCCCTAAGCGAGTTAACGCTTGGCCGATTTCCAATCCTATAACGCCTGAACCCACCACCAATACACGGCGTGGCAGAGTCTGCCAATCGAATACATCGTCATTAATTAGTACACGCTGGCCCAACGCGCTGTAGATATCAGGTACCACAGGCGAAGATCCTGTCGCAATGACCACGCTGTTGGCATGAATTTGTGTATGATCATCGACCTGCAAAACGGTATTGGCAAGAAAACGTGCATAACCGCGGATTTTATCGGTCTCAGGGATGGCAGCAATGCTGTCCAACACAAAACCAACAAAACGGTCACGCTCATTGCGCACCCTGGCCATGACACGTTCACCATCGATATGTATCTTGCCCAAGACTTCAACACCAAATTCAGGGGCTATGCCTATGCCATGCGCGGCATCGGCAGCCGCTATTAACAACTTGGATGGCATACAGCCCACTCTGGCGCAGGTGGTCCCATAAGGGCCACCTTCTATCAGTAAAGCTTTTTTTCCGGCTTTTTTCACTGCCTTATAAGCCGCCATGCCAGCCGTTCCCGCGCCAATAATTGCCACATCTGTGTTTAACTGCTGCATCGCTAGATTCCTATAAGAAAAACCGACTACTAATTACTCGCCTGTCCACTCTTCTGTAAGGAAGTCGTGGAAATCAGGACGTTCCATGGGCGGCAATACATTGACTGGTGTACCCACATTCACGAACCCCATAAAACGGTAGTCTAGGGCATCAAAACCCAGTGCATCAGTGACTTCATCAGCGTAAGTGCCTAAACCAGTGCTCCAGAAAGCACCCAAGCCCAACATGTGAGCCGCATTGAGCATATTCATCACAGCAGCACCTGTAGATAGCATGCGCTCTTCTTCAGGAATCTTGGTATTTTCATGATCCAAATGACAAGCGACAGCGATCAGTAGTGGCACTTTGGCCAGCCAACGACGAATCGATGCTTCTTTGACATCCGTGATGGTACCGCCTGATGCACGCGTAGCAGCAATGGATAGATCAGCCAAACGACCTATAGCTGCACCACGTATCAACTTGAAACGCCAAGGACGCAGCCTACCGTGATCAGGGGCTGACATCGCTGCCTGCAGGATCTGAGCCAATTGCTCTTCAGAGGGGCCAGGCTCCTGAACCAGCTTGACAGAGCGACGTGTATATAGGTAATCCAAGGGGGTAACAGACATCAAGTATCCTTTTATAGTAGTAGCAACAAAACGCCGCACGTAGGCGCGGCGCTTAATGGCTTAGATGCTAGAGGGCATCAAATACACCTTATGGCGCACTCGCGGTGATCATAATGGCTTTCATATCGCGTATGGCCTTTTCCCAGCCATCAAAAATGGCACGCGCCACTATGGCATGGCCAATATTTAGTTCATCGATACCAGGTAATGCCGCAATCGCCTGTACGTTTTCGTAGTGCAAACCATGTCCGGCATTCACACGCAGGCCCAAACCGGCCGCTACGGCAACCCCGCGACGTATACGTTCTAGCTGTTGAATATGTTGCTGTTCAGAGGTTGCTTCTGCATAGGCCCCCGTGTGCAACTCGATAATATTGGCACCAGCTTCATGAGCGGCCTGGATTTGCTGGTCGTCAGGGTCTATAAATAGCGAAACGCGTATACCGGCATCGTGTAAACGATCTACCGCTTGCTTGACCAGATTGAATTTCCCGGCCACATCCAGACCACCTTCTGTGGTTAATTCTTCGCGACGCTCGGGCACCAGACACACGTCTTGGGGTGCTACTTGGCATGCAAAATCTAACATTTCGCTAGTAATAGCGCATTCTAGATTCATGCGAGTACGCAACAAGGGCCGTATTGCCAAGACATCTTGATCCTGGATATGGCGACGATCTTCACGTAAGTGCAAGGTAATCACGTCAGCCCCCGCATCCTCGGCACGCAAAGCTGCCTGTATGGGATCGGGGTATGAGGTAAACCGCTGTTGCCGCAAGGTGGCCACATGATCAATATTAACGCCCAACTCAATCATCGTGTACACCCCTTCCTTATCATGAATAAAATAACTAAGCGCCTATTATCGCCTTTTACCCAGAACTTGTCCCATCTGCCTTTTAAAGGGCTTGAGCTTGGGCTTGAGCTACGACAGAGTCAGCTAACCAACCACCACCCAGTGCTTTATACAGCTCGACTCGGTTCAGCAAGGAATCCATGCCGGTTTCCAAAAAGCTACGTTGAGTGGTGTATAAGTTGACCTCGGCATTTTGTACTTGCAAGAAACTGTCTATACCAGTTTCATAACGCAAACGTGCCAGCCTAAGCGTATTATTGGCAGCACTTTCCAAAGAACGTAAAGCATCCAATTGCTGTGTGTAAGTGGCTTCGCCAGCTAAGGCATCAGCCACTTCACGAAAGGCAGTTTGTATGGTTTTTTCATATTGTGCTACAGCAATATTATTACGCGCTTTGGCTAAGTCGAGGCCACCGCTTACCCCACCAGAAAAAATAGGCATAACTAACTGTGGAGAAAACTGCCAATAACGGTTACCACCACCGAACAAGCCCCCCAACTGCGGACTTGCAAACCCCAACAAGCCCGTAATGGAAATATTGGGAAAAAATGCTGCCCTAGCTGCACCGATATTCGCATTAGCAGCCAATAAAGCATGTTCTGCACCCATGATGTCAGGTCGACGCTCTAGTAGATCGGCAGGCAAACCCACAGGTATTTGGGCTAATAACTGATCTCGACCAAAAACCAATTCAGCATCGCTGATATCAATGCTAGTGCCAACTAGCAATTCCAAGGCATTCACTGCCTGCGACTGCATGCGTTGCACCGCAGCTTGTTCAGCATAAATGGAATCTAGCTGGCTACGGGCTTGGTACACATCTAAGGCCGATGCAACACCCGCATTGAAACGCGCCTGTACCAACTGATAACTACCCTGACGAGACTGTAAGGTTTTAGTATTTAGGCTTTGTAACTCTTGTGCAGTGCGTAAACGAAAATAGGCTTCAGCCACCAAAGACACCACATTGATATGCATGGTGCGTCGGGCTTCTGTAGTGGCTAGATATTGCTGACGAGCCGCTTCGGACAAATTACGTACACGACCAAAAAAGTCCAATTCAAACGACGTAATGCCGACACCGGCTGAATAAAATCGGCTAACGCTGTCCGAGCCTGGCCCCCCCGAACGCAAGTCAGGCGGATTACGGGTAATTTGCCCATTGCCACCTATACCTAAAGTGGGCAAACGTTCGCTATCAACGATGCCATACTGCGCCCTGGCTTCCTGGATACGCTCTATGGCAATACGCATATCGCGATTGTTTTCCAAAGCCAAGCTGATATACGTTTGTAAACGAGGGTCACGGAAAAACTCCCGCCATCCCAGATCGGCACTGGCTTGTACACCTGAAACTTGACCAGTCTGATCGCCCTGCTGGACTTGACCTGGGTACTGAGCAGGAATAGGTGCCAATGGCCGTTCGTATTTAGGTGCCAGCGAACAGCCTGCCAGGACCACTGCAGTCACCAGCGCAATAGCGCTTATGCGAAATACACCCTGGCTCATGACTGGTCTCCGTGTTGATTTGACTTGCTGGTATTCGTGCTAGCCACGTTACTGTCAGGAACAGAGTTTTGTGCATGTGCCCCAAGTAACTTAGGTTTGGTCTTGAAAATACTTAGGACCACGACAAAGAAGGTAGGCACAAATAAAACAGCTAATGGCGTAGCAGCCAGCATCCCACCAAGTACGCCCAAACCCACTGCGTTTTGGCTAGCTGCCCCAGCACCAGAGGCAAACACCAAGGGCAAGACCCCTAAAATAAAGGCGAATGACGTCATTAATATTGGGCGGAACCGTAAGCGCGCTGCCTCTACGGTAGCGTCTATGATGCTGCCCCCTCGAGCATAGGTATCTTTGGCGAACTCAACAATAAGAATCGCATTTTTAGCTGCCAAGCCAATTACTGTCACCATACCGACCTGGAAGTACACGTCGTTAGACATACCCATAGCGCTAACCAAGCCTACCGCACCCAACATGCCCAGCGGTACGGCCAGCATGACCGATAAAGGTATCGCCCAGCTTTCATACAGTGCGGCAAGTACCATGAACACCACCAGTACGGCTAGTCCCAGTAAAATCCCAGTTTGACCTGCCGCCTGACGTTCTTGGTAAGACAAGCCCGTCCATTCGTAGCCGAAACCTGCAGGTAGCTGAGCCACCAGACGTTCCATTTCAGCCATAGCATCACCGGTGGAATATCCTGGTGCAGCCGACCCACCTATACGTATGGACTCATAGCTGTTGTAACGCACCACCTGTACCGGTCCTTGGCTCCAGTCGTAAGACACGAAAGAGGACAAAGGCACCATCTCACCATTATTGTTACGTGCATTGAGCTTAAGTACGTTGTCAGGTGACATGCGATGTTCCTGATCTGCCTGTACCCAAACATTCTGTACCCAACCTTGGTTAGTGAACTTGCCAGCATAAGACGAGCCCATGCTGGTAGAAATCAGGTTTGCCGCCTCAGAAAAATCCACCCCTAAGGCAGCCGCTTTATCACGATCTATCGTTAAGCTAAGCTGGGAACCAGGACCTAAGCCCGTAACCCGCACTTGGGTTAACACTGGGCTTTGCGATGCTAGCATCAACAACTGTTGCGATGCAGCCAACAAAGCCTCGTGACCACTGCTGCCCCTGTCTTCTAGGCGCAAGTCAAAACCACTGGCATTACCCAAAGAGGATATGGCTGGCGGCACAATGGAAAACACCATAGAGTCCGGCAAGCCGAATAATAAGTTTTGCATGGCTTTGGCCGATATGGCCTGGGCCGACATTGCCGGATCTTGACGTTCTTTGAAGTCTTTCAAGGGCACAAAGGCGATGGCCGAGTTCAATCCATTACCGTTAAAGCTAAAACCCTGTACAGTAATAATATTCGCCACAGCTGGTTGTTGCTGGAAGTAATGCTCGACCTGCTCGATGATCTCTATAGTCCGATTTGCCGTCGCCCCTGAAGGCAATTCAATATTGGCAATCACATACCCCTGATCTTCTTCAGGTAGAAACGATGTGGGCAAGCGCATGTACAACCAGCCCAAAGCCACCACCAATATCAAGTACACCAGCATCATGCGTGCACCACGTTTCAAACTACGCCTTACCCAACCCTGATAGCTGTTTGTCGTACTATCAAATAGTCGGTTAAACCAGCCAAAAAATCCCCTTTTGGCTTCGTGCTGACCCTTAGGTATCGGTTTCAATATAGTCGCGCACAAGGCTGGTGTAAAAGTCAGGGCCAGCAGGGCCGAAAACAAGATAGACACAGCCATAGCAATGGAGAACTGCCGGTAAATAACCCCTACTGAACCCGACATAAAGGCCAGTGGGAAAAACACCGTTGCCAAGACCAACGTCATGCCAATAATGGCGCCAGTAATTTGTGGCATAGCTTTTTTGGTCGCTTCTTTAGGCGGCAAGCCGTCCTCGACCATGATGCGCTCTACGTTTTCAACCACCACAATCGCGTCATCGACCAATATCCCTATGGCTAGCACCATCGCAAACATGGTTAATACGTTAATGGAAAAACCACTGACCATCATGACGGCCAGCGCCCCTAATATGGCAACTGGTACTACCAGAGCAGGAATAAGGGTGTAACGCACGTTTTGTAAAAATACAAACATCACGATAAACACCAACACCATCGCTTCAAGCAAAGTTTTGACAACCTGCTCTATAGAAATCTTGACGTAAGGTGAGGTGTCGTAGGGTATTGCATAGGACATATTTTCCGGGAAGAAAGTAGTCAACTCTTCCATTTTTTCCTTGACCCCATTTGCCGTAGATAAGGCATTGGCATTGGGCGCCAAAGAAATCGCAAAAGCGGCGGTAGGCTTACCATTCAAACGCGCACCAAACTGGTAACTATCAGAACCCACTTCGATACGAGCCACATCTGATAAACGTACAGTAGAGCCATCCAGATTTGCTCTAAGAATGATGTCACCAAATTCCTGAACGCTGGACAATTGTCCATTAACCACTATAGGTGCAGTCACGCGTTGCGTATTAGGATTAGGGGGCGAACCCATAATGCCCCCTGAGATCACCTTGTTTTGCCGTTCTATCGCACTATTGACCTCGGCCATACTGAGTTTAAGACCCGTTAGCTTATCGGGGTCCACCCACACACGCATAGCACGACCCGATGCAAACAGCTGAAATTTCCCTACACCAGGAACCCGAGAAACGGGATTCTGAATATTACGCGTAATGTAATCAGCCAACGCTGTCTGGTCCATAGAGCCGTCTTTAGACGACAGAGTGACCACCATCAAGAAACCGGTGTTGCTTTGAGCAAATTTCAAACCCTGCTGGGCCACCGCGGCCGGCAACTGTGCTATGACGTTGGAAACCCGATTCTGAACGTCGACCTGAGCCAAGTCAGGGTCAGTACCTGGTTGAAATGTCACTGTAATTTCAGCTTGACCATAAGAGTCACTGACGGACTCGTAGTACAGCAAACCCTTAGCACCATTAAGTTCATTCTCAATAACACTAGCGACTGAGCTTGCCACATCACTGGCCGAAGCACCTGGGTAACTGGCACTGACAGTAATTGCTGGTGGCGCGACTTCGGGATATTGGGAAACCGGCATATTGGGTATCGCCAATAAACCTGCCAGCGTGATTGCCAGGGCAACTACCCAGGCAAAAATAGGTCGTTCAATAAAAAACTGTGGCATGAGTTATCACTTTTTTGCAGAATCGGCAGCAGCACTGTCGGCACTGTCAGCGGTGGGTGACGCAGTTGCGGGCGCTTGTCCGGCTGGGGCTGGGACTTCTGCCTTCCATGGCATAGCTTGTACCGGTGCGCCAGGGCGTATTTTTTGGAATCCTGCAACGATTACTATGTCACCAGGATTCAAACCTTTAGTAATGATGGTACTACCGCCCACTTGCACCCCTGTAGTCACTGCCATAGGCGCAACCTTTTCGTCCTTGACCAACATGAGGGTATTTAGACCATCGGTAGTGCGCTGTATGGCTTGTTGGGGCACCAACAAGGCTTTTGTATCTGTACCTTGTTGCAATTGCACACGTACATACATACCAGGCAATAAAATTTGATCCGGGTTAGCGAACTCGGCACGTAAATTGACTTGGCCTGTCGTTGGATCTACAGACACCCCTGAAAATAGTAGCTTGCCATCAGGCTGATAGACTGTGCCATCTTCTAGCAACACTTGGGCAACCGCAGCGCCTTCAGGCGTGAGGGTCAGTTCGCCACTAGCATGAGCACGACGCAACTGGGCCAGTTCCGTAGTCGACCGGGTCAGGTCTACATACACCTTATCCAATTGCTGCACAGTTGCCAGTTGCGTGGCGTTCGCAGCGCTAACCAACGCCCCCACGGTGACCAAAGACTTACCAATACGGCCGTTTATGGGTGATACCACCTTGGTGTAACCTAAATCAATATCTGCTGATTTCAAAGCCGCTTGTGCAGCGGCTACGGCCGCTTCCGCCTGACCAGCTTGAGCCACGGCGTTATCATATTCTTGGCGGCTAATCGCGTTTTCTTTGATTAACTTCGCATAGCGCTGCGACAAAGCACGTACCGCTTGCAAGTCCGCCTGAGTACGCTTGAGTTGCGCTGCTGCTTGATCACGCACCGCTTGATAAGGTGCGGGATCTATAGTGAACAGCAATTGGCCTTCTGTGACCTCGCTACCTTGCTGGAAATTGATTTCATTCACTATGCCACTGACGCGGGCTCGAATTTGAGCATCTTGTATGGCTTCCACCCGGCCCGGTAACGCAACAAACACTTCTGTGGATTGGGGTTGCACAGTAATTACACTGACTGGTACCTTCATTGCTCCACCCGCTTGTGGCTCTTGCTTGCCACACGCAGCAAGTACCAGCAAAGAAGATAGCATGACTAGGCGAACTGATTGCCCCGATAGCAGGCGAAGGTTGGACATTCAATAGCTCCTGTGCAGCATGCCCACACAAGGCAATACTGAAATGATTCTGTTTTCGGTAAAGCGTGAGTATACGGCGAAAACTGGAATGTTCGCCGTCCACCGTACCATTTCGTATCATCAGGATCTGCGTTAAGCGACCCTGTATCCATTTAATTAAACTTAACTTAACAACAAACCATCATCGGCCAAGGTTTCGCCACGCACTTGCTCAAACATATGTAACAAGTCGGATACCTCTAGTCCTTCACGGTCTTTACCCGAGACATCCAAGACTACCTGCCCCTGATGCAGCATGACAGTGCGCTCACCCACATCCAAGGCCTGGCGCATACTGTGAGTCACCATCATGGTGGTTAAGTGATTTTCAGCAACAATCCGGGCGGTTAATTCAAGCACAAATGCCGCTGTGCGCGGATCTAGGGCAGCGGTATGCTCATCAAGGAGCAAGATACGAGACGGTTGAAGCGCTGCCATCAACAAGCTAACTGCCTGGCGCTGACCACCAGATAATAGTCCTATGTTGTCAGTAAGCCGATTTTCCAGCCCCAGGCCCAAAGTAGCTAAACGTGCGCGGAACTCTTCGCGCATGCTTTTTTTTACAGCTTTGTTGAGTCCCCGGCGTTGACCGCGACAACTTGCTAGAGCCATGTTTTCTTCTATGGTCAGGTCTTCACAGGTGCCTGCCATAGGATCTTGAAAAACTCGTGCTACTTGCTGAGCTCGGGTCCACACAGGTTGCCGGGTTACATCGCTCCCATCAATCGTGATGGTACCGCTGTCCACACTTAAATCTCCTGAGACCGCATTCAGAAAAGTGGATTTACCCGCCCCATTGGAACCAATCACCGTCACAAACTGACCAGAAGGGATTTCTAGCGTCATCCCCCTTAAGGCTTTGGTTTCTATAGGTGTGCCTGGGTTAAACGTAATACTAAGTTCGTTTGCACTTAACATATCAACGTCCTCTGGCTTTACTGCGCAAGCGCTGTTTCATTAACGGAATAACTAAAGCTATCGTTACCAGTACCGCAGTCACCAGATTTAAGTCTTGCGCTTCCAAACCAATAAAGTCGATATTCAGGGCCAAGGCAATAAAGAAACGATACAGAACTGCACCCAAAATAACTGCCAAGGTCACGATACGCATTTTGCGCGATGGCATGATGCTTTCACCCACGATAACAGCGGCTAAGCCTATAACTATGGTACCTATACCCATAGAGATATCGGCCCCTCCTTGGGATTGGGCAAACAAGGCCCCGGCCAAGGCACATAAGGCATTGGAAATAGCCATGCCTGCAAGCACCATAGCACCAGTGGCTACGCCTTGGGAACGCGCCATACGCGGATTGGAACCTGTAGCTCGCATGGCCAAACCGGTCTGAGTCGAAAAATACCAGTCTAGTAGTAGTTTGACTACCACCACGATCACCAGCAGTATCAATGGGCGCGCCACGTAGTCTGGTATCGATTCAGGCTGCAAAACGGTAAATACCGTGGAGTCGGAAATTAGGGGTATATTGGGTTTGCCCATAACCCTAAGATTAATGGAGTACAAGGCGATCATCATCAGGATGCTGGCCAGCAGATCCATAATTTTCAACTTGACGTTCAACCAACCCGTGATCATGCCTGCAAATGCACCAGCCACGGTAGCAATCAGGGTGGACGTGAATGGGTCCACGCCCTGACTAATCAGCACAGCTGCAGTAGCGCCACCTAGCGGAAAGCTGCCATCAACGGTCAAGTCTGGAAAACGCAAAATACGGAAGGAAATTAGTACGCCCAAGGCGACCAGACCAAATATCAGGCCAATTTCCAATGCACCCAATAGGGAATATAGAGACATGTTCTAACCAGTAGTGCCAAACAACAAGCAGGTAGGTTGCATTGCACAACCCACCTGCGCAATCCGAGTAAGGATTTTACTCGATGACTTTAGTGGCTGACTTGATGAAAGCGTCGCTTAATGTGACGCCCTGCTTTTCAGCGGCAGTAAGATTCACAAACAACTCTAGTTTGTCGCTGGTTGTCGATGGAATATCGCCAGGTTTTTCACCTTTCAAAATACTGATAACTACCTTCCCGGTTTGTAAGCCCAGGTTACGGTAATTCACGCCCATAGCGGCAATTGCACCACGTGGAACGCTATCAGTATCGGAGGCAATCAATGGGATCTTGGCATCATTACCCACTTTAACCAAGGCCTCATAGGCGGATACAACGTTGTTATCGGTGTTGGTATAAATAACATCGACCTTACCGATCAGGCTGCGTGCAGCTGCACCCACGTCAACAGTACGCGCGGCTGACGCCTCAACCAATGTCATACCTGCCTGGGTTAATAGTTCACGCATTTCCTTGACCACAACCACAGAGTTAGCTTCGCCAGGGTTGTAGACCATACCAACCCGCTTTGCATCGGGCAAAATCTGTTTAATCAGATCTACTTGCTTACTTAAAACCAGCATATCGGATACACCGGTAACATTAGTGCCGCTAGCATCCATAGTGGACACCAACTGAGCAGCTACCGGGTCGGTTACCGCGGAATACACCACCGGTATTGTTTTCGTTGCTGCTACCACAGCCTGAGCTGCTGGCGTAGCAATGGCCACAATCACATCGACTTTTTCACCTACGAACTTACGCGCTATTTGTGCAGCAATGGCGGTATTTCCCTGTGCCGTCTGAAACTCCCAGTCCAACCCATTAGCTTCAGTGTAGCCGGCCTCAGTCAGGGCTTCCTTAACTCCATCCCTGATGGCATCCAAGGCTGGATGCTCGACAATGGAAGAGACCGCAACGGATTGGGCAGCGGCCACGCCGTGAACCAATGCGCCGGCGACTGCCAACGCGCCAAAAGCCAGTTTTGCCGATATGCGTAACTTCATAGTTGACTCCTTGTTTGATAACACGACAGGCTGGGCCTGATCGCAGATACGCGTAAGTCTAACGCGTTAAATGGTGACGCTTTTCGCAGAACTGCTACGTTGCTCCAATAATGCCCTGGCCCAACGCACGCCCGGCAAGCCAAATGTGGTTTCGACCTCTTCAGCCCTAGCCAAAAACTGTGCGGTGCTTACTTTGAGCAGCGGCCCTTTAAATGCCAGCAACACGCGGTTGCCCGCATCAATTTCAGGCAGCTCTAGCACCCGCCCAGAAAATGCCTGACGGATGTTGTCAAGATTATGTGGGAAGCTATCGTGGTTGCCAAACAGGTTGACCACCATGACCCCCACATCGGCCAGTGCTCTATAACAATGCTGATAAAACTCTAGAGAGTCACGGACGGGACCCTGAGCGTCAGCATCATAGAGGTCCACCATCAAGGCCGTATAACGGTCTATGCTGTCTGGATTTTTTACCCAAAGCTCGGCATCGTCATGAATAATGACTGAGCGTTTGGACGTAGGCAAACGAAAATACGCCCTACAAATAGCCGTAACCTGTGGATTCCATTCTATAGTTTCCACCGATGCTGTAGTGTGTTTAAGCGTATAACGTAATAGTGAACCCGCGCCCAAACCTAATATACCCACGGTATCTGAACGACTGGGTTGCAAAAATAGCAACCAAGCCATCATTTGTTGGGTATAAGACAGGACCAACTCGGAGGGCTTGGCTATTTTCATAGCCCCTTGTACCCACTCGGTACCAAAATGTAAATACCGTATGCCGTCAAATTCCGACAGAGTGGGTTCGTCGTTGGTGTATTGGGGAAGATCAGACACGTTCGAAGATGGCGGCTATACCCTGCCCGCCTCCTATGCACATAGTGACCAAGGCATAACGTCCTTGAATGCGTTGTAATTCGTGCAAGGCCTTGGTGGCAATAATGGCACCCGTCGCACCTATGGGGTGACCCAAGCCAATACCACTACCATTTGGGTTGACTTTGGCGTTATCCAAGCCCAATTCACGGCTAACCGCACATGCTTGTGCAGCAAATGCTTCGTTAGCTTCAATCACATCCAATTGCTCTACGGTCAGGCCCGCTTTTTTCAGAGCAATCTTTGTAGCTGGTACTGGACCCATGCCCATGTATTTAGGATCGACACCCGCATGGCCATAGGAAACCAGTTTGGCCATAGGCTGTAAACCGCGCGCTTTAGCGGCAGTTGCTGTCATCAAGACCAAAGCCGCCGCGCCGTCGTTCAGTCCCGAGGCATTACCTGCAGTAACTGTGCCGTTTTCTTTGATAAATACTGGGCGTAAGGACGAAAAATTTTCTGCAGTAGCACCCAAACGTACGTGTTCATCAGTATCGAAAACAACATCGCCTTTACGAGTTTTTTTCACAACCGGCACAATTTGGTCTTTAAAGTAGCCTTGCTCAATAGCATGCTCAGCACGTTGGTGCGAAGATAACGCCAATGCGTCTTGGTCTTCACGGCTGACCGAATATTCACGAGCCACATTTTCTGCGGTCACGCCCATGTGATTTTTATCGAAGGGATCAGACAACGCGCCGGTCATCATATCCATCATGACGCTGTCACCCATACGCGCGCCCCAACGGTGTGCAGTGGCCATATACGGCGCGCGGCTCATGCTTTCAGCACCACCCGCCACAGCAATCTCGGCATCCCCTAACTGTAAGGTTTGTGCCGCAGAAATAATTGCCTGTAATCCAGAACCACATAGACGGTTAACGTTAAAGGCTGGCGTAGACTGACCTATGCCGGCATTCATGGCGGCAACACGCGATAAGTACATATCGCGCGGTTCGGTAGTTATCACATTACCAAAAACGACATGCCCTACATCCGTAGCAGCAATACCAGCTCGCTCTATGGCGGCGCTAACAACAAGGGTGCCTAGCTCGCACGGCGCAAAATCCTTCAGACCGCCCCCAAAACCACCTATGGCAGTACGGCAAGCGGAAACAACGACAACATCTTCCATGAGGTCTCTCCTGAACAGTAAATTAGCGTAATGGTCGATTGTATCTGTATCGCCAATCTGTTGCTTAGCGCTGTATTCAAGAGATAACAGCAGAAGTTCAGGGCGAAAAAAACGGCAGGATTCGTATCCTGCCGTTGAGTATTTTGGCTAAGCCGTTAGTCCTGGGCTTCCTTAGCGGAAGCGGGCTGCTTGGGCTCGTCAGTGCGTTTTTCGGATTCATCCAATGCGACGTCAGGCGCTGTCCAGTTAAGCGGTTCGATAACGAAAGGCTGTTTTCTCTGGGTAGGCTTTTTTGCCATAAGACAGGTCTCCTTGCAATAACCAAAAGGCGCCCCGCGCACCTTTATCAACCATCAGTATAGACCAACGATCTAAAAAAGTCAATATCTTCAATAACTTACGAATAGTCATCGCCCTTGCGTTATTATAGCGAGCATGAAATTAGCAACCTGGAACATAAATTCCCTCAATGTGCGCCTGCCGCAGGTGCTGGCTTGGCTGGAAGCCAACCCTATGCAAGCCTTATGCTTGCAAGAACTAAAAATGCCGGATGAAAAATTCCCTATACAAGCATTTAATGACATAGGCTACGAAGCACACTGGGCTGGGCAGAAAACCTATAACGGGGTGGCTATCATCACACCCACCCTAGGCCGCGACATACAACGTAATATCGTTAACTTCGAAGATCACCAACAACGTATTATTGCCGCAACACTAGACAGTCCCATAGGGGACATACGTGTAATTAGCGCTTATTGCCCCAACGGGCAGGCTGTAGGAAGCGAAAAATACGAATACAAACTGGCCTGGTATAAAGCTTTGCACGCCTGGCTAGAAGACGAGCTGAAGCGCTATCCCTTATTAGCCATACTGGGCGACTACAACATTGCCCCTGCCGACGAAGATGTCCATGATCCAGAAAAATGGGCAGGCGACATTTTGGTATCTGACGCTGAACGAGCCGCACTACAAGGCTTGCTAGATTTAGGTTTGGTGGACTCTTTCCGTGCTTTCCCACAGCCCGAAAAGTCTTTTTCCTGGTGGGATTACCGCCGTATGGCCTTTCGCCGTAACGCCGGTTTGCGTATAGATCACGTATTATTATCGACCGCTTTGCAGCCCTATTGCAGCGCTTGTGTTATCGATAAAGGCCCACGCTCTAACGAACAACCGTCTGATCACACCCCTGTCATTGCCACTTTGGATTTTTCCAAGGCTTTAGCCATCTAAGTACTAACACCCCATGAAACCTCATAGCCACGTTAACAGCATACTTGAACACGGCCTAGTACTAAGCGTCACAATAGAAGACCTGAGCTTCACCGCTTATGTCGTTATCAGCGAACCAGACATTAATTTGATAGCAGACTTTGTACCCCAGGAACACTTTGAAAGCGGTGGTGATCTACATGTCACCGCCGTAGAAACCCCTGCGGATGCCTATACACAAATTCAAGACATGATCTTTAATATGAATATAGGGGATTCCGTGGTGTTTTTATGTAGTGACCACGCAAGCTATCAGGAAACCCTAGAAGAACTTGGGCAAGATCCCCACCAAAATAGGGCCTGATCACGGCCAGACCACCTCTGTTATTTGTTACTATTCGCTCTATGACATCGTCCTATCCCGGCAATATTTTTATGGTGGTTGCGCCCAGTGGCGCAGGCAAGTCCAGTCTGGTCAACGCATTACTCGCGCAAGACCCTAGCATCTGTTTGTCTATTTCTTGCACAACACGAGCACCACGTCCTGGCGAAGAAGCCAATAAACATTATCGTTTTGTCACCCTGGAAGACTTCCAGGAACTGCGTGAACAAAATGCTTTACTGGAATGGGCTGAAGTTCATGGCAATTTCTACGGCACACCACGTGACCGCATAGACGAGGCTTTGCAAGCAGGTCGCGATGTTTTGTTGGAAATCGACTGGCAAGGTGCACGCCAAGTGCGCGAACACTTCCCCCAAGCCATAGGCATATTTATCCTGCCCCCCTCAATCGAGGCACTAGAGTCTCGCCTGACACAACGCGGCCAAGACGCACCTAACGTAATTTCACGTCGTTTACTGGCAGCGGGTGGGGAAATGGCACATGCTCCAGAGTGTCAATATGTTATTATTAATCAAGAATTTAGCACTGCCTTAACGCAATTTGCGCAAATTGTTGCTGCAACACGGCTACGCTACCCCACTCAAGCTCTACGTAACGCCGAACTCTTTTCTCAATTAGGCATCAGCAAAACCATAGCCTGAACGCCCTTTTCACGCTAATTTTATAGGTACATCATGGCCCGTATTACCGTCGAAGATTGTCTGGATAAAATCCCCAATCGCTTTAACCTGACTCTTGCCGCAACCTATCGAGCACGCGAACTGGCCCAAGGCCACGAAGCACGCATGGACAGCAAAAACAAACCCACCGTAACCGCCCTGCGTGAAATCGCCTCAGGCCTGACCGGTTTGGAAATGTTGCGTAAGGTACCAACCTAAAGCAGGATAGTTACATGGCATTCACGGGTCTGCGCGGAGCATCTTCAGGCATACTGGCTGTCCTTAAAAAAAGGCCACGGCTAGGTAAACGCAAGTCCAAACCTGTCGCGCCTCCGGTGTTGATAGCGGACAGCAGCACCCCGAATACCATCGCGTCTCTGGCGCCTCTAATAAAAATCATCTCGGGCTACCTAGACCCCAAAGATGTAGAGCGCGTCAAAGATGCCTATCGCCTTGCTGACCAAGCGCATTTAGGACAATTTAGGGCCACTGGCGAACCCTATATTACCCACCCCATCGCAGTGGCTGAAATCTGTGCGGGCTGGAAACTGGACGCCGACGCCCTAATGGCAGCGTTACTGCACGACGTCATTGAAGACCAAGACGTCAGCAAACAGGAGCTTGCTGAAAAATTCAGTGTAGACGTCTCCGAAATCGTTGATGGCGTCTCTAAGCTAGAACGCCTGGAGTTTGCCACTAAAGCGGATCAGCAAGCAGAAAGCTTCCGTAAAATGCTGCTGGCCATGTCACGTGATGTACGTGTCATCCTGATCAAACTGGCCGACAGATTGCACAACATGCGTACTTTGGGTGCTGTCAGCCCAGAGAAACGCCGCCGCATCGCACGCGAAACCCTGGATATTTATACCCCTATCGCTCACAGGCTAGGCCTAAACGCTTTATTTCGGGAACTTCAGGATTTATGTTTTCAAGCGGTTTACCCTAACCGCTATCAAGTCTTGCACAAAGCCATGTTGGCTGCCCGCGGCAATCGCCGCGAGGTATTAAGCAAAATTTCTGATGCTGTACGTGTGGCTCTTCCTGCTGCTGGCATCGAGGCCGAAGTCACTGGCCGAGAAAAATCACTATTTAGTATTTATACGAAAATGACTGAACAAAAAAAGTCATTTTCCGATGTGCTGGATATTTATGGTTTTCGCGTCGTAGTCCATACCTTGCCGGAATGCTATTTGGCGTTGGGCACACTACATCAACTGTACCGACCAGTACCCGGTAAGTTCAAAGACTATATTGCCATACCAAAAATCAATGGGTATCAGTCTTTGCACACTACCTTGGTAGGTCCTTATGGCACGCCGGTCGAATTTCAATTTCGTACCCGCGACATGGATCACGTAGCCGAAGAAGGCGTAGCATCGCATTGGCTTTACAAAGACGAGCACGTCACCTTAAATGACCTGCAAAAACGTACTCACCAGTGGCTGCAATCCTTGCTGGACATCCAAAGCCAAACAGGTGACCCTGGGGAATTCCTAGATCACGTGAAAGTCGATCTATTCCCTGATGCTGTCTATGTATTTACCCCCCAAGGCAAAATTCTCTCGCTGCCACGTGGTGCTACCCCCATAGACTTTGCTTATGCGATACACACAGATATCGGTAATCAGGCTGTAGCATCACGCATCAACGGCGAATTTGCCCCACTACGTTCAGAACTCAAAAGCGGTGACGCCGTCGATATCGTTACCTCACCAGCGTCGCGCCCAAGCGCACAATGGCTAAATTACGTACGTACTGGGCGGGCACGTTCAGAAATTCGTCATTATCTGCGCACCGTTAAATACGAAGAGTCCGTCGCTTTTGGCCAACGCCTGCTAAACCAAGCCTTTGACCAATTACATTTACCTCACCCAGCTAGCGACTCCCCTGAGTGGGACAAACTAGCAAAAAGCACAGGCGCTGCTTCACGCAATGAAATTCTGGCAGATATCGGCTTAGGAAAACGCCTGGCTGCCGTCGTGGCGCGCCGCTTCGCACCGGAAAACTCCCTACTGGCAACCACTGCAGCAGAAGTTGACGAAATGACTTCAGCCAGTAGCGCACCCATAGTTATCCACGGTAATGAAGGCCAAGCAGTACAGCTGGCTCCCTGTTGTGGTCCTTTACCGGGCGACGCCATTATCGGCGGTATACGTCTGGGTCACGGCCTAGTGGTACACATGGAAGAGTGCGCTGTCGCCCAACGACAACGCACCCGTGAACCTGAACGCTGGATACCCGTCATGTGGGACACCAATACCGCCAGGCATTTGGCTACTCGCTTAGACGTTACCGTGCTAAATGAACGCGGTGTATTGGGTCGTTTAGCGGCTGAAATCTCGCAAGCAGATTCCAACATTATGCATGTCACTATGCAAGACGATGCGGCCGCTACCTGCATAGTCCATCTGACCGTACAAGTAGATAACCGCAAGCACTTAGCTCAAGTGATACGCGCAATGCGTCATGTGCCTCAGGTGCAAAAAATTGTACGCGTCAAGGGTGCAACTACCCCCTAGCACCTAGCACCTAGCACCTAGCACCTAGCACCTAGCACCTAGCACCTAGCACCTAGCAGATTTTATGGTTTGAATGCCTGGATGAATATCGCCGGATCCACCCTGGTATTGTTCAGGCTTACATTCCAGTGCAAATGTGGCCCAGTAGCACGGCCTGTGGCCCCTACTTTAGCAATTACCTGACCACGGCTAACCACATCACCCACTTGAACCTGGCTGGCTGATAAATGGCAATACATGGTGATCAAGCCCTGACCATGATCCAAAAACACAGTTTTGCCATTAAAAAAGTAATCTGCCACTATGGTAACCACGCCATCGGCAGGTGCTTTAACCGCTGTACCTTGGGGAACGGCAAAATCCAATCCGGAATGAGCATTTCGTTCTTGGCCATTAAAGAATCTACGCAAACCAAATTGGCTGGACAAGCGCCCTTCAACTGGCTTATCAAGCAAAACATTGCTAGGTAAGGTGGAACGAAAGTGAGCATACGCTGCAATCTGCTCTTGATATTCACGCTCGTAGCGGCGAGTCTGTTCAGGACTGGGCTCGACATGGCTTTTATTCTTCAACGTAATGCGCTGTATGGTGTAATTTTTAGTGCCCACCACAAAGTTTAATTTCTGCTGACCTTGAGGCGTATCCAGGTTGATAAATTCCTTACCAGGTTGGGTCTTCAAATCTATACCAATAATGGCTATCCATTGCTGATCGCTATCTTTCGCTACCAATACAGGATTATTTTTATAAAACACCTTGGGTGCCGTACTAGCGTCAGGTACATTCAAAACAACAACGGCCACACCACCCGGAACAGGTTTGTGCAAACTACGATAAATATAGCCCTGAGCCGTCGCCTGCAATGACCAAAAACCACACGCAACTGCAACTACGTAAGGACACCATTTTATAAAATGCTTCATGTTGTCATAATCCTATGTATCAAAAAACTAAGCCAGCATTTTCCCTGCACTAAGACGAATTTCTTTCTGACAACGCTGTGCCAGTCCAGGATCATGGGTCACCAAAACAAGTGTGGTGTGCTGTTCGGCTACCAAAGAAAACATCAAGTCCATCACCAAAGCACCATTTTGGCTATCTAGACTGCCAGTGGGTTCATCGGCAAATAGCACCTTGGGCTGGACCACAAACGCGCGAGCCAGTGATACCCTTTGCTGTTCGCCACCAGACAAAGTACGTGGATAATGATCTAGACGCTCAGCCAAACCAACACGCTCTAGCATGGCACGGGCAGCTTGCTTGGCAGGTTTATTTGCCAACTCTAGTGGTAGCATGACATTTTCCAACGCAGTAAGGTTAGGCAAAAGCTGAAATGACTGAAACACAAAACCTATGTGTTCAGCTCGTACAGCGGTACGAGCCTCTTCGTTCAAGGTAAATAGATCGTGACCTAACAAAATCACTTGTCCCGAACTTGGAACATCCAGACCTGCCAACAGTCCAAGCAGGGTCGACTTGCCAGAACCCGAGCTGCCTGTAATAGCTACAGCTTGACCCGCATCTACAGTAAAGCTGACTCCGTCTAAAATATCTAGTGGTCCCGAAGAGTCGATTACTCTTTGGCCTAGTTGCCTAACTTCAATTGTATGGATGTTGCTCATGATAATCTGGCGATTTTTAGCCTTTGCCTTTTGTTGTTTACAACTAAGTAACGTAGCTGCCCAAGCCCACGATACCAGTCCCTTGATTAGTCCTACAACCACCAACTTACCGGTTATTTTAGTGGTGGGCGATAGTTTATCTGCTGAATACGGCCTACGCCGCGATAGCGGTTGGGTTGCTTTGCTAGATCAACGCCTACGTGAAACTGGCAAAAACTACCAAATACACAACGCCAGCATCAGTGGCGACACCACCAGTGGCGGCTTAAGCCGTCTACCAGCGACCTTGGCTCAGCAACACCCTGCCATCGTTATCATTGAACTAGGCAGTAATGATGCACTGCGCGGTCTAGCCCTAGATATGACCAAACAAAACCTAGATACAATGACAAAACTTTCTCAGGAGGCAGGGGCCCAGGTGCTATTGCTAGGTATGCAGATACCACCTAATTATGGTCCACGCTACACCGAACAGTTTCGGCAAAACTTTCTTCGCGTGGCCACGCGTCGCAATGCCAAACTGGTACCTTTCTTGCTAGAAGGTATAGCCCAAGACCCTAGCTTGTTTCAGGCCGATGCCATACATCCAAATGAAACTGCCCAGGCCGCTATAGCTGATAACGTCTGGGCAGTCTTACAACATATGCTGAACGAATAAGTGATTACTCAATATCCCCGGCGATAACGTTTTCAGCTTCAGGTAATAATTCGACCTTGGATTGAACACGCATCTCTTGCAGTACCGCTTTTTCTTCAGCTTGACCCCAGGCGCGATTTAACTCACCAGGTAAGGCGGCGACTAAGGGGTTTTCCTTATCACCAGCGTGTACGGCTTCTACACGCACAATGGCATAACCTTGTGGGCCAGATACACCAGCATAATGTGGCAAGCTTTTAGAAGCCACAGAATATGCGGCATCCAGTATAGGCTTGTCCAAGCCTAGCGGGCTGATCCTGCTGATTTCCAAGACATCACCAAAGCCTTCTGGTACGTCTTCTGTACTTGCCTGTTGTGCTTGCAAACTAGCCAAGACCTCTTGGCCTGCTGCTTGAGCAGCAGCTACAGCACGCTCTTCTAGCAAGATCTGACGTATGGTGTCAGCCACGTTTTCTAGTGGCTGCAACTGTACTGGCGTGATGCTTTCCACCCTGACAGCCAACATAGTATCTGGAGAGATTTCAATCACACCCGAGTTTTGTTTTTCTGTGTAGGTTTGCGGCATGAACAAAGCCGTTCTAACACGAACATCATCCAGAATCGCAGCATCGGGGCTAGCCGAAGCCGCTTCTTGCCCTGCTTCTGTCACGGATAACAAACGATCCCTAGCTATGCCAGTCACGGTTTTCACTTGTAAGCCTAAAGCATCAGCAGCGGGCTGCAGACTTTCGGGGCTGTCATAAATTAAACCTGTCAGGCGAGTCGCCATATCGGCAAAACGCTCGGAACCTAACTGACGATTGATTTCCACTTGAAGCTGGGGCTTAACCTGATCAAAGCTTTCTACTTGCTCAGGCTGGATATCATTGGCAATGAAAATATGATAACCACCAGGACCATCGACAGCAGCCGACACCTCGCCTTTTTTCAGGGCGAATACGGTTTTTTCCAGTGGGCCTAACCAAGAGCCTTGAGTGATCCAGCCCAGGGAACCACCTTGGTTCGCCGTACCGGCATCTTGGGACTTAGTCCTAGCCAGCTCTGCAAAACCAGTAGCATCGGCTTGAGCCAGTTCAGCAATTTCCTGAGCTTGCTTCAGTGCGGCATCACGCTGCTCCTGGGTAGCACCGGCAGGGACATTGATTTGAATATGACTTAGATTAACGCGCGCCGGTTGCATATACCGTGCTTTATTTTGCTGGTAATAGGCCTGCAGTTCGTCATCGGTAACAGCTGGCAGATTTCCCATGGCAGCCGCTTCATTCAGCAACAAATACTGTGCGGTGACTTGCTCGGGCAACTCCAAGCTTGGCTTGTTGGCGTCGTACCATGCTTGGATATCCGCCTCAGTAATAACAATACTACTGATGTAATCACTGGCAGGCCAAGTTTTCAGGCGCACCGAACGCTGTTCAGTCAGGGCTTGTTCTATACGCTGAACCACAGGTACAGGTACGCTACTGGTTAACGCCACAGGCCCTAAGACACGATCCAGGGCCAATTCGGCCCGCTGGCTTTGTTCAAAGTCACGTATGGACATGCCAGCCGAAGCCAGTACCTGATTGTAGCGTTCGGGTGAAAACTGCCCATCCACCTGCAATTGCGGCATGGCGGCAATAGTTTTCCTTAAGGTAGCATCCGATACACTGAAGCGCTCTTTTGTTGCCGTCGTGATAATAACGCGACGGTCAATAAGAGTCTCTAGCAAAGCAGCGCGCACCGGCGGATTATCCAGTACGGCAGGATCAAAACCACCTGGGCTGTTATTTTGCATTTCCTGCAATTGATAACGCCTAGCTTGGTCAAAATCCTCAGTAGTAATGACCGTATCGGCCACCTTAACCAGGTCCTGATCACCAGTAGCATAGGTGGTGTAGCCGCTAACACCGATTAGGGCAAAGGATGGAAGTATTAACACCAGCAAAACAAACTGCATGAGGCGCTGGTGCGTACGAATAAAATCGAACATGTATCACTCACTGACACGCAAGCCCTTATAGAACTTGCACGACGGTTACATCAAAAAAGGCGATATAAATCGCCAAAAGTACGAAACACCCGAGGACTGCATAAATCAAGTGGTTCAGTTTACCACCACCCTGCCCAGCCTTGCGCAGTACACTTCCTTTATTTATTGTGATGAGCCCCTGACATGAGCAATCGCCCCTCTATTTGGCCCTACCCTGCACTTATAGCGCATCGCGGCGCAGGTAAACAAGCCCCAGAAAACACCTTGGCTGCCATACGCACAGGCAACAGCTACGGCTATAAAATGATGGAATACGATGTCAAGCTTAGCCATGACCAGGTTGCCATCCTGTTGCATGACGACGATATTTCTCGTACATCCAATAGCCAAGGCCTGGCCGCTGAATTAACTTTGAAAGAGTTAGCCAACATAGACTTTGGCGCTTGGCACTCGGATCCGTTTGCGGGTGAGCCCATAGCGACCTTGTCATCCATAGCGGCTTACACCCTAGCCAATGGCATACATAGCAATATCGAAATCAAGCCGCATACTGGCCTAGAAGCGGTAACTGGCGCCGAAGTTTCACGCTTGGCACAAAAACTATGGTCAGGCGCCAGCCTACCTCCATTGCTATCGTCTTTTTCTGAAGTCGCTCTGGAAGCTGCTCAAAAAACAGCGCCAAATCTGCCTCGTGCTTTGCTAATTGCCAAAGAATTGCCTGATAATTGGCAGGAACGTGTGCAACGCCTAGGCTGTATAGGTCTGAACTTAAACAACCGCTACACCACCCAGGCTATAGTGCAGCAAATTATTGATGCGAGTTTTACCCTTGCCGTCTGGACCGTCAATGATGCCGCCAGAATTCAAGAACTACGCAATTGGGGCTGCCATGCGGTATTCACTGATGAAGTCCATAGTATTTCACCAGCCGCATTCAATGAATATTCCATTCAGTCTCATGCCTCACCCCTTTAATCTTATGTCCCAAGGATGCCTACTTGTTTAGTTACCGACATGCCTTTCACGCAGGCAATCACGCCGACGTTTTAAAACACAGCATTTTTTTACGCGTGCTAGATTATTACAACCAAAAAGACAACCCCTGGTGGGTTATAGACACTCACGCCGGTGCGGGGCTTTATGATTTACGCAGCGACTGGGCGATGGAAAATGGCGAGTTTATCGACGGTCTGGACAAGGTACTGGCTGCTGACAACAAGCCCGCCATGATAGAACGCTATCTGGAAGAAGTGCATCACCTGAACCCAGACGGTGTAGCCAACTTTTATCCTGGATCCCCCTGGTTAGCATTACAAGCACTACGTGAACGCGACCGTTTACGTTTATTTGAAATGCACCCTTCGGAAATCCATATTCTGCAGCAAAACCTGGATGTTGTTAATGCCACAGCACACAAACAAACTCAAGTCTATGAGGCCAATGGTTTCGACGGCTTAAAGGGTTTGCTACCGCCACCGACCCGCCGGGGCATGGTGATTATTGATCCATCTTACGAAGACAAAAACGATTACAAACGCGTTTTAAAAACACTGGATGAAGGTCTAAAGCGGTTTGCCACAGGGTGCTATATGGTGTGGTATCCCCTGGTACAACGACTTGAGGTCCAGGAAATGACGCGCGCCCTAGAGCGCTTACAAACCCCTTGGGTACATGCTGCCTTGACCGTGCGTAAGCCCTCTGCTGATGGCTTCGGCCTGCATGGTAGTGGCATGTTTATTTTGAACCCGCCCTGGACCTTGCACGCTGACCTAGAGCTGACCATGCCTTGGTTGAAAAAGGTACTAGGACAAGACGATAGGGCCAACTTTACGCTGACCCAATATGCAACTTAAAGGAAACGTTCGCCTTCTTTAAGGTAACGCCATTGGCCCGGAGGTAAGTCACCCAGCACAATGCGTCCCATACGTACACGTTTCAAGCCTATCACCTTCAGGCCTACCTGTTCACACATACGGCGTATTTGACGCTTCTTGCCTTCTTGCAGCACAAAACGCAACTGATCCTGATTCTGCCAGCTAACTTCGGCTCGTTTTAACGGTTTACCGTCCAAAGACAGGCCAAAGTTCAAAGCAGCCAGCCCATTGCTGGATATTTTCCCTTCAACCCGTACCAGATATTCCTTGTCGATTTCAGAATGCTCGTCAATCAACTGACGAGCGATACGCCCGTCTTGAGTCAGGACCAATAAACCTTGAGAATCAATATCTAGACGCCCAGCCGCTGCCAGACCGCGTAAATGAGACGGGTCAAAACGCAATGGCACCTTATCTACCCGATAACGGGTTGCTGCCGATATCAGGGACGCCGCCGGCTTATGGCCTTTTTCAGCTTGACCAGACACATAGCCTACGGGCTTGTTCAATAGAATAGTGACACGCGACGTTTGACGTTTTTTCGCTTGCCTTTCCAGGGTGATTTTTTGATCTGGCCACGCCTTGGTACCTAGTTCGGAAACCACTTGGCCATCGACCCGGACCCAGCCACGCTCGATATAAGCATCGGCCTCACGGCGCGAACATAAACCTTGTTCGGCCATTAATTTTGAAATTCGTATTTTTTCCATGAGCGGTATTTTATGTCTTTGGCAAGACAATGTGCATAAAAGTGCAAATTACTTTTGATGTGAGCAATGACATCACCTAAATAGGGTTCACTTGGCGCGTTGCCTGAACTTCCAAGGGGCTAATGCTTGTCGATTTGCCCATAGTCCTAAACGCTGATCGCGCGCTTGGGCTTGTAAAGCATACAGCGATTTGTCGATCACATACTGGTTGTATACCCAAGCGTATCCTGACTTAACCATTGCTTGATTCACATCGGTATCATCACAGTACACCTTACCCAGCAGGCGATCATACTGATCCTTAGCAGGTTGCTGAATGCGTGCTGTCGTACCAACAGGACAAATCGAACGCAAATAATCTCGAGATTTGATACCATGTGCTTGGTCTAATTCAGGCGCATCAATTTGAGCCATGCGTACCCGAGTCGTGTTTCTGTCACCAGGACAACGCACCCGCATGCTGTCACCATCGTGTACTGAAGTTACTTTACAGACCAGCTCTGGCGTTGTTGGTTCGGCCTGAACCGGGAAAACAAGTGCAGTCGCAATAGGCAGCAGAAAAAGAAAACGCGATAGCGTCCAGTTCAACATAAACGTCCCTTTAAGGTAGCTATCGCCATCCAGTGGCAAGATTAACGCGTAGTACATTCGATCTATAGCATTCTAATGTATCTATGAACACACGTTAAACAAACTACCCCTATTCGATCCTAATTACATTACCTGATCACATATATCAAATAGTTATATAGAAATAGAGAAACATTATTTATCTGAATAAAAATAAGCACGTAGACTGAACAAACTTTTACCTGTCGATTCACTTTATTATGACCATCAGTTCCACCCTAGCACTACCTACACCACGCCATTTGCTACGCATCAATGCACTTCCTTTAGTTGTTTCTTTGGTGCTTCTGGTCGCTGGTGCCTTGTACTTGAATGACAACATTAGTGGCAAACATGCTGCCCTATGGGTAGTAGGTGCGTTATTGGGGGTCACGCTTTACCATTCGGCTTTTGGCTTCACCCAAGCTTGGCGTGTATTTGTCGCTGACCGTCAAGGGGCAGGCTTGCGTGCCCAAATGATGATGCTCGCCTTTGGTGTAATTCTGTTTTTCCCCTTCTTGGCGCAAGGCAGTCTAGGCGGACAGGCAGTAGGCGGTTTTATCGCACCGCCTGGGTTATCTGTTGTATTAGGTGCTTTCATCTTTGGCATAGGTATGCAGCTAGGTGGCGGCTGCGCTTCGGGTACCTTGTTTGCTGTCGGTGGCGGCAATACCCGAATGGTGGTCACGCTATTTTTCTTTATTGTGGGTTCAGTACTGGCTTTGTTCACCTTCCCCTGGTGGAGCTCTTTACCCGCCATGAAACCAACATCACTGGTGAAGTCGTGGGGGCTCTGGCCTGCGTTGCTTAGTAACTTAGCCGTATTTGCGGCAATTGCCTGGTTCAGTATCAAGCTGGAAAAGCGCCGCCACGGCAAACTGATCTCTAGCACCACCCACTCCAAAGCTGGCCATAGCCTGCTACGTGGCTCTTGGCCTTTGGCATGGGGCGCTATTGCCCTGGTGCTGCTAAATTTTGCCACACTGGCTATTAGCGGACGTCCGTGGGGAATAATGTCGGCCTTTGGCCTCTGGGGCTCAAAAGGGTTAATCGCCCTGGACACCATGATTGATCCCAGCGAATGGGAATACTGGGAACGCGATCTTATGCCCCTAATGGACCCCATCAGCCACGACATTACTTCCGTCATGGATATCGGTCTAATTCTGGGTGCTTTGGCAGCTGCTGCCATAGCAGGAAAATTTTCCCCCGTATGGAAAATTCCACTGCCTTCGCTACTGGGCGCCATTGTTGGCGGGATTTTGCTGGGTTTTGGTTCCAGGCTGGCCTACGGTTGTAATATTGGCGCTTACTTCAGTGGCATGTTGTCAGGCAGCTTGCATGCCTGGATATGGTTACCTGCGGCTTTTGCCGGTAGCGCCATAGGCGTGCGACTACGACCTTGGTTTGGTCTGCAAGTAGAAACAACGCCACCACCTTCCAGCTGCTAAACACTGGATAGAAAAACAGATGAATATCATTTAGTGGCTTAAACGGGCTTATATACTTAAACAAATGTTTAAATAAGTGCTCTAAGCCACTAATTTATTGGCAGTTTCTGCTAATATCTCTACAGTTAACCTGCCTGTAGAAGCCTAGCTATGCCAATTGCCCAGCACCCTGCTCCGTCTCACTTATCTTTATGGTCGTTCATCGGCTTGCTGATGCTATTTCCTTTGGGCAACCACAATCAGGCTCAGGCGCAAACTACTGCTCTTACAGAAAACAGGCAGGTTCGCTCAGTAGAGCTTACACGTCAAAATCTACAGCCAGCCACTCAGATGATAACGGCGCCAGCTGCTGCCAGCATTGCGTCCTTGGGTACTGCAGCCCTGTTGCACTCTGAAGTCGCTTTTGTACAAGACCTAAGTAGTACTGACGTTCTCTACGATAAAAATGGCGATGCCGTACGTCCCATTGCATCTATTTCTAAACTAATGACAGCGCTTATCGTGGCTGAATCCGGACTGGCGTTAGATGAAATGCTAACCATCAGTGACACTGACGTAGATCGTATGCGTAACTCACGTTCACGCTTATCTGTAGGTACTGAGCTAAGTCGTGCCGATATGTTGCACTTAGCGCTCATGTCTTCTGAGAATCGTGCTGCTCATGCCCTAGGACGCTACTACCCTGGCGGTATGCCCGCCTTTGTGCGTGCCATGAACGACAAAGCCAGGTCCCTAGGCATGCGCAGCACACGGTTTGTAGAGCCCACTGGGCTATCCGAAGACAATGTGTCCACACCACGTGACCTGGTCAAACTACTACAAGCCACCAATCAACATCCATTGATACAACGCTACACCACCGACGACAGCCACCAGATCGCTACCAACAATGGGCGCCAATTGGTCTATAACAACACCAATCGCCTGGTGCTTAACGCCAACTGGGACATCCAGATATCTAAAACTGGCTTTATCAATGAAGCTGGGGAATGCCTAGTTATGCTGACCCGCATCGGCAATCGCGATCTGGCTATAGTGCTGCTTAATTCTACTGGCCGTTACTCAAGAATAGGCGACGCCGTACGTCTGCGCTCTTTGTTAGAAAAAAGCACTGTACTGGCTATGCTGTAACGGATAGCACAGTATGTGTATTGCCTATATTGCCGTAGCCACCCACCCAAACTGGCCACTATTCATTGCGGCCAATCGCGATGAATTCCATAATCGTCCCACCCTGGCCGCAGCGCCTTGGAAAACCAACAGCAACATTATTGGCGGCATAGACTGCTTGGGCAAAGGCACATGGCTAGGCATTACCCGTCAAGGGCGTTTTGCCTTACTAACCAATTTCAGGGAACCTGGTAAAAACAATCCCACTGCGCCATCGCGTGGTGAGTTGGTCAGCCGTTATCTAGATGGCAATCAAGCTACAGCAGACTATATGGCAGAAGTCCACCAACAAGGTGCCGCCTACAATGGTTTTAATCTATTAGCAGGCGATGCCAGCAAGGTCTGCTATGTGGGTAACCGCAGTAAAAAAATCGCCCCTGACGCATTAATCCCTGGTCGTTATGTTGTGTCTAACCACCTGCTAAATACCCCTTGGCCTAAGGCTGAACGGCTGCGACGTGCCCTAGACGCCTTACCACTAGATAGCCTGGAACAGTCACTGAATCCAGTTTTTTCACTACTAAAAGACCTAACTCCGGCCGATGACGAGCAACTGCCCGCCACTGGACTTAGCCTAGAACAAGAGCGCCTATTAAGCAGCCCATTTATTATCAGCCCAAATTATGGCACTCGCTGTTCTACCGTAATTGCCATGCACGCCAGTGGCCGCATTTTCTTCAGTGAAGTGAGCTATGACCCGGCAGGGATTGCTACGGAACGCCACGACTGGTTGGTATAGCATCCACTTACATTAAATGAGCTTTCACCTGAGCTGAAACCGCAGACATATCAGCCCTCCCCGCCAAAGCTGCTTTGACCAAAGCCATCACCTTACCCATCGCCGGCGCGCCGCTAATACCTTGGGCAGTAACATCAGCAATGGCAGCGACAATGACAGCATCTACTTCTTCTTGAGCAGCTGCTTGGGGCAAGAACTCTTGTAAGATTTCTAACTCTGCTTGTTCTTGTTGTGCACTTTCCGTACGACCGGCTTGCGCAAATGCCGCGATAGACTCACGGCGCTGTTTAACCTGCTTTTCAATAATGGCAAGCACTTCCGTGTCGGTAAGTTCACGGCGATCGTCAATTTCCTTTTGTGTAATCGCCGCCTGTACCAGACGCAGCGTTCCTAAACGTAGGCTTTCACGCGCACGCATAGCGGATTTAACGGCATCGGCCAATTCAAGTTTGAGCGTCTGGCTCATAGTATGTCCTGAAGAATAAAATTATGTTGTACCAGCACATTACGCTGGCGTAACTGCTAAGCTAGGATAATCAATATACCCTCTGGGACCGCCTGCGTAAAATGTGGATTGATCCCAGGCGTTCATTTCGGATTCCGCCATTAAGCGTGCCACCAAATCAGGGTTAGCAATAAATGACCGGCCAAACCCCACGGCATCAGCTTTGCCTGAACTTACCGCTTGCTTGGCCATAGCACGGTCATACCCATGATTAACAATTACAGTGCCGCCAAACACCTGTTTTAAGCCCGCACTACGGTGCTCACACCCATAGGTTTCATGTAAAAACAAAAAGGCCAAGCGACGTTGCCCCAGAACCTTGGCAATATAGTCAAATAGCGGCGACGGATCCGTATCCAGCATAGAATGCGCTGCCCCGCCAGGTGACAAATGCACCCCTACCCGATCTGAACCCCAGATCCCCACACACGCGTCCACCACTTCCAACAGTAAACGTACCCGATTCGGTATAGAACCACCATACTGATCACAACGTTTGTTACTACCATCGTGCAAAAACTGATCGATTAAATAACCATTAGCAGCATGGATTTCGACGCCATCAAAACCTGCTTCGCGTGCATTGGCAGCCCCTGTAGCAAAGTCAGCCACTATTCGAGGAATTTCATGGGTATGCAAAGCCCTAGGAACGACATAATTACGTTTAGGTAAAATATGGCTAACATTACCTTCGCAAGCAATTGCACTAGGGGCCACTGGCATTTCTCCATTCAGGTATTCTGGATCCGATACCCTGCCCACATGCCACAACTGCATAAAAATCTTACCGCCCTTAGCATGTATAGCTTCGGTGATTTTTTTCCAGCCTTCCACCTGTGAGCTCGTCCATATACCTGGCGTATTTGGGTAACCCACCCCTTGAGGCGACACCGACGTTGCTTCGGTAATAATCATACCTGCACCCGCTCTTTGACAATAGTAGGCGCGCATCAAGTCATTAGGAATACGTCCGGCTGACGCACGCATTCGAGTTACCGGCGCCATCACAACACGATTACGTAGCTGTACTGCCCCAACTTGTAACGGCTCAAACAAACTAACCATATAAAATAGTATCCGACACAATTAAAACGACGCTGCAGCCACTATTGGCCTTTAAATTTTATTACTCTGATGTCTATAAGGGTTTTTACCAGAATTCCAGGTAATTTGCCATTACGCTAAGGTATTGCTCTTACCCGCACCATTACTACAAGGAAATTACATGAGTCAGTTTGCCGTCATAGGCCTGGGTCGTTTTGGGGCTGCTGCTGCTCAGGAGCTCATGAAGATGGGGCATGCCGTGCTAGGGATAGACAGCAGTGAAAAAATTATTAACAAGTACGCTGATGTCCTCAGTAACGCAGCCATTGCCGATGTCAGCGATCGCGAAGCACTGGAACAACTGGGACTGGACAACTACGACGTCGTGCTGGTCGCCATTGGTGGAGACTTCCAAGCCAGTCTGTTATGCGTGGTGCATCTGAAGTCATTAGGCATCAAAAATATATGGGTGAAAGCCACGTCGCATGCCCAGCACTTAATCTTTAGTAAGCTGGGCGTTACGCGTATTGTTCACCCAGAAGAAGAAATGGGCATACGTATCGCCCAAGCCCTTAGCTACCCAATGGTGAATAACTATATTTCCATAGGCAATGGCGAATTCGTTGTTGAAATAGATATTAGCGAGCGACTGGAAGGGGTAAGCTTGCGACAGGTACTGCCCAACGACCCCAATAATGGTTTACATGTATTGCTGCTTAAACGTAAAACTCAGGTTACTGTCCACCCTGACTTGGATTTTACCCTGAAGACCAAAGATATACTTGTACTTCTGGGTCAACTATCAACCTTGCGCACCATTGCACCCAAACTAGTTTAACCATGCGCCCCTGGAATCCACTATACACTTACCGTTCATATCAACGCCTGCAACGAACCGGTGTTTTTAAAAGCAGCCCACCCGTCGTGTTGGCATCATGGTTCATTGCGCTAATATTATTAGGCACCCTGTTACTGTCGCTACCTATCGCCAGTCATCATCCCATAGGTATATTCAAAGCTTTTTTCATGGCCACGTCAGCAGTCACGGTTACTGGCCTGACGGTCTTAGAACCTGGCACTGACTTAACCCATTTCGGCCAAATTGTCTTAATTTCATTGGTACAACTAGGTGGTTTGGGCTTTGTCACCTTCGCCGTCGTATCAGCCATTGCCTTGGGGAAAAAACTTAGCCTGAATTACCAGGCCCTGGCACTAGAGGCATTCAACCAAACAAGTGTCGCACGTATACGACGCACAGCATTTTCGGTTATCAAGATATCCCTGATCATAGAAACCATTGCAGTAATTATTCTGACTTTATGGTGGTGGCAAGATTACCCATTTTTAACCTCGTTATACCGTGCTATTTTCCATACCATCGCGGCCTTTAATAATTCTGGGTTCTCGCTATTTCCGTCCAGTTTGTCGCAGTTTGTGGGTGATCCTGTCACCGTGCTTACGATCACCTCGTTAATCATATTGGGTGGTATCGGCTTTTCCGTACTTAGCGACGTCACCCACAAACGTAATTGGGCACACCTACATACCTATACGAAAGTCGTATTACTAGGCACATTGGTGCTTAACCTAACAGGTTTTGTCTTGTTTTGGGCAATGGAATTTCGCAATCCCGACACCTTGGGTTCATTGTCATTCCATGCTCAAGGCTTAGCTGCCTGGATGCAAACTATTACGTCACGCACCGCTGGCTTCACCACCATTGATGTCACCAAGCTACAAGACAGTTCTACCCTGCTAATGATCATGCTGATGTTTATTGGTGGTGGCTCGTTAAGTACGGCCAGTGGCATCAAGATAGGCACCTTTATTGTGTTGCTAGCCGCGGTACATTCTTATATTTTCCAACGCAAAGACGTTGTGCTATTTAAACGTTCTATAGACCCTAGTGCTGTACAAAAAGCACTGGCGTTATTGCTGGTAACTAGCGGCCTGGTTTTTGTCAGTCTACTGCTAATGACCATCATGGAAAGCCAACCCTTTCTTACCTTGCTGTTCGAGGTAGTATCGGCCATTAGCACTACTGGAATGTCGTTGGATCTAACCCATCAGTTGTCCATGCCCAGCCAAATACTAGTGATATTCCTGATGTTTGCCGGCCGCTTAGGGCCATTGACCTTGATCTATAGCCTGGCCACCCAAAAACGCAGCCGAATTGGCTATGCCAATACAGAATTTCAAGTGGGTTGAAGCGGGCTTGTAAAGGCTAAAAAACACAACCCGCCGATCTTACGAAGGGCGGGTCGCGAAGCGTTAACAGACTAGTCAGAAGACAACTGGCTAAGATACTTCGCTACTGCCTCAAATGCAGGTATCGTTACTGGATCATTTTCCGAGTTACTAGCAACCGGATTCGATGCGTAGCGCACAATTACCATTTCCGCTTCAGGGTCGATATAAACACTCTGACCGTGTACTCCACGGGCCATAAAAGCATCATTTTTATTATGTGTTACCCACCACATATTACGGTAGCTCCAGCCCTGTAAAAGGGGATATCCCCCCTTAGCGAAGGCGTGCTTATCACCGCCTTGTCGAATGTCATCAACAACAATCTTTGGAATAATTTGCTGGCCATTAAAATACCCGTCATTTCGCAACATCTCCCCGAAACGAGCTAGATCACGCAATCCCGTGTTTAACCCACCTCCTGCGAAGGGTGTGCCTATTGAGTCGGTTGTCATATAAGCGTCCTGCTCAGCCCCAAGGTGATTCCAGATACGTTCAGAAAGTAGCTCGGCTACATTACGCCCTGTCACCCGTGCAATCACCCAACCCAGCACATCAGTATTGACGGTCTTATACCCAAAGCCTTCGCCATGCTCGCCTTGTGGTTGCACGGTTTGAAGAAACTCATAATAGCTTCGTGGGCCTGTGTAATTTTTTGGTTTTGGCATGGGATTACCCGCCAAGGCATGTGCCCACACTTCGGCGCTGGGATCTTCATAATCTTCGCTATATTGAAGCCCCGTTGTCATATCGAGCACTTGACGCAAAGTAGCATTACCGAATGCCGATTGAGCTAGCTCTGGCACATAGTAGGAAACTTGCTTGTTAGCATCAAGTAGGCCCTCAGCCACTAGCATGGCAGCTAGTGTTCCAATCACAGATTTAGTCACGGACATTGCCGCATTCTGACCGTTAGCTTTGAGCACACCAAAATAACGCTCGTAGACGATGTGCCCCCGGTGCATAATGACTACACCATCAGTGTAATTAGCCGCCAGAGATCCCTGCCAAGTCATAGGCTGGGTAGCGCCAATAGGCATAAATCGTATTGCATCAATGCTCGCCTGTATCGTACGAGGCAACGCAACGGGCGCACCCAAACCCCGAGACACATTGATCGTTGGCATTAATTGACGGAAATTTGATACGCTCCAACGCAAAGCAGGAAAATCGAAATAACTTCCGTCCTCGAATCGAACGATTTTATCTTTAGGTGGAGGCGAGCCCACCATCCAACCTAGCACCTCCGGGTCGCTAGTCTGCGCATCTAACACGTTATGACGCTCTGAGCTAGAAGCATGTACAGAAAATCCCCCTAACGATAAAGCAGATGCCATAACGCCAATTAAGCAGAACCTATGCCAACAGAAAGGAGAGCGTTTTATCATCATTCCTCGAAAGTTCGTAATTGACGAATGGGACCAATCCTTTCGTATCACGCCTAGTTCTGTGGATGGTTACGCCGATAAAACTCCCACTCTTCAACTGAGCTTCCATCGGGAAGAACGCACATAGTCACTTGACCATCTGCGCGCTCTTGAATATCCAACGTTCCCAAACGCTCGATACAGTAGACCGACGCAGGATTAGGCATGCCAATCGCAAGCATAGGGTCAGGGCCTGACACAGTACACCCTGTAATCAACATAGCAACCACTGCCATCCCAGTTTTACGCATAATCGCTCCTTGTGTTTGTGAGCGATTGTACTTCCATCCCGGTTAGCTAAACCCGAAGCCATTTCATAGTGACGAAGGTGTGCTGATTAAAACTATTCAATCACTTGAACAGAGTCTACCTCTATCTCGGGGGGACGAGTCAGGCCTGTATCAACCTCGCCAATGATCTCTACTTTTGTTTTTTCATTGATAGGCTGGTTAGGGAAACGTTTTGCTTTTATTTCTGCAACGATCTCAGCAGTACCGTCTGAAAAGATGTACTTATCGTGCGAGGTTTGGCGCAACAAGTGCCCCTGCAATTGGACAGGCTGGTCATCTACCGGCTTAGCCAGTATTGCCGCGACGGTACCCTCCCCTATAGTCGAAGGACCAGAATACTGGGCTTGAGCGGGAAAAGTAAAAAAGCTTACCACCGCAGCTACGACGACTAAGCGCGAAATTTTTGCTTGTATAGACATGCAAGCTCCAGACTAGTGGGTGAGATCTAAGAATAGCAGCAAATTGCTATGCGCAATTAGAGTCTTTTATGGATGAGTATGCTGAGCTTGAATTTAACAGAAAATACAGAGTGGTTTCGGTTTGGACATCTTTTTTACTTACAAAGTAACCACACACCTCTTAGTCAAGGAACAAGGGTTAACGTGCATGTATCTGTTAATCTTTAGTCTATTCAAAATGTTACATTTCTTAATCAACAAAAAAAGGATTGAAATGTTATTAAAATTAGCAGTTGCAGGTGCATTGTTCGTAACACTAAGTGGTTGTGCTTCCGTTTTAACAGACAAGACGCAACCCGTTAAGGTCGAAACATTAGACCAGGCAGGAAATAAGATAGTGGGTGCACAATGCGAGCTGAAAAATGATCGTGGTGCTTTTAATGTCGAAACCCCTAATACTGTATTTGTTCGTAAATCAGGCGGTGAGTTGGTCGTTACCTGTAATGCCCCAGAACAAGGCCAAGCAGATGCCAAGCTAATTTCGCGTGTTGGCGGTGCCATCTTTGGAAATATCATCTTAGGCGGCGGGATTGGTGCCATCGTAGATAGCGCATCAGGCGTAGCGTTTAATTACCCGGAATGGGTGCAACTGGTCTTTGGTCAAACACTCACCTTTGATCGTTCAAATTTCAAAGAGGCAGAACCCACCATAGCTACAGTGAGTGAAACCGACAAATTAGCACAGGCTGATACCCCGCTTGCCACGCAAATCATTGCGCCTCAACCGCAAAAAGTAGAGCACATAACAATCAGTGCAACTGACGCAGATGCTGCAAAATAGTTGAGTTATCAATTAAAATTGAAAACGAAACCAACATTACTCATTGGCCACTTGCTTTTGTTAGCCTGTAGGTTTCGTTTCGCTTAGCCTTGTTACGCAGTAACAGGTAGTTGGGCTGAATGATTGTGCTCTCCTAGCTCCAGCGCTCATTACTCCAAATCTTTTGTGCTGCAGCGTTTAGAAACGTCCAGGCAACAAAGCGACTTTTCTTTTGTCCCTGTGCCATTTCCACTGTACGTACCTCAAACGCGTTAGCCTTTCTTAAGGCATACAACACACTGGGCAAATTAGACACTTTGGACACCAATGTACTGAACCAAAGCACTTGACTGCTTACGCTTTTACTCTCTTCTATCATATTGCGTATAAAAAGCGCTTCGCCACCCTCGCACCACAGTTCAGTATTCTGCCCGCCAAAATTCAGCTCGGAATCTGCTTGTTTTAGCACAGTCTTACCTAGGCCACGCCATTTACGTCGAGTGCCGCTTAATGCATCTTCCCGTGACATATGAAAGGGAGGGTTACATAGCGTAAAGTCAAAATAGTCGCTTGCGCTCAGTAAGCCTTGAAATATATGCTTCTGCGATTTTTGCTGACGTAATTTGATTGCTGCAGACAAACCATGATTCCCGTGAATGATGGTTCGTGCAGATGTCAGCGCATTAGCGTCGATGTCCGACCCTAGAAAATGCCACCCGTATTCAGCATAACCAATTAAGGGATAGATGGCATTTGCACCCACGCCAATATCAAGGGCGCGCACGGTAGCACCACGGGGAATAATTCCCGTATTATTGCTGGCCAACAAATCGGCCAGATAGTGCACGTAATCGGCACGACCCGGGATAGGTGGACATAGATAATTTGCAGGAATATCCCAATGTTCAATGCCGTAAAAGGACTTTAACAAGGCTCGATTTAGGGTCTTGATCGCAGTAGGGTCGGCGAAATTAATGCTTTTGTTGCCATACGGATTCAAGAAGACAAAAACGGCCAGTTCGGGCGTGCCTTCAATCAGAGAGTCAAAGTCGTAACGGCCTTGATGGCGATTACGCGGATGGAGCAAGGCCGTTGTTTTGGTAGATGTTGGTGATTTGGAAATGGAATTACCTGATTTTGAGAATGGTGTTAACTTCCAAAATGAATTTTCTCCTTAACTTGCCGGTATATTATTTTATCGTCGTTGAAAATTCATTATTGCAAGTATAGCAATAAGGCTAATCAGTCCGAAACCACCCAGTCAAGCTCCATCGGGGCTGTGCGCATGGCAGCACTTCATGCGGCACCAGATCGCTACGAAATACAACCAGCCTTCCAGGGCGGGGGCAAAACCCGTTTAATTACGCGCTGATGGTCATCAGGAGCATATAAGCATAGCTCTCCACCATCGGTGTCAGCCCATTGGCGGTTCAGATACAACACCAAGGATATGCGTCGGAACGATCCACTGTGGTGAGTGTCCATATGCTTTACATACCCCTGACCCTGAGGGTAACGGGCAAAATGAAACTCGGAACTGTTCAGGCCTGCATAAAACAAACGATTCATTTCTTGGCTAAGCGTGTCGGCCCAGATAAGAAAGTCGTCAGTGGCAGATCCAGATTGTCCCGCTGTCAGCCAAAAGATGGAGTCGCCGCGCGTATCGCTGTTCAGCGACGACGTATGTTCGCGGCCTGTCCGAGCAGGCCTGAACCGTTCGAGCATCCAATTGTGCTGACAAGCCCTGTAAAGGCGTTCATGTAAATCGGGATCGACCATATGGTCAGAGATGGCCCAATGCTGATCGGCCAAGGTATCGAAGAACTCGTTACGCGGTCCCAAAGGGCACCGTCACGAAGAGATTCTTATTATTCATATAGAAGAGTAGGTAATTAATTTTTTGGAAGGCTAGTTAGCCTTGCGGCAACCGCATGGGCACGCAGTACCATTATGGCATTAGTTAAGTTTTTAGCATATTAAGGTATATACAACCGTTCTAGGTATCCCCGACACAACGGGAAATTACGGGAGTACTATTTAACAAAAAAGGAGAGCTATCATGCAAGTCAAATCAATTGCCGCGCTAATCATTCTTCTTACCCCCCTTACTGTGGTCCCTTCGCAAGCGCAGATAGTGGCTGATGAACACGAGTTTCAACAATTAGTAGCCGCACTAAGAGCTAATGACGCTGAGCGGCGATCAGCCATCACAACCTGCACAAAACAAGGCGTTGGCTACAACTTTTCTGCTTTAGCTAAGCTTATGGAGGTACCCGCTGATCGGGCTGTAGCAGCATGGTGTACGCGCATTACTAACGGAATCGCCAACAACCAACTTACCCTAACAGATCTCAAGGGGCTGGACGACGGAACGATCTCACCTCGCGCACAGAAAGTGTTAACCACCGAGTCAGAAGGACAGTAAGGGCACTAAGCCAAACAGTAAATGAAGCTAGAGGGTACAGATATATTACGGCTGGTGCCGGAATGGGCGTGGATTCGTATTAATGTGCGCGAGGCGGGTTTAAAAGAAACGACCACTCATGTCTCTCTGTCTATGGGGGCTATTGACGAGGCTGTTCAACAGTACGTCCTTCACTTGTTCGTAATGCAGGCGTATGGGAGTGAGTAGATATGAGCAAGGTAACGATGCCTGAGGCAGAGGCACATTTATATGTGAATGGCCATCATCGCGGCGTAAGCCTCTTTATGCGTAGCGATGTTGACATGTCCGATGGAACCACAAGGCAAGACCTCATAGCCACTGAACAGGCCGAAACCCATGCAACCGCCAGGGTGCGGGACACGCTGAAACAAGCGGCAGGGGTTGCAAAGTCAGTCAGCAACAAATATGCATACAGGCACTACGGCAATGAAGTTGATACGGCAGATGAAATTGAAGCTGGTATCCACTCCCTAATCAAATAATTTCCCAACCAGACCAGCCATAACTTATCGACCTCGTGCGGCACCACGCCCAGTTGGCATGCGGCCATGCACTGATTTAGCATTTTTGATCCCCGAGTTACCTCCCATTCCAGGCCAGCGCGGCTGTTTTGGCACAGGCTTGGAGCTCACGGGTTTTACTAATTCCTGCTCGGATTTCAGGTCATTGTCTTTTTTGTCCATTTTCTACCTTTCTTGATGTGATCGATGCGGATTTGCTGCGACCAGCCTACTAGAATAGGCCACATCAAAGAATAAAGCTTGTTTTGCCCCTAAAGGATCACCCTCTGCATAGCTGGGATAAGAGTAGCGCCTACCCATTAGGTTCGATTCCTGCCTGCGGTACCAGCAAACAAAAAGGCCGAACCCACTATTTAAATGTGTCCGGCCTGATATCCAATCGCTCTGTCTGCTCACCAACTTTGGCAAGCGGAGCGATTAAACCACTTGAATCATGGTTGCTTGCGGGCCTTTCTGCCCAGCTGTTGATACATACGACACGCGCTGGTTTTCTTCGAGGCTTTTATAGCCATCGCCTTGAATATCGCTGTGGTGTGCGAAATGATCCTTCCCGCCGGATTCAGGCGCAATAAAGCCGAATCCCTTTTCATTGTTGAACCATTTCACGATACCAAATTCTGTTTTCAAAGTAATTCCTAAGTAGAAGGGATAAATAACCCCGCAAAAAATTTGAGGGTCATGGCCGTACCATACCAGAACAGTTACCCAAAAACGCTCTTCGGGCCTTCAATCGGGTGCATTAATTTTCATAACCCTATGCGTAGAGCGTGAGCGAGTGCATCAGGTTGAAGGCGCACTGCGAGTTGATACAGGCCGCAAATCATGAGGCCCAACCTATGAAAATTATATCCAAGCGAAATTATCCCGACCTACGCTTGGTTACGGGTCTGTTCAAACGAGACAAATGAACAAGGCCTTACAGAAACAAATCTGTAAGGCCTTGATTTTATTGGTCGGGACGGTGGGATTCGAACTCACGACCCCTTGCACCCCATGCAAGTGCGCTACCAGGCTGCGCTACGCCCCGAATGCTGCAGGCTTATGACCTTTAGCGTTACTGTGTGCCATATGTGCACTGCAGTAAAGAATAAGATTCTAGCATAGATTTAGTTTTTATTCTTGACGAGCCAAAAACCAGCAAGAAATACCCTAGGTGACGCTACCTCAAGAAGACAAGTCGTCATTTAATACCGTTTTCAGTAGTTCAATAAACGCAATCGTGCGCTGCGGCAATAGACGCCGTCCTGGGGTTACGCACCATACGGCACTTGAAGGCAAACTCCATTCGGGCAGTATGCGCTGAAGAGCACCCTGCTTCACCAAAGGTCGTGCAAAACGCTCTGATAAACCCACGATACCCAGACCTTGCACAGCCAGGGCCTGTTGCAGGCCTAGCAAATTAGCAGACAACGCGCGGTGGGGTCGCCCTTCCCAGCGTTCGTTTCCTTTAGATAACTGCCATGACTGATGTTCGCCTCCACTCACCAACACCAGCCCTATATGCTTGAACACATCAGCAGGCTCCAAGGGAGTTCCATGTTGCTTTAAGTAATCAGGGCTGGCGTACAAGCCATTGTGCAGCGTAGTGATGCGTCGGGCAACCAAAGAACTATCGTCGGGTAATTTTGTTGCTGCCCGCACGGCAATGTCATACCTTTCAGCGATCAAATCCACCCTACGCGCTGATAAGTCTAACTCTAGCTGTACCTCTGGGTACTGCTGTGAAAACCGGCTTAACACCTCGACCAATGATAGTTGTCGAAATTCTGGTGGTAGTGACACACGTAAAATTCCGTGTGGAATCACTTGCCTGTGCAAAGCCAGTGCCGTGGCAGCTTCGGCTTCATCGGCCAAGCGCCTAGCATGTTCTAGCATACTGACACCAAAATCTGTCAAGACCAAACGCCTAGTACTGCGCTGCATTAAACGCTCACCAAACTCATTTTCCATATCGGTAAGCCGACGCGAAAGCGTGGACTTAGGAAAGCCTGTAAGTTCCGCTGCGCGTGTAAAACTGCCTGCTTCAACAACATGAGCAAACAGTATTAAGTCATTTGCGTACAAACTCATTGCCACCATTACACCCTCCATTGTTCCAAATATGGAATTATTGTACCCATATTCATGGGTTTTTCTTCATGCCTATTTCTAATACACTGTTTTTATCAATGAATAAAACGTTTTTCCAAAAACGGCATCAATCACTTTCTGGATGTATATAGTCAATGAAACAACGCTATAACCGCACTGCAATATTTCTGCATTGGCTGGTCGCCTTAGGGCTGGTAGGAACATTTATTTTGGGTTTTTATATGGAAGATCTGCCCCTATCACCCAACAAGCTGAAATTGTATTCATGGCACAAATGGGCCGGTATGTCCTTATTGGTTTTGATCCTAGTTCGTTTGACTTGGCGCATTACCCATAAAGCACCAGCACTGCCAAATAGCATGGGACCTGCTGCCAAACTGTTTGCTCACGCAGGCCACTGGGTACTTTATGCCTTAATGCTGGCGATTCCAGTCAGTGGTTGGTTGATGAGCTCTGCCCAGGGTTTTCAGGTGGTGTGGTTTGGAGTCATCCCTTTACCTGACCTGGTTCCAAAAAACACTGACTTGGGCGAACTACTTAACGATATCCATGTCGTACTGAACTACACATTATTGTTTGCTGTTATAGGACATGTGGCTGCTGCACTGCAACACCACTTTATTAAGAAAGACGATGTACTGACCCGTATGTTGCCTTTTGCCAATAAAGCATAAATTTATAACGCAACTCGTTAACACTTGAATAATAAATAACACGTACCGGAATACCTTATGACAACGTCTTTACTTCGTCCAATGGCACTTGCTGCTGTCTTAAGTCTTAATGCACTAGGTAGTGCCAGCGCTGCTGAATACACAACACTAAATCCCGCAGCCAGCCAAATTTCATTTGCTTATAGCCAAATGGGTGTCGGCATGAAGGGAAGCTTTGGTGATCTTAAAACCACTGAATTCAGATTTGATCCCGCCAGCCCTGAAACCGCGAAAGTAGCGATCGAAATCCCACTATCCAGCATAGATGCTGGATATAGCGATGCCAACGCTGAACTTGAAAAACCTGAATGGTTAAACATGGCAGCTTATCCATTGGCTGAATTTACCTCTAGTACGGTTCAGCCCTTAGGTGATAACCGTTACCAAGTCAATGGCGTGCTTGCCATCAAAGGTAAAACCCAAGAAGTCTCTGCGCCATTTACCTTTACGGAAAGCGAAGGCAACGGCATCTTTGAAGGCAGCTTTACGTTTCAACGTGCCGACTTCGATATCGGCGACGGCCAATGGAAAGATTTCAGTATCGTAGCCAACGACATCCAAATCACCTTCCAATTTGTAGCTAATTCATAAACACAGCTCAAACCAGTTATCTATTTTCTTATTAAGGATTTATCATGAAAAAAACACTGATCGCTGCCCTGTTCACTTCCCTAATTGCAGGCACCGCTGTTGCTGCTCCACTCACCTATTCGCTGGATCAAAGCCACACTTTCCCACGTTTCTCGTACAACCACATGGGTTTATCCAAGCAAATTCTACGCTTCAACAAAACCACCGGCTCAGTTGTCCTGGATAAAGAAGCAAAGCAAGCTAATGTCGATATCATCATCGACATGACCTCGATAGACACAGGTTTCCCCATGTTCGACTCACATATTCAAGGTGAAGACTTCTTAGATACCGGCAAATACGCAACGGCCACATTTAAATCCACAAACGTGGTTTTTGAAGGCGATAAGGTTGTCAGCATCGATGGTGACCTAACCATCAAAGACGTAACCAAACCCATTACCTTGACCGTGACATCTTTCTTTAATGGCCCTCACCCCATGCTAAAGAAAGACGCCATTGGTGCTAACGCGACTGCAGTCATTAAGCGTAGCGAATTTAACGCTGGCAAATATGCTCCTGGCGTAGGTGACGATGTCACCTTAGATATCGCTCTAGAAGCCATTGTTGCCGAATAATTACAACAGGCTTGTGTGCATCCCCAGCGCGGGGATGCCCTTTTAGACTGCTATCTACTGCGCTTTCAAAAGGAAAACACCATGTTACACATCCGTAAAAGTGAAGACCGTGGTGCTGCAGAGCATGGTTGGCTTAGCTCACGACACTCGTTCTCATTTGCCAATTATTACGATCCAGTACACACAGGCTTTGGCCCCCTGTTAGTCATCAACGAAGATCGCGTGCAGCCTAGTATGGGATTTGGCACTCACAGTCACCAAGACATGGAAATTATTTCGTATGTACTGGATGGCGAGCTTGAACACAAAGACAGCATGGGCACAGGCTCTGTTATTCATTATGGTCATGTACAACGCATGAGCGCTGGCAGTGGCGTACAACATAGCGAATTCAATCACTCCAGTACTAAGCCCGTACATTTTCTACAAATATGGATAGCGCCTAATGCCAAAGGCATTGTCCCTAGCTACGAAGAAAAATATTTCGACCCTAGCTCCAAAAAAGGACAGTGGCGTTTAATTGCTTCATCTGATGGCCGTGATGGATCCGTTCTTATTCATCAAGACACAGCCATCTACGCCGCCATTCTGGATGGTCATGATGCGCTGAACTTCGCCGTAGACAAGACACGTTCTGCCTACCTGCATGTAGCTAGTGGAACACTTACCGTCAACAACATACAGCTAAACGCAGGCGATGCATTAAAAATCACCGGCAAGACTACCATCAGCGCTAGTGATGCTAATAATGCCGAAATTCTGCTTTTTGATTTGCCGCCAACTACCTAAAGTCGGTCTAAAGTGTTTACCTGACAATAGATACTCGCCACTATTAAAATCAACGCATATGGCACTATAGATATAGTGCCGATACGCCATCGACGCTAGGGATGGTGTCCCCAATAATGGACACCACACCAGCATCACAAAGTTTAATGGCAACTAGTTTGATTCCATGCGGTACTTCCTTATCCGCAGGAATGATACATAAGCGTTATTACCCCTTCAGTCTGAAGCGCACACTGTCGTCAAGAAAGTCTTCGATGTGTATGAGGACTTGGCCCGCACTTAGTTGTACGACCGCATATTGTGGAGCCTCCTGACGTCCAGGTATCCCCTCCTCAGCATCAGCATGCAACTCCAAGGCCACCTGGTGGTTAGTGCCTCTCAAAGTAAAGAAAGGCATACCTTGATACGAGCCTGTGATGGGACGATGAATATGTCCGAAGAAAACCTGCCGGATACAAGATTCAAACCCCGCAATCGCAGTCCGAAACGCTGCGGTATCACGCAATGAAATGTTATCCATGCTGTGGATGCCAATCGTGAAAAAGGGATGATGCATAAATAGCATGACCGGTTTGGTCGAGGCCTCAAGCTGTTCTCGCAGCCAAGCACCACGCATATCGCAGAATACGCCCCAGGGCACTCCAGGCTCATTCGTATCTAGGAAGATGGCAAGATAGTCGCCAAAATCCTTCGTGTACTGGATAAATCCGTTTTTATCGCACTCAATGGATGGAAAGTATTCTTTGAGCGTCTCCCTATGATCATGGTTGCCTGGAATAAGATAAATAGGCTTTGTCACCGAAGACAGCACTTCACGCAACTGGCCGTAGGCATCTGCCTGCCCCTGGTGCGTCAGGTCTCCCGTAATTACCAGAGCCTCGGCGTCGGGCTGATGCAACATCAAATGCGTTACGGCCTGTTGCAGACGTTTTTTCGGATTACTGCCATATAGCTCGCCATCGCCTGCTAACAGGTGAGTATCTGTTAAATGTATAAATTTCATGCCGTGTTGTCCTTAGCGATCAAGAAGCTTCTGAACTTCCTTGGACATATTCTGCAACGCAGCTTGTGGCTGGGCTGATCTATCGAACACTGTCTGCAGATTGTCAAGAATCACATCGGTAATTTTCAAGCCGTTCTCACCGGGAAAGGCATACCAGCCAGTCAGCCAAGGCAGTTGCTTCACCGCGGTGTATTGGTTGAGATTCTCCTCGTAGAAGCCTTTCAAACCATTAGGGTCTTCAATCGGCAACATATTGGCGGGGAAATAGCCGGTGTTCTTCGTCATAACGACAGCACCTTCAGGCCCAGTCACAAACTTGATGTACTCCCATGCCGCTTTTTGACGCTCGGGGTCCTTAGTAAACATCATAGCCACATTACCGCCCGCTGGCACACGGCCACTTTCACCGTAGATTGGAAAAAGCCCTGTGACCATTTTGAAGCGATCACCGATCTGTTTCTCAATTCCGGTCAGGCGTGAGGTAGAGGATGAGAATACCGCCATCTTACCGCTGACAAACAGTTGTGCTGCTTCGTTATAGCTATAGTTCTGCATGGTGCCATTCTCTACCATACGACCCAACTGTGCGATCGATTCCTGGCCTATGGTGTCATCAAAAGCAACCTTTTGTTCTGTATCGTCCAGTATTTTTCCGCCCTTGGAGAACAATATCGACTGCCACAACCAGTTACCGGTGATTTCCCAGTCATAATGCATACCATAAGTATCTGCATTGACTGAGCGGGATTTATCAGCCAACGTAATAATTTCGTCCCAAGTTTTAGGCAAATTATCCGTGCTAAAGCCCGCTTTACCGATCAGATCTGCGTTGTAGTAGACAATCGGAGTCGACAGCGAAAAGCCGATGCCGGACTGAATGCCATTGACCCGCCCCAGTGACATCAACGAATCACTATAGCCACGATTTTCCCAGTCTGGCTCAGCCTTGATAAATGGTGTGAGATCCACCGCGATAGAACGATCCACAAATACGCGCTGACGATTTAGCCCCTGAAATGACACATCGGCCAGCTGGTTGGTGACTGCATGACGTAGCGCTTGTTGCGCAGCAGGCTCATAATCAGCCGTTGGTGCGCGAAACCTTACAGAATAATCGGGAAACTTTTCCGCAAAGCGCTTGGCTAGTTCTTCGTGTACAGGATTAAATACTTCCGGATACGGATAATCAACGACTAGCTCAATTTTCGCTGCTGTAGCCATACCACTACTTAAAGTGAGCCCTGCCAATAAGCCAGAAATAACAAAACGTTTCATACTTGGTCCTTCAACCTTTAACACCCGTAAGGGTTACACCTTCAATAAAGCGCTTTTGCGCCACCAAGAAAAACAACAGCAGAGGCAGAGTGATGATGACTGTGCCCGCCATGAGGGGGCCATAGTTCGTGCCCGCCTCTTCATTCATAAAAAACATCGTGCCCAAAGGCGGAGTCGCCAGTTCCATCGTGTTGATCACCAGCAATGGCCAGAAATAATCATTCCAGTGCCAAACGATCGAAAAAATGGAAAAAGCGATAAGTGCTGGCATAGCTGCCGGCATGAGGATGCGCCACACCAGTTCGAACTCGCTCATACCATCCAAACGGGCGGCATGGATGAGATCGTTTGGTATGCCGCGGAAAAACTGGCGCATGAGGAAGATGCCAAATGCCGACGCAATGAACGGGATGACCAACGCTGCTGTCGTATCAAGCAGGCCAGCGTGATAAAGGAGGATGTACAGCGGGATTGCCGTTGCCTGAAATGGAATCATCAGAGAAAGCATTACCAGACCCCATGCCAGAGGTTTACCGCGGAACTTAATCTTGGCAAACACATAGGCGGCAGGTAAGGCAACCAGTACTTGCAGAATGAGAATGCCTGCACATACGACTATGCCATTGAGCAAATACCGAAGTAGCGGCACCTGGGTGAGCGCAGTAGTGTAGTTTTCTACCATGGCCCATTTTTGCGGGAGCAGATGGAAACCGCCCATGAAAATTTCGTCTGCCGGCTTCAGTGAGGTCGACAGCATCCAGATAAAAGGAAACAGGTAAATGATTGCACCTGTCATCAAAATGACATGACGAGCAATACGCCAGGTCAAGGAGGGTTGAATTGACGAGTTCATGCGTAATGCGTCCTTTTTTCCATGCCCGCCTGCTGTATAAGAGTCAACACGAAAATGCAGGCTACAAAGATTACCGTCATGGCAGAGGCATAGCCCATTCTGAAGAAAGCGAAGCCTTCGTTGTAAATAGAGTGCAGCAATACCTCTGTTGCCTTGTTTGGCCCGCCACTGGTCAGTACATGAACAAGGTCAAACACTTGTAGGGATCGAATGGCACACACAGTGACCACAAACAGAGTGGTGGGGCCAAGCAGCGGCAAAACAAGCCGAAATAATCGGTCTACCGGATCAGTCATGCCGTCCAGCAAGCTGGCTTGGCGTAATTCTGTCGGAATGTTCTTCAGCCCAGCCATGAACATAACCATGGCAAGACCTGACATTTGCCAGATGCCGATCACGGCAAGCGACTCAAGAGCTAAGTCGTAATCTTTCAGCCAGTTCTGAGGCTTAATACCTAACCAGCCAATCACCTGATTAATGAAGCCGACGCTGGGATGCATCAAAAACTGCCACACTACTGCCATGGCGATCAAAGTGGATGCAACAGGCATGAAATAAGCGGTGCGATAAAATCCCCGCAACGACGAATTCGACTCGATTAACAAGGCTGCGCCAAGTCCTATGGCAATAGAGCCGACCGACACAAGAATCAAGTAATACACCGTATTTATGAACGATTTCCTGAAGGTGTCATCTTGCCAGAGCTCCGCATAGTTTTCTAAACCGATCCAATTCCAAGCGCTAGCGCCAAATTGCCAATCGGTAAAAGACATCACAGCGACTATGATCAACGGCACGACCAGCAACAGGAGTGTCAGCACTAGACTAGGGCCAAGCAACAGCGCAAGTTGGTTACGTTTGATACGCATCCCTATCTCCTATGCTGCGCAAGAAAAAGCAGTGCATAGCGGTACCAGCCTAAATCCACCTGCATCAAAGGCATGGCACTGTTCCATGGGCACAAAGATACTCAGGTCTTCACCTACACGCAGCCCTAACCCGTCATCGATAACCAACGTAATCTTGTCGTCCTCAGGAGTCACCATAGTCACGATGTGTTCGGTACCGGTGTACTCCACCTGAAGGATGCGGCCGTTCACCTTGAGTGCGTCCGGAAGACGCCTTAAGCTGACGGCGTGTGGCCGAAAGCCCACCTCTGCTACCCCTGCCGGAAGCAATTGTTCCAGGAGTTGTCCCTGAATGGTCGGTTTATTATTGCCATTACGTACAACCGGTAGAAAGTTAATCCGCGGTGCACCAACAAATGCCGCCACGTCGCGATGCTGCGGCTCAGAATAAATGCTAGTCGGCGTATCAAGCTGGAGGATACGCCCGCCTTTCATAACTGCGATACGATCAGACATCGACATCGCTTCATGCTGATCATGTGTCACATATACAAACGTGACACCTAGCTCGTCGTGCAGTTGCCGAATCTCTGCACGCAGCGATTGACGCAGATTGGCATCCAGATTAGACAACGGCTCATCGAACAGAAAAAGCGAAGGTCGCCGCACCATGGCTCTGGCTAGCGCCACGCGCTGTCGTTGACCACCAGACAGCGCTGCGGGCTTACGTGACCATAAGTGTTCGATACCCAGGATTTCGGCGACTTTGCGCCCATGCGCGTGAGCAGCGCGAACATGACTACGTACACTAGGGCTGAACCAGCGTGCCCCCGGTAGACGTTGCGTGAAACTCATAGTACTCATGTAAAGCGGCGTGCAAATATTGTCGCCTACAGTCATGTGGGGATAGAGCGCATAAGATTGAAACACCATGGCGCAGTCTCGCTCAGACGGCGTCTGCGAAAGTAGATTTACACCGCCCTTCCGAATCTCTCCTGTATCTGGCAGCTCGAGTCCAGCCAGAAGCTTAAGCAGCGTCGACTTCCCACAACCAGATGCGCCCAGCAGGGTCAGGAATTCTCCTTCCTTTATCGTCAACGAAAGCTTATCCAGCACGGTCGTTGCACCATAGGTTTTCGTCACATCGGTCAATACAATATCGGTCATGCCATGACTCCGTTAAGGCTGGCGATGCTGGCCAATCCAGCCAGCGAAGTTACTAAAGTGAGAGAAAGTCATCACGCAAGGATCCAGATCACTCTGATGTGAGTGATAGCCACCCAAATGTGCAGCAAACGGTACATTTGCATTCGCTGCACATAAGGCGTCAATATTAGAATCGCCAACAAATAAGGCATCACCTGGCGCGCAATCCAACATAGATAAGGCTGTAAGTAAAGGATCCGGATGGGGCTTGGCATTTTCCACATCCCCCAGGCACACCTTGGTAACGAAGTATTCGTCCCACCCAAAATGGTCGAGCAGCGCCTTGGTGCTTGCAGGGTCACGGTTCGTGCACAGGCCTAGCCGATAACCCGCAATGTGGAGCTCGTGCAACATAGCCTGACTACCTTCAAAGGGCTTCGCTTCATATAGCCAATCGTTTTCATAGGTTTCGGAGAGCTGACGGTAATCATCATGCGCTTCTGCTTCATTCCGATTTAACTGTCTTAAAGCAAGCGATAGCATGGGGCCAATGCCATCGCTCAACCGCAGCCTCAGCGCGTCCGGATCAAGTCGGACTTTCCCAGTGCAGTCGAAGGCGAGAACGGCTGCATACAGGCTTGGCCATGTATCCAGCAATGTTCCATCAAGATCGAAAATGATTGTTTTAGAGTAAGTTTGATTGTTCATGCCCGGCATTCTATAGATCGAATATGACATTAATATGAACAATACAAATCAATTATGATCAAATACGATCAATCCAGCTATACTAAGGTGCAGCTTAATTCTCCACACCGTACTTTTATCGGCCTCTAGAACTATGCTTAAAGCAGAAAGACAACAGCGCATCTTGGTCCTGATGCAACAAGCCAGCGCAGTCACTGTGCGCGGTTTAGCTACCGAGTTTTCCACTTCTCCCATCACCATTCGGCGGGATCTTCTTGAGCTTGGAGAACGTGGATTACTTGAGCGCACGCACGGTGGCGCCGTTGCTACTCAGGAAGTCCTAGCTGAAGGAAGTGAACGCTATGAAATGTACAACTACTTGGAGCGCCATCATCAGCAGTCGGCAGAAAAATCTGCAATCGCTGAATGCGCTGCACAGTATATTTCGGACGGCGACAGCATTCTTGTGAATGCAGGTACAACCACGCATGCACTCGCGCAGGCATTACGTGGCCACCAAGATCTGCACGTAATCACCAATGGCCTGACTGTCGCCACAGTCATAGGGCAAAGCGTTCGGGCTCATGTGTACGTGTTGCCTGGAAGGCTCGATATACGCAAACAAGCCACCATTGAGCGCCCCGACCATGACCGCTTTCCAGACATCCAAATACGTGAGGCATTTCTTGGTGTACATGCCGTGTCCACAAGCGGTATTTATATGCGCGACAATGAAGACACAGCTATGAACCGTGCTTTCATCAACGCTGCAAGCCGTGTCACCGTCATGGCAGATCACACAAAATTACATGCTTTTGCCAGTTTTCGGATCACATCCTGGTGCAAAGTACAGCGACTAATTACCGACGCAGCGGCAAATACAGAGATACTCGCCGCGATCGAAGCCCAGGGTGTCGAGATCATCATCGCACCTTAGCTATCCATTGCAGAATAATAAAAATTATACTTATAAATCAAAACATGAGAGCATGAGTAAACAGTTATCGTAAGCACTCTATCTACCATCATTTAACAGGCACATATGAAACGCATATATTCACTAATGACCGCCTTGGCTTTTAGCCTGCTGGCCACTAGCAGCCTAGCAGCCAACCCCACAGATGTCCCAAAAAACAAACAAACGACTCTGGGGCTATACCTAAGCCCAACAGAAACTTGGGATATCGTCCAAAAAGCCCCTGAAAAAGTACTATTTATTGACGTACGCACTCGTGCCGAAGCATCTTATGTGGGTATGGCTGATGGTGTGGATGGCCTAGTTCCTTTCGTTGATCACGACCCTTTCTGGGCTTGGGATAGCAAGCGTAATGCCTACAAACTGGAACCCGAGCAAAACTTTATCTCAGAGATAAACCGCAGGCTGGCAGGAAAAAATCTAAATAAAGACGCCACCATTATCGTTATGTGCCGCTCGGGAACACGCAGTGCGGTAGCAGCCGACAGGCTGGCAGAAGCCGGATTCACCAACGTCTATAGCGTTGTCGAAGGCTTTGAAGGTGACACCAGTAAATCCGGTCCTGATAAGGGAAAGCGGACCGTAAATGGCTGGAAGAACGATGGGCTGCCCTGGAGCTACACCCTAGTAAAAGACAAAATGCCGCTTGAAAATTAACGTTCACCAGGCATTTAAAAAATGGCCGGCTCAATACTGAACCGGCCATTTTCTACTACTAAATAAGAATGGCTTTAATCATTACGCTTTAGCAATGGCCGCACGCTTGCGAGACGCGCACCAACGGCCTACCAACACGATCAATACTGCTCCTGTTACTTCAGCAGCTAACTTCAAGGTACTGGACGGCTCACCGAACTGTTCAACAATGAAGATATCTGTAATCAGCATACCGCCAGCTATCCAGCCCAACAGCGCTCCGCCAAATGTCACCACGCTAGGGAAACGATCTATTAATTTCAGTACCAAGGTACTGCCCCAAACAATAATAGGCACACTAATCACTAAACCAAAAATGACTAAGCCAAGTTGATGGTCTGGATTTGCAGCCTGTGCAGCACCGGCAATTGCCAGAACGTTGTCTAAGCTCATGACAAAATCAGCCACTATGATGGTTTTCACGGCTGACCATACGGATACGCCACCACTGACATTGCCATGTTCATCTTCGTCGGGAACCAGCAGTTTAATGCCTACCCATACCAGTAATAGTGCACCCACTATTTTCAAAAACGGTACGCTAAGCAAAGTTAAGGCAAAGGCAATCAAGACAACACGCAATACGATGGCGCCCACGGTGCCCCACAGTATGCCTTGCATGCGCTGCTTGGCTGGCAAGTTACGACAAGCCAGTGCAATAACCACGGCATTATCACCACCCAGCAAAATATCAATCAGAATAATCTGAAAAACAGCCGCCCAGCTTAATGTTTGTAAAAGTTCAAGCATAGTTACCCTTTAGGTATCAAGATTATTGTTACGTAAGAAAGCGGATTTGGTCGATTTGCACTATCCAGATCGACCCCACCTAAGGTGGCGAAGACTTGCATGGATAAAACAAAAATGGCCTGATCCATAAGGACACAGGCCACAACTATTGCTAGAGTACGTACCTTGCCCTTAATGGCAAGGTCTTGCTTGCAACACGTAAAATGTTGCCCGGGCACCGGGCGTTTGCAATAAATTGCAAAACAACCGTAATGACGATGCGACGGAGGTAAGCTACTCCCCTTGATGGGTGCAATTATATGCATCCAGGGTATGAAGTCAAGAAAATTCTACAACGGCTTAACCTATGTTGCCCAGCGCAGGGAAGGTTTGTAGCAGCCAAATAGCAAAACGCACTAGTTGCCCACTGGCTACGGCAATGCCCATTACTACTAAAATTGCACCGGTCGTTATTTGTAAATAACGACCGGTACGGCGCAGCCCGCTAAGCCTGCGCATAAATGGCGCCATAAAATAGGCGGAAAGTAAAAATGGCATCCCTAACCCTAAGGCATAAACCCCCAACAACATAGTCCCCTGCCCTACGCTTTGGGAAGCCGCACCCAGTACCAAAATGCCACCTAGCACTGGTCCTATACACGGGGTCCAACCAAAACCAAAAGCCATACCTAGCACGGTAGCGGACCAAGGTTTACCCCCACCACCACTTGGTTCAAAGCGGCAATAACGCTGCATCCACAAAGGCGCACGCACTACGCCCATAATAAGTAAACCAGCAATAACAATAATGATGCCGGCAACAATATTCAGCTCATATCGATAAGATAAAAACAATCGCCCTATAGCAGTGACGCTGGCCCCTAGAATAAGAAACACTGCTGAAAACCCTAGAACAAAGCAAGCGCTAAGGCCTAGTGTTCGCCAGCGCGCAGCCCGTGCTTCTGGGAGTGATGCGTCAGGGGCAACAGTACCACCGGCAATGTACGACAAATACCCTGGCACCAAGGGTAAAACACAAGGCGACAAGAACGAAGCGATACCTGCGAAAAATGCGGTGAATAACCCAATAGCCGTTAATTCAAGCATCGCATACGCCTCTGAAAGTCGTTTGCTCTAAGCGCTGCATCATAATTTTCATGCATAGATAAAAAAGTATAGGCAGTTACCATTAGTTTTTAAGGCCTGACATTTGTGTTTGCTCTTGCCGAGCACGCTCTATGCTGCTAATAACTACCCGTGCTGCATCGGAATCGGGTGGCAGTAGCGCAGACAACTGCTGCCAATAATCAATCGCGGCTGGATAATCCCGACGTTCTAGAGCGGCTGCCCCTGCCAACGTCAAGGCAAATGGCTGTTGGGGATTAAGCGCTAACGCACGCTCTAGTAGCTGCGTTGCCTCTCCAGTGAAACCGGTAGGGCTACTTTTCGCCAACATTTCGGCATATTCAGACAATGCTAAAGGATCCGTCTGAATAGCGGGACCGGCTTTAGCAAAGGCTGCTGCAGCATCGGCTGGCCGTTGAAGATGGCGATAAGAACGTGCCAGCATTAACCAACCAGGTGCATCATTGGGGTTATTTTCTAAGCGCGTGGCTAATGACTCTACCATCGCTTGAATGTCCGCTTGGGTAATGGCAGGTGTGCTTTGCACTGGTACAGGATTAATTGCCATCGGAGTACCTATCGCCAAATAACCGAATGCTGCCGCCACTGGCAAAACGATTGCCAAGCTTATTGCCGCCGGCTTACTGCTATGGCGACGAATACCAGCATCCTGGCCAGGTATTGCTTCATCTAATACCCGTCGCTGCAGCTCTTGTTGGGCGGTAACGTAATCGGCATCAGACAAGATTCCGTTGGTTTTGTCTTGCTCCAGCTCTAGCAGTTGGTCGCGCAATACCGCGGCATTGACCGCATGGTGTTCAATACCGTGGTCAACTTTCGGGCCACGCCATAAAACCAACACCAACCATAAGGTAATACTGGCAAGCAATACTGCTGCCATCAGGGTAAAAATCAAAGTCATGGTGAGGTTCCTGTGTCTGTGGTTTGCTCAAGTAGAGCCTGTGCCCTTTTGCGTTCATCATCACTTAACGCTGCTTCTATCAGGTTACGTTTGCGGCGACGCAAGGTAACCATCAAGACCATGAAGCCAAAGGCCAGTAACAGCATGGGACCAAACCATAGCAATAGCGTGGTGGGTTTTAAGGGGGTGCGATACAGTATGAAATCGCCATAGCGATCCACCATATAACTTCTAATGCCAGCATCGCTATTACCTGCCTGAATCTGTTCACGTATTTGTTGACGCAAATCCACGGCCAAATCAGCGCGAGAAGCTGCGATGGATTCGTTCTGACACACTAAACAGCGCAACTCAGCGGCAATATCTAACATACGCTTTTCAGCAGCACTGTTATCTGCCCACGATGGCAACGCGATAACAGCACACAACAAGGCCAGCCACCAACGTTTCATTGCTCTAGCTCCCTAACCAAGGGCAGTATGATGTCGCGCGCCGCAGTTTCAGTAACAGCGCCTATGTGTTTATAACGAATGACACCTTCTTTATCGATCACAAAGGTCTCGGGTACGCCATAAACACCGTAATCGATACCCACCCGCCCTTGGGTATCGGACACGGACAATACATAACCATTGCCATAGCGCTCTAACCACGTGATCGCCGCATCACGCACGTCTTTGTAGTTAAGCCCCACTATGGGCACACCCTGTGTCTTAGCTAAGTCCGTGATCACGGGATGCTCTTCCAGGCAGGCATAACACCAAGACGCCCACACATTCAGTAGCCATACTTTGCCTTTCATCACCTCTGGAGAAAATGTTTCGTCCGGCGCGGCCAACTGGGGCAAGGTAAAACCAGGAGCAGGTTTATTAATAAATGGCGAAGGGACTTCACTAGGTTTAAGCGTCAACCCAAACCCCAAAAAACCGACCAATACAAAAAAACCAACTAAGGGCCAAATAAAACGACTCATACTGCGGCTCCTGTGGCAACCACTTCGGCTTTACGTGCTCGACGTTTTTTAAGTCGATAACGACGATCACTAATCGCTAGCAAGCCACCCAGTGCCATTAAAATAGCACCTATCCAAATCCAATCGACAAATGGTTTGTAGTAAACACGTACGCTCCAGGCACCGTCAGCCAGCGGCTCACCCAAAGCCACGTACACATGACGTAAACCATTGGCATCAATAGCCGCTTCTGTCATGGGCATTTCGGACGAGGCATAGCTACGTTTTTCAGGGTGCAGTTGACGTAATACTTGGCCATTACGTGACAAGGTGATGTCACCCACTTCTGCCATATAGTTAGGCCCTTGGGCTTTACTTACACCAAGAAAAGTCAGTTCATATCCCCCTGAACTGACTGTGCTACCAGGTGACATACGCAAATCTTGTTCAGTTTCATAGCCCATAACTATGGTGACACCAACAACAAACACTGCAACACCTAAGTGCGCCACATGCATACCTAACCAACTAAGTGGCTGGGCCAGCAGTCCGGTGCGCGTAGCACGCATACGGTCGTATATGCCTTTAACGACTGCAGTAGCTATCCACGTAGCCAGCCCCAGGCTTAATGCCACCAATGTTGACCAACGCCCCAACATAAACGGCGCAGCAATAGCAACCACAACAGCGGCGATAGCCGGAATATGCAGATGTTTCACCAGAGTGCTGACCTTAGCTGACTTCCAGTTCGCTACCGGCCCTAAGGCCATTAATAGCAACGCGGGCACCATCAAGGGTACAAACACCGTATTAAAGTACGGCGGCCCCACAGACAATTTACCTAGCCCAAGCGCGTCTATAAATAACGGATACAAAGTACCCAGTATTACGGCACCAGCGGCTACCGCCAACAGTACGTTATTGACTAATAGTAGGGATTCTCGTGATATCAAATCAAAACGCCCACCTAAACCCACCTTAGGTGCGCGCACAGCGAACAACACCAAAGAAGAGCCCACCACTACGGTAAACAACATCAAGATAAATACGCCTCGACGTGGGTCTGTCGCAAAGGCATGGACGGATGTCAGCACACCTGAACGCACCAAAAACGCCCCTAATAAAGACAGTGAAAAGGTACTAATGGCCAGTAACACGGTCCAGTTTTTAAAACTGGCACGTTTTTCCGTGACTGCCAACGAGTGGATTAATGCTGTGCCTACCAACCAGGGAATAAATGAAGAGTTTTCTACAGGATCCCAGAACCACCATCCTCCCCAACCCAGCTCGTAATAAGCCCACCAGCTACCCAAGGCAATACCCAAGGTCAGGAACAACCAGGCTGCGGTCGCCCACGGCCTAGACCAACGTGCCCAGGTCGAGTCCAACTGCCCTGCCAGCAAGGCGGCAATAGCAAAGGCAAACGCCACCGAAAACCCCACATACCCCATATAAAGTAATGGAGGGTGGAATATCAGACCGATATCTTGCAACAATGGATTCAAGTCCATGCCCTCGATGGGGGCTGGCAGCATGCGGTCGAATGGGTTAGAGGTAAGCAGCACGAACAACAAGAATCCGGCCGTAACCAAACCTAGTACCCCCAGCACACGCGCAACCATGACATCGGGTAGCTGCTTAGAGAACACGCTAACGGCGTAAGCCCAACCCGTTTGCATTAATAACCACAATAACAACGACCCTTCATGACCACCCCAGACTGCTGCCACGCGATACAGCAAGGGCAATTGCGAATTGGAGTTTTGCGCAACATACGCAACCGAGAAATCCTTGACCACAAAGGACCAGGTCAATACGGCAAAACTAAGAATAACCAAAAAAAACTGCGCACCGGCAGCAGGTCGGGCAAAAGCGATCCAGGCAGCATTGCCACGCGCGGCTCCTGCCAAGGCGATCACACCTTGGGCTAACGCTACAAATAGCGTCAGGATTAGTGAAAAATGACCGAGTTCAGCAATCATGAGCGTTATGGCCTTGTAATAGTCGTGTTCTTGGCAGCCTCGTCCAATGCATGCTGTGCTTCTGGGGGCATATAGTTTTCATCATGCTTGGCCAGTACCTCTTCGGCACGAAATAAGCCGTCTTCCCCTAACTTACCTTGGGCGACTACCCCTTTACCTTCGCTAAACAGGTCAGGCAAGATGCCGGTATAACTGACCGGTACCATTTGTGCGGTGTCTGTCACCACAAACTTGACCGTAAGCCCATCGCTTAGCCGTTGCACGCTGCCTTCTTGCACCATGCCACCTACGCGAAAGGTTTTATCTTGTGGAGCTTCACCAGCATCAACCTGTGTTGGCGTGAAAAAAAACACCAGATTACTTTGGAAAGCATTCAACACTAGCACCGTGGCAATACCTAGGGCGGCTAAACCGCCAACGATAAGGGCTAGACGCTTATGACGCTTTTTCATAGTGATTCCTCGTTTTTGAGCATTAACTCACGTTTTATATGTGATAAAGCTGCTAATCGGCGTTGGCGCAATAGCAGCCATTCAGCACATAGCACCGCTATGGTGACACCCACTGAGCCCCAGACATATTGTCCATAACCACCCATAGCAAAAAATTCGGCAGAACTGGTCCAGTTCATAGCTTTACCTCCTGTAATTCATCTAGCCATCCAGCATGCTGTTCACGCTCTAGGATGATGCAGCGCACCCGCATCAGAGCAACCGCCACCGTATACATCCATGACGCCAATGCCATCAGCAACATACCTGCCAACATAATCATGGCCATAGATGGCGCTTTGGTCAGTGAAACCGATGCGCCTTGGTGCAAGGTGTTCCACCACTGCACTGAAAAATAAATAATGGGAATATTGACCACGCCGACCAATGCCAATACAGCCCCCGCTTTATCAGCACGACGAGGATCATCCACGGCTGATTGCAGGGCAATAAATGCTATGTATAAAAACAAAAGTATCAGCTCGGATGTCAGTCGGGCATCCCAGACCCACCAGGTCCCCCACATCGGCTTGCCCCACAAGGCACCCGTCCATAGTGAAAGAAAGGTAAACATCGCACCGGTAGGTGCTAAGGCCGTCGCCATCATGGCCGCTAAGCGGCTATTAAATGCCAACCCTATGGCAGACCAAAATGCCATGACCAGGTAAATAAACATGGACATCCAGGAAACTGGCACATGCAAGAAAATAATGCGATAGCCTTCGCCCTGTTGGGCATCGGTAGGCGCTATAAAGAAACCCACGTACATGCCTACCAGCGCCAGTATCGCAGCAGCACTGGCAAACCAGGGTATTAACCTACCTGCTAATGGGTAAAACGTTTTTGGCGAGGAATACTTAAACCAATTAATCATGTGTACTTACTCATTATTCCAAAGCGATCCGCAAGGCTGCAGCGGTGGCCCACGGAGCAAAAAAACCTGTTAAAACCAGCACTGCACCCAGTAACGACAAATGTGCGCTAGCGCCCAAGCCTGCTGCTGCCGCATCGACAGAACCCGCACCAAAAATCAACACCGGCACATACAGAGGTAACACCAGCAACGCCACTAAAGCACTGCCACCACGCAAACCCAACGTCAAACTAGCACCAATGGCACCAATAAAGCTAAGCACAGGAGTACCAATAGCCAGCGATGCCGCCAACACCCATATCGAAGAACTTGCCAAATCAAATTGCAACGCCAAGATCGGCGCTAAGACCGTCAAAGGCAAGCCCGTCAGTAACCAATACGCCATTACCTTTCCCAAGACCACCATCCCTAATGGCGCGGGTGTCAGTAGCATTTGTTCTAGTGTTCCGTCAGCATGGTCTTGCTCGAACAGGCGATTCAACGACAGGATCGCCGCTAACAAGGCCGCCACCCACAACACTCCTGGTGCTATCTGGCGCAACATATCGCGTTCCGCACCTATACCTAAAGGAAATAGACTGACCACAATGACAAAGAAAAAGAGTGGTGTCAGCACATCCGATTTACGCCGCATAGCTAGCCTTAGGTCACGTTGAATGACGCTACGCAGTACGCTCAGGCCCAATGTAGTGCTCATGCTCCAACCCGTATATGCTGTATTTTTCTAGCAAGAGAAAAGTCTTGGTGGCTGGTCAAGACAGCGATACCACCTTGGCTAAGATGACGATCAATTTCAGCGGTTACCCACTGGCTTGCTTGGGTATCCAGTGCCGTTAAAGGTTCATCCAACACCCACAACCTACGCTTTTGCAGCAACAATCTGGCTAGGCTTACACGACGCTTTTGCCCTTGTGACAAAGCACGCACAGGCAGATACTCCCTGCCTCGTAAGCCTACCTTTTGTAAGACTAGCTGGGCAGCATCCACAGTAACGGACTCATCTGCCAATGCAATGCTGGACATTAGGTTTTCCATGGGGGTTAAATCATCTTTCAAACCCAAGTGGTGTCCGCAGTACAGTAATTGGCGTCGATACTCATCGCCCAGTGTCTGGATCGCCTTGCCTTGCCAGTGTATGGCACCACCAGCGGGTGGCGTAAGACCCACCAACATACGCAAAAGACTGGTTTTACCACTGCCATTTTGACCTTGCACCAGCAAGCACTCACCTGCATCAAGCCGAAAGCTCAGTTGATGAAATAGTTGGCGTTCACCACGCACACAATCCAGATTGATGGCTTCAAGCACCGTCGACCTTTGCTTACAATAATGTTGATCACCAAGTGATATCAGTAGGCCCGTCCAGCACGGCTATGAGCTACTGTCGTAAATTACTGGACTCGCTCAAGCACAGTTGAACGCGACAACGCTGAAGACGTAGTATTAAGCCTAGGGGAAAGTCGAATCAGCGGTGTGCCAGTTTAGGCAGCAAAAAACCACTGAGGCCGCTCGGGGCGTTCAGAAAAAGTGAGCAAGCTTAGGCGTGCCTCGTGAAACCGAGAGCCTAAATTTGTACTGAATGAAGGGATAATTAACTGGGAAGACGCCAACATGACGACAGGCGCATGACACGAATGCTCGTATTGATCCAGTAACGATAAGCCAGAGCTTGTTTGCTTAGACGTATCCAATGCCTGGGCGCTAGCATCCTGACCAGAAACACCACAAGCAGAGACGCAAGTTTCTACTTCTTGCTGGCAATATACGCTAACCACGCCCCAGGAGGCCTGGAGCGGCAGCATAAGCAGCATCAAAACAAGTAAAAATTTCTTCATTGCGAGAACGATTGTACTAGCTGCCCGTATCCCTAGCAAACTGACGGCATCTAGTCTTCTTCTGACATTTCCTGAGACGCTTTTAACTGTATGCTTAGACGTCGATGAAAGCTACGGGTGGCGGCTTGACCATGATCATCGTACTTGAAAAAACCCTCCCCTGACTTGGTCCCTAACATGCCTGCTTGTACCTTTTCTGCCAGCAAAGAACTTGCCGACTGACTAGCGTCTATTTCTGGAAGCAAGCTATCACCTGCTAACTTCCAAATATCTAGGCCACCAAAGTCCGCAATTTCTAACTGACCAGCAGCAGCATAGCGAAAAGCAGGCCCATAACGCACAGCTCGGTCAATATCTTCAGCCGAGGCTATCCCTGAGTTCATCAGTGCAAAGACTTCTCGGGCCAACCCCTGCTGTATTCGATTGGCGACCAAGCCAGGGACTTCCTTCTTGACGCGTATGGTTTGATTCCCGGTTTTTTTGAATAATGCCTCTACGGCTGGCAAGACATCGGCTTGCAAGTTACCGTAATCTGAAAGCTCTACCAAGGGTATCAAGTGCGCCGGATTGTACCAATGGCAAACCATACTACGCCCCGCCCTGTCTACATCCAAACCGGCAATAATGCGTGATAGCTCCAACGTCGATGTATTCGTTGCCAAGATAGCTTCTTTTCTTGCTACCTTGGCCAAGTCCGCAAATATTTTCTGTTTCAGTTCCAAGGCTTCGGGAGCAGCTTCCATAATAAAGTCTGCAGACTCTACGGCGGCTTCCCAGCGATCGCATATTGTTAACCTGTTTAATATAGAGACATGGTCCTTTGCATCGACCATGCCAAGATCGCTAAGAATACTTAAGGTGTCTTCTAAACGCGATTTAAGCCCGTCCCTGACAGAAGAACTAGGATCGTGCAAGGTAACTGCCAAACCATGACGGGCAAAATGCAGGGCAATATTCGCCCCCATAATCCCTGCACCCAAAACAGCAATATGAGAAATATTCATAAAATAGATTTGTTCAATTGATTATTGTTAACTAGGGTAATTCGGTATGCTGCTTAAGCGGCATATCGTCTCGTATGGGTACAGTCTGACGTTCTATCATGCGTCGTACTAATGGTGGGTTTTGCCCACGGTGTAGTGCCAGTAAGTGACCGAATACTTCGGCATCTGCCTGTGTCCGTCGCTGATGGTGACGTACATATTCTACCCAGGTTGGCACGTGATAGCTTTCCGTCCATATCCCTGGATGTTCCAAGTCGCGTAACAATGACCACTGCCGTGCACCATCGCGCAAGCGTATACGACGTCGTTGCACCATCAAGGCCAGAAAACTCTGGATATCTTGTTGAGCAATCTCATAATCCACCATGATCATGATGGGACCACTGCGCCCGTGCAAATCCAACTGTAAAGTGGGTTCATTGAAATCATCTGCCGGGTCCAAGCTCAATTTACTGAACTCGGGTAATACGTAACGCAAGCCCACCACCGCACCCAGGACCAGCACACCTCCAGACGCCATAAGAGCAACATCCGTTCCATAGGCTTCAGCACTTACACCCCAGATCCAGCTACCAGAGGCCATACCGCCAAACGTTGCGGTCTGATATAAGGCCAAAGCTCGCCCTACCACCCACCGCGGTGTGGACAACTGCACTGTTACATTAAATAGTGACAGCGCCATCACCCAACAAGCACCTGCAGGTATCACAACCAAGCAGCTTAACCACATTTGGTGACTTAAGGCCAAAGCAACCGTACTTAATGCAAAGGTCAGGAAGCTAGCACGCACTATGGTTTCATTGCCCCAGCGCTCACGCACTTTATCGTTAAGGAAGGCACCACCAATCGCTCCTACTCCAAAGCAGCCTAATATGATGCCGTAGGAAAACGCGCCACCCGCTACTAAGTCACGTGTGACCAAAGGCAGCAACGCCAAAACCGATACTGCAGCCAACCCAAAAATGAAACTGCGGCACATGACCTTCAATAAATTAGGAGACATGGCGATATAGCGCAGCCCACCTGACAAGGCATAGCCAAAGGTTTCACGCGGCAAGGTATTAACAATACGCGTAGGTTTCCAGCGTATTAATGCCCTGATCAAAGCAATATAGCTAACCGCATTAACAGCAAAGGCAAAGGCAGCACCAGCCAACGCAACGATCAAGCCCCCCACAGCAGGCCCTATGCTGCGCATCAAGTTGTAGCTCATGCTATTTAGCGTGACCGCACCAGGCAGGTCTGAGCGCGGGACCAAATCACCCATAGACGCCTGCCACGATGGGTTGTGCAGTGCCGTGCCACACCCTATAAAGAAGGTAAAAGCCAGTAACAACCAGGGTGTAAGCAGACCAGCCACGGCAAAGATCGCTAACGCTGTTGAGACAAGCATCATCAATATTTGCGCCACAAGCATAATATGGCGCCGTTCGAAGCTATCCGCCAATACCCCTGCAGCCAATGAAAAAATCATCACCGGCAAGGTAGTGGCTGCCTGCACTAAAGCCACCATGTCACTGGATGTAGCAATCGTGGTCATCATCCAGGCAGCACCCACGGTTTGAACCAATCCACCTAAATTGGAAACCAAGGTGGCAGTCCAAAGGGAGCGAAAACTTGCATTCTGAAGTGGAGTTAATGGTGAGGCGCTCATGTATCGGTTCGTGGCTAAGCCAGTGATTCCGTATGTTTGATGACTTATTATGACAGTTCAGACATAGCAGCGCGAGGGACTTGCTAAAGTAATAGGCCTAGCATATCGTCAACGTATCCCCTCCTTTCCAAAATATGTCACCTTTTGGCCAACTATTGCACGATACGACATTGCACTAGCACTGTTGTATATTCGTAATAGCTGGGGTAATCAATCAGGTCTAGTCACACAATCGCAAGTAAACCATGTTCGCCAACACTAAATCCTTAACTCTTCGTCAAGCCCATGACATGGCTGCCAGCGTCCAAAATATTCTTGATTTCTGGCGGGACGCTGGGGAAGCATATTGGTTTAATGCAGACCACACTTTTGATGCTTTATGCAGTAAAAAATTTCTGGACTTGCACTTGGCTGCAGCTCGTGGCGAACTGATGCACTGGAGCCAAACCGCTGAAAGCGCCTTGGCCTTGTTACTTCTACTTGATCAACTGCCACGTAATATATTTCGTCATAGTGCGCATGCTTATGCCACTGACCCTATGGCCTGCAGCCTAGCAGACTATGCGTTATCGCAAGCTTATGACCAGCAGTTTCCCCCTGATTTACGCAGCTTTTTCTACTTGCCCTTCATGCATTCTGAACAACTGGTTTACCAAGAGCGTGCCAGCGTATTATTTCAGACTGTAGATACACCTAGAGCCATTAAATGGCGGACTCATCATTTAAGCATTATCCAACGCTTTGGCCGGTTTCCCCATCGCAACCACCTGTTGGGCCGTACTAACACCCCAGAAGAACAGCGCTGGCTAGCAGATGGAGGATTTAAAGGTTGAGGCGCTATTGATAAAAGCCATCCAAATAATGTCTATATTTTGAATAAACGCCAACCGTCCGTATGATTACGGCTCTATCATTATTATAAAAGAGCGTTTCATGTTAAATCCGACGTTTTCACGTGCCTTAGTGCTAGGTGCATTTTGCACTTTTCACATAGCCAGTGCCGTAGCTGCACCTACTTTTGAAACGGCTAAAGTGGATACAGTCATTGATCAAGCAATGGCCGACCAACGTATTGTTGGTACTGTAGTTCTCGTCGTCAAAGATGGCGAGCTGGTTTACCAACGCGCTGCTGGGCTTGCTGATCGCGAACAAAATATCGCCATGCAGGAAGATGCTATTTTCCGCTATGCATCACTAACGAAACCGCTGGTATCAGCAGCCGCAATGCGAATGGTGGAAGAAGGAACCATAACGCTGGATGATACGGTAGACCGTTGGCTGCCTGCTTTCAAACCGCAGATGGTAGATGGTACTGTTGTCCCTATTACACTTAAGCAACTCATGACCCACACCGCGGGTCTGCGTTATGGCTTTCTGGAAGGACAAGACGGACCTTACAAGCAAGCCAATGTATCCGATGGCATGAACCAGCCTGGTTTAAGCCTAGAAGAAAACCTGCAACGTATTGCAAGCGTACCGCTATCCTACCAACCTGGCAGCAGCTGGGGCTATTCAATGTCATTAGATGTTTTAGGCGGTGTCTTAAGTGCAGCAAGTGGTAAATCATTGCCTGAAGTGGTTGAACTGTATGTCACCAAACCGCTGAAAATGCAAGATACAGCATTTAGCATTACTGATAAAGCACGCCTGGCAGTTCCCTATCAAGATGGAAAACCTGCCCCTGTGAAAATGGCTGCTAATGCCATCGTGCCCATAGGCGCAGGCGCGGCACAATTTTCACCAGAACGTATCTTTGACGCCAATTCATATGCATCTGGCGGCGCAGGCATGGCTGGAACCGCTCACGACTTCATGAAATTTCTTATGGAAGTACGTTCAGCGCAGCCCAGCATAGTCACTGCAGAAACCCTGACCCAAATGAAAGCTGACCAAACTGGCCCACAAGCCAATGCACGTGGTCCAGGCTGGGGCTTTGGTTATGGTTGGGCAGTATTGGCCGACTCTGAGCTTGCAAAAACTCCTCAGGCAAACGGCACCATTCAATGGGGTGGCGCTTATGGTCATAGCTGGTTTTTTGACCCTGTAAATGACGTTGCCGTCATCGCCTTAACCAACACCGCCTTCGAAGGTATGTCAGGGGCATTCCCCCGTGATATACGTAATGCCGTGTACGAAGCGCTAGCTAAGAACTAAAGCGCAGATGTATCGTTAGTAGATAAGCCAACTGGCTAAGTCACCTAAGGTGTCATAGCCAGTTGCCAACGCCAGGCATCTTCACACATGGTCTTGATATTTTTACTGGCCTGCCACCCTAGTTTTTGCTTAGCTAAGGTAGTGTCTGCCCAACACGCAGCAATATCACCTGCACGACGGGCCACAATTTCATAGTCTACCTTTGCCTGGCTAACTTCCTCGAAGGTACGTACCATATCCAGTACAGAGTATCCCTGCCCTGTACCTAAATTCACGGTAAGCAGATCCTGCTCTTGCTGCTGGCAATAATGCAAAGCTGCCACATGCCCCTGCGCTAGATCCATGACGTGAATATAGTCGCGTACTCCAGTACCATCTGGAGTATCGTAGTCATTACCGAATATTTGTAAAGTGCTACGCTGACCCATTGCGACTTGTGCCACATAAGGCATAAGGTTGTTAGGCACCCCTTGGGGGGATTCGCCAATCAAGGCGCTAGGGTGCGCACCCACAGGATTAAAATATCGCAGACGTGCGATACGCCAACCTGTCTCTGCTTTGTATATACTTTCCAGGATATCTTCTACGACCAGTTTAGTGTGTCCATAAGGGTTGGTCACCGAACGTGGATGTTGCTCGGTAATAGGCAGTTCCTGAGGATCACCATACACTGTGGCTGACGATGAGAAAATAAACGTTTTTATTTTCGCCTGCTGCATAGCCAGCAACAATTGCACACTGCCATTAACATTGTTGTCGTAATAATCCAGTGGTTTCTGAGTTGATTCCCCCACGGCCTTAAGGCCTGCAAAATGTATTACTGCAGAAATCTTATGTGCTTGAAACACCGCTTCAAGTGCATGTTGATCACGGATATCCGCTTGCACAAAACCTGGCGCAATACCGGTAATTTGTTCTATGCGTTGCAATACCGCCAAGCTGCTATTGCACAGGTTATCTAGCACCACTACCTGATAACCCGCCTGCTGCAAAGCAACCGTGGTGTGACTACCAATAAAACCGGCACCACCGGTAACCAAGACGTTTAGCGCCATAATGCATCCCTAACTAATTACTTGCTGCTTGATTTATCGTCTGTAAATGACCATCCCCAACATAGGGAACTATACCCAATGCCTTGATACGCTGTATGGCATCTAAGGAACAAGCCGTATCCGTTGGTGGGCAGTAATCAATAGAAATAACCGGTAAGTGATAAGTTTCCTTAGCGATTTTCACTTGGTTCAATAGCCATTCACGGTCATTGCTGGAAACATCTGTATAGTTTCCGGTAGTTTCATTCCAGCCTTTATAAAGCGATTCCAACGCTACCGCAGATACCTTGTCATGTATGGCTGGAAGCAGGTCGAAACCCCTGTTTAATATAATAGTAGCCCCTGGGCATTGGCGATGGATTGATAAAATAATATGAATCAACCCCTGCCTGTTTTTTTTCTGTTGATCTTCATCTGTTACGACTAGCTTATAGGCATCTAAGGTATCAATGAAAAATCCGCTATAGCCTTTCTTCCATAAGGGCAATATAACATTGTCCATATAGAATGATGGCCACCCTTTGGCAGACTGATCAATAATCGTAGAATGCCATTCTGTATTTTCCCCCATCATCCATGAAGCAGGAATTGATTTGTAATAGCTTTGTGATTCCAAGACTTCACCAACACTGACATAAGCAATCCAATGAGTTTTAGTATTTTCTACGTCCGTAGGTATGAATCCACTTGCAGGCTCTAGAACTGCATAATCAAATACGCTTAGTTCTTTTATTATGGGGTTCGCTCCATAGTAAAAAACTATACTACGTGGTGGAGCTAAGTTATCCGCACTTACCCCTCCAACGAAAAATGAAGCTATTAAACAAGTCAAATAGCGATATGTTTTTCTTACTAATTGAAGATTTAATGTAAATAAAGACATAATAGTTCTAGCTGTTCTTTTGCAGCATATACGTCTTATATTCTAATATTTCAAACTGGCGATCTAGCAAATAAACACCTAGCAATACAACAAACAACAAGGCGCCAGCAAACCCATAACCGTAGGTGTCTGGTCCTAGATACAAGGTAATCCAAGTGAGCAGACCATTTAACACAACAAAAATAGCAGTTAATATCAATACCGTGCGACGACTATCTAAGTAAAAAAAGAAATTTAAAATACCTAAAAACAATATTTGTAAACTGGCTGCTATTACGTCAATTTTTAGCAATGGAAGATACAAAGTTGAAATTCCTATAAGTCGTAAAAGCTTATCACCAAATGCAAAAATCAATAAGGTTACAACTGCTTGAATTTTTATAATTTCATATAAAGATGCTCTACCACTACTGACCATGTTATTTCGAATGATTTGTATCTCATCCAGTGTTCCACCGGTTCTGATAGTTTTATAAAAATCAGCGTAATGTTTCATGAAATCAGTTTCAAGGCGTAATAAAAAAACAGCCAGGCCAGGAATAATACATAGATACGCTATAAACACTGGAATATCGTAAATAACGGAGGCTCGTAGTGGTCCTATTACAGTTTGCCCTGTGGCTGAAAACCAAAACATGAATTTATCTAACCATACACCTAAATTAAACAACAATCCAACAAAAATCAAGCTTGGATATGCAAATCTTCGGTCAAAAACATCCCAGGAAATATAGTATTCAGAATAATAATTATGATTAATTAAATTAACTAGCATTGTCAGCAATACTAGATGGCCAATTACAAACCCACCTAGCAACCCTTCTAAGCCCAGAAAATTTAATAACACAGCAAAAATAACGGTTATCAAATAGCCAACAAAAAAAGCCAATAGAATAACTTTATATTGTTTTATACTTGCTAAAAAAATAACCCCAATCCATACATTACTAAGAATAACAAAACCCATCAACATCAATATTCTATATGCAACACTTTCATCTTTAAATAATGTTATTGCTAGAATAAGACCTAAAAATCCAGTAACAGCAGTAGTTACCAAACAAACCGCGTTATAGCTGGGCAATACTCGCTTAGGTCGGCGTTGAAACAATCTATCGGATATGAATCGCGTAAACAAAAGTTGAACAGCACCCGTGATAATTAAGCTAGCTGCTATCAAATAGGTGACTGACACCTGGAACTGAACGATACGAACCGGCTGGTTCATCATAGGTAGGCTAATCAGGCCTATCAACAAAATACCAACTATCGACAAAAGTAGCGGGCCCGCGCTGTTAATGCCGGCGTAAACATACGCCCACATGGTGCTACTAAAACTATCGCGGCGTAATATCTTGCGTAATTCAAAGCCCATGCCAGCCATAGTTACCCCCTTCCAGACTCTGTCTAGTTAATGTGTCAATAGCTTTTGATAAAGATCCCGATAGCTGTCCTCCATAAGGGTGTCTGTGTAATAACGCTCAACACGAGCCACACCCGCCTGTTGAGCAGCCCGCCACATTATCGGCTGTTCTAACAAACCCAAAATTGCCTGTGAAAGTAATTCAGGGTTTGCCATTTGCACTACTGAACCCGCATGTCCTAGCGCCTTATCATCGTCGTGTAGCCCTTCTACTAATTGACGGCACGACCCGACATCCGTGGTCACTACAGGTACACCTGCGGCAAAAGCCTCGAGAATTACCAGAGGCAAGGCTTCGCTAATAGAACTAAGCGCCACTAAACCCACTTGGGGCATTAATTCGTCGATTTTTCTAAACCCCAAAAATCGCAGATTGTCTTCTATACCCAAGCTACTCACCAATTCGCGGCATTCACGGGCATATTCAGGATCTTCAGTTTCGGGACCAACGATCCAACCTTGCAATGCTGGTAAGCTGCGGCTAGCAACAAAAATGGCTCGAATGAAGGTTTTAATATCTTTGATGGGAACCACCCGGCCTATTAGCGCCACCACCAATGGGGGATCCATTGGACGCATGTCCCGTAGGTGAGCAAACCGATTAACGTCTATACCATTGGGTATGACAAGCGTCTTGGCTGCGGGAGCACCATCGTGGATTTGTTGTTGGCGATTACCTTCATACAAAGCCACAATACGGTCAGCTGCCTCGTAACAGATCCTACCCATAGCTTGGAAAAATCGTACCCATAAGTCCTGAAAGTAAGCAACCTGAGAAATATCCTTTTCAAAAACACCGCGGTTATCTCGTATCCATTGGCTTTGAAGAAGATCGATTTTTCGTTCTTTGGTATATATCCCGTGTTCAGTAATCAATAATGGTTTCATCGTACGAAAATGTAACAAGGCACCAAGCAGGCCGGCATATCCTGTAGATATTGTGTGATACAACCGGACAGGTATCATATTTTCAGCAATCCGCGCTAACTGCCATATTGGTTTATGCATAGTACGCACCGACCAAAAATAATCTGTAAATGACGGATCAGTACAATACTTTTGGTATTGTTCAGTAATAAAATTCCAAGAGCATTTACTATGCAAAAACTGCTGTTCACTGATGTCACCAGATTCAGACAGCATGGGAATCACTTCTCGCATTAATTGGCCTATGGCCTCTAGACTTTTCGAGTTACGCAGTTCATCGTGCATTTTTCCTACACGCTCAAATGCTTGAACATTACCAGGACTGCCTTGCACCTCTATTGGCAAGGTCGATTCGTGAATATAGTGTTCCTCAAAATGGATGACATTATCTGGCAGTTCGAAGCGAGGTTTTCCGTAGTCCTGCCGCCGGCTACCTATAAACACCACAGCAAAGGTAATGTCTGGGAATGCCAATATCATCTGATTTACCCATGCCGACACGCCCCCAGAGACATACGGAAATGTCCCTTCAAGTAACAACGCAATATCAGCCGACGGTGCCTGACGTTTCAGATTTATATTCATTATGACCAATAGTGCACACTAGGTTGAAGTAAAGGTGACGTGGTGCTGCTGCGCAACGGCATCAACACTTTCCCGATTCGACCATAGTCTTGTTGAAGAAATGCTACTTCTGCTAACCAAGGTAGCAAACGGTCCATAGGAAAATTGTGTTGTTGTGCCTGTTGAAAGTACGCTTCTGCCTGACCTGCTTGTTTTCTTAGTAGTGCGCAACGCCCTAGTAAATACCACATGGCTGCATTTTTTTGATTGAATGTTAGGGCTTCATGCCCATATTGCTCTACTCGTTCCAAGGTATAGGTATGGACCTCGCCTTCGACCAAATTCTGATAGATCAGCTCCCAATACAGTTCTGCCAAACGACTATTCACATCGTCTTTTTCTATGGAAGTAATGGCATCACCTAGTTGCTCTTGAACCGCAAAGATCCGTTTCATGATGGATTTTTCTGCGCTATCGACAATGCCGTAAGCCAACAAACGAATTTCTTCGTTAGCGTCCGTTAGTAAGTCGCGCAACATTCCATCGGTAATATGGGTTGGTAACGCCTGCACAGCCACCATCGCTGTAATTCTGTCTTCTGACGACCCTTCAGTATTTTCCAACCTGGCACGTAAACGCGCACCACTTCCGTGAGTGACACGAGAGACCAAATAGGTCACAAACTTAGGATTTTCGACCAAGCGTGAATCAGCTTGTTTCTTAACTGCAGGAAACACCAGTGCTGCAATGATTACGCTTAAAAACAAAAGATGCCCTGCAACCGGCAAGAACAAACACATCACAAAAACATGGATGAAAATGCCACTAACTGGCCCACGGTAACTAGGTAACAACAGTCCCGACACAAATAACGCCATGAAAAATGCGGCCAGCACTTGCCATGCAAAAAACACAAGAACAGGATCAACTGACATTGCAGGCAACCACAGCACACGCACAGCAAATACCTGTGCTACTAAAGCGCATACCCCGGACAGGATTAAATACAAGGTTCTAGCCATGATAGCCACACCGTTCTAAGAGGTCTTTCAGTCCATCGGCTGGATTACTTGGATCGACACTACAACTATGTACCGCCACCTTAGCTTCGATCAGATCCGTATCAAATTGGGATTTAAGGTTGTTTTCCAGTCGTAACAAATACCCTTCGATACCGGCCTCGTTGGTGAGCGGCATCAGTATCACTAGCATCTGGATCTCGTCAGCGCTAAATACCCACCGTAAATCCAGTGCCCTGTGTTGGCGCACGACCTGATCAAATAAGGAATCAGCAACCGTTCTACGTGGAAAAACTAGGGCGACCAGCGATGACTCAACCGAGCTAATGGCACGCATGCGTGCCATACGCCCCAGTTCCAGTGCAAACTCGTAAGGACACTCGGGAACACTGTTCTGTATAGGCATGACAATTTCACGCTGTTCTATACCATCGGCATAATAATTAAGTAGCACTAGCAACAGCTGCAAGTTGTCAAAATTCAACGACAAGAAAGGCATATGTCGTACGACTAACATCCCTTTCAAATGCCCTAATGAACTGGTAATAGGTACACAAGCTAAGTAAGCGCTTTCATTCGCATCAATATTGCGTAAATGAGCCAAAGCTTGCTTTTCTATACTCTCTTTCACTAGAGGGTCATCAGCATTTAATTCAAAATGCTCTCCTACCCAAGCCATTGCAACCTTCGAAAACCCATCGTCTTTCAGTTCAAAAATAGATGCAATATCAATCTGGCAGCTTAGGGAGGCAAACTCTAGCATCACCTGTGCATTGGGTAAGGATTCGTTTTGTACATTAGGTAGGGATAAATTGCGCAAATAGCCCACGGCATCCCTTAATGTAGACGGCTTCGATAACAAATCCTTCTCAAGGCGTTCGTGGGAAACGCGTAACAGATAATGATTGTTGGTGATGGAAACCAACCGTTCATCCAGATAGTTATTGATGTTTTGCAAGCGATTGGCTCTAGTGGTCCAAACATCGTTGAAATGCCCAGCAATAATTACCAGCGTTAACCCACCCACAAAGTGCATGGTAGGAAATAAGGTATCAGGATTGGAGCCATAAAATACTTGCCAGGCTACCGAAATACAAAAGCCTGCCAACACCCCGATTAGCGCACCATAACGTAGAGCAAATACAGTCGCAGCAAGCCACACCCAAGGAAAGCCAAGCCCCAGCAATAAAGGATCACCAGGGCGTATTACATAGCAAACGCCTATGACAACCCCCATACTAACCACGACTTCAAGAACGGACACCGGCCAAGTGGCTGCCGGAGCAAAAAAGCGACCATATCGTCCGACATTATTCTTGAAGTCAGACTTACGCTCTGTGGATAGCTTTTGCTGTAGTGTGACTGGCGGCACAACCCTCTCCTTTAGTGTGGGCTTAAGGGTGATAGCAATTGCCGAATCAGAGTTTGCCCTACCCCTGCCACGCTGGACCGGCTCCAGCCACTGCGACTACCCGTGGCCGTCCACACCACTTCACCTGAACTCAAGTCCAGCAAATTAAACGTCAGACCAACCACTGGCTCGCCATCTATCCCGGTCTTGTAACGCCACTCTTGAACGGATCCCGTCAAAGCATAGTTGGCCCCAGCTGTGCGTGCCCAATCTAAGGACTGTGTTCTATTCTGATCAGCACTGCTACCAATCAGGGCATTAGAATTCACGTCCTGACGGTAGGTCTGCAAGCCTGTAAACCCTTGCTGATGCAATATGCTTTCAGCAATGCTCTGGGCACGTTGGCCTGCATCTGGCGTTTCGGTGTAATTGACAATCGGCAACACAGCCAAGTTATTGAAACTGGTGACTACTGGTGGATTGCTGGCGTCTATCGTTGAGCACCCTGCCATCATCGTTAACAACGCGATACTGCTCCATTTACATGTTCTACCTATTTCACGTGTTTTCATGCTATTGCTCCGATTTTCACTAAATGACAATCAATGTGGGCGCTATGTTATGCGCACCGCGACGGCTTAAAACAACATCCGGTATGACAAACCTACTTGGTTGACGCGCTGACCGTTCCCCTTTCCGGCTGACTCATGAACATAGAAAAACCTTAAATGATCACTGCCAAATACAGCTCCTCCTATGCCCACATTAATCCTTGGACCCCAGCCGTAATTACTATCACGCACATAGCCCACATCCATAAACGGACGCCAACCACGTGAGTATGTGTTTGCTTCGGTCGATCCCAAACCTATCATCACGCCATATTGATGATAGTTTTCTGGCATGAATTCAGATGCGCTGGGAACCACTCCGGCGGGCAACAACACACCCAGCGACTCTATGGTGTTATCACTCGCCGAGTAAATCCCTTGGGCACTGACCAAGCGAACACTCCAATCAGGATAGGAACTTCGAATTCGATAACCAAACTCTTGGGAAAAGTCGTAACCTCGGCCTAGATAGCTGCGATCATCTTGGGCATGGAAACGATGTGCCTCTGCCGTAAGCCGACCAAACCAAGGCGACTCAGAGTTCCACTCCAGACCAATCTGAGCAGTATCTTTCGTAGCACCTACCTGCAGCTCGGGAGACAAATCCGTAAATTGATTGACGCCCAAGGAAAAGCTGAAAATCAATGGCCCTGTACGATTGAATTCACCCTGTATTTTTCCTGTGTAAAACGAACTAATCGCTTTGCGATAACCCACCGTTAACGATAGATTGTGATCTATGGTGCTGTCGCTTAAAGTAAGGTTTACCTCTCGATCATGGGCAGGTACCCAGGCTAAAAAGTCAGTATCTGTCGTGCGTTGGTTACGTAGCTTAGCTTCGGCCATCAAGCCCAATCGGCTAGTTAACTTAAGCCCCCCCACCAAGCTACTTTCAACATAACGCAAGGGATCTGACCTTGACGCCATAACATCAAAGCCTATGGCTGGCCTGTCGTGCAACAGCGTGTCCAGCATGGTGATATAGCGTTCATTATTATCAGGAGCTCCTTCGGCAGCAGCAAACGCCAAGGTTTCCGCTTCACTCCCACGGCCCGTCCTAAGCAAGGCATCGATACGCGTCTCGATAGAGGCACCGCCCTGACCACTGTCCAGTAACTCATTCAGTTTGGCTTTGTCATTGTCAGCCAAGGCCACCGTCATCTGTGCATCCAGGGTATTTAACGCATGATGTAGATATTCCTTAGCTAGCCACGCCCTAGCCAATTCAATATGCTCACCACTCATCGCCCATGCCAATGCAACCTGAGAGGCTGCCGTACTGATTGCATTTTGACGCTCAGGTGACAACAATGGGTCTGGCGCGCTGACTTCTTTAATCGTGGGTAAGCCTGGGTTATCCCCCAATAGGCTGTTAGCCACGGCATATTGCTCGGAATTGCGGCCTTCTTTTTTAAGTAAATCAATTAATAGGCTGCGGGAAATATCGCCATTGGTAAACGTTGGGCTTAAGGTGACGCCTGCCATGCGTAGGTCCTGACGTTCGCTAGCATCCAGCGTCGCTATCGTCCCAGGCACAGTAGCCACTTCATCAAGCTCTCCCGCCGCTGATTTTTTTTGCAAGATATTCCATGCTTGCCGACGTAATCCCCATGCTTCATCCGCATGGCCTGACGCTTCTTGCGCATCGGCCAATGCCATTAACCATAAAGGGTCATTACCCGATTGCACTCTCATTTCTTGTAAATACATCACAGCGCGCGCGGCGTTACCCAGGCGTAGCTCACCAGCAGCAAATGCCCCCCAGTAAGAGGAGTTAACTTTCGCTGCGGAACGCCATTTGCTTAGGACGGCTTTCAGCTCAGCATCCGTACCAAACTCGACCAGCGTCCATATATATAAGGCTTTGGTATCGTCATCGGTGTCTGGAAGCTGAACCGCACGCCGTAAGTCGGCCAAAGCATCATCCCAGCGTTGCACGTGTAGGTAATACTGGGCGCGAGCTGCCAGCGATATCCCTGAGCGTTCAAATTGTTCTAACTGCTCGGGGCTCATAGCGTCTAACAAAGTGCGTACCCTGGACCATGCCCTTGCCTCCACGTAGTACTGCAAGGATGCCCTAAGAGCCGCTTGCGACTCACTTTTTTGGAACTGCAGTTCTGCAGTACGTGCCGCATCAATTGGATAGGCCTGATAAAAATCAGTCATGGAGTTCAAGTCATTGGAACTGGATTGTCCTGTAGCTAATAAATGCTGATACGCAAAATTAGCATCTTGATTGTGTTGTGCCTGACGAGAAAGTTCAGCATACAGACGCCAGTAAGGTGCTGACTCTGGATGATCACCCGCTTGTTCGCGAACCTGACGCAAGGTGTTCAGGGCTTCATTTAAATTACCCTGCTTATATTCATAGCTAGCAACATGCATCGCATACGAGGGGTTAGTCGGATAGGAAGACAATAAACTGCGATAACCATCTAATGCGGCCTGATCATTTCCAGAGCGTTCAGCCAAGTTTGCATAACGCTCAAGCAATGGCTGATGATTCACCCCTGTTGCACGATTTTTTAAATACTGCATGCCGGCCTGTGGTTGCCCTAAACGCTCATAGGTGGCAATGATTTCGTCGTTTAAGGCCATGTCTCGGGGTGAGCGGCCAGCGGCATGCATCAGTGCGGCCAAATACGCCTGATCATTATTCAGCTGACGCGCAGACTTAAGCACCTTGGCCCAGGCTTGTTCGTCACCCGACATCTGGGCATATTTCAGCCAATACTTCAGTGACACTTCTGGATGCCTATTCCATTCAGCCACCTGGGCTAAACGCTGCGTCCATAGCATAGAATCCAAGTTACGATCCAGTGCTTGTTTAGCTAACTTTTCTGCTTCGTCTAGCTGTTTACTTTCCAGAAAGGCTCGAAACGCAAGATCAAAATCACTACTTTCCGTGATGGCTGCCTGAGCCGCTGAGTTATCCGTACTTATGGTATCCGTGGCTACACGCTGTAGCATGCCCACCAACTCTATTGGTCGTGAATTCACATAACCGACAGCGCCACGAAAGTCCGAGTAATAGACACCGCTATCGCTTTGATCAGAGTAAGTAATTAGGTCGCGTGCATAACGCGACATTAAGTCACGACGATTTGCCTGTCGTGCCAGATTAATCAGATAGCGTAAGGTGGTTGGATCTTGGGCAAGCTTGCCTGATCGTTTTTCAGCCTCATTGCAGGCTAGATCAATTTGGCTGTTCGCAACTAAGGATTTTAATCCGGAAAGAAAATAAAACCGTTGATCCTCAAGGCTAACCGCCGCATCTTGAGCAGAAAAATACGCATTACTAGCCGCTTCATACGCTTGATTAGCCAGGGCTAAATCACCAATTTGCTCTTGCCATTTAGCAGTATTGCTGACATCTACAATGGCCAGCTTCTGATAATAATAGTTGACCAGTTCATTGTTGCCAGTTTCGCGTGATTTTTTTGCAAACCAAGCCATTTCAAGGACAGTCCAATCGTACTGAGTGGACTCTTGGAGAACCTGAGTGAAACGCGCTAAACCTTCAACACGCTGATGGTCATCAGGTGGATATTTGTACGCCAGTTGCTCGGTAATGCTTGCTTCCAACCACACCATCTCTTGGCGTTCTTTAGGGGCACCTTGTGTTTTTATGATTTCAGAAATGCGTAGTGCTGACTCCCCATGCCCCAAACTTCTGTACTGTTCAAGCAGCGCATAATGACTAGCCAACGTCGCTGGTATCGCTTGATTGGCATCCACTTGCGTACGTTCCCATGCTGACAAATACGCGGCATCATCATCAAACTGCGGTGCTAGTGTTAAGACATGCTTCCAAGCGATATCGTCATTGGACTGCCTAGCTAACAACAACCAATTATCAAATGCTTTTTTTGGATGACTATTCCACTGAGCGGTTTCCGCCAAACGACGTGCCCACACCAACTGATCAAAACCCGCATCCATTGCTTGCTGAGCAACAGCTTCCGCCTCATCCAGCTCATTACTTTCAATAAAGGCCTTGAATATCAGCTCGTATTCAGCCAACTTACTGGCATTTGATATATTTTCCACCGGTGTCGCATTGCTACTGATAAAGTAACGACGCGCCCCTGTTATCGCTGGCCAAAAATTGACGCCAGGCTGGTCCACGCTTGGCATGAAAGTAATCTGAGACGACGTAGCATTACGGTGATTCTGCCTTAACAGTTCACGCCGAACCAGTTCGTGAGCATAACGATTCACCAAATCACTACGATTGGCTTGACGCGCTAAGGTCAGTAAATACGATAAGGTTTGCGGGTCATTTATCAAGTCACCTAGCCGCTGTGCCCCTTCCTCGCAGGCACGCGCAACCTGATCACCTGACTCAAGCACCTTCAATGCATTAATAAAATAGTGCCGCTTACTATCGCGTGTCGTTGCCACGCTAGATGCATCAAAGTAGGCCCTAGCGGCTTCTTCATAACCCTGATTCGCTAAAGCGATTGTTGCCAGTTTCCCATACCACTGAACGGCATTGTCGCTATCTGAAGTTGCGAGTTTTTTATAATAACGATTCGTCAGAGTATCGTCGCCCAACAAGCGTGCCTTTTCCGCTAACAAGCGCATGGTAGGAACATCCCAGTCATATTTAGTGGTTTGTTGCAAGGTGTTTAAAAACACCTTGATCCCAGAGGCTCGACGTAAATCTTGAGGTGGATACTGGTAGGCCATTTGTTCTGTAGCCTCTATTTCCAGCAATAAACCCTGCTGACGTGCTTTATTGTTATCTGTCTCCAAATGACCTAGCTTCTTAGCAACCACCAGGGCAGAATCCCAGCGCTGCAACTTAATATATTGCGTACCCAGTAAATTTAAATATTCGCGAGAGTCAGGCTTTACGCGTAACCATGCTTCTAAGTATGCCGCTGACAGCTCAGAAGGCGGCTGTGCTGCAAGACTTTGAGTTTGCTCGCCATCACGCTGATAGGCCGTAACTAAGGCGGCAAGCACTCCAATCCCGATCAGGACGGAAAGCCACAATGGGCATAATTGTTCACGGTGCTTATTCACAATTCACCTTGATTGAGTGATAGGTAATAGATTGGCCCGCCTTACCACTGACGTTCAACGTCTTGGTTCCTGCCTGGCCTACCATGCCGCTAGACTTGCCATCAATACTGGTGCGACATCTGGCGGCATCAGCAAGCTGAACAAATGGTTGGTAATAGCCACCCAGCTCGAACACCATAGTTCTACCCATACGTTGGAAATTCCGAACAAAACCAGAAGCTTGGGCAATGTATGGCGTAATCCCAGGCGACCGTGGACTTATCGTGAACGAGGCCTGGTTATCTCCCATATGTACATACAAACCACCAGGACCAGGTAAATACCCCGATACCCCTAATGCCGTGGATAAGTCCGGCACTCCTGTACCTGGCCAACGCAATTGGCGCAAGTTTTCCCCCGAGCGCACTATCCAGCGATCACCTGCTTTAGCTACCGAAACATGACGCCAATCCAGAGCTCGCTTAATGTATTCAGTGGTATATATTGGAAAAATCTGCTGTTTAAGAACTGCATTAAATACGGTATGCAGTGCCTGCAATGAGGCAGATTTTGTCCCTGAATAAAAATGGTAGTAAATATTTATGGGTTTAAACCGAATTGGAGTGTCGGTTAACGCAAAGGTCTCTAGGACACGCTGAAAACCATAAAACGGCCCCATCCAATCGTTGGTATAGACGTTTTCGTTCATCACCCCGGCATACACTTGGTATTCATCTGGACGATTGCCTTTGGCAACACCATATGGGCTAATATTGGTCCAACTGTTGCTAGATTTAGTGATGGTGGTGTTGCCACCATTGATATTGAGCACACCCGCGCTGCCCACGTGCCGTAATGCTATCTTGGGGGCAGCGGCATCGCCTGACCACAAAACGGCTTTCACAGGCTTATCTGCAGGAGCCAAACTGCCATTTATGTAGCCGATAGAGCCACGAATTTCCCTATCTACTTGAAAATCGTAGTTAGGAATACTCAATGAAAACTGTTCATTTTCAACCCATTCAGGGTTGAGCTTGCCTTGTACTCGCTTCCCTGTGGTTTCGTCGATTTGCCACAAATTAAATGGATGTGAATAGGTATGGCTGCCAACTTCAACATTTGGCAAAGAAAATATTTTGCGTGCTATGGGTTCAAGCACAGAGGTAATTTGCGGATGCATCCCCGTAGAACCCAGCTCGCCTTCAATCACGGACACCATCATGGGCAGCGGGTATTTTGTGAAAATCTGTTTGTACAGAATTTGCCCACTGTATTGACGATTAGCGCCAGAAAACTCACCTAACGAAGCAAAGCCATCACCATCCACATGGGTGAACATCAGGCGGCGACCATTTTCAGTCGTTACGTCAGGAACTGGCATCTGGGGCAAAGCCAAGGCCTGTTTAAGGAACTCTATAGGCTGTACTACCCATCGATCTTGTTGAATCGCATCCAAATACACGACAGAGTTATTGCCTAATGCATAACCACCCCACGAGGTCAACGCCGCTGCATCATATATGTAGTTACCCGCCTTCAAGCGCAGCAATGAACGTCCAGTTGCATCTACGAGTATCCCTAAAGCCTCGCGCACATCAGGTGCAGGCATGATCTCGAAACCCATCATAGGGTCTTGCTTAATGATCTGGACGGTACTACTTAGCACAGGCTTTCCAGCCACCAAATCCAGGCCTAGCGCCTTAGACGCTTGGATATCCATAGGGAATCCAAATTGATTAAACACAGCGACCCGCATACCTTGCTGTATTTGACTAAGTAGCCAGCGACGCCATGTAGCCGAATTCTTGACTGTTTTATCAATGGCGACCACTATCCCTGCATAACGATCATTGGTTATGCCGTCAGGTAAAGGTTGGTTGATATCGGCATACTGGATGTCATAGCCCAAGTAATTCAATGGCATGGCTATGCTACGCACACCTAAGGTTTCATCGAGCGACTGATCTCGATCTATGGTCTGAACCAGTAAAATCTTACGAGGCATTACCTCGATACGGCCAACCCCGACAATACCCAGACCTGGTGCAGTCACAAAAGGAGTCACGCCATCGGCTAATAGTGCTGCTGCCGTGTTACGTCGACACGTTTGATCACTAGCCGCGCAGTAATCGATGACAACTACCGGTAAGGCTGTCGATGCTTGAATCTGCTGGATTTCGTGGCGGGTACGGCTATGTACGCCATCAGGTACTTTTGCCAAAAAACTGCCGTAACCACGGCTTTTTTGATATAGCGAATCTACAACTACTGCAAATAAGGTGTTAGCGTTATTTTGCGCCAGAGCCAAGTGATTGCGCAGCATAATGCGGGCTTCTGGATATCTGCTATGAATTGCCTGTATCGCTTGCTCTAACCACGGATCAGATAGTGTGGTCGGATCGCCAAGAACTGATCCGTCATCCAGCAAAAATCCCTGATAGCCTTGTTCCCACAAAGGAGCTATTTTTTGGCTAATCAGTTGATTAATATCTTCAGGCTTATCGCCTAAACCCTGAAGGTTTAGCCGTGCAAACCATTGCGTATAAGGGGTGCGGTCAAGCTCAGGTAAGACTGTTATCGCAGGGTCTATGACTACGGCATCAAATGCTTGAAGTGCATCAACAGGCAGATTCTTGTGATAATAAAAGGCAATATTCGGGGTGGTTAAGGTTTTTTCAGTCCGTACGGTGTCATTGGCAAGGACCAATCCCGGCCTCAGAACCCACCCCATGATGAAAGCCAAAGCCAGAAACCGAAGCACCAAAATAAAAAAATTCTGGCGATACACTAGCAACGGTAGTGATTTACTATTTAAGGCTAGTGGGCACTTATCAGAATATTGATACCACATCATAATGTTGATTTCTCACCTTATGATGGATGTGCTAATTTGCAGGCGCTATTTTATTTTACTGACAACATATTTAGGTCCGCAGAACCGAACACCGCATCTTTGTTGTTTACGCTTACGTAGAGTCACGGGCTTACTATTTGAAATTGTTTCCCCAGAATTTATTCATGTTACGTAAATTTGAAACACAAGCTCAGTAAATATAATAAACATTGTTATTTAGTGTAGACTTGCTACAAATTTTTATTATTTACTGTTGTTAAATAAATTATGTCACACAACCTCTTGCCTAAACACAACAAGTTGTAATGAATAATATGTAAATTTGTCTGTAATTTTAATGATATTGTTGTGTATTATTGTTCAAGACAGTCAATCCTCAAGCTATCATCCAGCTCGATATCCAGTACCAATGTATGAATACGATTCACCTTGGAATCAGCGCATAATTTAGTCAGCGATTTTGATCCGATACGGTAAGCAGAATCATATTCAGCATTAAAAACCGGCTTACCTTTTTCAATAAATACTTTGTACTTGTTACATTCTTGATATTCATGACATTGTTCATTAACAGCAAAGTCGAAGTGGTCAACTAAATCTGCCAATTGATCAAGATTATTTTTTAGCCCTATGGATAAGCCCAAATTATGTGCTTGATTTGCCAAAAAAATATTGTATTCAAGCTGGGTATGTGCTGTTAATGGCCAACCACTTTTATTAGCATAGGCATCAACATTATCGGGTTCTACCGCATTGCAACCTTTCTGTACTGCCAATAATAAACGGGATTTAATAATTTCCCTGACATTAACAGAACGCGTGTCCAACCACTGTTCTCCCATCCATTCGTCTAGATTTTTTCCTAGATCTGAAGGCAAAAATCGTTGGAAGTCTGGGCGCCAGTTCTCTGAACTGCCTGCGGAAAAATAACAAACCACTTTTTTTCCTGCTGCTTGCAAAGCATGAATCGTGTGGGTAGGTGTATCAAACAAATCAACATCGTAAACCCTTGCCGTATAGCTAGTATTCAGATCACCACTTAGCTGCCATTGCCATGTGTCACCAAGCATAGGTCGCCAATTTACTAGCGCTGTTGCAGTATCGCTATTACTTGCAAGCACATTGCCCAAGTTTGCAGCTACGAGCAAACCAGTACCCCACAACAAAAACTTGAAGTGTGTCAATTTGCTCTCCTGGTAGGAAAACGACAATACGACCGAATTAGTCCTATCTAATCCGCATAGAACGGAACCATACACCGTATTATTGATATATCAGATTGTCTTGCAGCCGATTATAAATGTGGGGTATGTACGTATACTTTAATAACTCCAATGACACTATACTTTTTTGTCGGATACTAAAAGTAAAATTATAAGGCAACACTAATTATTGCTATATGTAATTATATGGATTTAAATGTGATTGAATACGATAGATGCTGCAAGAAGACAGCCTTAACAAGTAACTATAAGATCTGCCTCAACCGCGGCGCCATCTAGGTAATTTATCAACCAATAGCAATGCATCAAATGCTACGCTAGGAGATAAAACATGTCGGTTGTCGTCGTTATCGAGCCTAATCACTTACTACGTCTTGGACTGGTACACCTACTATCCAAGCTAAGCTCAGTACTCACCTTAATTGATTACACCCATCCCAAAGCCCCCGAAGACGCTGCAGTACAAGCTTGTGATTTGGCAATACTATCCACCTCTACAGAAGACAACCTCGCGAAATTGATGGCTAATCTGGAGCTAGCCTACTCGCCCAAAGCCATACTATTGCTACACGAATCTGTCGAAGCGCCCGCATTCTTACACTCCATGCCAGCGTTAATTGCAGGTTGTATTTATAAACATGCGGCACCAGAAGTGCTACAAGCTTCTGTGCAATTGGTACTAGCTGGGGGAAGTTGCTTTCCTATAAATTGCTACAGCCAGCCTAATCAGGACCAATTACCAGCACCAACGATGCCACCAGACATAACTGCTGATGCAACACACCCTGCTCATCACGAAGCCCAAATGTTGGGGCTAACACCCCGCCAATATGAAGTCTTGGTGTTGCTGGCCAAAGGCTATCCTATTAAAACCGTAGGGCGCCAGCTAAACATTTCAGTAGCCACTGCAAAAGCCCATACAGAATCCTTGTACCAGCGCCTAGACGTCCGTAATCGCAATGCCGCTGTCTATGCGGCCTTCGCCAAGGGTGCCACCCTGGGCTGGACATGCATACCTAAGCACCAACAACAAGAAGGCGGTCCCCCAACCTGAAGGACCGCCTACTTTTTTATACTGACACTGGCTATTCAGTGGCTTACAGCAAACCCATTTGCAAACGGGCCGGTTCGCTGATCATTTCACGACTCCAGGGTGGATCCCAGACCAGATCAACTATGACCTCGTCAACACCGTGTATGGATAGTAGTTTGTCTCGTGCCTCATCCGCTATCATGGGTCCCATGCCGCAACCTGGCGCGGTCAAAGTCATATCCATTTCGATACGGAAGCGTTCTTCACCCAAGTCAGTAATATCGCAGCGGTAAACCAAACCTAAATTGACAATATCGACTGGAATTTCTGGGTCAAAACACGTAGCCAATAATTCCCAAGCGGCATCCTCGACGGCTTGTACCGTCATGGGACCATCAGGTATGTGTTTGATGGCTTCGATAACTTCCATACCCAAGGCATCACCGTCTATGCCTTCAACCCGATACAGATTGCCTTCAACCATTACTGTGTAGCTACCCCCCAATTGCTGGGTAATAACAGCTGTGCAACCCTCTTCTATGGTGACTGGCGAGCCGTAAGGCACAGTAACTGCAGGGCAATCCCGGTTAACAACGACTTCTTTACGATCATAGCTCATGTGGGCCTCTTATTCGGTGCGTGCAGTTTCATCAACGGCTGTGATGGCGTTATGCAATGTATGCCAAGCCAAACTGGCACACTTAACGCGAGCAGGAAACTCGCGCACGCCTGACAACACTTCCAGTTTTCCAAAATCCTGCCCTTCCGGGTGGGCTTCGGTCAACATCGCGTGTATGCCCTGAAACAGGTCTTCGACCTGGGCCAGTGTTTTACCCTGGACAGCTTCTGTCATTAAAGAAGCAGATGCTGTAGATATCGCACAGCCTTGGCCTACAAAGCTGACCTTCTCTACGATGCCATCCTGAACCTGCGCATAGACAATTAGTTGGTCACCACACAAAGGATTATGACCTTCGGCGCTGTGGTTGGCGTCTTCCATGGCATGGAAATTGCGCGGTTTTCGGTTGTGATCAAAAATCACTTCCTGGTAAAGTTCACGTAAATCGCCGTGTGGATCTAGCATTATTTATTCCGTCGTTCCGAACAGTTTCTGTGCCTTGCGCAAACCTGCGACCAAGGCAGTAATATCTTCATGCGTATTATAAAGTGCCAACGATGCCCTGGCAGTGCCGGGTATACCAAATCGGGTCATTAGCGGCATCGCACAATGATGGCCCGCACGTATGGCAACGCCTTCTGTATCCAGTATGGTGCCCAGATCGTGTGGGTGTATGCCATCAACCAAGAAGGACAAAATACCCGCCTTTTGGGTGGCCTGACCGATCAGACGTATGCCAGGCAAAGCCTGCAACTGTTCAGTGGCGTCCAGCAACAAGGTATGTTCCCAAGCCGCAATGGCGTTTAAACCCACTGTTTGCATATAAGCAATAGCGGCATCCATGCCCACCACACCCGCGATATTGGGGGTACCGGCTTCAAAACGCTGAGGAACCTCGGCGTAGGTGGTTTTCTCGAAGCTAACAGTATGTATCATGTCGCCCCCGCTTTGCCAAGGCGGCATATCTTTCAAGATAGCGTAACGCGCATATAACGCACCTATACCCGTTGGGCCATACAGTTTGTGCGCAGAAAACACATAAAAATCGCAGCCTATCGCCTGCACATCGACCACTTGGTGAGCTACGGCCTGAGCACCGTCCACCAACACTACAGCACCCACATCGTGGGCTAAGCGGGTCATTTCATGCACAGGATTCACTGTACCCATAGCATTGGACACATGCACTACAGCCACTAGCTTGGTGCGATCGTTCAATAAGGCACGATAGCTGTCCATATCCAATTCGCCGCTATCCGTGACTGGGACTACACGCAGCACTGCACCTGTTTGCTGGCATAGAATTTGCCAAGGCACAATATTAGAGTGGTGCTCCATGCCAGTAATAACAATTTCATCGCCAGACTTAAGGTTAGCCTGGCCCCAGCTGTATGCGACCAGGTTGATCCCTTCGGTAGTACCACGCACAAAAACAATTTCTTCGCTGCGCTGGGCATTCAGAAAATGGCGTACACGTTCGCGACCCTGTTCGTACAGATCCGTGGCGTGCTGGGATAAGCGATGCACGCCCCTGTGAATATTGGCATTGGACTGCTCGTAGAAGTCAGTTTCTGCCTGTATGACCGAGAGCGGCTTTTGAGTAGTGGCCCCATTATCAAGGTACACCAAGCGCCGTCCACCTACAGGCCTAGCCAGTATGGGGAAATCGGTGGTTCGGCTAGTCCAGGCAGCGCTGGCTCGCGCAACTTCAGGCGCATTCATGCATCAGCCCCTATGGTGTGTGCATCAGGTAATAGGTCACGTATAACACCGGCCACACGCTTACGCAGGCTGTCAATTTCAATACGCGCCAAGCTTTCAGCGGCAAAGGCGTAGATCAATACGTTACGAGCGTTGTTTTCATCCAGCCCACGCGAACGAAGATAAAACAGGCTGTCTTCGTCAAGTTTACCTACCGTAGCACCGTGCGCACACTTGACATCATCGGCATAGATTTCCAGCTCGGGACGGGCATCGGCACGCGCTAAACGCGACAATAACAGGCTATCGGAGCGTTGTACGGCATCAGTGCGGTCTGCACCTGGTGCCACCAGTATGCGACCACTGAATACGCCCCTACCCTGATCAGACAGTATGCCGCGATAGTATTCGTGACTGATGCCATCGGGATGGGCATGGCCTACAACGGTGTTGTGATCAACATGACGGCGACCATCAACGTAGTACAAGCCATTTAGCAGTGTTTCACAATGCGTACCCGTAAAGTGAGTAGCGATGTCGTTGCGTGCCAAACGCGCACCAAATGACATGGAGTGAGATTTATAGACCGAGCTTTTACCTTGCTGAACATGAATATCAGCCAGGTGAAACGCTTGGTAGGTTTCCTGTTGTAATTTCAAATGCGTAATATTAGCGTCAGGGTCTATGCTGACACGTGTGACGGCATTGGTCAGCGTGGTGTTTTCACCCACACCCACATAGTGCTCAATAATGCTGGCTACGGCACCTGCTTCAGCAACAAACAGGTTACGCGGAAAACTAGCACCTTGTGCTGTGGTGCTAATAAATGCCAAATGTACAGGTTCATCCAGCGATACACCACGAGCCAAGCTGACAAAACCGCCATCAGTGGCCAAGGCCAGGTTTAATGCGGCTGTACTGGAACCGTTACTTTCGTCACCAAAAATCGCTTGAGTTTGCTCTGAAAAATGTACTAACGCTTGCGATAGTGGCAAGATTTGTACACCACTGGGCAATTTACCCACGTCGGATAATTGCGTAGAAAAATGGCCATCCACGAAGACCAGCCAATGGCCAGCTTCACCCTGACGCATGTGCCGCACTGCTTCAGCGGCAGCCACGTGATCACTATCCGTTGACAGGGTGGCAACAAACGCCTGCTGACCCAATGGCGCAAGCGAAGTATGGTGCCAGTTTTCTTGTTTGGTAACTGGCCAGCCTTCAGCAATAAAACGGTCCAAGCCACGCTGACGCAATGGCGCCAACCAAGGCGCCGCATCTGTGACCAGCCCCTTGCTGCCCGCTTTAAAGCCAGCGATCCAGTCTGGTGCTGTTATTGTCATGCCCGCGCCCCTCCGAGGTGACGACGCACCGGCGCCTTAGGCGCAGCGGCTTCGTCGATCCAGGCATAACCACGCTCTTCGAGTTCCAGCGCTAGTTCACGGCCACCAGAACGAACGATGCGACCACCTGACAACACATGCACGAAATCGGGCACGATATAGTCCAGCAAACGCTGATAGTGGGTAATAACAATTAACGCGCGTTCAGGGGAACGTAAACGGTTAACGCCATCAGCGACCACTTTGAGTGCATCAATGTCCAGACCAGAGTCCGTTTCGTCCAATATGGCCAGCTTGGGTTCCAGCAAAGTCATTTGAAGAATTTCGTTGCGTTTCTTTTCGCCACCGGAAAAGCCTTCGTTTACAGAGCGATACAGGAATTCTTCCTTCATGCCCACGTTTTTCATTTCCGCTTTTACCAGCTTCAAGAAATCCATGGCATCCAGTTCAGGCTCGCCACGGTAGCGGCGTATCGCGTTGACTGAAGCACGTAAAAAGTAGGCGTTAGAGACACCAGGAATTTCCAGTGGGTACTGAAACGCCATGAACAAGCCTGAGCGGGCACGGTCTTCTATGGCCATTTCCAGCAGGTCTTGACCCATCCAGTCGACCGAGCCGCTGGTGACGTTGAAACTTTCACGGCCAGCCAGCACTTGCGACAAGGTGCTTTTACCCGAGCCATTAGGCCCCATGATGGCGTGTACTTCCCCGGCATTAACGGTTAAGTTCAAACCTTTGAGTATTGCTTTTTCCTCGACTGAGGCATGTAGATCTTTGATCGTCAACATAATGACTAATTCCTTATTTAACCGACGCTGCCTTCAAGACTTACACCGAGCAGATTCTGTGCTTCGACGGCAAATTCCATGGGCAATTCTTTAAAAACTTCTTTGCAAAATCCATTCACTATCATGGAGACGGCGTCTTCAGCAGAGATTCCGCGTTGCATGGCGTAAAACAACTGATCTTCGCCTATGCGCGATGCTGTCGCTTCGTGCTCAACAATGGCGCTGGGGTTTTGCACTTCTATCGTGGGGAAGGTATGGGCGGCGCAACGTTTGCCGATCAGCAAGGAGTCACACTGCGTGTAATTTCGTGCGTTTTCGGCCATAGGCGTAATGCGCACCAAGCCACGATAAGCATTACTACCATGACCGGCGGAAATACCCTTGGAAATAATGGTGCTTCGGGTATTTTTGCCCATGTGTATCATTTTGGTGCCCGTGTCGGCCTGCTGCCTGTGGTTACTTAGGGCAACTGAGTAGAACTCGCCCACGGAATCATCGCCACGCAATATGACGCTAGGGTATTTCCAAGTAATAGACGAACCGGTTTCTACCTGAGTCCACGATATATGCGAACGTTTGCCACGACAATCACCACGCTTAGTGACAAAGTTATAAATACCGCCTACGCCGTCTTTATCGCCGGGGTACCAGTTTTGCACGGTAGAGTATTTGATTTTCGCATCGTCTAATGCGACCAACTCTACCACTGCAGCGTGCAATTGATTTTCATCGCGCATGGGAGCGGTACAGCCCTCTAGGTAGCTGACCGAGGCCCCCTCTTCGGCAATGATCAAAGTACGTTCAAACTGACCAGTGTCCTGGGCATTGATACGGAAATAGGTAGACAACTCCATAGGGCAACGCACGCCTTTGGGAATAAAGACGAAAGACCCATCTGAGAACACAGCGGAATTCAATGCGGCGTAGTAGTTATCGCCCATAGGCACTACCGTACCCAAGTACTGACGAACGATTTCGGGATATTCGCGCACCGCTTCGGAAAACGAGCAAAAAATAACGCCAACTTCAGCCAGTTGCTTACGAAACGTGGTCGCTACCGATACCGAGTCAAACACGGCATCTACTGCTACACCTGCCAGACGAGCCCGCTCGTGCAGCGGCACACCTAACTTTTCGTAGGTACGCAGCAATTCAGGGTCGACCTCATCCAGGCTTTTAGGGCCGTCAGCTTTACTTTTAGGAGCAGAGTAATAGCTGATGTCTTGGAAATCTATTCTAGGAAAACTGACCTTGGCCCACTCAGGCAAATCCATAGTCAGCCAATGGCGATATGCCTTCAGCCGCCACTCCAGCATGAATTCCGGTTCGTTTTTCTTGGCGGACAGAAAACGTATAGTGTCTTCCGTCAAGCCTTTGGGTATGGTCTCAGATTCGATATCAGTGACAAAACCTGCCGTATATTCACGGTCAAGAAATGTATCCAATTCTTGGTTGGCAGTACTCATTGGGAAAACTCCATGTCGTGCGATGTGCCGCGCTTATCCTGGGTTTGGCTTTGGGCACCGGCAATATTTGGGTAAAATTCGATAGGCTCAACAGCAAGAGGCGTAAGCATATCGGCGATACTGACGTCCTCTAGGGTGCGACGCACTATCGTGTTAATGCGTTCCCAGTTGGTGCGTATGGCGCAGCCCGGTTCGGCGCTGCACACCCCTGGGGTAGACGTACATTCCGTCAGCCCAAAGGGCTGGTCATCTAAAGCGTCTATAATTTGTGCGATATTGATTTCTGCAGCAGGACGAGCCAAGGTATAACCGCCTTTGGATCCCCTACTGCTATTGACTAAGCCGTGTTGGCCCAGAGTCTTCAAGATTTTGCTGACAGTTGGCTGCCCAAGCTTTAAACTATTGGCCAATTCAGCCGCGCTAACTACACGTGTAGGCTGGCCCGCCATATGCGTAAGCACTAGCGTTCCGTAGTCTATCAGCTTGCTGATACGCAGCATGGTCAATAAAATCCCAGTAATGGCGTTGAATAGCCATATAGTACTACTTTAGTCCTATATGGTCAATCTGCCGATGACTGCTGCAAGCGCCACATTTTTGCATAGTGTCCGTTCTGGGCCAACAACGCACTATGGGTCCCCCTTTCAGCGACCTTGCCCTGCTCCATTACCATGATTTCATCCGCATCGACTATGGTGGATAAACGATGGGCAATAATCAAGGTGGTGCGTTCCTTAGAGATCTGCAGTAGTTCGTCTTGAATTGCCCTTTCGGTATGACTATCCAAGGCACTGGTCGCTTCATCAAAGATCAAAATAGGCGGGTTTTTCAGTAAGGTACGGGCAATAGCTACCCTTTGTTTTTCACCTCCTGATAATTTCAGCCCGCGCTCACCTACTTGTGTCTGATACCCTTCTGGCAAGCCCATGACAAAATCATGAATGCTGGCTGCCTTGGCAGCAGCAATAATTTCTTCCTGTGTCGCAGTGGGATCCCCATAGGCAATATTATACAAAATACTGTCATTAAACAGCACCGTGTCCTGAGGCACTATACCTATATGATGACGCAGGCTGCTTTGGGTCAAATCTCGGATATCTATACCATTAATTGTGATTTTCCCACTGCTGACGTCATAAAACCGGAACAACAAACGCGATAAGGTGGATTTCCCTGCTCCTGACGCCCCTACGACAGCTAAGGTTTTTCCTGCTGGTATAAAAAAACTGACATCCGACAGAATTTTTCGGTTGGTCTCATAGGAAAAATCCACGTGTTCAAAACCTATGCTGGCAGCCTGAGTCTCTAGTGTAGTGGCGTTGTCGCTATCTGCTACCTCTTGGCCTTGTTCCAACAAGCCAAACATACGCTCCATGTCAGCTAATGCATGCTTGATCTCGCGATACACAAAGCCCAGAAAATTCAAGGGAGCATATAGTTGGGTCAAATAGGCAGATACCAGAACCACATCACCAACGGTCATGGTTTTTTCAACCACGCCACTGGCAGACAGCCACAACAATGCCGTGACACCTACTGTAATAATAGCGCCCTGCCCCATATTCAGGAAATTTAAAGACACCTGATTCTTAACAGCAGAATCCACCCAGCGCCCTAGGTTTTTATCGTAGCGATTTAGCTCCCAGGCTTCGTTGCTAAAGTATTTAACGGTTTCATAATTTAGCAAAGCATCGATGGCTCGGCTATTGGCCTGACTATCCAGTTCATTCATACTGCGCCGATACGCCATACGCTTTTCCGTCACTACCAAGGTAAATACGATATAAGCCGCTATCGTGCCCAGGGTAACAACAGCGAATAAAAAGTCGTAGCGCCACAGTAGTATTGCCGCCACCATGCTAATTTCCAGCAAGGTGGGCAAGATATTGAACACCATGAAGTTCAATAAGAAGCCTATGCCTTTAGTACCGCGTTCAATATCGCGGCTAAGCCCTCCGGTATGCCTTTGCATGTGAAAGCGCAACGACAAGGAAAACAAATGTTCGAACAGCTTGGTGGCTATGCGCTGTATAGACCCCTGAGTAACACGCGCAAATAAAGCATCACGCAGCTCACCAAACACACTAGAAGCCAAACGAGCAAAGCCATAGCCCACCAAGGCAGCCAGCGGTAAGGCCAATAAGGTAGCAGGGACACTTAACTGATCGACAATATCTTTAAGGTATAAGGGCAATAACACACTGGCCACTTTGGCCGCGATCAAACACCCTAATGCAATAATTACCCGCCACTTAAACTGCCATACATAAGGCAGTAGCGATTTCAGGGTGTGCAAATCATTGCGCGTAACTGCCGGACGGCGTTTAGTAACAGGAGTCATCGGTACTTTTCATGGTTCAAACAGCGAATACAATAACATCGTATGACCTGCATCAACCGGAGTGCTCATGGCGGTTTCCCCTTTAAGCTGTAATACCTTGCTGGCTCGCTGCGCCAAAAGCGATCAAGCCGCATTTTTTCAGTTGTACCAACACGAAGCACCCAGCATGCTGGCACTGGCGACCCATATGCTGGGTAAACGCCTAGATGCAGAAAACCTGGTCCGTGACACCCTAATCCTTATCTGGAAAAACGCCGATGCCTGGGATGCGGATACCGGTACCGCACGTGCCTGGATGCATAGCATCTTGCGTTACCGTGCTTTGCAATACCTTGCCAAAGGAGGACGCCAGCAAGCGGCCAGCATTGCCCGAATCAGAAACCTGAAAAACAGCCAAGCTAGCGGACTCATGGCGGCCTCGACCTTTTCCAGTACCTTAAGCACCCTAGGGGAAAACCAACGTCACCCATTGTTGATGGCGTTTTATCAAGCTTGCACCTACCCACAAATGGAGCAGGCATTACAACAAAGTCCTGCACAACTTAAAAAAAATCTACAACTAGGTTTACTGGCACTGGCGCCGGCGGTATTGGGATGGACAGATCACCCCACAGATCGCACCCTATTAATTGCTGAATACACCCTGGGTGTATTGAATCCTGCAGAAACAGCACAGGCACAACGCTTTCTGGGTAGCGACCCACAGGCTCTGATAGATGCTTTGAAGTGGGAACAGGCCTTACTGGAGTTAACCGACCGTTTAGCCCCTGCCCAACTTTCAGATGCACTATGGGAGGACATCGCCCTATCCTTGGGCATAAATGCCAGCCATCTTGCTGCGTACCCGCTGCCTTTACGGCCAGAACAAGCCGTTTTCGATCACAGTACACCAGCCCAGCAGACATACACCGCAGCTCCTGTCGCGGTAACAACGGCTTCCCCCGCGATAACCGCCTCCAAACCTATAGCCCCCCCAACAGAGCCCATAGCCACTTTCACGGCAACGAACATCCCCGATAGCATATCGGCAACCACAACAGCATCAACACCCCCTAAGCCTCCCTCAGCACTGGTCAATACCACGTCAGCCAACACGGAAAAAGCTCAGGCGAAGCAGCGTCTACACCCACAGCACCTAGTCCTTGCCGCTGGACTGATCGCCATTGCCATCATAGCCAGCCGCCTGATTCCTAGTGTGCCAACAGCTCCACCCATTACGGTGTTGGCAGTTGCCCCAACCCTAGCCGCCATATTGCAAGCACCAGGGCATAGCTCTACCCCCGCTTGGGTAGTGACCATAAGCCCTCAAGGCGATGTGCTATTGCACCCTCGTGTACAGACTGAGGTCCCCGAACGGGCCAGCGTACAGCTATGGACATACAGTCCAAGCCAGCCCAAACCGCGTTCACTAGGATTAATAGACCCCAACCTGCCGGTCACTGTACCAGCCAGCCTAATAGGGGTCATAGACGACGATCAAATGTTTGAAATGACTCAAGAGCCCGAGGGTGGCTCAGCCAGCGCCGAGCCTAGCGGGCCTGTGTTGTTTATAGGCCAATTGGTCACCTTCGGTCAGGCCATGCCTGTCCCACAGGCTGATGCTGATAACAACACCAGTTTGTAAGGTATCAACACTCCACCACATTCACTGCCAAGCCGCCACGTGATGTTTCCTTGTATTTGGTGCGCATATCGGCCCCGGTCTGGCGCATGGTTTCGATTACGGCATCCAGCGATACATGATGTATGCCATCTCCGTGCAAAGCCAGCCTGGCGGCATTGATTGCTTTGACTGCCCCCATTGCATTACGTTCTATGCAGGGAATTTGAACCAGACCACCTATGGGGTCACAGGTCAGGCCCAAGTTATGCTCCATACCTATTTCTGCTGCATTTTCAACCTGAGTTGGTGAGCCACCCAAGACTGCGGCCAGCCCAGCCGCGGCCATAGAACACGCCACACCGACCTCACCTTGACAACCAACTTCCGCCCCTGAAATAGAAGCATTCTTTTTATACAAAAAACCTATCGCAGCAGCCGTCAAGAGGAAGTCCTCGATGCCTAGTTCAGAAGCGCCAGGGATAAAGCTCTGGTAGTAACGTAAAACAGCGGGGATCAAGCCTGCCGCACCGTTAGTGGGTGCAGTCACCACACGACCGTTGGCAGCATTTTCTTCGTTCACAGCCATAGCGTACACATTGACCCAATCTAGTGCATTCAGGGCGTCTTTATTCGTCGTGTTACGCAATAAATCACGGTACAACACAGGAGCCCTACGCCTAACTTTCAACCCGCCAGGCAGGAGCTGATCGGCCTGGTCATTATTTATGCCGCACCCCCTGTCTATACAATCATTCATGACCTGCGCAATGTGCAATACACCTTGGCGTAGTTGGTCAGATGATTGAAAAATGGCTTCGTTGGCACGCATGATATCTGCTACTGATAAGCCAGTCGCTGCACACAATGCCAACAGTTCGCGACCATTCTCAAAAGGATGGGGTACAGAGTCATTCTGAGGTACAGTTTCGTCAGTATCGATAGAGTCCAGCGCGCGTATAAAACCACCACCGATAGACACATATCGTTCAGACATAACGGTAGCACCCTGCTGGTCAAATGCCGTGAACCGCATGCCATTGGGGTGTTCAGACAAAGGCCGGATGCGAAAACTAAAGTTTTTATCGGGATTGAAAGTTATTGCGTGTTGATCCCACAACAGCAACTGCTGTGCTGCGCGCACTTTTTCCATGATGCTAGCTATCTCGCTGGGGATTACGGTATCTGGCGCATAGCCTTGTAAACCCAGCATAATGCCCATATCTGTGCCGTGTCCTCGTCCTGTCTCGGCCAATGAACCATATAAATCAACCTTTAGCGTTGCCACCTGTGGTAATAGCCGTCGCTCATGTAGGTTACGCGCAAAATTACGTGCGGCACGCATAGGGCCCACGGTATGGGAACTGGATGGACCTATGCCTACTTTGAAAACATCAAAAACCGATAATGTCATGACATGCCTTGTTGATCCAACACAAGCAATCACTATAGCGCGAGTTAGGACAAGTTCAAGCAGTCACGTTGAAGACCAGCGCATAACACCCTGAGTCGTTAAACTATCTGCACCTGAACTACACCTGTAAGCGACAGGAGTAAGACCCGTAACCTCGTGGAAAGCCTCGGAAAATTGTACGACGCTGGCATACCCTAGTGCTACGGCAATAGCAGCAATATCCAAAGAGCTTTGCAGCAATAGGCGCTGCGCATTACGTATGCGCTCTTGCGTCAAAAACTCGGATATGGTGATCCCTTGGCTAGCGTAAAACATATCGTCCAGTTCAATTCGCTCAACCTTCAGGGTAGTAGCAACATGCTCAGCCGCATCCTCTTTGGCATGGTGAGCAGATAAATGCTTTTTAGCTGCCCTAATCAGGTCCTGGTCATTTGCCACACTATGGATACCAGAGGGCAGCACATCCTCTGGGAAAGCCAAACCATAATGTATTCGCCGTGCTTGTACCCAGGTACGCAATTCGACTGGCGATAAAGGCGCTATCCTGAAATTATTTATATCAGTACTCAAGCTGGCACACCACACCCTTACAGGTTCAGTATCAGCACAAATAAACAAAATTGGTACAGGTGCCGTCAAGGGATGAGCTTTTACAGCATGCAGCATATCCCGCTCGACGCGCGATGCCTCTTCGACATTAAATATAAGTAGGTCTGGCACCAGGTTGTGGAGATTGCTACCATCGGTGTCTATAGTCACCTCTAGGCCGTCGGCTTGTAAGGCGTCAACTGCCCAGCTCAAACGCTCTGGGCGTGTAATCAATAATGAAATACGATGGGTAGACGAAATCTGAAGCGCAAAAGACATAAAAAACTAAGTAGGTAATTATGCTGAATGACCAGCAAGAATGTAACTACAATAGAATCCAAAAGTGGTTATGTCTATGTTTTTTAGTGCTTTTTTACTATGCTTGACAGTTTAATAGGGCAAAATACGATGTAGATCAAGAATGGTAAAGATAAACGTCTTATTCGGCGATAGCCTGGACCAACATTTTCTTGATGGAAGTCAAATCATTACGCAAAGCTTGCAGCTCAAGACCAGTTAAACGTACAGCAGCATCCTGATCATGAGGGATATCGTTACCATCGCCTAGCCGATTGCGTGCGCCACTAATGGTAAAACCTTGTTCGTACAGTAAATCACGTATACGTCGTATCAATAACACTTCATGATGCTGATAATAGCGTCGATTCCCGCGCCGCTTAACCGGCTTAAGCTGGGTAAATTCTTGTTCCCAATACCGCAATACATGTGGTTTCACACAGCAAAGCTCGCTGACTTCACCTATGGTGAAGTAACGTTTTGCGGGTATAGGAGGAAGGACGGGAGTAGCGCTAGAGCTCATGTACAAGTATGCCGGTTAATAAACAACAGGTAGAACACAACGACGATAGCATAAGACCAATTGAAAAACAGGTATTGATCTTAGGCGTTAGCTGTTGTAACTGGAAGGCCAGCCTGCTCGACTACTGCTTTGAGTTTTTGGCTAGCATGAAAAGTCACCACCCTGCGCGCTGCAATAGGGATGACCTCACCTGTTTTAGGGTTACGTCCAGGCCGCGGCGGTTTGTCGCGCACCTGAAAGTTACCAAAGCCAGAAAGCTTGACTTCAGTCCCACCAGCCAGGGTATCGCGAATTTCCTGAAAGAAGGTATCAACAATATCTTTGGACTCACGCTTGTTCAACCCAACCTGCTCAAATAGCAGTTCAGCCAGTTCGGCTTTGGTCAATGTACGATCTATAGTCATGCTGTTATTCCTTGTTAGGTGCGCGCGCGTACGCCATGAGCGGTTACCAATGCTTGCAACAACGTAGTCATACAGCGCTCTACGGTTGCATCGTCCAAGGTAGCAGCAGGATTTTGCAGCCAAAACCGCAAGGCCATACTTTTCTCAGTGCCGCCACCTTTTTGATCGCGCCACACATCAAATAGCTTGATATCTTTGACAATCGCCAAACTGGCGTCAGCTGCTATGGCCGACTTCAGTGCAGTCAATAAGTCATCATAGCTAGTATCAACCGCTGCCCATACCGCCAAGTCACGTATCGCTACGGGTTGGCGCGAGAGTTCGGTGGGTGCCGGCATGTCTACCACTGAAATCGCATCCAGATCGACTTCAAACACGACAGGAGCATGGGTTAAGTCCTGTTGCTGAGCCCAACGTGGGTGCAGCTCACCTAACCAGCCTATGTCCTTGCCTTGCAGCTGTAAACGCGCCGCGCGGCCTGGATGCAGCGCTGGATGGGTATCCGCTATGCAATGTAATTGATGAGCACGATTGCCTAACAACGACTCCAGGTCTTGCTTGACGTCGTAGAAGTCTACAGGACGTGTAGTGACTCCCCACTGCTCTTCAAAAGCTGGGCCCCAGGCCATACCGGCTAAACGCTGCGGTTGAGCCACACCCGCCACGGTAAGGTCGGAATCATCTACGCTGGTGTCACGGCTAAACACGCGACCAATTTCAAAAACCCGCACACGTGTTTGTTTGTGCTGAGCATTATGAACCACATTATCCAACAAGCTACCAATAAGGCTAGAACGCATTACAGCCAATTGGCTGGCAATCGGGTTTAACAAACGTATAGGATCATTATTGCCGGCATAATCACGCTCCCAAGACTCTTCCACAAAAGTGAAGTTGATCACTTCTTGATAATCCAGGCTCGCCATACGGGCACGCAACACATGTGGTCCGCGCAGGACCTCAGGGACACCCAGGATTTTACTAATCGCCTTAGGCGGTACATCAGGGATGCGCTCGAAACCATAGACCCTGGCAACTTCTTCGATCAGGTCTTCTTCGATAAATAAATCAAAGCGGTAGCTGGGTGGCGTGACAATAAAAACACCACCTTCCTGGGTGTAAGACAAACCCAATCGGGTAAAAATACTGGCAACCTCATCAGCCGATACTGCGACGCCCAAAACCTTATGGCAACGAGATAAACGCATGCGCACGGGTTCGCGAGCGGGTAGTTTTACGGTTACTTCATCTAAGGGTCCGACTTGCCCACCGCAAATATCAACCAACATGCGTGTCATAAGTTCCAGGTGCTGAGGTATGGATTCAAAATCGACTCCACGCTCAAAACGATGGCTGGCTTCTGAACCAAACTTAAATCGACGCGAACGGCCCATGATGGCTTCAGGCCACCAGTAAGCCCCCTCTAAATAAATATTGGTGGTGTCCAGTGTGACAGCGCTGGCATCCCCACCCATAATCCCTGCCAAACTGGTAGGCACGCCACCTGTAGTAATCACACCCACCTGTGAATCCAAGGTAACAGTTTGGCCATTCAGTAATTCCAACTGTTCACCCTCTTGACCCCAGCGCACGGTTAATTCACCCTGCAGCTTATCCAGATCAAACACATGGGTAGGCCTGCCCATTTCCAGCATGATGTAGTTGGAAATATCCACCAAAGCAGAAATAGAACGCTGACCCGCGCGCTCTAGACGAGTTTTCATCCAGGCTGGAGTGGCAGCACGTGCATTAACACCACGTATCACACGACCCGCAAAACGCCCACATAGATCAGGTGCCTGGATATCGACAGGCAAACGTTCATCCAGAGTCACTGGGACTGCTTGAAATTCGGGCAAGGTCAGCGGTGTACCCGTCAAGGCAGCCACTTCACGCGCCACACCCATGATGGACAGGCAATCAGCACGGTTAGGTGTGAGCTTAAGTTCGAAGATGGTGTCGTCCAGATCCAAGGCCTGGCGTAGACACTGGCCAACTACAGCGCTGTCTTCCAACTCCAGCAAACCAGCATGGTCTTCAGACAATCCCAGTTCGCGGGCGGAACACAGCATACCAGCCGATTCCACACCGCGCATTTTTGCAGTACCGATTTCCATACCGCCAGGCAACACCGCGCCCACACGGGCCAAAGGCACTTTGATGCCAACCGCCGCATTCGGAGCGCCACAAACGATTTGCAAAGTTTGACCAGAGCCGTCATCAACCTGACAAACACGCAGTTTATCGGCGTCAGGGTGAGGAGCGATGCTAAGTATATGGGCCACCACGATGCCACTGAACGGCGGAGCCGCTGGACTGGTTTCCTCGACCTCGAGACCGGCCATCGTCAGACGGTGCGACAAGGCCTGGGTGTCCAGGTCAGGATTTACAAGGGTGCGTAGCCAGGATTCAGGAAATAGCATGATAAACCAACAAAATTAACGGTTGAACTGGCGTAGGAAGCGCAAATCGCCTTCGAAGAACTGACGCAAATCGTTGACGCCATAGCGCAACATGGTCAGGCGTTCCAGTCCGGAGCCAAAAGCGAAGCCAATATAACGTTCGGGATCTAGCCCAAAATTACGCACTACGTCGGGGTGCACCTGGCCAGAGCCGGATATTTCCAACCAACGTCCTTGGTTAGGCCCAGAGCTGAACATCATATCGATTTCTGCTGATGGCTCGGTGAAGGGGAAGAAAGAAGGACGGAAACGGACAGTCAAGTCATCGGTTTCAAAAAACGCGCGCAAGAAGTCGGTATATACACCTTTTAGATCGGCGAAAGAGATGTCTTCGGCAATCCATAAACCTTCGACCTGGTGAAACATAGGCGAATGTGTTGCGTCGCTGTCGACCCGATAGGTACGCCCTGGCGCAATGACTTTGATGGGTGGTTTATGCTGGCGAGCGTAACGTACCTGCATAGGACTGGTATGCGTACGTAGCAACAGTGGTAAACCTTGATCGTCGTTCATATCGACATAAAAGGTATCTTGCATGGAACGCGCCGGATGGTTTTCCGGATTATTCAGTGCCGTGAAGTTAGTCCAGTCATTTTCAATTTCCGGGCCATCGGCCACATCGAAACCTATAGAACGAAAGATAGCTTCGACACGCTGCCAGGTTTGTATAACAGGGTGTATGCCACCATACGCCCTGCCCCGCCCCGGCAGGCTAACATCTATGGTTTCCGCCGCCAGACGCTTATCCAGTTCGGCCTGGACCAAAGCGGCCCGCCTGTCAGTTAACAAACCTTCGATTTGTTGTTTGATCTGGTTAATGCGTGCGCCTTCAGTTTTTTTCTGTTCAGGATCCAGCTTAGCCAGTCCTTTGAGCAAGGCGGTTAACGCACCTTGCTTACCCAGAAATTTTGCCTTGGCATTTTCCAGCGCAGCAGCATCAGTTGCCGCAGCAAATTGCTCTGTTGCCTGATTAATAAGGTCGGAAGCCGTAGAAGTCATTTGTTGTTTATCCAAATGCAAACGGAGCCCATAGAGCCCCGTTTGCAATAATACTGAAATAGTTAGCGATCAGGCATCCAGTGCAGACTTAGCCTGAGCAACTACCGCCGCAAAACCGGCTTTATCGTTTACAGCCATATCGGCAAGTACCTTACGGTCAAGTTCGATAGCAGCTTTTTTGGTGCCAGCGATAAACACGCTGTAAGTAACACCTAGTTCACGACATGCTGCGTTGATGCGGGTAATCCACAGAGCGCGGAATGTGCGTTTTTTGTTGCGGCGATCGCGATAGGCATATTGCCCAGCTTTCATGACCGCTTGTTTGGCAACCCGGAATACATTACCGCGGCGACCGCGATAACCTTTGGCTGCTTTAATGACTTTTTTGTGACGAGCGCGTGCGTTAACGCCGCGTTTTACGCGTGGCATAGTAGATCTCCGTTATCAAGCAAAAGGCAACATTGCCTTGACCGATGCGACGTCGGCTTCGTGCACAGCGGTTGTTCCGCGCAACTGACGTTTATTCTTGGTCGTTTTTTTGGTAAGGATGTGGCGTTTGAACGCTTGACCCCGCTTGATAGACCCGCTACCACGGACCTTAAAGCGCTTTGCAGCACCTTTCTTGGTTTTCATCTTGGGCATGATGTAACTCTGTTGTTTGATGACAGCAGGTGATTGCCACACGAAACTGACAATGCTTGCTTAACCTGATATCACTTATTAGTCTTCTTCCTAGACGTTTCTGGAAAAAGCCCTTGATTATACGACGAGATGTGCCGTTTTGTCCAAAGCATTTGCTAATGCAGGCCAAGATTGCCGATATTGCATAGCTTCGGCAATATGCACAGGGAGTATCGTAGCGGTATCTTGCAGATCAGCCAACGTACGCGCCACCCGTATCACCCGATGCGTAGCCCTGGCCGACCAACTCCAGCGCTCTATACCTTGCTTTAGTACCTGCTTCGCTGTTGTGTCCAACACACACAGGCTATCCATTTGGCTAGGTTCTATATCCACATTCAAACAGCCCTGCCGCCGATGCTGGCGCTCACGACATAGCAACACCCGTTCACGCACCACTTCTGATGCCTCCCCCAAAGCGGCATTAGTCCAGTCAAACTCCACAGGCGCCAAAGTGATATTTAAGTCTATACGATCTAAAAACGGACCAGAGACTTTGCCACGATAACGCTCGACCTGATCAAGGCGACACACACACTGCATACGCTTATGCCCCAGCCAACCACAAGGACAGGGATTCATCGCTGCAATCAATTGAAACTTGGCAGGAAACTGAGAGCTACGCAACGCTCGTGCTATTGTTACCGCCCCAGTTTCCAAAGGTTCGCGCAAGGCCTCAAGCACAGGACGTTTAAACTCGGCCAGCTCATCTAAGAACAAAACTCCATGATGCGCGAGACTAATTTCCCCAGGCCTGGGATATACACCCCCACCGACCAAAGCCGGCATAGTGGCTGAATGATGAGGCGCACGAAATGGCGGCATATCGTCCAGAATATCGCTATAACCATTTAAGCTATTTAGCGCCGCAACATCCAATACCTGTTCGCTGCTCAACCTGGGCAAAATACCGGGTAAGCGCTGTGCCAACATACTTTTACCCACTCCTGGTGGCCCAGTCATTAATACACTGTGCCCACCCGCTGCTGCTACCTCTAGGACCCGCCGCGCCACAGCCTGACCTTTGACATCCGATAGACACGGAGATGAACTGGGCATAGATACCAAGGGCGCAGCAAGTGCCACGGGCAAGTCGGCTAGGCCGTTGAGATGTGCAACAACGTCTGCCAAGCAATTTGCTGCAAGTACGGTAATACCCGGTACCGCAGCTGCCATCTGGGCACCATCCGCAGGCAAAACCAGCGTCGCTCCAGGCTGGCTTCTGGCAACAGCCAAAGCAATCGCCAAGGGAGCACCCACCTTAACCACGGCCCCTGTTAAAGAAAGCTCACCAGCAAACACATACGACTGTAGATATAGCCCAGCACTCAGGTTAGGATCACAGCATGCCACCTGCCCTGACGCTAGTAAGACCCCCAAAGCAATGGGCAGGTCAAAGCGCCCAGATTCTTTAGGTAGGTCAGCAGGAGCAAGATTGGCTGTTATTCTGCCAGCGGGGAAGTCGTAACCACTATTAATAATGGCTGACCTTACCCTTTCACGGCTTTCGCGAACACCTGCGTCAGGCAGGCCCACCACCGTAAACGATGGCAGGCCACTACCCACATGTACTTCGACCAAAACAGGCAAAGCCTGTAAACCGCATAAGGCTCGGCTGGCCAACACCGCTAAGGACATGACGTTTTCCTTTTAGGCCAGAATCATGACTGGCCGACACATGAAAACATCAGTATGCAGCTCCTGATTGCTAAAAATAGCCATCAGACAGCATTTGATCCATGCGTGGAATTACTCTGGGATCACGTTGTCCTGCTGCCCTTCTAGGGCCTGCAAGCGTAACTCCAGTGCTGAAATACGTTGCAAGGCTCGGTTCAATAGATCAACCTGCACGTCAAATTCTTCACGGGTAACCAGATCCATGCGCGTAAACGTTTGCGCCATCATCGCCTTTACATTGCGTTCTATGTCGGCTGCTGGGCTCTTAGCGATGAGTTCAGACATATTTTTTTGAATTTCTTCAAACCAGTCAGGGCGGTTAATCATGTACTTCTCCATATAGTTGATTACCGCAGTGTATAAAAAAACGGGCCACCGTGGCCCGTTTTCTATCAACTGAGGATCATATTGGTCCGCAGCCAACTATTGCGACTAAGATCTTATTAGTTGCCAGTCGTACCTGCGGCGGGGTTAGGGGTTTCAACCGCCTTAGAATTACCCAGTTTGTCTTGTATGGCCTTGTCTGCCTTGGCCGCTTCGTCCTTAATAAAATCACCTGCACGGGATGCCGCATCTTTGGCTTGGTCTTTCAACTCGACGGTTTTATCAGCCACCTTATCGGCAGTATCTTTAATGGCTTGCTTGGCGTCTTCCAAGTTATCTTTAGCACTAGTGTTATCTGCTGGAGCTGGCGTTGGTGTTACCTCTGGCGTAGGAGCTACAGAAGGGGCTGGCTCAGTAACCACAGGAGCTGCTGGTGTGACAACAGCAGGACTGGGTGTGTCAACGGGCTTATTATCTTCGCCCTTAGAGCATGCGGCCAGCAAGCTTAACGATGTAACCATAGCAATAACGGCAAGATGTGTACGTGTTTTATTCATAGTTTCCTCTACTAGTCCAACGTCGCGTCGCTGCCGAACTGGCAACGAGCTTAGTAACAATTCTATCGACAGAATGCCTGCCATACGGAACCTAGTGTAAACACTAATTTCAAAAATTTTTAAACCTAAATGGAAATATGTAACAAGAGCCTTGAAGCATATAAGAATTCTGCCTAGCCAGTAAAAACAGTCTGCAAATATTAAGATACAAAAAAACAGCCGAATGGCTGTTTTTTTATCTTATCGCTTACGTAATAACTACAATAATGTGGCTGGATCTATACGTTCCGCACGATTAAGTGCCAAGGCCACCTGAGTACGCAAGGCATTTGTATGCGCCAGCCTAACTTCCTTTTTCACATCCAGCATTTGTTGCGGATGCATGGAGAATCGTGTCAAGCCTAACCCCAGCAACATCCGTGTAACGCTGACATCACCCGCCATTTCCCCACACATAGATACCGGAATACCAGCGCGCTCGGCCACATTAATAACGTGAGCAATCAGGCGTAAAACTGCAGGATGAGTAGGATCATACATATCGGCAACATCGCTATCGCCCCTATCTATGGCCAGGGTATATTGGATTAGGTCATTCGTACCTATCGACAAAAAATCCAAAGCTTCGGCAAACGGCTCTATCGCAATCGCCATAGCGGGTACCTCGACCATAGCACCCAAGGAAATATTACGGTCATAAGGCACCCCGCTGGCTTCTAATTGAGCACACGCCTGGTCTATGGCCTGTTTGGTAGCTCGGACCTCGGCCAAGGTAGACACCATAGGTATCAATATGCGCACATGACCGTGCAAAGACGCCCTTAATAAAGCACGCAACTGCGTAGCAAATAGCTCGGGATTTGCTAAGCAATAACGTATTGCTCGCAACCCTAGCGCGGGGTTGCTTGCCACAGTGACCTCACCGTCCAGCGTCTTGTCAGCACCTAGATCCAAAGTACGTATCGTTACTGGTCGCCCGACCATAGTGTCTAAAACAGCAGCGTAGGCCTGATATTGTTCTTCTTCACTGGGTAAATCACGCCTACCCATGAATAGAAATTCGCTACGAAATAAACCTATACCATCTGCGCCGGCTTCTAAAGCGATTTGGGCTTCTTCGGGCAATTCTATATTGGCCTCGAGGCTTACCTTAACCCCATCCAAAGTAACAGCTACTGCATCACGTAATTGGCTAAGCTCAGCACGCTCGTTAAGGTAATTGTCTTGGCGACGCTGGTACTCGGCCAGAACTTTGGCTGATGGGTTAACCAGCACCGTACCTGAAAAACCATCAGCGATCAGTACATCACCTTCGCGTACCAGACTACGTATGCTGCCTAGCCCTACAACGGCAGGCACATTCATGCTGCGCGCAACAATTGCCGTATGCGATGTTGGTCCACCCAGGTCGGTCAAGAACGCCCCGAAGCGTGCCCCCCGCAGCCGCAACATATCGGCCGGAGAAATATCACGAGCCACAACAATTAGCGGTTCGTTACAGCTGTCGTCTACGTTTGGCAATAACACCCCAGACCCCGACAGCACACGTAGCACACGCTCTATGACTTGACGGATGTCCGAACCACGCTCGCGCAGATACTCGTCCTCTATGGCAGAAAATTGCTCGACCAGCACCTGCCCTTGGGTCGTCAACGCCCACTCGGCGTTGTAATACCTTTCGGTAATAAGGGCGCAGGTTTGCTGCATTAGCATGGGGTCATCCAACAGCAAGCTATGCACTGTCAGCAAAGGCCCCAGTTCACGAGGCGCATCATCTGGCAAAGTATTGGCCAAACACTGCAATTCGTCTCGTGCCGTCATGACAGCCTGCTGCAAACGCAGGCATTCTGCATCAATATCTTCGGGATCAATGCGGTAGTGCGACACCTCTAGTGCTGCCGCACCCATGACCACAGCTCGCCCTATGGCAAAGCCCCGTACTACGCCCTGCCCTTGCATACTAAACATGGCGGTGGAATCACTGGGTTTATAAAATTGGGCCGTCATAGCTAACTAGCGAAAATAGGATGCGACTGGATAAAGTCTATTATTCGATTTCACCGAATTTACTGTCGAACAACACGTTTATGTCTGCCAAGGCCTGCTGAGCATCATCACCGGTAGCATCTACTTTAACGGTAACCCCCAGACCAGCTGCCAGCATCATGACACCCATGATGCTTTTGGCATTAACGCGCTGTGCGCCGCGAGCAATGAAGATTTCACTGCTATAGCGCCCTGCCAATTGGGTCAGCTTTGCTGCTGCACGCGCATGTAAACCTAATTTATTGGAAATTACGATGTCAATGGAATACATAGTCTCTTTGTTCGTATTTACTGGCGTAATTAATGTCAATTACCCTGACAATCGGCATCGACAATGCCAGTCAGGGCCCGTAACCGTACGACTTCGCTTAAAGTGGCGGCTTGTTCGCGACTACCGACCACAGCCTTAAGCACCATGCACAGGTTAGCACCAGTTAACAAATGCGCGTCGCCACCTGCGCTATTCGCCTGCTTAACTGCAGACTGCGCAATATTAAATGGGGTCGCCCCGTAAATGTCGCACAGCACCAGCGAGCTGTTGTCCGCACTACGCAAAAGGCTGTCCCGTATGGCTACTGCACTAACTTCAGTATCAGCATCCGGGGGAATATCAAAAACGATAAGATCAGGCAGCTCACCCAGTACATGTTGAGCGCAGCCCTTGAATGCCGAAGCCAATGGCTCGTGCATGACCAAAACGATTTGACTCATTTACGCCTCGAGTTCGTGCTCCAGCGCACGGGCAAAATGATCTGCAACATGAAAATCCGTTTGTTCCGTAATTTCCACAAAGCAAGTAGGGCTAGTAACGTTAATTTCGGTCACATAGTCACCGATAACATCTAAGCCTACCAGTAACAAACCACGTGCCGCGAGTACAGGCCCCAAAGTATTGGCTATTTCCAGATCACGGTCAGATAAGGGCTGTGCTACCCCACGACCACCCGCAGCCAGATTACCACGTGTCTCACCTGCCAAAGGTATACGCGCCAGACAATAAGGCACAGGTTTGCCTGCGATCAATAAAATACGCTTATCACCATTCACAATTTCTGGAATGTAGCGTTGCGCCATAATGGTTTGATTGCCATTATCGGTCAGGGTTTCCAACACAGCCCCAATATTAGGATCATGCTGCTGGAGCCTAAAAATACCGGAACCGCCCATACCATCTAGGGGCTTAACAATAATATCGTGGTATTTAGTGTGAAACGCCCTTAGCCTGAGCATATCGCTACTGACTAGCGTGGGGGGTGTAAATTGCGAGAATTCGGTAATGGCCAGTTTTTCGGGATGGTTACGTATCGCCGCACCCGTGTTGAATACTCTTGCACCTTGCTTCTGAGCATGCTCCAGTAAATGCGTGGCGTATAGGTATTCCATATCGAATGGCGGGTCTTTGCGCATCAGTACCGCACTGTATGCCCCCAAGGTCGTTTCCTGAGCTGATCCCAGTTCTTGCCACCATAACTCGCCATGCAGATCAGTATCTGGGGCTATGGCTATAGGCAAGGCAGTCACCTTGACTTGACCCTCGTCGATATAAAGATAATTTTGTTGCGTAACGCTAATACTGTGACCACGCGCCAGCAAGGCACGCATCATGGCGACCGAGGTATCTTTATAAGCCTTAAGCGTGGGCAAAGGGTCAATAATAAATAGGACGTGCATAAAGTATCCTGAAACACCCCGATAACGCTATAGGCTGGCCAAACGTTGACCAGCCTATAGAAGTGGTAATCAGCCAGCGTCAACGACAGCTAGCTTGCTGTTATTAGACAGCATCACCCGGCTGCTTTTTTCCGTGGCGCCAACACCATCACCATTTGACGACCTTCCAGTTTAGGCATAGCTTCTACCTGGCAAAGTTCGGTCAAATCGTCGCGCACGCGCTCTAGTACACGCATGCCCAGTTCTTGGTGTGCCATTTCTCGACCACGAAAACGCAAAGTAACTTTTGCCTTGTCGCCTTCTTCGATAAAACGACGTAGATTACGCAGTTTTACCTGGTAATCGCCTTCATCAGTACCGGGACGGAATTTTACTTCCTTAACCTGTATGACCTTTTGCTTGGATCTAGCCTCTTGTTGGCGTTTTTGTTCTTGGTATTTGAACTTACCATAATCCATTAAACGGCATACAGGTGGCGCTGCATTCGGTGCGATCTCGACCAGATCAACTTCGTGCTGTTCTGACAGATCGAGTGCTTCAGAGGTTTTTACTACCCCTAATTGCTCGCCGTCTATGCCAATAAGGCGAACTTCAGGGACGCGAATTTCACCATTGATGCGATGTGCTTTATCGGTTGCGATGTCTAAGACTCCTAGAATTAATAAAAAATCAGGTGCTGGCGATGTTTGCGCTTACGCCCGGGTATCGATTTCGTGGTGCAAGCGCTGGATGAAGTCCTGGGGCGACATAACCCCATGATCTGCACCGCCTCGACCACGAACCGCTACATTGCCGGTTTCGCGTTCTTTTTCACCAACTACCAGAATGTAGGGTATTTTTTGCATACTGTGTTCACGAATTTTACGGGTGATCTTTTCACCGCGCAAATCGGCACTGGCCCTGAAACCTTGTTTTTTGAGCAAAGCCAGGATTTCAGCTGCATAATCAGCAGAATGCTCTGATATGCAACATACTACAACATGTTCGGGAGATAACCAGGCAGGCATGGCGCCAGCGTGGTTTTCAATCAACATGCCAATAAAACGTTCTAATGACCCTAGTATGGCCCGATGCAGCATAACTGGGGTTTTACGTTGGTCAGTGGCATCCACATATTCAGCCCCCAAGCGACCTGGCATGGAGAAATCCACTTGTATCGTGCCACACTGCCAATGACGACCTATGGCGTCCTTAAGCGTGTATTCAATCTTAGGGCCATAGAATGCACCCTCGCCGGGCACCACCTCATAGGAACACCCTGCAACGTTCAAGCTGTCCATTAGCGCCTTTTCGGCTTTATCCCAGACTTCGTCGGAACCGATACGTTTCTCAGGTCGCGTAGCCACCTTATAGAGTATTTCGGTAAAGCCAAAGTCGGCATAGACCTTTTGCAACAACGCAGTAAAGTCTATGCATTCCTGCTGCAACTGGTCTTCAGTACAGAAGATGTGACCATCGTCTTGAGTAAAGCCTCGTACACGCATCATGCCATGCAAGGAACCCGACGGCTCATTACGGTGACACATGCCAAACTCGCCGTAGCGTATAGGCAGCTCACGGTAAGAATGCAGTCCAGAATTAAAAATTTGCACATGGCCTGGGCAGTTCATGGGTTTTAAGCCATAAAGACGGTTTTCAGATTCCGTAGTGAAAATGTTTTCAGCATAGTTATCCCAGTGTCCGGTTTTCTTCCATAAAGACAAATCCAGAATCTGAGGAGCTTTTACTTCCTGATAACCATTATCTACATACACGTCACGCATGTATTGCTCGACCTGCTGCCACAAGGCCCACCCTTTGGGGTGCCAAAAAATTAGTCCTGGCGCTTCTTCCTGGAAATGGAACAAGCCCAGTTCACGGCCCAACTTGCGGTGATCCCGACGCTCGGCTTCTTCCAGCATGGTCAGGTAAGCACTTTGCTGCTCTTTAGTCGCCCATGCAGTGCCATAAATGCGCTGCAGCATTTCATTATTACTATCGCCGCGCCAATAGGCACCGGCCACGCTCATGAGCTTAAAGACTTTAAGGTGTCCGGTAGATGGCACGTGCGGGCCGCGACACAAGTCGATGAAATCACCTTCACGATACAAGGAAATACCTTGTTCCACAGGGATAGCAGCAATGATTTCAGCTTTGTAGTGCTCGCCTATGCTGTTGAAATACTCAACGGCATCATCACGTTTCCATTCCTCTCGTGTCACCACATGATTTTGGCGCGACAGTTCGGTCATCTTTTTTTCGATGGCCAATAAGTCTTCGGGTGTAAATGGACGTTTGTAAGCAAAATCGTAATAAAACCCGTTATCTATCACGGGCCCTATGGTGACCTGTGCCTCGGGGAATAAAATCTTAACCGCATAGGCCAGCAAATGTGCTGTGGAGTGGCGTATAAGATCCAAGCCCTCTGGGTCTTTCGCCGTAATGATGGCCAAATCCGTGTCAGTGTCCAGCACATAGCTGGTATCAACCAGCTTGGCCTCTTGTTGGTCCTGGCTTACACGACCCGCAAGCGCGGCGCGGCCTAGACTGGTACCGATAGCAGCGGCAACATCGCCTACGGATACAGGCCCGGGAAACTGGCGCCGGGAGCCATCGGGTAAGGTAACTTGAACCATAAAGACATCCTGAAAATGCAAAAACGCGGCCTAGCCGCGTTTTGGGATACTTGATTTTGCTAGTCGAAGCAAGTAGATCATTTAGGAATTCTGGTAGGCAGTACTGGATTCGAACCAGCGACCTCTACGATGTCAACGTAGCGCTCTAACCAACTGAGCTAACCGCCTGTAAAGAACAAGATTCTAACCCATACTATTTGAACATGTCAAATGCAGTCGAAAACCTACCTATACACAACGGTTTTACGTACTTCTATCTATACGTTCCATGGCGAACCAGATGCGTATGATATCAGCACTATGTACAGATAGTATCTAAGTTCTGGTATATATGGTTTTTGCTTCATCAACAGATAAGGTAACCACTTCATGACAACTCAAGGTCGTAGCACAGCATTAGAAAAACGTCAGTTGGGCAACACAGGCCTACAAATTGCTCCGTTAGTCTTTGGCTGCAATGTGTTTGGCTGGACGGTCGATGAAACCACATCGTTTAGCATACTGGACAAATTTATAGACGCTGGCTTGAACGCCATTGATACCGCCGACATGTACTCTAACTGGGCACCAGGCAACCAGGGTGGTGAATCAGAAACGATTATTGGCAAGTGGTTTAACGCCACTCCTACACGTCGCGAAAAGGTCGTTCTTATCACCAAAGTAGGCGCCCCACTAGGACCCGATCGCAACGGCCTATCGGCCAAACGCATCATCACCGCAGCTGAAGACTCGTTGCGACGCTTACAAACAGATCATATCGACCTATACCTTAGCCACTATCCTGACGACCAAACCCCAATAGATGAAACGCTACGCGCCTACGAAACCCTGATCCAACAAGGGAAAGTACTAGCCATAGGGGCTTCTAATCACAGCCCAGAACAATTGCGTGCAGCCTTGAAAGTAGCTGGTGATACCAAGTTACCACGCTATGACGTCATACAGCCTGAATACAACCTTTATGATCGCGCTTGCTTCGAAGAGGTTTTGCGCGACATGGTGCAATCAGAACACCTGGGTGCCATCACCTACTACGGTTTAGCCAGAGGGTTTCTAAGTGGTAAGTATCGTAGCAAGGATGATTTACACAAAAGTGTGCGTGGCAGCGCCATTGAGAAATATCTAGATGCACGTGGCTTACGTATTCTGGACGCCCTGGCTACCGTCGCCCAAGCACACCGGGCTCAATTGGCCGAAGTGGCCTTGGCTTGGGTGATGACTCGCCCAGGGGTTACTGCACCAATTGCCAGCGCCACCAGCCTTAAGCAGCTTGATAGCTTAATCCGCGCTACCCGATTGATATTGAGCACGGATGACCTTGATCTATTAGAGAAGGTTAGTGCATTTAATTAAATAGTATTGCTGCGCCCACCCTGGCGGTATGCGCAGCAATATCGAATTGGCACTTATCTTTTAATAGCAGGCTGTTGCAATAAATGAAATTTTTCTTTCACCGCTGCCCATGCTTTGTGGTCGGTCAATGGTGCCGTCGTTGTCGTAATACGCTTCCACCTGGGATCACGTGATAAATCACGATTGATTTGTACAAAATGCGCTTGATCCGCTGCGATTTCGCTTTCTTCAACGATGGCGTCGACAGGACACTCAGCAACGCAGATCGAGCAGTCTATGCATTCATCAGGATTAATAACAAGGAAATTTGGTCCCTCATAAAAACAATCCATAGGGCAAACACTTACGCAATCTGTATATTTGCATGCAATACAACTTTCCGTTACTACAAACGCCATTGCGCTTAACTTCCTTTTCACTGTACGCCCATAGATGGGGCCACTTATGTCACAGAGTTACGTGACTGATTAACATTATATTTTTTCTGATTCAGGGTATCTACCAAGCATTCAACGGCATCCCAAACATCAACAAAACGCGTATACAAAGGCGTAAAGCCGAAGCGCATAATGCTGGGTTCACGATAGTCACCGATCACACCCTGCTCTATCAGGGAATGAATAATTGCATAAGCATGCGGGTGTTCAAAACTGACCTGACTACCGCGCTGAGCATGATCCCGTGGTGTTACCAAAGTAACAGGATGATGGCCGCAACGCGTTTCGACCAATTGTATAAAGAGGTCCGTCAATGCCAGCGACTTAACGCGCAAAGCTTGCATCGTTGTTTTCCCGAATACATCCAGTCCGCACTGTATCAGGGCCTGTGAGACGATAGGCTGTGTGCCACTAAGGGCACACCGTATACTGGGTGCAGGCTTAAATGTCGGGTCCATGTTGAACGGCGCAGCGTGACCCCACCAGCCTGATAACGGATGAGAAAATTGCAATTGATGTTCGGGCGCCACCCAAATAAAGGCTGGTGAACCTGGCCCACCATTCAAGTACTTATAGGTACACCCGACAGCAAAGTCAGCGCCCGCCATAGCCAGGTCAATAGGTACTGCCCCAGCGGAATGACATAAATCCCATATCACCAGCGCCCCTTGATCATGCGCATGACGAGTTAAAGCCTGCATATCCAACAGTTGGCCAGTACGGTAGTTAACATGGGTCAGCATCAGTACAGCGGTATCGTCGGTAATCGCTGCCTGCAGTTCGTCAGGGGTATCTACCAGACACAGGCTATAGCCTTTATCCAGCCATCGAGTCAAACCCTGGGCAATGTAAATATCTGTGGGGAAATTGCTGCGCTCGGTCACAATAACACGCCTATTTGCTGTGTTTTTTTGTGCTGCCTGTATCTGCAATGCTGCGGCCAAAGCTTTGAATAAATTAACAGAGGTATTGTCTGTAACAACCACTTCGCCGGCACCAGCACCTATTAAGGGAGCCAAGCTGTCTCCCAAGGTCACAGCAAGATCAAACCAACCTGCCTGGTTCCAGCTGCGTATTAGATCGGTGCCCCACTCTTGTTCGATAATGGCAGCTGCACGTGATGCAGCGGCTTTGGGCTGGGCCCCCAATGAGTTACCATCCAGATAAATAATCCCTGCCGGCAAGCTGAACTCATCCCTAAGGCAGGCCAGCACATCTTGCTGGTCCATAACCAGGGTATCGTTACGGCTAATCATGTGTATCCCTTGATGTATTAGATAGACTGAAAATTAAACGCCTATCCCACCCTGTACAGCAGCAATAAATGCCTGTATTTTTTGGGTTGACTTGATACCAGGTGCATCTTCAACACCACTGCTAACGTCCACAGCATAAGGCTGCACACTTTGTAGGGCCTGAGGAAGCGATTGTGGCGTTAAACCACCCGCCAAGACCAAAGGGCGGCTATCCGGGCAACGCTGCACATCGCACAACAAGCTGGTGTCAAATTTTAGACCACTACCCCCATAGCTTGCGCTATAACTATCAAATAACCAGGCAGCAGCATCAGGATAGTTCAAGCAATGCTGTAGCAAGCCTGCAGCAGTATCCATGCCCTGCGCCCCCACCCGGAACGCACGCATATAGCGGTAATTGAAACCCTGACAATAGGCTGGCGATTCGTCGCCGTGAAACTGCAGCAAGTCGGGTTGAACCTGATCAATAACAGCACGCACCTGATCAGGCTCGGCATTGACAAACAAGGCCACAACACTAACAAATGCAGGCACGGCCGCACGTAGCGTTACAGCCTGCTCTAAGGTTACCGCCCTACTGCTTTGAGGATAAAACACCATTCCTATGGCATCAGTGCCTGCGGCGACCGCCGCCTGCACATCAGGCAAGCGAGTCAGACCGCAAATTTTAACGCGTGTACGGGTTTGCATTACATAATGCCCTATTGAAACCCGGACCCGCCACTGTCATCACCATAGGCACCTTCGCCATAACCGGCCCCACTACCAAAGTCCACTGTCGACGGATCGACTTGTATGACATCCGCCTTATAGTGGGTCACCAGGCCAGGAAACACCATGACCGCTGCCACCATAGCAATTTGGATGATAATAAACGGCAAGGAACCCCAATAAATTTCGCCGGTAGTGACACGCGCTATTTTCTTGCCTGTAACTTTATCGATGTAATCATCACGGGGCGCTACAGAACGCAAGTAAAACAAAGCAAAGCCAAAAGGAGGATGCATAAATGACGTTTGCATATTCACCGCCAGTAAAATACCAAACCAAATCAGGTCTATGCCCATTTTGTCGGCCACTGGTCCAAGCAAAGGCACAATAATAAAAGCCAGCTCGAAGAAGTCCAAGAAAAACGCCAAGACAAACGTTAAAAGACTAACAACAATCAAAAAGCCCAGCTCCCCACCAGGCAGACCAATTAATAGATGCTCTACCCATAGGTCGCCATTCACACCACGGAAGCTAAGGCTAAATACAGTGGAACCGACCAGAATAAAGACCACAAAACAAGATAGTTTAGTAGTGGTATCCATAGCCTGTTTTAACAGCTTAAAGGAAAACCGCCCACGCATAACGGCCATAACCAAAGCCCCTACAGCACCCATAGCCCCACCTTCTGTAGGTGTAGCAACTCCAATAAAAATGGTTCCTAATACTAAAAATATCAAAAACAAGGGCGGTATCATGACAAACGTCACGCGCTCGGCGATTTCGGACAACCAATTTAATCGTAAGCCTCGATTGACCAATGCCATGACCAGTGCTGCTAACCCCCATGTCATCATGATAATGACCACACGTTCATCCACGGGGATTTGGGTATGGGAACTAAAATAGTATTCCGAGCCAAAATAAGACACTAAAGAAGCAATAATGGCTACCACCGACAATGAACGCAAACCTCGGCTACCGTCAGGCTTTACATAGATGCGCGCCTCTTCTGGCAACGCAGGTGCCGAAGAGGGCCGTAATAACGTCAAGATAACGATATAGATAATATAGCTAAGTGCCAATATCAAGCCGGGCAACATGGCACCACGGTACATATCCCCTATGGACCTACCAAGTTGGTCTGCCAAAATAATTAGCACCAATGATGGTGGAATAATTTGCGACAGTGTTCCTGACGCAGCAATTACCCCACTGGCCAACCGCCTGTCGTAACCATAGCGCAACATAATGGGCAATGAAATCAAGCCCATAGAAATGACGGATGCCGATACCACCCCTGTAGTGGCGGCCAGCATGGCACCCACAAGCACCACTGCAATGGCTAGCCCCCCGCGTATGGGACCAAATAACTGACCTACGGTTTCCAGCAGGTCTTCGGCCATGCCAGATCGCTCCAGGATTAAGCCCATTAATGTAAAGAATGGCACCGCCAACAAGGTGTCGTTAGCGATGATGCCAAAAACGCGTTGTGGTAACGCCTGGAACAGTGCTGGCTGCATTAAGCCAAAGTCGATGGCGATTAGGCCATACAGTATGCCGTTAGCGGCCAATGAAAAAGCGACAGGAAAGCCCAATAACAAAAAAAGGACCAAGTTAATAAACATGATCGGGGCCAGATTAGCTACCAAAAACTCCATGATTACTAGCCCTTGCTATTAAGATTATTAACTATATTTTGAGCCGCTTCAGCTTGCTCTCGGATCTCGTCAGCCAACTGCTCTTCTGCACTTTTTTCGGAGGCTCTTTCGGTAGGATCGGGACACTCGCCTCTTAAAAATCCTATGCACTTAATTAAATGCGATATCCCTGCCAAGATCAGCAAACCAAAACCCACAGGGATTAATAGTTTGGCCGGCCACCGTATAAGCCCACCAGTATTGGAAGACAGCTCATTCAGGACGAACGATTCGTAGAAAAATGGTATAGACAACCAAAAAATTAACGCACAAGCGGGAAACAGAAAAAATATCACGCCAAAAATTTCAATTTTTATTCGAGTGCGTTGTGCAAACCTTTGTGATAACACGTCAACACGCACGTGCTCATTACACAAAAAGGTATAACCTGCGGCCAATAGAAAAATGGCACCGAATAAATACCATTGCAATTCCAACCAAGCGTTAGAACTGATGTGGAAAACTTTGCGAACAACCGCATTGCTGGCACTGACCACAACCACTAATAGGGTCAGCCAGATAACGGCTTTACCCACGCGGGTATTCAGCGCGTCAATGGCCCGCGAAATAAGCAGTAAGAATTTCATAGTGATACCGTCTGTAGCATAGGCGCCAAAAGAACATGCGCACAAGCGCGGGCTGCAATTCGAAAGCTGACAAGTATAGAACAAGCCCTCTAAGAAAGCCGTCCGATTCTATACGAGATCACGAAATTTAACCCTTAGGATATCCCCGAGGTAGCCAAATCCGTTGTAAAGCCTATTTGAGAAAACAATGCGGCCTCAGGTTGAGGCTGAACAAGGCCAAATTCAGAGGGATAATCTACCCCTGCCAAGTACAAACCAGCAGGGCTGAAGGTAGGTGCAGCCAGACGTCTGTCGCCTTGCGCCAACAGTTCGCTCACCCAAGCGGGAGCATGCTTACCTTGCCCTATATAAATCAGGGCTCCCATCAGGTTACGTATCATGTGATGCAAAAATGCGTTAGCCTGAAAACGGAATAGAAAAAAATCACCTTGTTGGTGTATATCCAAGGCTGTCAAGCTACGTATGGGACTGGCAGCCTGACATTGTGATGAGCGAAAGCTGCTGAAATCATGCTGACCTATTAAAAACTGTGCAGCCTGTTGCATGGCGTTTAGATCTAATTCTCTGTGCACCCAACCTACCTGGGCATGCAACAAGGGTGAACGCACACGGTGGCTACGTACCAAATAAAAATAGGTACGCGACAACGCGGAAAAACGCGCATGGAAATGATTGGCTACGGGTTGAGCCCATTGAATTGCAATACTGTCAGGCAACAATGCATTTAAGCCGCGCACCCAGGACTCATCGCGTCGACTGGCGTTGGTATCTAAATGAATGACCTGGCCCAAAGCGTGCACACCAGTGTCTGTACGGCCTGCACAAATGGTTTTAATAGGCGTATCCAGAAAACGGCATAATGCGGCGTCGACAGCATCCTGTACCGTGCCACCCCCAGGCTGGGTTTGCCAGCCTAGCCAGTTAGCGCCCTGATAACTGACGCCTAAGGCTATACGTGGCATATCGTTAGGGTTTACTTACTGGTGGGTCATTGGACGCTTGGCTTAAGTCCAGATTGATCTCGTCGAGCTTTTGCTTAACCATAGCTGGTGAAACAGCGCCACCTTCATTACGTTTAGCACTGGCACGACGTAACAACCAGGCTAAAACTAACACTATAAATGCCAGGATGCCAGTAATAAACACCAGCATATTGTCTTGTAGCCATGACACGGTTGACTTCGCCTTCTGAGTTACGGGCTCTGTTACATGATTAGTACTATTGTTGGCACTACCAGCCAATGCACTGAATGACGGATTTTCACCGTTTGCAGTTGTTCCTGCGTCGGTTGCGCTACCGCCACCTGTGGCATCGGTAACGGCATTTGCCATATCAGACAAGGACTGCCCTAAGCCCTTGGCTCCTTCCAGTACAAGTTCCTTGGCAGCTTCACCTTGAGACTGCAAAGCACGATTTAAATTCTGGACATTTGATTCCAGCTGAGACACACGCCCACTGGCATCAGCGATATCTTTACTGGTGGCAAGCTTGTCGTCAGCAGCACTATTGCCACCCCCGGTGTTACCCGATTTGCCATCGGACAAACGTAGTTGATCGCCCTTGCTGGACAAAGAACCGTCTGCCCCCACAGAGCGATCTTGTGTGACCACCCCTTTGGAAGCGTTGTCAGTTGCTGTCATGATGTCGGCAGACACCGCTGCACCACGACGGTAATCGGCAAATGCCTGAGCTTGCAATTGGAATAAACGACGCGCTTCGTGGTCGGAGATTGCTGTCAATGCTGCGGCATCTGGCATAGCCAAGCTAGAACCAGCCTTCACCATATTAAGATTGTTGTGAATAAACGCCTGTGGATTGGCCCGTTGCAAAGCGATCATCATTTGGTAGACGCTAACGCCCTCTACCGAATGACGACGCGCTATGGAGAGCATGGTGTCACCACGGTTAACCCGTACATTGGCTTGCGCTGGCTGGCCTACAACTGCCACACCTGATGCTGATCCGGTCCCTGCCCCACCGCTAGCCGTAAGGCCTGGCTGGACCAAAGGAACCACAGGTGCACCAGGGTTAGCCAAGAGGCTGACCTGGTAACGCTGCTGGCCACTTGCTGTGTTTACATCTAACAATAAGTCAGCCACCGAACCACTAAATGGCTGGGAAGACCGTACTTGTATGACCCGCTTATCCGTCGCAAGGCCATCTGCCAGACGAACGTTAATGCTGTCCAAGACAACTGGCGGGGTCAAGCCCGCCAGCGTCCAGGCTTCCACTGGCGCAGGTGCTAGTGTTAGCGTGGTTGCGTCTTGGTCGTCGATCTGGATAACAGGCACATCGATAGCTAAGGGTGCACCTGGTTTGGACAAGATACGTGAATGGCCAAAGCTGGCAGCGTAAGCATTCGAGCCAGCCAACATTGCCATTATTGCAATAGCAACTGGCGCTAACTGAGTTAACGGCATGGGTTTGGCAGAAGACAACAGGCGACGGGACGGGGACATTGTCAGAGCTCGTTCAAGGTAATACGCAACATGCGACGCAGCGGTTCGGCTGCACCCCATAGTAGCTGATCTCCGACGGTGAACGCGCTTAAGTATTCTGGGCCCATAGACATTTTACGCAAACGACCTACGGGGATATCTAGAGTACCAGTGACTGCTACGGGAGTCAGTTCCTGTACCGTAGCTTCCCGACTGTTGGGGATAACCTTGGCCCACTTAGAACCTTGCTTCAGGATATCGGTAATTTCGTCCATAGGAATATCACGCTTGAGCTTGATGGTTAGCGCTTGGCTATGACAGCGCATGGCTCCTATACGCACACAAAGCCCATCGATAGGTATGGCTTCGGTACCAAAACCTTCCCCACGACCCAGCACCTTATTGGTCTCGACTTCGGCTTTCCATTCTTCTCGCGATACGCCATTGCCCAAATCGGAATCTATCCAGGGAATTAAACTACCTGCCAAAGGCACACCAAAATGGCCTTGAGGCAAGTTGGCATCCTGTTGAGTTTTCAATATACCGCGGTCAATTTCCAAAATCGCTGAGGCAGGGTCGTCCAGCAAATGTCCAACCGACTGGTTAAGCACACCAAACTGCGTTAAGAGTTCACGCATATGTTGAGCGCCACCGCCAGAAGCGGCCTGGTACGTCATGCTGGACATCCAGCCAACGAGGTCGTTCTTAAATAAGCCCGCCAAGCCCATCAACATACAACTGACTGTGCAGTTACCGCCGACGAACTGTTTGACACCTCGTGCCAAAGCCGCATCAATCACTGGGCGATTCACGGGGTCTAACACAATGACGGAGTCTGGATTCATGCGCAAGGTACTGGCGGCATCAATCCAGATGCCATCCCATCCTGCAGCACGCAGTTTAGGGAACACTGCCGAGGTGTAATCCCCACCCTGCGCCGTCAGAATAATGGGTAGTTTCTTCAATGCGTCTATGTCGTAGGCATCTTGCAAAGGGCCTGCGCCATCCGCCCACGACGGAGCACTTCCACCAGTGTTACTGGTAGAAAAAAACACGGGTTCAAAAAGAGCAAAGTCATTTTCATCCCGCATGCGTTGCATGAGGACAGAGCCCACCATGCCACGCCAACCCACTAAACCAACAGCCTGCTTCATGTTACGTCCAAATAAAAAGTAAGTATGCGTGTTTTATTTTAGCGCCTGTATCACCGCATCGCCCATTTCCGAAGTAGAAACAGCAGTGGTGCCTGGCTCTTTGAGATCGGCAGTACGCAAACCTTGTTCGAGAACCTTCTGTACAGCGGCTTCAATGCGGTCCGCTGCCTGTGCCTGATCCAAGGAATAGCGTAACATCATCGCCGCCGACAATATAGTGGCAAGCGGGTTCGCGATGTTTTTTCCTGCAATATCAGGTGCTGAACCGTGGCTAGGTTCATACAATCCTTGATTGGATGCATTCAGCGAGGCCGAAGGCAACATACCTATAGAACCGGTCAGCATAGCGGCTTCGTCTGACAGAATGTCGCCAAACAAGTTACCTGTGACGATGACATCAAATTCTTTAGGTGCGCGTACCAGCTGCATAGCCGCGTTATCCACATACATGTGGGTGAGTTCTATATCAGGGTATTCAGCAGATGTGGCGATGACGACGTCACGCCAAAATTGTGAGGTTTCCAGCACGTTGGCCTTATCCACACTACACAATTTCTTACTGCGCTTACGAGCGGTTTGGAAAGCGACATGAGCAATACGCTGAACTTCAGATTCGGCGTAGTGCATGGTGTCAAAGCCCTGGCGCTGACCTTTGTAGGGGCCATCGGTAGCAACACGTTCACCACGCGGCTGACCGAAGTAAATATCGCCAGTGAGTTCACGTATGATCAAAATATCCAGACCAGCGACAACTTCAGGTTTCAATGACGAGGCATTGGCCAGCTGCGGGTACAAGATGGCAGGACGCAAGTTGGCAAACAAACCCATTTCCCGGCGCAGGCCCAAAATAGCCTGCTCAGGACGGAATTCGCGCGGTAAAGCATCGTATTTCCAGTCACCTACGGCGCCAAACAAAATGGCATCGGATGCTTTGGCCAATGCCAAAGTTTCTGGTGGCAAAGGATGACCGTGGGCATCGTAGGCTGCACCACCCACCACACCATAATCCAGCTGCATGGGTAGCCCCAGCGCCGTCAATACACGCGCTGCTTGTTCTGTAATTTCCGGACCGATACCGTCACCGGGTAAAACGGCAATTTTATACATGAGTTATTCCTGAATACGGCAATAAGCAATCAAAAAAGGATTAGGCAGCAGGCTGGCCTTCCAACCAAGGATGGGCTGCCAGACGTGCCGCCTCGAAGCGGCGTATGACATCTGCCTTTTGTAAAGTCTGACCAATTTCATCCAGACCATTTAACAGGCTGTGCTTGCGGAAAGGCTCGACATCAAATGGCAACTCACGCTGGTCAGGCGTAATCACCACTTGGCGCGCCAGGTCGATTTGCAAACGATAGCCGGGTTGAGCCTGAACAGCATCAAACAATTGCGCCACCTGATCTTCAGGTAAAACAATAGGCAATAGGCCATTTTTGAAGCTGTTGTTAAAAAAGATATCGGCGTAAGACGGCGCAATTATGGCGCGAAAACCAAATTGAGTTAACGCCCAAGGTGCATGCTCGCGACTGGATCCACAACCAAAGTTTTTACGCGCCAGCAGTATGGATACACCCTGATAACGGTCTTGGTTCAAGACAAAGTCTGGATTCAGCGGACGCTTGCTATTGTCCATGCCCGGCTCGCCATGATCCAAATAACGGACCTCATCGAACAAGTTAGGACCAAAGCCAGTGCGTTTGATGGATTTCAAAAACTGCTTGGGTATGATCAGATCGGTATCAACGTTTTCGCGATCCAAGGGTGCGACCAGACCGTCGTGGGTAGTGAAGGCTTGCATAATAATTCCTAGGCGTAGTTTCTAACGTCAACAAAATGACCCGCAATTGCGGCGGCAGCGGCCATCGCTGGGCTAACCAAGTGAGTACGACCACCCTGTCCTTGACGTCCTTCGAAGTTACGGTTGGACGTAGAGGCACAACGCTCGCCGGGTTCCAGACGGTCAGCGTTCATTGCCAAACACATGGAACAACCGGGTTCACGCCACTCAAAGCCTGCATCCAGGAATATTTTATCCAGACCTTCCGCTTCCGCTTGGCTTTTGACCAGGCCTGAACCGGGCACAACCATAGCCTGCTTAACCGTAGCTGCTACACGCTTGCCCTTGGCCACTTCGGCGGCTGCACGCATGTCTTCTATACGCGCGTTAGTGCATGAGCCAATAAATACTTTATCAATGGCAATATCTGTTAGTGGAGTATTCGCTTGCAAACCCATGTAATCCAAGGCACGCTGTATGCCCTGGCGACGCACGGGATCGGTCTCTTGTGCAGGATCAGGTACGCTGCCTTCAATCGACAAGACCATTTCGGGTGATGTGCCCCAGGTCAATTGCGGTGTTACTTGTGCGGCATCGATTTCCACCACGGTATCAAATACAGCACCGGGATCGGAATGCAGGGTACGCCAGTAGGCTACCGCCTGATCCCACGCTTCCCCTTTGGGTGAGTAAGGACGGCCTTCGAAATAATCAATGGTTTTCTGATCCACGGCGACCATGCCAGAGCGTGCGCCCGCTTCTATGGACATATTACAGACCGTCATGCGGCCCTCTACGGACAAGTCCTGCATGGTACTGCCACCAAACTCAATCGCGTAGCCAGTACCACCAGCGGTACCAATTTTACCGATGATATACAGTACCAGGTCTTTAGCTGTGCAACCGAAAGGTAACTTGCCTTCGACCTTGATCAACATATTTTTGTTTTTCTTCATCAGCAAGGTCTGAGTCGCCAAGGTGTGCTCGACTTCAGAAGTACCTATGCCAAAGGCCAGTGCACCTAAGGCACCATGAGTACTGGTATGCGAGTCACCACAAACGATGGTCATACCAGGCAAGGTAGCGCCTTGTTCTGGCCCTATGATGTGGACTATGCCCTGACGTGGGTCGTCCATGCGAAATTCAGTAATACCGTACTTTTCACAGTTTTCGTCCAGGGTATCGACTTGCAAGCGCGATATAGGATCAGAAATCCCCTGGCTACGGTCTGTGGTAGGTACGTTGTGATCTGCCACGGCCAAGTTCGCGCTAACTCGCCAAGGTAGGCGATCTGCCAACGCCAAACCCTCGAAGGCTTGGGGGCTAGTGACTTCATGCACGAGGTGACGATCAATATACAGTAAGCAAGTGCCATCGGGCTCTTGGTGGACAACGTGTGCGTCCCAAAGTTTGTCGTAAAGTGTTTTGGCCATGACAATGCTCTTTAGAAAATGGTGATACAAAAATGCGTATCAGTCATTATGCCATTGCCTAAAACCAGTACAAGACCACTGTTTATACTAGTACCAACAGTGCTACCCAAACCATATCAGCCTTTACCTCCTGCTTGTCGGTATAAAGGCATTACGCGTTCTGCAGCCTGGGTTAAATCTGCAATCCGGCTAGCGGCCGACGGGTGAGTCGACAAGAATTCAGGTTGGCTGCTACCACCTAAGGCCCCCATTTTCTGCCACAAGGTAACCGCTGCCCTAGGATCATAACCAGCACGTGCGGCTAGCTCGACGCCTATGCGGTCAGCTTCCAGTTCATGGGTGCGGCTATTCGGTAAAGTAAACATCACTTCGCTAAGTGCACCACCTAAATCAGATGTGGCCTGACTGCCGGTAATTGCCGACAGCACAGACAAGCCGATATTGGCTGCCATTTGCTGGGACACCTGTTCACGAGAGTGCTCGCGTAAGGCATGAGCGATTTCATGGCCCAACACAGCGGCTAATTCAGCATCCGAGGGCTGGATTTTGGAAATCAGTCCAGTATATACAGCCATTTTTCCGCCTGGCATGCACCATGCGTTGACGTCGTTACTGCTTAAGACATGGACTTCCCATTGCCAGTTGGCAGCATCAGGACGAAAAGTAGCAACCTGCTTGATCAGGCGTTGAGTAATTGTGCGCACACGCTGAGTTTGTGCTGAATTGGCATCCAATGCACCCTGTGTTTTCGCACTGGACAACATGCTGGTGTACTGCTGAGCGGCTTCTTGCTGCAAAGCCGCTTCAGAGACCAAACCAGACATATATTGCTTGCGTTCTACACCGACAGCACCCGAACCCGTCGTTTGTACCGCCGCGCACCCCGCCAGCACAGTAGTCACCGTAAGCACACCGACCGCCGCATAGCGACCATAAAATCTTGATTTTTTAGTCATGATTTTCCTAGCGAGACGATGCATCTCCACATTGAGCCCGTTGGCGCAATGCATGATCCATCAGGATAATCGCCAGTAATGCTTCGGCGATAGGCGTGGCGCGTATACCCACACAAGGGTCGTGGCGTCCTAAAGTTTGTACTTGTACCGATTCGCCAGCCTTATTAATGGACTGGCGTTCTATGCGTATGCTGGACGTAGGTTTAATTGCCAGCGACACCGTTACCGGCTGACCTGAAGAGATCCCACCCAACACACCACCGGCATGATTGGTCAAAAACCCTTCGGGAGTGATTTCATCACCATGCTCTGAACCTCGCTGCTCTATGCTAGCAAAGCCTGCACCTATAGACACGCCCTTGACAGCATTTAAGCCCATCATGGCATGCGCGATATCGGCATCCAGCCTGTCGTACAACGGTTCACCCCAACCCGCGGGCAGGTTCTCTGCTACGACTTCAATGCGTGCCCCTATGGAGTCGCCGTCGCGGCGCAACTGATCCATATAGGCTTCCAGTTCTGGAACCACGTCGGCATTGGGAGCATAAAAAGGATTGTTGCTGACTTCATCCCAGCTGATAAAGGGAATGGGAATGGGGCCCAGCTGGCTCATGTAGCCACGAATTACAACACCGTAGTGTTCAGCCAACCATTTTTTTGCGATTGCCCCTGCTGCGACCGTAGGCGCTGTTAGTCGAGCGGATGAACGCCCACCACCACGCGGATCGCGTTCGGTGTATTTGCGCCAGTAAGCGTAGTCCGCATGACCAGGCCGGAAGGTATCAACAATGTTGCTGTAATCCTTGCTGCGTGCATCCACGTTACGTATTAACAAACCTATGGGAGTACCTGTGGTTACGCCTTGGTAAACACCTGACAAGATTTCCACCTGATCGGCCTCTTGGCGCTGAGTTACATGGCGCGAAGTACCGGGACGACGCCTATCCAATTCAATTTGTATGTCAGCTTCAGTGAGTGGCAGCCCTGGGGGACAACCATCGACTATCGCACCTATGGCTGGGCCATGCGATTCGCCAAAGTTAGTGACACAAAATAGTTTCCCTAGGGTATTGCCTGACATAGTGTATTTTTAAAAATTAAGCGGAACGTTAGTATGGAATTATGACATTACTTGTTCATGGATAGGATAATGGACAAATAAAGAACAAAATCATGCGTAAGCAATTCAGGACGAGCAACTGACTGCTAAAGACCCTGCCCAATCCGGTGGCAATGCGGCGTAGTGTTCGTAACCAGGCCTTTCGGTATACGGATCACTTAATAGCTTCAGCAATGTAGAGATCTCGGTGGCATCACCTAGCTTAGCAGCCTGTATGGCTTGTTCTGCCAAGTGATTGCGCAATACATACAAGGGATTGGCGCTATTCATGGACGCGATACGTTGGGCATCGCCCAGATCCTGGGAAGCTAAACGTTGCATATAACGCTCTAGCCAAGCACTGGCAGATTGGGGATTTACAAAGCGCGCAGCGTAAGCAGCCGGGTCAGCAGGAGCTTGCGCTAGCTCGCGAAAGCTTAATGTGAAGTCGGCTTTATTGGTGTGCAATAACTGCCACCAGTCATCGACCAAATTATCATCACCATCCTGCCAGCACACCAAGCCCAGCTTACGACATACATTACGCCGATAGGTCTGCATAAATGTCGGTTCAAAATGCTGCAGGCATTCGGTTAATGCATCACTGTCTGGCCCCAAGCCCAATAAAGTACTAGCCAAACGGTAAAGATTCCAGTGTGCTACCGACGGTTGAGCATTCCACGCATAGCGCCCTTGGGTATCGGTATGATTGCAAATATGATTGGCTTGAAAAGCATCCATAAAACCATAAGGACCGTAGTCTATGGTCAAGCCCAGTATCGACATATTGTCGGTATTCATAACACCATGACAAAACCCCACGGTTTGCCAGTCGGCCATCAAGCGGGCGGTTTTTTCGACCACGATACGTAAAAACCTAAGAACTACCGTCACCTGGTCTACTGCTTGGCCATCGATGCTGTCACGACATTCTGGGTAATGGTGATCGATGACGTAATCAAATAAAGTCGTCAGGTTTTCCGGCGATGTCGCCCAGTGTTCGAAGGTACCAAATCGTATAAAGCTAGGAGCCAGCCGCGTGACAATAGCAGCGGTTTCTACTGTTTCCCGATAGACGGGGTCATCAGACACTACCAACGCCAGTGCTCGCGAAGTGGGTATGCCTAAACCGGCCATCGCTTCGCTAGCCAAGTATTCGCGCACCGATGACCTAAGTACCGCCCTGCCATCGCCCATACGCGAGTACGGTGTACGCCCAGAGCCTTTTAATTGCCACTCCCAGTGCCCTGATGGGGTAATGACTTCACCCAGCAAGTGGGCACGACCATCGCCCAGCTGGCCAGCCCAAATGCCAAATTGATGACCACTATATACCGCTGCCAAGGTAATCCCACCGGGCAAAGGAGCTGCTCCAGAGCACACCGCCAGAAATCCTGGGGTATCTAAGACAGGATCCGACAAGCCGATTAAATGAGCAACATCCCGGTTTGCATGTAGCAAACGCGGCTGTGTCAGTGCTTGGGGTGCCAGTTTGGTATAAAAACCCGCAGGTAATTCCGCATAGGAATTGATGACCTGTAACTGGTCTAGAGTAGATATCATGCTCATTTCACCGCTTGGTTTTTCTGCTTGGCCGCCAGCTTGGCAGGACGCAAATACAGTATGGCGCACAAATAGAAAATCAAGGAGAACGTAATTTCCAAGCCCCCCATTAAGGCCGACAAGGGGGATGGATCAGACCATGCCCTGACTACGCCTTCCATAAAGTACAGCAGTATCAGCATGGCAGCCCACTGCAAAGTGTACAGCCTACCCTTTAATACGCCACGCAAAGGTAACAACAAAGGCAAGACTTTTAGCACCAACAACGAACCACCTGGCTTGAGCGGCGCCACCTTAAGCTCCCAGGCCAAGCATAAAATAATTAGCGCGATCAGTGAAATAGATGCGCCATAACGTAATACGGAATTCGATTGCATAGTCATACTGGTATTATCGGGTATTGCAAGGGTTTTAGCATGGCCATCACCAACACTGCCTCAGACATCAAAAAAGTAGTGCATTATGCACTGCAACGCGCCGGTGAAAAGCAGCTGACACAAGTCGCTTCCAGCCTGACCTTCACTACCGTACTAGGGATAGTGCCCCTACTGGCGGTTGTGTTGTCATTATTTACCGCCTTTCCTTTGTTTGCCGAGTTCCGCGTTGCCTTGGAAAACTTCCTGTCTGGCAGCCTGATGCCACCGGCAGTATCAGAAAACATCATGGAGTATTTAAACCTGTTCGCCTCTAAGGCGTCAGGACTTACTGCCATAGGTAGTTTGGCCCTTATTGTGACATCGGTCATGCTTATCATGACGATAGACGAAGCCTTTAACAATATTTGGCAGGTTACTAAGCAACGACCTTTGAGTCGACGTATATTGGTGTACTGGGCCATTATTTCACTAGGCCCTATTTTGGCAGGTGGCAGCTTATGGGCAACCTCCATATTGGCCAACGAGTCCCTGAATCGGGTGGGCGAACTGCCCGCCAGCCTAAATATTGCTTTATCCATAGTGCCACTGATAGTGACTGGGCTGGGCTTTACCGCCTTATTTATTGGCGTACCCAACCGTAACGTTGCCTGGAAAGACGCATTAATTGGTGGGTTAGGTACCGCCATAGTCCTAGAGGCCATGCGCCTAGGGTTTGCGTATTACCTAGTGCGCTTCCCATCGTATACCATCATTTATGGGGCTTTTGCCACCCTGCCCATCTTCCTGCTGTGGATCTATATGTCATGGTTAGCAATTTTGCTAGGCGCTACCGTCGCCGCCACCTTACCTGACATACGCCAGCGTCGCTGGGCGCTGCACCATTACGCAGGGGCGTCGTTTGTAGATGCTGTACTTGTACTTGAAGCCTTGTGGCGTACCCAAGCCCTAGCCATGCCAGGGCTTAGCTTAGCCAACCTAGAGGGACAACTGCAAATGCACCAGGACGACCTACGTGACGTACTGAAAACCTTGAAACAATTGGGCTATGTCGTGGATACCCAAGATGAAAAATCAGACATGTGGGTATTGGCCTGTGATCAACGCGAGGCCACGCTGGACGCACTGGTTGATGCCATGATAATAGACCGTAAACAGCCTGGTTTGCAGGAACAACCACTGCTGTTAAGGGCATTGGCTTCATCCTTGAAGTACCCTGGCATGCCACTAAAATCCTTATTTGAAACACCTGGTACCCTGGTGGACAAACCACCGGCACTACCAGAAAGCGCCCAGATAGGGCAAAATAGCTGAAATTGCTTTAATAGCAACACCCAGGAGGACGACCATGCTTAAAGTCAGTGAAATTCTACGTGTAAAGGGGCATACGCTATACACGGCCACCCCTGACATGCCCATACTACGTGCTCTGGAAACCATGAGCGAACAAGATATAGGCTCATTGGTCATCATGGAACATGGCGAACTAGTGGGCATGTTGACCTTTCGTGAGCTAATACGCCATCTGCACGCTCACAACGGCAACACAGGGACTAACACCATACGCAGCATTATGGACGATGCCCCTGTCAGCGTATCTCCTAACACCAGCGCCGACGAAGTCCAGCGCCTGATGCTAGAGAAACACGCACGTTATATGCCAGTCATGGACGGCCCTACCTTGATGGGAGTCATTTCTTTTTATGATATGGCCAGAGCCATCGTAGACGCCCAAAAATTTGAAAACTCTATGCTAAAAGCCTATATACGTGATTGGCCCAGCGACACCGAAGCCGACGCTGCCACCTGATCTGCTTCCTGCATACGGCGCTGCAACTCTGACCATGCTTGGGCAATGACACCGGGATCATTCCGGTTAAGCACGGCATGGTCAGATAACGTGCGTCGCCATTGTCTGGATCCCACTTTGCCATGCATCCAGCCTAGCATCGCTCGGGTAATAAATCGCAAAGGTACACCTAAGGCAGTCTGCTGGGCGGCGTAATCCACCATGCCTTGTATGATCTCGTCGTCTTCAGGCACCACCACAGCAGGCCAACATTGACGACTAATCTGGCTAAGCACTTGCGGCCTATGCCAGGCAGCCCGACCTAACATGACCCCGTCGAACTCCTGTAATAAAGCGACAGCATCATCGCTGTGATCGATACCGCCGTTTAATACAAACAAACTGTCGGGGAAGTCCTGCTTCAATCGACTGGCCATGTCATAACGCAGAGGCGGAATTTCCCGGTTGTCTTTTGGGGATAGCCCTTTTAGTACAGCATTACGAGCGTGCACTATAAATACACGGCAACCAACGTCGTGAATTTTCCCTACAAAATCACGCACGAAACTGTAATCATCGTTATAGTCCAGCCCCAACCTATGCTTCACTGTCACCGGTATCGACACCGCGTCTTGCATCGCCTTGATGCAATCGGCAACCAGATCGGGTTCAGCCATCAAACAGGCACCAAAGGCTCCGCGTTGCACCCGCTCGGATGGACAGCCGCAATTCAAGTCGATTTCTTGATATCCCCATTGCTGCCCCAGCCGTGCCGCACTTGCCAAAGCGTCAGGTTCGCTACCGCCCAATTGCAATGCCACTGGCACCTCAGCAGTATCAAAGTCCAAATGCCTGGCGGCATCACCATGCAATAAGGCACCAGTAGTTATCATCTCGGTATACAGCCTGGCTCTGGGTGCCAACAAACGATGAAAGTAACGACAGTGCTTGTCAGTAACGTCTATCATGGGGGCGACACACAGCCGCCAATCAAACTCGCTTTTTTTCAGCGTAATGGCTTGGACCGTGGGAGTTAATGAGGGTGGTACAGACATAGTGGAAAGTATATTTTTTGGATCTGACATAGTATGTATTTTCCGTCATTTTCGCTTTCTTAGCAGAAAACTTGGTTTGCGGGGCACAAGCGCCTAGAGTGGACTAAAATCAAACGCCCGGTCCGGCGGGATTTTGTTTATCCGGAACCAAGCAGAGCTTCTACTTATGGCCGTTTTTACCCCCGTCAGCGACAGCGACGCACGCGACCTGTTAACGCTATATTCGCTGGGCGAGCTGGTGTCCTTGCGTGGCATTACTGCCGGCATTGAAAATACCAACTACTTCCTGAATACCACCCAAGGCGAATACGTACTGACGTTATTCGAAGTCTTGCGCCACGATCAGCTCCCCTTCTATATTGAGCTGATGCACCATCTGGCCCAGCACGATATTCCCGTACCTCAACCCCAAACCCTGAAAGACGGAACGCGCCTGACCACGTTGCACGACAGGCCATGTGCCATAGTCACACGCCTGTCGGGTGGCTACGAACCTGCTCCTGGACCCATACACTGCGAATTGGCGGGTGCTACTCTGGCCGCTATGCACTTGGCGGCACGCGATTTCCCCTTAGTTCAGTCCAATTTGCGCGGATTATCTTGGTGGCAAGACAACGTACCTCATGTACTGCCCTTTTTAACGCCTGCGCAAACCAGCATGATTAGCCAAGCACTGGACGAGCAAACTCAATTCGCCCAGACAGCTACCTATGCTGCCTTGCCCACAGGTCCAGCGCACTGTGATCTATTTCGCGACAACGTGCTATTTGATGGCACGTTTGAGAACCCGCGTATGGGTGGTTTTATTGACTTTTATTTTGCCGGCTGTGACACTTGGATCTTTGATGTGGCAGTCAGTGTCAATGACTGGTGCATAGATCGCAATACGGGGGTATTAATTACCGATAAAGTCCAAGCCCTATTAGCTGCCTACGCCACTGTACGGCCTTTCACTGCTGAAGAAAAACAGGCTTGGCCGGTAATACTCAAGGGTGCTGCATTACGATTCTGGGTATCCCGGCTTTATGATTTCTATCTGCCACGCGAAGCCCAAACCCTAAAACCCCATGACCCCCGTCATTTTGAACGTATTTTGCACCAGCGTCAGGTGGGCAATATTGTGGCACTGCCCTAGGAAAATCAGGTTTTATGCAAGCAGCAACTCTTCCTTTCATGTCCGGTTGGCTATGGATACGCTATGGCTATAAGCTGTTTTTAAGCCAGCCCCTAGCCATGCTGTTCTGGAGCATGATGACCAGTGTCCTGATTACGGCCAGTTATTTGGTGCCAATCTTAGGACAAATGATATTAATCGCCAGCACGCCCATACTGACTTTCATCAGTCTTAGCGCCTGCCAACACATAGCTGCAGGCCGCCTGATGCGCCTGCCCATGTGGGTGGAACCTTTGCGGGCTCCTGAAATTCGGCGCCGTTTACTTGGCCTAGGCATGGCCTACTTGGCATCATGTCTAACTGCTGGTTTTTTAGCGACCCTACCCTTTTTAGATGACTTGTCAGCTGCCATTAACGAACAAGGCGTACTGGACGAACACGCACTTATTGCCGCAATGCAAGGCCCATTCATTACCTTTGGCTTGCTGTATGTATTGATATCCATACTGTTCTGGCATGCTCCTGCGTTAATCGGTTGGCACAAAATAAAAATCGCCCAGGCCTTATTTTTTTCCATGGTGGCTTGCTGGCGTAACAAAGGACCTTTTCTACTGTACGTAGTTAGTTGGGCCGGAATATTCTTTGCGCTGCAATTTGTTGCCGAATTCCTGGGCATGCTGGGCTTGTCACCAAGCAGCACCCAAATGCTGTTGACCCCAGTGAATATTGTTTTGGCCGCTGTACTGTACTGCAGTTTCTACCCCGCTTACACCAGTATTTTTGGGGACAATAACGCCAGCGCCAATTGATCTGGGTAGTCTGGGTGCTTAGTACAAAACCCGGCAGGCAGTTCTACGACTGAATACGCCGCCCAGCACACTGACACCCTGTTGGGCGCTAGGGCATCCAGGCGCTTAATAATTTTCTGCTGCCTATCTAGATATAAAACATCTATCGGGTAACTTAGCCCCAGGGTATGTATCGCGCGACACGGCGATAGCCACAAGCCGGTCATTGATGACAAGCCAGAATACGTATGTAAGCCAGTAAGCCGTTGCCAGAAACTGCTTGCCCTCAGTAGGGTCAGAGCGTTCATAAGCCTGTTCCCACCAGCTTAATGACTATGGGAAATCCTATAATCAAAAAAGTGCATGGAAATATACATAACACCATAGGGAACAGCATTTTCACCGGAGCTTCCAGGGCAAGCTTTTCAGCGCGTAAAAAACGCTCACTGCGACGTTGTTGGGACTGGGCGCGTAACAATGGTCCTAAACTCATGCCCAACTGATCCGCCTGAGCCAATGCTGTCACCAGACTACGTATAGCGGACAAATCCGTTCTAGTGGCCAAATCACTTAAGGCCTGCATACGCTGCACACCAGCCCGCATATCAGCCAACGCCCGGCGTAGCTCGGCACGCAAGGGCCCATCAGGACCATGCAAAGCCGCTTGCTGCAAAGCACCTTGTAGATTCAGGCCAGCCTCTACACATAGCGTTGTCATATCCAATAAAAAAGGGAATTCACGCAGCATGACACGCTGACGCTGTAACCCTAAATCACGTAACCATACACAAGGCCACCACATACTAATCAGTCCGCCTACCAAGCTTAGAAACACAACATGACGCATTATCAAGCTGGTATATCCCATCAATAAACCCAGCAGTCCAGACACGCTAAGGATGAAAATCAAACTCTGTATAGCAACGATATGCTGTGGAGCTAAACCTTGGTCTTGTAAGCCTGCCTGAGCGATGCGGCTCTCTAACCGCCTACGTGTTCGCCAAGAAACAAATGGTGTCACAATAGGAGTTAAGGCGATTATCCACGGCCATAGAACGCTTAACACACGCTGTCCCACTAGTGGCTGATTGCTGATCTTAAACATGGCTGGCCGCATGATGAACCAAACCAAAGCGTAAAGTGATACGCCTGCTGCCAGAATACTGACCCAAAAGTAGGCGTTATTCATACTTAGACCTGAATGCTTACTATGCGACGGATGAAATACACGCCCGTCAGTTCCAACCCCAACACCAGAGCGATCACCACCCAACCTGCCGGTGTCTGCCATAACGCCTGCATGGCCTGCGGATCCAGATAATGCAATACCAAAGCCAAAACAAAAGGCAGTGCTGCCATCACCCAAGCTTGCATACGTCCCTGGGACGTCAAGGCATGTATACGTCCTAGCAAATGCAGTCGTGCTTGCAAGGTAGCTGCAATTCCCTCTAGTGTTTCAGCCAGGCCTCCGCCACTTTGTGCAGCTATGGTGAGCGCCGACACCACCAAACCAGCGCCTTCACTTGGCATGCGTTGATAGAGCATCGCTAGCGCCTGATCCAGACCCACACCCATGCGCTGTTCACGCAGCATCAGGCCAAACTCCTGTGATAATGGTGCAGGGGACTGCAGCACAATGTGTCGTAAAGCTGCCTGCATTCCAGAGCCTGAACGCATGGCCCCTGCCAGGGCCAATAACAAATCTGGAAGCTGCTCATCAAAACGCTGTAAGCGCCTTCGCCTGTAACGTCTAACAACATACTGAGGCGTAATCAGCACTAGTATCCCAGCAATCATCGCCACCCAAAGCAAACCCGAAAATACCCAAGTGACCATAACGATGGTGACACCAGCCAGTACATTGGCCAACCATAGCTGAGCTGGGTCCAGAAACAAAAAGAACTCACCTAAATGGCTGGTGGCTGCCTGTGTAAACCTTTGTTGATATTGCCGATAAGACTTACCCAAGTAATGCTGTAATAGCCAACTACTTATAAACACAAAAATAAATATGCTGAATATATAGGTAGTCATAGTTATTCCTGAGTTTGTTCTAAACCATTAAAGTCTGCCCCACCGTGTAGTACTTCTGTCTGCCGTGTGAAAACCTCGGGTGATAGACCCGATGGAAGCACAGAAAAACACTCGGGCATCACCCCACAACCAGAAAATATAGGATTGGGCTGATCTTGATAACGAAATAACTCTTGGCTTTGTATGCGGCCACTTTCCATGCCGGTCAACTCAACGATAGCAGTCACTACACGACGACCATTACTTAAGCGCATTTGCTGAACAATAATGTGTATGCTGGAAGCAATATGTTCTCGTACTGCTGCTAGCGGCAAGTCCATACCAGCCATCAAAATCATGGTTTCCAATCTGGCCAAGGCATCGCGGGGACTATTGGCATGCAAGGTGGTCAAGGACCCTTCATGCCCCGTATTCATAGCCGCCAACATATCAAAGGCCTCGGATCCTCGGCACTCACCTATGACGATACGATCGGGTCGCATGCGCAAGGCATTGCGGACCAAATCACGTATCTGGATTTGCCCACGTCCCTCAAGATTAGCCGGCCGTGCTTCTAAAGCCACTAAATGTTGATGGCGCAAACGCAATTCAGCCGCGTCTTCTATTGTTACTATGCGTTCAGACTCAGGTATGGCATTCGATAAAATATTCAACAATGTTGTCTTGCCTGAACCCGTACCGCCAGAAACCAGTATATTTTTCTTGTGCTGGACACACGCCACCAAAAAATCTCGCATGGCCTCGTCTAGCGCACCCACCTTTAACAAATCACTCATGTCTGGACGGCGCTGAGGAAATTTTCTAATGGTCAGGCTAGCCCCGCGCAAAGCGACAGGCGGTATTACTGCATTGACCCGTGAGCCATCACGTAAACGGGCATCTACCATAGGTGAGCTTTCATCAATACGTCTTCCTAAAGGCGAGACTATGCGCTCTATGATACTTAGCACAGCTTGCTCGCTGCTAAATCCCGTGTGATGGCGTAACAACTGCCCTGCCGACTCGACAAACACTTCATCATGGCGGTTCACCATAATTTCTGACACACTGGGATCAGCCAACAAAGGTTCCAATGGACCCAAGCCTACCGCTTCGTTAACCACATCCTGTAATAGCTGTTGCCGGTCCAAATGCTCTGGTAGCTCCTTGTCATGCGCAATAATGTCCTGCATGGCGTGACTAGCGATGTCTCGCAAGGCCGCATCGCTAACCGTTGCAATATCACGACGGCGTAAATCCAGTTCCTTGAGCAAAGCCACATGCAAACGTCGACGATGCGGTAATAAGGTATCTTGCCAAGGGATAGTATCCAACTGAAATAATGGCGTGTGACCCTTGAGCTGGGCTAGTTCGTTTACAGCAGGACTACTTACTACTAATGTATTTGATAGTTGATTTTGAAGCAGACCCGTACTACATTCAGAGGTGCTTAAACGGGAATTTACCGTGTCTATTTCCAGTTCAAGTATCTGTATCAGGCAGTGACCAATCACGATTTCATCATTGGCACACAAGGGACCGTATTCAGTCACACGCTTACCATTCACCAATGTCCCAGCCAAAGACCCATAATCCTCTAGAAACAGGCCCCCGACACGCTGCTCGATACGGGCATGATGCTTAGCGACTCGCCAACTGCGTAAACGCAGGCCACATTCAGACGTCCTGCCTATATCCAACGGCAAACTAGTCTGCAAAGGACTACTGCTACCATCTTCAAAGCGTAATAATGCATGCAACATGGCTTACTCCGTGAAAGCATACTGATTAGCAGGGCCATTGTTTATGGGAGGCACCACATCCACTAATGACAGCGGTGATGCAGATGTTGCCACCGTTAACCACTGACTGCCGTTGCTATCCCAAGGATTCCAGCCACCTGCAGATACGCCATCTGCAGTAACTGATGCAGCCATTGGCAAGACAGGCTCAGGGCGTATAGGTACGTTGATGGCATTTTCCTGACCAAAAGACTCATCCAATAAGCCCAGACCTTTTTCTACACGTTGTTGCATGCCAGGATGGTCTGCCCCCACCACTACAGGAGTTACAAAAATAGCAAGTTCAGTATCATGTTGAGCCGCCTTCGTCGCTCGAAACAGCTGCCCCAATAAAGGCACATCACCTAAAACAGGTATCTTGTCCACATTGCGCGAGGCCTCACGCGATAAAAAACCCGCTAACACCAAAGTCTGTCCAGAATGCACATTAAACTCAGTGGCTGCACGTCGGGTTTTTAATGAGGGACCATTGGGTACCGACAACGTTGCATCGACTGAACTGACCTCGACCTCGATGTGGGAACGGATTGCACCGTTGTTTTCTACTCTGGGTGTAATACGTAAAGAAACGCCATAAGGCTTAAAAGACGTATTAGTATTGCCATTGGCATCAACCGTTGAATAGGGGACTTCGCCACCCGCTAAAAATTCAGCGGTTGCTCCGCTTCGCGCTAACAATTGGGGTTGTGCAAGGATCAGGGCGGAACCGCTTTGCGCCATAGCGTTAATTCGTCCAGATAACAAGGCATTTACCCCAAAATACCCTGCAGCAACGGTAGCTGGAAATGGTAAATCCAGGACGGTATCTCCAGGACGCTCCACCAAGCGTTTACTGCCGCCATCCCAAGACAGGCCCGCATTAATGCCACCACTACTGCTAGGACTCCAGCGTACTCCCAGCTCCTGAAGCCGAGCACGTGGCACTTCTATAACCTGCACATCCAGCAGCACCATGCGATCCCAGCCTATCTGACTGGTGAAATCTAACAACTGCGGATAGCGCTTTGCGAGCTCCAACACGCGCTGCCTATCGCTATCCGACAGGTTTTCACCTTCCACCAAAAGCTTATCGCCCACCGTCGATACCCTGGCACCTGCTATACGCTCCAGCACAACTTTCAATTCTTGCTGGATCTGACGCGTCCCTTGCGCAGCTACATCCACCTGGTAGTGCCGTCTTTTCCCATCACTAGTCCATACTTGCATGGCACTAGCTCCCTCATTACGGGCAAAAACAATCACCTCTTTTTCATCAGTAGTAACAGCATTCAGAACATGGCCATCGCCTACTGCCACCCGTGCTACATCGGGGATCGCCAGTACACGCACTTCACCAACCTGCATTTTCAGACCAAGATCAGCATAGGCATAGATTGGTAGCAACAATACCGTCACAGCGAAGCTCAGTCCAAAGGCACGCGTCAATCCTTTCATGGCTGTCCTTCGTCGAACGTTATGGCTGATGCCAAGTCTGCATCAGCACTTAAATTAGCGGCTGTCACAGCCAATGGCGTTGGCTCCTGAGCAGACGACATAGCCTGCATCCAAGCGCTGGCTAACTCGGGCAAATAAGGTAAATCAAATACGCCGCCAGGACGGCTGACCCCAGGAGAGCCAAGCAATTTGGGTACAGTGCGCGACGCTTTATTACCATAAATAACAGCGGCTTTTTGATTAGGTTTGGGCGGCGGGTTACTGACACCTAATAAACTGGCCAGATCACCACGCACCGCCTTTTGACTAGGACTATCATCCAAAGGGTGGCGTAACACAGCAGTAATGCTCCCTGCCTGACGCGCTGCCACCAGTTTGACGGCATCTTCAGGCGCTGCATCCAAGGTCACTGTGGCATAACCATCAGGTCTAGCATGGTCTTGCCCAGCTTGATACTGGGTTTGATTGCCTGTTGCCATGACCAAGACACCTTGTAGCAAAGGAGCAGTAATGCGTCGACGTTGGTACTCAAACGACACATACAGGTCAATCAGATCACCTGGCTCTAACAAACCCGATACCGAGTTAATGGCATCTACCGGCATAGTGATAGCACGCCTACCTTCAGCCAATTGCTTAGAGAAAGCTACGCGCTGTGACACAGCTGCGTGTGCAGGCAATATCAAGTCCCCACTCTTTAAAGGAGAACGCAACACAGTTCCAGTTAGCTCATGAAACCGTTCAGGGCTGATGCTATCACTGGATGCTAAGCTGACCGGGATAGACCGTATAGCCAGATGCTCATTACCCAATCGAGTACCCACTGCCAAGTCAAAAGCTGCCACCACGCGATCCACCATAGGTATACGAGCCTGATCCTCTAATAGCTGCACACGTCCTTGAATATGTTGACGAGCGGCCAGCACAGCCGCCAGGCCCGCAAGCAAGGCCACTAGCAACATCGCGATGGAACGATTAAATATAGAAAAACGCATCTTATTTCCTTGTAAGCGACAAGCTAGAAAAATCAGCTGTCGTGCCTTCTAAGACCTTGTCATTACCCGACGCTTGTAAGCGTGCACCTTCTACATAAAGCGCTGATACATAACCCTGCGCGCCCCCTGGAACAGCATTGATTTCAGCTAACCAGTGCCAACCTGGTTGCAGTCCGGACAGGACAATTTTGTGTTGACTAGTCAACACCCGTTGAAAAATATCGCTATGCTGAGCCAAAGACTTAGCCAATTGCACTGGTGGCTGATGGGATGAAAATGGCCTTACATGTAAAGGCTGATCCACCACTTGTAGGCGCTGTGTCGACTCCCAAGTAAGTTCTGGAATATCCAAGGCCTGCAGGCGCCGCTCTGGCTCATAAGCCGCCTGAGCCACTGATGTCCAGTTCAGGCACAACAGGAATAGCGCCGCTATAGAATCACGTACTAAGCGCCACTGGCCTTTTGTATAACGATGTGTCGATATAGCAATACATGGCATAACAGCCTCCGTCCTAGGGTTGAAGATGGTGTTCAGGTACACGCCCCGTCCAAGCCTGCAGCCAGTCAAACACCGGGCGTTCACGCGACCAGGCTGCATCCACTGCCCCCATGACAGCATCGGTTCGGCGTGCTAACTCATAAGATTTTTGACTGCTGTTTGCCCAAGCAATAGGCGAAATTTCTAGGCGTTGCTGAGCTGCGGCATCATTACTGGCATGGCCGCTGTCTATCAAAATAGCGGTATGACGACGTAGTATCGGCCAAACTTTATCCAGATCTGACAAACGCAAGAGCGAAGCCTTATCTGTTTGTTGCTCGCGCCAAGACGATAAGTTCAGATCTACGTTCGCCTGCAAAATTCCGAGATCTGCCGTCCCAAGTTCAGTGCGCAACCGCGCTACAGATAGTCCTCGTCCACCTACCTGTGCCTTGTCATCCAACGTTAGGCCACGTTCCAACTTAACCGTCACCTGGGAGGCCTCCTTATCCAGAATGGCTGCTCCTGACCGCAATGACCACTGATGTGAAGGTCCTAGGAAGTAACCATGTTTGACCTGCTGCACTGCTAACGCATCATCCATATACCGGCTGGCTGCAAACGCAGCATGCCGACTGCCATGCTGTGCTTGTAAACCCATATCTTGCAATCTACCCAGCCAGGCCAACCCTACCCACAAGACCAATAAGGCAAGAAAAACCACCAAACCTTCTGCCATTGCTTGGCCTTGTTGCTTAGCTAGGTGCGGTTGAAATCCATAACGCGTACTCATGGCCTAGCCGTATCCAAAGCATGACCAGCCAACCTAGCCTGCCAATAAGGATGAAACAAGTTAGCCATTTCAGTACGGCCATCATTACGGGCTTGAGGTCTATCGAAAAATGTTTCTGCAGCACTACGGGTGCTAACCATCAGGCCTTGCGGCCCTGGGTATTGCCAACTGACACTGAACCCTAAAGGCACAGCCTGGGCACCACGATGAATATCAAAATATGCAGGTAAACCTCCACCCTGCCAGCGCTGGCGATTGACCACCGCTTTTGAGTTAGCCAACGGGTTATCCGAGCCAGACACGATATCCCAGTCAGTAGCTTCCTGAACCCAGCGCCAAAAATCCTGCGCTGAAAAATTATCAGGGGGATTCTGCACATGATCTTGCTGCATAGTTTGCGTCGCTGCACTAGGTATCCAAGCCCAACCCATAGCATATTCGCGGTAGTAACAGCCCACCCATTTGTTAGAACGCAAGGCGTGATACGACAAGGTATCTGCCGACTGCCAACGCCCCGTTGCATCCAGTTCTGTATTGCCGCGGCGGCGCAACTGATGCCGTAAAGCAGGGCAGCGCGCATCAACCGACCAGTTGTTATAGGCTGTGTCATTGCGTGCCGATAGAAAGCCGTAGTAGTGACTAAGATCCAATACCAAGGAACGCAAATACTGCTGCCCCGATACATAGCTAATATAGCCAAACCAGTTATCGTGATCTAGGCGTAAATGATTCGCTACTGTTGCTCCAGCCTCAGGGTAATTTGCAGCTAACACAGCCTGTATGGCTGCCAATCTGGCCCCCACAACACTATCAACTATGTCTGACTGTGATTTCAACAACACCTGGCGCACATCATGTTCGTGGCTGGCATAAGCTTGCGCTAATTCGCCTTGGGTCTGTGCCATGCGATCAAAGCCAGTTGCTCGCCTAGCCGCCTGATATGCGGCACCATGAGCAGGCCCGAACATCATGCCTATTAAATAAGCAGGTGGGTTACCCATCGTCAACTGACGTGCTTGGGTACCGCCTAATGCCGCCCAAGACCCCAGCGTAACCAAATGCGCCATCGCAATTTGATGCGCTACATGTGCCCTATTGATATAAGCCAAGGTATTTAGCGCCCTAGCCTGCACCAAGGCGCCGCTATATGCGGCAGCATCCAAGGCATGTGTTTGTCGGGACTTGGCCGCTACCACCTGCCCCAAGCCGAAATAACGCAGGAATGCCAACATGGCCACACTTAACAACAGTAGACCTAAGACCAGGGCTTGGCCTTGCTGACGTTGCCTAAGATCGACCTGGCTCATCATTGCCCGGCCCCGGCATTGCCAGTAAATGACTTTAAGGTTTTCGCTGCTGTTTGTGCCGCTGCTGCTTCAGCAGCCGTTTGGGCAGCGCGTGATTGCTCGCTACCATCTTCACCCGCGAGTTCTTTCGCCATAGCTGCTGTTTGCGAGCGTATGACTTGGCCAAAGATTTGATAGACGGCAATAGCAGCCACCGCCACTAGGGCAACGACAATTATGTACTCGGTCATACCTTGCCCAGCTTGTTTTTTATGCTGCTTGGACATCACTGCCCTCCCATAATGGTTGATGGGAAGCAGTGTGCCTGTCGCAACAGCAGCCCGCTATTCGGGCTATCCGTGCTGGGCAAAAACGACACAGGCACGGAACAAAGTCCGTGCCTGTGTGTTAGTTAGGCAACTAACTATTCAAGGGATTAGCCTTTAAACCGCCTGTTCTTGCACCTGTACGCGCAATTCGCCTAAACCTTCAATAGCCGCTGTCATGGTCTGACCAGCCAGCACTGGGCCTACACCTTCAGGAGTACCCGTGAGAATAATGTCACCGGGTTGCAGTTCAAAGTAAGCCGATAAATAGGCAATGGCTTCTGCTGGGCTCCATATCATTTGCGACAAATCGCTAGACTGTTGCACTACGCCATCGACGGCCAAGGTGATAGCACCTGCAGCTAACTCGCCGATATCGGCACGCGCATGTACAGGGCCTATAGGGGCTGACTGATCAAACGCCTTACCCAATTCCCAAGGACGACCTTGTTTTTTGGCATCGCCCTGTAGGTCTCGACGTGTCATGTCCAGTGCAATGGCATAACCCCAAATGGCGTCTTGCGCCTGCTCTACGGTCAAGTTGCGCCCACCAGATGTCAAGACGACAGCCAGTTCAACCTCGTAGTGCAAGTTACTGGTTTTAGGCGGGTAGGCCATTGCACCACTAGTTCCATCAAGCACATTCAGTATGGCATCCGCAGGCTTGCAGAAGAAAAACGGGTCTTCACGGCCAGAGAATCCCATTTCACGCGCATGTTCAGCGTAGTTACGACCTACACAATACACACGGCGTACAGGAAAGCGGTCTGACGACCCTGCCACTGCAAGAGTGGTTACGGGAGGCACAGGGATAATCGTGCTCATTGACGTATTCCGTCGTTATAGCGCTTGACGCTATCCATAATTTCCTTGCGAGCCGCTTCTGGACCTCCCCAGCCTTTCACCTTAACCCATTTACCTTTTTCAAGGTCTTTGTAATGCTCGAAAAAGTGCTGTATGCGCGCGACATCTTCTTCAGGAAGATCTTGAGGGGTCTGTATGTGACGATAAGGAGGGTAAAGCTTGGTGACAGGCACTGCTAACAGCTTTGCATCACCACCAGCCTCGTCATCCATATGCAAAACACCAATGGTACGAGCCTTGACCACTGCACCAACTTGGATGGGAAAAGGGGCAATGACTAAAACGTCGGCAGGATCGCCATCATCGGAAATGGTGTGTGGAATATAGCCATAGTTGCATGGGTAATGCATGGCGGTCAGCATGAAACGATCAACGAAAATTACGCCACTATCTTTGTCCACTTCGTACTTAACGGGATCGGCGTTCATGGGAATTTCGATAATGACGTTAAATTCGTCGGGCAAGTTTGGCCCGGCGGGCACACGATCTAAGCTCATGCTAATTTCCAATCTTAAAAAATAACAATAATAAATACGATAATTACGAATACTAACTGCGATGTGAGTTGTCTGAAGTCTGACTAAGATCCACGCCTGGTATGGGCGCACTATCAAAGTATTCCTCGAAGCCATCATTTTCTGGATCACTAACGCCTTCAGGACGCTCGACGATCTTGGGTTTAGTGGCTGCGTACGATGCGTCATCACTTAGAAAGTCAGCAGCACTAGCGGCAACGGGGATAACATTCTGGATCTCTGGCACATCTGTGCTGGGCAGGCTGTCTGCATCAATCAAGGTAGGGTCATCGCGCGTATCGGCGGCGGGCAAGGCGGTACGTCCTGGCAGCACTGGCAAAGCGCCAGCCACCTTGGATGCCAAGCGCCAATGTGTCATGGCATCTTTGGTGCGTCCTAAACGGTCATACAAATTACCCAGCAACGCGTGTACACGCATATCGCTACGCAACTTCATGCTGCGCAACAAATAACGCTCGCCCTGTCCCCAAAGCTGTCCTGTCAGACACAAATTACCCAACGCCGCCAACAAGGCTGAGTTTTCGGGATGCACCTTGAGCCAGCCCTCGGCTTTGCTGAGTCGGCGTGCCACTTGTTCTGGTGTACATTGCGACCAGGCATTTAATAGCCTTGGATCCAGTTCCACGTTAAGCGCTGCCTCCAAGGTCTTGGTAGCTTCATCATGATTATTTTGTGATGTCTGGATCGCTGCTGCTGCCAAAGCAATTTCAGGCAGCACTTTTTCGTCAGATTTCAGGTCGCTCCAGATGGCTTTATAACCATCGGCGCCAGCAGCACGTAAGCGTGCTGCCCCGGCCACCTCTATCAGCTGTAAAGCCTCTGTTTTATCGATGACACTACGGCGTAATAACAAACGCGTTAATTCGTAAACCCTGTCGTGGTTACCCAACTGACGATGGGCACGTAACAACAGTCGAGTGGCATGAAAATAGCGCGAGCTCGCATCCTGCAAAGGCTGTAACAACACCAAGGCGTCTTGGGGCCTATTCTGATCCAGGTACATTTCAGCGGCTACAGTGGCTACCGCTTCTTGAAGTCTGGTGTCTTTACCAGCCGCGCTACGCGCAGCGTCCAGCACCTGATCGCGGCGCTGGTACTCGTTCAAGTGGTGTGCAGCCCTAGCCGAGGCCAATCCTGCCAACACTTTACGGTTAGCCGAGCGGGTTTTACCCAGCAATTTAGCCAAGTCTTTTTCTGCTTCCGTATAGCGCCCTTCAAGGACACTGATCCAGCCGCCTTCCAGCAGTTCGTAGTCACGCTTTTCGGCTCGTAATGAGCGCCATGAACGAAAGCGTTCTGGGCCTGCGCCCACCCAGGCAAGAAAACGCAGCAGCAAGTGAAAAACAATAAACGCTGCCAGCAACAACAACACAGCGCGTGTTAAGGAGAGCTCGATGCGCCAAGGTTGCGCAATGATCAGTACATTACCGCTATGATCACGCAGCACCAAGGCCAATAAAACGGCAACGACAAAAACAAGTAAGGTCCAAATCCAGGTTCTCATGACTTACCCCTGCACACTTGCGGCCAAGGCAAGATCAGACAGCTGGTTTACATCAAAACGGGCCTGAGTATTTGCCTCAGGATTTGTGTCTGGACTTGTGGAATCCAGTTCCATTTCGCTGTCAGGCACTGCTTCAGTTTGAGGAGCAGGCTGCGGCTGGACCGGATTCATTTCAGGCACCGGGGTATCTGCGGTCTGGGCTTCTTTGGCACTGTCTTCGCGCAAGGCTTCCAAAGCCTGCAAACTATTATCTACTGTAGGTAGTTTGACGTCGATATCCGTATCGGCCATTTGACGTGCCATAGTCACTGCTTTGCGTGACTGGGGTGACTGCTGATCAAAACGAGTCTCTAGTGCTTTGACTAAAGAAGCTGTTTCGCTTGCCCAAACTCCAGGTTGACGCATCATGAGAGCCAATTGCGCCGTCATAATACGCAAACGTAGATGCTCACGTAGTTGTGTGGCTTGCTCTGGGGACAACAATAAAGCCGTCGCGTCATCTACACGTCGTATGCTAAGTAGTTGACCAAACTCATTGGTCACGGTATCCCAGGCTTGGTTAGCCCATACGCCAGTTTGATCCAAGCTACGCTGCCACCACGGTGAATTCGGGTCTACGCTTACTACAGGACTAGTAGACGACGATGTGGATGCTGCCGCAGCAGCACTGACTACCGTTTCAGGATGGGCGTCGTCAGGAACCAGCAAAGGTGCTTGGCTAACTAAGCTAGCCAGCTCGTCTAAACGCGTAGACATTAGCGCGATATCTATCGTGGAGGCAGCACGTAAACGATCTAAATCGCCATTAATGGTTTGCAACAAGGACGCCAAACCAGGACGATTTGCCCTTGCTAGCTGCGCTTGAGCCGTTTCCAACGAGATTACGGCATTGGCAACATTTCCACCCAATTGCAGTTGCTGCTGAGCGATAGTGACCAAATGATCGATGTCATTCATCAAGACCAGATCGGAACCGCTATCAGTAAGTAGCTGGAAAGCCTGCTCTAAACTAGCTATCTGGTTTTTGGTCGTACGTAACTCTTGTTCTAGGCGACTAATGTGATCAGCCTGTTGCTGGACCAGTCCCAACGCCTGTTGGCCTTGCTTCAAGGCCTGATCAGTGCTAGCGGCATTACGCTGCACGCGGGTTAAAAGATCGGCTCCGGACTGCTGAAATATCTGTTGCTGATACCACACAGCACCACCTAGTCCGGCCACCAGTATTACAGCGACGGCCAAGGCAGGCACTAGTGCCGAACCTGGCTTTTTATGGCTACTGGCCTTAGGCGCGTTGCTTGTGGGCTTAGCTGTCGCTTCAGGGGCTGCTGCTTGTGCAGTCTCGATTTTTTTATCAGTCATGGCGAGATTGTAATCCTATGAACCAGTATCCGTGGAGGCACTGGCTAACAATGCCTGTAAGATCCCAGAGTCGGTGGGTGAACATATTTTTACCATTGATGGTTGTAGCTTACCAGCGACGCTAAGACGTTGCTGCAAATGATCGGCGATTCTGGGGTGAACCACTACAAAACGGGAGCGTGCAAAAGCCGACGTCAGGTTCAATACTTGTATCGCATCGCAGATCGCATCCACGCTTTCGCTACTGGTCAGCAAAAACACCGCTGGCCAATTACCCAATAAATGATGCTGTACAACCTGCTGTTGCGCAGCTGTCCAGATGGCAGCAGCCCGATCATACATAGCATGACGCTGCACGTGTATGCCCTGCTGCTCAAGCTTAGCCCCCAACCATTCACGCCCACGCTGCCCCCTAACAATAAGGACTCGTTGTAGGGTGGGCAACAATGGGGCTAGCAAGGGCCATAAGGCCTCGGAATCTTGCGCTAAAGCACAGGCCTGCGGATGAATGATCTGGCCAGGCGCAAATAAACCACTATCGTGCAAAGGCTGAGCACTAGCCCAACCTACTGTAGCTGCATGGCTGGCAGCAGGCCAAACAAAATCCGGGTTCTGCTGACATAACACGTCCAGATAAAACCCTACCGCCAGCCCACTAACAAACACCACCAGTTGAAAATCTGATGGCTGTGGTAAGGGATGCTGATTGTCCTTGATCGGGAACACGCTAAGTGCAGGTAACAACGTGCTCTGGTAGCCCTGCTTTGCTAAGCCCGCCGCCAATATTTCATTCTTCCCTTGTGGGCGTGTCAAGAAAATACTGGCTTTCATAGAACCGCAATTACGCAAACGTGAGCCGCCATTAAGGCGTAGCGTCCGAAGCAGTGAGCCTGGCCAGAATGTCGCGAGCGCCTTTGCCTAATAACTCTTGAGCAGCTGCCTCGCCCAAACGTTCGGCATCCGCCAGCGACCCTTGGGTTTGCGCATGCAAGACTACAGTACCATCGGGTTCAGCGACCAAAGCACGCAGTGATAACTGGTCATTTTCAACCTGAGCATATGCCGCTAAAGGCACTTGGCAAGATCCACCCAGCGCACGTGACACGGCACGTTCGGCCAACGCACAAGCCATTGTGATTGGACATGTTAACGGAGCCAACCACGCATGCATATCCGTGCGTGCCTCAAGGACTTCTATGCCCAATGCTCCTTGACCGGCTGCAGGCAAACTCAGTTCAGGTGACAAACGCGCACGTATACGCGATTCCAAGCCTAAGCGTTCTAAACCCACGGCAGCCAAGATAATGGCGGCATATTCGCCCCTATCCAGTTTGGCCAAGCGCGTATCCAGATTGCCACGCAAAGGCTGTACCTGTAAATGGGGATAACGCTGCCTAAGCTGACTTTCACGACGCAAACTCGAGGTTCCAATAACTGCCCCCGCAGGGAGCTCCTCGAGCGAGGCGTAGTCGTTAGAAACCAGAGCATCACGCGGGTCAGCGCGTTCCATAACTACAGGCAAGGCAAATGGCGTGGTCAATTCGACAGGCACATCCTTTAGAGAATGCACGGCCAAGTCGGCTCGCCCGTCCAATAACGCTGTTTCCAACTCTTTAACAAATAGACCTTTACCGCCTACTTTGGATAAGGTGCGATCCAGTATTTGGTCACCCCGCGTGGTCATGGTCAATAAGCTGACCTGGCACTTAGGGTATAAAGTTTGTAGAAGATCGCGCACATGTTCAGCCTGCCATAAGGCGAGCCGACTGGCACGGGTTGCAATAACCAGTGTGCTTGGTGTTGAGGCCATAGCCTTAACCTACAAAATAGTTAAGAGCCACCGCCGCAGCGATACCTAGCAGAGCTAATATTGCCAGCCCCTGCAACAAGGACATGCCGGATTCGGCCTTACCCTTGTTTGATGATTTAAACAGACCCATGTGTACTATCCTTGATTGTACTTTTACGACTAAAAATCCACTTACCCACCACTACCACAACCATTGCTCCTATGATTTCTGCAATCAGTTGTACGGTAGGTGCAATCACTGTTGCCGCCCCGGCAGCGCCTTCAAGAGCAGCCGCAGCAGTGTCGATGGTTACGTAACGACCACCAGCGATTTCGCTAAGTTGTTGCACTATGAAGATGTCGGATACCAACATTCCACCGGCGATCCAGCCCAACAAGGCGGCGCCAAACGTTACCACGATAGGGAAGCGGTCTATCAGCTTCAAAACCAGTGTACTGCCCCACACTATGATGGGGACGCTAACCACTAATCCGAAGATTACATAGTATAGCTGGTGGTCCAAATGTGCATTGGTAGCAGCGGCAGCGATTGCAATGACATTATCCAGGCTCATGACAAAGTCAGCGATAATTATCGTTTTCACTGCGCTAAGTAAGGTATTGCCACCACTCACGCTCCCATGACCATCATCAGCCGGTGCTAGCAACTTAATACCTATCCACAACAGCAACAGGCCCCCAGCCAACTTCAGAAAGGGAATCGCCAACAGAGTTAATGCAAAGGCGATCAAGATAACGCGCAGGACGATTGCACCCGCTGTTCCCCAGATTATCCCTTTAAGGCGTTGCTTTTCTTCCAGATTACGACATGCTAGTGCAATAACTACCGCATTATCGCCACCCAACAAGATATCTATCAGAATAATCTGAAAAATAGCGCCCCAGTGTAATGCCTGAAAAAATTCGATCATAGGTGATCCTGAGCAGGTCTTGACTAGTAGGCACTGAACTGGCGTAACTACCGATAGCCGCAGGCCGATAGGCAAGAGGAAAAAAGGCCCGCAGCAGCGAGCCCTTAAAGCATACTAGTTTACCAAGTATGTTTTTACAGTACTGATTTTAACAACTTGCCCATTTCTGATGGGTTACGTGTAGTACGTATGCCGCACGCCTCCATGACTTCCAGTTTGGCATCCGCAGTATCTGCACCACCAGAAATCAAGGCACCTGCGTGACCCATGCGCTTGCCTGCTGGTGCTGTCACACCTGCAATAAAGCCCACTACAGGTTTTTTCATGTTGTCTTTGGCCCATTCGGCAGCATTGACTTCATCAGGCCCACCGATTTCACCGATCATAATAACAGCATCTGTATCAGGGTCATCGTTGAACATTTTCAAAATATCAATGTGCTTAAGACCATTGATGGGGTCGCCACCAATACCTACCGCACTGGACTGACCCAGCCCTAATTCAGTCACCTGAGCGACCGCTTCGTAGGTCAGCGTACCAGAACGGCTAACAACACCAATACGACCCTTGCGGTGTATGTGGCCAGGCATAATGCCTATCTTGATTTCATCAGGTGTAATCAAGCCTGGGCAGTTAGGGCCCAACAGCAGGGTCGATTTGTTCTGATCGCGCATGCGGTTACGCAATTCCAGCATATCGCGTACAGGTATACCTTCGGTAATGCAGATCACCAGATCCAGATCGGCCTCGACGGCTTCCCAGATAGCAGCGGCTGCACCTGCAGGCGGAACGTAAATCACAGAAACGGTAGCACCAGTTTCTGATTTAGCGTCTTTTACCGAAGCAAAGATAGGTATGCCTTCGAAGTTTTCACCCGCTTTTTTGGGGTGTACACCCGCCACAAAAGCGGCTTCACCATTGCCATATTCACGGCACATACGGGTATGGAATTGGCCGGTTTTTCCGGTAATTCCCTGGGTAATGACTTTCGTGTCTTTGTTAATCAAGATCGACATGTATTAATCCTTAGGTGTTCTTATTTTGCAGCGGCAGCAACAACTTGTGTCGCAGCTTCGGCCATAGTGTCGGCACTGATGATGGGGAGACCAGAGTCAGCCAGCATCTGCTTGCCCATTTCTTCGTTAGTACCTTTCATACGCACGACCAGCGGCACACTAAGGTTAACGGCCTTACATGCAGTAATCACGCCTTCGGCAATGACGTCGCAGCGCATGATGCCACCGAAAATATTGACCAAGATAGCTTTTACGCCTTTGTTTTGCAGCATCAGCTTGAAGGCTTCTGTGACTTTATCGGCTGTTGCACCACCACCTACATCCAGGAAGTTGGCAGGCTCACCGCCAAACAGCTTGATGGTATCCATAGTTGCCATAGCCAGACCAGCACCGTTGACCAAGCATCCGATATTGCCTTCCAGCTGGATATAGGCCAAGTCAAACTTACTGGCTTCAACTTCGGCAGGATCTTCTTCGTCCAGATCGCGATAAGCAACGATATCTGGATGACGGAATAAGGCGTTGCCATCAAAATTGAACTTCGCGTCCAGGGCAATAATGTCGCCCGAACCCGTCAAGATCAAAGGGTTGATTTCCGCTAATTCCGCATCAGTTTCAACATAAACTTTATACAGTTTCTGGAATTCAGCAGCGGCCTTGGTCAAGGATGCATCGGGCACGCCTATGCCACGAGCCAAGTCATTCGCTTGAGCATCGGTTAAACCTGTTTTGGGGTCAACGAATACTTTAAGAATTTTTTCAGGGGTAGCGGCCGCAACTTCTTCGACATCCATACCGCCTTCGCTAGACGCCATGACACATACGCGCTGGGTAGCCCGGTCGGTCACAATACCAACGTAGTATTCTTTTTTAATGTCGGCGCCCTCTTCGATCAACAAGCGACGAACTTTCTGGCCTGCGGGATCGGTTTGGTGGGTAATCAATTGCATACCCAGAATTTCCGACGACAACTGACGTACTTCGTCTATGGAACGGGCCAGCTTAACGCCACCACCCTTACCACGACCGCCAGCATGAATTTGTGCCTTTACCACCCATACCGGCCCACCTAGTGTTTCGGCTGCTGCAACGGCTTCTTCAACAGAAAAAGCAGGAATTCCGCGCGGCACAACCACGCCAAATTTCCTCAGCAGTTCCTTGCCTTGATACTCGTGAATTTTCATTTGTTACCTGTAAGAACGTAAAGAATAGGAAAAGAACGTAGACATCAGCCCAACGCCAGATCGCGAAACGGCCATGACCAGCTATTCGTTGGTCTGCGTTGCAGGCGCTACGTACCACTTGGGATAAAACTCTTTTGCAACGTCGCCATCCACGCGCAAGGCATGGCAGCCGTCTAATTGAAACGGGCGCTTTTCTTGCTGTGTGGTTGATGTTTGCTTTTCTTTGCGGCGCTGATTGGCCATAGTTTGAACGGCTACCGTAGGCAACACATAAGCCAGCTCGCTTAAATGACTGCAGCCTGCGGTACGTCCGTAACGATCTTTGACTACCTGCCTGAAGTTACGCAGCAGATTCATACCAACCAAATCACCATATTCAGGCGCTATCGCGCTGCAATGCTGGTTATAAGGAGCGGCATCATAGGCGGCAACAGCCGCCGTAATCGTAAACTCGTCATTGATGGTGATACGCAACAAGATGTTGTGTATCGGGTTGCCAGCTTTCTGAATACTCCCATCTTGTTTGGGAAAGTCATAGGCTTTGATATCAATTAACGTCGCCTCGATATCCCATTGCCCGTCCTCGCGGACAAACGATTCCACCCTGATAGTACGGGTATGCAAAGGTTCGCGGCCAACATCCGAAGGGGGCAAAGGCATATTCAATTAAACGGGCGATGAAAAAAACCCATCAAGTATAGCGCAGAGCATGGGCAGCGCTGACCATAGCAGTTAACGCCGCTTCCGTTTCAGGCCAACCACGGGTTTTTAAACCGCAGTCCGGATTTACCCACAGGCGCTCTGGGGGTAAACGACTTGCCGCTTTTTTCATCAAGTCCACCATCCAACTTTCCTTGGGTACATTAGGTGTGTGGATATCGTAAACACCTGGACCTATATCGTTAGGATACTGAAAGTTCTCAAAAGCACTAAGTAACTCCATCTTGGAACGCGAAGTCTCTATGGTGATGACATCCGCATCCATAGCCGCAATCGCCTCTATGATGTCGTTAAATTCTGAATAACACATATGGGTGTGGATCTGTGTTTCATCATTGACTATCCCAGTAGATAAACGGAAGCTATCCACGGCCCAATCCAGATACGCTGCCCATGATGCGCGACGCAAAGGCAAGCCTTCACGGAAAGCGGGTTCATCGATCTGAATAATCCCTATGCCAGCCGCTTCCAAGTCTTCGATCTCATCGCGCAACGCCAAAGCCAATTGCTGACATGTTGTCGCCCGCGGCTGATCATCACGCACAAACGACCATTGCAATATGGTCACTGGCCCCGTCAACATGCCTTTGACTGGCTTTGCAGTTAAGGACTGAGCATACCCCGACCAGGCTACAGTCATGGGCGCTAAGCGAACAACGTCACCAAAAATAACTGGGGGTTTAACGCAACGTGAGCCGTAACTTTGCACCCAACCATATTGCGTAAAGGCAAACCCACCTAGTAATTCGCCAAAATATTCCACCATATCGTTACGCTCTGGTTCGCCATGAACCAGGACATCTAGGCCTATGCGCTCTTGAAAGCGTATGACTTTTTCAATTTCATCTCGTATACCTTGCTGATATGCAGCATCCCCCAACGCGCCACTACGCCAATCACGCCTAAGAACACGAATCTCTGAGGTTTGAGGAAAAGACCCTATGGTTGTCGTTGGGTACGCAGGCAGCCCCAACTTATGCTGCTGGGCCTGTATACGTTTGGCAAATACCGGCCTACCACGATTGAGTTCTGCAACACCTTGCATACGCTGCTGTACCACTGGGTTATGAATGCGCGGTGAATTACGACGCTGCTCCAATGCCACTCGCTGCACTTCAAGCGCTTGCAATGATGCCGTGTCAGGGCTGGCCTTTAAAGCCGCAGCCAACACACGCAACTCGTCTAGTTTTTGTACAGCAAAAGACAACCAGCTACGTAGCTCGTCATCCAGCTCATGCTCAACCGCCAAATCAACCGGCACATGCAGCAATGAGCATGAAGGGGCTAGCCACAGTTTATTTCCCCGCTGGGCAGCCAAGGCGGCTACTTGTGACTTCACCTGATCCAAGTCCGTACGCCAGATATTACGCCCGTCAATAACCCCTAGAGACAAGACCTGGTCATCACCCAATACTGACGCCAAGCTATCTAACTGTTCAGGTGCACGCACCAGATCAATATGTAGGCCTTGAACTGGCAAACCGTCCAACACCGATACATTATCTTCTAGGCCACCAAAGTATGTTGTTAGCAGCACTGATGGGCCTGAGGCTGATAATGCTTGATATACCCGACGATAGGCATCACGCCACGCTTGGGGCAAATCCATGACCAAGGCAGGTTCATCGATTTGCACCCACTCTACGCCTAAGGCCTGTAATTGTGCCAAAACTTGCTGATACACCGGCAACAACTGATCCAATAACGCCAACTTGCCCAAATCAGTTGGGCCATCGGTAAAAGCATCGCCCTTACCCAACCATAACCAGGTCAAGGGCCCAGGTATCACCGGCTTTACCTGGTGCCCCAGCGCCTGCGCTTCACGCACTTGGTCAAATAAATAGCTACGCGCTATGCGGTATTCTTGCTCAGGCGCAAGCTCCGGGACTATATAGTGGTAGTTGGTATCAAACCACTTGGTCATTTCGCAGGCGGCTACTGGTGTGCCTGTAGGTGCACGCCCCCTGGCCATCCTGAACAAGGTGTCCAGGGCAACATCGTCTTGCCCGTGCTGTCCAAAACGCGCAGGCACGGCACCTAGAAAAGTGGTCCATTCCAGTATCTGGTCATACCAAGCGAAATCCCCCACAGGCACATGCGCCAAGCCCGAATCAGCCTGTATCTGCCAATGACGTGCGCGTAGCTCTTGACCCGTTAGTTCCAATTCCTGTGCTGTCAGACTACCCGCCCAATAGGCTTCTTGAGCACGCTTCAATTCACGCTGCACCCCTATACGTGGAAAACCTAAACTATGAGTAATTGTCATGATATGCCTTAACTAATTGAAAAGAATTCGTGTTAAAACATCATTGTGCCAATAAAGTCTCTTGAAGAAAAATCAAACTCACCATACTTAAAATGAATAAATTTCATACAATAAAAATATCATGCTAGAAATTCGCCACCTAGAGACCCTAACAGCCATACGTGAAGCGGGCAGCCTGCAAGAAGCGGCCGAACGCCTACATGTAACGCAGTCGGCCTTATCGCATCAATTACGCGATCTGGAAGTGCGCCTAAAGGTACCCTTACTTAACCGGCGCACCCGACCAGCCCGCTTAACCACAGCAGCACTGCGCATATTGACCTTGGCTGACGATGTCTTGCCTAGAATCAAAGCCACAGAACGCGAACTACAACGTTTAGCCGCCGGGCGCACTGGTCGATTACACCTAGCCATAGAATGCCACTCTTGTTTTCAGTGGCTAATGCCGGCACTGGATGCCTTTCGCCACAACTGGCCAGATGTAGCCCTGGATTTATCCGCTGCATTTTCATTTGCCCCGCTACCTGCTCTGGTGCGTGGCGACTTGGATGTGGTGGTTACATCGGATCCACAAACCATAGATGCCGTGGAATACTTACCTTTGTTTCGCTATGAACTTGTATTGGCAGTAGCCAAGGGCAACCCTTTAGCCCAATACAAGTACATAACGCCAGACCAACTGCACGACCAAGTATTGATTACCTACCCGGTAGAGCGGCAACGTCTGGACATATTCACCAATTTTCTAGATCCTGCCAACATAGAACCCGCTGCGGTACGCAAGGCCGAGCTAACGCCCATTATTGTGCAGTTGGTCGCTAGCCAGCGTGGCGTGGCCGCATTACCTAACTGGGCGCTTAGTGAATATGTGAATCAGGGTTGGTTGCGTATCTGTCATCTGGGCGAAACAGGTGTATGGCGCACGCTATATGCTGCTGTACGCACCGAAGATGCCCAGTCAGATTACATACAAGCATTTGTGACCCAAGCCAAAGAAACCTGTTTCAAGTCGCTGTCGGGAATCAAAGCAGCACGATAAACTCCAGAATGCGTCGCTTTGAAATATGCAAACCAATAAGGCCAGTACGATCAGCCCAAAGCAGCTTGGCGTAAAAGAGAATTAATCGTGTGTAGGTGGGGGCATAGAACCTAGCAAGCGCCTTACACTATCGTTAGAAAAACCTCGCGATGCCAAAAACCGATACTGGCGTGCGTACTCCTTCTGGGTGCTGGCTTGCTGACCGAATTTACGCTCCCAGACCTCACGGGCACGATCGGCTTCGGTATCTTGTAGTTGCTGGCTAATTTCAGCGACATCGTCATCTGCCACACCATGCTGACGCAGTTCTTGGATAATGCGCTGGGTACCACGACTTGCAGCCCGCCTATGCACCAGGCTGTGAGCAAAACGTTCCGTTGACAGCCATTTTTGACGTTCAAGTTCGTCTAGCAATGGCTCCAGTTCGTCAGGGTCGCTGGCATGTGGGGCCAGCTTTCTTTGCAGTTCTAGGCGTGAGTGTTCACGCCGTGACAAGATATCGATGGCACGGGCCTTTAAGCTAGGCCCTGCCCTTTTTCTAGTGTTTTCTGGCTTAACCGTTTCAGAGCTACGCGTATAAGCAGTATCGACCGTATCTGACCCAGATACCATACCTGATGTCTGGCGTGAGCGACGCGCTTTCCACACGCCAGAACTACGTGTATAAGGTGCGGCGCCACCCGAAGATTCGGTTGGCGCCAGAGTTTCAAAGTCGTCTTGGTCCCCAGACACGATACCGCCCAAAAACGTTAATCTACACTGTCACCAGCAACGACGCCTGCTGGTGCAGCGGATTTCACTGTGGCAGGTGTTCTAGCCACAACTCCTAATTGTTCACGCACACGATTTTCAATTTCTATGGCCATTTCAGGGTGTTCTTTAAGGTATTCACGGACATTGTCCTTGCCTTGCCCTATGCGTGTTCCGCTATAGCTAAACCATGAACCAGCCTTATCGACGATACCGGCTTGCACGCCCAAGTCGATGATTTCCCCTTCGCGAGAAATACCTGCACCGTACATGATGTCGAATTCAGCTTGCTTGAAAGGCGGAGCAATTTTATTTTTGACAACCTTGACGCGGGTTTCATTACCCACGACTTCATCGCCTTTTTTAATGGCACCTATACGACGAATATCCAGACGTACCGAAGAGTAGAACTTAAGCGCATTACCACCGGTTGTGGTTTCAGGACTACCAAACATAACACCGATTTTCATGCGTATCTGGTTAATAAAGATAACCATGCAATTGGCACGTTTGATGTTGGCGGTAAGCTTGCGTAAGGCTTGGCTCATCAAGCGAGCCTGTAGACCAGGTAGCGAGTCGCCCATATCGCCTTCGATTTCAGCTTTAGGCACTAACGCTGCTACCGAGTCTATGACAATAAGATCGACGGAACCGGAGCGCACCAATGCGTCGGTAATTTCCAAAGCCTGTTCGCCAGTATCTGGCTGAGAAATCAGTAAGTCATCCAGGTTGACACCTAACTTGGATGCGTACTGGACATCCAATGCATGTTCGGCATCGATAAAGGCACACGTGCCCCCTACCTTTTGCATTTCAGCAATGACTTGTAGAGTCAACGTGGTTTTACCAGAGGATTCTGGGCCGTAGATTTCAATGACACGCCCACGGGGCAAGCCACCTACGCCCAAAGCGACGTCCAGGCCTAAAGACCCAGTGGAAACAACCTGGATATCATGTCCAATTTTGTCGTCCCCGTAACGCATTACCGAGCCCTTACCGAATTGTTTTTCGATTTGCGATAAGGCGGCGGATAAGGCCTTTGCCCGTTCGGCGGCGGCGGCTTTGCTGATTTTGTCGTCCATGCAGGAATCCTTGATGTAGCGAAAATTAATAAAAAACGCAGTAACGCAGGATAGCGGTAATGACTATTATTGCATCAAATTATACTGTATAAATACACACTATGTATTCATACCAATAGACCATTATGTGTCAGGCAGTCATAGACTGTCTGGCAGCCAGTTGCACTATCAGCATACAATCAACCCTTGTTATTCACTCGGCAGTAGCTCAGCCTAGGCTGGCCCACTGATGCCGACAACTCTAAGAGATTACCTTATATGTGGTTCAAGAACCTGCGCGTATTTCGTCTGGCGCCCCAGTGGTCCTGCACAGCGGAAATGCTGGAAAATGCCCTTGAAAAACAAGCTTTTCGTCCTGGCAACAGCCAGGAAATGCAAAGCCTGGGCTGGGTGCCTCCGGTAGAAAACGGCGGCCTGGTCCATGCGCTGGACGGCCAATACTTAATTAGCCTCAGGGCAGATAAAAAATTACTGCCTACCACCGTCATCAACCAATTCGCCAAGATACGCGCACAAGAAATTGAAGAGCAGCAAGGCTTCAAGCCCGGTCGCAAGCAAATGAAGGAAATCAAAGAATTGATGACCGAAGAATTGCTACCCAAAGCCTTTAGCGTGTTTCGCGATACTCGCGTCTGGATAGACACTAAAAACCACTGGTTGGTCATCGATGCCGCGGCTGCCGCTAAAAGCGACGAAGTCTTAGGCATGCTGGCCAAAGTCATAGAATCCTTCCCTGTGTCACCGCTATATGTAGAGCAATCACCCGCTGCGGCGATGACCAACTGGTTGATCAGCGACGAAGCTCCTACATCGTTCAGCATAGACCAAGACACTGAGCTGCGCTCCACCAATGAAAGCCGTGCTGCCGTACGCTATGTGCGCCAAAGCATAGAAATTGACGAAGTACGCAAACATGTACAAGACGGTAAGCAATGCACGCGCCTGGCCCTAACCTGGGCAGATCGCGTGTCATTTGTGCTAACCGAAGGCATGGAAATCAAGCGCGTCAGCCCCCTGGATGTCCTGAAAGAGAACCAGGACATGTCTGCTCATAACGATGCCGAGCGCTTTGATTCCGACTTCACCTTAATGGCGGGCGAACTGGCTAACTTGATCGCCGGCCTAGTGGACGCCCTAGGTGGTGAAAAACAAGCTTAATTCAGCCCATTAGTCCATCCCATGAAACACGCTATCGTCGGGGCCTATATGGGATGGCGGGCTCCAGGTCACATCGCGCAAGGAATGCTGCACTAGTTCTTCTACCCCTAGTAATACAGCAAAAATAGCCATGCGCACCGGTATGCCGTTATCTGTTTGTCGAAATATAGCAAGTCTAGGGTCGTGATTCAGGTCTGTGCTTAAGTCATTGGCCCCTTCACGACTATCTCGTGGCAAGGGGTGCATAACAATGACATCTGGCTTACCACAACGATCGATAATGGCCTTATTGACCTGGAAGTCCAGGTTGATCCCTTCCAACTCTTCAGCAGCAAAGCGTTCTTTTTGTACGCGTGTTGCATACACCACATCGGCGCCAACAACCCCTTCTTCCAGCGAATGGGTTTGCTCGATCACGTGACCATGCTTGCCGACTTGCTGCAAAATATATTCGGGCATTTCCAAACCGACAGGCGAAATCAAGGTAAATTTCAAGCCACGGTATAAGGACAGCAGTTTCATCAAAGAATGGACAGTACGGCCGTACTTCAAGTCCCCTGCCAGCGCAATATGAGCACCATCCAGCAACTTCCCCAAACGTGAAAATTCATTCAAAATGGTATACAGATCCAGCAAAGCTTGGCTAGGATGTTCGCCTGGACCATCGCCGCCGTTAACGACTGGAATATTGGTAGCGCGGGCAAACTCTGCCACAGAACCTTCGTCGGGGTGGCGTATCACCATAGCGTCTACATAACCGCTCATGACCCGACTGGTGTCGTAAATGGATTCGCCTTTTGCCATAGAGGAAAAGGTAAAGCCGGTAGTGTCACACACCGAGCCACCCAGACGGCAAAAGGCCGCACCAAAGCTAACACGAGTACGAGTACTGGCCTCAAAAAACAAGTTACCCAGCACCGCCCCTTCCAGCACGCGAGATACTTTCTGACGTCGCGCTATCGGTTGCATTTGGTCAGCAACACGGCAGAACTCCTCGACGGATTCTCGTGTAAATTGATCTACCGATATCAACTGATGCTTACCTTCAGCCGCGATACGATCACGCAAAGGCCCTGACTGTGCGCTTTGCGCATACTTTTGTAGCAATGCTTCGTTTTCAACGATTTCCGTGACAAAGCGGTTGACCACTTCCGGCATGGCCCTGAATTCCTGGGACCCCTCGGGTAAGAGCCAAGTATCTAACGCACGACGTTTAACCCCTATACGGGTTGCAAACACATCACGCGTCAGATTAAGTCTGCGCATTGCGTCCCTAAGAAACACCTGCTGAGCCACTGACATAAGAAACCATCCTGAAAATGTACGCAAAGCGTATATTTTATTCAGGCATAAGGCCAGTAAGCAACCATCGCGTTGGAATCAAGCTCAAGTTCGGGAAAATACAACACTGTAGTGGAGTATTACTGACCCAAGCAGCGGTTTAGTCGACCGGTTTAGTCTGAACAGAAGATGGATTTGTAGCCTGAGCCTCGGCTGGCACACCGGCAATTGCCCGCGCTGCAGCAACCGCATTTTCCTGCGTACTGACAGAAAAGATTAGTTGGTCATCGATGATAGTCGTGTTGTAAGGTAGTAAAGGCATCATGGTGCGGCCAATGACCAAAGCCAAACTTTTATTAGGGTAGGTAGTGGTGGCTTCAACCAGTTTTTGCTGGCCACCAGGGTTTAAGCCCAGTACCAACCAGCCTTGTCCCTGATCAGTACCGCCCGCTTTAACATCACGTAAGTCGGATCGATTCAAGAAGGGCTTAGGATTGACATACAACGTACCGGTAGGTGCTGGCACGGGTGTCCATCCCGCTTGCATCAATTGGCTAGCCACAAAAACAGCTACAGGCGCACCTTGGCGACTAGCTTGTACCGAATTGGCTGCTCCTGGCTGTACTGGCGCCGCAGAAACGGGTGCCATAGCACCTGCTTGTTGTCCCGGAGCAACGCTTTGGCATGCCGCAAGAAAAGCCAAACAGAATGGCGCCAGAATATAACGAAACGTTCTAGGCAATGTCATTTAACTTCCCCTTATTATGTAGATACAGTTTCAAAAGTTTAACAGTGTCTAACACTTCGTTGTTATTTTGCGTGTGCGCCCCGAACTTCTATGCTGATTTGCTGCAATAAGGTACCCGCTTCATCCAAAAGTTGTAGCTGATGCTTACCCGGCATGGGTGCCCACAAGGCTTGTGAACCTTGCGCAATAATATCCTTGCCTATACGCCACGACACATTTTCTCCATTTTTCCCAATTAAGCTAACAGCGCGCAAAGACACACGCTGGTTCAGTGGTGGAATGTCCGGATCCAAGGCAAAAATAGCACCATCTACGGGCTCCGCGATACCAGAGCGGCCTTTTGCTGTGGTCAATGCACTGGAAGCCAGTTTGACTGTGCTGATTACCGTGTCCCCAAAAAACACGTCTTGGCGCTTGGGTTCACTATGATTTTGAAAAACAACTTGAGCCTGTTGCACGGTATCTGGCATAGCAGGCTGTGTACTAGCTTCACTGCGATGTAACCACGACATGATGTCGTGCCACAAAGGCCCTGCTCCTGATACCCCAGATACATCATGCATGCTATCACCCGAGCTATTCCCCACCCAAACACCTACGGTATAGCCTTGCGACCATCCCATGCACCAGTTATCACGCATATCTTTGCTGGTTCCGGTTTTTACCGCAGACCAAAATGGCGTAGACAACGGGCTGTCTAGCCCAAATGTTGCAGTTCTCGCCTGGCGGTCAGCAAGTATATCGCCCACGATCCAGGCGGCTCCGGCGGGTAATACTGTCTGTGATACCGCTATAGGCTCTTGGGGCTTTAGGCCAGACACTGGAGAATACTTACCGTTGTTGGCCAAGGCCCTATAAGCATTGGTCAAGCTTAATAAGCTGACATCGGCGCTGCCTAAAGCCAAGCTATAACCGTAGTAGTCACCACTTTGATTCAAGGGCAAGCCTAATTGCCGCAACAACTGCGCAAACGGCCCTGGACCCACCATCATTAATACACGTACTGCCGGTATATTTAATGACGATGCCAAAGCCACTCTAACGCTGTTCCAGCCCGAAAACTGCTTGTCATAGTTCTGCGGTATATAAACACCGGCACCTGCAGCCACATTCAAGGGGCTGTCATCCAGCAAAGATACTGCCGTCAAGCGCTGTTGAGCCAACGCCTGCGCATACAAAAAGGGTTTCAGAGTAGACCCAGCCTGACGTAAGGAACGTGCATGATCCACACGTGCTGCCGATGATAAATCCCCCGAAGACCCAACATACGCCAACACCTGCCCCGTTACATTATCCAAAACTACCACTGCGGCATCGCTGACATTGGCATAACGTAGGGCACGTACATGCTTATCCATACTTTGCATCACATAGGTTTGCAAACTGGCATCCAAAGAAGTACGTACTGACTGCCCCGGTTGTGGCGTATCGCCGGGGGTTTGAGACAGCTGGTGTAAGGCCAAACGAGCATAGTGTGGCGCTAAACTGGTATGGTCAGCCCAGAGTGCCGACTTACGCCGCAAACTACGCGCCGTAAAATCGCTAAGTCCTTTGCACTCTTGGGGATGACCCAGCTCGATTAACAAGCCACAAGCACGCTGCACTACCGTTGTTTGACCCGCATTCGGACCACGCAACAATACCGCAGCCAAGGCAGCTTCTCGAACATCCAGGCCGCTGGCATGCTTTTGGAACAGCACTCGCGACAATGCATCTACACCTACCAACTCACCACGAAAAGCGGCTAAGTTCAAGTAAGCTTCTAAAATTTGAGGTTTAGTCCAGACCAATTCTAGGTCTTGTGTCTGCCATACTTGATCTATTTTCTGCAGAAAACTACGACCAGATGGCAAACGACGCAAATCCTGATTCAGCAACCCCACCAACTGCATGCTAATGGTGGAAGCACCGCGATGCTGGCCTCGAACGGTATTGCCCCAAGCCGCTGCGGCGACCGCCTGCCAGTCGACCCCGCCATGCTGATAAAAACGTTTGTCTTCAGACAGTATGACGGCCCTTTGCAAAGCGGGGGAAACATCATCTAAAGCTAGCCAATCACCACGTCGACTATGAAAATCAGTGCGCACGCGGTCCAATAAAACACCGTGACGGTCCTGTACCAGCACATCGGAGGCACGATAATTCTCCACAACCAGGGCATAATCAGGCATGGCCTGGGCGCCAGCCAATCCGCCCAGCGCCAAGGCTACTACTGTTGCTACAACAATTACGCTATGCTTGAAAACCATAACTACGCCTTAATAGGCAGAGGATGGCAACACGGTGAAATCGTCTAGATTTGGCAGTTCGCCAAACACTTCGGGGTTGTATAGCGTTTCTATACGCGTAGGTGGCAATTGAAACTGTCCCGGTGTATTTAAACGCACGGTATATTCAACCTGAGTTACCCCAGCAGGCAGGTATTCATAATAGCCACGCCAAGATTCGAAACTACGTTCAATATAGGTAGGTCCACGCCAAAACTGATCTGTTTCTTGGGCTATCGCTATGCTGGAGTCCCGTCCCAGGCCACTACCCAATATGGTTGCCCCTGCAGGTATGGGATCCGTCAAAGCAGCCCATGTCATGGCACCCTTGGCATGTATGGTCAAGCTGACCCTATACACATCGCCGCGTGACCACACACCAGGGCTAGCCTGAAAGACTGGCGTAATTTTGCGTTCTAGCTCATACCCCGCCACCACAGGCTTACTGACTTTGACAGCTGCCAGTGAACTGATGGTAGCCCAGGCTTGGCCCTTGCCTTCGGGTTGAATCAACAACACACCCGATGGCACTTGCCCCCAGGGTAGCAAGTGATCCATAGAGCGCACACCATTTTTTTCTGGAACCTGATCCCAGTTTAAGGTTTCTGCAAAATCACCAGGAAACAACTGCAGCTGAACTTGACCAGAGACGGGCTCTCGCTCGAAATGCTGAGCAAATTTTTCTATGGCCAGGCTGCCCATCAAGTTAGATGTCGTGGTACGCCAAGCACCACGACGCTGTAACTTCAACAAGCCCTGCGCCATCAATGGTTGCTCGGTTCGCCAAGACTCTTGGCCCAAAGTGACTAACATCAGTTTGGCCAGATTCGTTTCTTGGCTGGTCATCAGCCACCACCAGTTATCGTCACGGTTATCGGCAAATACAAGTTCTGTGCCTCGAGTCAACATGCGCCCCAGAAGAATCTGCCTAGCCTGCTCTAAGGATTCAGCCTGTTTGGGTATTCCAGGCACACGTTGCAACAAAGCCACCCAGTCAATCACGGCTGAGGTAGGCCAGCGATTAGGCTCAATACGTATAGAACCTAACATGCGCGGTGTGACCCTGTCATAACGCGACAAGGCTTCAAAGGCTAACAACTTACGTACCGTGTCATCCCTGACGGGAGACCAGCGTTGGCGAGTCAAGTGCCCCTGAACAAAGTCCAGCAAACCTTGGATCATCCTTTCCCTAGTTGCATCGGGTAAGGCAAAGGGCAAGCCCAATGATTGCGCCTCATGGGCAGCCACAAGCAAATAGGCGGTCAAGACTTCATCACCGTAGCGGGCTCCGGGGAAGTAGCTTAATAGGCCATCATTATCTAAATAGGCTGGCAAATTCTCAAGAATATCGTCCCATAAGGGTTGACTACGTAACCCTATGGCCTTGGAGCTTAACTGCTCTAAGCAGGTATACGGATAATTCTGAAACCATTCGCGTACGCCTGGCAAACCGCCAGCTAGCGAAGACTGCAAGTGCACTTGCAAACCACCACGGGTCAGCCCCAAAGCGTTTTGAAGTGCGCCTTCAGGCGCACTGACCGGCAAACTGATGCCTGATTGATCGGAATCCAACGACAATAACGTGGATTGTCGAGTGCGCACAGCAAACACGGGGGTGACCACTTGTTTGAACGCCAACCGATCCGTTGCCAGTTTCTGTGCGTCACCCTGACCGGATGATGCTGCAGTATGCTCCTGAGCTTGAAAAATCCAATCCAGTGTCACCGACGGCATCAATTGATCGCTTTCTGGCGCCTGGACTGTCCAGTTCAGAGTTTGCGCCTGACCTGCCGTTAATGCGACCGTTTGTGGTGTCAGATTAACCGCATCGACACCTGCACCGGTATAGCCCGCTTGCACCTGTAAATTCATATCACGGGTAGACGAATTACGCACCGTAACCATAGCCTGGTACTGATCTCCTTCGCGTACTTGCGCAGGCAAACCGCCTATAACCTGCACGTCTTGGGTGCTAACAATACTGGCTTTACCTGTGCCAAAACGACCCGCGCCATAATCACTAATAGCCACCAACGTAAATCGAGTAATGGCATCGTTAAGCGGTAAGGAAATTTGCGCCTGGCCTTGTGCATCCAACATGACATCAGGCTGCCACAATAGCAAGGTATCTAGCAACTCTCGCGTGGGGCTTTTACCGCCACCCCCGCCTGCAGGCAAAGCTTTTCGTCCGTAGTGACGCCGCCCTACCACTTGCATTTGTGCTGTGGCAGTTTCTACACCATAGCTGCGCAACTGCCGCATAGCGGTCAGTAAATCCCAGCTGAAATTAGGCGACAGTTCTAGTAATGCCTGATCGACAGCAACGAACGCCACCGTACCATTGGCTGCTGGTTTGCCATCGGGCGTGGTCACCTGTATCGTCACTAGGGCCTTATCCCTGACCTGATAACGTTCTTTATCAGTACTGACCTTAACGTTAAGTTGGTCCATGTCATCAGAGACCCCGATTTCCGTTACCCCAAAACGAAATGCTGGTTTTGCCAAATCAATCAAAGCACTGGGCGGAGCCACTGTCTTGTCACCATCGGTATAGGCTTTATACCAAGTGACAGGTTTTTTCCAACCCCAGCTAAAGAAAGAATTCCAAGGGACTTCACGAAGACGACCACGCACGGCCAGCACCGAGACATATACATTAGGTCCCCATTCGGCTTTAACAGGCAAGCGCACGGTGGGATCTGTACCCTTAAGTTCAACCACATGCGTTTCCAACACCCCTTCACGCTCTACCGCCACCAAGGCAGTAGCTTGGCGAAATGGCATACGTACCTGAAACTCAGCGGTTTCGCCTGGCTTCCAAGTTTTCTTAGCAGGAATGATATCGATACGGTCATCGTTATTACCACCAAACCATAATTCATCCTGGCCCACTAACCACACCGTCGTTGCTGCCTGAGACTGACGGCCTTGTGCATCCTGAGCACTGACAGTTAACTGGATTCGACCAGAGGCTTCGATATCCATAGGACACTCGAGTATGCCTTGAGCGTTAGTTTCCCCTTGGCACACCATGCCCAGGTCGCGTGTTTCTGTACGGCTTTGATAGCTATAAAAACCACCCACCATGCGTTGGCGGCTGGAATAAGTAATACGCGACACAGCCGTAACCGTCATAGGGACACCCGCTTGGGGTTGACCCGTGGTCGACAAGGCAAGCGTTTTAACACTAGACGCTTTGCTGACAGGCCGCCAGCCACCCCTATGTATCCCGGCAACCACTGCAGCCGGCCAAACCGGCACAGTTTGCGCCAAAGTCTGGATTTCCCCATTCGGATCAGGAAAACTGGCTTCAAATAAAAGGTCATAGGGTTTATTAATAACCGGCAGCGTGGTGATCGCCAGACGCCCCCCGCCTTGCCGATCTAACGTCAACGGCTGTTTATTCAGGAATAATGCCTGTTGCTGGCCAGACTCTTCTGAGTCTTCTGACTCTATAGGATCATCTCCCTCGTCGTATTCCACAGTTACCCGTTCATAAGGCAAACTAAAGGAATAATCTTCATAATCTGGAAAGCTAATGCTTTTGTCCTGTACAACACCCGACATCTGGACAGCTAATTCACCTGCTGGCCCACCCGACCCATAAGCCAACTGTACATCGGCGGTTAATTGCGTAGGAGCAACCAAACTAATTGAGTCAGCCGAATCACTGATTTTCAAACTACCAATCAACAGGGGCAGCTTGAACTCTTCGACACGAAACTGCGTATTGTTATACCAGCCATAAGGGTCCTCATCATTGCTGAGCTCTATCGTATACATCCCCAATTTGGCTGTTTTCGGCAAGGCATATTGGCTATAGGCAGACACGCCACCCGTTGCAGTTTCTAGCCACTCGAGGGGGAAATCTTGGCTATCACCACTACCTTGGTGTGTTATGACCAAGCGCGTAGGCCAAGGGCTTTCAGGTACAGCAAGGCCACTACGCGTTTGATCACGAATAAAGTGCTTCATAGAGACCGTTTCGCCAGCCCTGAACAAAGACCTGTCTAGCACTGTGTGGGTGACATGAGTAGGTAAGGTACTGGTGTCAGTAGGTACATTGAAACGCCAAGCCTGTATGCCATCATTCCAATCTGAAAAGGCAAAGGAAAAGTCAGCTTTACCGCGTGCCTGAGGGTGATCAGCAGGAATACGAGCCGACACATAAATACCCGATGCCTCATAGTTAGGGCAGTCTTCAGTTTCTTCGGGCACAGGCTGAAGATGGTGCCATATGCCTTGCTTATCAGTCACGCCACTTGCCAGAAGCTTACCGGTACAGCTAAGTACATTGATATTGGCATTAGGCACACTTACGCCATCATCCAGCGTAGTAACCCACGCCAGCATGTCGTCGCGGCCAGTTTTGATATGCACACTTAAATTAGTCACCAAGGCCGTAGTACGTACATACATAGGCGTAGCCTTGGCTAATAACGACTCTCCTAGACGCGGCGACGCCACTTCAATCACATGAAAGCCCGGATCCGGCAAAGGCACGCCTATGATTTCAAACGGACGTTCAGCATCAGTCGTAATGCCAGGCAGAACCAGTTCTCGCGTGCCTGTCTGATTATTTAACATGGACACTCCTCGAGTGTCCAAGGCCACTTCGTTCGCCGTAGAACGGTCATACTCCAAGGGTTGATCCGTCATTACCCGTTTAATTTCACTAGGAGTAAGACGACTGTTCTCCATGCGCTGCACTCTTGAGTACCAACGCAAGACTTCCAAGTCATCTTGTGTAGCGTAGTCAGCTACCTTACCCGCTGAAACCACCATTTCTTCAGTGGCTAGCATGGGCTCAACGTGACGCAAACTTAATGGCATGCTGGGTGGATTATCCACATCTGAACCAGCCGTTGGTGCGTAAGCAAAGCGCTCGATAAGACCAAACGTAGACGCAGAAAATTTCACCAGTGGTGGGTAGTCTGCTGTTTTAAATACCAAAGGAAATTGATCAGCGTTCTGTAAGGTACGCCCGGCATCGTCATGAAAGTCGGGTGGCAGGCTAATTGTAATTTCTGTGGATTTCGGGAAAGGTCCCGCAAAGCTCACATCATTTACCCCCGCAGTAAAGGTATCATCTTCGGCAATACTGGGAGAAAAATCACCTGTAGCGGTTTGCAAGCGTATTTTTTTAGCAAGCTCTGGGGCAACAGGCGCAGAGAACCGCAAGCTCATGTCGGATATAGGCACGCACGGTTGGCTGGCGTTTTCTCGCGTACAGTTAAAAGACGCCGTAAATGCATCCCTGACGGTGTACTTATAGACTTGCTCTTGAGTGTTAGCCACAGCCGGACGCTGATCAGACAAGGTGGTAACACCTGGCCCAACATGCAACTGCACTTTTGCTTTGGATGGCAATAAACGTTGACACTGCACCACCTGAATATCTTGGGTATCGTGTTTGGACGAATAATATACGGCCTTGAGTATTTCCTGGCGCGGCTGACCTGTAATCAACCGAACTGGAACCATTTCTCCTAAACCCTGCACCACACACTGGGTATGCTCTGCAACCGTAGCCGCATCTACTGGACCATTAAAAGCCAGTACAAACGCCTGGTCTTCAGCGATGGTGTCGAACCTGGGCCTGACCCATTTAAGCGATGGCCCACCCGTCCAGAAGCTAAAAGTACTAGTGCCAGTAATTGGCGCTTTATCCAGCGGCTGAAATAACGGTGTCAATGCCACTTGGCAAGTCACACCTGGACCGGGTTTTTCAGTGAACTCGTACGTCCAGCGGCTACCATCCAGCCAGCGGCCATGCCCTACAGCGGCGGGATCATTGCATGTGACATCAACGGGCGCAGCAGCTTGCCCATCACCAAAAGCAATGACAGGCTGGTCAAAGCGCAGCTTGACGCTTTCAACATCAGTAACCTGGCCTGTAGGGGAGAAATCAACCAGCTTGGCACCCCAAGTCGGAGTAACAAACAGAATTGACGCAAGCGCAATAACACTGGTGAGATTCATACCCTAGTCCACCCATACATTTTTCGTCTACAACACTACTGAATTTAACAGCAGTGCAGGGGATTTTTCAGCTGGATAGTGCCCCACAACAGAAAGCGAACCATACCAACTTAACAAAAAACCTAGCCATATAAGCTGCTAGGTATGTAGCATGATGCTGCATTTGGCTTAACCCGCATTCTAACCGCCAGTGAGCCATATTTTTTATGTATTTTAGCGTCCAAACCATAAGACTCATAAGGTGAGTACTGTCTTTTATGAAAGCGCCAAATCCCTGGTTGACTCATAGTGATATGGCTTTGTCCCTACCCTGCTTGGCAGGTGCTGCCAACCTATGGTATTATCTTTTGCTGTTTAAGGCGGGCCTATAGCTCAGTTGGTTAGAGCAGCGGACTCATAATCCGTTGGTCGCTGGTTCGAGTCCAGCTGGGCCCACCATAAAACATAAGCAGAATTAAGCACTTAGAGAATTAACTCTAGGTGCTTTTTTTTTTGGATAATTGCTTTATACAGTGCTTTCGGCCCGCCCCGTGAACTGCACCCCAAAAATTGAACACTGATCCAACCTTTAGGGTGCAGTTCAACAGCTGGCTCACTATGGCGGGCGAATGGTATGTTACGTATTCCCACAACGAGAATATTCAGAGACACATGAAGACACGAACTCTTGCGCTAGTCGGGTTACTCAGCCTTGGCATTCAGGCCTGCAATATCGCGCAGGCGCAATACACACCCACTAAGGAAGACCTCAAGAGTCTACGCGTGACTAATGGCGACTCCTCGCCCAACAGAACCGCACAAGATACCGAGTTCAGCAAACAATTCAATAAAGCCCTTTCAGACACAAAGCGCAAGGAGCAAGCGGCACAGGCAGAGTCGGCGCGCACTCGAATACAAACTCAGGATATGCTCAACAGCAATACACGCTTGCCGCATCGCGGCGCTACTAACGCCTCGAACGATCGTACCGAGATTCAGTCCGGTAAAAGAGGCACTACCGTATGCCGCAAGACAGAGACCGGACAGACACATTGCGAAACTCAAAGTCGATGGTAAGCAGTCGCAACTTAAAGATCACTCGCCCAAATGAAAAAGCCCCGTTACGGGGCGAAACACACGCTGAACCAAACAACGCAGCCTGATACAGATCACACTGCCCAGCCCTGCCAACAAGAACGTTATGCCGCTCTTGTATTCTTTCCATTCGCGCTGATTATTCTCTTTTTGCATTTCTTCCATTCGTAAAAAAGCCACCTCGAATGAACTACCCACGCATCGCTGCATAGCTATTTACTCCGCCATCCGGAAACATCACCACCGGAATATCAGTAGGCCCAATTCCACATTCAGGCGCTTGGCCATAAGTGTTAAGCCCTTGTCTGTCACCATCACCCCCTGCTACGCCAGTCACACATCAACCTAAAAATACTCGCGTAGTAGTTAGGGTTAGCTACCTGTCTTTCCTCAATATAGGAATAAAGGTTTACATATGTTTACACGACAAAATGTCCATATGAATTAAATAATATTTAATCGTCGTAAACTTTACAGTAAATACCATTAGCCATGCCTTCAATAAGATTCAGTACCACGATTATGCAGGACATGGGCTTGATCAATGCGGATGGCAAGGTGCTTCGTAGGGGCCGCAGCACGCTAAATATAGAAAGGCCCCTGATTACAGAATAAATAACGAGAAGTGGGACGTAATGTCAGCCAACCTTGCTCATAAGCGGCTCAAAGAGGCGGAAGAATTAAACAAGCCCTCATGGGTTAACAACATTCGTCATGGGCACATTGATCAAGTCGAATGGTTAATCACCACCGATCAAGCCGAAGCCTACGCAGCCGCCATCCCCCCTACTCCCCTCAACGACTGCATAGCTGGGATAAGAGCATTGCCCAGGCTCAGGCTCGCTCGGCATGGTTAGCCGAGACCACCAAGCATTCACCAAATTTAGCCGCGACTCCCGAGGGCTTTGGCAATTTTTTGGTCAGTTTTGTACTGACTCAGCGCATACACAGCCCAGATAGCTGCGGGCACCCAACCGATAAGCGTAATTTGCAGGAGCAGACAAAAGATACCGGCGAACGGTCGGCCTATTGTAAAAAATGTGAGCCAAGGGAGCAGCAGCGCGATAAGAAGTCGCATGGTGAATCCAGAAAATTTAACAGGGAGAGATTTTACCTTAGATGCTTTCGCACTCACCATCAAGCGATGATGAGTTAACACTGTTTTCCCCAAAAACTACCGCGTCCGTCCCGGCGACGTTAAAGGCCGGAGCTATCAATAGTGCTGTAGCTCAACTGTTTAGAGCGCCCCACTTATGAGGAGCCAGAAAGGAAAATTCCGGGCAGGTGCACCTGCGGCACTGGTTCGATTCCAGTCAGCACTATTGATGGTGAATGCGGACTACTGCGATTTTCTAGAGATATCGATCTGAATCACATAGCCATCGACCTCTGGGTGCTGCGAGACAGCAATCTGCCCTTCTTCCTTGTCATTGGAAAACAGCAGCCTGCTTGTGTCGGCAATGTCCTGGATTTTGTAACCTGCAGCCTCTAAGGCAGATTTCCATCGTGGAAACTCCGAGGCTGGATCGGCCTTAACGCTGACCTGCAAGAGACGTATGCGTGTGCCCAGCTTGGAATCCTGAATCACCTCATGCGGTTGCGGCAACGTGAGCCCGGCTGGCACCCAGTCCCTACCTTCCGGCTCGCTAGGAGCTGACATTTTGACTGCTTCAGCTTTTGACTCACTTCCAGCTTCGGAGCCTTGCCCGCAAGCAACAAGAAAAGCCAAAGGGATGGCGGCGATGATGCTTTTCATAGAAACGTCTCCGTTAAGTCAATTCCCATCTTTATACATCAGCCGCCATCTTGCGGCACCGAATAACCATAAAGGATAGATATGACAACACAGCATACACCCGGACCTTGGTTGGTAGAAAAAATGACATGTGGGCGAACAACCGTCTCACAATCCGTTGATCGCAGGTTCAAGTCCTGCTGGGCTCACCATAGAACATAAGAAAAATTAAGCACTTAGGAAATTTCCTCTAGGTGTTTTTTTGTGTCACAAATACTCTGTAGATAACATACACATTGAATCATGAACGAAGACAACGGAATTAGTGATTGAGTCCGGCCATGCGGATCGCGTCCGGCTATTTTTCCGCCCTCAACCCTACGACGCCTCGTAGGCCCAGCTGCCTATGGTCAGCACCTCCTTGTCACCAATCATAGTAAAGTGCAGTTCATACAGGTCGCGTCCAGCGTTGGCGGGAATTTTGACTGTCGCGCCGGCGCGGTCGTCGGTCAGCGGAGCTAGCAACTGGTGCTCAGGCGAGCCGTCGTCGTAGCTACTGTTACGCACCAGGATGTAGCCTGGCAGTTCGGGTAGGCTGCTCAGCGTGGCGTAGGGTGTGCCGTTCAGTGTGGACGGAACGGTCGCCGGGGATTCGTTGGTGACAGTCCAAGTCTTTCCCATCCGTGTCTGCCAGGCCGCGTTCAGCGGGGCCAGCGGAAGCAGTTGCTGCCCCATTGGCAAGATGGTCTGGCTGTAGCCAGCACCAAACAGGGGGCCACGCAGCATCAGATAGCGGTAGCGGTAGGGTTGTCCGTTCGCGTCGGTGCCAGACACGACCTCGAAGCGGTAGCTGATGGGAGCATCCCTGCTCCACCACCATCCGTCGCGGCGGTAGCTGTAACTAGCGTCGCCGCTCATCGGCACCCAAGTGCTACCGCCCCAGGATGAGAGCGAGAAACTGCCGTCCTGGTTAGCGGTAACGCGCATGGGTTGGTTATAGTTAGCATAAACGCCCACGACGTCAGTCAGATCGGGTGATGCCGCCATAGGCGGCCCAGTATGGCCAACCAGTGGCGGCAGAGTACGTATCGAGCCTTCCTCGACTAGGGCGCGCAAAAGCACACCTTCGGCTAGCGCACCGGCGCGGTAGGTGTCGGAGCGTTGCGAATCGCCCGTGTTGCCGGTCACCACTAAGGCCAGCCGCTGGTCCGGCAGCACGTAGAAGTCGCTCGAAAAAAACGCTGTGGCGCCGTTCTTCTGCCAAGCCTGAACGCCGGCCGCTGCCAGACCAGGATGCCGCACGCTATCCCAGCCAAGCCCCCACGCCCATTGCGGCGAAGGATTGATGATCAAGTTCCTGGTCTGGTCGGTGCCCATCTGTGCGATACCGTCTGCCGACACGATGCGTCGCGACTGGTTGGTGCCCTGCTCGAGGAACAGGCGCGCCAGTTTCAACATGTCGCCCGGCGTGGAGGTCAGGCCTCCGGTGGCCAACGGACTAACAAACTCCTGAGGGTATTGTTGGCCACCAGAATAAGGTAGCGCAAACGAGCCCCCCGCTGGATCCTTCGTCAGAAAGCCAGAATCGGTCATGCCCAGGGGATCCAGCACATTGGACTGAATGAAGGAGGCGTAGTCCTGCTTGGTTAGGGCCTCCACCACCCGTTCGATCATCGTGAAGCCATCATTGCAATAGACAGCCAGCATCCCAGGTAGGTGCTTCAGGTGCTCGTCGGCCAATGCCGCTTCGGCGTTGGCCGCGTAGCCCGGTATGGGCTCGAAGGTGAAGGCGTTGCGCATGCTGGTGCCGGGCAGGCCAGAGGAATGCGAAAGCAGATGCCTAGTCGTGATCTGCGTATACTCGAGCGACAGCATGGTGAAGCCGGGCAAGTAGCGCGCTACCGGCACATCCAGGTCCAGCAGTCCGCGGTCCCGCAGGATCATAGCAGCCAACGCCGCCAGCACCTTACTGACCGAGCCGATGTTGAAGCGTGTCTGGATAGTGGCAACGACGTTGTCCCGTACCGAGGCGCGCCCGAAGGCCTGCTGCCAAACCACGGTGTCGTTCTTGAGCAGGGCAATCGAGACCGCAGCCACGTTGTCAGGATCACCGGCCAGGGCGCGCGCGATTTCGTTGCGGCCCCACTCTATTGTCTGCGAGTAGGCGACGTGAGGCAGGCCGCCAGCTGCGCCGCCGCCAGGCAGGACCGCTGCCAGCATGCCGGCGGCGCTGTAGCCCAGGAATTGCCGCCGACTGGAAGACGCAGGACAGGTAAGGATGGGGGTGAACAGCGCTTGTTGCATCGATGCTTCTCCGGTTGCAAGGGCGTCGCCGGCTAGCATCTCCCTAACGCAGACATAATAGCAGCGTATATGTCACTGCGACACGTTTTCCGCTGCATGGCCGAATTGGTGCCTTCAACCATTCCAGCCGGAGGATCACGCAACGCCTTAATGCCGGCTTGGGCCTGCATATCCTTGGCCTCTAATACGGCCTTACCTTTATCAGTTGCCCGACTCTTTGTGGTATTGCTCGCTTGGTCCCAGTAAAATGCCACATTTTCATGCGGACCCGCAACACTCTCAGTTAAAAGCTTCAATTCTTTATTCACCGTATTCTGGACAGCGTTTACTTTCGTGCTGTTGATGCTCAACTGTGTCGCACTATCCTCTGCAACCAGAGATCCAGCAGCCTCTTCGGTGGTTATTGCGCCTCCCCTACTCACCCACCTATCCAACCCGTCCCGGAACAGAATCGCGCCAAGTTCTGTAAGCCGCTCTCAAGGTATGATGGCCGGATGCTTACCGTCTAGTGTGTCCATCTAAAGATAAGATATGTCATCTATTATTTCTATAAATTAACTAGTGCCGGTTCAGCGGCTTCAGCTAAAAAACCATGAGGGATGTTGGCTAATTCAATCCGATTGCGTCCAGAAGTTTTTCCTTTATAGAGAGCAACATCAGCCTGCCGAAGAGCATCCTCTAAGCCATGCGCGCCATAGAAATGTTGTGAGATACCAATAGTCACCGTACAGCTCAGCAAGCGATCAAAACCAGTAACTTCGGTCGCTTGGCTTTCAACGCTAGTACGCAGACGCTCGGCCAAGTGCATCACACCCTGACCGTCCGTTTCAAAGCAAATGGCCACAAACTCTTCTCCGCCAATACGAGCAGTCAAGTCGCCTTGGCGCACGCTGGAGCGAAGCAACTCTGCAACATGGCATATAACATCATCCCCGACTTGGTGCCCGTAGGTATCGTTAATTAACTTAAAATGGTCGACATCGATTAACAACAAGTAAGCAGGCTTGGCATTCCGAGCTTTAAAATACAGCTGTAAGGCTTCGAAAAGCCCTCGACGATTGAGTAAGTCTGTCAGGGGATCACGCGCTGCCATGTTACGCAGATTATCTGTCAGTCGTCGCAATACTAACCAGACAATAGAGGGCGGCACCATGGTGGCTAGGGTTGACATGTAGATGTAGAAGATCATTTGAAATTGGCTATCCATATGCAACGCATCCAAGCCATAATCTACAATCTTCATGAACTTTAGCGCGTTAAGAACACAGATTCCGCCAATCAGAAGCGCAAAAAAAACCATCTCTCCATACAAATCTTTTGCAAAAGTACGTACACCATAGATCACGGTTATTGTCATTACAAAGAAAAGCATAGTCGCCACCGCCGCAAGCATCGCGTAACGTGCGGCGGGTCCAGCGCTCCACTGCACTAGCACTTGAGCAATGCCGTAGATCACAGAAAATAAGATTAATGAACGCCACAAACGCACCTGGCGTCCAAAAAAACGCATGGCGCCGAGCCAATAAGCGAGTGGAGCAGCCAGCGTGAGGATGTGGTTTACCACGCTCATCACACTCCATGCGGGGCCCCCTTCCACCAGTTGTAGGATATAGGCCAACGCCAACAGGAGATTGCCCACGGCAAAATAATCCATCCCCATCTTGTTGCCGGGCAGGCGTCGGCTAATAAGTAAAAACATACCCGAAAAGCACAACAGGTGTGCGCACAGCATAGCGACGAGAGTGGTTGCAACCATAATATGAATGATAAGAAGGGAAATAAAACTCCTGCCCTGTAGTCAGCGATACAGCAGCAGGCTCTCGATCAGTAACGGGCGGACATCAACATTCATTAGACTTTTTTTCGATGAACAAGCTTAATGAAAATAAAGCGGTTGTCCCCTACCGCTTCCTGATTACCCTATCCGTTTCTTCCATCCATACCTGATCACACGGCACCGACTCAGCCGCGTGCTGGCCGTACAGCTTGAAATGCACAACATTGCACCACTCTTGCGAGCCATAGTCAGGGCCGTGGCCTTGTCCGTCTGATATCGACAGCTGCTGGTCTACCTTCTCCATCCAGGCAAAGCTTCCCACGTCATTCTTAGGTGCAATTTGGCAGGCGGCTAATAGAACAACGGGCAACAACAAAAACAAACGCATCGTAAATCCTTGAATGGCTAAGACTCGTTTATAACAGGTCGGGTGATAGTCACTAAGGCCACCGTCAAAACGTCGCCACGGTTAGCACAACAAAAACCCACTCAATCGCACACGCCCAGTAATGCCAAGGCCTCTCCCTCTTTCTATGTCCCAGTGCATACCGTATGCCTCTGTAGTTTACAAAAATCAGAAACAACACCAGCACCGGCCATATGTACACCCATGGCGCAAAAAACATAAGGACAAAAACTGTTAGCCACGCTAAGAATAGCGTAGCAAGAGGCGATAGGAATACAAGTAGTTTGACCATCTTGCCCTTATTGTAGGGCTATCATATAAGCTGTGTACCGTCAGGAGCGCAGCCGCTGGGACGGGGGTAACTAAGCCACCAATTACCCGCAGTTAACGCGCTCAACCTTTCCGCTGTCGTCCACATAGATGTTCAGCCGACCTTGGCGATAATCCCGCGTAACGGCAGTGCCTGGATGAATAACCCGAGTAGCTTTGGATAACGCTGATTGATCAATGCTGGATGCAAGACTACCAACTAGATTTTGACGGCTACTAGCACCGCAATAGTCATTTGACTGAGCCTGCCTCGAGTCAGGAGTTTGGCACGCTGCCAATAAAACCAAAGAGATAGCAGCAAGGATGCTTTTCATAGATATTTTCTCCATTTTTATTACAAAGCTCTTTTGCACGAAGCGCGCGGAAAAGCTGCTACTAAACGTGAGTACCATCGATACCACAGTAGTTGATATAAAGCACCGGACTCTTAATCTGAAGGCGCAATGGGGATACCACCCGCTCGGCAGGCGCGCTCGATAGCCTCCCGGTCAGGTTACTGCATTTGCTTTGCCCAATCAAAAATGGCCTGGAGCAGTCCTCTTCATTTGGTAAACATCAAATCACTAAGTACAATCCTATCTGCAGGCGGAAACCGTGGCACTGCAGGGTCTTATCTAAATCACCGGGACGGGCCGGCTCTTACACCACACAAGAGCTTGCATGCTCGTCGGAGTTTTTAGTGTTTACATTAAGCCCAATTAAGAGACGCATTGTTTATGTCTCAGTCTTTGAAATCATTGCCATCATTCTTTCCACATTGTTTCTAATGACACTAAGTGGAACAGACGCCAAAAGCTCATTACCCATTGCCATCATCGTATCGATCGCCGCAGTTGTTTGGAATTACATATACAACACTGCATTTGAGTCATGGGAACAAAGAAAAAACATCAAAGTTCGCACTCTTTTAATTCGCACCTCACACGCCTGCGGCTTTGAAGGCGGACTTGTCTTGATTTGTCTACCGGTCTATATGCTTTGGTATAACGTCGGGCTCTGGAAGGCGTTCACGATGGAGTTGGCTTTACTCCTTTTTTTTCTGGTTTATACATTTGTCTTCACTTTGATTTTTGACAAAATATTTACCCTACCTCAACACTCATCGCCACAAAACACAATAGTCACTTTCCCAGAGCAGATTAAATAGGCGGCCACTTCAACTCCAAAAAAGAAACTACCGCCCAATCCAATGACACGAATAAACTGCGTTCCAGTCGAAGAACTAAGTGGCCCTCACTTGGTTGCTGAATATCGCGAGCTTCCTCGCGTATTTGCGCTAGCCGAAAAAGCTGCAGCACGTGGAAACTTATCTCAGCCTGATAACTACACCCTTGGCAAAGGTCATCTGATTTTTTTCTATATCCGACTAGGGTTTCTTGCAAAACGACATGCAGCTTTAATTGAAGAAATGAAACGCCGTGGCTATAAGCCAACCTTCACGGGTATGCGCCGGGAGGACTTCCCATCTATTCCTGATAGCTACTGGAAAGATTGGATCCCCACAAAGGAAGCGCTAGTCTTGAACCGCCAGAGGATTAAAGATCGAAGTTAACAGCACCCAGAATGCAAAAAGTCGCACTTAGCGAAGATGAGCAAGAGGTGCGTACTGTGCCTGCTTGGATGATGAACCAATAGTGCTGATTGGCGCTATAACTAGCCCAGCATAGGTGAGGCAATGCTTTCTTATGCACAAATCCCTCATTGATAATATTCCTGTTTAACTTATTGAAATTTTTGCTATCACTCGTCGTCTGCGAGCTGCCGAAAACCGTCAGTTTTTCGACCCAATATTGGTATAGAAAACAAACATCGGCGATATAGGGTAAACTCTTATTCTTCAGACGCGGGGTGGAGCAGTTTGGCAGCTCGTCGGGCTCATAACCCGAAGGTCACAGGTTCAAATCCTGTCCCCGCAACCAAATATATAAAATTAGCCTACCCTAACCGGTGGGCTTTTTTTATTTCTACTTTAAAATCTATTTTGAGATAAAATACTGTTTTTATACACAGTAAAAGTAGAGGTGTAATCATGAGCTACACAATCACATTACAAGATGCCCCATCTGAGATTACTGACCGCGCACAGCGCAATGCCGAGGCACGCTTCCAAAGAACACTAGAGCGTGCTCTTGGCGGGTCTGATGAAGTCCTGGCAGCACATCGTGCCTGGCAGTCTGCCGAAGATACGGCAGAATCAGAGATGTCGGCCGAAGATATCACACTGGCCAAGAAGTGGATTGCCGCAGCGACCCGAGCTCAAACGGATGGGTTCCGGGAACTGGGCGAGTCGGAGGCGTACTTTGAAGTAACGTTTGGGCGGTAAGCGGCATGTCTTGAGAACCTTACTTGAAAGGAGCACCTTTTAAGCACTTTTGAAAGAGGTCTTTCCCAAACTCTTTAATCGTAACGGTCCGGTGAGTACCGTCTTGCTTTAAAGCCGGATCTGCATCAGCCGTTCATTGACCTCTTGCAGGTCGAAGGCGGCCGGATCAAAGGGGTCGCCATACCATTGCTTCAGATCAGAATGGTCGGGGTGATCAGAGTCAGCCATGGCTTGCAGGAAGTCCATATAGCCCGGCTCCCCGCCCACGTCCTCAGGCGGACACGCATTGGCCCCATCCAAACACCAGGGAGAGTCCAGTGGACC
>JACCEO010000011.1 GCA_013416485.1 Alcaligenaceae bacterium
GTCATTGCCGATCATCCGGTGAACCGCGTGGGCGAGCTGCTGCCCTGGAACGTCACCCTGCCCAGCCCCTAAGCGTTCAATCCCACGACTCATGTTCAAGCGGGTCCGTCGACAGGTCCCAGATCGTCGAGTGGTATTGCACTTCAAACCATTCTTGAAACATTTTACGGGTGCGAGGTTTAGGCCACATCGTCTCGTCCGTGAACCAGGCCTGCAAAAAGGATGAGAACAAGGGGCTAAAGCGCCGCAGTGCCCACTGCTCGGCTTGCTCTGGCGTATTGATCTCGCCGTCCGATAATAAATAGACGTCTTGCTCCTGGCGCAGATCCTCCAGGGTGAAATCCGGCATCGGCTGCGGATCAACGCGCATGATCCAGTCCAGTGCCGGCTGCTTGGGCAAGAGGATGATTGCGTTGCGATTGAGGGTCGCGTCTTCCATATCAGGCTGCGCTCGGATAATAAATAAAGCCTAATTGTAAGCACGGATCAATGATTACGCACCATGCAAGACGGTGCTGGCCGGAGCCTTACGCTCATTGTCTCTGTGGCTATTCAGCTAAATCGCTAACTGGCAATAGGAAAATGGGGTCTGCCAAGCTTAGATTACTCGAAAGCCGTCAGTCGCGACCGCCTGCTCCTGGCCGATTGTAGCCAAAGGCAGATGGCCGAACCCGACCCTAAGCAGACCGTCGATAATGGTGAAAGCGGACGTTTAACACTGAAGTGAAGCTTAACTGCTACGAAGTCGTCGGCTGTACCACCTCGTTATGCATGTCTTTCTTGGCACGCTTCAATAAATAGCGCGCCTAGTTCTGTAAGTATTGTTGACGTTTCGGTTTCTATCTCTATGTCGAAATCTACAGAGGTATAACGATCGCGTTCACCGCCGGGAATTTCAATACTATGAGTGCCTGCACTGGCTTCATAAACAACTTTTGCCAATCCTAGTCGAATGATATTCGCCATCTCAAACTCTTTAATATTTTGCTCTGGAATTGTTTCAGGGGCGGCAATCCGTATTCTTAGTGTAGATTCTTGGTAGTGAAGCGATCTCAACTCCCCTTCAACAGAATGTATAGATGACCTAATCTCCATAGCTTCGTTAGAAAAAACACGCTTTCCATCAGGTGACACATTCATAAGCTCTTGCTTGAAGTCTGCTAGTTTAGACATAAGCCCGGCTTCAATTTTTGCTCTATTTTCCAAGAAATCCGTAAGCTCACCGTTCAACATAGACACTCGTCCCTTCCTCTCAAGAAGAACCGATTCCAATAAATTAAACTCCTCCTTGGATAACTGGCTAAGAATGTACGGAAAAACTTGATTCTGTATGTTCTGCTGCGAGTCGGCCATATTCACCAGTAATACAGCCCATTTATCCTGCAGCTCATCATCATCTTCTAAAGACGCATTTTCTAGGTAAGGGCAAAGGAGCTTCGGCGGAATAGCCTTTACGCTGATTTTATTCTTCTCGCAGATATATTTTGCTTTATTTAGTATTTTAACTTGATTACTGAAGCGCCAATAAGACATTTGATCACGCACTAAGAGCCCAAGCTCCTCAAGGGGCGGCAATACCAGTTTGTCGACAAAGCTTTTTGCGACATCTATTCCTTTCTCTATCGCGGTGGACGAAACATTTATTTTGATATCTTTTTTTTCATCGCTCATTCTCTACTCCGCTCTCGCGCCTATAAAACTTGAAGAATACCAAATCAACAATAGCGACCTATTATTCATCAGCAAAACAACAAAGTGCCGCAGAAGATGACTATGCTGGCTTGCAGCTATTTCACCATCCGACGAACAGGTTTAGCAGAAATAGAAAACAAAGCATGGTCGAAAGCGTGCTCAAATTGCAATGTTTGTTTTTAACAGCTGTTTTGAGGGAGTACGCTCACCGGCCGCATTTGGCCGAATACCGACACGGCAGGATTCAGTCATGCGTGGTCAAAGGCTTTACCGTCAACTTTAAACCCATAGCATGGATAACCTTGAATAGCGTATCAGAGCTGGGTGCACGCTCTCCTGAGAGACTCTTGTAAAGACTTTCCCGAGATAGGCCAGTGTCGCGAGCCAGTTGAGTCATGCCTCGAGCTCTGGCAATGTCACCCAACGCTGCCGCTAACAGCGCTGGATCACGATCTTCTATTGCGACCTGAAGGTAGGCGGCAACATCCTCCTCATCATTGAGGTAGTTGGATACATCAAACGGACGGGTCTTGATTTTGCTCATTTCGTAACTCCTGAGCCAGTGTATAAATTGCTCTGTTTCGATAATGCTGTACATGGATTTATTGTAGCCTTGTGGCTACAGTTCGCAATTGTTTATTTTGCACTTAACGAAACTAGGGGTGTTTGGATGAACCGCACCTAAACTTTAGCGACATAGATATTCTGGCCAAACGCAGTCCGCCGTAGCAATTTCAAGTCATGACCAAATCTGTCAGCTATCGCCAGATTCAGTCTGGTTTACTACAATTACTATTCTGCCTCTTCTGAAACACTAACAGTTAGTCTCTAAATAATGAAAATTTTAATCACCGGTGGTGCTGGGTTTATTGGTTCAGCGGTGATTCGCTATGTTATTAACCACACACAAGACCATGTGGTGAATATCGACAAGCTGACCTATGCGGGTAACCTAGGTTCATTAGCAAGCATCAGTAAAAGCCCACGCTACCAGTTTGAAAAAATAGATATTTGTAATGCAAGCGATGTTGCTGTGGCGTTTGCTAAACACCAACCCGATGCTGTTATGCATTTGGCGGCTGAATCCCACGTGGACCGGTCGATTCACGGCCCTGCTGAATTCATACAAACCAATATTGTAGGAACATACAACCTGCTAGAGGCAGCGCGTAGCTATTGGGATAACTTACCTGCCACCCGGAAAGCTGGCTTTCGGTTTCATCATATATCTACAGACGAGGTCTATGGCGATCTAGATGGAACCACTGCACTGTTCCATGAAAGCACACCCTATGCGCCTAGCTCACCCTATTCAGCCAGTAAAGCCAGTGCCGACCATTTAGTACGTGCATGGCATAAAACATTTGGGCTGCCGGTGCTTATTACCAATTGCTCGAATAACTATGGACCGTATCAGTTTCCAGAAAAGTTAATTCCGTTGGTAATATTAAATGCCTTGCAGGGCAAGCCATTACCTATTTATGGCCAAGGCGACCAAGTGCGCGACTGGCTGTATGTAGAGGATCATGCCAAGGCCTTGTACCAGGTGATAGTGAATGGCAAGGTGGGTGAAACCTACAACATTGGTGGCCACAATGAAAAGCAGAATATTGATGTGGTCAGGAAAATATGCCAGATACTGGATAGCTTGCGCCCTTTGGAAAAGGGCGAGTATGCTGATCTGATTACTTATGTTGAAGATAGACTAGGTCATGACCGCCGCTATGCCATTGATGCTAGCAAGATTCAACGTGAACTAGGGTGGACGCCTGATGAAAGCTTTGAGTCTGGCATCCAGAAAACTGTGCAGTGGTATTTGGATAACTACGCCACTACATAAATATCCCTGTAATTCCAGCGATTAGTTTGGGCCATCTACTGTTACGCTAGGCAGCATCTTGCCTTATGCCCATCAGGAGCCCAGTTTGAATTCGCCAGACATCAATCAGCAGATTGCTGATCACTACGATCGTACCCAGTACACTTCGAATGCTTTTTTCTATTCCTCGCCAGGCCACTTGCGGGCTGCTGCGCAGTTGTATGGCATAGAAACCGTGCCGGTAGAACATGCCAGGGTGTTAGAACTAGGCTGTGCTGCGGGCGGTAACTTGCTGCCCTTTGTGTTGGCCTATCCCGGTGCCCATGCTGTAGGGGTGGATTTATCGCCAGCGCAGATCCAGCAAGGGCAGAAGGTGGTACAGGACTTAAAGCTAGAAAATCTGCATTTGCACGCAATGAGCCTAACCGATATTACCAAAGACTTTGGTGAGTTCGACTACATCATTGTGCATGGCGTGTTTAGCTGGGTACCGCCCGAAGTTCGGGATGCCATATTACGTATTTGTCGTGAAAATCTATCCCCTAAGGGTATCGCTTATATTAGCTATAACACCTACCCTGGTTGGAAAGCAGGTGATATTGTGCGCGATGCCATGTTGTTGCATAGTCATGCAGCAACGACGGATGATGAAAAGCTGGCTAGCGCCAAAGCCATGCTGACCTTGTTGTCAGATGGTTTAGCAGCAAGTAATCCATTAGCTCCGTCGTTGCGTGGGGCGGTGACTCAGTTGCAGAAACAGTCTGATTACTACATATCGCATGAATATTTAGAAGCCTTTAATACGCCATGCTATATGTTGGAATTCGTGGATGCTGCCCAACAAGCTGGTTTGGTGTATGTGGGGGATGCGGAACCACATGCTGAGCTTTCAGCGACCTATGGTCAAAATGTGCAGCTTAATCATAGTGTCATTGCACTAGGTCAGCCCAAGGTATTACGCCAGCAGTATTTGGACTTTGCGATGGGGCGTAACTTCCGTAAAAGCCTATTGGTACACCAAGAACGGGAAGCCAATATATTGATTAGCCCCGACGTAGATCAACTTCAAGGTTTGTATTGGGCAGGTCACTTCACTAAGGTGGATCCTCCTAAAGAGGCACCTGCCAACGTGCAGGCGTTTACCAATCAGCGTGGTGGTCCATTAAATACATCCGAAGCGAATGTGCTGGCGGTGCTGAAGGTAGTAACAGCCACTTGGCCCAAAGCGGTAAGTTTTGAGTACTTACTGTCTGAAGTCCAAGCGGATGGTACGCTAACAGGTGATGTCGTTAGCATACAAAAACAGCTAGTAAATGCCCTGAATACCTTGTTCCGTCTAAACCAGTTGCGTTATAGCCTGGACGCAGGTCCTTACGCAGATAAACAGACAGATGTAAGCAAACCAGCGATTATTCCTGGTCTGGCATACTTGCAAGAGGCCAGTAAAGACGCTGGTTTTGGAGTGGGCCGATTCAACCTATGGCATGATGTCACAAATTTGGCCTTGAAAGACCCTGAGGCCTTTATTTTGCCGTATATCAACGGCAGCAACACTGTGGCAGAACTTAGAACCCGCCTACGCGATGCTTTGCAACAAGGCAAAGTGGCTAGTAACAACGGTGAAATGCTAACTGGCCAGCGTAATTTAGATGCCACTGCGCAAAAAATACTGGATGGCGTAATTAGTTTGTTAAAAAGCCGTGGCATGTTAATGGTTTAATTCTGCTTTTTTGGCACAATAAATCAGTTGACTTAATAATATAAAAAAACCGCCATCCTATAAAGGTATGGCGGTTTATCACTGCGAACCAGAGTGGCTCTCTACTCTGATTTACTAGCCGAGTATTAACGCAACAGCGACAATACGGTTTGTGGCACTTGGTTGGCTTGAGCCAAGACCGATGTACCAGCTTGCTGCAGGATCTGAGCACGTGTCATGTTGGATACTTCCACGGCGTAGTCCGCGTCTTCGATGCGTGAACGAGCAGCCGACAAGTTGGTGACAGTGTTGCTTAGGTTGGTGATCGTGGATTGGAAGCGATTTTGTACTGCACCCAGTTCGCCACGTAGAGCATCGACTTGGGCTAGGGCTTTGTCAAGTGCTGCCAATGGGTCTGCTGTTTTGGTGACGCCACTTTTTTCGTCAAGGGTTAGTTTGCCCTTGTCGTCAGCGTAAACTACGTTTGCTGCACTATCTGTAACCTTACCATTTTTATGAACGTATAGCTCTTGATCTTTCTCGGTGGTCAAGTTACCCATCAGATTGTAGACAGCATTACCACCTTCAGTAACAGCACCACCGATGGCTACGCTATATGCAGGTGTAGAACCAGTAGCGCCATCGACGTCAATTGTTACTGCTGCTGCTGTACCGGCTACTTTCTGTGCAACAGTTGCGGCTGAAGCTGTTTCACCCTGAACTGAAATTTCATTATCGGTAGCTGTTTGAGTAACTGTAACGTTGCCGATTTTAATTGAGTCGCCATCGTCCATACCCGTTGTTGTGACGTTTGTGATCAAAGAGCTTAGTGTTGCCGCAGTAACAGTACCTGAACCTGTTTGCGTTAAGTTTCGGTCACTATCGATATATAGAGCTGATCCTGTGGCTGCATCAGTTAAAGCGCCATTGCTATCGATTGTTACTTCATGGCTTTTGCCACCTAAAGTAACTGTTGCTGTTGTTGTTTGACCAGCAGGGGGAGTTAAGGATGTCACCGTATCAGCTGCAGTACGCGCTGGATCGTTAACAGTGTAGTTTTTAGTATCGGCGTTGTAGGTGTAAGTTGCACCATCTACTACAACGGTACCTTTATCCTGCATTTTACCCAGGATATCAGTTGCTGTTGCTGCACTATCACCAGCTACGGAAAGGTCTTTAGTGTAAGTTGTTGTACCATTGGCATCTGTAGTGGTTTTACTCCAGCCGTCAACAGGAAGATTATTTGCTGTTGCTGTTGCATTGGCAGTGCCCAAGCCATCAACGTTGAAACCCTTAAGGCCCAAAGTGCTCGATGTAATGGCTTTCAGGTTAACATTAATGGTTTCGTTGTCGTGTGCACCAACCTGAACTTTCAGGCTGTTGTCACTGGCTAGCACTTTCACACCGTTAAACTGAGTTTGCTCAGAAACACGATTGATCTCGTCCATGCGTTGTGTAATCTCAGCTTGGATAGATTCTAAATCGGAAGCTGAGTTGGAACCGTTAGCTGCTTGAACAGTTAGTTCACGTACGCGCTGTAAGTTGTTATTGATTTCGTTCAACGCACCTTCAGTGGTTTGCGCGATAGAGATACCGTCGTTGGCGTTACGGCCAGCTTGGGTCAAGCCCTTGATGTTGGCGGTAAAACGGTTGGCAATGGCCTGGCCGGCAGCGTCGTCTTTAGCGCTGTTGATGCGCAGGCCAGAAGACAGGCGCTCAATAGCGGTGCCCAGTGCGCCTTGCGACTTGGACAAATTGCCTTGGGCAACCAGGGAAAGCATATTGGTGTTGATAACTGACATGGAAACTCCCGTGTAAATGTTGATGGCGAAAATTACTTCGCCTGCTTGCCCAGGAATAAACTAAGTGGCTTTGCTGTTTAGGCGTCGCGGTTTGCGCGGTGAAACCTGCTTAGTTCTTCCTGTACAACATCATTAACGGCGGGGTGTCCGGGAACTTTAGGGCAGTGTTCCTGAAAGTTGTTATTTACTTGTTTATTTGCTGTTAAGGCCTTGCTGATGTAATTGTTCCAGCCAAATCTACAGACTGTGCCTCGCAAGCTTGCACCAGTTCATAATCATGACTGGCGAACAGTACAACGCGGGTTTTAGCCCAGGTCTTGAACTGTTCGGCCAGTGCAGCGCGGGCTGGTGTATCTAGCCCACTGCTGGGGCCGTCCGCAATAATGACAGCGGGGTCGCCCAGGGCAGCAGCTGTCAGATAGACCTTACGTCGTGTACCTGTAGACATTTGTTCAAAGCGTTTTTCCAAATGCGGTTCCAGCCCTAGGCGGTAGGCCAGATCAAGCACGCTGTCGTCCAGCACGGTGTTCTTTTCTGCAGCCACTTGCTGCAGCATTCCAATCCCAGTTTGGGTGGGGAACTCCATGCAGTTGTCAGGCACATAGGCTACGCGGGCCTTGGCGAGTTGTGGCGTTCTTCTTAGTGAATGTCCATCTATCCACACATCTCCGCCATCGGGTGCAATAACACCAGCGATTATCCTCAATAAGCTGGATTTACCCGTGCTGTCCTCTTCGCATAGCGCGAAACATCCAGGGGAAAAGCTGTAGCTTAGCTCCTGGAATAGTTGGTAGTCGCGGTAGCGTTTACTAAGTTTATCTATGCGTAACATGGGGGCAAGTATACGCAGGAATGGGATGAGCTACCAGTATTGGTTACGGTACATGGATTACTTTGTTACCTAGGTTTTTGTCCTCATGGACAAAAACATCCTAAATGATACAAGTTGCTAATTTACACGCATATAGTGAATATCTTCTTGGGTCTTTTAGGATGGTATTTTTGTGTGTATAATACACATTAAACGTAGCTCGGACTTAATTAAAGCCCTAGAGCAAGGTGGCTGGGTACTTGATCGGGTGAAAGGATCTCATCATATTTATACTCATCCTGAACGTGCAGGACATATTTGTGTTCCTCATCCGAAAAAGAATCTAGGTATCGGGCTGGTATCTAAAATTTTTAAACAAGCAGGATTAAAAAGGACATCATGAGATACCCAATTGTTATTGAGCCAGGTGACCACGCCCAAGCTTGGGGAGTGGTTGTTCCTGATTTGCCAGGCTGTTTTTCAGCTGCTGATGATGGAATTGATGCCGCAATGGTGAATGCAAAGGAAGCCATAGAACTATGGATAGAAGCTGCTTTAGATAATAATGACAAAATCCCTTTGCCCAGTACCATTGCTGACTTGCAGTCTAATCTAGATTATCAAGGGTGGGTATGGGCCATCGTCGAGATTGATCCCGCGCTGTTTGATGACACAATTGAACGGGTGAATATCACGTTGCCACGTCGGGTACTAGCCCGTCTGGATACCAAGGCTAAGGCTGCAGGAAAAAACCGATCAGCGTTTATTGCACATATGGCATTGACGCAATAACGGGCAACGTCAGAGGATTCAGCTTACCGACTTAACGGCAGCCACCCCCCGATAGCCACAAAAGTAGCCCCACAGGTTTGGTTAAACCGCCGACCGCTGCGTTGCAGCCAGCCGCGTACCCGAAAAGACAGGCTGGCAATTAGGGCTTCAGTAATGATTTCAAGGATCACAAAAGTTGCCGCCATAATCACGAACTGGATAAATAGGCTGCGTTGCGGATCAATAAACTGGGGCAGGAAGGCACTAAAGAACAGTATGGCTTTGGGGTTGGCTACGGCCGATATTAAACCCTGCTTAAATAGCTTACCCCCGTGCATGATGGGGGCGTTGGCCTGCAAGTCCAGTACGGGCGGTGGGGAACGCCATACTTGTATACCTAGCCAAACTAAATAAGCGCCACCCGCCCATTTCATTATGGTCAGAAAATGGGCGGATGTTTGCAGTAAGGCACCTATGCCTATCATGGAAAACGCAACCACTAGGGTGAAACCAACGGCGCCGCCAGCTATGGTGAACAGGGCTTTACGTTGACCATATAGCGCACCGTGGGTCAGGGCCAATAGCGTATTTGGCCCAGGTGTAATTGACAGGGCCAAGGTGGCAACAAGGTAGATTAGCCAGGTGTCTAGGGCCATAGTGGTACGCCAGTGTTACAGGGGTTCGTTTTCGGGGTCTTTGACGCCGTCATGATGGTATTTAAGCAAATCGCTGTGATGGAGGCAATGCTTATGATTGCGACTTATTTGGGACTAGATAAGTGCTGTGTTGTAATCCAGAACTTTAAGGCGTCATTCATGCGTGTTTGCCAACCTGGCCCCGCCGCTTTAAATGCGTCAATAATATCGCTATCAAAGCGCACTGTGATTTGAGTTTTTTGCCCAGACCCTAGGGGGCGGCCCCGTTGTTTCAAGGGTTTAAGCTGGTGAAATTCGTTTGCAGATAACTCTTTGGTATCTGGATCAGATCTGATCCCGGCGTTAATGGCTTCGTCTTCCTCTGGTGTTGGCAGGATCAAGGCAGATTTCTTGCTCATAATGAAGGACCTCTCGACGATTGGCTTTACGCAGGCTAATAATATGAAAAGATGTAGTTCTTTGGGTGAACACTACGCAATATAGGCGCTGTCCTATGATGCCGTATCCGATTTCTCGTAACTCTAGGTAATCTTTGCGGTTATCGGGCATAGCCACCAGATCGTACCAGTCCAGCTGGCTTGCCAATGCTAAAGATACGCCGTGCTTGATGTAGTTAGACTGATCTTTCATCGGATCAAATGTGATCGTTACCATATATTGTAGTTATATTTAATTGAGGCGCAAGTATGCGTTGCATGTTGTCAACACAGGGTTAGTGTATGGACTAGCATACGATGCTGATATAACCTTGGAAACCGTACTAACCGCAGTAGTTAACAAAATACTGCGGTTATAAGAGACACATTTATCAGCCTATAACAACCGCCCACAGTTTACGTACGGCCTCGCGCTCTTGCGTAAATTCGTCACTGGGGACTCTGGCGCGTTCGGCGCCTTGCAGGCGTAAGGCATGTTGGCGTTTGCGCAGGCTGCGGTAGGCATCAGCCACATGGCTGGCCAGGTCTGTAGGTATTAAGCCAGCCTGGGCAGCCAGTTGCAGTAGGGCAATATTCCCTAGGTTACCTAACAGTACCGGGTGCTGGCGGGCGTGGCTTAGCACTAGGTATTGGGTCATGAATTCCACATCGACCATACCGCCACGGTCGTGTTTCAGATCAAAATCCGGGCTGCGGTTGGGGTGGCCTGCCGTAATTTTGTCGCGCATGCTTAGTACGTCTTGTTTCAGCTTTTCCAGGTCACGCGGTTGTAGCAGTATTTGTTCGCGTAGGGCGTCAAAACGCTGGGCGATGTCAGGGTGGCCAGCGACCACGCGGGCGCGGGTCAGGGCTTGGTGTTCCCACGGCCAGGCTTGGTGTAGCTGGTAGTGGGTGAAGGCGTCTAACGACGCTGCCAGTAGACCAGCATCGCCGTCGGGGCGTAGTCGCAAGTCAACTTCATATAGGCGCCCAGATGACGTCATGGTAGATAACCACGATGTAATGCGCCTACCCAACTTGGCGTATAGCTCGCCAGCGTCTTCGCGGTCATCGTCGTACACAAACACCAAGTCCAGATCTGATGCATAACCAATTTCTTTGCCCCCCAGTTTGCCGTACGCAATAATGGCGAAGCGTGGTGGCGCTAGGTCTTCGGCAATCAACTGGTCGCTGAAACCAGGGGTTTGCTCGACCAAGACGGGTGCGTTTGTTTTTTTCCGTGCTTGTACCAATGGCCAAACGCGGTTGATGGTGGCGTGTAGCAGCATGTCGGCCAAGGCCGATAAGTGATCAGCCAGAGACTCTACGCTAAGCTGGCCTTCCAGATCTTGGGCCAGTAGTTGAAAGGTGATTTGATGCTGGGTATCGCGCATCAAGTTCATTTGCTGTTCTATGTCGGCTTGGCCGTTGGGTAGCAAACAGGCGTCCAGGTCGCTGTGTAGCTGGTCGGCAATATTGCTGAAGTCCGGGGTTTGCATCAAGGATCGCCATTCGATCAGGCTGTCCAGCAGTAAAGGGTATTGATTCAGGTATTGGGCGGCCCAAGGGCTGGCGGTCACTATGCGGGCCACGCGCGCCAGGGTTTCCGGGTATTCAGCCAGCAAGGCCAGATAAGCACTGCGCTGGGCGATGTGTTCGACCAAGGTCAATAAACGGGTGGCGGTGGTCACTGGCTGATCGGTTGCCACGGCGGTGTTGATAATGGCGGGTAGCAGGGCTTTTAAGCGTTTGCGGCTGGTGGCGGGCAAGCTGCGTATGCGGTGGCTGTCCAGCAGGGTTTCCACCTGGCGGTTGATGGTGTCGGCGTGTTCGCCCAAGTGTTGGCTGATGTGCTCTGATAAGCTGGTTGTGGGTGTGGCAGCGTGTTGTGGCTGGGGTGTGGCGTGGTCTGACTCGTCCCCGACACCGGCAATTCGGAAGGCATCGTTAAACGTTAGGGTGACTAGGGCACGGTGCTTGGTCAGTTGGGTTTCAAACGCGTCTTGCTCCATGCCCATTGCAGTGGCTAGGTCGGCGCGTAGTTCGGGATCACGGGGTAGTAAATGCGTTTGTTCGTCTTCGCGGTATTGCAGCATGTGTTCAACGCGACGCAGGAAGTAATAGGCGGCTTCTAGTGAAGTGGCAACGTTTTCTGGAAGTAGACCCGCTTTTTTTTGTTTATATAAGGCAGCATGTAGGGCGCGTTGTTGTAAAGACGGCATGCGTCCGGCGCGTATCAGCTGATTCAGCTGCACAACGAATTCAATTTCCCGTATACCGCCATCACCCAGTTTGATGTTGTGTACGGTATCGACGCCGCTGCGTGCCAAGGCGCGGCGCTCCCAGTCTTGGCGTATGCGTTCGCGTAGGCTGCGCAGGGCAGACAAGGCATCAAAGTCAAAGTATTTGCGATACACAAAGGGCGCACGCAAGGCTTCCAGTTGGTGGATTTGCGGGCTGGGTTGGCTATTAGCAAAGGCTTTGCAGGGAATGATACGGGCTTTGATCCAAGCGTAGCGTTCCCACTCCCTGCCTTGGGTAACCAGATAGTGCTCTAGGGCGCCCAGGCTCCAGGCCAGGGGGCCGGCATTGCCGTCTGGGCGCAGGCGCAAGTCGGTACGAAAGACATAGCCGTCGGCATCCATTTCAGATAGCACTGGCACCATATGGCGGGCGACTTTGCCGTAGAACTCATGGTGACTGATTTTCCGTCTACCGTTGGTTTCCCCTTCGGCACCGTACAGCATAATCAGGTCGATATCCGAGGATACGTTCAGTTCGCGTCCGCCCAACTTACCCATGCCTAGTATCAACATTTCCTGAGGCAGGCCGGTTTCTGGGTCATGCGGCACACCGTGGATGTCGGCCAGTTCGGTGGCTACGCTTTTGTAGGCTTCGGCAACCGCTAAGTCAGCCAGGGTAGACATGGCGGTAACCACTTCTACTAAAGGGGCATCGCCATTGATATCGCGTACCATTAAGGTGAAGAAGACGCGTTCGCGCAGTTGGCGCAGGGCGCGACGCACTTGGCTAACTGATAAGCTATCTTCTTGAACTGGACATAATTCGGTATACCAGTCTCCCACTAGCTTGCGGGTAACAGGTAGTGCTGCTGCCTGAATTAGCCACTGTTCCAAAGCAGTATTGCTGTGTAGTTTGCGACGCAAAGCCCCTGACCATTGCAAGGCGGGTGATAATAATTGAGGAATAGACATAGATTTACCGGTAAAAGGCCTTAGTGCGCGGCACGGCGACGCATACTGCTATAACATCCGACAAGATACTGCAAAGTTCATAGCTCTGGCGAATTAAATCCGTGTTACGTCTTACTCGTGCTTCACTACGTGTACTGGGCCGCTTGGCATTGGTAGCGTATTTTCTGATTGCCCTGTCCTTATTGGGGGTGCGATATTGGTTGTTACCCAATATCGATCAGTTTCGCCCCTATATTGCGCAACAGTTAAGCATGGCCTTGGGTACCCAAGTGGATATTGACGCCGTCAGTGCCCAATGGAAGGGCCTGAATCCTAGTCTGGCTTTGAAGCAGGTAAGCTTTACTGACCACCAAGGCAGGCAGGTATTTAGTATGCCTAGGGTGCGTGCCACGCTGTCCTGGCGTAGTGTGTTGGCGTTGCAACCGCGTTTCTTGATGCTACAAATTAGCGGCATGGACTTGACCCTGCGTCGTGATACGGTAGGGCGCTTGCATGTGTTGGGGCAGTCGCTAGACCTGGCATCGGCCAATACCGATGGGGATCTGAACCAGAGTGTGATGGCGTGGTTGGCGAGTCAACGTCAAATTTCCTTGGTGGATACGGTATTGCGCTGGGTGGATGAAACGCGCGATGCCACGCCTTTGGTACTGCAAGGGGTGACCCTGCATATGCAAAACCAGGCACAAGAACATACGTTTTCCTTGGTGGCACGGCCGCCTGCCAACTTAGGCGACATCGTGGATATCCGTGGTGATCTTGCACTATCCTCGCTGGGACAGCCCAAGACTTTGGCTCTGGAAACCGGGCAAGGGCGTTTGTATGTACACATAGGTGGTATGCAGCCGCAGGGCTGGTCGCCGTGGCTGGATATGTCTGGTTACTTGAAGTCTGGCAAGGTGTCGGCTCAGGCGTGGTTGCAAATTGCTCAGGGTAAGCTTAATTACCTGACGGCCGATATGCAACTAACCGACGGCCTTTGGCTGCTGGATGATGACACCCGAGTTTCTGCACAGCGTGCACATATTTACATGGATGGGCCAGCTGCGGCGTTTTCTGGTCAGTTGCTGTCGCATGATACGAGTTTACCCATAGACGACGTGGTGTCTACAACCACTCCAGCCATGAACTATCAGGTGCAAATGGATAGTTTTCACTTGGGTGACTCACCCTGGTTTACTCAGCCCCTGGTGTTAGATAGCTTAATGATGCAGGGCTTGCTAAGTATGGATGGGCAAGGGGTAAAGGTGCAGGCACAGCGCTTAGATTTACGTAATTCCGATATCCAGGCAAGCTTTCATGGTGAATGGCGTTCAGATTCCTTGGGTGGGGCAGGGATCATAGATTTGCTAGGTCGTGTGGATCGCCTAGGTATTGCTGCTTTGCATAAGTACATGCCTACCGAGATGGATGCCGAGGTCAAGAATTGGTTAAGTACAGGCTTGGCAGCTGGCGACATTTACGATGCCAGCGTTGTCTTGCAAGGCCAGTTGAATCAGTTTCCTTTTGCTAAGCATCCAGAACTGGGTGTATTCGAGATCGCCGGGAAATTCAAAGACGTAGCCATAGACTACTTGCCCCCAGAGGGCAAAGATAAAGGCTGGCCTGCAGTCACTGAAATGCAAGGTCGGGTAGCTATGCGCAACGCAGGTTTATTATTGAAGGCGGATAGCGGGGTGTTGCGTCCAGATGGTCAAGCTTCCGTTCATGCCAGTCAGCTTAGTGCCCGTATCAATGACATGGCCGATACCGCTGTACTTGAGATAAATGGCCAAACTCAAGGCGAGGCAAGCGCTTATTTAGGATTGATGACGAATAGCCCTTTGGGGGCATTGCTAGACGGTATGTTTGATCAATCCACGGCGACAGGTCCGTGGCAAGTGCCCTTGTCATTGACCGTACCCTTGTTGGATCCTTATGCAACCACGGTGCAGGGGGCGGTACAGTTTGCCCAGGGGGATGTTAGCCTGATGCCGGGGGTACCGCCTTTTACCAAGGTTCAAGGTGAACTGGAGTTCACCGAGCTGGCGGTTAGCACTAGTACAGTGCAAGGCCAGTTCATGGGTGGTGCCATGCGTATCCAGGGAAGTTCAGCGGATACGTCCAAAGGTCTGGTTATGCAAGGCCGTAGTAATGCCGTGGCTTTGAATGACTATATGGGTTTGCCTGGCATGCAGCGCTTCCAGGGGGACTTTGATTACTCCTTAAGCGTGCGTCAATTACCCGGTGGTTTGCTGGGCTTGAATCTGAAGTCTGACCTGAATGGTTTGGCGCTAGACCTGCCGGAACCACTGGCTAAATCGGCGAAGACAGCCTTGCCGCTACAGCTTAGTTGGAGCAATGGTAAAAAACAGACCTTAGACATCACGATGGGCAAGGGTATTAGCGCCCGTTTTCTGCATGCATCGGCGGTTAAGAAGGGTCAGCCGTATTTCTATGCCGGCACCATAGGCGTACATCAGCAGCCAACTATGCTGGCTCAGGGCATTAATGTGGATATTCAGTCCCCCACTTTTGATGCAGATGCCTGGAAGACAGTGGTAGAGGAGTTTATGCCGTCATCGGCCTCTGTTTCTGGATCACGTATTTTCCCTGAGCTTCAGCAGTTACGCCTACAGGCTAATCAAGCCAGATTTTTTGGGGTGTTACTGGATGAGCTTACTTACACCATACAAAGACCGGATGCCCAGCGTTGGCGCATGGATATTAGTTCATCGGAAACGGCTGGCACCTTGCAATGGCAAGAGCGTAACCATAAGGTGGTAGGCCCTATGCAGGCTAACTTTCATCGCTTGGCATTGGGGATGAATGCGGCCCAAGAGGCAGCTGATAGTCACTCTGGTAACGCTGATAGCACCTTGAAAATACAAGATGATCTGGATCTTCCTGATATCAATTTACAGGTTAAAAATTTACGCTTGTATGGTCGTGATGCGGGTGAGCTGGCCTTGACAGGGGTTAAGCAGGCTAAGGGTAGTAGTTGGAAGTTGGAAAAGCTGACATTGACCAGTCCTAACATGCAGTTGGCCGGTACCGGCACTTGGCGTTTGCAAGGACCAGATCGTGGCTTGCGTTTAGACGCCAAGGCCGAATTTAACGATATAGGCAAGTATTTTGACCAGCTTGGCTTTACGGGCTTGATGGCAGGGGGGCAGGGCGAATTTGTGGGTGCCATTGAGTGGCGCAATATGCCGTGGGAATTTAGCCGCACTGATCTTAAGGGAAGTATTCGTTTTGCTTTGGACAAAGGCCGGTTTCAAAACCTGGGTTCTAAGTCGGCACGTTTATTGGAACTGTTGTCCTTTCAGTCGTTTAGTCGACTGATGCGCTTGGATTTGAACCCTAAGACCTTGCTGAAAGACGGCTTCCCTTATGACAGCTTGCGCGGTTCGCTGGTACTGGATGGTGGCATAGTTAGCACCAATGACTACCGCATCATAGGACCAGTAGGCACTATTGTTCTTGATGGTAAAAGTAGCTTGATCGATGAAAGCCTGGATGCGAAGGCCGTGGTCATTCCTAATTTGGATGTTAGCGGCGCGGCGATAGCAGCGGGAATTGCAATTAACCCGATAGTAGGGATAGGGGCTTTCTTGACGCAATGGGTGCTGAAAGAACCTCTGGCCAAAGCCATGACGGTTCAGTACCACATAGGCGGTACGTGGAACGACCCTAAAATTACAGAACGCGAGAACTAGGCCTGATTAGGACTTAGTAGCTCGCGTTCAGTGACGGGCTTGACTAAGTTTAATAAACGCCTTGTTGCAGCATGGCATCGGCCACTTTGACGAAGCCTGCAATATTGGCGCCATTGACGTAATTAACGGTTTTGTTGCTGTCATCCGTGCCGTGCAGTACACAGTTTTGGTGGATGTCGCGCATGATGCTGTTCAGTTTGGCATCGACCTGTTCGGCTGACCATTGCAAACGCTGAGCATTTTGGCTCATTTCCAGACCGGAAACGGCGACCCCTCCGGCATTACTGGCCTTGCCCGGAGCATACAATATACCGGCTTTAATAAAGGCGTCTACGGCCTCTAGGCTGGTAGGCATGTTGGCCCCTTCAGCGACGCAACGCACACCATTGGCAATTAAGGTTTTAGCGTCGTTCAGTTCCAGTTCGTTTTGTGTTGCACAGGGCAGGGCAATGTCTACCGGTACATGCCAAGGACGCTTACCTGCTTCGTAAGGCAAACGTAGTTGACGTGCATAGTCTTCTAGTAGACCGCGCTGTTGGCCCTTGATGTCCATGAGTATGGCAAGCTTTTCAGGCGTAAACCCTGCCTTGTCCACCACACAGCCATGCGAATCCGACACGGTAACCACACGGGCACCCAACTGCATGCATTTTTCTATGGCGTATTGGGCCACATTGCCAGAGCCTGACACGGATACGGTTAAGCCTTCCAAGCTTAAGCCAGCATGCTTTAGCATTTCGTGGGCAAAGTAGACAGTGCCATAGCCTGTGGCCTCGGGGCGTATTAGGCTGCCACCAAAGCTTAAACCCTTGCCCGTGAAAACAGAGGCCGCTGAATTTGACAGTTTTTTCATCATGCCGGCCATATAGCCGACTTCTCGAGCACCAACACCAATATCGCCTGCGGGGACGTCAGTGTCTGGACCTAGGTGACGGTGTAATTCCACCATCAGGGCCTGACAGAAACGCATGACCTCGAGGTCAGATTTGCCTTTGGGGTTGAAATCCGAGCCACCTTTGCCGCCGCCCATAGGTAGGGTGGTTAATGCATTTTTAAAGGTTTGCTCGAAAGCCAGGAATTTGAGTATGGATAAATTGACACTAGGGTGGAAGCGCATGCCACCCTTGAATGGGCCTATCGCAGAACTGTGTTGGATGCGGTAGGCGCGGTTTACTTGAGTTTGACCTTGGTCATCAACCCAAGCTACCCGGAACTGTACTATTCGCTCTGGCTCGGTTAGCCGGTCTATTAACCCGTACTGTGCGTACTTAGGGTTATTTTGTATGAATGGCCAAAGGCTATTCATAACTTCATGGACCGCTTGCATAAACTCGGGCTGGTGCGGATCGCGGGTTTCAATCCGACTTAAGTACTGCTCCAGGGTAGGTAGGGTCATTATTTTTTCATCATATCGAAAAATTCAGCGTTAGTTTTTGTAGCACGGATCTTATCGAGTATGAACTCCATGGATTGAACTTCGTCCATGTCGTGTATGAACTTACGTAACACCCAAACTTTTTGCAATAGATCGGGCTTGATCAAAAGTTCTTCACGGCGAGTACCGGACTTGTTCAGGTTGATAGAAGGGTAAACTCGTTTTTCGGCCAGGCGGCGCTCCAAATGAACTTCGGAGTTACCTGTACCTTTGAACTCTTCGTAGATGACTTCGTCCATGCGGCTGCCGGTTTCTATCAGGGCTGTACCTATGATAGTGAGCGAACCGCCTTCTTCGATGTTGCGCGCTGCGCCGAAGAAGCGTTTAGGACGTTGTAGTGCGTTGGCGTCGACACCGCCAGTTAACACCTTGCCAGATGCGGGTACAACCGTGTTGTAGGCACGGGCCAGACGTGTAATGGAGTCCAGCAGGATCACCACGTCTTTTTTCAGTTCGACCAGGCGCTTGGCTTTTTCTATGACCATTTCGGCAACTTGTACGTGACGTGTTGCAGGTTCGTCAAAGGTAGAGGCCACGACTTCGCCGCGCACGGTGCGCTGCATTTCGGTAACTTCTTCAGGACGCTCGTCGACCAGCAGAACGATCATGACGGCGTCAGGATAGTTGGTGGTGATGGCGTGTGCAATGTGTTGCATCATGACCGTTTTGCCCGACTTGGGGCTGGCCACGATCAGGGCGCGCTGGCCTTTGCCTATGGGGGCAAAGATATCCATGATGCGGCCGGTGATGTTTTCTTCGCTTTTGATGTCCCGTTCTAGCGTCATGACTTCGTCGGGATGCAAGGGCGTGAGGTTTTCAAACATGATGCGATGTTTGATGGCCTCGGGCTGCATGCCGTTGACTTTGTCCACTTTGACCAGAGCGAAGTAACGTTCGCCGTCTTTGGGAGTGCGGACTTCGCCTTCGATGGAGTCACCAGTGTGCAGGTTGAAGCGACGTATCTGGGAAGGCGATATGTAGATATCGTCTGTGCTGGCCAGATAAGAGGTTTCAGGCGAACGTAAAAAGCCAAAGCCGTCGGGCAGAACTTCGAGTACGCCGTCGCCGAAAATTTGTTCGCCTTGTTTGGCGGTTTTTTTCATGATGGCGAACATGAGCTCTTGCTTGCGCATACGGCTAGCATTGTCCAGGTCCAGGGCGGCGGCCATTTCAAGCAGTTGCGAGACGTGCAATGCTTTTAATTCATTGAGGTGCATGTGTGTGAAAAGAGGGGGGTATTAGCAAAGCGAGTGGCGAGCCCAGAGCTAGGCCCGCGCGCGAAAAGCTGATTATTTATAGGGCTTCGTCGAGGAAAGACTCGAGTTGCGACTTGGACAGCGCCCCCACTTTAGTGGCTTTAGCCTCGCCGTCTTGGAACAGCATAAGGGTGGGGATACCACGAACGCCAAATTTTGCGGCGGTTTCGGGATTTTCGTCTACGTTGACTTTGACGATATTAACACGACCCTGATATTGGGCAGCGGCTTGATCCAATAATGGCGCAATCATTTTGCAAGGACCACACCATGCGGCCCAGTAGTCGACCAGTACTGGAAGGCTGGCGTCCAGGACATCGGCCTGAAAAGACGCATCGCTTACGTTTTTTATGATTTCGCTCATGATATGAAGAATAAGAGGTGGTAATTAGTAACCACGATACAGGATAGGATGACTAAAACACAATGTATTCTATATAAGGCAGATATACACGTGTTGTCTATTTCTAACAAGCATACCATTGTAATGGCCGCCTGTGCGTGGCTTTTAAACAGAAAAAAGTACACGTATTTGAGCAGTCACAAGCAGAGTCCGTAAAATACGGCTTTCTCTATAGAAAATTTAGGATTAAATGGCTACACCACGCTACGATGAAGGATCGATACAGGTACTGAAAGGACTAGAGCCGGTCAGGCAGCGTCCGGGCATGTATACCCGTACCGATAACCCACTGCACATCGTGCAGGAAGTGATAGATAACGCCGCCGATGAAGCGTTGGCGGGTTTCAGTAAAACCATCAAAGTCACGCTACATACCGATGGCAGCATTGCGATCGAAGACGATGGCCGCGGCATACCTGTGGGTTTGCATCCCGAAGAACATACGCCAGTGATCGAACTGGTGTTTACACGTTTGCACGCTGGCGGCAAGTTCGACAAAAAAGATGGCGGAGCCTATGCTTTTTCTGGCGGTTTGCACGGTGTGGGGGTGTCAGTCACCAATGCCTTGTCCACGCGTTTGGAAGTGTGTGTTTGGCGCGACGGTAAAACCCATGAGCTGGTCTTTGCTGACGGTGATGTGCTGGAGCCCCTGATAGAAACCGATCCCGTTGGGCGCCGTAAGTCCGGTACGCGTGTCAGGATATGGCCAGATCCAAAATATTTCGATAGCGCCACTATTCCTATGGCCGAGTTGATCCACGTCTTGCGTAGCAAGGCCGTGTTGCTTAGCGGCGTCAAAGTGACGTTAACCATAGAGAAAACGGGTGAACAACGCGAATGGCAGTATCAGGATGGCTTACGTAGTTACCTGGACGAGGCCTTGGGCGATACCGAGCGCGTGGTACCCGTGTTTCAGGGTAAACAGTACGCGGATGCCGACGACGACACCTATGCTTTAGGCGAGGGTGCTGAATGGGTGGTCGTGTGGACTGTGGATGGCCCTGTAGTGCGTGAGTCATATGTCAACCTGATCGCAACTACGGCGGGCGGCACCCATGAGGCTGGACTACGAGACGGTTTGTTTAATGCGGTTAAGTCGTTCGCCGAACTACATGGTCTGGTGCCTAAAGGCGTAAAAATCTTGCCTGAAGACGTTTTTGCACGAGCCAGCTTTGTGTTGTCAGCCAAGGTCTTGGACCCACAGTTTCAGGGGCAAATTAAAGAACGTTTAAATAGTCGGGATGCCGTACGTTTGGTTAGTGGCTATGCCAAAAACGCATTGGACTTATGGCTGCATGCCAATGTGGAATACGGCAAGAAATTGGCCGAAACCGCTATACGTCAGGCTCAGGCCCGTGCCCGTTCTGCCCAGAAGGTGGAAAAGCGTAAAAGCTCTGGGGTGGCTGTACTGCCAGGCAAACTGACCGACTGCGAATCCCAAGATAGTAGCCGTACTGAAATATTTCTGGTCGAAGGGGATTCGGCCGGAGGTTCAGCCAAAATGGGGCGCGACAAAGAGTGTCAGGCTATCTTGCCCTTGCGCGGTAAGGTTTTGAACTCTTGGGAGGTTGATCGCGATCGTTTATTTGCGAATAACGAAATTCACGATATTGCCGTAGCAATAGGAGTGGACCCTCATGGGCCTGGCGACACGGTGGATTTATCGGGCTTGCGTTATGGACGGGTATGTATCTTGTCTGACGCCGACGTGGACGGCTCTCACATACAGGTGTTGTTGTTAACCCTATTTTTTAAACACTTCCCCAAGCTGGTGGAAGCGGGGCATGTCTATGTGGCCAGACCACCATTATTCCGGGTGGATGTTCCTGCAGCGGGCAAGCGTCCTGCCAGAAAAGTCTATTGTCTGGATGCGGGCGAGCTTGAAGCCGTGCAAGAAAAGCTGCGCAATGAAAAGGTCCGAGAAGGCTCGTGGAGCATAAGCCGTTTCAAAGGCTTGGGTGAAATGAGCGCGGAACAACTCTGGGATACCACTATGAACCCAGATACACGACGCTTGATGCCAGTGACCTATGGTGAGCCTGGTATAGCCGCCACCACAGAGATGTTCAATATGTTAATGGGCAAGGGTGAGTCGGCGCAGCGCCGTGTGTGGCTAGAAGAAAAAGGCAATCTGGCCGAGGTGGATGTATAAACATGGATAGCATACAAACTGATTTGTTCGACGACGGTTCCAGGGATGATGACAATAATGCGACCGATAACATTACGCTAGCCCATTACGCCGAGCAGGCGTATTTGGATTATGCGGTGTCGGTGGTGCGTGGACGGGCTTTACCCGACGTTACCGATGGCCAGAAGCCTGTGCAACGGCGCATACTTTATGCCATGCAAGCGATGGGCTTAGGTCCAGGCGCTAGACCGGTTAAGTCGGCCCGAGTAGTAGGCGATGTTTTGGGTAAATACCACCCGCATGGTGACCAGGCCGCTTACGATGCAATGGTGCGCATGGCGCAAAGCTTTACTTTGCGCTATCCCTTGGTTGATGGCCAAGGCAACTTTGGTTCGCGTGATGGTGATAATGCTGCCGCGATGCGTTATACCGAAGCACGCTTAACGCCGTTTGCCAGGGTCTTGCTGGACGAGCTGGACGAAGGCACGGTAGATTTTGCCCCTAACTATGACGGTAGCCAGCAGGAACCTGTGTTGTTACCTGCACGTTTGCCCGTCATGTTGCTAAACGGTGCATCGGGTATTGCTGTAGGCATGGCAACAGAAATACCATCGCATAATTTGCGCGAAATTGCTGCTGCTTGTGTCGCACTGGTGCGCAATCCCAAGCTGCCAGACCAAGACTTATATAACCTGATACCTGGTCCCGACTTTGCCGGTGGTGGGCAAATTATTTCTTCTCCCACCGAGATCGCCCATGTTTATAGCACCGGGCGTGGTTCGGTCAAGGCGCGGGCGCGCTGGATCTTCGAGGAAATGGCCAGAGGCCAGTGGCAATTGGTCATTACTGAATTACCACCAGGCACGTCGTCGCAAAAAGTACTGGAAGAAATCGAGGATTGCACCAACCCCAAGGTGAAGGCAGGGAAGAAAACCTTAAGTACTGAACAACAGCAACGCCGGGCCTTGATGCTGGGGCTATTGGATGCCGTGCGTGATGAGTCGGGCAAGCAAGCACCAGTACGTTTGGTGTTTGAACCAAAAACCAGCCGCATAGACCGCGACGAGTTCGTCAATATCTTGTTGGCGCAAACCAGCATGGAGGGCAATGTACCCACCAACTTGGTCTGTATCGGTGTGGATGGCCGTCCGGCCCAGCGTTCATTGCGTCAGGTACTGACCGAATGGCTAGGGTTTCGCGCTGACACCATGACGCGACGCACTCAGTATCGCCTGGATAAGGTCACTGACCGCATCCATGTGTTGCAAGGGCGTATGGTGGTGTATTTGAACGTGGACGAGGTCATACTCACTATCCGAGAGTCTGACGATCCGCGCGCTGCCCTGATGGAGCGGTTTGATTTGTCCGAGCGTCAGGCCGAAGACATACTGGAAATGCGTTTGCGCCAGTTGGCACGTTTGGAAGGCTTCAAAATCGAGAAAGAATTGAAAGAGCGCGAAGACGAGCAAGCCGCCTTGATGGAGTTATTGAATAACCCCAGCGCCTTTAAACGCTTGATGATCAAAGAAATCGAGTCAGATGCCAAGCTGTATGGTGATGATAGACGTACCTTGATACAAACGGCCGAACGTGCGGTGTTGGACACCAAGGTGGTAGATGAGCCCATGACGGTGGTGGTGTCGCAAAAAGGTTGGTTGCGTGCGCGTCAAGGCCAGGGACATGATCCTCTGCAATTTAACTTTAAAACAGGTGATGCCTTATATGGCACCTTGGAATGCCGTAGCACCGATGATCTGGTGGCGATTTCTGACAGCGGACGGGTCTATACCGTGGCTGTGTCCAGCTTGCCATCGGCACGGGGTGATGGTCAGCCCGTGTCATCTATGGTCGATATCGAAGCTGGCACACGTATAGTGCATATGTTGGCAGGTAAACCTAGCCAACGCTATGTGATTGCGAGTACGGCTGGCTACGGTTTTGTGACGACTCTGAAAGACTTAAGCACACGTCAGCGGGCAGGCAAACAGTTTGTGTCCTTGGACAAAGGCGATGTCCTACTGAAACCTATGCCTTTGCAAAAGGACGATCAGTATTTGGCCTTGTATAGTGCCCAAGGGCGGTTTTTAGTGGTGGCGTTAACTGAACTTAGAACCTTAGCGGGCGGTGGACGCGGCACCATTTTGATGGGGCTGGATGCGGGGGATACTTTGGCGCAATGGGTGGCGGTAGGGCCGTCGGGCCTAGAGGCTAGTGGCATTTACCGCAACAAGGAAACGGTGCAGTCATTCAGTCTAGAAGAGTTGACTGACTATCTTGGTCGACGTGCCCGTAAGGGCAAGGCCTTGGCGGTTAAGATCAAGCAGCCACTGCTGTCGCGTGCTTCCAGCGTTAATTCAGCTTAACGCTTAAAATGATTGGTTTATTCATTACTTAGATGCGGATGCTATGAGTTTCAAGGTTACCGTTTTACCCAGCAATCATCAGTTTACTGTTGAAGAAGGTCAGTCCATATTGGATGCGGCATTGGCCGCCAAAATAGTCTTGCCTTACAGCTGCCGTAATGGAACATGTTCTACCTGTAGGGGCAAGGTGGTATCCGGATCTTATGATGCTGGCGCCGCCCCCGAGGCCATTTTGTCACCCGAAGACCGCGAGCAAGGCTACACCTTGTTTTGCCAGGCTAAACCGTCAACCGACATGGTTATCGAGTCACATGAAATACGCATGGCTAGCGATATCCAGATTCGAAAAATGCCGGCCAGGGTCATGGGATTAACGCCTTTGGGTGACGATGTCATGGTCATACAGCTGCAATTGCCAGCGAGTGACCCTTTTCCTTATTACCCAGGGCAATACCTAGAGTTTATCCTCAAGGACGGTCGTCGTCGCAGTTACTCTATGGCAACGCCGCCAGTCGATACCAATCTGGTCGAACTGCATATTCGTCATATGCCGGGTGGGGCGTTTACTGATCACGTATTTGGTACAGGTGCCACGCAAATGAAGCTGCGTGAAATTGTGCGGGTAGAGGCTCCTCTGGGCTCTTTCTTCTTGCGCGAAGATAGCACCAAGCCTATGGTGTTTCTGGCCAGCGGCACAGGCTTTGCACCCATTAAAGCAATGGTTGAACAAATGATCGCCAAGGGCGAAACCCGGCCGGTAAGCCTGTACTGGGGTGGGCGTAGGCCTGCTGATTTGTACATGGCGGAACTCGCCCAGCAGTGGGCAGTTGATCACCCGTGGTTGTCATTTATTCCTGTGATCTCGGATGCCTTGCCGGAAGACCAATGGGCTGGGCGCACTGGCTATGTGCACCTGGCGGTCTTACAGGATATTCCTGACCTATCTGGGCACCAGGTGTATGCTTGTGGGGCGCCGCTTATGGTGGCCAGTGCCAAGGCCGATTTCCTGTCCACGCCTGGCTTGCCCGAAGACGAATTTTTCGCTGACTCCTTTACCAGCGAAGCAGATCAACATTAAGGATTTGACTGAAACTTAATAGACTAGGCTTTTTCGCGTTTTGGGGGCATTCCCCTTACTGTTCCTTTCAGGGCAAACTATGAGTCAACATCGTTTTTTTGGTGCACTATGTAGTGTACGTAGTGTTGTGTGGGCTGGGGCTGGCGTATTGCTGGCGTCGTCTATGGCGGCTAGCGCTGCCACCGAGGTCAAAGTGTGGCATACGCTGAATGCTCACAATAAAAAAGTATTCGAAGGCTTAGTCAAAGACTTTAATAAACAACAAAAAGATGTCAACGTTGTCTTAAGCGGATTCGACTCCCAAGAGGCCATAGATGCAGCGTTGCTGATGATTACTAAGCCCGCAGATCAACCCCACTTGGTCCAGCTGGATGATCAGCGTGCTCCGGACGATATCGCCAAACGCAGCTACATACAGCCTATGTATACCTTGTTGGCGCAGCATCCTATTAAGGATGCTAAGTGGTTCTTATCCGAAAACAACACCCTGCTACGCGATACCAAAGGGCGCTTATTGGCGTTTCCTTACATGGTTGACGTTCCGGTGATGTTTTACAACATCAATGCTTTTAAAAAGGCAGATATACAACCAGCGCAGCCGCAACGCTCTTGGAATGGTTTACAAGACCAATTGGTAGATTTGGCCAATAAAGGTTCGCGCCGATGTCCTTTGACGTCCGACCAGCCCGTATCTATCAACCTAGAGAATCTGGCTGCGGTGAATAACCAGCCTTATACGATGGGTGCTGCTGGAGGCGGTAAAGCGAAAAAGACTGTCGCTTTTCACTTTGACACCATGTATGTGCGTCATTTGTCTTTGATGATCAGCTGGGTGCGTACAGAACTAATGGTTAAACCTCAAGCCGATGCCCAAGCAACGACCCGTTTTGCTAATAACGAATGTGGTGTGTTGTTATCGGATTCGGGTAATTTGGGCTGGTTCAAAGACAAGCGTGGCCTGGATTTTGCCATTAGCGGCTTGCCTTACTACCCTGAAGTGACTAAGACACCAGGTGCGCCGTTTGCTGGTGGCTCTGCTCTTTGGGCCATCAAAGGCCACAGCAAAGCTGATGATAGCGCCAGCGCTACGCTATTAGCCTGGTTGGCAGCCCCAGAAAGGGCGGCTACTTGGTACCAAAACACTGGGTTCTTGCCTTTGACACAGCAGGCGTTTGCTGCCACAGGCGACGGCTATTACCAGGATTTGGGGCAGTGGCGCCAGTTAGTAGCGGTGTACTCTGATAAGCCTAGCGCTGCAGGTCAGGGGTTTCGCGTGAATAACTACCCCAAGATAAAAACCATGTTCCAAAATACCTTGGATCGCGCCCTTAGTGGTCAAGAACCTGCTGTTACCGCCTTGAAGTTTGCTTCCACTGAGGCTGGAAAAATCATGCAGGAACGTTAATTAGACTGACTTAATTGCCCAGCTTGATAGTTTTGCCCTAGTGATAGGGCTACATTTAAAACCCTTGTTGCCTACTCAGGTACAAGGGTTTTTTGTGTTTTTAGCCAGACCTACATTAGGTTTCAACGGTTAACGCATCTGATTTTTTAACCACTTAGGCGCGGGATAAAACTGTCTGTACGTAGAACTGCAGTCTGGCGCAAGCCATGTGCCGCGTTCAAGATAAGCACCATCGCCATTTATCAGGCGTTGTACTGTTTACTAGGATGTCGCTATGGTCAGATTGTTGTTTATTACGGTTGTTGTCGGGCTATTGTCTGCCTGTGCACACCTTCCTGATTGGGTAAAAAATCCCTTGCTGGGGGAACCTCCAGGGCCATCATCGCTGACAGCAGCCAGTCAATACCGTTTTGACTGGCGTTTGTCAGGTGACAGGCAGGTTGCTCCTTTGCAGGTGTTTGATAATGGTAAGCAAACCTGGCTGCAGTTTCAGCCTGATCAAGCGATACCCGCCATTTTTCAGCATACTCCTCAAGGCGATACGCCGCTGACCTATCAGCGCCAGGGGCCGTATGTTGTGCTGCCCGGTGTTTGGTCTCAGTTAGTGCTACGTGGTGGGCAACTGCAAAGCAGGGTGGAACGTATACAGCCAGAAGCGAAAGACGATATGCCCGACTCAACTCAATCGTTAGAACCGATTGAGGCTATTGAAGTGGTAGACAGCCAGGTGATCGCTTTAACGGAACCCAGTTTTGAGTTCGCTGCCCTGGCTGAATCGGCGTTGTTGCCCTTAAGCGGTCCCGTGGACATTGAGCACCCTAGTACACATACCGTTAGCCCTTCAGATAAGAATTTACGTAAGGTGTTAGGCCGCTGGGCTGTGGCTGCTGGCTGGACCTTTGAGCCCGAGCACTGGGTGGTGGATGCCGATATTCCTATCGTCGGTTCGGCCAGTTTCCAGAGTGGATTCAAGCAAGCGGTGCAAGAATTAGTTGCAACGACCGAATTGGCTGACAGACCTTTGCAACCGTGTTTTTATTCGAATCGCGTGTTACGCATAGTCCCTTATGCACAGACCTGTGACCGCAGTGCCGGTGTGAGGGTGTCATGAGTACCTCCCTGAAGTATCTGACCACCGGGCTAAGTGTATGTGTCTTGTTATCTGGTTGTGCATTAAGTGAACGTATGCAGCATATTGGCGCCGTTATTCGTCAGACCAGTGTAAGTGTAAAGTCCGAGCATGACAGTTTTTCCAAGACGATTTCCAGCCAAGAGGCCAGGCGTGCAGCTCAAGAGGTCGATAGGCCTTGGTTGGCCGGACGTGCCCAGCCATTGGCACGCGAGCTGACTTTACCTTTAGCATTGCGTGAGCGGGTCAATACCACCTTGCTGTTTGCCGATAGTGAACTGTCATTATTAGAGTTGGCGCAGCGCATCACTACAGTGACATCGATTCCTGTCTATGTTCGACCTGATGCCTTGTTACCTATGGATCAGTTTTTGCCTCGTTTGGCGGGGGGAAACAACGCAGCACTTTTGTCTTCACCAGCTACGGTGGTATTAACCGGTGGTTCTGAACCTTTGGCGACGTTATTGGATACCGTCAGCGCTAGACTGGGGGTGGTGTGGGCGTATGTCAATCAGCGCATAGAGTTTTATCGAACGGAAACGAGGGTGTTCAATGTACGTGCACTGACACTTAATGCCAGTGCACACGCTTCATTGGGACTGGGTTCCGAGCGCAGTGCTGCTAGTTTTACCAGTAATTCGCAAACCACCTTGGCCAGTCCCGAGCATGATGTGCTGGCCGTGGTGCGTGCCCGAATCGAGCCTTTTCTGACGCGTTCTGGAATCCTGGTGGCCGAGTCAGGTGCTAGCTCGTCCATCGTGGTCACTGACACCCCAGATGTTTTACATCGTATAGGGCAGTATTTAGATCACGAAAACAGAGCTCTGACACGGCGTGTGCGATTGATCTTCGAGGAAGTCACTGTGGCTACCGATGACAGCGCTCAGGCAGGGCTGGACTGGAATTTGGTGTTTTCCAGTGCCAAGCTGGCAGCAGCCATGACGGTGCCGGGTGCGGGTTTGGCCGAGATGGGCAGTGTGGGACTAGGCCTGAAAGAGGGGCCGTTTGCAGGCTCTGAAGCCATAGTCCAAGCGCTTAGTCAGGCAGGGCGGGTGGTACGACGTAGCAGCCTGCCAGTGTTAACACTGAATCGGCGACCAGTCACCCATGCTGTGCGTACAACGTTTTCATATATAGATAAAGTAGAAACAACAGCCTTAGCCAGTGGAGCAAATATGGCCTTGCCCACAGTGTCGGTAAGCCAAAAAGAGGAAACCGTTGGTTCTTTATTGACCTTGGTACCCGATGCTCAAGAAGATGGCCAAATTTTACTGTCTGTTGCGTATGACAATACCGTCGCTCAGCCGTTAAGGTCAGTGACCTTTGGTGATAAGGCCAATCCCTTGCAGTTGCAGCAGGTCACCATAGATGGCAACGGCACCGTGCAGCAGGTTGTACTGCAGCCGGGTCAGCCTTTACTGATTTCTGGATTTGACCGCACCCAAGAAGAAACCGAAGGACGCCGTTTGAATCCTGGCTTGCCTATCGCTTTAGGTGGCAGTGATCGTGCCAGTAGCCAGCAGTTGACTACCGTTATGGTGGTGACGGCCCAGGTCGAGGAAGGATTCTAAAGTGCATAGCGATACGCCTTTGCTGCTGCCTTCGGCATCCTCGATCTTGGTATTTGGCTTAGAGTGGTTTCCTTTGCTGGGTGGGGGCTTGCACCGTCAAAGTCTGCGTCTGGCGCGTAAGTACAGAGCCAGCCATGTGGTGCTAAGTGGTGAGCAGGCAGGTTCGGTGGGTATGACGCGTTTGCGCAAGCGGGCCTCTGGACGAAAGACACCTTTGCAGTCTGCCGCTCAAAGCTTGGCCAGTTTGTTTCCCTCTGGCACCGTGGCGTTGATACTGCCACTCGCCGAGCACGGCTGGTGGTTGGTAGCCGCACATGAAGGGGCAGTGGTGGCGCGTACTGACAGGGTCTATGAAACGTTGGATCAGGCCTTGAATGCCTTGTCTGATGTTCGTTTAGCGTATCCACAACTACAAGACCTTAGCCAAGATACCGATATAGCTCCTGGTTTGTCTGACTTATACGCCAGCAGTGCATCGAACAATCGCTTGCAGAAGGTGGGCCGCTGGGACAGTGTGCTTCCTGTGCCAGTGCAATGGCTTGCGTTGGCGCTAACGGTAGTTGCGATAGCGCCAACGGTGTGGCAGTGGGTGCATACCAAGCAGGCTCAACCTGCAGTGCAGGCTGAACCCGATACGCAATTGGCTTGGCAATTGGCCGTACGTCAGGCAACTCAGGCGCGTTGCTTGCACGGTATGCAGGGAACGCAGCCTGTGCTGAGCTCTTTGTACGACTTGCCTGTGGTTATTGCGGGCTGGCAGTTAGCCAGCGTGGAGTGCACTGCAGGACGATCTGCCTGGATGTGTCAGGGGGATTATCAACGGCAACAGCAAGAGGCGACAAATGACGGTTTTTTGCGTTCATCGCCATCTAGATGGACTAGCCGTTTCCCAACGATGGATTTGGCCAAGGTCAGTTGGGCGGTAGCGGCGCCATGCACTTTATTCAGCAGCCCAGCGCTAAATAGTGCAAATCACAATGAACGGCATTTATTTAGTGCCTGGCAAGCGATACGCCCGGCGTTTTCACGTCTTGAGGCCGGGCAATCTCAGGCCTTACCGGTAAATCCGCCGCGCGATAGCAAGGGGCAGGTGCTGGTTCAACCTGTAGATCTGCAGGCACCTTTATATCGTGAGGTGCATATTCAAAGCCCTTTGCGATCATTTGAACTATTGCTACCCCATATCGCCAGTGTGGAATGGCGCCGCTTGGCGCTTACGGTGAACCAGGCAATTAAACCGACGTTGAAAAGCAGTCAGCTTAATGTCACTTTTCTAGGAGTGTTGCATGAAGTCGCATCCTTATCTACTCGTTAGTTCAGCGCATATGGCATTGGCATGTGTGTCAGTAGGCGTAAGTGCCTTGGTACTTGCCCTAGCCGTTACACCTGCTTCGTCTAACGCAGCTAGTAGTAAATCTGCCGCACCTAGTGTGGATGCTGATATAGGCGGTGCAATGGCCGTACGTGAGTTAATGCGGCTAGATACTGAACTAGCGCTGAATGCGACACGAAGTCGCTTGAAAGAGGCTGACAAACGTTCTGAAACGGCTTTGGCTTTGTCGGATCAACCCGGTGGCCAATTAAAGTTAGTCGCTATTTATGGTGTGGGTAAACGCCTATTGGCTGAGGTTTTGGTTGGTAATCAGCCTTATGTGTATTTACGCGGTCAGCCCTTACCTATAGGGGCTAAGCCTGGCAGCCGTGTTTATAAGTTGGGAGGTATTAGCGGTTCTTGTGTTCAGCTAGAGCGGCAGGACGAGGCGCATACCTTGTGTTTGCATCCTTCGCTAAAGGCGTCGCGATGAGACAGCGTATTTCTGGATGGTTACATCATGCACCGTTTGTGCCATCCTATCCTTTACGTCAAGCACAAGATCGTTATGACAGCGCGCAGGCTGGCTCTATCGCGAACGCCGAGGAGCTATTCATGATGCGGCCATCTTTTGTAGAGCTTCTGGATGAGCAGTTTGCGGTGCAAGCTTTAGTTGGGCGTTTATGCCCCGTCTTGCTTGATGATGGTGCTGTCGCCTTGTTTGCCTTGGCTGAACACGTAGGCAGTGATCAGGCCGACGAGCTGTCACGACGGATAGTGCAACAGGGCTATAGGCTGGCTAATCCTGCGCGCTACATGTTAACGGCTCCTTTGTTGTTGGCCATAGGGCGGCGGCAACTGCTGTTGTCATCCGGTTTGCCATCTGGATTGGGGGTAGCAACAGGCGGAACTGAACACTCGACTACTGCCTTGGCCGATGCTTTTCAGGATATGGTGGAATGGGGAGTACGCCACCAGGCCAGTGACTTGCATATTAATCTGTTGCAAACCGAGGCCGTGTCTGAGGTGCGTTACACCGTGGCAGGTCGTTATGTGGCCCCCGAGTGTTTCCGTGGCATGCCCACCAGTATGCTTAGTGACATGCTAGCCGTAGCCTGGATGGATATCCGTGGTGGCAATGGAGCTGTCTTTGATCCTGGTTCTGAACAACAAGGCAGCATCGTCAAGACCGTTGGTGGGCAATGTGTCATGCTCCGTTGGGCGTCCTTAGCCGCAGAGCGCGGTGTAAGCGTCTGCTTGCGTTTGTTAGTGCGCACAGCCGGCGCTATGGCTCCAGAGCTTCACGAGCTAGGCTATTTGCCCGATCAGATCGAACAAATACAGCGTGCTTTGACGGCAGAAGGGGGAGCAGTCGTGTTTGCTGGTACGGTGGGGTCAGGCAAGTCAACTACGTTAGCGTCGTTGATTAGTCGCTTGCCAGACGATCGCAAGGTCATCACGGTAGAAGATCCGGTGGAGTACGTGATTCCTGGTGCCATACAAAATACCGTGGCACGCGCTTTGGACAAGGACGCACATAATTATTATGCCGCTAAGCTCAGGGCGTTGAAACGCTCAGCCATGAGCGACGTATTGCTTGGGGAAATCCGCGACTCAGAAACAGGCTTGGCCTTTATGGACTTGGCAAGCTCCGGTGTAAATATCTATACAACGGTGCATGCCCCTTCAGCAGCGTTGGTTGCAGAACGCTTGGCTTCGGATTTTATCGGTGTATCACGTGACTTTCTGGCTACGCCGGGCGTGCTCAAACTATTGGTTTACCAAGCCTTGTTGCCACTGTTGTGCGCCAATTGCGCGTTACCTGCGGATGGCTTATTTAAAGGTGAGAAGGCTAGGGAATGGCAAGCCAGGCTAGATGCCATTACTACCGTCTATGGGGATATCTCTAGCGGACTCAAGGTGCGCAACACAGAAGGTTGTTCACTGTGCCGTCAGGCACAACTGCTGCCACTGGCGGGTTATGCAGGCAGGACAGTTGCTGCGGAAATCCTGGAACCTGCTTTGCGCCCAGGCTATTTACACAGCGTACAGACACGTAGTTTGCCGTATTGGTTAGAGGCCGAGCAACAACAGTCTACGGGTCCTATGGCAATGGAAAATTCCCGACGTTGCGCTATGGATAGCGCCATGATCAAGGCGTCTCTAGGGCAGATAGATCCGCGGGATATCGAGTCGCGCTTTCAGTCATTCCAGACCTTGTATTTACGCAGTCAGTTGGATACGTCTCGTAAGTCCCATCATCTAAGGGTCATCTCATGAACCACTATCGTCGCTACATAGTGCATCGCCCCTGGTTAGCTGCTTTAGTTCATGTTCACGACAGATGGCGCTTTATCGGGCTTAGGGCTGATTACTATGACTATCTGTCGGCCTTACTGCTAGGTATGCGTGGGACACGGACCTTGAAAGATGTATTCCAGGCGGATGCCAGCCGTTATGGGACATCGTCGGCCAGGGGCAGGCTGTCTGCGCGCTGGTTAAACACCTTTCAGTTATCCAGCGGTGATTTATACAGTACTTGGCTGGCAGAGTTTCCGGTAGCTGAGCTAGGTTTGATACGCATGGCGCAGTCATTTGGAAATACTACGCTGGTGAAAACCTTGGCAGAGCTGGCTAAGGTTCTGGTGCTTACGCGACAAGCAGGGCAAATCGTGATTACCACCTTGTGGGCTGCGGCCTTGGCCCTAATAGTGGCGTTGTTGCTAATGGCTGCCGTGCCGTGGTTTACCGTGCCCAAGTTATTGCAGACTTTTGCAACTGTGCCGCCGGAATACTACGGTGGCATGACGCGTCAGCTGGTGGCGTGGTCCGAACTAATCCGTCAGTTTTACGTGTTTTTAATGGTGCTGTGTTTAGGTGGTTGGGGTGTATTGCTATGGTCCCTACCTAATACATATGGGCCTATACGCAAGGTCTTGGATAGCTATCTGATCTGGCGTATCTACCGCTATGTGCAGGTATTGCGCTTTTTGGCCTTACTAGCCTTGGTGCTGGCTAATGACGATGGCGGCTCTACTCAGTTGCGTAGCGCCTTGATATTGCAAAAGCAAGGTGCTAGCCCTTGGCTGGCCAGTCATATCGACGCTATGTTGCTGAACATTGATAGTGGGGTTACGGGGGCAGCTAGCTTTGATACTGGTTTGCTAGATCGTGAACACTATTGGTTCTTTAGCGACATGGTAATGGCACGCGGTCTAAGTTCAGGCTTGGCGCTGACTAGTGAACGCTTGCGCTTACAGGTGTTGGGTGTGGTGGCCAGACAAGCGGCGGTGCTGCGCTGGAGCATGTTGTTGGTTTGCTTGGCCCTGGTGTTGGGGCTGGGTTTATGGCACTACGCCGTAATTGATGAGTTACGTCGTTCTTTAATGATTTTTCACGCCAGTTAGTAATGTTGATTTTTTAAAGGATATTTTATGTCTAACTTAATTTCTGTTGCTTCTGTTAATCAAGCGGTTTTGGTTGATGCTGTTGATGTCAAGCAGCATGGGTTTTCATTAATCGAGGTTTCTATAGTGACGGCCATTGTGTTGCTGTTGGCCATCATAGGCATACCTGCCATAGGGGGATATGTTGTTGAAAATAAAGTACCTAAAGTGGGCGAGGAGTTAGCTCGTTTTATCATGCAAACCAAGGTGAATGGACCCAATGGTTCGACCACACCCTATGCAGGTATTAGTACGGATCATTTTGCAAATCTTGTCAGTGACTCCAGTATATTCACTGTCACTGATAACGGCGGCAGCAAGGCGGTGTATCACGGCTTAGGCACTGATGGCAGCGTGAATATTACCGAAGCTAGCGCTGGGGAAGCATTCACTATTACCTTAAATAAAGTGAACAATGCGGCTTGTCCTTCGATAGCATCGGTGATGCAAAGAGTAGTAAACCAGATTACGGTACAGCCCGATAGTGGTGCCGCGGTCACGGTAAAAAGTGCTACCCAGGCTTATAACGCCTTAAGCACGGAGTCTGCCTGTAGCAAAGGGGATGTCAATACCTTTGTCTTTACCGCCGGTTAAGGGGAAACGCTATGCAGGGGCAACGCGGGTTTGTACTGCTTGAACTAATGGTAGGCGCGTTGATCGTCACCCTGCTGGCGGTGTGGGGCGCTAATACGCTGGCGCGTCGTATAGACGAGGCCAGCGCGCAGACAGCTGCTGTATGGATGTTGTCAGTCAGGGGGGCTGCCCAAGCATATGTCAATCATTATGCAGCGCATTTGACGCAGGCAGACCCGGCAATTGTCATGGCAACTCAAGGGTATGCCGATTGGGCCGCTCCCACACTCAATGAACTAAAAAGTAACGGTTTGCTGGCCACAGGTTTTCCTGAGGATGTTAGTTTGGCAGGTAGTGCCAATATACGTTTAACGCGTGCTGGTGATTGCCCAGGTTCGCTTTGTGCTTTAACCGTATTTATCACCAGTACACGTCCCTTGCTACGTCCTAATTCGGATCAGGTCGATGAACATATGATGGCCTTGTGGTTGATGGCGGCCCAAGGCTTAGGTGGCAAGGTGACATCATCCCAAGCGCAGTGGTTGTCTGGGGCATCGTTTAAATATCCCAACCCTCCGGCTGACGGTATGGCCGCAATGCCACCAGGGACGTTGGTTTTAGTAATAACTCCAGAACAATTAGGTGGTAGTGATTTTTTACGGATACGCGACACGCGTGATCCCGATTTCCAAGGTGACCTAACAGTACAAGGTGATGTGGCAGCTGCCGCCGATATACACCTGGACGGGCGTTTAATTCTGGGTAGCCAGGCTAACTGGATGGATGGTTGTGACAAGGAAGGCGCAATCACCCAGGACAATCACGGTGGTTTATTGCAGTGCCGTGGTGGGATGTGGCAATCAACAGCACGCGGCGGTGGTGGTTATTCCGTAGATACTGCTTTGGGGTGCACGGTGGGTGGTGTCAATCCGATAACTAACGGATGTAATTGTCCTGTACGCCATCATAGGGTGCTGATTTCAGACAGCGGTACTGAAGTGCCAGGTGGGGGCAGGGTGCTAGGTTATCTCTGTGTTAGTAGGTAGTTGGTTTTACTGTCCCGTTACGGGAAAGCGGTTCGTGCAAGGTCCATTAGGCTGGCTGCCGTCGTACCCACGGCAGCAGCTTTGCAAAAGAAATCAAACTATGCTCTAGATGATCACAACTCTTTTAAGAGCCGTCCCAAGCAGCGATTGCAGCTCGCTCAGCATCTGTCATGCTAGTCATATTGCCTAGCGGCATATAACGACTGGCAACGGTTTGCTTGATTTGATCCGCATGTCGCTGTATGTCGCCGAGGCTTTCTAGATGTACACCTGCCGGAGCAGCAGCAAAACCACCCAGAGTAGGTTTTTCACTATGGCATTGGACACACCGGGCAGTGACTATGCCTAGTACAGAGGTTTCGGTATCTTTTCCGCTATCCACCACAGGAACTGGTGTGCTTGATGGTGTGGTGGTTGGTGCCATCAACCAGGCAGCGATGGCTAACAGGATGACACCTGCCACCGGGTAACCTAGTTGATTTTTCCCACTATGTCGCAACACAAAATATTGACGTATCAGTGCGCCGGAAAAAATGAATAGGCTCATGATTTGCCAAGCGTAAGGGCTGGTATAAGTAAACGAATAGTGGTTGCTTAGCATTAGCAATACGACGGGTAGCGTAAAGTAGGTGTTGTGTACCGAACGCTGTTTGCCACGTTTACCATCTAGGGGGTTGGGTGCTACACCGGCTTTCATGGCTTTTACCATGCGACGCTGACCGGGAATAATCCAAAAGAAGACGTTAGCAGACATGGCAGTGGCCATGACAGCGCCGGTTAGTAAGAAGGCAGCGCGACCCTGGAACATTTGCATGCTTAGCCAGGATACCAACACCATCATGATGCCTACGGCTAGACTTAAACGGCCGTCGTGCTTCATATTTGGACTGATGCGGCGGCATAGTTGATCGTAGACTACCCAGCCTGCTACTAGGAATGCCACGGCCAGTGCGCTGGCCTGTACACCTGACATGGTGGCTGCCCAAGCCCAGGGGCTGGATGGGTTTACCAAGTAAAAGGTCGGTTTAAGCAAATACATAATGGCAAACAAGGCGAACCCTGATAACCAGGTGGAATAGGCTTTCCAGAATGACCAATGCAAGTCTTCTGGCAGATCGGGGGGGCTAACTAGGTATTTTTGATTGTGGTAGAAACCACCGCCGTGTACGGCCCACATCTCGCCAGATACACCGGCTTTACTTTGTATTGGATTACGTGGTGGGCGCAGGCTGTTGTCCAGCATGACGAAGTAGATGGACTCACCTATCCAGGCGATGGCAGCAATGACGTGTAACCATCGCAATAATAGATTGCCAAATTCCGACAGAAACGCTTCCATAATTTTCCTTTGAGGTATCTAGGGGATGGTATAGAGGCTGTCAGCTGCCGCGGTATGTGGACCAGGTCCAAGGCGTAACCACTAAAGGCACATGATAATTTTCTGTAGGTTGGGCGACCCCAAAGCGCAGTGTGACCTGATCAACAAAACGCGGTTCGGGTAAGGAGACACCACGATTAGCAAAGTAATCGCCCGCATGAAAAACCAGCTCATATATGCCACGTTCAAAATCGGCACCTTGTAATAAAGGTTCATCACAGCGCCCGTCGGTATTGGTATGTACTTGTTTCAACAGTTGGCGCTGCTCACCCTCTAGGCGGTACAGGTCAATAGCGATCTTGTTTGCTGGAACGCCATGCATGGTGTCCAGAACGTGAGTAGAGAGTTTTCCCATCTTTGTCTCCGGGTATCTACGTAGTCAACAATGATTGTTAACAATTTATGTTGACGATTTTGTCGGACTACCTAATACTTGTCAATATGTTTAATCGGGATGACCTATGCTACACCTTACATCGCGTCGTGATGATCTTGGCAGAATCGCCGCACCCAGCGCGTCATCCTTGCTTAGTGGGCCGCCTGTAGGCGGTGGCCCCGAGATCGCACGGGTATACAACGACGTGTTCGACGCCGTTATGGACAGGCGGTTGCAGCCAGGAGCCAAACTCACTGAAGCAGCCTTATGCGATATTTTTCAATGTTCACGCGCTACCGTACGCGCTGCTTTGTCCCAGCTAGCACATGATCGCATCGTAGTTATACAGCCCAACCGAGGCGCTTTTGTTTGGGAACCTAGCATCAAGGAAACCAAAGACGTGTTCGAAATGCGTCGCGCCTTGGAATGTATGGTTATCGATATGTTGTTGGTTTTGCCCAATCTGGCTGATCGACTAGTTCCTTTGTATGACATGGTCACACAGGAGCGCAAGGCATTTGAATGTGGTGATCGTATCAGCTGGATACGCTTATCCAATGCGTTTCACGTTGAGCTGGCGCGCTTGCTGGATAACGATGTCTTGACTGAAATTTTGCACAGTTTATGTGCGCGCAGCACCCTGATCATCGCCTATTACGACACCCCTGGTGATAAAACCTGTTCCTATCTGGAACACGCCGCTTTGTTGGACTTACTGCAACAAGGGGATGGAGCAGGGGCACGAGCGGCTATGGCTCATCATCTTGAGGACTGCGAAGATCGCATGCAAGAACAGCACACCGATCCAGTGGATCCTTGGTTGTCTTTTGGAGTAAAGCGTTGAAACAGAATATATCGTCCTTATCCGCTAATTACCCACGCGACCTAGTGGGTTATGGGCGCAATCCGCCGCAGGCCAATTGGCCTGGGAAAGCGCGTGTGGCAGTGCAGTTTGTGCTGAACTACGAAGAAGGTGGCGAAAACTGTGTGCTGCATGGTGACGCTGGCTCTGAACAGTTTTTATCGGAAATTATCGGGGCTGCCGCGTATCCCTCTCGCCATTTGTCTATGGAGTCCATCTACGAATACGGTTCACGTGCTGGCGTGTGGCGCTTATTGCGCGAATTCGAGCGTCGTGGTTTGCCATTGACTGTATTTGCCATAGGTATGGCACTAGAACGTAATCCCGAGGTTGCTCAGGCTTTTGTGGACCTGGGGCATGAAATCGCTTGCCACGGTTATCGCTGGATACATTATCAAGATGTTCCGGAAGACATAGAGCGTGACCATTGTCGCAAGTGTATAGATATAGTGTCTACATTGACAGGTCAACATCCCCAGGGCTGGTATACCGGGCGTGATAGTCCAAATACTCGTCGTATTGTGTTGGAAGAAGGCAACTTCTTATATGACTCTGATTACTATGGCGATGACCTGCCTCTATGGACTCAGGTGCAATTGGGCAGTGGCGAAGTGAAGCCGCATTTAATTATTCCCTACACCTTGGACACCAATGACATGCGATTTGCTTCGCCCCAAGGTTTCAACAGCGGCGAACAGTTTTTTACCTACTTGAAAGATGCGTTCGATGTCTTGTACGCCGAAGGGGATAGTTGTCCAAAAATGATGTCAGTGGGCTTGCATTGTCGTTTGGTTGGGCGGCCTGGCCGTTTTGCTGCTTTGCAGCGCTTTCTTGACTATATACAAGGCCATGACAGGGTGTGGATACCGACACGTGCCGATATTGCCCGTCACTGGATTAACGAACACCCCTATTCTTCGTAATGCGTTACCCGGAACCTTCCCGGACCCCTTTATTCCTAAGGAGCAATTGTTATGGCAGGACTGAATTTGCCTGTGGGCACAGTAGTTAATGCGGATGCTGTTGATTTGCCTGAGTTTGCCACCCGGCATGTGAATCTGGCTTCGGAAGACTTCGGTGCCAGTGTGTTGTCATGCACTGATGAGTTCTTTGCTTCTGCCCAGCGCATGTTGCAGTCGTCCGAACCTGTATTCATCGTGGGTAAATTCGATAACAATGGCAAGTGGATGGATGGTTGGGAAACTCAGCGTCGTCGTAATGGTGGGCACGACACGGCCATTATCCGTTTGGGCATGCCTGGTTCCATTAAAGGGCTGGATATAGACACCAGCCACTTCACCGGCAATTATCCGCCTGCCGCCTCAATACAGGTTTGTAATAGCACGGCCGATCCTGATCAAAATACTGTATGGACAGAACTACTGCCTGCAACGTCGCTGGCGGGTAATTCCCATCATTTTATTGCTATCGACGACGACCGCGTTTGGACTCACTTGCGTCTGAATATCTACCCCGATGGCGGCGTGGCGCGTTTCCGCGTTTATGGTCAGCCTGCTTGTAATTGGAGCGACCAGGATGCTGATGCTCTCTACGAGGTCTCGGCGTTATCCAATGGTGGTCGTGTGGTGGGCTATAACAATGCGCACTTTGGCACACCGTTTCGACTGATTATGCAGGGTAGGGGCGTCAACATGGGAGATGGCTGGGAAACACGCCGTCGACGCGAGCCTGGATATGACTGGTGCGTCATCGAATTGGGCCATGCGGTCATTGTTGAAAAAATTGAAATCGATACCGCACATTTCAAGGGTAACTATCCTGACCGCGTTTCCATGCAGGCGGCTTGTGTTGATGCTGCTACCGATCAGTCTCTAATTACTCAGGCTATGTTCTGGCCAGAATTACTGGGTGAGCAGAAAACACAAATGGATAAGCAACATTTCTATGAAGGCGAGTCCTTGCAAGCCTTAGGGCCAGTCACGCATGTGCGCGTCAATATGTATCCCGATGGCGGCATTAGTCGTGTACGTGTTTGGGGGCGACTTGCTAAAAACCTGAAGGCTGACAAAGCCTAAGCGCTATTGCTAGTCATGGGCCTGCGCGCGTAGCATAGTTGATAGCGGCGCCGCAGGCAGCGTTAGTCAAGAGGCAGAGGGACTTATGCAGCAAAGAAATACAGTACGTTTTTATTTGAATGGATGTAAGCACGAAGTACAGCCAACATCGCCTACCCAGACGGTATTGCACTATGTGCGCGAGCAACTGCGCCTGATGGGCACCAAGGAAGGCTGTGCCGAGGGCGATTGTGGTGCGTGTACGGTGACAGAGGCTAGTTTGGATAGCGCTGGGGCTGTGCACTATCGATCCATTAATGCTTGCATACGATTTCTGCCTACTGTCGATGGTAAATCCTTGTGGACGGTAGAAGGGCTGGCGGCATCAGGGGCTGGCCTGCATCCCGTGCAACAAGCGCTGGTTGATCATCATGGGTCGCAGTGTGGCTTTTGTACTCCTGGTTTTGTCATGTCCATGTACACCATGTACCAAAATGGTATGCGTCACCCAGAGCGTGATCAGGTCTTAGACAACCTGTCGGGCAATCTGTGCCGTTGTACAGGCTACCGTCCTATTATCGATGCCGCTCAGGCGATGGGTGACTACCCGGCAATGGTGCTGGATCACGATGTGGTTAAACAGCAATTGCAGCAACTAGCAGCACAGTCGGAAGGTATGCTGGCGCTTACTACACAGGAGCAGCGTTATGCCGCGCCCACCAGCGTATCTGCATTGGCCGAATTGGTGCTGGAAAATCCCGAGGCCACCTTATTGGCCGGTGGTACCGATGCTGGCTTATGGGTGACCAAACAGCTGAAAACCTTGACCCATGTAATTTATCTGGGTGATGTAGCTGAACTGGCCAACATACAGCGTCGTGATGGCAATTTGGAAATAGGTGCCGCTGTATTATTGAACGATGCCTATGCTGCCATAGCACTGGAATATCCCGAAGCCACAGAGCTTTGGAAGCGCTTTGCTTCCATGCCTATACGTAATTCAGGCACCTTGGTGGGCAATGTGGCTAATGGTTCACCCATAGGTGATTCTGCGCCATTTCTTATTGCTATCGGCGCGCACGTGGTGTTGCGCAAGGGCGAACTGCTGCGAACAATGGCGCTGGATCAGTTGTATCTGGACTATCGCAAGCAAAATCGTGAGCCCGGTGAATTCTTACAGGCTGTGCTGGTGCCATTGCGGCGCTCCGACATGCAGGTGGCTACATACAAGCTGTCGAAACGCTTTGATCAGGATATTTCCGCAGTGTGCAGCGCCTATGCCATACAGTTGGATCAGGGCAAAGTCACTTCAATCCGTATTGCACATGGTGGCATGGCCGCCACATCCAAGCGGGCTAGTCATGCCGAAGCCGCTTTGTTAGGTCAGTCATGGAATGAAGCCAGCGTACAAAAGGCCATGCTGGCGATGGCAGAGGATTACCAACCTATGACAGACATGCGAGCCAGTAGCAATTACCGCCTTAAAGCAGCACAGAATTTGCTGTATCGCTTCTATCTGGAAAGCACTGGCACGGACGCCACGCGCGTATAAAGGGGGAGCACATGCAAAAGAAAACTTGGCAAACTGTCGGTCAGCCGGTAGCGCACGAAAGTGCAACCCTACACGTCAAAGGTACAGCTTTGTATACCGACGATCTACCTGAACGTCATGGTATGTTGCATGCCGCTTTTGGCTTGTCCGAACGTGCGCATGCACGTGTCCTGTCTATAGATTTAAGCGCGGTTAAGCAGGCTGAAGGCGTGGTAGATGTTATTACTCTGGACGATGTTCCTGGGCATAAATACCTAGGGCCTTTTTTGGCTGATGAACCCGTTTTTGTGGATGAGGTCACCCAGTATTTGGGCCAGCCTTTGTTCGCTGTGGCGGCCACGACTCACGATTTGGCACGTCGTGCTGCACAATTGGCGGTGGTGAAATACGAAGAACTGGAACCCATACTGACAGTGCAAGAGGGGGTTAAGCAACAAGCCTATGTTTTGCCTCCAGTGCGCATCCAAAAGGGCGATGTACCTGCCACATTGGCAGTAGGACCTAGGCGTTTACAGGGCGAGTTCTATTGCGGTGGCCAAGAGCAGTTTTATCTGGAAGGCCAAATTGCCTATGCCGTTCCTGGTGAGCAACAAGAAATGCAGGTGTATTGCTCTACCCAGCACCCCACTGAAATGCAGTTTATGGTTGCGCATGTGTTGAATCAACCCGCGCATACCGTGAAGGTCGAATGTCGCCGTATGGGGGGTGGTTTTGGTGGCAAAGAAAGCCAGTCCTGGCCGTTTGCTACCGTGGCTGCGTTATTGGCACAGCGTACCGGCTTGCCTGTGAAGCTGCGCCCCGACCGCGACGATGACTTCATGATTACCGGTAAGCGTCATGATTTTCGTGTCTTGTACGACGTCGCTTACGATCATGATGGTCAAATCAAAGCTGTTGCTTTCGAACACCAAGTGCGTTGTGGGTATTCAGCAGACCTATCGGGGCCTGTGGCCGATCGCCAGGTGTTTCATACCGATAACACCTACTTTTTGGATACCTTCGATATTTTATCGCTGCGTGTCAAAACCCACACCCAGTCAAATACCGCATTTCGTGGCTTTGGTGGTCCGCAAGGCATATTAGCGATTGAGTACGTTATTGACGATATCGCGATTAGTTTGGGTAAAGACGCCCTAGATGTACGAAAACTGAATTTTTACGGGCGTACTGAACGCAATACCACGCCGTATCAAATGAAGATTACGGATAACGTCATACACGAACTGGTGGATCAGCTGGAAGTGTCGTCCGACTACCGGGTACGGCGTGAGCAGGTCAATCAATTCAATCAGGAAAATCGCATACTGAAAAAGGGCCTGGCCTTGGTGCCAGTGAAGTTTGGGATTTCTTTTACCGCGACCCATTTGAACCAGGCTGGCGCTTTGGTGCACATATATACCGATGGTTCGGTGCTGGTGAACCACGGTGGCACAGAAATGGGGCAAGGCTTGAACACCAAGGTAGCTCAGGTTGTGGCAGAAGAGCTAGGCCTGGATATGTCCAGGATACGGGTATCAGCGGCCGATACATCAAAGGTTGCCAATACCTCAGCGACTGCAGCGTCAACCGGTACTGACCTGAACGGCAAGGCGGCTCAGGATGCCGTTCGTAAAATTAAGCTTGCCTTGGTGAATTACGCTGCTGATCACTATGGTTGTGACGTCGAGGATATTGTCTTCCAGGCAGGGCAGGTGGTTTGTGGCGATCGTGCCACCTTGGCATTTGCAGATTTTGTGCAGCAGGCCTGGATGGCGCGTGTCCCCTTATGGTCATCTGGTTTTTACCGTACCCCCAAAATACATTACGACGTTAAAACCTTAACCGGGCGCCCGTTCTATTATTTTGTGTATTGCGCTGCTGTGGCTGAAGTCGTAATAGACACCTTGACTGGTGAAAACCGCTTGTTACGTGCCGATATCTTGTATGACGCAGGCCGAACACTGAATCCCGCACTGGATCTGGGCCAAGTAGAAGGTGGGTTTATACAAGGTATGGGTTGGTTGACTACGGAAGAGCTGTGGTGGAATGACAAAGGCAAGCTAATGACGCATGCTCCGTCCACTTACAAAATACCGTCTGTTTCTGACTGTCCACCCGTCATGAATGTTGCCTTCTTTGATAATGGCAATGCGGAAAACAATATTTACCAATCCAAGGCCGTGGGTGAGCCGCCTTTGCCAAGTGCCACTGCCGTACTGTTGGCCATACGTGATGCAATTGCTGCTTGCGCACAGCCAGGAGTTGCACCGCGTTTGGATGCTCCAGCGACCCCAGAACGTATCTTGCAGACCTTGGATCAGGTGCGCGAGCTTGTCCATGAGACCCCCTAATGGATGACGCTATGCTTTTGCCGGGGGCACCAGGTGTACCTCCAACGGTTTGGTTTGGACATCTGTTGAACCAGCTGGAAACTGGCCAGCCTCAGGTATTAATTACTGTGGTTAGGGCCTTGGGTTCTGTTCCGCGCGACCCTGGTGCCCGTATGTGGGTGGGGCAGGATTCGACAGTAGACACCATAGGTGGTGGTCATTTGGAATGGCAGGCTATTGCCAAGGCTCGTGACATGCTGCAACACGCAAGTGCCCAATCCGAAGTTGTGCGCTATGCCTTAGGCCCTAGTTTGGGTCAGTGTTGTGGCGGCGTGGTTTGGTTGGCGTTCGAACGCCTGGATCAGGCCGATTTGCCTTGGGGACGTTTGCTGATGCAGGCGATACATCAGGGTCGTTCGGTTCAGCGCCTGGTCCGTCTGGACAATACCAAAGGGATGGCAGTTACCGATGCTACGGTTGATATTCGTCCGGCGGTCCCTGATGCCTGCTGTGAGTGGAATGAGGCCGACAAGCAAGTGCTTGATGTGTGGGCTGTACCAGCTACACATATTGTGGTCTGTGGCGCAGGCCATGTAGGGCATGCCGTTGTTGCTATTTTGGCCAGCTTACCAGTTACCGTCAGTTGGCTGGATCCTCGTGATGATTGCTGGCCTGCACAGCCGCCTAGAAACGTTCGTTGCATACAAGGCGATGCCGACGATGTTATCGACTTACCTGATAACGCCTATTGGTTGATATTGACCCACAATCATGCTCTGGATATGCAATTGGTCGAAGCAATATTCCAACATAGAAAATTTCAGTTTTTAGGATTGATTGGTTCTAAAACCAAGAAGGCGCGTTTTGTATCACGTTTAAGCCGTCGTTTCCCTAGTGACTTAATCGAGCGTATGGAGTGTCCCATAGGCTTGGTAGCAACCTCTAGTAAGGAACCAGCAATTATTGCTGTTTCTGTGGTGGCACAACTGCTAAGCGTCACAGGCGCTTAGCCCACAAGTCAAAACTACCTCTATAATCAATGGTTACTTCTAATTTAGCGTTGTTTCCGCAATGAAAACCTCTGAAATACGTCAAAAATTCCTATCGTTTTTTGAATCGAAAGGCCACCAGGTTGTGCCTTCGTCGTCGCTGGTGCCTGGCAACGATCCTACGCTGTTGTTTACCAACGCGGGTATGGTCCAGTTCAAGGATGTATTCACAGGCAAGGAAACTCGTCCTTACCATCGGGCGACTTCGTCTCAGCGTTGCGTGCGGGCAGGTGGCAAGCACAATGACTTGGAGAACGTCGGTTATACCGCACGTCACCATACATTTTTTGAAATGCTGGGCAACTTCAGCTTTGGGGATTACTTCAAACGCGAAGCCATACACCATGCCTGGGAACTATTGACTCAGGTTTATGGGCTGCCTGCGGAAAAACTGTGGGTCACTGTTTACCATGAGGACGACGAAGCCTATGACATTTGGGCTAAAGAAATCGGTGTGCCTGTTGAACGCATCATACGTATAGGTGATGACGAAGGCGGTCGTTATTCTTCGGATAACTTCTGGCAAATGGCTGACACTGGTCCCTGTGGCCCGTGCTCTGAAATTTTTTACGATCACGGTCCAGAAATTTGGGGTGGTCCTCCCGGATCGCCCGAAGAAGACGGTGACCGTTATATTGAAATCTGGAATCTGGTGTTCATGCAATTCGAGCGTGACGCGCAAGGCAATATGCCTTTGCTGCCTAAGCCTTGCGTGGATACTGGCATGGGCTTAGAGCGTATTGCCGCCGTATTGCAGGATGTGCACTCTAACTACGAAATTGATTTGTTTCAGGCATTGATCAAAGCTGCTGCACGTGAAACAGGTACGACCGATTTGACCGATAACTCGCTTAAAGTGATTGCCGATCACATACGCGCTTGTAGTTTCTTGATCGTTGATGGTGTTATTCCCAGTAACGAAGGGCGTGGCTACGTCTTGCGCCGTATCATACGTCGTGCCTTGCGCCACGGCCATAAGTTGGGTCAGTCTGGTGTGTTCTTCCATCGCTTGGTAGCAGATCTAGCTACTCAAATGGGTGAAGCCTACCCTGAACTAGTCGCTCAACAAGAGCGTATTGCACAAGTACTTAAGCAAGAAGAGGAACGCTTTAGTCTGACGCTGGAACATGGGATGAAAATCCTGGATGCGGCTTTGGCTGACATTCCGGAAAGCGGCCGACTGGATGGTCAAACTCTGTTCACTTTGTATGACACCTATGGCTTTCCCGTCGATTTGACTGCTGATATTTGCCGCGAGCGCAACGTCGAAGTCGATCTGGACGGTTTTGAGGCCGCTATGGAGCGCCAACGCGACCAGGCTCGTGCTGCTGGAAAGTTCAAAGCTGCCGAAGGATTAAGCTACAACGGAGCCGAAACCCGTTTCGAAGGTTATGACCACCTGCGAAGCCAAGGCAAGGTTGTTGCCTTATACGTCGATGGCACATCGGTAGATACCGTTGATGCGAGCCAAGAAGCCATTGTGGTGCTGGATGCCACACCTTTTTACGCTGAATCCGGTGGCCAGGTTGGCGACACGGGTGTGTTACAAGGCCAGACCGCACGTTTTCAAGTGGGTGATACTCAAAAAATACAAAGCAATGTGTCGGGTCATCACGGGACATTGTTGGAAGGGCGCCTTGCTGTAGGCGATACCCTGGATGCGCAGGTCGATGCACAGCAGCGTGCGCGCACCATACGTAATCACTCGGCCACACACTTAATGCATAAAGCCTTGCGCCAAGTGCTGGGCCAGCATGTGCAGCAGCGCGGCTCGCTGGTCGATGCCGATAAAACACGTTTTGACTTTGCCCATGACGCTCCCATGAGTGCCCAGCAAATTGCCAGCGTCGAACAAATTGTCAACGCCGAAATTTTACTGAACCAAGACGTCGCTGCACAAACCATGTCTTTTGACGAGGCAGTAGAGGGCGGTGCGGTCGCCTTGTTTGGTGAAAAGTATGGCGATAGCGTGCGTGTATTAGATATAGGCTTTTCGCGCGAGCTATGTGGCGGGACCCACGTAGCCCGTACCGGAGATATCGGCCTATTTAAAATCTTATCCGAAGGCGGTGTGGCCGCTGGTGTCCGCCGCGTTGAAGCGGTCACAGGTGAAAATGCCTTGAACTGGGTACAGCAAACCAATGCTGCCCTACAGCACGCTGCCAGCTTGCTGAAAACTCAGCCAGGAGACCTGTCTGATCGCATAGTATTGATGCAAAATCAGTTGCGTACCCTAGAGCGCGAACGCGATCAATTGCAAAGCAAGCTGGCCGCATCGGCTGGTAATGATTTGGTTAGTCAGGCAGTGGCCTTGAATGGTGATGCCAAGCTACTGGTTGCGAATATTGCTGGGGCCGATCCTAAAGCATTACGCGGTATGGTGGACCAGCTTAAAGATCGCTTGAAGTCAGCTGTGGTTTTGCTAGCAGCGGTTGCTGATGGAAAAATCAGTCTGGTAGGCGGCGTTACCGCAGACTTGTCAGGTAAGCTCAAAGCCGGTGATCTGGTCAGTACCGTAGCGGCTCAGGTAGGCGGTAAAGGCGGTGGTCGTCCTGATATGGCAATGGGTGGTGGCACAGACGTAACTGCTCTGGCTGGTGCGTTGGCTGGTGTAGAAGCCTGGGCTCGCGAACAGCTAGCCTAATCAAATAACGCGGCAGCTGTCATCTAGCTGCCGCGCTTCAGTTCCACATAATCATGACGAATACTCTGACCCCACCCACCGCAGACTTGGAAACCGACGCATCAGGCTTGAAGTGTCCCATGCCTATACTACGTGCCAAAAAAGCCTTGGCACAGCTGGAAAGCGGGCAAATTCTGAAAGTTATCACGACAGATACCCACGCCTTGCGTGACTTCCAAGCCTTTGCCAAGCAAACTGGCAATACCTTGCTAGCTCAGATCGAGTCTGAAAGCAACATCACTCATTATTTGCAACGCCGCTAATTTTTTGCTTTTCTAAATCTGTACTTAGTGCGTAAAGACGTCATCTAAGGCGGCAGTATCCAAGAAATAGCGGTTGTAGGTACACTCGCCTACGTTGCCGGGCCCTTTGCGATAGCGGGGGTCCAGAGTGAGCACGACGGGTGACAGCCGATGCCGCAATAAGTACCAAAGCTAGTGACCGTGTTAAGACTAACGCACGTTAAAAAACAAGGCCTTGTGCTTACTGCTATTTGTGCTTTAAGTGCCTTCCCTGATTGCGCCAGACCCCTTGCTTTTAGGCCTGCTACAATACGGCTTGCAGTAACTGGCTTACAGGTGCTAAAATGCTTTGTTATTCACACGACTTTCAAAGGATTACCAATGGTTGTGGTTCGTCTGGCCCGTGGTGGCTCGAAGAAGCGTCCGTTTTACAGTGTTGTAGCTGCCGATTCACGCGATCGTCGCGACGGCCGTTTTATTGAACGCTTGGGTTTTTATAACCCTGTTGCAAACGAAGGTCAAGAAAACCTGCGTTTGAATATGGAACGCGTTCAGTATTGGGCTGGTAACGGTGCTCAGCTTTCGCCTGCGGTAACTCGCTTGGTTAAAGAATACTCCGCAAAAGTAGCCGCTTAAGCGCGCTACTTATTGCTATACCACCAGCGTCCAAGTGCTTGTTTCTGATACCTCGTCTGGCGGGGCTCCCGGTGACCTGGTTGAACTCGGGCGCGTAGTATCGGCTTATGGGGTGCGTGGTTGGATAAAAATCCAGCCACACGCTGCCAATGGGCAAGTGCTATTGGACGCTAAAACATGGTGGTTGAAAACGCCTGCTCCTTTAGGGGATGCGGGCGTTTTTTCGTCTGCTCGATCTGTTAAGGTCGCGGCTAGCCGGATGCATTCTGGTACTGTGATTGCACAATTGGCTGGCATGACTGACAGGGATCAGGCGGAAGCCTTGAGGGGCCATACCGTTTGTGTGCCTAGGTCGGCGTTTCCTGCGACGGATGACGATGAGTACTATTGGGTGGATCTGATTGGTTGCCGTTTATTTGGCGAAGATGATCAGGAACAGCCAGTGCTTATTGGTCAGGTGCGTAACGTCATCGATAACGGGGCTCATGCGGTTTTGCAGGTGGCCAGGGCTACACAGGCTGATAGCGGTGATTTGCAATTCTTGCAAACAGATAAAGGCCGTGAAATTGAGGTCTTAGTGCCGTTCGTCAGTGCTCATGTGCATACTGTGGACATCGCCAATAGTGTGCTGCACAGTAATTGGCCTATTGACCTTTAGCAGCTCTCTTAACTGCGTCTCTTAGCCTGCTATCACGCACTGTTTGCTGGTGGAACGGCTCAAATTCATACATATACTGCAGTAGTATTATCGGTATTTGACTCTACCGGCTAGTTTTCTATGCGCTTTGATGTTGTATCTTTGTTTCCCGATATGTTCAGTGTCGTGCGCGATGCGGGCGTTACTGGGCGTGCCCATAAGCAAAATCTATGGTCTTTAAACGCATGGAATCCACGTGACTATACCCATGACGTGCATAGAACGGTGGATGATCGACCTTATGGGGGGGGGCCAGGCATGGTGATGCTGGCCGAGCCGCTGGAGTGCGCGGTAGAGGCCGCTCAGGCTTGCCGTAGTAATGCAGGCTTAACACAGACCGCTCCTGTCATTCTCATGAGCCCAACCGGGCAGCGCTTTGATCAGGCGATGGCGCAAGAGCTGGCTGCAGGTCCAGGAGCTATTCTGATTTGTGGTCGCTACGAAGGTATCGATCAGCGCTTTATAGATCGTTGCGTGACCCGAGAAGTATCGCTAGGGGACTTTGTGTTGTCTGGTGGGGAAATCGCTGCTCTGGCGATTATGGATAGCGTGGTGCGTTTGCTACCAGGGGCTTTGAATCATGCAGACTCGGCGTTGGAAGACTCGTTTAATGATAGTTTGACAGGCTTGTTGGATAGCCCCCATTACACGCGACCAGAGCACTATCTGGGTCAGCCTGTACCTGCGCCTTTGTTATCAGGGCATCATGTCAATATCGCGTCGTGGCGTCGTCAGCAATCCCTTATGTTAACTGCCAGCAGGCGTCCCGATCTGATTGTGAAAGCTCGCAATGCAGGCTTGCTATCTAAGGCAGACGAGGCCTTTCTTAAGCAGCTGCTTGCATAAAGTCCATCTTGGCTATTTTGGTAGGTGTCATGCAAAACTTACTGTCCTGCATGACACATGTTTAGCCTGGTTATCGAACTAATTTTCTTAGCTGTTCCTTGACCTTATCCAAGGTGGCGCTAAATTGGTCGGCTCGTTGTTTTTCCTGCTCGACGACGGCAGCTGGAGCGCGCTCAACAAAGCTGGCATTGCTTAATTTGGCGTGTGTTTTGGCGATTTCACCTTCCAGGCGAGCAATTTCTTTGCCTAGGCGTAGCTGCTCGGCTTCAACGTCAATTTCTACGTGTAGCATCAACTGGGTTGTCCCAACAATTTGCACAGGTGCGCCTTCATCGGGTAGTTGATCAACGATGCTGACGCTTTCCAGTTTGGCCAAAGCGACTAAGTAAGCGCTATTGGCTTGCAGGACTGCGCTGTCCCCTTGGGCAATTAAGGGGACGCGTGCGGCAGGCGATAGGCTCATTTCACCACGCAAAGCTCGTACGGCATCGACCTGCGCTTTCAGTGCGGTGACCTGGGCTTCGGCGACTGGTGCCAATGCTTCCAGATTGGCAAGCGGCCAGGGTTGTACGCACAAGCTGGCTTGTTGGTCAGTGGCGCGTTTGCCAGCAACAACAGAGACTTTTTGCCATAGTTCCTCGGTGATAAACGGAATAATGGGGTGAGCCAGGCGCAGCACGGTTTCAAGCACGCGTATCAGTGTACGGCGTGTGCCTAGTTGTTGGGCGGGTGTGCCGTGTTGCAATTGTACTTTGGCCAGCTCTACATACCAGTCGCAGTATTCATCCCAGACGAAGTGATAAATGGCATTAGCAATGTTGTCGAAGCGGTAATCCGTGAAGCCTCGTTCCACGTCAGTTTCCAAGCGTTGTAATTGGCTGATGATCCATTCGTCAACAAACGATAGTTCAGGCTGTATGCCGGACAAATCATTATCTGTTAAGGCATGGCCTTCGGTGTTCATCAAGACATACCGTGTGGCATTCCACAATTTATTGCAGAAATTACGATAGCCCTCGCAACGTTTTAGGTCGAAGTTGATGTTGCGACCCAGAGTGGCGTAGGCCGCCATCGTGAAACGCAAGGCGTCAGTGCCGTAGGCAGGGAAGCCGTCGGGGTAGTTTTTTTGGGTGGTTTTGCGAATTTGATCAGCTTGGCGTGGGTTCATTAGGCCGCTGGTGCGCTTTTCCAGCAGCTTTTCCAAAGAGATGCCGTCAATGAGGTCTACGGGATCTATGGTATTACCCCGCGATTTACTCATTTTTTTGCCTTCCATGTCACAGACTAATCCATGAACATAGACGGTTTTGAAGGGCACTTTGCCGGTCAAATGCATGCTCATCATGACCATGCGTGCAACCCAGAAGAAAATAATATCGAAGCCTGTAACCAGGACGCTGGAGGGTAGGTAGCGTTCAAGGTCAGGAGTTTGCTCGGGCCAGCCCAAGTCGGTAAATGGTACTAAGGCTGATGAAAACCAGGTATCTAGTACATCTTCATCACGGCGTAGTGGGCCGGTTACGCCAGCAGCGACAGCCTGTGCTTCAGCATCCGCTTGGTTGCGTGCAACGAAGATTTGGCCATCCTCAGAGTACCAGGCCGGTATTTGGTGGCCCCACCACAGTTGGCGAGAAATGCACCAGTCTTGGATATTTTCCAGCCATTGGTTGTAGGTAGTTGACCAGTTGTCTGGATAGAAGTTGATGCGCCCGTCAGCGACCGCATCTAAAGCAACTTGGGTAATGCTTTTTCCTGGGTGCTGTGCCGTGTCTGGAGCGGGTTTGCTCATGGCAACAAACCACTGGTCAGTCAGCATGGGCTCAATGACCGTGTCGGTACGGTCGCCGCGTGGCACCATGAGTTTGTGTGGCTTAACGGCCTGTAGGGCATCGGCAGCTTTCAGGTCTTCAACAACCAGCTTGCGCGCTTCAAATCGGTCCATGCCCTGATAGCGTTCGGGTGCGGTATCGGCAATTTTTGCATCTAGTGTCAGTATGCTGATGGTGTCCAGTTGATGGCGCTGGCCTACGGCATAGTCGTTGAAGTCGTGTGCAGGGGTGACCTTGACCACGCCTGTGCCAAATTCACGGTCTACGTAGTCGTCGGCAATAACAGGGATCTGGCGGCCTACCAGGGGTAGGGTGACAGTGCTGCCTATCAGGTGAGCATAGCGTTCGTCTTCGGGGTGCACCATAACCGCCACGTCACCCAGCATGGTTTCTGGACGGGTAGTAGCAACCACCAGGTGCGTCAGGCCGTTGACCGCTTGGGTCAGTGGGTAGCGAATCTCCCACATAAAGCCGTCTTCTTCCTCGCTTACAACCTCAAGGTCGGATACGGCTGTGCCCAGTACGGGATCCCAGTTGACCAGGCGCTTGCCGCGATAAATCAGGCCTTGTTCGTGCAGGCGCACAAAAGTTTCTACAACGCCAACTGACAGCTTGTCGTCCATAGTGAAGTATTCACGTGCCCAGTCGGCAGACGAACCCAAGCGACGGAACTGTTCGGTAATGGCGCTACCAGATTCCTCTTTCCATTCCCAGACCTTTTTGACGAAGTCAGTGCGGCCCAGGTCATGACGCGAGATGTTTTGGGCGTCTAGCTGGCGTTCCACCACGATTTGTGTGGCGATGCCTGCGTGGTCTGTACCGGGTACCAGCACGGTGTCGTCGCCGCGCATGCGGTGATAGCGTGTTAACCCATCCATAATGGTTTGATTAAACGCGTGACCCATGTGCAATGTGCCCGTTACGTTGGGTGGCGGAAACTGAATCACAAAGGGCTGGCTAGTGTGCGGGGCAGTGGGGGCTACGTGTTGGCCGCCGGCAAAATACCCTAAGCTTTCCCATTGCGCATACCAGCGCGCCTCAATATCTTGAGGTTCAAAGCTTTTAGAGAGTTGTTCGGGCTGGAGTGTCGCTGATGGTGTTGTCATTGGTGTAAATAAAAGAGGCCAGGGCCGCCAAGGCGGGTAAGGTCTGACTATATAGGAAACCGAGGGGCAAAGCCCTATTTTAAGGTAGGGCGCATACCGCATGGCATGTTAAAATGTTTGGCTAACATAAACTTTAGCAAAGTTCTTGTTTTTATTGGAAAAACCGCTATATCACCTTTTGGGATTTTACATGGCTATTGAACGCACCCTTTCTATTATCAAACCTGATGCTGTTGCCAAGAACGTTATCGGCCAGATTGTCGCCCGTTTCGAACAGGCTGACCTTAAAGTTATCGCCGCACGCTTGCAGCAATTGTCGCGTAACGACGCAGAACGTTTCTACGCTGTTCACAGCGAGCGTCCTTTCTACAAAGACCTGGTTGATTTCATGGTGTCGGGTCCTGTATTTATTCAGGTGCTTGAAGGCGAAAACGCCATTCAGAAAAACCGCGACCTGATGGGCGCCACCAATCCTAAAGAAGCCGAAGCAGGCACAATACGCGCCGACTTCGCTGACAGCATTGACGCCAATGCTGTACATGGTTCGGATGCTCCAGAAACTGCTGCTGTTGAAATTGCCTTCTTCTTCCCTGAAAGCAACGTTCACAGCCGTTAATTGCTGATTTTATCCGTACACCCACTCTATCATTATGTCTACTCCCGAAACTATTAATTTATTAGGTCTTGATTCCGCAGCGCTCGTCTCTTTGGTCGAGCAGTGGGGGGGCAAGCCGTTTCGGGCCAAGCAATTGCAACGGTGGGTGCATCAGCGTGGAGTCGATTCTTTCGACCTCATGACGGATCTGGCGCGCGACTTCCGCACGCAACTTGCTGAAAGTTGCTCGGTAAGCGCGCCTCCTGTATCTACCGAACAGCGCTCCAGTGACGGTACGCGCAAGTGGTTGTTTGACGTTGGTAATAACAACGCTGTAGAAACCGTTTTCATACCCGAAGATGACCGCGGTACCTTGTGCATCTCCAGCCAAGCGGGTTGTACGGTAGCGTGTCCGTTTTGCTCTACGGGTTATCAGGGGTTTAATCGCAACCTGACAACCGCTGAAATTATTGGTCAGCTTTGGTATGCGCGGCGTGCCGTACAGGCCGATCTAGAAACCGCGCGTATAGGGGGTGTGGTATCCACGGCCGATCCCGCTCGCGTGATCAGTAATGTCGTGTTCATGGGCATGGGTGAACCCTTGCTAAATTACGATCAGGTTTTAGGTGCCTTGCGTTTAATGTTAGACGACAATGCTTACGGCTTGTCGCGTCGCAGGGTTACGGTATCGACTTCTGGTGTTGTGCCTTTCATAGATCGCCTGGGCCAAGAATGCCCAGTTGCTTTGGCTGTGTCTTTGCATGCACCCAACGATCAATTGCGTGATCGTTTAGTCCCCTTGAATCGCAAGTACCCTCTGGCTGAATTATTGGCCGCCTGCAATCGTTATTTGCAGTTTGCTCCTCGTGACTTCATTACTTTCGAATACATTATGCTGGATGGTGTCAACGACACCGACCAGCATGCAAAGGAATTAGTTACTATTGCGCAACAAGTTCGTTGCAAATTCAACCTGATTCCATTCAATCCATTTCCACAGTCTGGTCTTAAACGCTCATCAGCGGCCAGGGTGCGTCAGTTCGCTGGGTTGTTGATGGACGCAGGCGTAGTAACTACCGTAAGAAAAACGCGTGGCGATGACATCGCTGCAGCATGCGGGCAGTTGGCTGGCGATGTCCAGGACCGCACCCGTATCCAGCAGCGTTTGCCCAATCGCGCCGTTATTCCTATTCACCAGGAACGTTGATGACTCAAGCCTCACCACCACTGTCTGATCGCGTTGATGCCGCTACGGCTATCGGGCTGGGTAGCACATTACGCGCGCTGCGCGAGGCCCAGCGCCTATCCCCATCAGAAGTTTCTTCGCGTTTAAAGTTTTCCATTACTCAGGTCGATGCCTTAGAAACCGAACAATGGGACCTCTTGCCCACTGGCATGCCTCTACGGGGTTTTGTGAAAAACTATGGCCGCTTCCTAGAGGCTGATGTCAATGCTCTGCTAAGCATGCTAGATCATCAGGTGGGACCGGTCAAAACCAGCTTTGTTAATGCTGGTACACCTAGTTCCTTGGCCCCAACAGATCTGCATGTACAGGGTGATCCTGTGCGTCGGCCTTGGGGATGGTTGCTTGTTATTCTGGCCTTGTTGTTTGTAGCGGCTTTTTACGCTATTGAACGCGGCTGGGTTCCTGAATCATGGCTGGTACTGGACTGGCTAAAATCACTGAAATCATGACAGATACCCTAGGCGCCTCGGGTGCCAACCTGCCTTTGCCTGTAGGCGCTGCCAAATCACGGCTTACCCGTGGTGCGGTTGTACGCTGGGGCGATACGGCAGTACAAATTGGTGGTCGTGCGCCTGTAGTGGTGCAGTCCATGACAAATACCGACACTGTGGACGCTATTGCTACCGCCATACAAGTCAAAGAACTGGCTATGGCAGGTTCTGAATTGGTGCGTATCACGGTCAATACGCCAGAAGCAGCACAAGAAGTGCCGGCCATACGTGAACAGTTAGACCGCATGGGGGTATCTGTCCCCTTGGTAGGTGACTTCCACTATAACGGCCACAAGCTGCTTAGTCAGTATCCTGAATGTGCCCAGGCCTTATCCAAATACCGTATTAACCCAGGCAATATGGGTGGTGGTAAAAAACGCGACGATAATTTCTCGCAAATGATAGATATTGCCTGTCGCTACCAGAAGCCAGTCCGTATAGGCGTCAACTGGGGCAGTCTGGATCACGAGCTCATGGCACGCATGATGGATGAAAACAGCCGGCGGGCGCAGCCTTGGACGGCACAGGCCGTTATGCGTGATGCCCTGGTGGTCTCTGCTATCAGTAATGCTCAGCGCGCCGAAGAATTAGGCTTGTCGCCTAACGCTATCGTGCTGTCCTGCAAAGTCAGTCATGTCCAGGATTTAATCACTGTTTATCAAGACTTGTCATCACGCTGCGATTACCCTTTGCATCTGGGTTTAACCGAGGCAGGTATGGGCAGTAAGGGCATAGTGGCTTCTACCGCAGCCTTGGCTGTGCTGTTGCAGCAAGGTATAGGCGACACCATACGAATCTCATTGACCCCTGAACCTGGTGGTGATCGTACGCGTGAAGTGGTTGTTGCCCAAGAGATTTTGCAGACTATGGGTTTGCGTGCCTTTACACCTATGGTGGTTGCTTGCCCAGGTTGTGGTCGCACTAGCAGTACCGTTTTTCAAGAATTGGCTGACAGCATACAAACCTATTTACGCCAACAGATGCCGGTTTGGAAAACCCTTTACCCTGGTGTCGAAACCATGAATGTTGCCGTCATGGGGTGCGTAGTTAATGGGCCGGGCGAAAGCCGTCACGCCGATATCGGTATTAGTTTGCCTGGTACCGGGGAAGTGCCGTCTGCGCCGGTTTACATTGATGGTGAACGCACCCAGACTCTGAAAGGCGATACCATTGCGCAAGAATTTCAGTCCATTGTCGAACAGTATGTGCAGCGGCGCTATGGTGCGCCACTGGTGTCCGACGCAACCGAATCGGGTCCTGTTACCCAATAATCAAGAATAGTTTATGACGTCGTCGTTTCAAAAGGTTAATGCCCTAACCGGCATGAAAGATGTATTACCGGATAGTAGTGCCCAATGGGAAGGCCTGGAATCCATAGTTCGTGAATGGCTGGCTAGTTATGGCTACCGCAATATGCGCACGCCTGTGCTAGAACATACACGCTTGTTTACACGGGGCATAGGCGAGGTCACCGATATCGTCGAAAAGGAAATGTATTCCTTTACCGATGCTTTGAATAATGAAAACCTAACCATGCGGCCCGAATTTACTGCGGGTATGGTCAGGGCCACCATAGAACATAATCTGCTCTATGACAGGCCGCATCGCGTTTATGCGATGGGTCCAGTGTTTCGCCATGAAAGACCGCAGCGTGGGCGTTATCGCCAATTTCATCAAATTGACGTAGAGGCCTTGGGTTTTGCGGGTCCTGATGTAGATGCCGAACAAATCCTTATGTTGGCACGTTTGTGGAAGCTGCTAGGTTTAACTGATATACGCTTGGAACTGAATTCATTGGGGCAAGCCAATGAGCGTGCCGCACATAGGGCTGCCTTGATTGCCCATTTGGAATTACACCAAGATATGCTGGACGAGGAAGGAAAACGGCGCATGTATACCAACCCTTTGCGGGTGTTGGATACTAAAAATCCTGCGATGCAGGATATGGCCAATCAGGCACCGCGTTTGTTCGATTTTCTGGGTGAGGAATCACTTGCGCACTTCAATGCGGTCTGCCAGCGTCTGGATGATGCAGGTATAGAGTATCGTTTAAACCCGCGTCTAGTACGGGGTTTGGACTACTACAATTTGACGGTTTTCGAATGGGTAACTGATCGCCTAGGCGCTCAGGGTACGGTCTGTGGTGGAGGGCGTTACGATGACCTTATCGCTTTGGTGGGCGGCAAGCCCGCACCGGCGGTGGGTTTTGCCATAGGTATGGAACGCTTGTTGGACCTATGGACTCAGTCAACACCGCAGATCCCCCAGGCTGAATGTCAGGTTTATCTTATTCATCAAGGTCAAGCAGCCAGTCGCAAGGCGGCTATAGTCGGTGAGTCCTTGCGCGATGCCGGGCTGCGGGTTATTGTCCACGCCGGTCCTTCTGGCTTCAAAGCACAATTTAAGCGTGCTGATGCTAGTGGGGCAGCTGTTGCCGTTATTATTGGCGACAATGAAATCGCACAGGGTGTGGCTAGCGTTAAGTGGTTACGTCAGCCCGTTGATGCGGCCCAAGAACAGCAGGAAGCGATCCCCTTCGATCGTCTGGTTACACAGTTGACATTAAAGGTTTAAATAAAGCATGGCATACGATCTGGAAGAACAGGAAAAACTGGACGCTTTGCGTGCATGGTGGGACCGTTACGGCACATTGTGCGTCGTTATTGCGTTTGTTTTCGTGGCTGCCGTCGTGGGCTGGCGCGGTTGGCAGTGGTATCAAGGCCACCAGTCTAACCAGGCCATGAGCTATTTCGAAGCCTTGGAAACCGCGACTAGCCAAGAAGGTGACGATGCTCTGGCTCGTATCAAGGCAGCCAGCACCACATTACGCTCCGATTTCCCGCGATCCGGTTACACCACGCGTGCTGCTTTGGTAGCCGCACAGGCGCTCCAGGCCCGTAATGATTTGGCTGGTGCTCGTGAGCAACTGGAATGGTTAATTAAAAATAGCACCGATATGTCGCTGGTGCCGCTGGCTAAATTACGTTTGGCTGGCATACTTATCGACCAGCAGCACTACGATCAAGCCCTAGAACAACTCGATAATGCACCAGCGGCATTTGCCGGTTTGTATGCTGATCGTAAAGGCGATGCCCTGATGGCCCAAGGTAAAACCGAAGAAGCGCGTGCTTCGTGGGAAATCGCTCTTAAGGCCTTAGGGAACGATCCTATATCGCAAATTGTGCAACTCAAAATAGATGCTTTAGGTGGAGCTTAAAATATGCAAACAGTCACAGCTCGTCGTCTTTTACGTAGTTCCGTCCTGGCTTTAGGTGTACTGTCCCTGACAGCTTGCTCTATGTTTTCCAGTAAAAACGAGCGCTATGAGCCACATCCCTTAACGGAATACGCTGCTGGAATATCAGCCAATGTCGCCTGGACTGCCTCTGTGGGTAGTGGTGGTGGTTATGGTTTTGCCCCTACGCTGTTGGGCGATTCCGTATATGTTGCCACGCCTAGTGGCAGTGTTAGTAAAGTGAATCTGGCCACTGGTGCTATTCAGTGGAAGGCCACTACAGATAGCAAGCTATCTGCAGGTGCTGGATCCGATGGCCGTATTACTGCCGTTGCCGCTGCCGATGGCACCATAACTGCCTTTAATGACCAGGGCGTGCAAGTTTGGCAGGCCAAGGCCACCAGCGAGGTTAATGTGCCTCCAGTAGTGGGTGAAGGCATGGTAATCGTTCGTAGTAGCGACTATCGCATACAAGCTTTTGATGCTGCTAGCGGCGAGCCGCGCTGGAACATACAGCGTCCAGGGCCGTCATTGGCACTTAAAACCAGTATGCAAATGCGTATCGTAGATGGTCTGTTAATTAGTGGTTTGCCTAGTGGTAAGCTGATTGCGATTGCTGTGGCTAATGGTCATGTCCAGTGGGAAGGTACCGTTTCCGTATCGCAAGGTGCTACTGACCTAGAGCGTATCAGTGATGTCGTAGGTGCACCTCAAATCGCAGGTCCTTTATTGTGCGGTGTGTCTTATCAGGGCCGCATTGTGTGTTTCGATGTCTCGCAAGGTGGTTTACCTATCTGGGAACAGCGGTTCTCCAGTAACACTGGCATGACGACTGATTCCCAGTATGTGTATGCCGCCAATCAGCGTGATACGGTTTATGCTTACGGCTTAACGGATGGTCATGAAGCCTGGAAACAAGACGCCCTAAGTAATCGCCGTTTATCTTCACCAGCGGTAGTGCCCCAGGCAGTGGCATTTGGTGACCTAGATGGCTATGTACACTTCCTGTCGCGTACCGACGGCCGTTTATTGGGTCGCGTTAACGTAGGCGGTGGTGCTATTCTTTCACCTCTGGTCGCCACTCCCCGTGGTGTGCTGGTGCAAACCGGAGGTGGTAATTTGTTGTTGGTTGGTGTCAATTGAAAAATCTTGAATTCAAGCCGGTAGTCGCCCTGGTAGGGCGTGCCAACGTTGGCAAGTCCACGCTGTTCAATCGCATTACGCGTTCGCGAGCAGCGTTAGTGGCTGACTTTTCCGGGCTGACACGTGATCGCCATTACGGCGAAGGCAGAGTAGGTAAGCGCCCCTTTATCGCCATCGATACCGGGGGCTTCGAGCCCGTCGCTAAAGACGGCATACTGTTGGAAATGGCTAGGCAAACTCAGCAAGCCATTGCCGAATCCGATGTTGTCATTTTTCTGGTCGATGCGCGTGCAGGTATTAATGCGCATGATCACGAAATTGCTAGTTTGCTACGAAAAACTAGCCAGCGTGTTATTTTGGCTGTTAATAAAGCCGAAGGCATGCGCTATGGTTCGGCAGCCGTAGAGTTTCACGAATTAGGTTTGGGTGAGCCACATGCCATCTCAGCATCGCATGGCGATGGTGTGGTTGATTTGATTGATTTGGCGCTTGCATGGGTAGACGATGGTGATCAAACGGCAGATCTGGCCAGCGACTCGTTCGAAGACGACTTTGTACCTGATGATCACGATCCAGACCAAGCAGAACTGGACGACGCTGCACAGGATGAAGGGGTAGCGGCGGAAGCCCCCTTTAGTGCACACCGCATTAAGTTGGCGATAGTGGGACGCCCTAATGTGGGCAAGTCCACACTGATTAATACATTGTTGGGCGAAGAAAGGGTCATTGCCTTTGACATGCCGGGTACCACACGCGATGCCATAGAAATTGACTTCGACCGTGGCGATATGGCTTACGCCTTAATCGACACGGCGGGTTTACGCCGTCGTGGCAAGGTCTTCGAAGCGATAGAGAAATTTTCTGTCATTAAAACCTTGCAGGCCATAGAGGCCAGTAACGTGGTTGTTTTGATGCTGGATGCTCAGCTGGAAATTTCCGACCAAGACGCACATATTGCAGGTTTTGTTTTGGAAACCGGACGCGCTCTAGTGGTTGCAATTAATAAGTGGGATGGCCTGGACGGCGAGCATCGCGACCGTATATTGCGCGAATTCGAACGTAAATTACGTTTCTTATCTTTTGCCAAAATGCACACGGTGTCGGCATTGAACGGGCAGGGTGTCAATGCCTTGCTGAAATCAGTCAATGCGGCTCATGCCGCCGCGTTTGCCAAGCTGTCTACACCTAAGCTGACGCGTTCGTTGCTGGCGTCGGTCGAGCAGCAGCCGCCACCACGCAGGGGTATATTCCGGCCCAAAATGCGTTATGCACATCAAGGGGGACAAAATCCGCCGCTAATCGTTGTGCATGGTAGTGGTTTGGACGCTATTCCTGACTCCTATCGACGTTATCTGGAAACCCGTTTTCGTACTGAATTCAAGCTGGCAGGCACGCCCTTGCGGATAGAATTCAAGTCGTCTCGTAACCCATACATTTAGGGGAATGCATTGAGCCGTTTTTTAAGCGACCACGTCGCTGATCTTACGCCTTATACACCCGGTGAGCAGGCTGTAATACCTAACCTGCTTAAGCTCAATACCAATGAGCATCCATACGGTCCATCGCCGCGTGCCTTAGCTGCAATACAAGCTGCTACTACCGATAGCTTGCGTTTATACCCCGACTACAGTGCTTTGGCATTGCGCACCGCGATTGCCAAGCTGCACGGTTTGCAGGCTGACCAGGTGTTTTTGGGTAACGGTTCAGATGAAGTTCTGGCGCACGTCTTCGATGGCCTGTTGCAACACGGTAAACGGCCCTTGTTAATGCCCGATATTACCTATAGCTTTTATCGTACCTACTGCAAAATGTACGATATCCAGCCAGAACTCGTGCCCTTGGCTGAGGACTTTTCGATACGCGTGGCTGACTACACCGTGCCTCGTGGCGTACAGCCAGCAGGTATTATTTTTGCCAATCCTAATGCGCCCACTGGCTTGGCCTTGTCTTTGGCAGATATCGAAGCCATAGCCCGCGCCAACCCAGATATCCCTGTGGTGGTCGATGAGGCCTACGTAGACTTTGGTGCTGAATCGGCTTCTGCTTTATTAGGACGCTACGATAACCTGGTGGTAATACATACCTTGTCTAAATCACGGGCGCTGGCAGGTTTACGCGTGGGTTTTGCGTTAGCTAGCAAGGCCATAGTTGATGGGTTGATTAGGGTTAAAGACAGCTTCAACTCGTATCCTCTGGATAGCTTGGCGCAAGCAGGGGCCTTGGCCTCTATTCAGGATGAAGACTACTTCCAGACATCATGCAAAGCAGTTATCGATGCTCGTACAGGCTTAGGTCAGGAATTGGCTAAGATGGGTTTTAATGTACTGCCATCAGCAGCGAATTTTGTGTTTGTGCGCCATCCAGATCATGATGCCGCCACGATTGCAGCCGATTTACGCAAGCACGGTATTTTGGTCAGACACTTTACTGTCGCGCGCATAGAACAATTTTTACGTATCACAGTGGGAACTCCTGACGATTGCGCGCGTCTATGTAATACATTGAAAACAGTCTTAGCTAAATAAGCGTAATAACAGGTGTATGCTATTACATAGGCAGGGTTTGAACGTGCGTATTTAGGGAAAACCCTGTACAGTATGTTCTTTCCACCCCTCTTTACTTTAAAAACAACATAATCGGAGCCTAGCCAATGAGCAACAAAGGGCAAATACTACAAGATCCATTCCTAAACGCCCTGCGCAAAGATCACGTTCCTGTGTCTATTTATCTGGTCAACGGAATTAAGCTGCAAGGTCAGGTCGAGTCTTTCGACCAATATGTGGTGTTGCTGCGCAACACAGTGACCCAAATGGTATATAAACATGCCATCTCTACCGTAGTTCCGGCTCGTCCGGTTAACCTTAACGTGGATAGTTCTTCTGAATAAGCATTTTGTGCGTTCGCAGGACATCATGCCCGCCGTGTGCTTCGCGCCGGCGGGCGTTTTATTCATGGGCCGCTTATGAAAACGTTAATTATTAGCGTAAATCTTGGCGAACTTGACTATCAGGCGCATGTTGACGAATTCATCATGCTGGCTGAAAGTGCTGGTGCTGAAATTGTCAGTCACATAGCTGTCAAGCGTGATCGGCCAGATGCTGCCTTGTTCATCGGATCAGGCAAAGTCCAGGAGGCTGTGCTGCTAGCAGACTCTACGGATGCGGACATCATTTTATTTGATCAGCCACTTAGCCCTGCACAGCAGCGCAACCTAGAGCGTCAATTCCAACGGCGCGTCATTGATCGTGTAGCATTAATATTGGATATTTTTGCATTACGCGCGCAAAGCCATGAAGGCAAAATGCAGGTAGAACTAGCGCGCTTGCAACATTTGTCTACGCGCTTGACGGGTATGTGGACTCACCTGGAGCGTCAGCAGGGTGGTATCGGGATGCGTGGTGGCCCAGGCGAGGCCCAGATAGAACTGGATCGTCGCATAATTGGCGATAAAGTTCGGTCCCTGCGTGATCGCTTAAAGCGTGTTCAGCGTCAACGTGGTACGCAGCGTCGCGCGCGCTCTCGGGGTAATATAATGTCTGTATCCTTGGTGGGGTACACCAACGCTGGGAAATCCACGTTATTCAATGCCTTGACACGCGCTGGTGCGTATACTGCAGACCAACTGTTTGCCACTTTAGATACCACCACACGGCGGGTTTGGATAGAAGGCGCAGGTCAAGTCGTGGTGTCGGATACCGTCGGTTTTATACGGGATTTACCACCTACATTGATTGCAGCATTTCGCGCCACACTCGAAGAAACAGTGCAGGCCGATTTACTTCTGCACGTCGTAGATGCGGCTAGTCCGCAGCGTGACGAACAGATATCTGAAGTAAATAAAGTATTGGGCGATATCGGCGCGGACCAGGTCCCGCGGATATTGGTATATAACAAGATCGACGAAGCGGGTTATGCACCGCGAGTAGAACGTAACGAACATGGTACCATTGCGCGAGTCTTTGTCAGCGCTCTGGAGCGCGCCGGTTTAGATGGTTTGCGTGAAGCTATTGTCGAATCAGGTCAAATCGCGGGAAATAATGCGTTTAACATCGAAAATATACAATCTGAATGATCCTGGTTGGGGGCGTGGAAATAACAACGACCCCGAGCCACCACGTCGTCCTAACAACAAGGGGGATGGCCCACCCGATTTGGACGAGGTCTGGCGCGATTTCAATAATCGCTTGGGTTCATTGTTTGGCCGTAAGCCTAACCGAGGCGGTAATCGCTTTGGCGGTGGTGGCAGTGGTAATGGCAACGGTGGGGTGCAGCTACCCAAGGGCTCACCCAAGTTAGTAGCCTTGCTGGCTGTTGCCGCCGTGGGTTTGTGGGCTGCCAGCGGCTTTCTAATTGTTCAAGAAGGGCAGGTTGCTGTCATTACCAAATTTGGTAAGTACACTAAAACCTTGCCACCTGGCTTGCAATGGCGCCTGCCCTACCCAATCGAAGCTGACCAAATGGTGAATATCTCCCAATTGCGTACGTTTGAGGTCGGTTTCCGTAGCACGGCTCGCAACAAAGTGCTACCCGAGTCCCTAATGCTGACCACCGATGAAAATATCGTTGATCTGCAATTTGTGGTGCAGTATCGCCTGATGTCTACTGGTGCACCGGACTATCTATTTAAAACCAGCCAGCCAGATGAGTCGGTGCGTCAAGCCTCTGAAACCGCGATGCGTGAAATTGTGGGCAGAAAGCCTATGGATTCTGTTTTGTACTCGGGGCGTACCGAAGTAGCCAACGAAGTACAAAAACTGGCTCAGAGCATATTAGATGTCTATCAAACCGGCATACAAATCAGTACTGTAGCGATACAGAACGTGCAACCCCCCGAGCAGGTTCAAGCCGCATTTGACGATGCCGTTAAGGCAGGTCAGGATCGCGAGCGTCAAATTAACGAAGGGAACGCTTATGCCAATAAAGTGCTCCCTGAGGCCGAAGGTCAAGTGGCGCGTATGGTGCAGCAGGCTGAAGGGTATCGCGCTAAAGTCATAGGTGATGCTCAGGGTGATACCGCACGCTTTACCAGTGTGGAAATCGAATACGCCAAAGCTCCAGCAATTACACGTGAACGTCTGTATTTGTCTTCCATGCAAGAAATACTGGAAAATTCCAGCAAAGTCATGATTGATTCGCAGGCTAGCAACAATATGCTGTATTTGCCCTTGGATAAAATTATGGGTCAAGTCGCTAGCAAGTCCACTGGTTCTACGTTGGAAAATGCCACAACGGCAGCCGCCGCTAGCACCACTTTGCCGGCTCGTCCTACCGTACCTGAACGCGGCCGCACGGTCCCTGATAACAGCGGTGTGCAGTCCAATTCGCTGAATGTCAGCCCGTATTCCCGCTAGGAGCCCACAACATGCAACGTTTTTTTCCTGCTTTAGTCGGGCTGGTTATTGTTCTGGCAGTATTGTCATCATGCGTATTTATTGTGCGTGAGCGTGATGCTGTCCTGGTTTTTAATCTGGGTGAAGTACGTACGACTTTGACCGAACCAGGTTTGAATTTTAAACTTCCACCACCTATTGAAAATATATTGCGTCTTGATAAACGACTGCAAACCATAGAAACCAACGACCCAGAGCGTATCCAAACCGCTGAAAAGAAAAACCTTTTGATCGACTCTTACGTTAAGTGGCGTATTTCTGATCCTAGGTTGTTTTACGTGACCTTTGGTTCCAATGATCGTGCCGCAGTCGAACGTCTGCAAGCGCAGATACGGGATGCCTTGAACGCATCGGTAAACATACGTACGGTTAAGGAAGTGGTGTCCAGTCAGCGCGACACCATTATGAAAGAAGTATTGACCACGGTAGCAGAACGTGCCAAACCCTTGGGCGTAGAGGTTGTCGATGTGCGTTTACGTCGTATCGACTTTGCGCCTGAAATTTCAGAATCTGTATACCGTCGTATGGAAGCCGAACGTAAGCAAGAAGCGAACCGTTTGCGTGCCACGGGTGCTGCTGACAGCGAACGCATACGTGCCCAAGCAGATCGTCAACGTGAAGAACTTATTGCTAAAGCCTACGCGCAAGCGGAAGGTATCAAGGGTGATGGCGATGGTCAGGCAGCAGCTATTTATGCCGATGCTTACGGCAAGAACCCAGAGTTTTATGGCTTTTACAAGAGTCTGGAAAGCTACCGCTCGGCCTTCTCTGGCGGCGATACCTTGGTTTTAAGTCCTAAATCCGATTTCTTCCGGTTCTGGGGATCCTCCGAGGGTAAGCAGCCAGTCACTGAATAATAGGGCGGTATTTGCTCTGTGATGACACCAGGGTCAGCCGTAAGGCTGGCCCTGTTTCCATTATTTGAGTCTATCGTTTATACTACCGCGTAAGTTTTGATAATCTTTACCGCAAGCGACTTGGCGGGCTTACGCCCCAAGTCGCTTTTTGTTGGGCGCTTCAATGTTGCGCTTTTTTTCGAGACCGCAAGATGTCCAATTGGTTGTTGCCAGAAAGTCTGGCCGATATTCTGCCCGCCGAGGCCCGTCGTATCGAAGAGCTTCGACGCGAGTTGCTTGACCTGTATCGTGGCTACGGCTTCGAGCTGGTCGCACCCCCATTGGTCGAGTATCTCGACTCCTTGCTGGCAGGCAATGGTAAGTCGCTAGGGCTGCGCACTAGCAAAGTCGTCGATCAGCTATCTGGTCGCACTATGGGTGTACGCGCTGATATCACCCCGCAAGTGGCGCGCATAGATGCTCACTTGCTTAATCGTCAAGGCGTGACTAGGTTGTGCTATTGCGGTACTGTATTGCATGCGCGTCCGGCAGATTTGCTCTCTGATCGCGAACTGCTGCAAATTGGTGCTGAAATTTTTGGTCATGCTGGTGTAGAAGCAGATATCCAGGTCATACAAATGGCTGCGGAAAGCGTAAGGCGTGCTGGGGTAAAGCAGGCCAGCTTGGATCTTAATCACCCTGGTGTGGTCAGAGCCGTTATTGAAGCAGATGCTTTCCTGATGAGCATGGCTGACACGGTTTCCGATTTACTAAGCATGAAAGACATTCCCGGTCTGATCGCCTTGGGGCAGCAACCGGATGGCGCGCGCGCCGACAGTGTGCAAGCGTTAGTCACGTTGGCCTCTTTGTATGGCGGCGCAGAGGTCATCAGTCGGGCACGTGCATCGTTGCCTGCATTGCCGGCTTTGCGTATCGCCTTAGATGAATTGGAATTGTTGATACAGGCCTTGCCTGATCAGGAGTTCAGCATAGACTTGGCCGACATGGGCAGCGGTTATGGCTACCACTCTGGCGTAGTGTTTAGTATCTATGCCGAAGGTTGGCATGACGCACTGGTCAAGGGCGGTCGCTATGATGGCGCAGGCAGGTTGTTTGGGCGCTCCAGGCCAGCCACTGGCTTTAGTCTGGATTTACGCAAGCTGTCTGCTGGGTTGCCACCCGCGCCACTGGCGCGTGCTATACGGGCTCCTTGGGGTACAGATGTAGCATTGGCTAACACGTTGCAAGCATTGCGCGACTCTGGCGAGATCGTCGTCCAGGTATTGCCTGGGCAGCCGCATCGCTTAGATGAATTTACTGTTGATCGGGAGTTGGTTGCCGACAACGGTGCATGGAAGGTAAGAGCGATACAGTAGCCGCTTATGGGCCCTAATGGCCCAGGCTGAATTATCGTATGGTTTAACCCTGTTTTTGGCTAGCTGTGTTTTCGGGCCAAAAGATTTTTTGATACGTAACATGAGCAAAAATATTGTGGTGATAGGCACCCAGTGGGGTGACGAAGGCAAGGGCAAGATCGTTGACTGGCTGGCTGAGTCAGCCCAGGGCGTGGTCAGGTTCCAAGGCGGACATAACGCCGGACATACCCTTTGGATCAATGGCAAGAAAACGATACTGCGTTTGATACCTTCGGGCATCATGCATAATCATGTCACTTGCTATATAGGTAATGGCGTGGTGTTGTCACCAGAAGCTCTGCTGAAAGAAATTGGCGAGCTCGAAGAGGCCGGACTGGAGGTACGCTCGCGTTTGCAGATATCGCCAGCCTGTCCATTGATATTGCCTTACCACGTTGCCCTGGATCAGGCGCGCGAAGCGCGCAAGGGCGATGGCAAAATTGGTACTACAGGTCGTGGCATAGGCCCAGCCTACGAGGACAAGGTCGGTAGGCGTGCTTTGCGTGTACAGGATCTGTATGAACCCGAAGTTTTAAGGGAAAAACTCACGGAAATACTGGACTATCACAATTTTGTGCTTACCCAGTATCTGAACGCACCTGCTATATCGCTGGAAGAAGTCATCGAACAAGCGCTGTCATTTGCCGAGCCTCTAAGGCCTATGGTGGCTGACGTGTCTGCCAACCTGTATGTTGCACGGAAAACAGGTCAAAATCTGTTGTTCGAAGGCGCTCAGGGTGCATTGCTGGACGTCGATCACGGTACCTATCCTTTTGTCACTAGTAGCAACTGTGTATCGGGTGCTGCAGCTACCGGCGCGGGTGTTGGTCCCCAAACACTGAACTATGTGCTGGGGATTGCCAAAGCCTACACCACACGAGTCGGCTCAGGTCCTTTCCCCACTGAGCTTACTGACGATATAGGCGCACGCTTAGCGACCATCGGTAAAGAGTTCGGTTCGGTCACAGGTCGTCCACGTCGCTGCGGCTGGTTCGATGGTGCCGCTCTGAAACGCTCGGTCATGATCAACGGCATCTCTGGTTTGTGCGTAACCAAACTAGACGTTTTAGATGGCTTGGAAAGCATCAAGATAGGCGTGGGTTACCGTTATAAAGGCCAGTTCCTGGACGTGCTTCCGTATGGCGCTCACGCTGCTGCCGAAGCCGAGCCAGTGCTCGAGGAAATGGCCGGTTGGACTGAGTCCACCGTCGGCGTCACCGAATACGATAAGCTGCCTGTTAATGCACGTCGTTATCTGGAGCGTATCGCTGAAGTATGTGATGTGGCCATCGACATGGTGTCTACTGGTCCTGATCGTATGGAAACCATAATGCTGCGTAATCCATTTACGGGCTAATCAGTACCTGTCATGTCTTAAGTGGCTATGTGCTTAAGTACTAACCCCGTTGCATTTCGTGTGACGGGGTTTTGTTTTTTGTTGGCGCCGTAGATTCATTACTGCTTTTGCGCAGTGGGCCGGCAGAGCAAGAGGCCCAGCTAACAGGTTTTTTTACCGTATGGGCTGGTCGTTCATTGCAGTCCGGTTTACTATTATGTTTTTTCAGTATTTCCATCGTACAGGAACACCGCTTTATGACTTTGCCAGCAAACTCTGATCGTGACCATTGGGTCAGTTGGGACCAATATAATAGACTTATTGAACAGTTGGCATTAACCGTTCATGAGTCCGGTTGGCAGTTTGACAAGATTGTTTGTCTGGCCAGAGGAGGGGTGCGTGTCGGTGACGTACTATCGCGCATTTATGATATCCCCCTAGGCATACTGGCTACCAGCAGCTACCGTGAAGCCGCTGGTACGGAACAAGGTACTTTGGACATCGCCCAATTCATTACCATTACACGTGGTACCCTGGATGGGCGCGTGCTTATGGTGGATGACATGGTAGACACTGGCTTGACGTTTATGCGTGTGCGCGATCACTTGCTGAATCAGTTTCCTGCCATTAGCGAACTCAAAACCGCGGTGTTGTGGTGGAAAGGCCATTCCCAGGCGACACCAGATTATTATGTAGAAAAGCTGCCTACCAATCCCTGGATACACCAACCCTTCGAGGACTATGACAGCATACGCCCTCATCAGTTGGAAGCCTGGGTACGCAAAGGCGTAAGTAGCAAACCCTAGTTTCCTAGGACCTTTAGCATAATTAGTGTTTTCGTGCTAAACTCCTAGGTTGTCGATTTACCTTACTAATTTTTAACTGCAAGGCTTAATATTACATGCCTATCGTTCGTCTGAAAGAAAACGAGCCGTTCGAAGCCGCACTACGCCGCTTCAAACGCACTATCGAAAAAACAGGTCTTTTGACCGAACTGCGTTCGCGCGAATTTTACGAAAAGCCAACTGCTGAGCGCAAGCGTAAGCATGCTGCCGCTGTTAAACGCCACTACAAGCGTATCCGCAGCCAGCAATTGCCTCCGCGTATGTATTGATTGATACCTGAATCATTTGTTCAGGATCTGCTCGCCCGTGTCGACGTCGCTGATGTCGTCGGGCGATATGTACAGTTGCGTAAGGGCGGGGTCAACTTGCTTGGTCTGTGCCCCTTTCACAACGAAAAAACTCCCTCATTTACCGTAAGTCCCACCAAGCAGTTTTATCATTGTTTTGGTTGCGGAGCCCACGGCAGCGCAATTTCATTCCTGATAGAGCACACTGGCGCTACCTTCCCCGAAGCTGTCCGTTCGTTGGCTGCATCGGCAGGTATGACCGTGCCCGAGGAATCGCGTAGTCCCAGACAGCGTGCCGCCGATAATCGTCGTAAAGCAGAAACGTCGCGCCATCAGCAAATTCTTGATGGTGCTCAATCCTATTATCTGGCGCAACTCAAAAACTCGCAGACTGCTATACGCTATCTGAAAGATAGGGGCTTGTCAGGGGCGATTGCCGCTCGCTTTGGTTTGGGATGGTCAGGTACCGATAGACGCGGTTTGTCTACGGTCTTCAGTAATTACGAAGACCCCTTGCTAGTCGAGTCCGGATTAGTCATAGAAGCGGAAGATGGGCGTCGTTACGATCGCTTTCGTGAACGGATCATGTTTCCCATTCGCAATCCACGTGGCAATTTGGTGGGTTTTGGGGGACGTATCATTGGCAAAGGCGAGCCTAAGTACCTAAACTCGCCGGAGACGCGTTTGTTTTCCAAGGGCCGTGAACTATACGGTTTGTGGGAAAGTCGTGCCGGCATACGCAGCGAAGGTTATGTGCTAGTGGTTGAAGGCTACATGGACGTTGTCGGGCTGGCCCAGGCTGGTTTGGACAATGCCGTAGCCACGCTAGGCACATCTACTACCCCGGAGCACGTGCAAAAACTGTTGCGTGCTAGCAATCGCATTGTTTTTAGTTTTGATGGTGATAATGCGGGCCGTAAAGCAGCTTGGCGAGCCCTGATGGCATGTTTGCCACAAGCTCGCGATGATGTTTCTATGCGATTTTTGTTTCTGCCCCCAGAACATGATCCTGACTCTTACATTGGGGCTTATGGGATTGAAGCGTTTCGGGCAACAGTGGCTGAAGCTGCTGCGTTGTCACGATTTTTATTAGACGAGCTAGCCTCGCGTCATGCGATGCATGAGGCCGAGGGTAGGGCAGCTTGTGTCCATGAAGCGAAACCTTTATTGAGCTTATTGCCCGATGGCGCATTACGGCTACAAATAGAGCGTGAATTTGCCAAGTTGGTGCAGTTGACACCCGAAGAGCTCACCCAAATGCTGGATGAGGCTCCAGTAGTGTCCGTTGCGCCTAGTCAGATCAGGACGGTGGGGCAAAATCAAGAGGCTCATGGCGCCGAGTGGGCGCAGGCGGAACCGGATGGTTTCTTCGATGATGCGCCGATATTCGAACCCGACGGGTATATTGGCGATTCCTCTATCGGTGACTATGAGCCCGCGCCAGTTAATAACACAAGGCGCAACGCTAGGAAGTCATCAGGGCAGAACGGTAATCAGGCTAGGGCTGTGACGCCTATGGCCAAGCGTTTACTGCGCTTGTTGTTGGCGCATCCCGAGTTGGTTTCAGCGGTGGGGGATCAACAACTTGAAATTTTGGAACATGGCCCCCATCTATTACTTGTCAGAGACCTGATCACTTTGATCAATAGCAGCGGAGCCCAACATGTAGGTGCTTTGCTGCAAGCTGCAGATGATGGGTCTGATCTTGCCGGGGTGTTATCACCTCTGACCACAGAACTACTGGGTCACGATGATTTGCCTGATCCTCAGACGGAATGGAACGATGCCTTGCGGCGTATAGAATTAGATGCCATTAAGGCTGAGCAATCCGCCTTAGTAGCATCGGGATTGAAAGATGATGTTTCGCAACGACGGTATCATGAGCTAACACGGCGTATTGCCTTGTTAGCGAACACCATGTTGCGTTAAGTGCTGTAAAATAAAGAGTTTCGTGATTACCGGCTTATCTGCCAAGTTTTCGCGTATAGCGTTGGCGTCAAAAACCGGCTAGCCCCCTTTGCCTTGCAATATACATGCCAAGGATTAATTATCTATGGGCAGCTTATCAGGTTTTAGCATCTACGCTATGCGCACGGTATGCCTGTTTTTGCGGTAAGTAAGTTTTGCTGTGCAACACTCCTTGGCTGTGGGCCAAGTGGGTGCTATTGCATCAACGGAAGCGTCTATGACCCAAGATACTGGAAAAACCCCTGCGGTAGCTAAAAAAGCGGCAAAAAAAGCGGCTAGCAAAACAGCAGCTACTAAAAGCGTAGCCAAGACGGCTGTTAGCGCTGGGGAAGCAACTGCTGTTAAAGCAGCCTCTAAAACGGCACCTGCTAAAAAGGCCGCTAGCAAAACCGTTGCTAAAAAAGCTGTCGCTAAAAAAGCGGTTGCGTCGAAAACGGCTGCAACCAAAGTAGCCGAGACTACCACCGCAGCTAAAAAAGCGGTGGTTAAAAAAGCCGTTGCTAAAAAAGCGGTCAAAAAAGCAGCGAAAAAAGTACCTAGCGGTCGCCGTCCAGGTCGTCCTGCTAAAAGCCCTAGCAACGACGTTGATTACCATGACGACGATGGCAACGCAGAAGTTATCCCTGATCTTAAACCGCTACCCAAACGTGGTGCTAAGCGGGCTAAAGGTGAAAGGGATACACCTACGCGTAACCAACTGACGCCTGAAGAACAAGAAGCACGTCGCAACCGCTTGAAAGTACTAATCAAGTTAGGTAAAGACCGCGGCTATCTGACGTATGGTGAAATTAACGATCACCTGCCAGACGATTTGGTGGATGCCGAGGCGATAGATAGCATCATCAGCACCTTTAGCGATATGGGTATCTCGGTCTATGACCAGGCTCCCGACGCCGAAGCCTTGCTCATGAGCGATAACGCGCCTGTAGCCACCAGCGATGATGACGTTGAAGACGAAGCCGACGCCGCATTGACTACGGTGGACTCGGACTTTGGCCGCACCACAGATCCTGTTCGCATGTATATGCGTGAAATGGGTACGGTTGAACTGTTGACACGTGAAGGCGAAATTGAAATTGCCAAACGTATCGAAGACGGCCTTAAACACATGGTCATGGCAATTGCTTCCTGCCCGACTACGGTGAATGAAATTTTGCAGCACGTCCAACGGGTACGTGATGGTCACGGGCCTATCGACGATGTCGTAGATGGCTTGATTGACGAGGAAGGCGAAGAGTACGCAGGTGCTGGCGTCACCATAGGCGACGAACCCGAAGACGGTCCAGCCGGTGGCATGAGCAGCAAGCAAATTGAACACTTGCGCACCAAGTCTCTGAAGAAGTTTGAAATTATTGCTGATTGGTTTGGCAAAATGCGTACCGCCTTCGAGCGCGACGGTTACCGGGCCGAGGAGTACGACGAGGCGCAGGCAGCCATCCTTGAAGAGCTCATGGGGATACGCTTTACTGCCAAAATGGTTGAAAAGCTGGCTGATACCATGCGTGCCCAAGTGGCCGAAGTGCGCAAACTAGAGCGCGCAGCCTTGTATACCTGTGTAGACCGTGCTGGCATGCCACGCACTTATTTCATTAAAGCGTTCCCTGGCAATGAAACCAACTTGCAATGGGTGCTAGATGAAGTCGCTGCGGGCCATGCGTATTCAGAAACTCTGGAAAGGCATATTCCTGACGTGCAGGAAATTCAGCAAAAGCTGATCGATATGCAAATTGCGGTTATTTTGCCTCTGAAAGACCTGAAAGACGTCAATAAACGCATGGCCACTGGTGAAGCCAAAGCTCGCAAAGCCAAGCGTGAAATGACCGAAGCCAACTTGCGTCTGGTCATTTCTATTGCTAAGAAATACACCAATCGTGGTTTGCAGTTCTTGGATTTGATCCAGGAAGGTAATATTGGTCTGATGAAAGCGGTAGACAAGTTTGAATACCGCCGTGGCTATAAGTTTTCGACCTATGCTACGTGGTGGATACGTCAGGCGATTACACGTTCTATTGCAGACCAGGCACGCACCATACGTATACCGGTGCACATGATAGAAACGATCAATAAAATGAATCGTATCAATCGCCAAATTCTGCAAGAAACTGGTGCTGAGCCTGATCCCGCTACTCTGGCCCTGAAAATGGATATGCCAGAAGACAAGGTTCGCAAGATCCTGAAAATCGCGAAAGAACCCATTTCCATGGAAACGCCTATCGGTGACGATGACGACTCCCATTTGGGTGATTTCATCGAAGACACAGGTAACTTGTCGCCTGCTGAATTCGCTTTGCACGGCTCTATGCGTGATGTAGTTAAGGAAGTCCTGGACTCCCTGACACCTCGCGAAGCGAAAGTATTGCGTATGCGTTTTGGTATCGAAATGAGCACTGACCAAACTCTAGAAGAGGTCGGTAAGCAATTTGACGTAACACGGGAACGTATCCGTCAAATCGAAGCCAAGGCTCTGCGTAAACTGCGTCACCCTAGTCGTGCTGATAAGCTAAAAAGCTTCTTAGAAGGCCAGTAATTATGTGGCTAAGGTGCTTTGCATCTTGCCAGTAATACAAATCAAAAGCCCGATTTCTTTATTGAAATCGGGCTTTTTTGTTAAAACCGTGTGAGTTTAGGTATTTCTGTACTGGTGTTAATTCTGTGCTAGGTAGCGATATAAAGTACTACGGTGTATACCTAGTTGGCGTGCTGCTTGGCTGACATTGTTGCCGCAGGCGGCTAGGGTCTGGACTATGGCATGTTGGTTCAGGGTGCGTAGTTTGTGCGGGTGGCTGACTGGGTTGGTATGGTTTATCGCTACAGGCGCGACAGTATTGGGCATGTCTGTAGTTGCTGCTTGGCTACGGGCTTGAATTTCAGGGGGTAGGTCATGGGGTAGTACCAGGCTACCTGGTGGCAATAAGCATAATAGGGTACGCAATACGCTGTGCATTTCACGATAATTTCCCGGCCAGTGCCAGGATGACAAGGCGTTCAGGGCCTGATCACTAAGGGTCATGCCACGCTCCTGGCCACCTAAGCGCTTAAGCTCTGCACAAAGAAACTGACGTAGTTGGGGGTGTTCGCGTAAGGAGTGCAGGCGTATTTTATAGTCTTGAAGGCGGTAATACAGGTCATTGCGGAAAGTGCCGTCTGCCATCATGCTATCCAGATCACGGTTGCTAGCACTAATTAAGGCAAAATTTACCGGGATACGTTTGTCTGAACCCAGTGGCTGTACTTCGCGTTCTTGCAAAGCACGCAATAAGCGTGTTTGTAGCAATAACGGCATATCGCCAATTTCATCTAAAAATAAAATACCGCCATCAGCTTCACGCAAGCGGCCCTTGGAACCTTCACGCTTAGCGCCAGTAAATGCACCGCCTTCATAACCAAATAGTTCAGACTCAATGAGGCTTTCAGGTAGTGCCGCGCAGTTAATAGCGACAAAGGGACCATCACGCCACTGGCTATGTTGATGCAAATGGCGGGAGAAAATTTCCTTACCTGCGCCGGTTTCACCCAATAACATGACAGCCAAGCCGCCATTTAACGCATTAACACTTTTGGGAAGTTGGGTAAGTGCTACTGACGTTAATGGGGGGAGCGTATGTTGCGGTACCTGTGTGGCAGGCGTAGTGGCCGTAGTGTGTATTTTACTGGCTGATGTTGGTTGAATGGTATGGGGGCGAGGGCTAGATTGGCGCATACGGCCCAGCACAGCTTGGCCGTTACGTAACCGCAATTGGTTGGTATGGTTACTGGCGGTGGCACCATTTTCCAGCCAGTAGTTAATGGACGTATCCAGCAAGCTCCAGTCAGTGCCCAATAAATGTAGGGCGGCGCTATTGGCACCTACTATACGCTCGTCATCCAGAAGAATAATGGCGCGTTCGTCAGAGTCCAACAGGGGGAGCTTGCGTTGAAAAACGAATTGTCGCAGGTTTTCTGGGGCAGTTTCCAATAGCCGGTTACTTATTTTTTTAGCGCACATTTGGGCCAAACCCAAGGCGTAATCATGTAACACACTGGCTTCGCTGGAAATATCCAGCACACCTACCATGTCGCCTCTGGGGGAAAAAATAGGCGCTGCATGGCAGCTAAGTACTTGGTTTTTTTCTAAAAAATGTTCTTTTCCATGAACCCGAACTGGTGCTCCAGCTAGTAAGGCTGTTCCTATGGCGTTGGTACCACGGAGGGATTCGGCCCAGCTAACTCCAGGTTGTAAAGCAACTTCTTCGGCTTTACGTAAAAAATCAGTATTACCTGCTTGATGCAAGATCACGCCGGATGCATCGGCGAGTAGTACTACGCTACGCGCACTGCTAACCAAGGTGGTTAGGGTTTTCAGTTCTGGCTGTGCCACCTTAAGCAGGTGGGCGTATTGTTCGCGACGGTTATTCAGCTCTGAGGCAAGTAGTGGGGATGGGTCGGTATGCAGTTCCGAAACCATGTCTTGGCAGCGTTGCCAAGATTGTTGTAGTGCAGGGCTGGGCCCTGCATTGTGTAAGGGAATATGGGCGGGTACAGCCGTACTGGTCAATGAAGTCATGGACAAGTCTCCGTGACTGTCGCTTTTTGCGACAGGGGTGTTGCGGCACTGAAACAAGGGCTGTCGTGATTTGCGACATATTCTTGGTTTGATGTTGGCCCATGTCTTGATTGGAAATTATGCCATTCATTCGCTACTAAGGACAGTGTAGCCATATAAGTAATGTTGGCATGGATATTGCTTGTATAACTTTAAGGCCTTAGTGCCTGATTAACAGGGCAGTACTGCCCATACAACCAGGAGACCAGTATGAATCAAAGTGAATTACAAAAATATGGCTTGGCAATTGAATTCCCTTATAAAAAACGCTATGAAAATTACATAGGCGGAAAATGGGTGCCACCAGTATCTGGAGACTACTTTGAAAATATATCGCCTATTACTGGGCAAGTGTTTTGTGAAGTAGCCCGTTCAGGAGCCGCCGATATTGAATTGGCCTTGGATGCTGCTCATGCTGTACGCCAGAAGTGGGGCACCACGTCAGCAACTGAGCGCGCCAATATTTTGTGGCGCATGTCTGACATCATGGAGGAAAATTTACAACTGCTGGCGATTGCCGACACCATAGATAACGGCAAGCCATTACGTGAAACCATGGCAGCAGACGTACCGTTGGCTATCGATCACTTGCGTTACTTCGCAGGTTGCATACGCGCCCAAGAGGGTGGAATCTCAGAGGTGGATAATGATACTGTCGCCTACCATTTCAACGAACCGTTGGGCGTTGTTGGGCAGATTATTCCGTGGAACTTTCCCTTATTGATGGCCGCTTGGAAACTGGCGCCTGCTTTGGCTGCAGGTAACTGCGTTGTTATGAAACCAGCCGAGCAAACCCCTGCCTCGATTCTGGTGCTAATGGAGCTGGTAGGTCACTTATTCCCGGCGGGTGTTATCAATATAGTGAATGGCTTTGGTAGGGAAGCAGGTCAAGCCCTGGCCACCAGTAAACGTATCGCCAAACTGGCCTTTACGGGGTCTACTGCAACGGGCACGCATATATTGCATGCCGCTGCCGACAACTTGATTCCCAGTACGGTAGAGCTCGGTGGTAAGAGCCCGAATATTTTCTTTGCTGATGTTATGGATCAGGACGACGCCTATTTTGACAAGGCGTTGGAAGGTCTGGCTATGTTCTCGTTGAATCAGGGGGAAATCTGCACGTGTCCATCACGGGTCATGATACAAGAATCGATTTATGAAAAATTCATTGCGCGCGCAATTAAACGGGTAGAAGCTATCAAGGCCGGCCATCCCTTGGACACTAACACGATGGTGGGTGCTCAGGTATCACAGGTACAAATGGATAAAATCCTGTCTTACATTGATATTGGCCGCAATGAAGGTGCCCAGTGTCTGGTGGGTGGTGCAAGAAACCAACCAGGCGAGGGTCTGGATCAGGGGTTTTATATTAAACCTACTATGCTGTTTGGCAATAATAGTATGCGTGTCTTCCAAGAGGAAATTTTTGGGCCAGTCGCTGCTGTAATGACCTTCAAGGACGAAGAGCACGCTCTGGAACTTGCCAATGATACTGAGTTCGGTTTAGGGGCGGGTGTCTGGACCAGGGATGGCACGCGTGCTTACCGTATGGGCAGACAAATTCAGGCAGGCCGCGTTTGGACCAACTGTTATAACCTGTATCCTGCCCATGCGGCATTTGGGGGATATAAGAAATCGGGTATAGGTCGTGAGAATCACAAAATGGCTTTAGCGGCTTACCAGCAAACTAAGTGCTTATTGGTAAGCTATAGCCCTAATGCATTAGGCTTTTTCTAAGGACGCTCTGATGGGGACGCATACCAGACGTTGACGTTACCCACTACAAATAAGGGCGGAAAAGACTGGCCCCAGTGAGTCACTGTATGCAGTAAATACATGGGTGATCTGGGGTCTAGTCCGTTAAAATCCTGTGTGTTTATGTGTTCGCCCAGAACATCCACACAACGTGCGTTGCCATTCCAGCATAACTGGGTATGGACAGTAGCATCACCTGCATAACGGCGGTTGGCGTAGACTTGGGTAATGACCGCGCCCTTAGGTATTTGGTCAGCTGATTTTCCCGCGTCGTATTTTGCGACTATGGTGCTGTCGGTACGTAGTATGGCGGGGCTGGTTTGCCTATCTGTCCAGCTGTAATCGGCCGCTTGGGCCGTAGCGACTACTAGCAGGCCAGCTGCGGCAAATAACGATAAACTAAAGGGATTACACATACAAATAGAGCGGCATGACAATGGAACTAACTATAGACCTAAATTGCGATATGGGCGAGAGCTTTGGTGCATGGAGCATGGGACAGGACACAGACATACTGCCTTATGTCACCTCAGCGAATATTGCATGTGGGTTTCATGCAGGCGATCCCAGCATCATGCGGCATACCGTACAGGCTGCTTTGGCGCATGGTGTTGCTTTAGGGGCACATCCTGGATTACCGGATCTGGTTGGGTTTGGGCGTCGTCGTATGGATATTACGCCCGATGCGGCGTATGACATGGTGGTGGTACAAGTTGGATCCTTGGCGGCCGTTGCAGCTACTCAGGGAGCGCGCTTGAATCATGTCAAGGCTCATGGCGCTTTATACAATATGGCGTCAAGCAACCAAGCTTTGTCCCAGGCGATTGCCCAGGCAGTATTCGATGTGGATCCTGGTCTGACACTATATGCCTTGGCAGGCAGCCTACAGGTGCAGGTGGCACGTGATATTGGTTTGCCCGTGGCCCAAGAAGTGTTCGCTGATCGCAGCTACCAAGCTGATGGCAGTCTAACCCCAAGAACTCAAGCCGGGGCCATGATTACTGATCTGGAGATTGCTTTGCAGCAAATTTTGACCATGATCAGACAAAGAAAAGTGGTCAGCGTACAGGGCACTGCAGTGGCAGTACAACCCGATACCTTGTGCATACATGGTGATCAGCCTGGTGCTGTGATTTTTGCTCGTAGCATACGGCAGGCTTTAGAACGGGAAGGTGTGTTGGTTAAGTCCGTGCCCCCAGTGTACGCATTAAACAATATATAAGCATACCGAACACTAAACCCCAGAAGGCACTGCCTATACCAGCCAGCGATACCCCAGAAGCCGTTGCCAGAAAAGTGACTAATGCGGCTTCGCGTTCTTTTTCTTCGGCCAAGGCAACGGCTAAGCTATTGCCTATGGTGCCTAGCAAGGCCAGCCCTGCAATGGCTGCTACCAGTTCTTTAGGAAAGGCAGTAAATAAGCCAACTACGGTGGCGCCAAAAATACCGGTAATTAAATAAAAGCCACCGGCCCACACGGATGCCATATAGCGTTGCTTGGGCTCGGGGTCGGCATCCTTGCTCATGCAGATGGCTGCCGTAATGGCTGCCAAGTTAAATGCATAACCTCCAAAAGGCGCTAGTATCAGCCCTAAAAAACCTGTCCAGCTAATTAATGGCGAGGCAGGTGTTTGGTAGCCATTAGCGCGCAGTACCGCCAGCCCAGGGACGTTTTGTGATGTCATGGTCACAATGAATAAGGGTAGGCCCACGCCAATTAATGATGACCAAGAAAAGTCAGGCATCATGAGTACTGGTTTGGCAGGTGTCCAGTCCAGTGCTTCCATATGCAGGGTTCCGTCCATCCCAGCCCAGAGTATACCCAGCACCAAGGCTAGCGGTACCGCATAACGAGGTAGCCAAATTCGAGCCAACATGAAGGTGATGAACATCAGCAGCACCATGCCCCATTGCGACTCCATTGCGTTGAATACATCCATGCCAAAACGCACCAAGATACCGGCGAGCATGGCAGCAGCTATGCTGCGTGGCATAAATTGCATAAGGCGCTGAAACCAGCCGGTAATGCCTGATAGCGTAATTAACAATGAGCAGAAGAGAAAAGCTCCGATGGCTTGGCTCATGCTTAAACCAGACAGGCTGGTGACTAATAGGGCTGCACCTGGTGTAGACCAGGCGGTCAGTATGGGTTCTTTATACGCTAGCGATAGGCCTATGCAGCTGATGCCCATGCCTATACCTAAAGCCCACATCCAGGAGCCTAGCTCAGCGGGTGTAGCACCCGCGGCATGCGCTGCCTGGAAAATAATGGCGACTGAACTGCTGTAGCCGACCAGCACGGCGATAAAGCCTGCAGAAATATGGGATATTTTTAAGTGGTTTTTTATCGACGACATGCTGATCCTTGACCAGACAAAATTAACGTACGTTTTCGCTTTCTACCATCATGTCCAATACATAGACATAGCGTGAGGCGTCGGCAGGTACATTGCTACGTGTGTAACGTTTGACGCGCAAAACATTACGCACGCCATCTACGTGATCGTAGCCGGCGATGTCGTCATAGAATAGTTGCCAATCACCTTGGGAAGTTTTTAGCCCGTTACCGTCATAGGTAATGCTACGCACTTGTAAGCATGTTTTGTTGGGAATCAGAGGATGGTTGCAGGGCATCAGTTGTGGCTGCACTTCCAAAAACTCAGTGACTGCTTGACCATACTGAGCTTCATAAGTCAGCTTGCCAGTTAAGGTCCAGTCTTGCCCATTAGCGAAATTTAAGGTTAATTGTGGTGTTTGGGTAGTGTCGTTGTTGGAAATATTCCAGGTTTTGACTTGGGCTAGTTGTTGACCGAAGTTTTGTTCGTAGGTCATTAGCGCTGGGTTGTCGCACATACGCATAGTGCTCATGCCTTGCTTGATAGTCATTTTTTGACCGTCAAGGCTATAGGTGGCACCCATGATATTGCATAAACCCTGTATGGATACGAGTTGATTCTGGAAGGTCAGTTGGACGGGGTCACGCGTGGCATCATAATCAGTTGGCATTTGCCAATGATAATTTGACAGCGTGGATACTGAGTCTTTGGAAGCCTTAGTGGAGTTATCGCCAGGAACGGCGCAGGCCACTAACGCTTGTAGGGAAATGGCGGTGGTTAACCAAAGTAATGAACGCTTCATAAGAGTTTCCGTGTGTATTGAAGGATAACGATAGCATTTGTGCCTACACAGGTCTAAAAATAATCGTCAAGAAAAGTTAGCTTGCTACAGCTTTGGAAAATACCTGTATCACAATAACGCCCAATACAATGAATCCTATGCCAATCAAGGCAGCAGCATCCAGCTTTTGACCATAAAACAGCCAGGCAATTACGGATATTAAGACGATGCCTACCCCTGACCAGATGGCATACGCCATCCCTACAGGTATGCTTTTCAGGGTAAGTGACAGTAAGTAAAAGGCAATGCCATAACCGACTATGGTTATGGTTGATGGTATCCAGCGTGTAAAACCGATAGAGGACTTCATTGCAGTGGTGGCAATGACTTCAGCAATAATGGCAAAAAAAAGCAATAGCCATTTCATTGGATGGGTCCTTGTGCAGGTCTATGTGTAGTGCAGTCAAATGGCTGTTTGGCCTAGCGTGACAGGCAGATGATAAAGGGGTCGCCTCGTCCTTTGTTCAGATTACCTTCAATAAATAATCTGTCTTTGATGACGTCATAAATAAAACGCGTACCCGGTATGTGACGATAGCCACGATAAAAGGGCTTGAGGATAGTGGGTATATTGATGTCAGGTATACCCGTGCTGGCGTCAAACTCGACGGTTAGCGGTTCTTTATTCAGTCGCCATTTGTCGCCTGCTTTGGCGGAAACGTTCAGTTTGATTTTCTGAATGCTTTCTTGAGTGACATCCAGGTTGAGTTTACGCATGAACTCGATGACAGCGATTGCGCCATCTAGCCGATTCTTGGGAGGCATCTTTTTAACTCTAGGTGGTCGAAAATAGCCAGTTAGTATAGACGATGGTTGTTAGTGTAGAGGCGGAATTAACCCTTTACGGCATCAACGTGATTTAGTTGTTCATCTTGTTCGGGGTGGGGGATTTTATCGGGTTGGGGCGAGGGCACATAGGGTTCAGCTGGAGGTTTGCCGTGGTCTGACATCAGAAACTCCTTAGAGTGCTTACAGGCGCCGTTTTCTGGATGATTCAAGTAAGCGACGTCTGTAAGTGTACTTGGATGTAGGGTGTTTAGGCCTTAAGAGCTGCTTGTAGATAGGGGTCAACGTCAGATTGACGCAGTAGCCACGCTTTGTAATCGGCGGGTACGTCGGCAATTAGCATACCTTTGTGCTTGCCAAATGTCATGACTTTTGGGATGCGTGCTTGCTCTGATAATTGCCATAGGGCTTCCCAATCCGCTATTGGACCAGATAGACTAATTAAGTGTGCCAATAGTGATCGGCAGTTTTGTACATCGGCCAATGCAGAGTGCGCGGCTTTCAATAGGTTTCTGGCGTTAGGTCGATCAATTAGATATAGCATGGCCGATTGGCTATGGCTGTCGGCATCGGGAAATAAACGGCGGCTTAACGCCAGTGTACAAATACGTTTAACGTTGGGCTGACCGGCTACTTTCCAATCATAATCAACATTGTGACCAATAATATAATCCACATTGGCAGGTAGCTTGAATTCAGTGTGTGACGGGCAGTCAATCAATTCCTCGTCATAAATATGATGGACGGCCAAGGCACCTAAAGTAATGCGCTCGCTAGGGCGGTAGCGTTGCTCGAATTGTTCAGTGACGTTTAGCGTCATGGGTGAGTCCAACCGTAGCCATGCCGCTTCAATAATTTGCGGCTCATTGGTACCGGTGGTTTCGGTATCGAAAATAATAGCGGTCATAAAGTTCTCGTGTTTGTGGTTGCTATATGGGCATTATCCACATCGTGTTGATACACATAGCAATACGACTTAGTACTTAAAGGATTAAGCCGTGCTACGATTTAACGCATTTTCCTAGTAGCCATCTAATGCCTGATGCCATTGTCGTGCAAAGGCGAGACCATAACCCATGTTTCTTATCTTTCCAGATACTGTTTCTATTGCTGATTATGTCAGTGACACGCTAATCAATAGAATCAAAAATAAGCCCCAGATTGTTTTGGGCGTGGCAACTGGCGGCACTATGGAGCCCATTTATGCTCGTTTTGTAGAGCAGGTCCGCCAGCAGCAGTTGGATGTATCCCAGTTGACGTCCTTTAATCTGGATGAGTATGTGGGGTTAAGCGCTGATCATCCCAAAAGTTATGCTGCCTATATGCGCCAGCATTTGTTTGATCCTTTGGGGTTCGATGGCTCCAGGAATTATTTGCCTGACGGGTTAGCGCAACGCTTAGACGAACATTGTCTGGAATATTCTGCCAAGATGCAACAGCATGGCGGTATAGAGTTTCAATTGTTAGGTGTTGGGGGGAACGGTCATATAGGCTTTAACGAACCTGGTACGCCCTTTGACAGCCGTTGCCATGTGGTGCAGCTGTCTGAACAAACTCGTATAGACAATAGCCGGTTTTTTGCAGAGAACGCCATTGTCCCAGCGTCTGCCATTACTATGGGTATGCAGGACATCATGGATGCCCAGGAGATTCTGTTGGTCGCTACTGGTCAAAGCAAAGCAGCCATAGTGGCTGAGTATGTTAAGAACGACATCACGGCAGATATCCCATTTACTGTTTTGAAACGGCACCCTAAGGCAAAAATTGTGCTGGATCAGGCAGCCGCCAGTCTATTACCCGAAGATCTACGTCAGCGTTACCAGGCAATAAATAGTTAATTCTTGCTATAGGCTGTCTTGTTCGTTGGCTGAATGACGACACCTTTGTAAGTAAAAAGTACCTAGGCAAGGGCTTTGTTTCAGTTGATTGCCAAAGCACGGTTTCATTGTTGTGCCTGACAGCATCGGTAGATACACTCATTTCAACCTAATTGCGTTGGTTCGCGTATGCCACAACGACGCGTAAGATTTACAGGAGTTGAATATGAAGTTAATGACCCGAATTGCACACTTGGCCATTGCCGGGGTTATGGCGATGGGGCTGGCCTCTACTGCTATGGCTTCCGATAAAACCACCAATACCTTATTGGGTGCTGGCTTGGGGGCCGCTGCTGGCGCTTTGCTATCAGAGGGTGATCCATTGCTTACCCTAGGTGGTGCCGCTGCTGGCGGCGTGTTGGGAAATGTGCTAACCGAGGACCACAGGTATAGCAAGCGCCACTGGCGTGGTGATGACCGTAGATCGTACCGTGGAGGTCACAATAATTACCGCCGTGCCAGCTATCATCGTGGCAAGGGTAAGCATGGCCACTACAAAAAGCGCCATCGTCATCACTGATACGGATAAATTTACGTTGTACTATAGCCGCCTTACGCGGCTATTTTTTTGGTATACACCGAAAGTCTATGGCTAGCTTATATTGCTGAAGACGGGAGTATTACCATGTGGCTAATTGTCCATTTCTTAATCATCATGGCCTTGTCGGTTCGTGTTCTTCTTCGGCCACGGCGTGACCCTGCGTCGCGTGTCGCATGGATACTATTCATAATGGCACTGCCCTATGTGGGTGCATTGGTGTATCTGATGCTAGGCGAAGTCAGGCCAGCTAGGGTAGCAACCCCGATAAAGCAGATCGAATCTACGCAACGCTTGTCTTTAGATTCGCTCAGGGAGAAGCTCGGTATTTCAGAGCACGCTTTACCTGGGTTTGCAATCGGTGAGTCCATTAGTGGCTATTCCCCTGTTGGTGGGAACACGGGATACTTACTTGATGATTCGAATGCGACAATTAACGCCATCGCTGCTGATATTGATGCGGCAACCGATCATGTGCATCTTCTTTTTTATATCTGGCTGCCCGATAACAATGGTTGTAAGGTGGTTGCGGCAATGGTGCGTGCGGCACAACGCGGGGTGTCGTGTCGTGTAATTGTTGACGACTTAGGTTCGCGTAGTTTTATTCGTAGTGAACATTGGTCTGCAATGGAGCAGGCTGGCGTGCAGCTGGCTCGTGCGCAGCCAATTGGGCGTGTCATGATCCGTATTCTAAAGGGACGTGTCGATGTCCGTAATCATAGAAAAATTATCGTGATCGATAATAAGATTACGTATTGCGGAAGCCAAAACTGTGCTGACCCCGAATTTGCTGTCAAAGCAAAATACGCACCGTGGGTGGATGCAGTTATACGTTTTCAGGGACCAGTGGTTAGGCAGAATCAACAGCTATTTCTTGCCGATTGGCTGGCGTGTACCCATGAGGATAAGCGCGAACTGGCATACCAGCCCATGTCGCCCGTGGCTGAAGGCTTTGTGGCTCAGGTAATAGGTACTGGACCACAGAATCATTATTCTGCAACCCCCGAACTTTTTTCGACATTAATGTTTAGCGCTAGGCGGGAGCTGATCATAACGACGCCTTATTATGTTCCGGATGACGCCATGCAGGCCGCACTTTGTACTAGTGCGAGGCGTGGCATTGCAACCACCATCGTCCTTCCTGCTAGAAATGATAGTTGGTTTGTGGGTGCCGCAAGTCGCAGCTATTATTCGGAATTACTGGAGGCAGGCGTTACGATTTACGAATATGTAGGTGGCTTGCTGCATGCTAAGACCCTGACGGTTGACGGCCAGACGACGTTAATTGGTTCAGCCAATATGGATAGACGTAGTTTTGACTTGAATTTTGAAAATAATATTTTATTTCATGACGTCCAATTGACGGGCGATGTTCGGCACAGACAGCTACGTTATATCGCACAATCTAAGCCAGTGACCCAGGCGGAAGTTGCGGCCTGGGGGGTGCGATATAAATTACGTAATAACGTCATGGCCATACTAGGCCCTGTCCTATAAGTTCGTAATCGCATGTTTTCCGTTTTAAGTAAGAGGCAACTATGCGTTGGGCAGTCGTGAATCTGAGGTTGGCCAAGTTATCGCCCTGGACGTGTGCATGATTAGCACTCACAAGATCCAATAAACAAACACCGGCTTTCGCCTATCTTGTTCCAGGCTTATAGATATGCTGGCTAAACCCCTAGCCATAGCGGCAAGCAATACTGTGGTGCTGTCAGTTGTTCTATCAAGCTGAACAACGATGTTGCCTGAGTATTGTTGATCGCCTCGGAAATGGCTGGTACGAATAAATATAAGCAGGGCAGATGTGTGTAAGCCTGCTTGCCGTAGCTTCTCGCCGGCACGGGTGACAATTACGCGATCGCCATCGTTAATGCTTACGCCCGACATGGACTCACCGCGCACGCTCATGTGATAGGTGGCGTCGGGTTAATGAATGAGTCTGTTGTTCAGATTAATCTGTTGCTGCGTGTGGCTCTTGGCAGGGCTGGGGAACCCGCATTGCGTTGTGGTCTCTACCGTCCAGCAGGGGGCAAAATAACAGAGGGATTTTTCATGACAATCAACTGTGTTTAAAAACAGTCTTTTAGGATAAAATAGATTTGTAAGCGTGACATGGTGTTTAGAAGAATAAGGTATAGCTGAACCAGAAACCGGTAAGCAGCAGGAATACAGATAGGGCGGAACGCAGAAGGTCGACTGGTATTTTTCGTGCGGCTTGTTGGCCAACTAGGGATGCAAGCAGCAGCACTACGCCCAAAGTGGTAACCAGCGTCCAATCTACGCTGCTAGCTAACGTGTGGGTGACTAGTGCTGCCAAAGCAATAGGCAATTGCACTGCCTGGCCTATAACAATTGCCATGCGCAGTGGCTGATGAATAAGCATCAACAACGGAATTAACAACACCGGCCCTCCTGTACCGGTTAGCGCAGAGCCAACACCAACAAGCACACCTATACTAACAAGATGTGTTTTAGGAACAGGTTTTGAAGCAGGGTTTACCGTGGCGTTTTTTTTAGCAAGAAGTCCGCGTAAGCCAGCAACGAATAGTGTGGCTGTGATCAGTACGAATATGATGCGAGTATCAAAACGGTGCACCAATGCAGCACCAAGTGCGGCACCAGGAACTGCCCCTAGTGCAACGGCTAAAGCCCCTTGCAGGTGGCTGCGCTCGTATCTTAGAAACCATAGGGCTGCGGCGCCAGGAAAACCAAAGGCCAATGAAGACGCGGCAATGGCCTTTGGTGCTGAAATATCGCTCAAGCTGATTAGGGCGGGCACGACAAGTACGCCACCTATGCCTGTTGCACCAATTAGCATCCCAGCAAGGATTACGGCCGCCAAGCTGGCAACGGTCATAAACCTACCTGGATTTTTGGGGGAGTTGGTGTCGTTTGGTGCGCGTTTGCGGCAAGTAGTGCTTGCTCGATTTTTTGATAACCACGATCCCGCGCATGCTGTAATGGGGTCACACCATCACGATCTGGCAAGTTAGGGTTTGCTCCGGCATCAAGCAAAATACTCACAATTTGTTGATGGGCTTCGCCACCATTGCCCAGAATAATGGCTTCAAGCAGCGCTGTCCAACCTAGGTTGTTGACATGGTCAACGGCAACGCCGGCCTTGATAAGGGCTAAGACGGTCTGGACATGTCCGCGCTCAGCTGCGGGAATTAGGGCTGTTCCGCCGTATCGGTTTGTGCTGTTCAGATCTGCGCCATGTGTCAGAGTCATTTTTAAGATATCCAGATGGCCTCTGGCCCCTGAATAGAGATAGGCACTATCGTTAATATTGTCTTTGGCGTTTACATTGGCACCGGCTTCAATTAGTGTTCTGGCGGCGTTTACTGCGTTAGCTCTGGTGGCAACCAGCAAAGCGGTTGATCCTGATTTGTCACGTGTTTCTATATTGTTGCCGCTTAAGAGTAACTGCTTTACTTCATTGATGCTGTCACGTTGGGCTGCATCATGTAGGGGATATGGTGGTGTGGTTTCTGTTGGGAAAGCGTAGGGGGACATTAGCGTCAACAATATGCTTGTAGTTGCGATTAGCGGTTTAATCATACGGGTTCCTAATTTTCCTAAGTTTTTATTACGATGATAAAGGAATCGTATTAGTTGAAGCATTTTCTTGCAGAAAAAATGTGCCTTACCCTAACGACAGGATTATGCTTTTAAACAGAGCTATAGCAGATTCGCTGTAGCCCTTTATTGACCAATGGAGGTCAACATGGACAAGCATGGCTCCCCGCCTAAAAAGGCACAAACGAAACACGCCGAACCCCTGGGCGTATCGAAAGGCCAGACTCAAGATACATCACCATCTACGAGTAGAACAGGTTCAGTGACTGATCATAAAACGGTTCAACGAAGCCCTACAAAAGGCAGGTAATGTAAATCTGCAGTAATGCTCCGGTCAGTCAATGGGTGGCTGGCCAAGCTTGCCCGGTTCGTGTCGTTAGGTAGCAATGTATTCAGAGATTTCAATCAAATTGAGATCTGGATCGCGCAAGTAAATTGAACGAATTGGCCCTGTCGCTCCGGTGCGAGATACGGGACCTTCAATGATTGTTGCTCCTTTCTGTTGCAGAGAAGCAATGACATTATCTAAAGGGCAGTCTGCAATAAAACACAAGTCCAATGAGCCAGACACAGGTAAGTGCGCCTTAGGTTCGAACTCCGCCCCCTTGATATGAAGATTGATTTTTTGCTGCCCGAAGCGAAATGCCTTACGCCCCTCACCAAAGGTCTCCAATGTCATTCCTAGTAGATTTACATAAAAGTCGATGCTGGCTTTTTCGTTTGTTGTTGTAAGTACCAGATGATCTAAATGGTGAATCATGAACATTATCCTACGGTATGTGGTCTTGTTATTGTAACGATGGCGCTGTGTGTGCTTTAGATTGGGATGAGGCTTTTTGTTTTTCTGGCATACTTACTCTGTTTATTAAATGGAGGTTCATATGTCAGAAACCAATAAAATAAAAATTAGCAGAAAACAACAAAAAAGAGCGGAAAGTGTTGTCGAACAATTCCTGGCAATAAGGGCTTGCCTGAAGAAAGCAGAATCAGGTGATGATGAAATCGACGACATTGATGAGGTTGCCGCTCAGCTTACGGTCGCAGCGTTTAAACCCATCAAAAGATAGGATAGAAAAATTGGCGTATAGGCGAGTGAGCGAGTGAATTTATAGCCAAAAGCTATGACAACGGTAGAAAACAATTTCTTTTAAATGATAATCAATCTCATTATAATAAGTCATTGTTTTAGGAGTTGATCATGCAGATTATCGCTTTCAAGACTAGCCAATTATGTCTACACATGGGCGTTGCCTTTGCCGTAACGTATGCCTTCACCGGCTCACTTGCGGTAGGAGGCGTGGCTGCAATTGTTGAGCCTATCTGCAATGTGACCTTAATGCCCATGCACGATAAGCTTTGGGAACGTTATCGTAAAAGCCGCTTGGCTAGCAAATCTACGGCTGGAATAGCGGGACAAGTGAGCGCTTGAGACTGAGTAACTGGCGATTTTTACTGCTTATCCATGCGAGCGTGGAAATGCCGTTTATTCTGATTTATTCAGATTTTTTCGCTTGATTCATCAAGGACAACAAGTCTTGTATAAAGCCTTCACTGTTTTCCGCTGTAGCGCGGTCTTTGCGACCGCTTCGAAAAAGAATGATGCCTACGATAAGCAGTGCAATGCTGATTAGCAAGGCATAAGCGGCCCATAAAGCAAGGAATGCACCGCTGCCTATGAAGACCCAAGGGAACCAGCCGTCCATGCCATCTTGACGATAGGCGTTGCGCGGTTCGGATGCTGAATAGATAATCTTGACCGAACTGCCCAAGGTTGGGCGTTTGTTGGTCGTAATAGAAGACGTTAATGTGTAGGTTTTACCGTCCACGTCATAACTATATACTGGCGAATAAGCATGCTTTCGGTCGGAGTCGCGCACGCGATGTGCTTCGCTAACCTTGCCTTGAACTTGGACGGCATCAGGATACTCGTCAGGCGACATGTAAATGCCGACACTAGCAAACACCACTGCACCTATGACAAGTACCATTGCTCCAAGCAAACTGTTGCTACTGCGCGAGCCCCGTACAAAGCCAAATATACCCTCGGCCATGAAAGCGGCTCCCATCGCCATTTTTGCCGCGCCACGTGCAGCCGGGTCAGAGGACCAGTTGGTTTTTAAAGAATTAAAAATTGTTTTGATTTTTGACAACATGGCTATACCGTCTCCATTTTATTTTCTGTTGGCTGGGGATTTGCCACAAGCCCTTCCGGTGATTTCCTATGTTGCCTCTAGGATAGCTTATTTGTAGTAGAGAAGAGCGACACTTGGCTAGGGCGCTATCTTTATTGTTAAACGCCTCAGAGGTATTGCTGCGTGCTATAAGAATACCTATGGCATTTATGTGGGGCTAGACAAGATGATTATTCAATCGGTTATTCGATTCGGCATAACGCTGTCTCTTGGCGCGATGGTTTCTGGATGCGCCTTCTTTAGTTGGGGCTCTACAAAAAACAGCCCAAATACTTCGGTAAGTGGCAGTCACTACTCAAGCCGTAGCAGCGAGTGCAACTGGAATCGCAATAGCTGTATGCATGAAGGTTCGTATGAACTAGGAGAGAGGGCTTACGCTGAACAGGAAGCAAAAGATCTGAACCGTGAAGCATTGGTGAAGTTTCGTCAAAGCGCACGCAGGTGATTGACCGTCAGCCTATTAAGGAGTTAGGCCAGAAGAAGCTCGAATAAGAGGCATCGACGAAGATCCAACCTTGATATAAATTGAATGGGGTAAACACACCGGCTTGACAAGTTTTTTAAACTGCTTCATAATCTCGTTTCTCTGCTGCTAACACAGCGATTCGCAAGTAGCGAAATCACAGTGTCAGTAGCAAGCAAGAGCAGCGGCCTTACCCCGCTAGGTTGAGTTCTACGGAACTTCCCGGCAGGTAACGCAGCAGGTCATGTAGTAGTCAGTAGGTTAAGTGCAGTACGGCAGGGTTTACAGTTTTCGGCGATACGCCTAACAAAAAATCCCCACCGGCTTGACAAACTTTTAAAACTGCTTCATAATCTCGTTTCTCTGCTGCTAACACAGCGAGCCGCCAACCGCGGCAAGCGTAGTGTCAGTAGCTAGGCAGTACCGAATTTCGATACGGTGTTTAACAACATCGCATCACACGCTCTTTAACAATTTAACAGCTGATAAGTGTGGGCGCTTGGAATGAGTGTGCAACCTTTCTCACGAAGGGTCGCCAAATTTATATCAAGTGCTCGCACATTGAAAGAAGTACAGGTTCTAATTTATTGGAACATGTCTATTTCTTTGAGCGAAGCGACGTATGACCTGGCCTTTTTCGGAAGGCTTTGGAAATTACGATTTATACAGAGATTAAACTGAAGAGTTTGATCCTGG
>JACCEO010000012.1 GCA_013416485.1 Alcaligenaceae bacterium
GAGTCCGGCCAAGGTGTTGGCCGCCACACTCACGTCTTGGCTGGAGCCGATTGTGGGCATGTGGCGCTTTTCTAAATCCAATGGCATCACCGAAGGCTTTCACACTAAAATGGAAATGTTATCGCGCCGTGCGTATGGCTTTAGGAATTTTGAAAATTACCGCTTGCGGGTCTTGGCCCAATGCGGTTGGAACGGTGTAATTAACCGAGTGCGATGAATACCGCATCCCCCGTTAATGGGGTAGAGCCGTCTTGGCCCAATGCGGTTGGAACGGTGTAATTAACCGAGTGCGATGAATACCGCATCCCCCGTTAATGGGGTAGAGCCTGAATACCGCATCCCCCGTTAATGGGGTAGAGCCCTATTCATGCGGGCTTTAAGATTTTATTGGACTAACTTGGAAGTATTCTTGGCGGACAGAGAGGGATTCGAACCCTCGATACGCTATGAACGTATACACGCTTTCCAGGCGTGCGCCTTCAACCACTCGGCCACCTGTCCTATCTGCTTTTCAAATTACAAAAGCGAAGTCCGCTATTCTAACAGAGATTAAATAAAATTGCCAAAACCCTGGAAAAACAAACTTTTCTTAACTTCGCACTATGTAGTGCTAAGTGGCATCACTGTCACCATACGCTCTACATAGCGAGCAATCATGTCAATTTCCAAATTAACAGAGCTACCCGCTTGCAGGTGTTTTAATGTAGTGACTTCCACCGTATGGGGAATCAAATTAATACGAAACTCACAACCATCGGGGCTGTCATCCACTTGATTCACAGTCAGGCTAACACCATTCACCGTAATAGACCCTTTGTAGGCTAGGTACTTAGCCAAGGATACTGGTGCTTTTATACGTAGATCCCAAGATTCGCCAATGGGAGCAAAATGGGTGACTACGCCCAGACCATCCACATGGCCCGAGACCATATGGCCATCCAGGGAATCCCCCATGCACAAAGCATGTTCTAAATTAACGTCACCCACAGCATCCAAACCACAGGTCAGGTTCAAGCTTTCACGGGATATATCCACGCTGAAGCTGTCAGGGTTCAAGGCCACCACGGTCATGCAGGCACCCTGTATCGCAATGGAGTCTCCTAACTTGGTACTTGGAGTCAGAAAGTTAGAAACCGCAATATCCAAGCGCAAACCCGCATCTTGATCTGCTACGCGCTGGGGGGTTACCTGGGTGATACGGCCTATGGCCGAGACTATGCCTGTAAACATGTTATTCCTTGATCTGTTGGTACTGTATAGCATGCAACAAGGCCTGCCAGCGTTGCGGGTGACGGGCTTGTATACGCAAATCTGACCCTAAGCTAAGGGTACGAGTAAATTCAAAGCACCTAGCATGGGCCAGTGACTGCAAAGGCTGCAACACGGCCATAGGTAGGCCTTCGCCCAACAACATGGGCGCCATGTATAACAACAGTTCGTCCACGCAATCGGCTTCTAGCAAAGCGCCACTAAGCTGTGCACCCGCTTCGGTATGGACCTCGTTGATGTCATGATCGGCTAACCAGCGCATAACAGCAGGTAAATCAACCCGCCCCGCTTGCTCTGGCAGTTGTACTACCTGGACATTTTTATCCGCTAGTTGGGCCACTTTTTCTGGTTGGTGCTGGCAGGTAAAAACGACAACCTTATCGCCATTGAAGATGCGAGCACTAACCGGCACTTGCAAGCGGCTATCGACAATGGCTCGCAATGGGGTTCGTGTGGCGGCAACATCACGCACAGTTAATAAGGGGTCATCGGCCAATACAGTGCCTGACCCAGTCAGTATGGCACAGCTACGCGCACGCCACCAATGACCATCGGCACGGGCTGCTGGACCAGTAATCCATTGGGATTCGCCATTATTCAGTGCAATACGGCCATCTAGTGTGGATGCCATTTTGACCCATACCCAAGGCGTTTTACGAGTCATGCGAGCGACAAAGCCAGGGTTAATTGCTAAGGCCTGCTCGGCGCAAACGCCTACAGTCACCTGTATGCCTGCTGCTTGTAGTTGCTGTATGCCTTGCCCACTTACCAAGGGATTAGGGTCAGCCATAGCAATCACAACTCGCGCGGGCTTGGCCTGTACCAAGGCCTGAACACAAGGCGGCGTACGACCATAATGACTGCAGGGCTCTAAAGTGACATAGATCGTGCTGCCCGCGACATCCAGACCCGCTTGAGCCGCCTGATGCAAAGCCATTGCTTCAGCATGAGGTCCACCCGCTTGCTGCGTCGCGCCAGAGGCCAACACCACACCATCGCGCACAAGCAAACAGGCCACACGCGGATTAGGCGACGTTATCAACATGACACTGGCTGCTAATTCCAGTGCCTGCTCCATCCAATGGATGTCGTCAGTCTGGGGCACAGTGATCACGATTTAGGAGGGACCTGAATTTCGTCTATAGCTTTGACGAACTCATTGATATTTTCAAAGCTTTTGTAAACGGAAGCAAAACGCACATACGCCACGTGATCTAGCTTTTTAAGCTCGTTCATCACTAGTTCACCCAAATAACCTGACTCGATTTCACGCTTACCACTAACCAACAGACTTTCTTGGATACGTACCACAGCCGCATCTACATCGGTAGTATTAACCGGCCTTTTTCGTAAAGCCAAATCTAAGCTGGCGCGTAGCTTGCCGGCGTCAAATTCAGTGCGTGTACCATTGCGCTTCACAACGGCAGGCATTAAGAGCTCTACCCTTTCGTAGGTAGTAAAACGGCGTTCGCACGCGGCGCAACGACGCCGGCGACGTATGGTGTCGCCTTCTTCGGACACCCTAGAGTCTATGACTTGGGTATCGAAACTATTACAAAACGGGCATTTCATAGTGTGTATGCCCCGGCATGTGCCGGGGCTTGCCTGCTATTAACGATAAACCGGTAAGCTCGCCGTCAGTGCGTTGACGCGCTTACGCACCTCAGCAACTGCTGCGGGATCACGTGGATTATCCAGTACATCGGCGATCAGGTGACCTGTCAGTTCGGCTTCGGTTTCTTTGAAACCACGCGTGGTCATGGCAGGAGTACCTAAACGTATGCCACTGGTCACAAAAGGCGTTTCCGGGTCATTAGGAATTGCATTTTTGTTAACCGTAATGTGAGCATCACCCAATACCGCTTCAGCTTCTTTACCAGTGATACCCTTGGGGGTAAGATCCACCAGCATTAAGTGACTTTCTGTACGACCCGACACAATACGCAGACCGCGCTCTACCAGAGTACGTGCCAGAACATCGGCGTTTTTCACGACCTGAGCAGCGTAGTCTTTGAATGAAGGATCCAAGGCTTCTTTGAATGCTACGGCTTTACCTGCAATAACGTGCATTAAAGGACCGCCCTGTATACCGGGGAAAATAGCCGAGTTAATGGCTTTTTCGTGTTCGGCTTTCATCATGATGACGCCGCCACGGGGGCCGCGCAAGGATTTGTGTGTGGTCGAGGTAACGAAGTCAGCGTGTGGCACAGGGTTGGGGTAGGCGCCACCAGCAACCAGACCGGCGTAGTGTGCAATATCTACCATGAACAACGCGCCATTTTCACGGGCAATACGCGCCATGCGTTCGAAGTCAATACGTAGCGAGTACGCTGATGCTCCACCCACGATCAATTTTGGTTTGTGCTCGCGCGCCAAACGTTCTAATTGGTCGTAATCTAATTCTTCGTTGGCATCCAAGCCATAAGAAACAAAGTTATAGAGTTTCCCTGAAGCGTTCACTGGCGAACCGTGAGTCAGGTGACCACCTTCGGCTAGGCTCATGCCCAGTACGGTATCACCGGGCTTTAGTACTGCCATATAAACGCCCTGGTTGGCTTGTGAACCAGAGTTGGGCTGTACGTTGGCCGCTTCGGCGCCAAAGATTTCCTTCAGGCGGTCTATGGCAAGCTGTTCTACAACGTCAACGTATTCGCAGCCACCGTAATAGCGTCTGCCGGGGTAACCCTCGGCGTATTTGTTGGTCAGCTGGGTTCCTTGAGCCTGCATCACAGCAGGGCTGGTGTAGTTCTCGGAGGCAATCAGCTCAATGTGCTGTTCCTGGCGAACATTTTCCTTCTGGATGGCGGCCCATACTTCCGCATCGACTAGATCAAGAGTACGTGAACGATCGAACATTAGGTATCCTGGTTAAATTGGCAAGAGGCAAAAAGAGTATTTTAGCCCTAACGCCCAGCTTTCTACCCAGATGGTCGGAAAAGGCCAGGATCAGTGGCTTATATCGCTGCAAAACGCCTTAAATCACAATGGCATTCAAGCTAGCATGAGTAAACCTAATACTAATTGCAGCGAGCCGGGAAAATTGATACTACATCGTGGCAATAATACGTGGATTCAACGAATAAATACCTGTTATTTCTGCCTGTGCCAGCACATGCCCCTGAATGACGTGAATAACATCAGCACCCGTAAACCGCCCTTCAAAACCTAGTTCGCTGATATCCAAGGCATAGACGGTAAATACATAGCGATGAACCAAGGCGTCGTTCCAAGGCGGGCATGGCCCATCGTAACCAAAGTAATCGCCATTAAGATCGCGATCGGCAGCAAAAAAGTCTGTAAAGCTATTCAATGCTTGCCTAGTGCCATCCAAAGCCAGTGGCCCTGCTTTACCGCGGTGCGTCACGCCATCGGAATAAGCACCTTCAGCAATGTCCGTGGTGCTAGGTGGGATATCAATAAGGGCCCAGTGGTAAAAATCCACCCTAGGCAAATCGGCGGGTATTTCACGATCTTCCCGATTGATGTCATCGGGCTTACTGGGCACGTCAGGGTCGTGACACACCACAACAAAGGACTGGGTAGTCGCGGGAGCGTCAGACCACGACAGTTGGGGGTTGGCATTACCTGCTAACGCGACATGCAACTTCGGGTCAGGCTTGCCATACGCGTTACGCGCTGGGATAACCCCTTGATCAGCAAAAGACGAACTGGAAAGCTTCATGACAACCTCCAAACTAAGGCATTAGCCTGTTAGCGTAACGCGAGCAAACTTACGTTTACCCACCTGTATGACATAGGTTCCCGCAGCAAGTTGCAAGGACTTGTCCTCGATGCGGTCACCATTGACCCGCACCCCACCTTGCTGGATATTGCGCTGACCTTCTGAACCCGAAACCACCAAACCAGCTTCACGCAATACTTTAAGCAAGGCCATAGGCGCAGCACCAAGCTGCACTTCTGGCATTTCATCAGGGATGGCGCCATCACGGAAACGTGCGTTAAAACGTATCAAGGCGTCATCGGCATCTTGTGCGCTATGGAAACGTGTGACGATTTCCTGCGCCAACATGACTTTGGCATCGCGTGGATTCATGCCCTGTTTTACCTGTTCCTGCAAAGCGGCAATATCCGCCATAGAGCGGAAGGACAGCAAGGTAAAGTACTTCCACATCAAGGTATCAGAAATGGACATTAACTTGCCAAACATAGAGTCTGGTGCTTCCGTGATACCTATGTAGTTACCCTTGGATTTGGACATTTTTTCAACGCCATCGGTACCTTCCAGCAAGGGCATAGTCAGTACGCACTGTGGTTCCTGACCGTATTCTTTTTGTAGTTCACGCCCTACCAACAGATTGAATTTCTGGTCGGTACCACCCAGCTCCAGATCGGCCTTAAGTTCTACCGAGTCATACCCTTGCAGCAAAGGGTATAGAAACTCGTGCACAGAAATGGGTATACCACCCTTGAAGCGCTTGGTGAAGTCATCGCGCTCCATCATGCGGGCTACGGTATAGCGCGACGCTAACTGGATTAAACCGCGCGAACCCAAGGTGTCGCACCACTGCGAGTTATAACGAACTTCCGTTTTACTGGGATCCAGCACCATACTGGCTTGATCATAGTAGGTTTTAGCGTTTTCTTGAATTTGCTCTGCGGTCAGTGGTGGGCGCGTGCTGTTACGACCGCTGGGATCGCCTATGGTGGCGGTAAAATCACCAATCAGGAAAATAACCGTGTGGCCCAGGTCCTGTAGTTGGCGCATTTTATTCAATACCACGGTATGCCCCAAGTGAATATCGGGTGCAGTAGGATCCAGCCCCAGCTTGATACGCAAGGGCTTACCTGTGGCCCGACTACGTGTCAATTTCTTGATGAACTCGGACTCGACCAGGAGCTCATCGCAACCTCGTTTGGCGATGGCCAAGTCGGCTTCAACTTCTGGAGAAATAGGCTCTGGGGTGATCGACATAGTGTAACGACTTTATAAAGAAGGGTAGAAAAATCAAGCGTTATAAGTTAGCATAGCGGGCGAGCGCGCACTTAGGTGGCTTACGTTGCTGTATCGCCACGAAGTGGTTGCAGGACATCATCTTATCAGAGCGCTTAACACCTTCAAACGGGGCAACCGGTTTTTCTTGCCCCCTAATGTGGCTGGCGCAGCGCGTCAGGCGCCTTCACCAAATCCGTCGCGCACTTCAGGCCTTTTATGCAAGAACACGGGAACACCGAAAATCCATCATATCGGGAACTACTACGCACTCGATATAAAAACCGTCATCTGTTACGCAATAGCTTGGTGCTGGTCGCCCTGGGCTTATTTGCCGGGGCCGCTGCCCTAGCGGTGGTCAAGCCCCCCGAGACCCCATTAATTTATCAAGCCCAAACTCGCCTAGCCCTGCCTACGCCCTTCCCGGATCCCTTGGGCGAAGTCCAGGCCAACCAAGACTCGCCTTATATCGCTGAAATCCGTATACGCCGTGGCGATACACTGGCCGCACTGCTTCAACGCCTGAACATCCAAGAACAAGGGCTGCAACAATTCTTAGTGCAAAACGAAGACGCCAGGTCCATCTATAAGCTGTACCCAGGGCGCACTGTGCAAGCTGCAATGGACGCCGATGGCCGTCTGCTTAGCCTACGTTATAACCACACGCCTGGCAGCACAGATAAAGGCAAACATGTTTCGAAGTGGTTGGAAGTCAACCCTACGGATGCGGGCGGATTTCAAGCGACCGAACACACTCAAGCCAGCGACACCGAAATACGCGTGGCTGAAGGCGTCATAGAAAGCTCGCTGTTTGGCGCCACTGACAAAGCGGATATCCCTGACGCCATCACGCTGCAAATGGCTGAAATCTTATCCAGCAAAATTGATTTTGTACAAGACTTACGCCGTGGCGACCATTTCCATATTATTTATCAAACACACTCCTACCAAGGCCGCGAGTCCGGTGCAGGCCGCATACTAGCGCTAGAATTCGTCAACAAGGACAAAACCTACGAAGCCGTCTGGTTTGATCCCAAAGAAGGCTCTGGAGGCTATTACGACTTCAGCGGCACTAGCCTGCAAGGCGCTTTCCTGCGTACCGCGTTGAAGTTTTCACGTATCAGCTCTACCTTTGGAATGCGCAAGCACCCCATACATGGCAATTGGCGTGGCCACAGCGGCGTAGACTACGCAGCTCCTTCAGGCACACCAATACACGCTACAGCCGATGGCACAGTGGATTTCATAGGTAAGCAAAATGGGTATGGCAATGTCATTATCCTGAAGCACCACAACACCTACACTACGCTGTACGCACACCAAAGTCGGTTTGCCAAAGGCCTTAAAAAAGGCGACAAGGTCAGCCAAGGGCAATTAATAGGCCATGTGGGCGCCACTGGTTGGGCAACTGGGCCGCATTTGCACTACGAATTCCGTGTCAACAAAAAGCCCATAGACCCCTTATCGGTAGACTTGCCCGTAGCACGCACTATGGAAAAGTCAGACCGCAAGGCATTCGAAGCTACCTTGAGCCAATACCAGGAGCATCTGCAAATGCTGGCCAGCCGACGCAACATCGATGACGCGACCCAAGTTGCTGCTCGTTAGTCACTATTTGTACGGTTAAGCCCCATCCATGTCCAGCGCTTTATATATCGGACTTATGTCTGGCACTAGCACTGACGGCGTGGATGCGGTCTTAGCCGACTTCAGCGCCACCCCACCCCAACTACTGGGGTCAGTGTCTTTGGCAATGCCAGATCAGTTACGCGCTGACATCTTGGCGTTAAATACCCCTGGCACCAACGAATTGCATCGTGCAGCCCTAACCGCTAACGCCCTGGCGCAGCTATATGCCAGCGCTACACAGCAGCTACTGCAGTTACACGGCTTACCAGCGTCTGCGATACACGCCATAGGTGCACATGGCCAAACCGTGCGCCACGCCCCTGATGCAGGCTACACCGTACAGTTAAATGCCCCTGCACTGCTAGCTGAACTGACCGGTATCAACGTTATTGCTGACTTTCGCTCACGCGATATTGCTGCTGGCGGCCAAGGAGCTCCCCTAGTACCCGTAGTCCACCATGCTTTATTCTCAAATGGACAAGCTCGTGCCATATTGAATCTGGGGGGTATTGCCAACGTAACAGTACTAGGTACCGACGGCAGCATACGCGGCTTTGACACCGGCCCCGCCAATGTCCTGATGGATATCTGGTGCCAGGAAAACACCAGCGCGCCCTATGATATAGATGGCGCATGGGCAGCTAGCGGCACCGTAAATACACAGCTATTGACGACTTTATTATCAAAAGAACCCTGGCTAACCCTAGAACCACCAAAATCAACTGGTCGGCATTTATTCAATCGTGAGTGGTTAGCACACAGGCTAGCGATTGCAGACCCTAAAAATCAGATGGCACCCCAAGACATTCAAGCCACACTACTGACCTTCACCATACAGACCATAGTCGATGCGCTGCAACAGCACGGTGGTCCTGTACAGGAGCTAGTAGTATGTGGAGGTGGTGCGTTGAACAGCCGCTTGATGCAAGGCCTGTCTCATTCCCTGCCCTACCCTGTACGACCCACGTCAGAACTGGGCCTACCGGTTCAATTGGTAGAAGCGTTAGCCTTTGCCTGGTTGGCTTGGGCGCACGATCAAGGCAGGCCAGCTGGTCTGCCTGACGTAACAGGGGCGCGCCACGCGACCCTGCTGGGGTGCAAGTACCCCGCTTAAATTATGGCATCAAGGCGAAAATGAAGACCCACAACCGCAAGTGGAGTTTGCATTTGGGTTACGTATGACGAACTGCGAGCCTTCTAGGTCGTCTTTAAAGTCAATTTCCGAACCCACCAAGTATTGAAAGCTCATGGGGTCAATTAATAGCTGAACGCCTTCTTTGTCGATAGCGGTGTCATCATCATTAATGACTTCATCAAATGTGAAGCCGTACTGAAAGCCCGAACACCCGCCACCTTGCACAAATACGCGCAGCTTCAGGTCGGGGTTGCCTTCTTCGATAAGCAGGTCTTTGACCTTGGCAGCAGCCGCATCCGTAAACAGCAATGGCGCGGGCGGCGCTTGCAGATCAACCGATTCGGTAATGGTATTCATGTGGAACTCCGTAAAACACTGATGAAGCCAGGCGCGCTTAGTCTGGCGCTGGCAAGCTAACCGTGCGTGACACCCTTACTGTACTACCTTCCAGGATGTTTAACGTAACGGTTTGCGGAATAAACCCTTCGGGCAAGCTTAGCAGACCACCGCTGCGTTGAAACTGCTCAAAGTCCAAAGGGAAACCTGCATCATTGGATGGGCTAGCGGTAAGGTCATCCATTTGAACTGGCTGCAAACCTATTTTAACCGTTTTACCATCTTGTAGGCCTTTGGCGGCAAACTGCATTTTCCCTTTGAAAGGCGTACTGCTAGTGCCACTACGCATTAGTAGCGCTCTATATTGTAAATTGGGACCAGCTTGCTGGATATCAAGAGCCCGAATACTGACTGCCCCAGCAGGTCCAGGCGGAAATAACTGGTTAAAAAAAGCCAATTGATCACGCACTTGACCCAATTCGGCCTGGGTATCTTGCAGAGTGGTTTCCAGCGCTTTGCGCGTACTGGCCTCGACAGCCACATTTGCTAAGGCCACATCCAACTTCGCTTGAGTCTGAATCAGATTGCCTTCACTAAGCAGCAGTTCATGCTGCAATTGCTGGGCTTGGTCAGCGTCATCCGGTGTATTGCTAAGCCACCAGTTAGTACCTGCGACCCCTGCCGTGCCCCCCAATAACACAGCCAGCAGTACCAGCACCATAACATGCCAATCGCTACGCTTAGCGGATACTACCTGGGCATCGGCGTCTTTTGTGCCAGCGACACCTGAATCGCCAACGCCTTTAGTGGATGATGTATTTTTCGTCATGGAGAAACAGACCCCAGTATGGGTATTTGGTTCCGTCCTGACGTTAAATTATGGCAGCAAAGCCACGTGCTGCAAGCCTGTAGTTTCCGGTAAACCAAACATAATATTCATGTTTTGTACCGCCTGGCCAGACGCCCCCTTCACTAAGTTGTCTTGTACTACCAGAACCACCAACTGATCGCCGTTACCTGGCCTGTGCAATGCAATACGCACCATATTTGAGCCACGTACAGAACGAGTTTCCGGCAAGCTACCTGCAGGCATAACATCGACAAAGGCTTCATTAGCGTAGCGCTGCTCGAACAAGGCCTGGAAGTCGGTATCCATAGCATCAGGCAATATACGCACATACAACGTAGAGTACATGCCGCGTATCATGGGTACCAAATGAGGCACAAATGTAAGGCCGATAGGAGCTTTGGTCAGCCACTGCAGTTGTTCGGAAATTTCAGGATGGTGGCGATGACCGCCTACACCATAGGCCTTGAAGTTATCACTGGCCTCGGAGTGTAAGGTGCTGACTTCAGCCTTGCGGCCAGCCCCCGAAGTGCCTGACTTGCAGTCGGCAATGATGTGTGTGGTATCCACTAGCTGACGCTCGCTTTGCAGCAAAGGAGCCAACCCCAACAATACCGTGGTTGGGTAGCAGCCTGGGTTGCCTATAACTTTAGCATTTGCAATTTTTTCGCGGTTTAATTCCACTAAACCATAGACCGAATCAGCCAAGACATCGGGACAGCTATGCGGCATTTTGTACCACTGCTGAAATACATCAGTGTCTTGCAGGCGAAAATCTGCTGCTAAGTCAATAATGCGTACATTTTTTTCCAACAAGGCTTGGGCTTGACCCATAGCTACGCCATGCGGTGTGGCAAAAAACACCACGTCACACTGATCCAGCTGCGCTTTTTCAGGTGTTTGAAAGCATAGATCGACATGACCACGCAAGTTAGGAAACATTTGAGCTACTGGCACGCCGTCTTCCTGACGTGAAGTAATCGCCTTCAATTCAACGTGAGGATGCTGCGCCAATAGACGCAGTAATTCGACGCCGGTATAACCCGTGCCACCTACAATGCCAACCTTGATTTTTTGTGCGCCTGCAACTGCCATGTCAATTCCTAAAATAAAGCCCAAGACCTATATTATGCAATAAGCAGACAGTATTACCAGATCTGAACGTGATGATAGTGTCTGCTCAATGCAAAAACCCCAGCCGTAGCCAGGGTTTTTGTGCGCAAGCGAGGCAAGCCCCGCGTACAACTGGCGATTAACGCTTGCTGAACTGTTTGCGACGACGTGCTTTGTGGAAACCGACTTTTTTACGTTCGACTTCGCGAGCATCACGAGTCACAAAGCCAGCTTGCTTAAGCGCGGGCTTCAGTGTTTCGTCGTAGTCCATCAGGGCACGAGTAATACCGTGACGCACTGCACCTGCCTGGCCACTTTCACCACCGCCACGGACGTTGACTTTGAAGTCAAACGATTCCAAGTGGTTGGTCAGAGCCAATGGCTGGCGCACTATCATGCGGCCTGTTTCACGAGCAAAGTATTCATCAACGGGTTTGCCGTTAACGATGATTTGGCCCGTACCTTTTTTCAAGAAAACACGTGCTACCGATGATTTACGGCGGCCGGTTCCATAATTCCAATTACCGATCATGACCTATCCTTAGAAATCGAGAGGTTTGGGCTGTTGAGCAGAGTGTGGGTGCTCGGAGCCAGCGTAAACCTTGAGCTTCCGGGCCATGGCGTAACCCAGCGGCCCTTTGGGCAGCATGCCTTTGACGGCTTTCTGGATTGCGCGACCAGGAAAACGCTGTTGCATTTTCTCGAAGGTGGTCTCGGTGATACCGCCTGGGTAACCGGAGTGACGGTAGTAGCGTTTATCTTGTGCTTTATTACCGGTAACAACGATTTCGGCAGCGTTGATAATGACGATGTAATCGCCGGTGTCAACGTGGGGCGTGAATTCTGGCTTGTGCTTACCGCGCAAACGACGTGCGACTTCGCTGGCCACACGACCGAGGACTTTGCCCTTGGCGTCAATCACGTACCAGTCACGTTTGACTTCATGCGGCTTGGCCACAAATGTCTTCATGATGGTTCCTAAATATAGAAAAATAATTCAAAGTGCGCGCAAAATAAAGCCACGCACCCGACCACTACCTAAACAATGCGCCTAAGCGTTGTAGTTCGCCCGTGCACAAAATAAAGGAAAAGCCAGTTATTCTAACACAAAAGGCCGTAGCCCCGATAGGTGCTACGGCCTTTGATCTGAAATGCTGCCATTTACAACAACAGCACGGACCCAATTACGATTTTTTCTGGTTAGCTAAAGCTATGCCTAAGTAGTTATCGTAGGAGCCTTCAGCGACGCGGAACCACGGCACGATGTTGTCACGGAAATCCATGTAGTTGTCGTGAATTTTCTTGAACATGGGGTCTTTTGCACAGAATTCTGCGAACAGTTCGTTAGATGCTGCGAAAGAAGCATCCATGACGTCGCGTGGGAACGCCTTCAGTATTCCACCATTAGCAATAATACGGCGCAACGCAGCCGGGTTATTTGCATCGTAGCTGTTAATGAGGACAGGACCTGCAGCGCGAGTTGCTACATCGATAAGGTTTTGATAGTTCTTGGGCAGCTCGTTGTAGGCGGTGTCATTGACATACAAGGAAACTTGCGCGGAACCTTCCCACCAACCGGGGTAGTAGTAGTATTTGGCGACCTTTTGGAAACCCAGTTTTTCGTCATCGACTGGACCCACGAATTCAACTGCGTCCAAAGTACCTTTTTCCAGTGATGGGTAGATATCACCCGCTGGAATTTGCTGAGGAATAACCCCCATGCGGGCCAGAACTTCGCCAGCAAAGCCAGCTGTGCGCATTTTCAACCCTTTCAGGTCTTCAACGGATTTGATTTCTTTGCGGTACCAGCCACCCATTTGTGTACCGGTATTGCCCAATGGGAAGTTAATGATGTTGCGTGGAGCGAACAGCTCACGCATCAACTTCATTCCATCACCTTCGCGCATCCAGGCGTCCATTTGGCGAGCATTCAGACCGAAAGGAACGGCAGTATCAAAACAGAAGCTAGGGTCTTTGCCGTAGTAGTAGTACGAAGCCGTTTGGCCACATTCTACAGTACGGTTACCCACGGCATCCATGACGCCAAAACCAGGAACGATTTCACCGGCAGGGTACAAGCGGATAGAAAAGTTGCCATCGGTGATTTCTTCGACCATTTTGCAGAAGGCTTGGCCTGTAGCAAATAACGGTGGTGTGGAAGGCCCAAAAGAGGAAGTCATCTTCCAGCTTATTTTAGGGTTGGTTTCAGCAAATACTGGAGCAGCAACGGCGGCAGCACCGGCTACGGCCCCTAAGCCTGCTTTTTTTAGAAATGAACGACGTTGCATGTATGTGCTCTCCTGCATTGGAATTATATGTATGGGCAAATCCGCCAGCGATTATGATACACCCTGGCGCCTGTTTTGTAACACGGGATATTCCCTGAGTTTGCCTCAGAAACCACCCAATTTATTGCCCTGCTATCGCCATTTGCTCTATCAGTATGGAACCCGTGGTTTTCGAACCTCGAGTCAGGGTATCGGAACCCACAGCTACGATATTGTGCAACATATCCATCAGGTTACCTGCAATCGTAATTTCCTCGACGGCATGACTGATTTGGCCATTTTCTACCCAATAACCAAAAGCACCACGTGAGTAGTCGCCTGTAACGTAGTTAACGCCCTGACCTATAAGTTCTGTCACCAACAAGCCTGTGCCCATTTTCTTTAGCATGGCAGGCAAGTCATCTGCGGCCTGTGTAAGGCGCGAAGTCAGCTGCAGATTATGTGAACCGCCAGCATTACCGGTGGATTGCATATTCAACTTGCGCGCGGTGTAGGTAGATAAAAAGTAGCCATTCAATTCACCAGCAGTTACCACTTGACGCGCCTGCGTACGCACGCCTTCGCTATCAAAAGCAGAACTGCCCATGCCTCCCAACACATAGGGGTCTTCTAAGACATCGATGTGGTTTGCCATGACAGGCTTGCCCAAAGAGTCCAGCAGAAAACTGGCTTTACGGTACAAGGCACCGCCGCTGGTGGCCTGCACTAAAGCACCTAGCAAACCCAAGGCCAGTGGCGCTTCGAACAGTACGGGGAACTTACCGGTTTTAATACGTCGGGCCGATAAACGAGCTAGAGTGCGTTCGGCCGCATAACGACCAACCACTTCAGGATCGGCCAGATCAGCAGCAGCGCGGGCAGCGGTATACCAGTAGTCACGTTGCATGCGTGCGCCTTTCCCTGCAATAGGTGCTACCGACAAACTATGGCGTGAATAGGGGTAGCCGCCAATAAAACCACGGCTATTACCCAATACAAAGTGCCCTTCGTAGGTATCTACCGAGGCACCATCGGTATTGGTAATCAGCGGACTTAGGTCGCGAGCGGCCTTTTCTGCCCGTATGGCCAGATCAGATGCGCTTTGGGCAGAAATATCCCAGGGGTGATGCAATTGAAGGTCTTGTATCTGTGTGGCAAACTGATCGGCCTCGGGCAAGCCTGCCGCCGGGTCTTCTGCGGTGTAACGAGCAATATGCCAGGCAGCTGCCACAGTTTCACGCAGCGCTTTAGAGGAGAAATCCGAAGTAGATGCTGAACCACGGCGCTGGCCTGCATACACGGTGACATCCAATGAACGGTCACGGGTCTGCTCGACAGTTTCTATGTCTTGATTTCGTACCGACACGGATAGGCCGCAACTTTCTGAGACCTCAGCTGCAGCATCTGATGCCCCTAGTGATTTGGCGTGTTCTAACGCCTGCTGCACCAGTTCCCGGAACTGGGCTTGGTTTTCAGAGATAGGTAAAAAATGTGTAGGTTGTTCGCTCATCGATGCTCTTTCAGGAAAGGTATGGCCATTAGGCGGTTATCATACTCAACTCGAGGAAATAATATTGACTTTTATGCCAGCCACTCCTGAAGACTACGACGATTACGATTACGACCGACCCAGTAAGTCCCAAATCAAGCGCGATATGCTGGACTTACTAGAGCTAGGAAAAAAGCTAATCGACTTGTCCACTGACCAGCTTAAGAAGCTACCAATAGACGAGGCACTGCACGATGCCATACGCCTGGCCCAGCGCACTACAGCGCGCGAGGCACGGCGCCGCCAAATTCACTATGTGGGTAAGCTGATGCGCTTGGCCGATGCCGATGCCATACGCACCCAATTGGATATTTGGGAAAATGGCTCACGTGAACAAACCCAGTCCATGCACCGCCTGGAAGCGTTACGCGACTTACTGCTAAAAGACGACGAAGCACTGACTGGCCTGCTACAAGCCTACCCAGGTACAGACATCCAGTATTTACGCACCCTGATACGCGAAGGCCGCAAAGAAGCAGCCAATAACGCGGCTCTGAAACCCGGACAAGAACCTATCCGCAAACATTACCGAGCTTTATTTCAGGCCCTGAAACTTTTAAATAACTCCACGGAATAATAGGCATGACAACTACCAGTTTGCTGGAATGCATAGAAATAGAAACTGGCGCTAACCCCACACGCGCCGTTATTTGGCTTCATGGCCTGGGCGCTGACGGCAATGATTTCGCACCTTTAGTACCTGAGCTGGCCTTAGATGGCTTGCCCCCTATACGTTTTGTGTTTCCGCATGCCCAAGTACGTCCTGTCACGATTAACAACGGCATGGCCATGCGTGCCTGGTACGATATTTTTACCGTAGATTTGGTGCGCCAAGAAGATGAAGCTGGTCTACGCGAATCACAAGCCCAGATTGAAGCCCTGATACAACGTGAAAATCAGCGCGGCATCAACACAGAAAATATAGTGCTGGCCGGTTTTTCCCAGGGCAGCGCTATGGCATTGCAAACTGGCATACGCCTGGATCAGAAACTGGCTGGCGTTATCGGCTTATCGGGTTACTTACCCCTAGCCAGCACTGCAGATGCTGAACGCCATACGGCAAACAACAGCACCCCCATCTTGCTAGCACACGGCACAATGGATCCAGTGGTCAGCCTAGAGCGCGGCCAAGCCACCCATAGAAAGCTGGTGGATATGGGCTATTCAGTAAGCTGGAAAACTTACCCCATGCCACATTCCGTTTGTCTGGAAGAGGTAGCTGACATTGCCAGCTTCCTGCGTCAGGTATTGGCTTAAGGTCTAGTTACGACAGGCGCGTCTCGCCCAGATCCAGCCAGACGCGCCGCATCGTAGGGTCTTCAGCATCTTGGTCATTCTGAAAGCCTAGATGAGTCATAAGCGCCAGCATAGGACGGTTACTGGACAACACCACACCGTCAATATAAGTTAGCCCCTGCTCCTGTGCAGCATTGATCAAGCCCCCCATTAACTGAGCCCCCAGCCCACGCCTATGCCAAGCATCCCCTATGGCCAGTGCATATTCCGCTCCCCTGCCATCAGGATTACGCAAGTAATGAGCAAAGCCCACGATGTGTTCACGTAAATGCCCCCTATGCTCAGGGTTGGGCAGTTGCACTGTGGCAACCAAAGCCAGCTCGCGGTCATAATCGATACGGGTGTATCTGGCCAGCATACGCGGTGTTAATTCGCGCAACATGGACACAAACCGCATGTAACGTGATTCGTCAGACAATCCACGTACAAACTCTTGTAAGGCCTGAGCATCTTCAGGACGTATAGGGCGCATCAACCAAGCACCACCATCTTTGAAGCTGCGCTCTTCAGTCAAACGGCGCGGATAAGGATGTATGGCCAAATGGCCATAACCTGCATTTTCCGGCAAGACCAGCACCGTTTTAGGGCTAACAGCAATACGTATTGCTCCGGCATTTAATAAGGGTTCCGCGGCAAATAAAGGGTCTATGGCCAAGGATTCCAATTCGGGCAGCTCGCAGATCATGTCAGAAATGCGCTCTAGGGTCTCGCGCAAGAGCTCGAAAGCTGCGGGTGTCATTTGGTGCGATAGTGCATTGCGCCACAAGCTGCTGCGCTGCACGAGTTGGCGCGCCAGATAGTTGTTTAAAGGTGGCAGTTCGACCGCCCGATACGAGCCGGAAATCAGGGCATCCTGCCCACCTGAGCCAAATACGATAAAGGGGCCAAAGCGATTATCACGTCTGACTCGTATTGCCATAGGCAGGCTGTCGTCATCGTGATGTTTGCCTTCAGCCAGTTCTTCTTTGTAGTGTATAGGCACATAAAAACACGCCAACAAACGCTCGCACTCGTCTTCGTTCAAGCTATGGCGACGCTGAATTTGTACCGTTCGTAGTAGTGCACGGGCTTCATCCAGACGCGGCGGCTTGCTAAGTGGTTCTGGCGGCAGCATTTGCAAAGACAGCGTCTGGTTGTAATGGTAAGAAGCCAGTATGCCAAAGGCATTGGCGGCCGACTCAGGGGTACGAAATGCTGGCGTACCCACATGATCCAGTACGTGGCGCAAAGGCCGCATACTGGCATCACCAATAAAACACGTAATTATGGGTTTTCGGGCATCAGGGGCAATTTCCGCCAACTGATGAGCCACCCCTTTAAGATCAGAAAAGGGATCTGGCGCCAGCAATACCAACACCCCATCAACACCGGCATCATTAACCAAAATATCCATGACATTTTTTGCACGGTCTGCTGCCAAAGGGGCATAACTGATGACGGGGTTAGCTGTAACTGCACCTGGTTCCAATGCGCTTTTCAGTGCGGTAATAGTGGCCGAGGATAGCTCTGCTGAAAATACAGCGGAACTAGGTCCCATGACGTCCAACGCCAACTGCGCCGCGCCATCACCATTGGAAAACAAGGCTATCCGACGGCCTTTAGGGTGGCGGGTATACACCAGGACTTTCAGTGCAGAAAACAATTGCACAAAATATCGTATGCGCACCGCACCTGCACGCCGGACCAAAGCATTGAAGACGGCGTCTTCGGCCATTGCGGCATCGCCCGCATCAGATATGGCATCTGATGCACCCGCACCTATTTTTAAGACCACTACGGGCTTAACACTGGCAGCTGCGCGCAATGCACTACTAAAACTACGTGATGAAGAAGTGTCTTCCAGATACAACGCGATGCTATCGGTACGCGGGTCCATCGCCAAGTAATCAAGGATGTCAGCCACATCCAGGACAGCTTCATCGCCCAGAGACACCACTGCAGAGAACCCCAGATTGATGTCAGCCGCCCAATCCAGTACCGCTGCCGTTATTGTGCGCGATTGCGTGACCAAAGCCACACGCCCTATCTGTGCTTCTTGTTGATTCAGACTAAGGTTCAGTTGCAAATGCGGTCTTTGGATCCCGAAGGAACGCGGCCCCAGCACCATGCAGTCATTCATAGCACCCCACGCCCTAGCATAGGCAAGGTCTTCCAAAGGTTCGGGAGCCGGTATATGACCGGGCAATAGCAACACCACCCGTGGTTTGCAATGGCGCAAGGCCGACAAAGCATCTGGCAGACGCCCGTGCGATACACAGATCACTGCTTGGTCCACCCGTTCGCCAGGAGCAACTCCAGCGAATTCGTGCGGCAGCACAATGGCCTGGTCATTCAGCACATCGATCTGAGTGATGTGTTTTTCCAGCGTGGGTGGCACTACCTGTGTGACAGACAGCGTGCGCTCGGACACCACTACCAAGGTACGTGGTTCGAACAAAGAAAACAGACTATGACGCGGCATACGGTATCTTTTCAGTCATGAATTGACGGGTGCTCTAAAATAGCAGCAATCTTTCATTTTATATATTGACCAGCATGCTTACGTGCATGCAAAAGCCATTGCCTATTATGACTAAGTCTTCTACTGCTGTCCGCACTCGTTTCGCCCCTTCGCCTACGGGTTACCTACATTTGGGTGGTGCCCGCACTGCTCTGTTCTCATGGGCATACGCCCGCCATCATCAGGGCGTATTCATACTACGCATTGAAGACACCGACTTGGAGCGCTCTACCCCCGAGGCCGTACAAGCCATATTAGACGGGATGGCATGGCTGAACATGACGCCCGACGAAGGCCCGTTCTACCAAATGCAGCGCATGGACCGCTACCGCGAAGTCGTCGCACAAATGCTGGAACAAGGCACTGCGTATTACTGCTACAGCAGCCGTGAAGAAATTGAAGCCATGCGTGAAAAAGCACGTACCTTAGGGTTAAAGCCACGTTACGACGGGACCTGGCGCCCTGAGCCCGGGAAAACCTTGCCTGCGATTCCCGCTGACCGCCAACCTGTGGTGCGCTTTCGCAATCCTATCGATGGCGTGACCACTTGGAACGATATGGTCAAAGGCCCTATCAGCTTCGACAATACCGAACTGGACGATTTAATCATTGCGCGCCCCGACGGTACACCCACCTATAACTTCTGTGTGGTCATTGACGACTGGGATATGAAAATCACCCACGTATTGCGCGGTGATGACCACGTCAATAACACGCCACGTCAAATTAATATTTTGCGTGCTTTAGGTGCAGATCTTCCTGAGTACGGCCACCTGCCTATGATCCTGGGCCCTGATGGCGAAAAACTATCTAAGCGTCATGGTGCTGTTAGCGTCATTGACTACGATACTCAGGGCTACCTGCCTGAAGCCATGATCAATTATTTGGCACGTCTGGGCTGGAGCCACGGCAACGATGAGCTATTTACCCGTGAGCAATTGGTCGAGTGGTTTGACACTCGTAACTTAAGCAAATCGGCCGCTCAGTGGGACCCTAAAAAGCTTAACTGGGTTAATGCACATTACATAAAAAGCATGGACAATTCTGACCTAGCTAGTCGTGTCGCACCACGTATATTGGCACAAGGCGGCAACCCACAGGCTGCTGACCTAGCAGCCATTATGGGTCTGCTTAAAGACCGCGCTGAAACTTTGAATCAACTGGCAGACGGTGCCATGTTGTTCTGTGCACCCTGGGCTCCTGCCGACAGCGACTTGCTTGCCGAACACATGGATGAACAAGCCGTAACCCTACTGGCTGATTTTGCCACACAGGCGGCCGAATTAGCCGACTGGAACACTGATGCGTTGGACGGCGTCATTAAGTCGGTACTGGCCAAGCACACAGTAAAAATGCCTAAGTTGGCCATCCCCTTGCGCTTAGCTGTAACTGGCCAAAAGCAAACGCCGGCCATAGCAACCGTACTGGCCATACTAGGCCGCGATCTAGTGCTACAGCGCTTGCAAGCCGCTTAAAACGGCAAACGATAGCCTGGTGACATACTGCGGGCTTTAATAGTTTTCCCATCAGGGCCCTGCATCGTCAGGGCCTTGGCTTTTATAGACACAATCGGGTAATTGTTTTTATAAATAGGGTCATCCAGATTCACCTGGGCCCCGTTAGACTCCAGCGTCTGTATCACCAACGTTTGCCCCTGGTGTACCCAACATCCAGATTCAGTCAAGCCCTGCGAGGGCTGCTTGCCACGTTTTAGCAATTCGGTATACGCCATCGTGCCATCGGCATTCAAAGTAAACAGGGTGCGTAGTTCACCTACCACCCCTTTTTGCGTGCGCACACTTAACCAATTACCCACTAGCTGATCGCCATGAGCAGCAGGCTGACACTGTGGAATCACAGGCTCAACAGCAACAACGGGAGGCGTATCGACGGTAGCGGCGCAGCCCGTCAACAGCATAGCGACTAACCCTGAAAAAAATACACGTTGGCAAGAAAACAGACCGGACATAGAAAACCTTTTGCACTAAGGGTGGGCACTACATGTGCGCGGAAACAGCGCTACTTATAAGGAATATTCTACACGTCAGACGGGAGCCTATGGCATCAAGAGGGATTAACGTTTACTTACAACTCACTTGCTAAGTCCCAAACCCACAGCCAGCAAGGCTTGCACGGGAAATCATCCCGAAAGCCTTGCTTTTCTTTATCAAGACAACTTGCCTAGAAAAGAATCCATCCCTACAATTAGTGCTCGATCAAAAACAAACCACAACATATAGTGGTTTAACCACCAAAGCGATTTCTCTACTCTTTTAGCGCCACCTAACGTTGCGTAAGGGATACTATCGCCAAAAATTGTGTGCCTATGCATAGCACCTCATCTGCACCCAGGAGAATTCATGCAAACTACCCACTACGCCGAGCCTCAGTCCGACACGATTCCAGCCTCTTATTCGTACGACTTGGATCATGGCGCTAACGATGCACAATGGCAGAGCTTTAACGTTATACGTCGCAATGGTGCTGTGGTCGGATTCACACCCAGCAAGATTGCCATCGCACTAACCAAAGCATTTATTGCCGTTAACGGCGGTCAAGGCGCAGGCTCGGCCCGCGTCCGTGAACTGGTTGAAATGTTGACTGCCCGCGCCATTGAGGCACTGGTGCGCAACCGTCCCAGTGGTGGCACTTTCCATATAGAAGACATCCAAGATCAGGTCGAATTGGCCCTGATGCGCTCAGGTGAACACGATGTTGCCAGGGCGTATGTGTTGTACCGCGAAAAACGCAGTCAAGAACGTGCCCAGGTCAACAAAACTCAGTCTAGTCATTCCGTACAACCTGCCTTCCATGTCACTGAGAACGGTCAAAAAAGGCCTTTGGATCTGGACCAGTTACACGCCCTTATCGTCGAGGCTGGGCAGAATTTACCCCACGCCATAGACGCCGACGGCATACTGCGCGAAACCCTAAAAAACATTTACGACGGCATCCCCGTCGAAGAAGTCTACAAGTCAGCAATATTGTCGGCTCGAGCCTTAGTAGAAACTGACCCAGCCTATAGCCAGGTCACAGCCCGGTTGCTGCTGCACACCATACGTAAAGAAGTGCTAGGTGTTGAAGCAACCCAAGCCGACATGGATACCGGCTATGCCGATTACTTTCCAAAATTCATACGCACTGGCATAGAAGCCGGCCTGCTGGACAACAAGCTGTCCCAATTTAACCTGCCCCAGTTAGCACAAGCCTTGAAGGCTGAACGCGATCTGCAGTTTAACTACCTGGGCCTACAAACCCTATATGACCGCTACTTCCTGCACGTCAGTCATCGCCGGATTGAACTACCCCAAGTGTTTTTCATGCGCGTGGCTATGGGCCTGGCACTGAACGAAATTGATCGCGAAGCACGCGCCATTGAATTCTATGAAATTCTGTCGTCCTTCGACTTCATGAGTTCTACCCCTACGCTATTTAACTCTGGCACTCTACACTCGCAGCTGTCATCCTGCTACCTGACCACCGTACCCGACGATTTGGCCGGTATCTACGATGCCATCAAAGAAAACGCCTTGTTAGCTAAGTATGCAGGTGGCCTGGGCAATGACTGGACCCCTGTGCGTGCTATGCGTAGCCACATCAAGGGCACCAACGGTGAAAGTCAAGGTGTAGTGCCCTTCCTGAAAGTGGTGAATGACACCGCCGTCGCCGTTAACCAAGGTGGCAAGCGCAAGGGCGCCGTGTGTGCCTACTTGGAAACCTGGCACTTGGACATCGAAGAGTTCCTGGAGTTACGCAAAAACACGGGTGACGAACGCCGCCGTACTCACGACATGAATACAGCTAACTGGGTTCCTGACTTGTTCATGAAGCGCGTCATGGAAGACGGCGAATGGACCTTGCTGTCGCCATCCGACGCCCCTGATCTACACGACAAGTATGGTCGTGAATTCGAACAGGCCTATTTGGGCTACGAGGCCAAGATCGCCCGTGGGGAACTGACCTTATACAAAAAAATACCTGCTGTATCGCTATGGCGAAAAATGCTGTCCATGCTGTTTGAAACTGGCCACCCTTGGATCACCTTCAAAGACCCTTGCAATATCCGCTCACCCCAACAACACGTCGGCGTGGTTCACAGTTCTAACTTGTGCACAGAAATTACCCTGAACACCAGCGACAGTGAAATCGCCGTGTGTAACCTGGGTTCAGTCAATATGGCTGCCCACATGACATTGGACGCCAGCGGCCACTATGTGCTGGACCATGCCAAGCTGCAACGCACCATCAGCATTGCTATGCGCATGTTGGATAACGTCATAGACATCAACTACTACGCTGTCGCCAAAGCCCGCAATGCCAACGTACGTCACCGTCCGGTAGGCATGGGTGTGATGGGTTTCCAGGACTGCCTGCACTTGATGCGCGTACCTTTTGCATCCGATGCAGCGGTAGAGTTTTCTGACCGTTCTATGGAAGCCGCATGTTATTACGCCTATTGGGCGTCCAGCCACCTGGCTGCCGAACGTGGTGCTTATGCAAGTTTTAAAGGCTCGCTCTGGGATCGCGGTATTCTGCCCCAAGACACCCTGGCCTTGCTACGCGAAGAACGTGGCGGTTATGTAGAGGTAGATGACAGTAGTACCTTGGACTGGGATGCTTTACGTGCCCATATCCAGCAACACGGCATGCGCAACTCCAATTGCGTCGCAGTGGCCCCAACCGCAACAATTTCCAACATTATTGGTGTATCGCCCTGCATAGAGCCCAATTACCGCAACCTTTACGTGAAATCCAACCTATCGGGTGAATTCACTGTCGTCAACGAACACCTGGTGCGTGAACTGAAAGACCGTAATCTGTGGGACGAAGTCATGATCGCGGACCTGAAATATTTCGACGGTAGTCTGGCAAAAATCGATCGTATCCCTGCCGATGTACGCGAACTGTATGCCACCGCCTTTGAAATTGATCCGCGCTGGATCATAGAATGCGCCTCACGTCGTCAGAAATGGATAGATCAAGCCCAGTCATTAAATATTTTTATGGCAGGCGTTTCCGGTAAAAAACTGGATGACACCTATAAGCTGGCGTGGATACGTGGCTTGAAAACCACTTACTACTTACGCTCTATCGGTGCAACCAGTGCCGAAAAATCCACCGGGCAAGGTGGCGAACTAAACGCCGTATCCGTTGGTGAGTTCAATCACAGCACAACTGTCAGCACATTGCCTACCGCTGAAGTTGTTGGCGATGCATGCACCATGCGCCCAGGCGACGACGGTTTCGAAGACTGCGAAGCCTGCCAGTAATCTATTTGGAGTAAATACTATGTTGAATTGGGAAGATAGCCGTGCACAAGCCGCCGTCCCTGCCAATGGCACCGCACCGGATACCGCCAGCGTTATCGCCGCCGCCACAGGTTTAAGTGGTCTTAGCAGCCCTGACACTGCTGGTCGCGTGCGCGCTGCCGACAAACGCATCATCAATGGTAAAACCGATGTTAACCAATTGGTGCCTTTTAAATACAAATGGGCTTGGGAAAAATACCTGGCAACCTGCGCTAACCACTGGATGCCACAGGAAATCAATATGTCACGTGACATTGCCCTGTGGAAAGATCCCAATGGCCTGACCGAAGACGAACGTCGTATCGTCAAGCGCAATCTGGGGTTTTTTGTGACGGCAGACTCCTTAGCCGCCAACAACATCGTGCTGGGTACCTATCGTCACATTACCGCGCCTGAGTGCCGCCAATTTCTATTACGCCAGGCATTTGAAGAAGCAATACACACCCACGCTTATCAATACATTGTGGAAAGCCTGGATCTGGACGAGTCAGAAATCTTCAACGCTTATAACGAAGTACCGTCCATACGTGCGAAAGACGAATTCCTGATCCCTTTCATCAATGCCATTGCAGAGCCTACCTTCAGTACTGGCACGACGCAGGCCGATCAGACTTTGCTGAAGTCACTGATAGTTTTTGCCTGCCTAATGGAAGGTTTGTTCTTTTATGTTGGCTTTACGCAAATACTAGCGCTGGGCCGTCAGAACAAAATGACGGGTGCTGCAGAACAATATATGTACATCCTGCGCGACGAGTCCATGCACTGCAACTTTGGGATAGACCTGATTAACACTATCAAGCTGGAAAATCCCCACTTATGGACTTCTGAATTTCGCGAAGAAATACGTGAACTGTTCAGCAAAGCCGTGGATCTTGAATATGCCTACGCTGAAGACACCATGCCACGCGGCGTGTTGGGCTTGAACGCATCCATGTTCAAATCCTATTTACGTTTTATTGCCAATAGACGTTGCCAACAAATTGGTCTGGAGCCCTTGTTTGCTGCCGAGGAAAACCCTTTCCCCTGGATGGCAGAAATGATAGACCTAAAGAAAGAACGTAACTTTTTCGAGACTAGAGTGATTGAATATCAGACCGGTGGCGCCTTAAGCTGGGAATAATACTTGGAACTGGTCAATAGCTTACGTTAGACTCTAGGGGGTGTCGCATACTACACTATGTGGCACCCTTAATATCATTTGAAATAGATCGCATCAAGGATGGGGGCTATATCAAATGACAGTACGCTTTCTACGACTTACCCCCAAGGAGCATCACCATGGCAACAGCCAAGAAGGCCACTTCTAAAACAACCACCAAAAAAACCACTAAGCAGGCAACTGTAGATACGCAGAAAGCAGCAACACCCACTAAAAAAGCAGATCCCGTAGCGACCAAGGCAGCAACAGCAGCCAAGAAAACCGCACCAGTCGCAAAAAAAGCTGCTGCTAAAAAAACAGTCGCTAAAAAGGCAGCAGCAACAAAAACAACTGCCGTAGCCAAGAAAACCGTTGCCAAAAAGGCGGCAGCCACTAAAACGGTAGCACCAGCTAAAAAAGCAGCAGCTCCTGCCGTCAAAAAAACCGCAGCAAAAACCGCTACAAAAACTGCCGCAAAAACTGCCAGCAAAGCAGCAAGCACGGTTAGTGCCAAGGAAAAAGCCAAGGCCTCTAAAACAGCAAAAAATGCCCCCGCAGTGAAAAAGGCGGTTAACCCTGCAGGATCATGGCCCTTTCCCACTGGCGAGCGTCCCTAAACAGTACTTACCAGGCACCCAAAGCCTGACTCTTGAACCCTGACAAAATGGCCCGGCACACATGCCGGGCATTTTTATTCACGGCACACAGTTTAGAAAACGCATGCGACAATAACTTCTGTTAAATCCAAGACGACACTCCTATGCTTCAAAACATTCTGCAGTTCACTATTAATATTTTCTTTTCCTTGCTAGGCATAATGCTAATTTTGCGCGCTTGGCTCTATGCGATACGCCTACATCCTTTTAACCCTTACAGCCAAGCAGTGTTACGCCTAACTAACTGGCTAATACAGCCCATACGCAAATTCATTCCCCAGGGAAAATTTCTGGATTGGCCCAGCCTATTCGCCTGCTGGCTAGCGGCTGTAGCGTATCTACTATTGACCTGGATAGTGCTGACTGGCAGCCTGCCTGCTGGCAACATGCTCATACCTGCCCTAGTCTCAGCCATTCTCACCGTCGTTAAATGGGTGTTTAATATCATTTTATGGATGACGCTGATACAGGCCGTACTGTCTTGGGTAAACCCGCTCGCCCCCGTAATGCCTGTCTTGCATACCTTAACGGCTCCACTGTTAGATCCTATACGACGGCTTTTACCTAACCTGGGTGGTTTGGATTTATCACCGCTGGTGTTATTGGTACTAGCGCAAGTAGCTATTATGTTTCTGCAACACTTCACCTACACCCTATTTGGCGCATAAAAAAGCCCTTGCCGTAATTGGCAAGGGCCTAATTCAGTAAGCTACCGCTATCCCTAGCGGCAACGCACTAATTACAGAGGTACCACACGCGTTGGACCATTTCCACTAATCATGCGTACACGTTGTCCAGGGGTAATGTTGACATCAGCAGCTTGAGCAACAACACGGGTTTCGCCGTTATCCAGACGCACTACGATTTCCAAGCCCTTACTTTTGCCCACTTGGTTTTCTATGGCATTACCTGCCAAAGCACCCAGCAAACCACCACCTATGGTCGCCAGCACATTGCCTGTACCGCCACCTATGGTGCTAGCTGCAACGCCGCCCAATGCACCACCAGCTACCATACCTGCACCAGAAGTTTTTTCTTTCTGAATGGTAACTGCACGTACAGATTCTACTGTTCCTATGCGCACGATTTGCTCGCGCTGCGCCTGACCATAAGTGTAGACCGATGACGAAGCGCTATCATTAGCACAGCCGGCCAGCACAGCAGCCAAGCCCAAAACACCAGCCAATGTAAATTGACGAACGGCGCGTTTATTAACAACAAATGAACCCATGAAATGACTCCTTAAAAGCTAACTTGCTTACTTACAAGCTTAAGCCGTAATTACGACCCAACGAGCCATTAATATCGGCCAAGGTGGGACTATGATTTTGCGGTCCTTTTGAGGCGATTTTAAAACCACCCATAACATTCGCCAAGCGACATGCATCCAAAAGTGACCACTGGTGAGTTAAACCATACAACAAGCCGGCGCGATGCGCATCACCGCAACCTGTAGGATCAACAACTTTCTCTACTGCAGTAATAGGAATTGCCGTTTGCTGATCCCCTTGATAGAGCATAGTGTCGTCTGCACCACGCGTCACAATGACGGCTTGCACGGTCTGTGCAATATCACTTAGGCTACGGCCTGTGCGCTGTTCGATAATACTGGCTTCGTATTCATTGGCCGTCAATATACTGGCCATACCCAGCATGTCATTTAGATCATCGCCAGTAAACAAAGGCATGGCTTGACCCAAGTCAAACACAAACGGTATGTCCTGCGCATGTAAACGTCGCGCATGGGAAAACATGCCGTCTTTAGCATCGGGCGCAACAATGGCCCACGCGGCGTTATGACCGCTTAGATCATTTTCAGCCGAACGCATCATGGCGCCAGGGTGAAAGGATGCAATCTGATTATTATCCAGATCAGTGGTAATAAAACACTGTGGAGTGTACATATCGGGCAACACACGTATCAAACTGGTGTCTATTCCCAATTGCTGCATATACAACAAGTAGTCAGCGGCATCGTTACCGACGGTACCTACAGGTACTGGGTTACCGCCTAACAAACGCAGGTTGTATGCGATATTACCAGCACATCCACCATATTCTTTGCGCATGCTGGGCACGAAGAAAGAGACACTTAACGACTGTATATTGTCAGCCACTATGTGATCTTTGAAGTGTCCTTCGAAGACTGTGATGGTGTCAAACGCCACCGAACCACAAATCAAAACCTTGTCAGACATGTAATACCTTATGGGAAAAATTTACGGACCTGAAAACCATTAATGCTCAGACCATTTAAAGCGATAGGCAGACGCAAGACCTTTTCGGCATTTGCTGCAAAAGGCTGCTGCTGCTCAGCCTCGGTTAAGTAGATGTCGGGCCCAATATTTTTACGGACTTGTAATGTACCGGAAAAGTCATTCAAATCCAGCTCTAGGGTGGGCCATTCTTGCGGCTTGCTATAGGTATTGCGCAAGGTAAGCTGTAGCTGCATGGTACTCCCCTTGCCTGCTTCAGCCTGTTTCTGTGTACTTAGAGCCGCCCCAGCGATAGTGATCATGTCAATACGGCGGGCGTATGGCACTGTGCAGTTAAGTTCTGCACACGCACGTTCTAATAAGGGACGTAGCGTAGGGATCTGGCTAGCAATTTGAGCTCGGTAGATGTACACCAGTTGCGCCATTAACACCACTAGCGCCAGTACGACAGCAAGCTGCCACAACAGTGCACTTACCCGCCCCAGCCCACCTGCCGCATTGGTGCCAGAAAACGATGGTACTCTGCCCGACGCAGCAGCGCCAGAGCGGGCTTCTACATACATGGGTTCAACGGGTAGGTGCTCTGCACGCCGATGGACCACTGAGACACTAGAAAATTCCTGATCAGCAGCATCGGTGCTACTACCCACGCGAAATGCAGGCTCAGTATCAGGTTTGGCAACATCACCCACATGAAAATCTGCCCGTACGGCACTTGCCTTAGGCTGCTGAACGGCGAATGTAAATACCGGTTCCGTGTCTACGGGATCTGTACTGTCGCTAAGATCCGTAGCGACATAAGGGGCAGGCTGGCTTATTGCTGACCTGTGTCGCACTACCGTAGGTTGTACTACTGCGGGTTGTACGATCGGTGTAGCTGCAATAGGCACGGACGACAAACCTACAGCCGGCGGTGTTACTTCTTCAGGCACCGTCGTAGGCTTAGGCGTAGCCGCTACTGGAGATGGTGTTTCTGCAACAGGCACTACCGCCTCGAAGCCATCAAAGATAGTCGCACAATTAATACAACGTAAATAGCCCTTGCGTAACTGCAACTGCTCCATGCTGACTGGAAACGTTGTCCCACATTGCGGACATTGTGTATTCAGATTCATTGCGTATCGACTATCGCCTTTACCTTAGTCTGCTTTACGACCATGCATGCAGACCCAGTCATCCCGAGTTCGCCAAACACTAAGTTCTATCCAGGGCGCGTAGGCCTGTATTATTTCCTGAGTCTGTCGTTCTAGAATACCGGATAAGACCAAATGCCCACCGGGTAATACCCGACCTACCAGCATAGGCGCTAACACTTTCAACGGGCTGGACAATATGTTGGCAACCACGACTTGGGCTTGGCCATCAGGTAATTCATCAGGCAACATGGCCTGAAGCTGCGCACCATTGACCTTGGCATTATAGCGAGTGGACTCTACAGCCTGCTCATCAATATCGACGGCCTGTGTAACGCCTGCGCCCAATTTACGGGCAGCAATCGCCAATATGCCAGAACCACACCCATAGTCCAACAGGCTTTCGTTGCCCTGTATATGAGCCGCCAACCATTCCAGACATAGATGAGTAGTGGGATGACTACCCGTACCAAAAGCCAGACCTGGATCCAGTTCTATACGTACTACCCCGCCCGCCTGACCTTGATAGACGCTGGACATTTCTGGTACTTCAGGGTTTTCGCGATGCCAGCTAGGGACTATCCAGATACGTCCAGCGACTTCTATGGGACCAAATTGACCCTGTGTTAACCGAACCCAATCCGCGTCATGAACTTCGCGTACCGTCCAATCTGCAGCCAAGTAATTACCACCGCCTGTGTCACGCACGTGTTCCAGGATTTCAACGGGGTCGACATCTTCAGGCAGTAGCGCCACAACCATATTACGATGCCAAGCATGAACGTCGGGCTCTAGGCCGGGCTCACCATATAAAGGTTGCTCGTGCTCGGTGTCACCATCAGCGTCCTCGACGGAGACTGATAACACGCCCGCCTGCAACAAGGCATCGGACAAGGCTTCTGCTTCTTGCTCATCGCAGTACAGTACTAATTCACGCATTTTGCTTCCATCAATAAAACAGGGGCTATGCCTGCGGCAGCGCCCCTGTTTTTACACGTTGCGCCAGAAAATTTACGGACGCTGTGCCAGTTTTTGTTCCAGGTAGTGAATGCTAGTACCGCCTTCGACGAAACGAGCATCTTGCATCAGTTCACGGTGCAAAGGAATATTGGTGTGTATTCCTTCCACAGCCATCTCGGATAACGCAATTTCCATGCGAGCAATAGCTTGCAAACGAGTATCACCGTAGGTGATCAACTTAGCGATCATGGAGTCATAGTGAGGCGGCACCACATAGCCAGTGAATACATGTGAATCCATGCGCACACCTGGACCGCCTGGCGTGTGCCAGCTGGTAATACGTCCTGGGCTAGGCGTGAACTTAAAGGCGTCTTCGGCATTGATACGACATTCAATGGAATGGCCTTTAAATTGCACATCACGTTGACGCAAGGTGAACTTTTCACCGCCAGCAATAAGAATTTGCTGCTGCACCAAGTCTATGCCCGTGATCATTTCCGTAATGGTGTGCTCAACCTGAATACGGGTATTCATTTCTATAAAGAAGAATTCACCGTTTTCGTAAAGAAACTCGAAGGTGCCCGCCCCGCGGTAACCCATTTTACGGCATGCCTCAACGCAACGCTCTCCGATACGTTCGATAAGACGACGTGGAATACCTGGTGCCGGTGCTTCTTCAATGACCTTTTGGTGACGGCGTTGCATGGAGCAATCGCGCTCGCCTAGCCAAACGGCATTACGTCCACCATCGGCCAGAATTTGGATTTCTATGTGACGTGGATTTTCCAGATATTTTTCCATGTAGACTTCAGGATTATTGAAGGCTACAGAGGCTTCTGAACGGGTCATAGTGACCGCGCTTAACAAGGCAGCTTCGGTATACACCACACGCATACCACGACCGCCACCACCACCAGCGGCTTTGATGATGACTGGATAGCCCACTTCACGCGCAGTGCGTATGATTTCCTGATTGTCATCGGGCAAAGCACCACCAGAACCTGGTACCACGGGTACACCAGCTTCTATCATGGCGTGCTTAGCGCTGACCTTGTCGCCCATCAGGCGTATGGTTTCAGGGCGTGGGCCTATGAAAACAAAACCGCTTTTTTCGACGCGTTCGGCGAAGTCGGCATTTTCAGCCAAGAAACCGTAACCGGGGTGTATGGCTTCAGCATCGGTGACTTCTGCGGCGGCAATAATTGCCGGCATATTCAGATAGCTTTCGCGCGGCGATGCAGGGCCTATGCAAACGGACTCATCGGCCAGACGCACATATTTAGCGTCACGATCTGCTTCCGAGTGAACCACGACCGTTTTAATACCCATTTCGCGACAAGCACGCTGGATACGCAAGGCGATTTCGCCACGATTAGCAATAAGTATTTTTTCAAACATGCATTAGCCAATAACAAACAAGGGTTGACCGTATTCGACGGGTTCGCCGTTCTCGACCAGGATTTCCTTGATGACGCCAGATTTGTCTGCTTCGATTTCGTTCAGCAATTTCATGGCTTCAATGATGCACAGTGGTTCGCCTTCTTTAACGGCTTGACCAACTTCAACAAAAGGCGAAGCGCCAGGGTTGGGTGCACGGTAGAAAGTACCAACCATAGGTGCCTTGACAACATGACCGTCTGGAACAGCTGGGCCCGCGGCAGCTACGAGTTCAGGTGCAGCAACAGCCACAGTCGTGACAGGCGCTACTGCCTGAACCACAGATTGTGTGTGCTGTGTAAATTTGACGATTTTGACCTTGTCGTCACCCTCGGTGATTTCCAGTTCGGCTATTCCCGATTCGGCAACCAGGTCTATCAAAGTTTTCAGCTTTCTGAGGTCCATACCTACATCCCATGGCATCACCCCTTTGTGTTTGCTCTGGGGTAACGCGAATAAATTAACGGTTAATAAGAGTGAGAATGCACTTGCTTAATTAGTCAAAGCATAACGCAGGGCAGAAATATACCCATGGGAACCCAGTCCCACGATCACACCTTGCGCCGTATCCGACAAAAACGAATGATGGCGAAAGGGTTCGCGTTTGTGAACGTTAGACAAATGCACTTCAATGAAAGGAATTGCTACCGCTGCCAGCGCATCGCGTATCGCAACACTGGTATGCGTATACGCTGCAGCATTAATAATGATGAAATCAGTGCCATCACGGCCTGCAGCCTGAATTTTATCAACCAATGCCCCTTCGTGGTTACTTTGAAAGGTCTGACAAACAGCACCAGCTTCCCCAGCCAGCGCCTGTAGACGTTGGTCAATATCGGCCAGCGTTTCGCGACCATAAATTTCAGGTTCACGGCTGCCAAGCAAATTCAGGTTGGGACCATGCAAAACAAGTATGTGTTGCGCCATTATGGTTTTTTCAGGTAGACAGACCGACTTTTTACGCTAAAACGTCATGTTTGTCCATTACAACATGGTATTCGCGTCATCGATGTGTGATCAGTTAATAGGTAATATGCATTAAGACATGGCTGCCATTAAGTCATTCAGCTTAGTCGGATCGACCTGCCCCAGTATGCTATGCACCAAGCGACCTTGGGCATCAAATAACACAGTAAACGGCAAACCGCCCTTTTTATTGCCTAGATCACGCATCAGGCCAATTCCACCATGACCAGCCACAAGCAAAGGGTAATTAACACTGACCTTTTCACTGAACTTAAGTACATTGTTAGCCGTGTCTACGGCTAAACCCACCATATGTATATTGGGGTATTTTTCGTGCAGCTCTTGCAAATCAGGCATTTCTTTAACACAAGGTGGGCACCATGTTGCCCAAAAATTCAGTACCAGGGGTTGACCCAGGTAAGTCGTCAGACTGTGTTGTTGGCCATCAGTGTCAGGAAAGCTATGGCCATAAAATGGATCGGGGGGCAAAGGACTGGCCAATACCGACAGGCTTATGCTGCTTGCGCCCAAACCGGCAGCCCAAGCGGTTGCCACTAAAAAGTCACGCCGTTTCATAGTTTCACTTCAATAAAAATCCAGCTCCAACATGATAGCATCCGCCTGTTTTAAGCCAGTGAGTCAAGCAAAGCTGACACTAGCCAATACAATGTAGGACGGAGGACACGTATGCACTTACATATTCTGGGAATTTGCGGCACGTTCATGGGTGGACTGGCCCTGATCGCGCGTTCGGCTGGGCACACCGTCACAGGTTGTGACACCGGCGTCTACCCGCCCATGAGCACCCAACTACAGGAACAGGGTATTACCCTGATCGAAGGCTTTGATGCCGACCAAACCAAACTGAAACCCGACCTTTACGTAATAGGTAATGTGGTCAGCCGCGGCAACCCCTTAATGGAAACCATACTTGATCAAGGCTTGCCTTACGTGTCAGGTCCTCAGTGGTTGGGCGAACACATACTGCAAGACCAGCATGTACTGGCCGTGGCAGGCACTCATGGCAAGACCACCACTAGCTCTATGTTGGCCTGGATACTCGAGTGTGCCGGTCTGCAACCTAACTTCCTGATAGGCGGCATAGCCCCAGGCCTGAAAGTATCCGCCCGCTACCAGCACACACAGCCTTTATTTGTTATAGAAGCCGACGAGTACGATACAGCTTTCTTTGACAAGCGCTCGAAGTTTGTTCATTACCGGCCACGCACGCTTGTTCTGAACAATTTGGAATATGACCACGCAGATATTTTCCCTGACCTGACAGCCATAGAAACCCAGTTTCATCACGTGATACGCACTGTCCCTGCCAGCGGACGCATTATTCGACCAGCGCTTTGCCCTGCGTTGGATCGCGTGATTGCGCGTGGCTGCTGGAGCGCTATTGATACCTTTGGTCCGCAAGGACAATGGCAAGCCCTGACTGAAGGCCACCCTAGCCACTTTCAAGTGGCGCACAATGGCACCATCCTAGGACAAGTCACCTGGGATCTGACTGGCGAACACAATCGTATGAATGCCCTGGCTGCCATTGCAGCAGCATACCAAGTCGGTGCCAACTGCCAAGACGCCATTGCCGCCCTAAGCCAATTTTTAGGGGTAAAACGACGTATGGAACTACGCGGTACCGTACGCAACATACGAGTCTATGACGATTTTGCCCACCACCCTACCGCCATCGCCACCACCTTGGCTGGTGTACGCCAGCAAGTGGGCACAGGCCGCATACTAGCAGTGTTGGAACCGCGCTCTAACACCATGAAGCTAGGTGCCATGGCAGCACAACTGCCCGATGCCCTACAACAAGCCGACTTGGTGTACTGCTATGGCGAAACCAGCGGTAAACACGCACTGGGCTGGGATCCGGCACACGTGCTGGCGTCATTGGGTGAGCGCGCTTCGGGCTGGACTGACCTAGATAAAATGGTGCAAGCAGTATGTTCAGCAGCACAGGCTGGCGATACCATAGTCGTAATGAGTAACGGCAGCTTCGGTGCCGTACATCAAAAACTGCTGGACCGTTTGTAATTTTCACCTAAGGCTAGCCATGATTCTCTACCTGCACGGTTTTCGCTCATCGCCGCAATCTTATAAAGCCCAACTTATGGCTGCGGCAATGGCCAAGCGTGGTCTTGCTGATCAGTGGGTATGCCCGCAACTGCCCGCCAGTCCGGCAGCCGCAATGGCAATGGCCACTAACTTGATAGAACACGCTCAACATCAAGGAGTGAACATCAGTCAAGACTTGGTCGTTGTTGGCTCGTCTCTGGGTGGCTACTATGCGACCAACTTGGCCGAACATTGGAAATGCCGAGCCGTAGTGCTTAACCCCGCCGTATATGCGGCCACCAGCCTAGCCCCCCAGGTAGGTGAGCATACCCAGTATCATTCTGATGCAGCCTTTGTATTCCTACCCGAGTACATTGACGAGCTCGTCAACATTGCCACACGTAAGTTGACTCACCCTGAACGTTATTATTTACTCGCCTGTAAAGGCGACGAAGTGCTGGATTGGCAGGACATGGCCAAGCTGTACGCCGGTAGCCAAGGCCGCATCCTGGAAGGCGGTGATCATGGAATTTCCGATTTTGAACGCTGGTTACCGGAAGTCCTAGAGTTTGCCCTAGCCACACCCTCTACGCCCTAATTATATTGACGCTTACGCGTCCCCACGGAAAATCATGTACGTTCTTTACGAAGACAGCGGCAATTTCAAAGCCGAGAAAATCTTTTCACAAGCAGACTCCACCATGCAAGTGGAGTCTGAGTCCGGCAAACGCAGCAAAATCAAAAGTGCTAGCGTGCTGTTCCAGTTTGACACCCCTGCCCCTGCTGCTTTGCTAGAGCAAGCTCACGCCCTAGCCGCCACACTGGAAATTGATTTCCTGTGGGAATGCACTCCTCAAGAAGAGTTTGAAGCTGCCACCTTTGCTGCTGACTACTTTGGCCATACGCCGAGTGCCGTTGAAAAAGCCGGATTGATCTTTGCGTTAAATAGCGCTCCCGCTTACTTTCACAGACGCGGCAAGGGCAAGTATCGACCTGCTCCACCTGAAATACTCACTGCGGCCCTGGCGGCAATTGAAAAAAAACAAAAACAAGCAGAACAACAAAAAGAATGGACAGACGAACTAGTAGCAGGCCAACTTCCCGAGCCCATTGCCAACGTCGCGAACACCTTACTGAACCGCCCTGACAAAAACAGCCAGCAATGGAAAGCCTTTGAAGCTGCGTATACCGAATTGGGCATAGGGCCGGAAAAGCTACTGCTAAAGGTTGGCGCCTGGCCCCACCCACTGGCCTTGCACCTACACCGTTTTATGTCGGCTAATTTTCCTAAGGGCTGTGAATTTCCCCCGGTACAACTGCCTGAAATACGCACCGACCTACCGGTGTCAGATGTCATCGCTTATTCCGTAGACGATGACAATACCACCGAGGTCGATGACGCCTTGTCTGTTACCTTGCTGGGTGACGATATCGTAGAGATCGGTGTGCATATTGCTGCCCCCGCCTTGGCACTAAGTCGCGACAGCGAGCTGGACGTACTGGCCAGAAATCGTATGTCTACAGTGTATATCCCTGGGCATAAGATCACTATGCTGCCCACCGAGCTTATTCAGGCCTACTCCCTAGAGGCAGGACAGCTAAAACCTGCGTTATCGCTCTATGTTCAAGCCAATCTAGAAACCGGTGAAATTCTGTCATCGGTAACACGAGTGGAACAAATCCAAGTACGCGAAAACCTGCGACATAGCGCACTGGAAGACAGTTGCACTGAAGACTTATTGAATGACGCCAACGCCGATATCCCCTACGGTGAGTGGCTACGCCCCTTGTGGCGTTTTGCCGGTCACCTGTCACGCCAACGCGATGAAAGACGCGGAAAATCGGAAAACAACAACCGTATCGAATATTCCTTTGCTCTGCAAGGGCCTTACGACGATCCCGACACCCCAGTCCAGTTAGTGCCACGGCGACGCAATGCCCCCCTAGACCTACTGGTTGCTGAGTACATGATATTGGCGAATAACCTATGGGGCGGCCTAATGGCTAGCCACGATGTACCTGGCATTTATCGATCCCAGCAAGCCGGCCGTGTACGTATGTCCACCCATGCACTGCCACACGAAGCCATAGGCGTACCGCAATATGCCTGGTCAACGTCGCCTTTACGTCGCTATGTGGATCTGGTCAACCAAGGCCAAATTCTGGCGGCCGCCGAACATGGTGTATCGGCACGTTTGGTAGCCCCCTACAAACCCAAGGAAGCAGACCTATTCGCCATTATTGGCGGTTTCGAAGCGCAATACAGCATTTGGAACGATTTCCAATCCTCTATGGAACGCTACTGGTGCCTGCGCTGGCTGCAACAAAACGAGGTGCGCACCATACAAGCTAGTGTGCTGCGCGATGACTTGGTACGCTTGGAAGGGGTGCCTATGGTCGTACGTGTTGCTGGCTTACCTGAGTGTGAACGTGGTGATATCGTCACCCTGGAGATCATGGGAATGGATGAACTGACCCTGGAACTGGATTGCCGCCTGCGTGAAACGGCGGTCGCTTCGGAATAAGAAGACCTATGTCGACTCTTACCGCCCTGTTAATGCGAGCACGCCTACCGCGCAACGACTACATGCGTCTTGCCTTGGTGCTATCTATCGCAATACACGCGGCGGTCTTGAGCCTGCACTTTAGCGGCGGCCTATTGCCACCGCCACCCTCTGACACTCTGGAAGTCATGTTGGTCAACACCAGCAGTCAAACGGCCCCCATCACACCACAGGCCCTGGCACAACAACAATTAGACGGTGGCGGCAACGAACGTGCTGGGCAATCTGCCTCGCCATTGCCATACACAGCGGCGGTATCACCTGACCAAGTAGTCTTAGCCGCCTTGCGTAAGCGTCAGGAACAGCTGGAAGCGGAACAAACACGCTTATACACCCAACTACTTGCTGATGAACAGGTAAAAGCAGAACGCAAACAGCACGATTTATTCCAGCAGTCCAGCGAAACAGGCACTGACACTCGCCACCAGGAAAGTCAGATCATCAACGCCCAGATCAGCGCCCTGAAAGAACGCATAGATCACTACAATGCCCAGCCACGACAGCGCTTTGTGGGGCCATCGGCCATCGCAGCAGAAGACGCCCTATATGTAGAAAGCTGGCGGCAAAAAATTGAACAACTAGGCACAGAGCACTACCCAGAGCAAGCCCGAGGCAAGGTCTATGGCAGCCTGCAATTAACGGTGTATATCAACCGCGACGGCAGTCTGAACCGTATCGACATAGACCAGCCATCCCAGCATGCCGTACTGAATTTGGCAGCGCGACGGATAGTGCAGCTTGCTGCGCCCTTCCCCCCGCTACCACCCGCTATCGCCCAAGACACCGATGTCCTGGCAATTACACGGACCTGGTCGTTTATCAACCAACAACTGCTTACGGAATCCCCTTAATGGCTACCCTAACACCGTCCCGCTATGCTGTCGTAGGCCATCCTATTGCACATAGTTTGTCGCCACTGATACACCAACAGTTTGCTAAACAAGCTGGTATCCATCTACAGTACGACAAAATTTGTGCACCACTGGACGGTTTTACCCATACTGTGACTGATTTCTTTGCACAAGGCGGCAAAGGGCTAAATATTACCGTGCCATTTAAAGAGCAGGCCTACGATCTGGCACGCGAACACTTGGGTGATAACGGCCGCTGCGCAACCGCGATCAACACCCTATGGATGCACAATGGTCAGCTGCATGGCGATAATACTGACGGCGCTGGCTTACTACTAGACCTAAAACGACTAGGGCATGTGAACCCCGGTCAACGCATATTGCTACTAGGCGCTGGTGGTGCTGCCAAAGGGGTGGTACTACCCCTGATCAATTCAGGCTGTGCTCAGCTACATATTGCCAATCGCAACCCTGAGCGCGCAAAGCAACTGGCCACCCACGGGTCAAACCTGGCATTAAGCTACGGCTTGGATACCCAGCTAAGCAGCAGTGGCCTAGATGCAATACCAGGCAGCTGGGATCTCATCATTAATGCAACATCTGCCAGCCTGGCAGGCCAGTCTTTAGCCTTACCCCATCATCTATTCAGCCCCCAGGCTTTAGCCTACGACATGATGTACGGTGCCCAGCCCACCCCTTTTATACAGCAAGCCCAAGCCGCTGGTGTCACCAAGTTAGCCGATGGCTTGGGTATGTTGGTGGGTCAAGCGGCTGCTAGTTTTTCCATCTGGCATGGCGTACATGTCAACACGGAACCTGTGATCAGCGCATTGCGTCAACACCTGCTAACCCCCTGATGAAACACAGGACTGTAAATAAAGCCCGTGTTGCTGCCGTAGCGCTGCTGGTGGCCTTTGCCGCTTTTTTACTGTACCAGCTAGGGTTGTTTTTTATGGTGCTGTGGTTAAGCGTGCGCGACCCGTCCAGTAGCGCCTTCATGAAGGCAACTCGACTTGCCCTGCAAGCAGAAAACCCAAAAGCCGATATCGACTATTCGTGGGTACCCTATGACCGTATCAACAGCAGCCTAAAGCGTGCAGTCGTTGCCTCGGAAGATGCCAATTTTATCGACCACGAAGGTGTGGAATGGGCTGCCATACGCCGAGCCTGGGAGTACAACCGCCAACAGTCCAAGGATGGCAAAAGCAAAATGCGCGGTGGTTCTACCATTACCCAGCAATTAGCCAAAAACATTTTTTTATCTGACAGTCGTAGCTATTGGCGCAAAGGCCAAGAACTGATACTGACGTATATGATAGAAATGGTCATGAGCAAAGAACGCATACTTGAGCTATATCTGAACATAGCTCAATGGGGTAGTGATGTATTTGGTGCCCAAGCCGCAGCCCAGCACTACTTCAAAACCAACGCCGCGCAGCTTAACAGCCATCAGGCGGCACAACTTGCCGCCATGCTACCCAACCCAGTCTATTACGATAAAAACCGCAACACCAAGTATTTACGTGGCCGCACGGCGACCTTACAGCAACGCATGCGCCAGGTGACTGTGCCTTAAGCCATAGGTCAAATACGGTTTAATCAGACCTAGACTTGCTCCAGTTTTTACACGATGTTTGCACCAGCTTGCGGTCATGTAAACGCATTGCAGTCAATTTTCGACCCCAAACGCAACCGCTATCCAAACAAACAATATCTGGTCTAAGAGTCAAGCCCAACTGCGACCAATGACCAAACACAATAGTAGCGTCCCGTGCAGCCCGTTCAGGGACATCAAACCACGGCATTAGGGTTTTACGCAGGCTGACATCTGACTTACGGGAAAAATCCATATCACCCGCGCCATTGCATAAACGCATGCGTGTCAGGGCGTTGACAATCACGCGCATCCGGTCAGCGCCTTGCAGATCATTGCTCCACGCCACAGGGACATTGCCATACATGTCTTGTAAGTAGTCTTTCCAGTGAGGTGAGCGTAGCGCCGTTTGAATTTCATCGGCCAAAGCCAAGGTTTTTTCTATCGTCCAAGCGGGTAACACGCCAGCATGCACCATAAGATATCCATGCTCAAAATGAGCTAACGGCCTATGTCGTAACCAGTCGATAAGCTCCTCAGCATCAGGCGCGTTGATGACATCATCGAAAGTATCGGATTTAGAACGCTTTCTGATACCCGCAACCACTGCCAACAAGTGCAAGTCATGGTTACCTAGCACAGCAACGGCTTGCTTGCCCAAGGCCTTTACCGTACGTAAGGTACCCAAAGAATCCGGACCACGATTGACCAGGTCCCCTGCAAACCAAAAATTCGGCGTTGAGCCGCTAAGGATATCGGGATGTGTAAGCAGTGCGTCCAGTGCAGGCTTGCAACCTTGCAAATCACCTACCACCCAAGTCGTAGGTGAGGAATTCATGTTTGCGACCGTACTATTGAACGGCTACCTTGACTGATACGCCTGACATTATGCTGGTTTTCCATCAAGATCAAAGCCCCCAAGGCTAATGCCCAAGCAGATAGGTTAGGTACCAAGGCAGTTACCCACGGTGCCCATGAGCTAAGCATACCCACGTTCAATGCCAACTGATTCAACATGAAAAACCCTACCCCCAGCAAGATACCCATAAACACCTTGCTGCCCACCCCACCACGCCGAGTCTGCATAAAGCCTATAGGCGCAGCAATAGTGATCATGACCAGCAATGTAAACGGATAGGCAATTTTTCGCCATAAAGCCACCACCTGCCTGTCGGTTTGCAGTTGGTTATCTTTTAAGTAACTGATGTAATCGAATAGATCTAGCACAGACATGCGTTCAGGGGTCAGGATACGTGCGATTAGCCGTTCTGGAGTCAAGGTAGTATCCAGCGATCGAGTGGCTACGGTGCTTAGCTGTGTTAAGGGGGTAACTGGCGGCTTTCCATCAGCCAGAGCCAGCAAGGCATCCTGATCGATACGTGTTTCCTGCACGTTATTCAGGACCAGTTTGCCGCCTTTAAAATAACCATCGGGTGCTTGGGAAAATATCGCCAATTCTTGATCACCACGAAATTCGTACAGCGTCACGCCAGTAACTGCTCCACCCGTTAGCAAACTGGATATATTAATAATACGCATATCCCCTTGGCTGCCATTTTCCTTAAACCAATAACCACTGTTCAAACGACTGCCGTCAGACTTACCCATAAGGTTGATTTTGGCTTCACTGGTTTTTATTTCCGCCAGTGGTGTAATCATTTCAGACAACACAAATGCCCCTATCACCAACGGTAGCGTGACCGTCCACAACATGAACAACAACTTCATGCCACTAATTCCGGACACCCGCAACACCACCAGTTCATTGCGTTGCGCTAAGCCAGCCAAGGCCAATATGGCCCCTATTAACAAGCCTATAGGCAGTAAATCATAGAGTCGGGTAGGCAATGCCAGCATCTGCATATAAAACAGATTCAGCAAGGTGAACTTGGAGCCCACGTTATCCAGATCTTCAATCAGGGCAAAAAAAGTAAACAAGCCCAGCAAAGCTACCAGCACCACAGCGCTTGAACGGTATATTTCTGAAGCTAGATAACGGCGTGCAGTGCGCATTGAACGGTGTAACCTGGAAAGGGAAAGAAATGGTAGCTTAACAAATCTGTACAGCTTGCTGTATTTTCCTGTGTGCCAATTCGGCCGTCCCGTTACGTCCTAAAGCCCGGCACTGTTCATTGGGCAGCACGTCAAAAAACACCAGATCTATGGCAATGCCGGTTGTACTTAGCAAGCACCACATATTGTGTAATAAGGTTTGCTCGCCAACAAAGGATACTGCATCACTACGTTGGTCGTCCTGAAAAAACCGAAAGGCAACCGGCTGAACATCGACACCCGTACGCAAGGCAACATCAAATAAGCTGGAATAAAAGTGTTCAACCTGTAGGCCGGACGACGTTTTACCTTCTGGGAACAAACCCACCACATCACCGCGCTCAAAGCGAGCCTGCATTTGGCGCCCCACGGCGCGTATGGCATGCCTATGGCCACGCTCGATAAAAATAGTGCCCGAAGCCGCCACCAACCACCCTATGACAGGCCAGCCACGTATGTCACTTTTTGCAATAAACACGGCAGAACGTACGCTGTTCAGGACAAAAATATCTAACCACGAGACATGGTTAGCCACCCAAAGTACCGGGCCGACGTCTTTAGCCTGGCCCTGCACGCTGACCACTACGCCGCACAGTCTAAGCAAGGCACGCGACCATAACCGCGCTAAGCGACGACGCCACGATAAGGAAACACAGGGGAAAATTAGCGCTACCACCAACACAGCGCTAAACAGCCACAATAAGGCCAAGACCATACGCCAAACAAAGCGAATGAGCTTCATACCCATACACCCAATGTTGGGCAATGGGAACCGAGTAAGTTGTCAGGACTGAGGCAAAGCATCAAGATACCGCTGCAAAATTACTGCCGCTGCCATAGCATCATCAGGAGCATGCGTGCCTAATAATTCCTGGGCCTCCATGCTGGAGCCACGTTCGTCTACCATAGTGACACGCACACCAAAACGACCATGCAACTGATTGGCGAAACGCCTAGCTTGCAGGGTCGTGTACTGGTCTTGCCCATCGGTAGTTAATGGCAAGCCAACAATAATGCCATTGGGTCGCCATTCTTCCAGCAAACCCGCAATCAAGGCGAACCGTTGATCGCGGGTGGCTGAGGTGAGTATCTGCAAAGGTCTGGCCTGACGCGTTAAGGTATTACCTATAGCCACCCCAATTTTCTTGGTGCCATAGTCAAATGCCAGTAAGGTTTCTTCAAGCGTGACCGGCATCGCCCACCAACATCATGGGATCTATGCCCAGTTGTGCCAAGGCAGCGCTATAGCGCTCTTCAGATGGGGTATCGAACAATATGGTGTTATTCGCCGCCACATTCAACCAGGCATTCTGGGCCATTTCGCTTTCCAACTGACCCGCGTCCCAGCCTGCATATCCCAAAGTCACCAAGATTTTGACCGGTCCCTGACCTTGCGAAACATCTTGCAGGACATCACGTGAGGTCGTCAGGGCAAGGCCACCTAGCTGCACACTAGAGGTATACCCCCCTTCAGGCGCATGCAGCACGAATCCACGATCAGTTTGTACTGGCCCACCAAAAAATACTGGCGCATGCTGTACCGCACCGATCTCTAGTGATAGATCCAGATCGATACGCTGCAGCAAATCGCCTACAGTGATGTCAGTTGGTCGGTTGACGACCAACCCCAAAGCACCTTGCTCGTTGTGTTCACAGACGTAAATCAAGGTGTTGGCCAAAACCCCCGACACCATGCCAGGCATGGCGATCAGGAACTGCCGTGATAAGTCCGTACTGCAATCAGTGCTGGAATGTGCAGTTGTTGTGACCATGACGGCCTCCGTGCGTAATGCCAGCCTTGCTGGCTAGCAGGTTTTATACCTCGATGAGTTCGAAGTCTTCTTTGCGAGCACCGCATTCTGGGCAAACCCAATTTGGCGGCACGTCTTCCCATTTAGTTCCTGGAGCAATACCCTCTTCAGGCAGGCCGGATTCTTCATCATAGATCCAACCACAAATAAGACACATCCATGTACGCATTTTAATTTACTCACAAAATTTCAAACTCAAAGAACAAGACTTTTGAGCGCTTCTATTAGAATGGGGGCCATCTTGTTAAATCCAATAGCCACACCTGCAAATTTGGGTGTCGCCTGTTATTTGCGAAACATAAACGCCGTGCAAGCATCCACCCCACCTTTGGTACTTATTTTCGGTCCTTTTGATCCTACAGGAGCGAGTAGCCTGCCCGCTGATGCGGTTACCTGTGCAAATTTGGGCTGTCATGCCCTAAGTGCACTAACCGCCATACGGGTGCAAGATACAGCCCATATCGACGAAATACAGCCTATTTCCCCGGAATCACTAGACGACCAAGCACGTTGTCTATTAGAAGACATGGCCATCAAAGCCATCAAGGTCGGTCAGGTTTATACCACTGAAACGGTAAGCATGATCGCCCAAATAGCCGCAGACTATAACCATGTTCCGTTAATTTTGCATCTTTTGCCTCTGCCAGACGACTCCTTGTTGGATGACGTCACCGCGGAGGAACTACAGTCAGCCATCTTGGAGCTGCTATTACCCTTGACCGACATTGTTATTATTGATCACAATTTACTGCTGCAATGGCAGGCAGAAGACGTGCTGCCTACTGAAGATGCACTGACTCCAGGTCAATCCTTGCTGCAATATGGTACGCAGTGGGTCCTTAGCTGTGGCGCGCCTTTAGCAACAGGGCAACTTGTCTATTTGCTAGAGGGACAAAGTCAATTAACTTCTAGTTGGCCTTGGCAACCCCCTCCAGCTCGCTTACAAGACACCGAGGGTCCTATGTCTTGCGCCCTAATGGCGCAGCTTGCTCATGGCAACATCACTATGCCCCAGGCTGCCCAGGCCGCTGTTGCACAAACAACAACCTTGCTGGCCCGCAGCTTTCAACCCGGCATGGGGCAGCGTCTTATCAATCGCAGCCCAGCCTAACTTCGGAGCCCTTCTATGACGGTAAGCTTACGTTTTCCTAGCGGCGTTTATGGCGTGACCCCAGAATGGGATGACACTGACCGCCTATTGGATGCCATTAGCGCTGCCGCTGCAGGTGGCATGGTGGCTCTGCAATGGCGACGTAAAACCGCCACACCAGAAACCGGTCCTAAGCAAGCACGACGCGTTGTCGCCCACTGCCAGTCACTGGGTGTATTAGCCATTATCAATGACGACTGGCGCCTGGCCATACTCACGGGTGCCGATGGTGCTCATCTGGGTCGCCATGATGGCGAGCTGACCGAAGCCCGTCTTGCATTGGGCACAGATAAAATTCTAGGCTGCTCATGCTACAACGATATAAACTTGGCTAAACACGCCTTAGCAGCCGGAGTTGACTATATTGCTTTCGGCGCCATGTATCCTTCTATGGTCAAGCCTGATGCACCGCGGGCTACTACCCAGCACATTGCACAAGGCCGTGAACTTGCCGCTAGCCATGGCCCAGATTCTCGTGCTGCCGTCGTCGTTATCGGTGGTATTAAACCCGACAACGCAGCCCCTCTGGTCGCCGCCGGCGCCGACAGCCTGGCTTTGATCAATGGCCTATTTGAAAGCCCTGATATCCAGGCAACCGCCGCCCAACTTGCTATGCTATGGCCTTAACACTATTTCTACTTATGGACCACGCCTAACACTATGTCTCGCAATACTGAACTTTTTGACCGCGCTTGTAAAACCATACCTGGCGGCGTAAATTCGCCAGTACGTGCTTTCCGTTCCGTCGGTGGCTCACCACGTTTCATGCAACGCGCCAACGGCCCCTATATTTGGGATGCGGAAAATGTCCGCTATATCGACTATGTGGGCTCGTGGGGTCCTGCCATATTGGGTCACGCCCATCCCGACGTCATCAGCGCGGTTCAAGCGGCTGTCGTTGATGGATTATCATTTGGTGCCCCCACCGAAGCCGAAATCCAGATCGCAGAAGCCATCGTCAACTTGATGCCTTCAATGGAAAAAGTCAGGCTGGTCAGTTCTGGCACCGAAGCCACCATGACCGCGATACGTCTGGCACGTGGCGCTACAGGCCGATCCAAAATCATAAAATTTGAAGGGTGTTATCACGGCCACGCCGACAGCCTGCTGGTCAAGGCGGGTTCAGGCATGCTGACCTTCGGCAACCCCACTTCCGCAGGTGTTCCACCAGAGTTTATCCAGCACACCCTGGTACTGGATTACAACAACCTAGATGCTCTAGACGCCGCATTTACCGAATACGGTTCAGATATCGCCTGTGTGATTATCGAACCCATCGCTGGCAACATGAATTTGATCAAGCCCCTGCCAGGCTATTTGGAAGGTCTACGCGCTTTATGTACCAAGCATGGTGCTTTGCTGATTTTTGACGAAGTCATGACTGGTTTCCGCGCTGGTCCACAAGGCGTACAGGGTTTAACTGGCGTAATTCCTGATATCACTACTTTGGCCAAGGTCATAGGCGGCGGTATGCCAGTAGGTGCTTTTGGTGGTCGTGCTGACATCATGGAACACATTGCACCGATAGGCAATGTGTATCAAGCAGGTACCCTATCTGGCAACCCGGTCGCTGTTGCTGCTGGGCTAGCCACACTTAAGTTGCTAGGACAACCCGGTTTCTACGAGCGTTTAGGCGAACAGTCGCGCAAGTTGACTGTAGGTTTGTCCAACAGTGCCAAAAAAGCAGGTGTCCCCTTCTGCACTGATTATGTCGGCGGCATGTTCGGCTTGTATTTCAGCCCTGAAGTGCCCACCACTTTTGCGGAAGTCTCAAAGTGCGACACTGCGCTATTTAACCGCTTCTTCCATGCCATGCTGGACCAAGGCGTGTACTTTGCACCGTCAGCTTTCGAAGCCGGATTCATGTCGGCCGCCCACGACGACGAAGTCATACAAACCACCTTGGATATTGCTGACAAGGTTTTTGCCAGCCTATAAGGCCTTAATCGTCAACATCCGCCATGCAGCATGCCTGGCGGATACCCTCCCCGCACCACTACGTTACTCATAGATCACTAAGAAAAAAGTCAGGTAGGCATCATTTCAAACCGTATTTCCTAGAATTCTGCTCGGTAAAAACAAGAACATTCACTGTCAACTTGATCTGTCTTAAACAAGTGCGACTTCGTTCTACCATGAAGCTAGTTTCACACTATTATCTACAGCACGGCGTACAAATAGTTGAAGCATAGAGTTTTTACCCCCGCCTATTTCTACACGAGGGATACCATGATAGCCATGTCACCTGCCATGATTTCTAAGAACATTACTCCAGACTTGGAAACCCGAGCGGTCCCTGAAGACCACTTAAGTTTACGCTTGTGGTTACGCATACTGACTTGCACCAATCTGGTTGAAAATGAAATTCGCAGCCGTCTGCGCACAGACTTCTCTACCACCTTGCCTCGCTTTGACCTGATGGCTCAATTGCTACACTCCCCTAACGGGATGAAAATGAGTGATCTCTCTCGCCACATGATGGTCACTAACGGCAACATTACTGGCATCACCGACCAACTCGAGAAAGAAGGCATGGTAGAGCGCGTCAAAGTCGCCAATGACAGACGCAGCTCGCTGATATGCCTAACCATGAAAGGCAAGCGCCATGTTAAAAAAATGGCCGCACAGCACGAAACCTGGATACAGACATTTTTTGGTGATTTGTCAGAAAAAAGTCGCAAAGACTTGTTTCATGCGCTAGGTGAGCTTAAGCTGGTAACCCGCACGCAATTATCAGATAAAGCCTGATTACCGTTGCTTTCCGAACACAACTACCTTTTTGCGTTTAATCACGCTGATTCGTCATGGCCGTTAACTTATATATACCCCCAGCATCTGATATTTTCCCTGTTCCTGGCATAGAAATCGGCATAGCCCAAGCCGGCATACGCAAGGCCAATCACAATGACCTGACAGTATTTCGCCTGTCTCCAGACACCCAAGTCGCAGGTGTATTCACGACCAACCGTTTCCGTGCTGCCCCAGTACAAGTGTGCGAAAGCCATTTGGCGGCAGGCCACGGCATACGCGCCCTAGTCATTAATACCGGCAACGCCAACGCAGGCTCTGGCAGCAGTGGCTTACAAGCCGCCCAACGCAGCTGCGCTGCCGTCGCAGAACTACTGAACATACAGCCCAACCAGGTATTGCCATTTTCCACAGGCGTTATTCTGGAGCCTTTACCCATAGACCGCCTAGTCGCTGCCCTGCCCCAGGCCACAGCCAGTTTTGAATCAAACAACTGGTTTGCTGCGGCACACAGCATCATGACCACTGATACCCAGCCAAAAATAGTGTCACAACAGCTGGATCTGGGCGGCAAACGCATTACCATTACTGGCATCAGTAAAGGCGCGGGCATGATACGTCCCAACATGGCAACCATGCTGGGGTATCTGGGCACAGACGCAGGACTCAGTTCAGAACTGCTGGCCGAAACTACCCGTGCCATTGCAGACCAGTCATTTAATCGCATCACAGTCGATGGCGACACATCCACAAATGATTCTTTTATCATTATGGCAACAGGCCAAAGTGGTGTGCTGATAGAGTCCGTCTCTGACCCCTTGTACTTGCCGCTATTCCAAGCCCTAGCTGCTGCTGCAACAGAACTGGCACAAAAAATCGTGCGCGACGCCGAAGGTGCAACTAAGTTCATGACCGTACAAGTGGAACAGGCAGGCAGCACAGATGAAGCCCTTAAGGTAGCCTACGCTGTCGCCCAATCTCCCTTAGTCAAAACCGCTTTCTTCGCTTCTGACCCCAACCTAGGGCGCATACTGTGCGCCATAGGCTACGCAGGCATAGACGACTTAGATGTTAGTGGTATTAAGCTGTGGCTAGGCGATGTCTTAGTCGCCAGCAATGGCGAACGCCACCCAGACTACCAGGAAGAAGACGGCAAGCGTGTCATGAAAGAAGCCGAAATCCTAGTAAAGATACAGCTAGGGCGTGGTGACAAGACTGAAACGGTATACACCTGCGACTTTTCGCACGAGTACGTAACGATCAATGCGGATTATCGGTCTTAAAGTGATGCCACTGGTCGTGTAGGTTCATCCTGTGCGGGGTTGCTAAGCAACTATGTTGTAGGCAACCCCGCCTACGTTGCCGGGCCTTTTTGCGCAGCGGGGGCCCAGAGTGAAGCCCGACGGGTGACAGCCGGTGCGACGGCAAGTACCTCGATGTAAATCAATAGCCAGATCGGTTGTTGGGCTTGGGTGTAGACCTGAACCAGCATGTCAGTGTGGCGCTGCCCGGTGGCCGAAGCATGGTGGATGGCTTGGAGTTCTTTGTCCAAAAAGGTAGGCGATACGGCACAGTCGATCTGAGGCTGCAACCACGGGGCCAGTAGCGTGACAAAGATCGGGAAGTATTGCCGTATGGCCACTTTCCAGGGGCTGTCATAGTCAGTGACAGTGTGGGGCATGACATAAGAGTCCTTGCAGTCGTGAGTGACTACATGACTGTAAGAAATCGGGGGTGGTCTGCCTAGTAGGAGAAGTCGCAGTGGTTAAAAATGTCCAGCTTGCACTAAGTCTAATAAGCTGTCACCCGATGCAACGACAGAAACAAAACCATCTCACAGTTGACGGACAGACGCGTCCCGTCGAGAATAACTAACTTAAGAAGATAAGACTAAGACCTAGAAAACCAACTAGCGAGACCAGCATGAGCAAAGCCAACGTACCTGACATGTCCAACCTTTGGATGCCTTTTACCGCCAACCGCCAATTCAAGCAGCAACCGCGCTTACTGGCCAAAGCCCAAGGCATGTACTACACCACCACTGAAGGGCAGCAGGTCTTAGATGGTACGGCAGGTTTATGGTGCGTAAATGCAGGGCATGGACGCAAAGAAATCATCCAAGCCATTACCGAACAGGCAACAGAACTGGATTACGCGCCTAGTTTTCAACTGGGCCACGAAGACTCTTTTACGGCGGCCAGTGCGGTAGCCAAGTTAATGCCAGCGGGCATGGACAGAATCTTTTTTACTAACTCGGGTTCTGAGTCTGTAGATACCGCCCTGAAGATAGCACTCGCCTATCACCGTGCTCGTGGTGAGGGGCAACGTACACGTTTAATAGGCCGCGAACGGGGCTATCACGGTGTGGGCTTTGGCGGTATTTCGGTGGGTGGTATCTCTGCCAATCGAAAAACCTTTTCCTCGGCCCTGCTACCCGGCACAGACCATATGCCACATACCCACAACCTGGAACACAACGCCTGGTCTCGTGGTCAACCCACGTGGGGTGCTCATCTTGCCGATGACCTGGAGCGCATTATTGCTTTGCACGATGCATCCACCATTGCCGCTGTCATTGTAGAACCCTTGGCAGGATCCACAGGAGTCTTGTTACCTCCGAAAGGCTATCTGGAAAAGCTACGCACAATCACTGAAAAACACGGTATTTTATTGATTTTTGATGAAGTAATTACTGCATTTGGCCGTCTGGGTGCAGCAACAGCCAGCGAGTTATTCGGAGTTAAACCAGATTTAATCGCTTTGGCAAAAGGCATTAGCAACGCCGCCGTGCCTGCAGGTGCTGTCGCCGTACGTCGCGAAGTTCATGACACAATTTTAGATGCGGCAGCAAATGGCATAGAGTTTTTCCACGGTTATACCTATTCCGCTCACCCACTGGCAACGGCAGCGATTACGGCCACTTTGGGTATCTACGAAAACGAACAACTCTTCCAACGCGCTGCTGGACTAGCCTCTACGTTTGAAAATGCTGCCCACAGCCTCCAGGGCGCCCCGCACGTGATAGATGTGCGCAACCTAGGCTTAGTGGCAGGTATAGAGCTTGCGCCGCGTACTGGTGCCCCTGGGGCACGAGCGGCAGAAGTCTTTGGAAAATGTTTTGACCAAGGCGTACTGGTGCGTTACACCGGCGATATTCTGGCAATTTCACCACCACTGATTATTGACAATGCACAAATAGACCAACTATTCGGCACCATCGCTCAGGTCCTGAACACCATAAAATAAGCCTGAAGATACACATAACGTAAAAGGGGATGCCGCTAAGCATCCCCTTTTGCGTTATAGGCACGACTGCCTAAACCACTGTATAACAAATTATTCAGTGGCGTAGTCTTCCATAGGTGGGCAAGCACACATCAAGTTGCGATCACCCCAGGCGTTATCTACACGAGCCACAGGTGGCCAGTATTTGTTGTCGCGTAGGGATGCCACTGGGTAGCAAGCCTGCTCTCGGCTGTAATCATGATGCCATTCGGTCACTAGCAGCATTTTCGCCGTGTGTGGTGCGTTCTTCAACACGTTGTCATCCGGATCGCTAACACCGCTTTCAATCGCCGCGATTTCAGCCCGTATCGCGATCATGGCGTCAATGAAACGATCAAGCTCAGCCAAGCCTTCAGATTCGGTAGGTTCTACCATCAAGGTACCCGCTACCGGGAAGCTCATGGTAGGGGCGTGAAAACCATAGTCCACCAGGCGCTTGGCGATATCTTCGCCTGAAATACCACAGCTGTCCTTGATAGGACGTATATCCAGAATACATTCGTGAGCAACACGACCGCCCGACGCGGCATACAGTATGGGATAGTGTTCACTTAAACGTGAGGCAATGTAGTTGGCATTCAAGATGGCCACTTCCGTGGCACGCAACAAGCCTTCTGCTCCCATCAGGGTAATGTACAGATAGGGTATAGGTAAGATGCTGGCCGAGCCAAATGGGGCTGCCGACACGGGTCCTACAGGCGCGTCATCCCCTAGAAAGCCAGATTCGCCAACGATACCCGGCAAATAAGGAGCCAAGTGCGAACGCACCGCCACAGGACCTACGCCAGGACCACCACCACCGTGAGGTATGCAGAACGTTTTATGCAAATTCAAATGAGATACGTCGGAACCAAATTTCCCTGGTTTCGCTAAACCAACCATAGCATTCATGTTGGCGCCATCCAGATACACCTGACCACCAGCGTCGTGCACCAGTTCACAAATTTCAGTGACTGCAATTTCGAAAACGCCATGCGTAGATGGATAGGTAATCATCAAGGCTGACAAACGGTCGCCAACACTGGCAATTTTTGCCTTTAAATCATTAACGTCAACGTTACCTTCGCTGTCAGAAGCAACGACAACAACATCCATGCCAGCCAATTGGGCAGAAGCCGGGTTAGTGCCGTGGGCTGACGCGGGGATCAAGCAAACATTACGCTGATCTTGACCATTCGCCTGATGATAAGCGCGTATCGCCAACAGACCTGCGTATTCACCCTGTGCACCAGAGTTTGGCTGCAGGCTAATGGAGTCGTAACCGGTAATTTCACACAACGCTTTAGATAGGCGGTCAATAAGTTCCTTGTATCCTTGGCTTTGCGACGCTGGAGCAAATGGGTGCACATTACCAAACTCTGGCCACGTCACTGGTATCATTTCTGCCGTCGCGTTCAGTTTCATGGTGCATGAACCTAGCGGAATCATGGTGCGATCCAGCGCCAAGTCCTTGTCAGCCAAGCTACGTAGGTAACGCAACATATCGGTTTCTGAGCGGATGCGCGAAAAAATAGGATGGGTCAATATGGCCGATTGACGCAGCAATGCTTCAGGCAAACCATGCTCTACTGGCAAGCCTAAGGCAGTAGCAGCGGCAACGTTAAATTGACGACCCTGAGCGCTAGCAAATACCTGCAACAAGGCATGCACGTCTTCTACCGTCACGGTTTCATCCAGCGACACCGCCACTTGGGTATCGTTGACCTTACGCAAGTTAATAGAAGCTGCCAAAGCGGCATCCACAACGGCTTGCGTCTGTGAACCACTGTCAATTAACAAGGTGTCGAAGTAAGTGTCGTTAGCTATTTTCAGACCCAGACCATCTAGCGAACGCTGTAAATAAGCTGTCAGGTAAGCCACACGTTCAGCGATACGGCGCAAGCCCTTAGGACCATGCCATACGGCAAACATACCGGCCATCACTGCCAAAAGAACCTGAGCAGTACAAATGTTTGAAGTCGCTTTTTCACGACGTATGTGTTGTTCTCGGGTTTGCAGCGCCAAACGCAACGCAGGCGCTCCTTGGCTATCTTTAGATACGCCCACCAAACGGCCAGGCATATTACGTTTCATGGAGTCTTTGCATGCCATAAAGCCAGCATGCGGACCACCAAATCCCAGCGGTACGCCAAAACGCTGTGACGAACCCACAGCGATATCGGCACCCCACTCACCGGGTGCTGCCAGTAACGTCAACGCCAGCAAATCTGTAGAAACAGCGACTACACCACCCTGTGCATGAACAGCATCTGCCACAGCGCGGTAATCCACCACCCCACCCAGGCTGTGCGGGTATTGCAGCAATATGCCAAAGCATTCTGGTAAATCTTGAGTTTCATCCCCAACGACCACATCGATATCCAGTCCACTGGCGCGGGTCTTAAGCAACTCTAAGGTTTGAGGATGACAGTGCTGCGATGCAAAAAAGACCTTGCTTTTGGATCGCGCACCACGCCTTGCCAGCGTCATAGCTTCCGCAGCAGCTGTGGCTTCGTCCAGCAAGGACGAGTTAGCAATATCAAGGCCAGTCAGGTCAGCCACCATCGTCTGATAATTCAGCAGCGCTTCCAGACGACCTTGAGAAATTTCAGGTTGATAAGGCGTATATGCCGTATACCAGGCTGGATTTTCAAGAATATTACGCAAAATGACGTTAGGCACATGAGTACCGTAGTACCCCTGACCTATATAGTTACGAAACAGCTGATTACGACCAGCGATTTGCTTAAGTTCTGCTAAAGCATCGGCTTCGCTACGTGCCGCAGGCAAATCCAACTGACCATAATTCAGTATGCTGGCTGGCATCACTTCCTGTATTAGGCTATGTAAGTCGGGTACACCGATTGCTGCCAGCATTTTGGCCTGATCAGCCGTGGCCGGACCAATATGGCGAGGAATAAAGTCAGAATGAGGATCAAGATCACGCAACATAATCAGCCTGTACAGTACAAGAGGTTCACAACAAAAAAGAAAGAGGCCTGCTTACACAGGCCTGATATAAAACAGCGCTTAAGCGTCGTCACCTAAAGCTTCATAACCTGCAGCGTCCAGCAAACCATCAAGGTCAGCCACGTTAGACGGCTTCAGTTTGAAAATCCAGGTATCAAAAGCGGCTTGATTGATCAGGTCAGGCTGATCGTTCAGTTCTTCGTTGAACTCAACCACTTCGCCATTCACTGGCGCGTAGATATCGGATGCTGCTTTAACGGACTCAACCACGCCAGCAGTATCGCCAGCTTGCAAGGTCACATCGGTGTTGAAATCACCAACAAACACCAAATCACCCAACTGATCCTGAGCGTTATCGGTAATGCCCACCAGCAGTAGGTCGCCATCAAGTTTGACCCATTCGTGGGAAGAAGTGTATTTACGATCGGTAGGTAGAGCCATGAGTATCCCCGAAATAATAAGGTAATGAGTTTTTATTAAGCAATAACTTTGCCGTTACGCACGAACGGCATTTTCACGACTTGAGCAGGCAGCCATTTGCCACGAATTTCGACTTGAATATCGTCGCCTGGCTGAACGCCTAAAGGTACCCTGGCCATGCCGATAGACACGCCCATGGTAGGCGACATAGAGCCACTGGTCAGTTCGCCCTCGCCCAGGGCGGTACGAACCTTCATGTGACTACGCATAATGCCGCGTTCCAGTAATTTAACCCCCACCAGCGTTAAGTCAACTTTTTGTGCTTCAAGTGCGCCACGACCAATAAATTGACGATCTGTGTCTTTAAGTGACACGGTCCACGACAAGCCTGACACCAGCGGGGTCACTTCCTCATTCATTTCTTGACCGAACAAATTCATGCCGGCCTCTAGGCGCAAGGTATCGCGCGAACCTAGGCCACAAGGGTGCACACCTGCTTGAGCCAGGTCCTGCCAAAACGCTTGTACTTGATCTGCAGGCAGCACAATTTCATAGCCATCTTCGCCGGTATAACCGGTACGTGCGACCAGGGTGTCGGTTGCAACAAACACACCAGTAAATGGAGCTACGTCACGAGTTTCCGAAGCCCACAATGGGCGTACTTCCCAGACCTTTTCACGGGCGTGTGGACCTTGTACTGCCACCATCGCCAGGTCACGACGTGCGACTACCTTGATATCAAAGTTTTTAGCTGTAGCGACGCTTTGCATCCACGCAAGATCCTTATCTGCACAACCTGCGTTAACTATGGCTCGCCAGTGCGTAGGACTGAAAAAATAGACGATAAGGTCATCAATCACGCCACCTTGCTCATTTAGCATGCAGGAATACAGCGCTTTACCAGGCACGTTAACCTTGGCCACGTCATTTGCCAGCAGATACTTCAAGAATAGCGTAGCGTCGGTGCCGATAATATCGATATTCAGCATATGCGACACGTCGAACATGCCTGCCCCCTGACGCACAGTGTGGTGCTCTTCCAATTGCGAGCCGTAGGCCACGGGCATGCTCCACCCACCGAAATCGACCATTTTGGCGCCAAGTTCAGTATGTAGAGTATGTAAGGGGGTTTGTTTTAACGCTGAGGTCATGAACTAGCTCCGGAAACAAAAAATGAACGACGTAAGCCACGAATACGCTGGCCAGCACCGCCCTTCTGTCCTTTTGCCTGAGAGTTGACCCCATACTGGCGGTGTTCACCTTCGGCGCCCGCGAACAAGCCTTTAGGCCTTGCGAGTCTCTCCAGAGTGCTGCCTTGCGTGTAATTTGATAATTACAAACAATACACCAGCGGTACGGGGTGCCTGAGCGATTCTGGGCGAATTGCGCCTTCGGCGGCCGTGTAGAAACGGCTCTCTCCCGCTGCATGTAATGACAGCAGCCGAAAGCATAACTCGAAAATGCGCTAATACCAAATGGAATGTTGTAGCGATGAACAGCCGCTGCGACTTACGAAGAAAAATCAGTCAGCGCACGCCCACACGCCACTCCCGAAGACCAAGCCCACTGGAAGTTATAACCACCCAGCCAGCCTGTTACATCCAGAGCCTCGCCAACCACATACAAGCCGGGCACGGTTTTGGCCATCATGGTTTTTTGATTGATGGCACGGGTATCTACCCCACCTCGCATCACTTCAGCTTTTTTATAGCCTGCTGTTCCCGCAGGGTTGATAGACCATCGATGTATGGTTTGTGCGATTCGGCGCAACACTTTGTCGGGGACATCGGCCAAGCGCTGGTTAGCCAAGGGTGGGCCCTCGGCATTGACTGCTTGGTGCAAATCTGCCAACCAGACTTCTGACAAACGCTTAGGCCATAAGGTGTTTAAGACCGTACCCAACTGCTGTTTGCTACCCGATTTTGCCGCCAGCAAATCGTGCTCTAAGTCTATGCCAGGTGCCAAGTCTATGTGCAAGGCCTCACCGGGATTCCAGTAGCTGGATATCTGTAGGATAGCCGGCCCAGACAAGCCTCTGTGGGTAAATAGCAGGTCTTCTAGAAAACGTCCTTTACCAGCAGCGATACCACCAGGATCAGACCTCACGTCCACTTCCAAAGCAACACCGCTTAAAGAACTAAAAGACGTCCATTCCTGCGCATCAAAGGTTAACGGCACCAATGCAGGGCGAGGCTCTATGATTTTCAGACCAAACTGACGTGCAATAGACAAACTAAAGTCAGTTGCCCCTAACTGAGGTATGGCCATGCCGCCAGTTGCCAGCACCAATTGGTGCGCCGCTATCGGGCCCTGGCTGGTCGCCAACTGGAAAATATCGTTATCATGCGCTACAGACTGTACGGTGCATGGCATGCGCCATTTGACATGACCACGCTGGCATTCTTCCCTAAGCAGATCAATGATCTGTTCACTGGAGTCATCACAGAATAGCTGGCCTTTATGCTTTTCATGCCAACGTATGCCGTGCTGCTCAACCAGATCAATAAAATGCTGTGGTGTATAAGCTGCCAAGGCAGAACGACAAAATCGTGGATTTTGCGACAGGAAGTTGGCGGCAGTGGTTCCCTTGTTGGTGAAATTGCAGCGGCCACCACCTGATATGCGAATTTTTTCCGCCAAGCGGCTGGCGTGTTCTATTAAGACCACGCGCAAGCCACGTTGACCGGCAACGGCAGCGGCCATCATGCCAGCCGCCCCCGCGCCGATTACAGCGACATCAAACACCTGACGTACCACAGCGTTATTCTTTAATACAATCAACGTAGTAGCGGCTACTACCATCGTCCAGAGTTTCCTGCGCCAAACCATGCACATAGGTTTCAAAGCCCGGGAAGTTGGCGTTGAATTCTCGGGCAAACTGCAGGTAATTCACAATACGCTGATTGAAACGTTCACCAGGTATCAGCAAGGGAATACCGGGTGGATAAGGCGTCAACAGAACACCAGTAACCCGACCTTCCAACTCGTCAATGCCTACACGCTCGGCCTCTCTGTGCGCCATCTTGGCGTACGCATCAGAGGGTTTCATGGCAGGCACCATATCGCTTAAATAGACTTCTGTCGTCAAGCGCGCCAAATCGTATTTACGATAAGAAGCGTGTATCTGCTGACATAAATCGCGCAAACCCATTTTTTCGTAACGTTTATGGATTTTGCAGAAATCAGGCAATATGCGCCACATTGGCTGATTGCGATCGTAATCGTCTTTAAACTGTTGCAAGGCCGTTACCAGCGTATTCCAACGCCCTTTGGTAATACCTATGGTAAACAGTATGAAGAAAGAATACAGACCCGTCTTTTCGATGACTATGCCGTGCTCCGCTAGATACTTCGATACCAAGGCTGCAGGTATACCCGTTTCAGCGAAAGTACCCGACATATCCAGACCGGGGGTCACTACAGTGGCCTTGATGGGATCCAGCATGTTGAAGTCTTTGGCCAAATCACCAAAGCCATGCCATTCATCACCGGACTCTAGTATCCACTCGTCGCGTTGGCCTATGCCATCAGACACTAAACGGTTAGGTCCCCAAACTTTAAACCACCAGTCGTTTTTGCCGAATTCCGATTCGACTTTACGCATAGCGCGGCGGAAATCCATTGCTTCTGAAATGCTTTCTTCGACCAACGCGGTACCACCGGGTGGTTCCATCATGGCAGCGGCCACATCGCAAGACGCAATAATCGCGTACTGTGGCGAGGTCGACGTGTGCATCAAGTAGGCTTCGTTGAACACATTACGGTCCAGCTTACGATTTTCCGAATCCTGTACCGTAATTTGTGACGCCTGCGACAACCCTGCAAGAAGTTTATGGGTAGAGTGCGTGGCAAACACCATGGCATCCGCGCTGCGTGGCCTGCCCTCGCCGATGGCGTGCATATCTTTGTAGAATTCATGGAACGACGCGTGCGGCAACCATGCCTCGTCAAAGTGCAGGGTGTCTATTTCTGAACCCAGCACTTCCTTTATCATTTCCACGTTATAGATAACACCGTCATAGGTGCTTTGAGTCAAGGTCAGTATGCGTGGCTTTTTGTTCTTAGCCTTGCGCGCAAACGGATTAGCCTCAATTTTCCGGCGTATGTTTTCAGGATCGAATTCTTCCAGCGGAATAGGACCGATGATGCCCAGGTGATTGCGTGTAGGACGCAAAAACACAGGGATCGCACCCGTCATAGTGATGGCGTGCAAAATGGACTTGTGGCAATTGCGGTCAACCACAACCACGTCGTCGGACGCCACGTTGGCATGCCAGACGATTTTGTTGGACGTTGACGTGCCATTGGTCACAAAGAAACAGTGGTCTGCGTGAAAAATACGCGCAGCATTGAGTTCTGATTCAGCAATGGGACCTGTGTGGTCCAGTAACTGGCCCAATTCGTCCACGGCATTGCACACGTCAGCACGTAGCATGTTCTCGCCGAAGAACTGGTGGAACATTTGCCCTACCGGGCTTTTCAAAAAGGCAACACCTCCCGAGTGACCGGGACAATGCCACGAATATGAACCTTCCGACGCGTACTTAACCAGTTCGCGGAAAAACGGTGGCGCCAACCCGTCTAGGTAGGAACGTGCTTCACGAATAATATGACGCGCTACGAATTCTGGCGTGTCTTCAAACATATGAATGAAACCATGCAGCTCACGCAGAATATCGTTAGGGATATGCTGCGATGTGCGCGTTTCACCATAAATATAAATAGGTATTTCTTCGTTGCGAAACCGTAATTCACCAATGAAAGCACGCAGGCTTTTAATGACATTGGCGACGTCTTCGGGTGAGTCAACGTCGAACTCTTCGTCGTCTATCGACAAGATAAAGGCACTGGCACGGCTTTGCTGCTGTGCAAAGGAACTGAGATCGCCGTAACTGGTGACACCCAGCACCTCGACCCCCTCGGCCTCGATGGCATCGGCCAAAGCTCGTATACCAAAACCCGATGCATTTTCGGAACGATAATCTTCATCAATGATGACGATGGGGAAACGAAATTTCATTCAATAGCTCCCGCTAGGTGCGTGGCAAAGTAACGCCTTGCTGACCTTGGTACTTTCCACCACGATCACGGTACGAAGTTTCGCAAATTTCGTCGCTTTCAAAAAACAACATTTGCGCGCAGCCTTCGCCAGCATAAATTTTGGCAGGCAAAGGCGTAGTGTTAGAAAACTCTAACGTGACATGGCCTTCCCATTCAGGTTCCAAAGGCGTCACGTTAACAATAATGCCGCAACGCGCGTAAGTACTTTTACCCAAGCAAACGGTTAGAACACTACGCGGGATGCGAAAGTATTCGACCGTGCGGGCCAGCGCAAACGAGTTGGGCGGAATAATACACACGTCGCCCTCGAAATCGACAAAGGATTTTTCATCGAAAGCCTTGGGGTCAACAATCGTGGAATTAATGTTGGTGAAAATTTTAAATTCGCGCGCGCAGCGCACATCGTAGCCGTAGCTGCTTGTGCCATAGCTGACGATACGCTTACCGTCTTCCATACGCACCTGGCCTGGCTCGAAGGGTTCTATCATACCCCCTTCGTTCTCGGAAACGCGGCGTATCCAACGATCACTTTTAATACTCATAAACCTTAACCCCTAATTCAGTGGCACGTATTTTAGACCTGTTAATCCCTGGACAGCCAGCGATACACCAATGCCAGGCCATTTACCGTCCCCACGCTAAGTTCAGCGGTCAGATTACGCATCAGTTGATAGCTGGCGTGACCTACCGTACCGGTGTCCGACAAGGCTTGCCTGACGCTTAGGGTCAAGCGCTCACCAAAGCCCTTGCTGACCACAATAAACCTGCGTTCTATGTCGCTGGTACCACTATCTAGGCCACTAACCACACTTTCCACCGGCAATATACTGCCAGCGCTACCCAGTTCACCCGAGCGCATACTGACTTCGTCGATACCGAACTTGCGGTAAAACGGTTCGCCGGTACCTAGAAATGACGTACCCACCGACAATAACAAGGCAATGTCGCCACCGGAATCGTCTGGGCCATGCCCTAACAATAACCAGGATAATTTTTCAATTTCACTAACATCTGGGTAGGACACCAAGTCGATACGCGGCCGTTTGGCATTGCCTCCTACCTTAACACCTGCTTCCACCGCCAGCCCGGTACGCAAGGCTTCTATATCGAGGACGGGGCTGGTGATATCCCCTTGGAAGGTAATCATTCCCTTGCGTAGCTGCAACCGCTGGCCATAGGCCTCGATGGCACCACCACGGGTACGCAAGGCGCCTACCCCCGTCAGTTTATCGTTCAGCATGATGACACGCATTTGCCCTACCAAACCCGAGTTAACGCCATAACCCGTCAAGTAAAATCGCCGCCCCAGATCCACTTCAAGATCCATAGTAATTTCCATAGGGACGCTAGGGGCTTTCGGCTCGTCACCGGCACGTATGACCACTACATCGCTATCTACCGTAGGTATGCCGCCCAGCATATCCAAATCAAACCAACCGGCATCGGCCACTATGCCACCGGTGATATTGATGGACGGCAAGGTGGCGTCCAGATTGATTTTTCCGCTGACCATTGCATAGCGATCGGCGCGCTGCAAAATGGGATAACGGTATAAATCCACGATTACTTGGCCTGCAGAATCAAAAATATTCCAAACACCCGTCAGGGTAAGGCCACCGTCTTTGGCTTCCGGATTAGTGCTCACCCATTCTGCTGTACGCCACTCTTTGGGCACGGCGCGCAAACGCGCAGGAAAATACAAGCGTTCCAGTATCAAGCGGTCATCATCAAGGCGTGCTGCCAGGGTGCCATCCAATAAGCGCACACCGTCATCTATACGCAGTACCCTGATACCTTGCCCGGTAATTGTGCCGCTAGAAGTCCATCGATCCGTACCTTGACTTTGCACCTGGAGATCAGCCTGCACGGCACCACCCAGTTCCATCGCATCGTCCAAGAACAGGCTGGTCCAACCTAAGTCGTCTATGTCGGCATTGATCTTGATGGTTTTAATGTCTTTGGGTTCTAGATATACACCACCACCCGCTTTGGCATGCAACAAGGTGGTGGCCGTGGCCGACACCTTGCCCATTTTTTTAGTTTGTACTTGTAGGGTCGCCGCCAGTGTGCTGCTGGTGGCTGCCGTTTTACGTACGTCCACATCCAGGCTTAGGTCTTCCAAGCCCAATAGCACTGGAGGCTGAGCGGGAATAACAACATCGCCAGACAGATATTTTATATTTGCCTTGCCCTGCAAGCTCTGATCAAACAGCAGTTTCCAGTCAGCAGAAAATATAATTTCCAGGTTGTCATTGGTCTGTGGTTGACGCACTTTAACGCCACCACGATCCGCCTTTTGAGCTGGCTGAAGATTGAACGTTTTTTGAACGTCTTGGATCAGGCTGGGCGATACTGCCAACTTGGCAATTGCACCCTGCGTTTCCCAACGCCCAGCACCACCATGCGACAACTGGTGATTAACAGTAACCACAGGACGTTTTGCCAGTGATGCCGTCAATTCTGCTTTACCTAATTGCCACTGCCATGCTGGTGCTAGCGCTTCCGGCACAAAGCTAAACGGCACTGACGTTTCAGACACTACGCCCAAACCTGCATGATTGACGTTTAAGGTTTCCAAACTGCCACGCCAACCGACCAGGGCATCATTTAAGGCTGTGCCAGGTCCCCAGCCACCCTGCACGATCACTTTAGCCTCAACCGGTGCGCTACCCACTTGATCAGCAGCACTGCCTTCAGGCGTATACCTCGCATTCAAATCCACCCTATGATGCTTGGCCTCACCGTGGACATCCCCTTGCAAGGTAAGGCCACCGGGCAATTCGGGCCAGAATGCGGCCAACTTCGGGGCCAGCACATCCAAAGCGAGTTTGCTATCACTTGCACCTAGCGCCCCCTGCGCCTTGATGTGATTTTTCCCTAGCGTGATATCCATTTCCAGCGCGGATACTTGCAACGTCTCCCACGCAGGCACCTGAAATGTGGTTACGTCCTGTTCGGTAGCCACTGCATTAGATACAGATGGCCTTTGCAACACATTAGCCTTGAAAGAACCCGCCAGCGCTTGCTGATTCCAGCGACTGTCAGGTTCCAGCAGCAGATTCAAATCTGCGGACAGAACTTCCATAAGATTGCGCAAGCGCAAATCGAAGTCTGCACGTGCTGAAATCACGGCTAGTGGAATCAGTGACCCAGCCAACTGGCCCACGTCCAACTTCTGGCTACTAAGCCAACCATGTACCCTATCCTGAGTCTGCGCGCCAACCTGCAAGGCCTCGTGCTGGACTTGGCTATTTAACTGTGAGCCATCAGGTAAACGTAATGCAATAGTGGCTTGCTGCAAGGGGAAACCACTGTTCAAGGTGATTTTCGCGTCAGCATCCAGTGTCATGTCTTGACCTTGACCCGTTAGCGACACCGACAACATATCCATAGAGCCGCTGGCCTTGGCGTCGATATCAATACGGCATATGTCAGTGGCTGTCGTACTGTCAACCTCTGTGGTGCTTACACGGTCAACCGCAGGTAAGGTTGTTAAATAATGTCGGGCACATAAAGGAGAATCGTCAACCAAGGCTTGGGCGTTTAACGTAAAGTCAGCAGAAAATGGCCAGGGCTGCTCTAGGCTCAATGCTTTTAGATCACCTTGCAGACCCAAGCGCACGTCCTGATTTTCCAAGGTCAAGTGTTGTACCACCAACTGACCACCCGCCTCATTCAAGGCCAAAGCTAATGACGCCTGTTTGATATCTATAGGTAAGGGCTCGCCATTTTGCGTAATCGCGAGTTCACCTACCGCCAAACGGTCTACCGCAATGGATACCGGCAGTTGAGGCATAGAAAAAGGTTCAGCGGGAGAGGGATCAGGAGTACTCACCAATCCCAATGACAAGCTATCTGCAGAGAGATCCCGCACATGCAAGCGGTAATTCAAGAGTTCACGCCAACTGACTTGCACATGCAGTTGACTGGCGACGACGCTGACCGAAGGTACAGCGACATCCAGAGACTCTACCTGCAAGCCTTCCCACAGCGTGCCGCTTACCCCTTGAACCTTGCCATCAAATTGCTGCACTGCTGTCACCAGCGCCCAGCGTGTGCCTGGTGCAGTCGTTACAACCCAGTACAAAAAACCAGCCGCAAGCAACAGCAGCAAGACCACAAATGGCCCCACCCAGACCAGCAGCATACGCAGCCAGGCTTTAATCATCCTCAAAATGCGATCCCTAATGAAAAGTGCATACGCAAACGCTTGTCTTGCTGCCCCCAGGCCAAGTCCACGAAAAACGGCCCCGCAGGTGTACGTACGGCCGCCCCTACTCCATAGCCCCAGTGCAATTTCATTTGCCCGAAGGAGTCGGCGGCGTCACCTACATCAACAAACACATTCATACCATATTGTGAGGTGAAGTAATGCGTGTACTCAACGCTGGCCACCGCTAAAGCGGGCGCGCCAATTACGGCATCGCCACGTGGGCGACCTATACTTTGATAGCGATAACCACGTATAGAGCGCGCACCTCCGGTACGGTAGCCGAAGTCTGCGGGCAAGCGCTCTGTGTCGGACCAGACTTTACCCACCTCACCACGCAAGGTCAAAACATCGTATTTACCTATAGGCCACCACGTTTGGGCGCGTAAACCGGCCCGATAAAAAGGCTCACCCCTATCCAGGGTTACGCCAGCCCCCAAACCCAGATCCAACAAAAACCCTTCGCGCGGGTCGTATTTGCTGTCTACATCGCGACGCAGCCACTGCCAAGTCCCCACCAAGGTTGGGACACGATAACTTTCGGCACCTTCAATACGGGTTTTGTCATGAGCTGCCACCAAACCCCACTGGGTTTCATATTCGACCCGACTATCACCGGCTGCCTTACGTTCTTGTTTACGCTTCCATCCCACCCCATAGCGTGTGTTATCCAAGCCTTCGATATCAGAATGATTAGCCAACACGCCGAAGCTGTCTTTATACCCTTTGGTGGTTGGCGGCAAATGCACATCAAAAAAAGCGCGTTGACGCTTTTTGTCCAGCCCCACACCCGTTTCTATTGCCACAGGCTGGCCCCACACCACATTCTGGCTGTAGATACCCTCGACCCGCACCCCGTGATCACTGTCCACTCCTAAAGAGGCGGAAGCTGTTCGTGCTGGTGCCTCGGATACCTTGACTCGTACAGGCAGTTCCACATCGCCATTGGGCAAAACCACTTTACTGGCCTCATCTGCATTTAGCGTGACAAAGGCGCCTCGAAAAAACGAGGTGGATTGCAAAGCCTGCTGCCACTCATCCAGTTGATCCTGATCATAGGGGTCACCAGGTGTGTATTGGATGTATTTATCGATGAGCTTTTCAGGTACGCGACGCAGTCCCTCGACTGTCATTTCGCCCAACCTCACCCGTGGTCCACTGTCTACACTAACAGCCAAATCGGCAATCGCCTCATCAGCCAATATAGTGGCTTGGGTGCTGCGGTAACGAGCAAAGTAAAAATCTTTGCGGGTGACCTCGTCCAATAAACTGGTTTTGGCATCGTGCCAGGTGCTGTTAATGAACGGCATATCGCGCACCAAGGGCCAACTTTTACGTAACCCAATTAACCTGGGGGCGAATTCAGGCTGTGTAATGGTGCCACTAAATTGGATATCAACACTATTGATATGGGTGCGTTCATTGGGTTCAATAATAATGTCCCAGGTCTCACCCCCTATGTCTTCACCCACTTCCAAGGTCACTTTGGGCGAAAAATACCCCTGAGTTTCCAAGGCTGTCATGGTGGCTAAGCGGGCACGTCGTCGCAAACGGGTGACCTCGCCACCGTCCTGGTCTTCGGCCAAGCGAGTAATTGCCTCGACGGCGCCATTAATGGCCTCTAGGGCTTTAGGCGGCACACCGCCGGGGTCTATGATGACCTCGGGGCGTGACGTAGCCTGGGGTGTACTTTGCTGTGCGGTATCTTCCCCAGCGATAGCGTTCGACGGTTCCACCACTGGCGTAGCCGTGGCTATTGCAGCGTAGGTAGAAAACCCCAATACCAATAAACGACCAGCAACACCCAAGGGCATAAAATTAAACCTTACGTGCAACGACCTTGGGCGTGAACGCCGACATATCTGCTGGCAAAGTAGCGACATGAGCCGCCAATTGCAAAGCAATGTCACGATAAATATCAGCGACCTGGCCATCAGGTTCCGCAATAACCGTGGGCGTACCCGCATCGGTTTGTGTACGTATACTGAGCTGTAAAGGCAAAGCACCTAACCAAGGCAGGTTAAATTCACTGGCCATATTGCGGCCACCATCCTGACCAAATGTTGCTTCCGCATGACCGCAATTCGAACAAATATGCATAGACATGTTTTCGATGATGCCCAATACCGGAACATCGACCTTCTGGAACATACGTAAACCACGACGCGCATCTGCCAACGCCATATCCTGCGGTGTAGTTACTATGACTGCGCCAGTCAAAGGTACTTTCTGTGCCATCGTCAACGCGATATCACCGGTACCCGGAGGCATATCTACAATTAAATAATCCAAATCATCCCAATTGGTTTGGGTCAGCAACTGTTGCAAGGCCTGGGTCACCATAGGACCACGCCAAATGGCGGGCGAGTCTTCTTCCAGCAAGAACCCTATAGAGTTGGTTTGCAAACCATAACCTATCAGGGGTTCCATGCTTTTGCCATCCAGGCTTTTGGGCTTGCCCGACAAGCCCAACATGATAGGTACGCTAGGCCCGTAGATATCGGCATCTAATAAACCCACCCTGGCACCCAAATCACGTAATGCCAAAGCCAAGTTAACGGATGTGGTACTTTTACCCACACCACCCTTACCTGAAGCCACCGCAATCACGTTACGTATATTGGGTGTAGTGCGCAAGCCTTTTTGTACAGCATGGCTAGCGATGTTAGTGGTAAAGTTAAGTGTACGTATCTGTACGCCCAACGGCTGTATAGCCGCATGAATACGACTGCTTAATTCTTCTTGGGCATTGTGCGATGGGTAACCCAGGGGTACAGTAATATCAGCATGTACGCCATCCAGTGTAATTAGGCCCGTTTTCGCTGTCACCGACAGCTTCTTCTTGGTATTAGGATCAATCACACCGGATAGGGCGGAAAACAGTTGGTCAATAGTGGTTGTCATAGCTAGGGCCTTACCTAAAAAATTACCGAAGTCTTAAGAATAGCGGATTGCAGGGAATTATTTCCGCTTACAGCGGTCAATACACTACGATGAATACATTTAATCAAATTATCCGCGTCCTTCTTTTCTTTGTCCTGGCCATTTTTGGAATGGCCATGGCATTGATAGTCATGGTGTCCACCGCTATTGCCATAGGCATACTATATGTGGTTGCGCGCATCAAAGGCAGACCTTTTGGCGTAAAAGCTTATTGGGACCAACGTCGACGCCCTGCGTCTAGTGCCAAATCTGCTTTTAGCACTAAAGACGTCACTGACGTCGAAATGCGCGAAATTCCATAAAGGCTACAAAGCCAGCCATACGTGGCTGGATCAGCCTATAGTGTAAGCGGCTCTACGCGTTGAAATAACGTGTAGCCTATGAGTTTCCATATTCTTACACCAAACTTAACCTTTGCTTGCAATGTCATGGTTGCAAGCCTGGGTATGTTATCTATTGCGTCCCGGTATTCCACAAATCGCTCCAGTACTGCTATGCTTGCTGCGGGTACCATTAGTGATTACCCTTGATCCCTTTCACCCTTACTTAAATAGAACGCCTGAATATGTCGCGCACACTGTTTGTCACCACCGCTTTACCTTACGCCAACGGCTCTTTCCATATTGGTCACATTATGGAATACATACAAGCTGATATCTGGGTACGGTCTATGCGAATGTCGGGTCATACCGTGCATTTCGTGGGTGCCGATGACGTACACGGTGCGCCTATTATGCTTAAGGCATCCAGCGAAGGGATTACCCCCCAGGAACTAGTGGCCCGCTACGCCGCAGAGCGCCCCCATTACCTGAACGGCTTTCATATTGCCTTCGACCACTGGCACTCCACTGACTCTGCAGAAAACGTGGCCTTGTCACAAGACATTTATCGTCATCTGAAGGCTGCTGGCTTTATTTACACCCGTGAAATAGAACAATTTTACGATCCCGTAAAAGGCATGTTCCTGCCCGACCGCTACATTAAGGGGGAATGCCCGAAATGCCACGCCAAAGACCAGTACGGCGATGCCTGTGAAGTCTGTAGTGCTGTGTATTCGCCCACAGAACTGATCAACCCCTATTCGACCCTGACCAATGCCACCCCAGTACTTAGGTCATCCGAGCACTTTTTCTTTCGCCTGTCCGACCCGCGCTGTGTCGAGTTCCTGCAAGAATGGACGACCGGCACCAATGCCTACGGCAACAAACACCTACAGTCGGAAATTATTGCCAAAACTCGTGAATGGCTGGGCACCGGCGAAGCAGACAGCGAAGCCAATCTGGCGGACTGGGATATTTCCCGTGACGAACCCTATTTCGGCATCCCTATTCCTGACGCACCAGGCAAGTATTTCTATGTTTGGCTAGATGCCCCTGTAGGGTACCTGGCCTCACTGAAAGCCTATTGCGCCAAACAAGGCATAGATTTTGATGCCCTGATGGACCCCAATGGCGATACCGAACAAGTGCACTTTATAGGCAAAGACATCGTCTATTTCCATGCCTTGTTCTGGCCTGCCATGCTGAAATTTTCCGGCCGTAAAACGCCCGACATGCTACACGTGCACGGTTTCATCACCGTTAGCGGCGAAAAAATGTCCAAAAGCCGAGGCACTGGCATTTCCCCACTGCGCTATTTGGACATAGGCATGGATGCGGAATGGATGCGTTATTACATTACCGCGAAGCTAAACAGCCACGTCGAAGACCTGGACTTCAACCCAGACGATTTTATTGCCCGCGTGAATAGCGACCTAGTCGGTAAATACGTCAATATCGCCAGCCGTGCGGCCAACTTCATCAGCAAACATTTTGATGGGCAACTGGCCTACGTAGGCGATGTACAAGACCTAGTCAATCAGCAACAAGCCGTGGCCAACAAAGTCCAATCCGACTTTGAGCTACGTGAGTACGGCCGTGCCATACGCCAGATCATGGCCCATGCTGACCATATCAACCAAGCCTTTGACGCAGCCCAGCCCTGGGTCATGGCCAAAGGCATAGGCCAAGCTAGCCACGAGCAAAAGGCCGCGCTACAAGACATTTGCTCGCGCACCTTGGCTGGCTTCAAAGCCCTGTCGGTCATGCTGGCCCCTGTGTTGCCACAACTGACCAGCAAGGTAGCCCTGGAGCTATTTGGTGAGACAGAAGATTTTGTCTGGGCAGATGTTGCTGTATTGCCTACACAAATTGCCTCCTTCAAGCACCTGCTGCAACGCGTGGATCCAAAAATGCTGGACGATTTGTTCGAGCCGCCTGCAGAACCGGTAGTGACCCCAGGAGGCGAAGCCATTGCCGATATCATCGACATCAAAGACTTCACCAAAATCGACCTACGTATCGCCAAGATCATAGATTGCCAGGAAGTTGAAGGCTCTGACAAGCTGCTGCAACTAACTCTGGATGCTGGCGAAGGCCGTCACCGCCAAGTATTTTCCGGCATCAAGTCCGCTTACCAACCTGCTGACCTCATCGACAAGCTGACCGTACTGGTTGCCAATCTAGCTCCACGAAAAATGCGCTTTGGTGTATCTGAAGGCATGGTGTTAGCCGCTAGCCACAATGATGCAAGCGTCGATGAAGGTATTTACATTCTGGAACCGTGGGCAGGAGCCCAGCCCGGAATGCGCATCAACTAAAGGACGTTATGGCCTTACCCAACATACATCCAGAACGCCGTGCTGCGGGCTTTCGCAGCACGATGGTCAGTGTGGCCGTCAATATTGTACTGACCATAGGGCAGTTACTGATAGGCCTGTTTGCTCAATCTACTGCCTTAGTCGCTGACGCCATACACTCGCTATCGGACCTGGTTTCCGATGGCGTGGTTCTGTACGTTAACAAGCATAGCCAACAACCTCCTGATGCCGAACACCCTTACGGCCATCATCGCTTTGAAACAGCCGCGTCCATGATCATAGGTGCGCTGTTGCTATCAGTAGGTATAGGAATGTTGTGGGGCAGCTTCACCAAGCTGCAAGACCCATCTTCCATACCCAAGGTGCACTACTACGCCCTGATCGCGGCCTTGGTTGCTATCGTCAGCAAAGAGCTGCTGTTCCGCTACATGTTGGCTGTGGCCAAGCGGGTTAACTCGTCCATGTTGGCGGCAAACGCCTGGCATGCCCGTTCAGATGCCGCGTCGTCTTTAGTGGTTGCAATAGGTATATTGGCCAACCTGGTCGGCTTCCCTATGGCTGACCCACTGGCTGCCCTAATCGTAGGTTTAATGATTATGCGTATGGGCTGGAAATTCTTTTTCAGCTCATTCAATGATCTGATGGACCAGGCCGTAGACAGCGACACCGTAGAGCGTATACGAAATATATTGCTGACCACACCCGGCATCTATGGCTTACATGACCTAAAAACACGCATGATGGGTGACATGATCTGGGTAGAGGTGGATCTGGAAATGGATGGCACACTAACCATAGTCGAAGGCCACGCCATTGCTGTCGAGGCCAGAAAGCGAGTGATGGCTGCAGAACAAGTGCTAGAGGTCATGACACACTTTGATCCTGTTGATACCACCACTGGCTTACATATGTGTAAACACCAATAGTCCGCTGCCCTAATCGCTATAAGCAGCGATGGGCAGCATTAGTGTATTGACGCATACATAATTTCTTCTTCGGTCACATTCGAGTTGGTGAACTCTTCAACGATACGCCCCTGGCGGGACACCAGAATACGATCTGATAGCATCATGACTTCTGGCAAATACGATGAAATGACCACCACCGCCAAGCCCTGATCTGCCAGGCCTCGGATAATGTCATGAATTTCGGCGACAGCCCCTACATCGACACCACGCGTGGGTTCATCGAAGATGATTAACTCTGGTTCTTGTATTAACGACTTAGCAATCACGACCTTTTGCTGATTACCACCAGACAGTTCAATCACATGAGCATTTTCGGAAACGGCGCGAATATTCAGTTTTGCTTTCCAGTCGGCCCCCACCGCTTTTTCTTCAGAACGACTCATGAGCTGACGCTTGCCGCGTAGCTTTGCCAACAAGCCCATGTAGATATTACGTGAGATGCTCATGGTTTCAAAAAAACCATCAACCTTGCGATCCTCGGTGATGTAAGCAATACCTGCTGCTACCGCAGGCACCGGCAGCCGGTAGCGCACAGGCTTATCATTAAATACCACCTTGCCACCATGCGTATAGTCGCGTTTAAGCACACCCGCGACCACTTTGAAGGTTTCGGTTCTACCCGACCCGATCAAGCCAAACACCCCGGTAATTTGCCCCGCAAAAATCGAAAATGACGTGTTGCGCACCATAGTGCCCATGCGCAGATTTTGTACGCTAAGGACACGCTTGCCAGCGGGACGCAGCGTAGTTTTTTGACCATATAGGGTACTGGTCAGGTCACGACCCACCATAGCACGCACGATACTGTCACGGTCAAAGTTTTTGGTGTCATCGGTAATAATATGCTTGCCATCACGCATGACCGTGATCCGGTCTGACAGCTCCAGGGCTTCTTCAAGCGCATGGGATATAAAAATAATGGATACGCCCCGAGCTTTCAGATTGTTCATCAAGTCAAAGAAATATTTCTTTTCTTCGGGGGTTAAGGTTGCCGTGGGCTCGTCAAAGATAATGACGCGAGCATCGTGAAGTACCGCACGAGCAATTTCTACCATTTGCTTTTGTGCTGCCCCTAGGTTGGCCACCATATGAGTGGGGTCCACATTAAAATTCAGGGACTGTAGCAACTGCTGTGCTGCAATATACACAGCACGCAAACGGTTAACAAATTTTTCTTTGCCTAAAAATAAATTCTGTCCAACGGTCATGGTAGGAACCAGACTGGTTTCCTGGAACACCATCGCCACCCCGGCCGACAAAGCCTCGACGGGGTCCCGAAATGACACCACTTTGCCGTCTATACGCATCTCGCCTGAGCTAAGCTCAACCACCCCAGCCATCACCTTGGTCAAGGTGGATTTACCTGCGCCATTTTCACCACATAAGGCATGAATTTCCCCTTTCATTAGGGTGAAGTCTATGCCCTCGATGGCGGGTACGCCACCATACCGCTTGGTTGCTTGCCGAAGTTCAAGTATAGGTGTGCTCATATCAAGCCTGTAGATCCAGATCAGAAAATGGGATGCGTAGTATGCGGCCAGAACCTTTGGACAAAGCCAACAGCGCGCCATCAAATTCGCAGGCTGCCGTAATGCCATGATGATGCCCCCCTACCCGGCTATGCACCGAATACAGGGGATCCAGGTCCTTGGAAAGGCGCAATACCAATCCATAAGAACGGGGCGGGGCCCAAGGCTTCAGAATACCCATTTGGCGCACACCGCCTTGTTGCAAGGGCTCTAGGAAGTCACTTCCTGAACTGAGCGCTGGGGCAACCCAGTACTGAGGTTCTATGGTTTGCATCATTTCTGTGCGGAACGCGTCTTCCCGCAAGACAAATTCCAACAACTGACTACGCGGTGCAAATATGGTCAACCAAAAGCCGCCGTCGGATGCAAGGGCAATACGTGAGGGATAACCTGGGATTTGGCTAGGCCCAACCGTTATACGGCCAGCGTCTATAACGCGCAGGCGATGCCCCCAAGATTCTGAAGCAATAATTCGTTCACCGTCAGAGCACACGCCATAGCAATAGGCCAGCCCTTGGGCCTTGATCTGACAAGATTCAGAGTCAGGGTCGTACTGCAAAACACTACCGCTGTTGCCTCGGCTTAACAGGTCCGTTGGCCAGTCTGGATAGCGCACCTTATTTGAACCTACGCTGATGAGCAATGTATTGTTTGGCCCCTGGTGCAAGGCATTGATGCAATGCACAGCCTGCCCACCCAGTGTATGTACTTGCTTTCCATCAAGTGCACCGGTAATAAACGACAGGCCGTCGCCAGTACTTACCACCAGACCATCCCGAAATGCCGCCAGCGCCTGAATGGCTTGGGGCAGTTGGGCAATAACATGTTGACTACCGTCAGCATCAAACCGAATAAGCTCGGAGCCACAGGCCACCACCAGTTGCCCAGCAGCATTGATGGCCATGTCCTCTAGGCCCTGACGCTCAAAGAAAACGTCTGCAGTTTCAAGCAAACTATTGGGTTTTAAGGCGCCATCAAGTACAGGTACCGAGGTATCTGCTTCGCCCACACCAAAGAAACGATTGTGCGCTTGTTTGAGTCTCTTAAACATGCTGTTAACCCCGCTCGATAGGATACTGAGTGAATTCAGGGTCAGCGTTTTCCAGTTTGTAACGCCCAATTCGGTTGTTGGAAATTCCCCCTAGGTACAGGTAGCCGCGATGCTCACGCATAGAGGTGATCATGGGGTGGTTCTCGCCGCTACGATCCCAGTAAGTTTCCAGGATGCGGCCGCTCTCGTCGCACTTGATAACGCAACCCACATTAATATTGGGTGCCAACCATTCATCTTGTCCCAAGCGCTTGACCATACGACGGCGGAAAGCCGGTGAGCGCATCGCCAAATCAAATGTGGGGCTGCGCATGCCCATAATGGCTATCCAGTAATTGCCATCAGAAGCACGGTTGATGTTATCGGGGTAGCCGGGCAGATCAGGAATAATGACTTCCACAGTGCCTTTTTTAGGCCCGTCAAACCAATAGCGGCTGATCCGGCATGCCCAGCTTTCAGCAAACAACAGTGACTGCCCATCGGAGGCCATACAAACCCCATTGGGAAACACCAAGTCTTTCAGTGCAGTATGCGTGCGCCCGGTATTGGGGTCGTAGCAGATAATTCGGCCATTACCACGCCCTTCAAGGCTGTCTATAGGCCATTCATGCATTTCATAGCGTACGGTAGCTTCGGAAAAGAAGATACGTCCATCGGGTGCAATATCCAGGTCATCGGCTAGCCGTAAACGACTGTCATCCACAACTGATAGCCAAGAGCGCCCGGTTTCGTCAGTCACTTTTTCTACCGCACGATCTTTGCGATTCACACGGTACAGACCCATACCCCCTACGCAAACATAAAGATTGCCACCCTTGTCAAAAGCCATACCCAAGGGCTGACCCCCTATGTGGGCATAGAGCTCCATTTGCTGGTAGTCGGGTGCCAGGAACCGCATGATATCCCCATGCCGAGTTCCACAATACAGGTGATCGTCGTCGTCAAGGATCACGTCTTCGGGCGACTCGACCATGCCCAAGCCTATGCGCTCGATGTTGCCTAATTTATTATTGACAGCGTAAGGCGAGTCTTCGCCTTCAACGCCTACCCTGGGAGCCGCTGGCAGAGGCAAATAACCCGGACTAACATACAGTTCGCTTAATGCCTTACCCCGATTCTTGAACCAGCGGATATCCAGGGTCACTGCGGCAATCATAATGACGGCCAGCGTTATGCGGATATACCCAGCATCTACCGCCAAGCCCCTAAGACTGTTGGTCACCATTAATACAATTAGGGTACCCAGTATGACTTTGGCGACTGACCCTTTACCACCTCCTAGACGGATACCACCCAATAACGCAGCGGCCAACACCACAATTTCTAAACCCATGCCGGTATCGGCGCTACTGCTATCCACCCTAGCAGCAAACAAGACGGCTCCGATGGCTGCGAACACCCCCGATGCTACGTAGGCCGAAGCAGCAATTCTATTGACCGACAAGCCAGAGTTATATGAAGAGCGGCGTGAACCGCCTACAGCCATCATGTGCCAACCGCCGCGCATGCGAGTCAGAAAGATATGAAATAGGATGGCAACAACAATGAAAATCCAGGTAGATATAGGCAAGCCTATAAACGAGCTATTGCCCAGGTCATCCCACAAGTCTGAGTCAGGTATGGTGGATGCAATCTCTACGGCCCACTTGAATTGGATCAGGTTGAAAATAGCCCGAAACACAATCAGGGTAACCAGCGTAGTTAAGAAAGCACGCAGCTTGAAGTAGCCTATTAACACACCATTAACGGCCCCCATAAGTGCGCCACACACCAGTGTTGCGCCTATCGCGGCCACAACAGACCATTCTTGTACGTGTATCAGATACAAAACCACCACGTTGCAAATCGCGTACATAGACCCAACACTAAGGTCTATACCTCCGACGATAAGCACCAATGCCATGCCACAGACAATAAAACCGATCTCGCTGGCTTGCCGTAGCAGCACGGAAATAGAACTGAATGAGAGGAAATTATCTACGATGGAAGTAAATACTGCGATAACCACCAGAAGCACGATTAACGGTACCGCTGTTTCCATCCATTGCTTGGCTAGCAATTCGCCAATCGCCCGATCAGGCCAATAACGATAGCGAAGTTTGTTGATCGTATTCATGCTTCTTTGAGGCTTCCATTAAGTTCAGCAGCACAAGCCCAACTTGTTTGATTCACATTGCCAATTAACTAGCGTGCAGCAATATTCCTATCCGAACATATCGAAAAAGACAGTCTTCAGCAGGCTTCCTGCCCCAAAAAAGCTGCAGGAAGCCACTACTACTGCGTGTTATTCACGCAAGGTGTCTACAGTCCAGCATGTGTGCTTGTTCGCGTCTTCTTGGGTGAAGACGGACAACGGCGTGTATAAAGCGACCTGAAGTTTGCCCGGTTTTTCAGGGCTTTGAAGTGCCATTTGAATCAGGGCATTCACATCACGGCTTTGGCCAGGTACGTCATAGCTAACGTAGTGGTCGAAGGCCTGGCTTTTCAAGCCCTTGCAAGCGACATCACCACCGCCGCCACTGGTAGAGACCAGTACCTTGCCAGTTTTACCTGCATCTTTAACAGCAGCAGCTGTCGCCAAGTCAGGCACGTCCCAGACACCCATAATGGCGCATAGATCGTCGTGTTGTTTCAAGGTAACTTCCGTAATGGATTTGGCCTTGGAGGACTCATAGTTACCTACAGACTGACGCGCCACGACCTTAAGATCAGGGTGCTTGCTAAGGACATTGTTGTAGCCCTCTTGCATGTAAACAGTCCAAGGCGCAGTAGTTGGACCATTCAGTATCATGATTTTCTGTGAGGTACCTGGACCGCATTGCTTTGCCACCCATTCAGCCTGAGTTTCCCCGATCACCGTTGCGTCGGCTCCGGCAAAACCGGTAGTCATGGTCAGGCTTTTCATATTGAGCTGAATAACGGCAATCCCTGCGTCTTCTAGCCTTTTCTCGATTTTGGCATACGAGGTGACGTCAGGGTTTTGAATGACAACCACATCCGGTTTGGGGTTTTCATTAAGCAACTGCGTCAGTATTTGCACACCCGCCGAGGTATCAAAGTTGGCGTTACGGACTTCATACTGATAACCTAAACGCTTAGCTTGCAGGCTCATTACCTGAGACCAGCCCTCGGTTAGGTCTAGGCCCATGAACACGGGAACAAACACCACGCGCTTGCCTTTGAACGTTTCGTAGTAGCGAGTACGCTCTGGGTCTTTAATGGCACCATCACCCTGTGCATAAACACTGGTGGAACCAAACGCTGCTGCCACTGCAACTGATATACCCAGCGCAGTAGTAACCATACGTTTGCCTAAGCGTAAATTACGCAATAACTGAAAAGCCCTCATGTTTGTCTCCTTGGTGTTGCATGATGTTGAGTCCATTTGGCCCGACGGTTATCAGAGCAAAATCAAATGGGTATTATGTATGCCGACCATTTACTAAATAACTACGTTAAATATCACCTTGCTGTGCGGTTTCTTCGTTGCGTGGATTCAATACACTATCCAGGCCAATCGCAATTAGCAGCACAACCCCCTTTAGTAAATTTTGCATATCCAGGGCCAGATTCATAATGGTCATGCCGTTAATGATGGTACCCACCAACAAGGTACCTACCACGACACTAAGTACCCCGCCACGCCCACCCGACAAGCCCACACCACCCAGCACAACGACCAGGATAATGTCGTAAATCAAGGAAAGGTTATAAATTCGGGTATCCATAAGGTTATTAGACGAAGCCATTACCAGGCCTGCTAATACCGCAATCAGTGCCGCCAGCACATATTGAAAAACCATAATGGGGCGAACTGGAATACCCGTGGTTCGGGCCGCATTTGGGTTATCACCTATGGCATAGATGAACATGCCTAGCTTGGTGCGACTAAGAAACAACCAAGTGCCTATAGCAACAATGGTGACAACAATGATGCTGCTAGGAATACCAGCAATGTTACTGCCGCCTAGCCACGCCAAGGCGTTCAGTTCATCTGGCCACGGCACCATATCGGATTTAAGTATGCCCACCTGGCCCAAACCAGCCAAGCCCAAACCCATTGCCAAGGTAACAAACAAGGCCGGGATTTCAGCATAAGCGATAAAGATGCCATTCAGTAGTCCCACGACCACTGCAAACAGCAGGCCAATAAGTAGTGCCGACCAAGGTCCCATACCAGTGTCAGCCAATGTCATGATGAGTGCCGTGGGCACTGCCATGACAGCCACCATAGACAAGTCGATGCCGCGTCCAATGACCACGATTGCCATGGCAAAGCCCAGTATGCCTAGCACGGATATAGAACGGAGCATGGCAACAATATTGCCGATACTAAAAAAGCCAGGAAGCGTTACAGAGAAAATTACAAAAATCACGATAAACAACAGAAAAACTATTGCCTGCTGATCGAGTTTAATGCTCTTCTTTACCGTCGAATGCATCCCCGAAGGTAGTTGGGCAGAGCTCAAGCGTGTTCCCCTCTTCCAAATTGCTTTTATCAATTAAGTAAGCGTTTTATTATGATAATAAATACGGACCGTACTGTTTAAAGACTATGGAACAAACTGTAGCAACCGGCGTTTACTGTGGTCAACGCGGGTTTACCCGAAAAATTTATCACTGTATTTTTTATTACACAAGGTCTATCTGTTAGCCACATCTGGCAGTCAGAATAAACGTCGCATTTTGTCTTTAAGACCCGCCATGGTAATTTCACCTAAATGTGAATCCACCATGCGCCCTTGGGCATCAAAAAACAAAGTAGTTGGTAAGCCACGTGCGCCCAAAACCCGCATTAACTCTGATCTTGAATCTAATAACACGTCCGTCAGCGTCAAGTGTTCGTTCTGAAGAAAGTCTTGGGCTTGCTGCAGGCTTTCGCCTTGATTGACCAGCACAAAGGCCACCTCTGGAAATTCCACCTGGGCTTGTTCAAATACCGGCATTTCACGACGACATGGTGGACACCAACTCGCCCACAGATTCAGCACCACTGGACGCCCCGCATACGCGCTTAGCGCCACAGAACGATCGTCTAGCGTGACTAACTGCACGTCAGGTAGTGGTGGTGCAGAGTTTTGTAGTAAACCCAACACACCACCAGCCATGAACCAGGCAATTAGCCCTGAGGCAACACCAGTCAGGACAGGACCACGCAAGGTCGTAGCCAAGCGAGTGCGCCATGCGATATACGCCAGTGCCACCGCTACCCCAACCCACCACGTGAACCCACCATCACCGATAGCAATAATGGACATAGGTGCAGCTAAGTAGTCTTCCCACCACCCTATAACGAATGCGCAACGAGCTGCCAGCAAGCCCCACATTACGGCATCTAACACCATAGATCCGGCGGCTTTATGCGACACATCTGGCACGCGCCGTGCCACAAGACGGGCTGTGACCCACGCCAGCAACACGGCAATAACAATAATGACTACTTGTATGGAAAATGGACCAATACCTATCATGGAATACGGAAAGAAAATTAAAGGTGATAGGCAACACAAATGAAAATGCTCAACCATTAATCAATGGCTGTATTCATTGCGTTGCCAATGGGACGTGATCGGCCTTTACCATTAAGGTCTGGGCGTAATCGACACTATTTTAGGATGCCGTGATCTTACAGCAACCTATCACCTAGAACTTGAAATACGTTCAGCCTGCTGGCCCAACTGACCATAGCGGGCCCTGGCCATGCAGATCGTCTATCGGTTTTGCGCCGCAAGCTATCAGAGAAACGCCATTATTTGGTAGTCTAATACCAAGCTTGTATATAAGAGAGGTAAACATGGTACCCATCTACTCCCCAAGGTCGGAATCCGAAGCGGCTGTTATTACTTCCCTGATGCAGGCATATGGCATTACCTTCCTGATGCAAGGTGGCGCGTTTAGCTCTATGTATCCCGGCCCGGTCACCAATAGCCTGAACGCCCAGACCCTGATGGTGGATGCCGATCATGTACCGTTGGCAACCCAGTTGCTACAGCCTTTTATCGATGGTTGAATCTGTTTTTATTGTTTTACTTATTTGAACGACATCAACCACAAAGTCCATATCTACCTTCAGTGATATGGAGCGGGTGAAGGGAATCGAACCCTCGTATGCAGCTTGGGAAGCTGCCGTTCTACCATTGAACTACACCCGCGTAGGCGTGCATTTTACGCGGATTTATGGCCGCAACGCAAACTGCGCCTGGAACGATAGCTACTGCAGAAGGTTCACGCAGCCGCTACAATTCAGTTTATGAATTCGACCACACCTACATCATCCCCTGACGTCGCTGCGCCTGATGCTGACAGTCAGGCGAAACACCCTGATTACGGGCATATACGCAGCTTCGTTCATCGACGCAGCCACATTACACTGGGCCAGCAAGAAGCACTGGACCGGCTGATGCCGTTATGGGCCATAGACTACCGCCCCACCCCGCTAAATATGACGCGGGCATTTGGGCGTAATGCACCTACCATCCTAGAGATTGGCTTTGGCATGGGCGAGACCACAGAAAAAATCGCCACTGCCCGACCTGACGACAACTTCCTAGGCGTCGAGGTCTTTAACGCCGGGGTAGGCGCTATGCTGAAACGCATAGAAACGTCGGGGCTGGAAAACATACGTATCATTCAGCATGATGCGGTGGAAGTAGTGCGCGACATGATAGAACCCAATTCTTTGGCTGGCGTACATATTTATTTCCCAGACCCCTGGTCCAAGACCCGCCACCATAAACGGCGCTTGATACAGCCAGAATTCACCAAGATGCTGGCCAGCCGGATTGCGCCAGGCGGCTATATCCATTGCGCCACAGACTGGGAAAACTACGCCCAACAAATGCTAGAGGTGCTTAGTGGCGAACCCAGCCTGGTCAACACCAGCGATGGCTACGCCCCCAGGCCCGATTACCGACCGCAGACCAAGTTTGAAACGCGCGGGCTACGCCTGGGACATGGAGTCTGGGATCTGATCTTTACGCGCCAAGGATAAAAACTACCACTATGTTGATGAAGACGACAGATATGTATCCTGAAATTGAACCCTATGATCATGGATTTTTAGATACTGGCGATGGTCATCAAGTGTATTGGGAGCTATGCGGCAACCCGCAAGGTAAGCCCGCTATTTTTCTGCATGGTGGCCCTGGTAGTGGTTGTTCGGCCGCGCACCGGCGTTTATTCAACCCTGAGCGCTACAAAATACTGTTGTTTGACCAACGCGGCTGTGGTCGTTCACGCCCACACGCTAGCCTGGAAAACAATACAACCTGGCATCTAGTGGCCGACATTGAACGCTTGCGTACAGAAGTTCTAAACGTAGAGCAGGCCTTGATTTTCGGGGGCTCCTGGGGTTCGACCTTGGCTTTAGCCTACGCCCAGACCCACCCTGATCGCGCCAGCGAACTGATAGTACGTGGCATATTTACGCTGCGCAAAGCTGAAGTACAGTGGTTTTATCAAGAAGGCGCATCGTGGTTGTTTCCTGATCTATGGGAAGATTACCTGGCTCCCATACCCCTGGATGAACGGCACGATATGGTCAGCGCCTACCACCGGCGTTTAACTGGCAGCGACCCACAGGTGCAGGCTCAGGCAGCACGCGCATGGTGTAGTTGGGAAGATCACACCATTACACTGCTTCCTAAAACCAGGCAGTTACCCGTTCATGGAACGAACGACCCCAGCATTGCCTTTTCTCGTATAGAAAACCATTATTTTTTCCATAATGGTTTCATGGAAGAAGGCCAACTGCTGCGCGATGTCAGCAAAATCCGCCATATTCCTGGTGTCATTGCGCAAGGCCGCTATGATGTATGCACTCCAGCCCGAACCGCGTGGGCACTGCATCAAGCTTGGCCCGAGGCAGAGTTTCACCTGGTTGATAACGCTGGCCACGCCTTTGATGAACCCGGTACATTGGCTCACTTAATAGCCGCCACCGACAAATTCAGCGCCTGACGCTGTTCTTATTTTGGTAAAAAAAATGAATATCACTTTAAACGGCAAAGTCCAAACACTGCAAAACATCAATACAGTTGCCGATTTAATCAACTTCCTGGGCTACCAGGACAAGCGCATTGCTGTTGAACGTAATGGCGAAATCGTCCCTAAAAGCCAGCATGCTGCCCAAGCCGTTGCCGACCAGGACAGCATAGAAATTGTGGTCGCCGTAGGCGGCGGTTAATTACATCCCGCCAAAACCACCTTTACCCAGGCCTTTCAGCCCTTTCATGCCGCCCATAGCGCGCATCATTTTGGCCATACCGCCTTTTTTCATCTGTTTCATCATGCCCTGCATTTGCTCGAACTGCTTCAGCATGCGGTTCACTTCCTGCACAGGCACACCGGCACCCATAGCAATACGCCGTTTGCGGGATGCTTTCAGCAGGTCAGGTTTCGCCCGTTCGGCTGGCGTCATGGAATTCAGTATGCCTTCGGTACGACGCAACTGCTTTTCCGCCTGACCACCTTGCAACTGGCCAGCGGCTTGTGCAAACTGGGCCGGTAGCTTTTCCAGTAAGGACCCCATGTCGCCCATTTTCTTGACCTGCTGCAGCTGATCACGGAAATCATTCAAATCAAAACGATTACCAGATTTGATTTTGGCCGCCAGCTTTTGGGCATCGGCCATATCAATGTTTTTCTGCGCTTGTTCGACTAAAGCGACAATATCGCCCATACCCAATACGCGCTGCGCCATGCGTTCAGGGTGGAAAGCCTCCAGGCCATCCAGCTTTTCTGACATCCCCACAAACTTCAGGGGTTTACCAGTGACGTGACGTACCGACAGTGCAGCACCACCACGCGCATCACCGTCCAGCTTGGTCAACACTACGCCAGTTAACGGCAACGCATCACCAAAGGCACGTGCTACGTTGACTGCATCCTGCCCCTGCATGGCATCCACCACAAACAGGGTTTCTATGGGATTCAGCAATCCGTGCAACACACGGATTTCGGCCATCATGGCCTCGTCGATACCCAAACGGCCGGCCGTATCCACGATCAAGACATCGTAGTGATGCCGTTTGGCATGGTCTAGAGCTGCTGTAGCGATGTCGGCTGGTTTTTGCGAGACATCCGATGGCATGAAGTCTACATTGACCTGAGCCGCTACCGTTTTTAGCTGTTCAATCGCCGCAGGGCGATACACGTCAGCACTGACCACCAACACTTTTTTCTTACCGGTTTTACGGCCGTTTTGTATGTGGTTACCTTCGTTTAGCCATTTGGCCAACTTACCGGTAGTTGTGGTTTTACCTGCACCCTGCAAACCCGCCATCAAAATGACAGCCGGTGGCTGGGTTGCCAGTGACAGCTCACTAGCGTCTGCCCCCAGGTCGCCGCCCATCAAGGCGGTCAATTCTTTGCTGACCACACCCACTAGCGCCTGGCCGGGGTTTAGACTGCCGACCACGTCCTGGCCCATTGCCTTTTCTTTGACTTGGGCAACAAAATCGCGCACCACAGGCAAGGAGACGTCAGCCTCTAGCAAGGCCATGCGCACTTCGCGCAGCATGTCCTGGGTATTGGCCTCGGTAAGTCTGGCCTCGCCGCGCATGGTTTTAACGACGCGGGAAAGACGATTGGTAAGATTGTCGAGCATAAGGGTAGTTTCGCTTAAACTAGTTGATCTTCCGTTAAACCGACTAAAATGAGCAGCTAGGGCGAATTGCCTTTCGCTGTTTAATCAGAATTTAAGGGTCTATGTCTGCAGGCATTGTATTTCACTTGTTAGCAGCGCTGGCATATGCCACGCTGGCTATCTGGCTTTGGCGTCCACTGTTCAAGGGCAAGACCAATGTAAGCATTGGAAACGTCCGCCGTGTTTGCCTGGGGGGCGCTATTGCCCTACACGGTATCGGCTTGGCCTCGGCCATGATGCTACACCAGCATAGCCTACATCTAAGCTGGGTATTGGCCTTGTCTGCCGCCATCTGGTTAGGCATGGTGGTTTTCTGGCTAGAAAACATGGTCATGCGCATTGATGGCCTGCTACTTATTCTACTGCCTGTCGCCGCTATCGTAAGCCTAATCACCGCCATCTTCCCCAGCGCACACCTGGTGGACCACGCCAATAGCGAGTGGCTACGCATCCATTTACTGATCGCCCTGACCGCCTATGGCCTGATCACCGTCGCCGCTTTGCATGGCCTGCTAATGGCCGCTCTGGATCGCCAACTGCATCGCCCTATTGAAGACGCTGGCAACCGTTCTATTGTGAACCGCGCCCTGGATTCCATGCCACCGCTATTGGTGCAAGAAGTTCTGCTGTTTCGCTTGATCTGGTTTGGCTTCGCCATTCTGACTCTAACCGTGATTACAGGCTCTATTGTGTCCTTGCGCCTAACTGGGCAATGGCTGCCTATGGATCACAAAACCATATTTACTCTATTGTCATGGCTAACATTTGGCGGCTTGCTAACTGGCCGTTACCTACGAGGCTGGCGTGGCCGTATTGCTCTGCGCTGGACCCTGGTGGGCTTCGCCTTTTTACTGCTGTCCTACAGCGGTAGCCGTTTCGTGCTTGACGTCATTTTGCAACGAGGCTGAACTCCGTGGGAAAAGTTTTATTCTGGGCAGTATTAATTATTGGCGGCTTGCTGCTAGCCCGTGTTTTGGCCCGCCACAACGCTGCCAGCCAGCAACCCAAAATGCCTCCTGTTGCCAAGCCGGCCAAAGGCCTGCGCAGCAAAACCCGAGCCGACCCCGAATCTATGGTGCGTTGCGAACATTGCGGCATACATTTACCACGTTCTGAAGCTGTGCTTAGCGGTGGACGTACTTGGTGCAGCTCTGAACACGCCAAAATCGGACGCAATACGTGATACGCCAACGCACCAGCAGCTTACGAAGATCACGCCAGCTATTGGATGACATCCCTGATAGCTTCCCAGCCCTACAGCTGGACCGTCACGGCTGGCTACGCCCCCACCCCTACGTCACCCTACTGCCCTCACCTAATTGCAACCAGCGGCCTCCTGATGACGATGCCACGCTATTAGTCATACACAACATTAGCCTGCCACCCGGCGTCTTCGGGGGTACACAGGTCGCTGATCTGTTTCTGAATCAGTTGGATCTGAACTCCCACCCCTGGCTACCCCGTCTACGTGGCTTGAAGGTATCAGCGCATTTCTTCATACGTCGCGACGGCAGTGTTATCCAGTTTGTTTCCACCGACCAACGTGCCTGGCACGCTGGCGTATCTAGTCACCAAGGTCGGGCTGGCTGTAATGACTTTTCCATAGGGATAGAGCTGGAAGGCACAGACACCCTACCCTACACCGCCAGCCAATACCTGTGCCTAAGCCAGCTAACGCCGGCCTTACAGACGCGCCATCCGCTGCGCGCCGTACGTGGGCACGAACACATAGCACCGGGCCGTAAAACGGATCCGGGCCCGTCATTTGACTGGGCCCGGTATGCTCGTGATGCGCAATGGTCTAGGCGGCAACTGCCCGCCTAAACCCTGAATCCCGCCTTATGCAGGCAGATTCAACAGCAGCTTGTTCATGCGCTTCACAAAGGCGGCAGGGTCAGCCAGACTTGCGCCTTCGGCCAACATCGCCTGATCCAACAGCAACATGGACCAATCGGCAAAGTCGTCGTCAGACGCGGCTTGGATACGTGTTACCAAAGCATGCTCTGGGTTGATCTCCAGAATAGGCTGCACATCGGGTGCTTCCTGGCCTGCTGCTTGCAACATACGCATCAAGTGCGGGCTAAGTTCGTTTTCATCCACCACCACACACGCTGGTGAATCCACTAAACGCCCTGTAACGCGCACTTCCTTCACTTTGCCTTCCAGTGCTGTCTTCAAACGCTCAACCAAAGGCTTGAAGGTTTCAGCGATTTCGGCGTGGTGTTTTTTCTCGTCTTCGTCAGCCAACTGATCAAGATCCAGACCACCCTTGGCGATAGACACCAAAGACTTACCGTCGAATTCGCGCAGGAAGGACAACATCCATTCGTCTACCCTATCGGACAGCACCAGAACTTCCAGGCCTTTTTTACGGAAAATTTCCAGGTGCGGACTATTGCTAGCCGCCGCATACGTGTCGGCCGACACATAGTAAATTTTATCCTGGCCTTCCTTCATGCGACCCACATAGTCCGCCAAGGACACGGTTTGCGCCGACGAGTCACCCGCTGTGGATGCAAAGCGCAGCAAAGTAGCAATGCGGTCCTTATTGGATGCATCTTCGCCTATACCTTCCTTGATCACCTGACCGAACTGCGCCCAGAATTCAGCGTACTTTTCTGGCTGATTTTCTGCCATATCGTCTAGTAGCGCCAACACGCGCTTGGCAGAGCCCTCGCGTATCACACGTACGTCGCGGCTTTCCTGCAAAATTTCACGCGACACGTTCAGTGGCAAATCGGCTGAATCAATGACTCCACGCACAAAGCGCAGGTAATTAGGCAGCAACTGTTCGGCGTCATCCATAATGAAAATACGCCTAACGTACAGCTTCACCCCACGACGACCTTCGCGGTCCCACATATCCATAGGCGCACGCTTGGGAATAAACAGCAGCTGGGTATATTCGCTACGGCCTTCTACCCGGTTATGCGTCCATGCCAAAGGATCGTCGAAATCATGGGCAACGTGTTTGTAGAATTCTTGGTACTGCTCGTCCTCGATTTCCGACTTGGAGCGTGTCCACAAGGCATTCGCCTGGTTCACCATTTCCCAATCGGTCGTTTTCTTTTGTTCAGACGTTTCCTCGTCCCATTCTTCTTTTAGCATTTGAATGGGCAAAGAAATATGATCGGAATAACGACGCAAGACCTCGCGCAGCTTCCAACCATTTAAGAAATCGTCTTCATCTTCGCGCAGGTACAGCGTTACCGACGTACCGCGATCCGCTTTTTCCACCGTAGTAATGGAAAATTCGCCCTGACCGTCAGATTCCCACAGTACTGCATCGGTGACATCAGCACCGGCACGACGGGTCAAGACAGCGACTTTTTCAGCCACGATGAAAGATGAATAAAAGCCCACACCAAACTGACCAATCAGCTGAGCGTCTTTTTGATTATCGCCAGTTAACTGACTGAAGAATTCTTTAGTGCCTGAACGCGCAATTGTGCCCAGGTTGGCAACGGCTTCGTCACGAGACATCCCGATACCGTTATCGGATATCGTAATGGTGCGCTGAGCCTTGTCGAAATCCACCCGTATCCGTAAATCGGTATCGCCATCAAACAGGCCAGGGTTATCGATCGCTTCGAAGCGCAACTTGTCGCAAGCGTCGGACGCGTTGGACACTAGCTCGCGTAGAAAAATCTCTTTGTTGCTGTACAGGGAATGTATCATCAAGTGCAGCAATTGCTTCACTTCAGCCTGGAATCCCAGGGTTTCAGAGGACGCAACGGAGGTATCAGAAGTGCTCATTTATCACCACGCAAAAAATTAACAGTAGCCTTAATATGGGGGCCGTGCAAAATTTTTCAAGAGCGCGTATAATTACGCCTTTCTGCCACGCATTGTGTTCAACAGTGCGATCTGCTCAGTATGCCCGGGTGGTGAAATTGGTAGACGCAGGGGACTCAAAATCCCCCGCCGCAAGGCGTGCCGGTTCGATTCCGGCCCCGGGCACCAACGGCTTGTTCCAAACAGGTTCAAGACGCACCAAATTCTCAAGAAAATCATGGAGTTAGACCAAAAACCTAACCCATGATGTTCCACACAGTTTCAGCAAATCCCAACGTTGCGTGTACCCCAAGGTGTACCCTAGACTAGATGTACCTTAAGTTTTTTTCTGGGGGTACACCAATGGGATTCCTGACTGACTTACAAATCCGCAGGCTCTACCCCATTAACGGGGGATGCGGTATTCATCGCACTCGGTTAATTACACCGTTCCAACCGCATTGGGCCAAGACCCGCAAGCGGTAATTTTCAAAATTCCTAAAGCCATACGCACGGCGCGATAACATTTCCATTTTAGTGTGAAAGCCTTCGGTGATGCCATTGGATTTAGAAAAGCGCCACATGCCCACAATCGGCTCCAGCCAAGACGTGAGTGTGGCGGCCAACACCTTGGCCGGACT
>JACCEO010000013.1 GCA_013416485.1 Alcaligenaceae bacterium
CACTGGTCATGCCGTCGCGTACACCGTTATCGACCTCCCAACGCTTGACCCAGCCGACCAAGGTGGACGGGGCACAGTCAAATTTAGGGCCGATGGATGCCGCCGCCGCCCACAATGAGGGGTATTGGTCGCGCTGTTCCTGAACGATACGTACAGCACGTTCACGCACTTCAGGGGAAAACTTCGATTGATTGCTCATGGGGGTATTCTCTCAAGTTTTTACCCTCCGTGAAACCAAGGGTGATTCAAACTGACCATGAGCCAAGACAATCCCGCTGATGTTCCGGTGCCGGATGTGCCGCCCAAGACAGCCCCGGACACCGTGGCGCTACGCGCTCAGCCGCGTTCGGTGACGCGCTTGAACCGGCGCATGCTCGCCGCGCTTTGCGGCGGATTATCGGTCGCCGTACTGGGGGCTCTGATGTGGTCGCTGCAACCGCAGCAGCGTGGGGCCAATGAATCCACCGAGCTTTACAACCTGGATCGCGTGTCACGTTCCGAAGGACTCGACCAGCTTCCCTCCGATTATTCCAAGCTGCCGCCGACCTTGCCATCCAATGTGCCTGAACTGGGGCCGCCGCTGCCGGGTGACTTGGGGCCGGCCATCGTGAACTCGCAGCAGCCGGCGATGGCTGGCTACGCGCCACCCGGCCACGACTCGGCCGAGGCGCAGCGCCTGGCGCGCCTGAAAGAAGCCGAGGAAGCGGCGGCTTCGTCGATGTTCTTTCGCTCGGGTACGCAAACAGCCGCGCCGGTGGCACAGTCGCAGGTCGAGGCCGCGTCGGGCTTTGCTGCCAATGCAGCCTTCGACCCATTGGCGGCTGGCCCGGCCTCGACGGCAGCCCAGCCGGTCGATCCGACTACGGTGCAGAATCGGCAAGACCAGAAAGAAGCCTTCCTCGCTGGCGGCACTACGCAAACCCGTAATTCCGGCAACCTGCAAATGCCAGCATCACCGTACCAGGTCATGGCTGGCACTGTGATCGCCGGAGCGCTGGTAACGGGCATCAAATCCGATCTGCCTGGCGATGTGATCGCCACGGTGACGGAGCCGGTCTACGACACGGCCACTAGCAAGTTTCTGCTGATTCCGCAGGGATCGCGGATTCTGGGCAAGTACAACAGTCAGGTGAGCTACGGCCAGAGCCGGGTACAGGTGATGTGGAACCGAATCATCCTGCCCGACACGTCCTCGCTGACACTCGACAACCTGATCGGCACTGATGCTGCGGGTTACGCCGGTCTGGAGGATGGGATCGATTGGCATTGGGATCGTATTTTTGCCGGTGCTGTCTTGACCACCTTGCTGGGCGTCGGTGCAGAACTAGCCGCACCGGAGAACCGCCAAGATGGGGATCGCGTCATTATCGCTGGACACGACAGTGCGCAGGACAGCATCAATTAGGTCGGCCAGGAGATGACCCGGCGCAACCCCAACATCCAGCCCACGCTGACCGAGCGGCCCGGGCTGCCGGTGCGGATCATCGTCAACAAGGATTTAGTGCTGCGGCCCTACCAACCACTCTTTTTCAATCGAGGCACATCACGATGAATACACCAACCAAGAAATTACGGCTCGGCCCTCTGCCTCGACAAAAAATCACAAAGCTGACCTTCGCATGCCCTGCCGGCCTGAAAGCCGATCTCGACCGCTACGCCGCGCTACACGCGCAGGCCTACGGCGAAGCGGTCGATGCCGTGACGCTGATTCCGCATATGCTGGAGGCGTTCATCGCTGGTGATCGAGGATTCAGAAAGGGAGGTCGAGTCAGAGGTCAAGCAAACGACGCCAGCTCACGGTAAACTGGATGCGGTCTGCGACGAAGAGGAAGCATTGGAGCGAGAAGACCGATAGTTCTATCAGCCTGACGTATCAACAGATTCAGAAGACAGAGAGAACCGTCCGACTGCTGGGTGAAATTCCCACTAACAACACGCACCGTCCCGTAACCAACGCACAACAAACCAAGGAGGTAACTATGAAGAAAACAAACTTCAAACTTAGTTTCGTGGCAAGTTGGGCTGTGGCACTGTCGGTCTTCGTTGGCGCTGGAGGTGCACAGTACATCTGTGCTCGATCCAATGCTTCTTCACGTTGATGCCGTGGGGCTTACATTCGTATGCTAGCCCTCGGATTTGAAGAACGCGCAGCCTACCGCTGCGCGTTCTTCGTTCTGGATGGGATGTGAGAAATTCGGCCAGGCGGGCAAAGTAAAGCTCGCAGGTCATGAGCATTCATCCCGATGCAGCGCGCCCTGGCTTTCTTTCCCAAGGCTCTTATGTGGCTCCCAGACCACAACGCCGCACTTCTTCCAAACGATCCGAAACAGACCTAACCCGTTGTTCCGTATGAGGTTTTAAACCTGATGTGACTCACGCAAAGGGCTTGACATTGCCCATTTTTTAACCTCACCGAAAGAAAAGTTTTCGTTATATTAGCAGTCCGTAACAAGTTCTTTGCTTTGTAGTTACTGTTGGGTTAATTTAGACTACAGTCCTCTATAATAAAATTATTATCAGCCCTTTTTTACAGATTGCTTCCCATGACTTCAACTGCTCAAACCCAGTTCCAAATTACGCGCTCGGATCATCCTGTTACTCCAGAGCAACGAACTGCCATCTTGGATAACCCAGGGTTTGGCAAATACTTTAGCGATCACATGGCCGCTATCGACTGGAGCCTGGATCAGGGCTGGCATGATGCCCGCATTATTCCTTACGGTCCCCTGCAACTGGATCCGGCTGCTTCTGTTTTGCATTATGCACAAGAAATCTTTGAAGGTCTTAAGGCGTATCGTCACGCAGACGGTTCCATTTGGGCATTTCGTCCGGAAATGAATGCCCTGCGTTTTCAAATGTCAGCACGCCGGTTGGCTTTACCTGAGTTGCCTGTGGATTTGTTTGTTGAATCTATTAAACAGCTAATATCTACAGATGCCAGCTGGGTACCGCATCAACCTGACACCTGTGCCTATATACGCCCCTTCATGATTTCCAACGAAAGCTTTCTTGGTGTCAGGGCCGCACAACGTGCCGCTTATTACGTTATTGTCAGCCCAGCAGCTTCGTACTTTGGCAACGGTATGAAGCCTGTCTCCATCTGGTTGTCAGCCGATTACTCGCGCGCAGGTAAAGGCGGTACAGGTGCAGCAAAATGTGGTGGTAACTACGCTGCTTCACTGGTTCCACAACAAGAAGCTACTGCTAATGGGTGTTCACAGGTCTTGTTTCTGGACGCCGAAGAGCACAAATACCTGGAAGAACTAGGTGGCATGAATATTTTCTTGGTACAAAAAGACGGTACCTTGATCACACCCAAACTCTCTGGCAGCATACTGAACGGCGTAACCAGAGGCAGCATCATACAGTTGGCTAAAGACATGGGTCTGAAGGTCGAAGAGCGTCGCATTGGCATTGACGAGTGGCGTGACGGCGTGGCTTCGGGCAACATCACAGAAGTGTTTGCTTGTGGTACAGCAGCTGTGGTTGCTCCGGTAAATGTACTGAAAGGCAAAGACTTCGTTTGCGGGGACAGCAATGCTCCAGCAGGCGAGATCACATTGGCCTTGTACAAAAAACTTACCGACATCCAATATGGCCGCGCCCCTGACCTGCATAACTGGACCGTACGCCTAGCCTAAGCGATAGTACTTTTATGACCTTGCATACCTGGTGGGTGTTTTTTGCGGCTGTATTTATCCTATCAGGTACGCCAGGCCCTAATATGCTGCATGTATTGCACCGAAGTGTCAGTTTCGGAGCGCGTCGCAGCATGGCAGCGATGGCCGGCTGCCTGACAGCAGTCGTTGTTGTGCTAATTTTGTCAGCTGCTGGTCTAAGTGCCGTGTTGCTGGCATCGCCTACCTTATTTGATGCCTTGCGGTACGTTGGTGTTGCTTATTTATTGTATTTGGGTATTAAAGCTTGGCGTGGTGACGACGGCACCCTAAATATAGGAACTAACGGCTACAAGCCTCAAATCAGCTTGGCTGCCCTATTTCGTGGCGGCCTGATGATAGGCTTTAGCAATCCAAAACTACTTTTATTTGCTGCGGCCTTTTTGCCCCAGTTTGTCAATCAAAGTGCACCACAAGTTCCCCAATTCATTGTGTTGGTGCTAACCTTTGTCGCTGCCGAAGCTTTTTGGTATGCCATTTATGGCCTAGGCGGTCAAAGCCTGGCTAGCTACCTTAAACGCCCCACATTGAAAAAAACCTTTGACCGCATCACTGGCGGAATTTTTGTCGGTTTTGGTGCGGCCCTGCTCAAAACTCACCTGTAAGCTTGCTCTACAACAGCCATTTAGGCAACAGCTGCAATCCGTCTTTTTCGTGTTGAAAAGGCGGTCAGGTAAACTTGAGCCTTGTATTTACTCTTACGAGATAGTATTTATGTTAATAAAAGCCCTGCGGGTTGGTCTAGGCCAACTAATTATATTGGGTGATGCGGTAAGCCGTCCCCGTCCACAACGTCGCTCGCCAGAAGGTCAGGCACACGTAGTGGAACAAGCGGCCAAGTTATCGTTATATCAATTTCATGCTTGTCCATTTTGCGTTAAAACGCGTCGTGCCTTGCACAAGCTGAATGTGCCTATGACCTTCCACGATGCTAAAAACAATCCAGTCGAGCGTGAACGTTTATTGAACGAAGGTGGGAAAGTCAAAGTACCTTGTCTACGCATAGATGAAGAAGGTCAATCCCGTTGGCTGTATGAATCCAAGGACATTATTGACTACTTGGAACAACGTTTTGCGTCCATCGTTTAGAACGATTATGGATACATAATACTGCCATGCCTTTAGATCATGACGCACTGAATCAGATCAGCAGCTTGACCTTAGCCCATTACAACACTAATGCGGATGGCTTTCGTGCGGGCACCCAGGACCATGACGTTGGTCAGAACATTGCCGCTTTATTAAGGCATATACAAGCTGCCACACCTTATCAGCTATTGGATTTTGGTTGCGGACCAGGTAGAGATCTGAAAGCGTTCAAAGCACTAGGACATAACGTCATAGGCCTAGATGGTTCGGAGCGTTTTGCCGATATGGCACGCAAGGATTCTGGTTGCGAAGTCTGGCAGCAAAATTTTTTAGATTTACAGTTACCAGACGCCTATTTCGACGGAATTTTTGCCAATGCCGTACTGTTTCATATTCCCTCCCAAGAGTTGCCACGCATCTTAAAGCAATTGCATGCCACGTTAAAACCAGGTGGGGTATTGTTTAGCTCAAACCCCAGAGGTCAAAACCAAGAGGGTTGGAATCAGGGGCGTTACGGTATTTATTACGACTTAAGTGCATGGCACGCTTTACTAGATGCTGCTGGGTTTCAAAAACTAGAGCATTATTACCGCCCTGCCGGGCTGCCACTAGAGCAACAGCCTTGGTTGGCTAGCGTTTGGCGCTGTGCTGATTAATTTAATGCACTAAATCGTTGAAGCTTATGGTTTTATGTCAAACATGACCACGGTCAATGTCTTGATTCGCTTTCTCTTCTAGTATGGAAGCATGATCAAAACAGCAACCAAGGAGCATGTAATGACAAAAATCACATTTAAAATGGAACCCTTCAACTGTCCTTCCTGTGTCAAAAAAATTGAAACCACGCTTGCTAGGCAAGCGGGTGTCAAGGAAGTTCAAGTCATGTTTCATTCCAACCAGATTCGTATCCAAGCAGAAAGCCCAGAGGTTTCCGCCGTAGACTTAGCGACAACCTTAGGGAAATTAGGATACCCCGTACTATCCACCAAAGTCTCTTGAACTGGCTACCCGCTATGACAGCGGGTAGCTCTTCTTTATCACTTCAGGAGTACGCATCATGTTTAGACTAAAAAATTCCCACATAGCAGCAATTACTGGCGTATTGTTATTGGCTGCTTTCCTGCTGCATTTAATAGGCATGGAAACTCCCAAAACCTATTTGCTAGTGCTATCTACCGTGATAGCAGGTTATTCAATATCCCTTAAAGCTTTTCAGTCGCTACGCATGCGGGTATTTAGTATAGAGCTGCTGGTCACGATTGCAGTGGTCGGGGCGCTGATTATTGGCGAATACGTAGAATCAGCCGCCGTCACTTTTTTATTTGTGTTTGGCGCCTATCTGGAAACACGCACATTAGAGAAAACACGCTCTGCCCTGAAAGAACTTGTTGATATGGCGCCCCAAGTAGCAACCGTTATTCGCCCTGAGGGTCATGTGGTGGTTGCCGCTGAAGACTTGGTCTTAGGTGATAGGGTCTTGATACGCTCAGGTGAGAAAATTGCTGTTGATGGACGCATAGTGTCTGGTCAGGCATTGATTGCAGAAGCGGCCATTACTGGTGAGTCCGTACCTGCGAATAAAAGTATAGAGGATACGGTATACAGCGGTACCCTGTTAGATAGCGGCTATATTGAAGTGCTGGCTGAACGCGTAGGCGACGACACCACCTTTGCAAAAATTATAGAGCTAGTTGAAGTTGCTCAAGAGTCAAAAACCAAAACACAAAAATTTCTAGAGAAATTTGCCAATATCTACACACCCAGCATAGTGGTACTTTCGGTGTTGGTGTATCTGATTACGCGAAATGTAGAACTAGCCCTGACATTTCTAGTTATTGCTTGTCCTGGTGCCTTGGTTATATCAGCCCCTGTTTCTATCGTGGCGGGTATAGGTAATGGCGCACGCAACGGTATACTCATCAAAGGTGGTGAGATTGTAGAAAGACTGGCCAAAATTGACACCGTATTATTCGATAAAACAGGGACCCTAACCCAAGGTCGTCCTACTGTTACCGACGTTAAAACCTGGGGTATGGAAGCTAACCCCCTATTACGTCTAGTGGCTGAAGCTGAAGTCGTGTCCGAGCACCATTTGGGACAAACAATAGTGGCCGAAGCCAAGCTACGGGATCTGACCCTAGTCAACTCTCCTAGCGATGTACAAATCATCAAAGGCAATGGCATGAGTGCTCGGGTCAATGGTCAGGACTTGGTCATTGGTAACCGCAAGCTTATGCAAGATCAAGCTATCGATATCCTCCCAGAGATCGAGAGTTATGCCGTTGCACGTGAGAAAGCGGGTAATACAGCCATCTTTGCTGCTGTCGATGGCGAAGTCAAAGGCGTAATATCGATTGCTGACCAAATCAAGTCCGAAGCAGTCCAGGCAATTGCCACATTGCGCTCGCAGGGGATAAAGCAAATATATATGCTAACTGGCGATAATAAACATACGGCTCGCCTGGTGGGCGATACGTTAGGACTAGATGCTGTGCATGCCGAACTGTTGCCCGAAGACAAAGTAAATTGGGTTAATGCCTTGCAAGATAAGGGCCATCATGTGGCTATGGTGGGTGATGGTATCAATGATGCTCCTGCATTAGCCGCTGCTGACATAGGCTTGGCTATGGGAGCCTCGGGTACAGATATTTCTATGGAAACTGCTGATATCGTCCTAATGGCAGATAGGTTGGACCAATTTGCGCACGCCCATGCCTTGGCTAAAGCCACCGTCAGGAACATGAAGCAAAATACATTTTTTGCTGTGGGTACAGTAGTCTTATTGCTGATAGGCGTGCTATTAGGAAAAATCTTTCTGGCATCGGGTATGCTAGTTCATGAAATCAGTGTTTTGCTGGTCATATTGAATGCTGTACGCCTGATACGTTATCAAGGTCCAAAAAAAGTGAACCTGGCGATCGATACGACTCAAGTATTACCTGCCCTTAACTCCTGAATGTAAGGTATATCGCCTTTATGGAAAAGCCAGCTTGTTCCATAGAATCGGCACCAGTGGACACACAAAAGGTTTGTGTGTCTCTGGTGCCGATATTTAATCACCTACCAAATACCGACTTGATTCGTATTGCTGCCATGTCCAAAATGCGTTCATTTCAGCGTGGTGAATTGATCCACCGCGCTGGTGACGTATCTGATCAGTTGTATATCGTACATAGCGGCATGGTTAAGGTCTATCGACTAGCTGAAAATGGCAAGTTGCAAATATTACGCGTGTTACAGCCAGGTGACTTTATGGGCGAATTGGTGGTTTTTACGGAATACACCCATGATTCTTATGCTGAAGCGGTAGGTAAGGCCGAAATTTGTACGATACAGCGCAGTGATTTGGAATCATTGTTGGCTGACCACCCTGCTATTTCCATGCATTTGTTGTCAGAAATGGCACAGCGTTTACGAAGCAGTGAAAAACAAGCTGCTAGTATTGCTACTGAAACCGTAGATGCCAGGATAGGCTTGTACCTAATGGAATGCGTAGAACAGGCAGGCGACAACGCCATACAACTTCCCATGAGCCGTAAAGACCTAGCATCTTACTTAGGAATAGCCCCGGAAACACTAAGTCGGCGATTATCCGATTTCCAGGCAGCTGGCTGGATAACCCAATCGGGGCAACGCCGTATTCATATACTGGATTTGCCGTCTCTTGTATCTTTGCAGTAAATAAATAACGTCCACTTTACCTTCAATACTTCACAAGGTTGCCTATGTCTACTTCGATTAGTAATCAGCGTATTTTGTTACGTTCTCGTCCTGTGGGTGCACCTAGCCCAGACAACTTTGAGCTAGAAAGTATCCCCTTGCCCGAATTACGCGACGGGCAGTTCAGCCTACGTACCTTATATCTATCTCTGGATCCGTACATGCGCGGCCGTATGAGTGATGCGCCCTCCTATGCCCCTCCGGTAGAACTTGGCGACGTAATGGTAGGTGGCACGGTATCTACCGTTATTGCATCCAAACACCCGGATTACCAGGTCGGAGATTTATTGGTTGGTAGAACGGGTTGGCAAAGTTATGCCATCTCAGATGGTAGTGATCTCATCAAACTTGATCGTAATATGGCCCAGCCCTCTTTGGCTTTAGGTGTGTTGGGCATGCCAGGTTTCACTGCATATATGGGGTTGTTAGATATAGGCCAACCCAAAGCAGGTGAAACCCTGGTAGTGGCCGCAGCAAGTGGCCCAGTAGGCTCTGTTGTTGGTCAAATTGCCAAGCTAAAAGGATGCCGGGTCATAGGCGTTGCCGGGGGTAGCGACAAATGCAATTATGTTATGCAGGAATTAGGCTTTGATGCCTGTATAGATCATCGTAGTGATGACTTTGCTCAGCAATTGGCAGCCGCTTGCCCACAGGGCATAGATATTTACTATGAGAACGTGGGTGGTGCTGTCTTTGATGCTGTCCTGCCTTTATTAAACGCCAAAGCGCGTATACCAGTGTGCGGACTGGTTGCCCATTACAACGACACTGAATTACCCGCCGGACCAGATCGCCTGGGCTTACTTACCCGTGCCATATTAACGAAACGCTTGAAAGTACAAGGGTTTATTATTTTTGATGATTATGGTTCGCACTATGGCGATTTCATTCGTCAAATGAGCACATGGGTAGATACAGGGAAAATAAAATTCCGAGAAGACATGATCAATGGTCTGGAACAAGCACCTGCTGCCTTGATTGGCTTGCTTGAAGGTAAAAATTTTGGCAAGCTGATAATACGGGTTGCTCAGGATTAACACCCCAAGCAACCCTTTACTTGTTGTAATGCCTTAGCCGCAGCTACCCATAGCACCGCAGGCCGTGCAGAAATCACAACCGTCTTTTCTAATGACGCTGTGATTACCACATTCGTTGCACGGCTTGCCCACCATAGACACATTGACTGCAGCAACATTAGTAGGTTCAGCAGCCACCACTCCCATTGCATTGATAGGCATGCCATCTGCGGTCAAAATACCTAGCATGGCGTAGCGATGTATAACCAATTGCGCTACATAAGCCACAGTCGATGGGTAGTTGGCTTGTTTCTTGCTGCCAGGTACGGGCGCCAAGAAATCACCACGAGGTTCAGCGTAGTTCAGCAGCTTACGCAGCTTCATGCCTATCCAGGCGGAATCCACTACCCGCATATCCAGGCTTAGCAGTTTACATAGACCATCTAGGGCGCGCGGATACGCACCGGTTAACCACATGCTGTAGGGACGGCGACTGCCATCGGGCATTTGTAGTTCCTTGAGCATCAGCACAAAGTCATCTTGAGTAGATGGGTTACGTACGTCAGCAACCCAAGCCAAGGTGCCGTCAGTACCTGTTTTGGGCTCGTGAGGCGCAAACAAAGCATTTAATACAGGTGAAGGGTCATTTTCCTGGGCTTCGAGTGCACCTAGGTCGTTATAACGCCATTGCACTAGCTTCGCCAAAGCAGCAGTTGTACTGGGTACTTGGACTAGTTCGCCATTTGGCGGCATGGGCATCTGGAAACCATCGCCATAGGCGCTGGACAGCACAGACAGCTTTTTGCGCAACCAGCCGCGATCATTGGCACGCATATCGGATGACAAGGTTTTTGCAATGGCGTCCAAGCCCCTGGGAGGCTGACCGCCCAAGACCCAGACTTCAAAGGGGACATTACCCTTGTCGGCAACAACCACAGCAAACTCGCCTTGCGGAGTTTGTATGGTTTCGCTAACCCAACCTATTGCCCCTGTTGGCAAGGAAGGTCGTGAAGGCCAGCGTAGCGACGCCAGAGGGGGCGACATGGCAACTTCAGTTAGGACCAGGCGCTTGTCTTGTTCGGATAGCGTGATGGGCTCTGGGGTACTACTGGCCTCTTCTTGGGTAGGCACAGATAAAACCGCACCCAATATGTTGTTTGGCCTGTAAGTGGTAATCCCTTTTAGCCCACGTTGCCAAGCCTGCATATACAGGTTTTTAAAGTCTTCGTAAGGGTAGTCTACGGGTACGTTAACGGTTTTAGAGATAGCAGCATCTACATAAGGTGCTACAGCAGCCACCATTAACATATGGTTGATAGCTGAGATATCCAGTGCCGACACAAAAGCCGGAGGCAAATTGCTGACATCGCCGCCTTGGGCGCGATAAACACGATAAGCGTGATCTTCGACGGTGTAGTCTTTTTTGCTGCCATCGCCCATGCGCTTCATACGATTATAAAACCAGGAAAAAGCGGGTTCTATACCATTCGAAGCATTGTCAGCAAAGGCCAGTGAAATAGTACCGGTAGGCGCAATGGAGGTCAGGTGAGAGTTCCGTACACCATGCTTGCGTATGCCGTCTTTGATGTCATCGGGCAAACGTGCAGCAAAACCACTGCTTAAGTATTTGTCGACGTCCAGTAATGGGAAAGCACCACGCTCTTTGGCCAAATCGATAGATGCTTCGTAAGCCGCATCGCGCATTTCCCTGGCCATATCCGCAGCCAATTGACGCCCTTCTTCGGAGTCGTAGCTAAAGCCCAGCATAATGAGGGTGTCGCCTAAACCCGTAAAACCTAAGCCTAAACGGCGTTTAGCATCGGCTTCGATCTTTTGTTCTTCGAGTGGCCATTTGGTGGCAATAAGGACATTGTCCAGCATACGTATGGCTAGCTTGGTGGCCTTACGCATTTGTTTGAAATCAAAGGCTGCTTTGCTGCTGAAGGGATCCGTCACATAGGCTGTCAGGTTCAAACTGCCCAGACAGCAGCAACCATAATCTGGTAGTGGCTGTTCGCCACATGGGTTGGTGGCTTCTATGGTTTCACAATAACCCAGGTTGTTTTCTTCGTTGATGCGGTCCAAATACAACACACCTGGTTCTGCCGCCGCATAGGTGCTTTGCATGATCAGGTCCCAGACCTCACGGGCTTGCACGGTACGGTAAACCCATTGGCCGTCTTTACGCAAGTAAGCGCCTTCTGCCTTGAGTTCGTTATTAGGTTCAGTGCCGTGCGTCAGTTCAAATGTGCTGTCGTCTTGGACAGCTTGCATGAATAGATCGGTAACGCCCACGGACACGTTGAAGTTATTCAGTTGGCCGCGTTCTTGTTTGGCCGTGATGAACTCCATGACGTCAGGATGGGTAACGTTAATCACGGCCATTTGGGCACCACGTCGCGCACCGGCAGACTCTACGGTCTCGCAGGAACGGTCAAAAACCCGCATATAGGAAATGGGACCGGAAGCGCTACTACCTGTACCTTTGACCAGGGCTCCACGTGGACGTATGGCTGAAAAGTTATACCCTACCCCGCCACCGCGACGCATAGTTTCAGCGGCTTGTGCCAAGGCAGTATAAATGCCAGGTTTGCCATCTACCCTTTCGGTAATGGAGTCCCCAACAGGTTGCACAAAGCAATTGATTAACGTGCTTTGCAAGTCGGTACCAGCGGCGCTGTTGACGCGGCCAGCGGGAATAAAGCCATGCTTCATGGCCCACAGGAATTCCTGGGCGTATTTTTTGCGTTGCGCAGGTTCTTCGACCTGAGCCAATGCAGTGGCTACGCGTGTACGCACCTCAGTAATGCTGGTTTCGCCGCCCTTGGCGTATTTCTCCAGGAGAACTTCAGTGGAAATTTCTTGTGGTTCAGCCAGCGCAATTGCTGTGCTTTCCATCTGTTGCATGCTAGATTCCTTGGGGGATAGTCCGCCCAGCGCAGTACTTTGCTGCGAGGGGGCTAAAATTATTGATCACGTAGCAAGATATCATACCGAATTAACCACCCAGTTGAATACCCCTTGTTGAGACAGGACGTAAGTGCATCACTGCTGACTTTTAGGGTAATACAGAGGTTACGCTGTTGTTATTTAACAGCATTTGGTGTGAACCTTACCGTTTAAGTAGGTTGGCAAACACCCTATAGGGCGTCTATGCCGCTTTCGCCAGTGCGTATGCGTATAGCTTGTTCGATGTTAGAGACAAATATTTTACCGTCACCAATTTTACCGGTAAAAGCAGCCTTGATAATGGCATCAATCGCTGCATCAACCATAGGGGCCGGCAAGACCACATCTAAGCGTATCTTGGGTAAGAAATCCACCACATACTCTGCGCCACGATACAGCTCCGTATGGCCTTTCTGACGTCCAAAACCCTTTACCTCGGTGATAGTCAGACCATTGACGCCCATCTCGCCAAGCGCTTCGCGTACTTCATCAAGTTTAAACGGCTTGATAATTGCCGTAATCTGTTTCATGTGTTGGTCTCAATTTGGTAAAAATTAACGATGGTGCAGGGGTTTTTCCCCAAAACCAGAGAAGTCTGAACCCGCAGGGGCTTGGTATAGGCGCAATGAAAGCTCTGGAAGTATAGCCAGAAGATGATCAAAAATATTACCTTGTATGCGTTCGTACTCGACCCAAGCCGTGTTATTCGCAAAGCAATAGACTTCTATGGGTATACCTTGGGATTGTGGCTCCATCATGCGCACTATCATTAGCATGTCCTGATGCAGTTCAGGCTGGCGTTTCAAATAGGCTAAGGCATAAGCACGAAAGGTGCCTAAGTTGGTAAGCCTGCGTCTGTTAAAGGCATGTTCAGCCAAATCACCTAAGGCTGTGTTGGTCGCTTCTAGCTCTGCTTGCTTACCATCTAGGTAATCATCCAGCAGTGCAAATCGTCTTAAGGCAGTAATTTCAACCTCGCTTAGAAAACGTACGGTGCTGGCATCGATACGCAAGGTGCGCTTAATACGCCGCCCTCCCGATTCGAACATATAACGCCAATTGCGATAGCTTTCAGAGAATAATTTATAGGTGGGTACCGTGGTTACGGTTTTATCCCAGTTCTGCACCTTGACGGTATGCAGCGCCATGTCTATAACAAAGCCATCAGCGCCTGCCTGTGGCATTTCTATCCAGTCCCCTATACGCAGCATATCGTTGCTGGTCATTTGCGTGCTTGCTACTAAAGACAGCAAGGTGTCTTTGAAGACCAATAACAAAACAGCGGATAAGGCTCCTAGCCCAGATAGCATCAGCAATGGTGACTTATCGAACAACACTGAAACAATCAGGATGAGACACAGGGCCCAGGACACAATCTTGGTGAGCTCTATATAACCTTTGATAGAGCGAGTTTGTGCCTTGGCACTAAACGCATAGATGTCTTGCCAGGCCCCCAATGCCCCATTGATGGCAAGAAATAAGAAAACAGTGCCTATGGAAAACAAGAAGCGCGTCAGCACACTAATGTATCTTTCTTCCAGGGGAAGTAAGGCGATATTAGCCACAACCACAAATAAGGGCGCGGCATAGCTTACACTGCGAAATACACGACGTTGTACCAAGGCATCAGCCCAGTTGCTGCGCCCCATAGCACTCAATGTTCGTCTGGCAACTCTTACCAGCACAACCGAGGTTAACCATCCGGCCAGAATAAACAATATCGCCAGTATGACCACGCCCAGCATAATTTGTGCCCAGAGATCGTTAGGTAGGCTGTTGACTATCGAGCTGTCATTAAACCAAGGAATCAAAACCTTGTTTTCTTGCATTACGTTTTTGTACCTCGTTGTTATCCAACCGTTAATATAACGTAGCCCTCGAGGTCATTTATAATTCAGGCCATTATGACAAAAAACACCCCTCAAAATCTGCAAAATCAATTTGCCAATAAGACGCAGGCATGGTCCGCGCGCTTTTCCGAGCCTGTTTCCGAACTGGTTAAACGCTATACCGCATCGGTAGACTTTGACAAGCGACTGGCCAACTTCGACATCCAAGGTTCCTTAGCCCACGCCGATATGCTGGCTTCCATTGGCATTATCAGTGCCCAGGACTTGCAAGACATAGAAAAAGGCATGGACCAAATACTCGAGGAAATTGCTCAGGGCAATTTCGTCTGGTCTATCGATTTGGAAGACGTGCACCTGAACATTGAAAAGCGTTTGGTCGAACTTATTGGTGACGCTGGTAAACGCCTACATACTGGCCGTTCGCGTAACGATCAGGTGGCAACAGATATCCGTTTATGGCTGCGTCACGAAATTGATTTGTCCTTGGACTTATTACATCAATTGCGTCAACAACTGGCCACATTGTCACTGGAACATGCCGCCACGATACTGCCAGGCTTTACGCATTTGCAGGTTGCTCAGCCTGTAACTTTTGGCCATCATTTGCTGGCCTACGCAGAAATGTTTGGCCGTGACGCTGAGCGCTTGGCCGATTGTCGCAAACGCGTTAACCGTCTTCCTTTAGGCGCCGCTGCACTGGCAGGTACATCGTATCCTATAGATCGCGAGCGCGTCGCCAATACATTAGGCTTTGACGAGGTGTGCCGCAACTCTTTGGACGCGGTCTCGGATCGCGATTTCGCCATCGAGTTTTGTGCTGCAGCAGCGTTAATCATGACGCATATTTCGCGTCTATCTGAAGAGCTGGTGCTATGGATGAGCCCCAGGGTAGGCTTTATTGACTTGGCTGATCGTTTCTGCACGGGTAGCTCAATTATGCCCCAGAAGAAAAACCCCGATGTGCCTGAATTAGCACGCGGTAAAACTGGGCGGGTTAACGGCCATCTAGTTGCCTTGCTAACCTTGATGAAAGGCCAGCCCTTGGCTTACAACAAAGACAACCAAGAAGACAAAGAAGGTCTGTTTGATACCGCTGACACCATACGCGACACCTTGACCATATTTGTGGACATGGTGCAAGGCATTACAGTCAAAGCTGATGCCATGCGTGCAGCAGCGTTGCAAGGCTATGCCACCGCGACTGACCTGGCGGATTACTTGGTCAAAAAAGGCGTGCCATTTCGTGATGCTCATGAAACGGTTGCCCACGCAGTTCGCGCCTGCGAAGAGCGCGGTTGTGACCTGGCTGATTTGTCATTAAATGAACTACAGGATTTTCATCAATTGATTACAGACGATATTTTCCAAGTGTTAACTCTGGAAGGTTCTGTGGCGGCACGTAATCATATAGGTGGAACAGCGCCTGAGCGGGTACGTTTAGAAGCACAGCGTATTTTGGATGCTAGCCAGGCTGGCTAATAGCATTTACTTCCCATTCACAAAACCGTCATGAAATCGCCATCAAACGGTAAAATGCCATGGCTATTCTCCTCGCATTAGGTCTTAATGCGAGGAGTCCATGAGTCACTCGGTATCATCACAGTCAGTTAGCCAAAAAACAAATAGCCAGTTAAGCCGTGTCGTTGGACTCAAACACTGCGATCGACTCTACGTGCGCGGTGTGCGGAAACATATTGATTGCCCCAGCGCTGGCTAAACGATAACCACCCTGATGCACCAGTATGCCAGCATCACGTGCCAGGGTTGCTGGATTACACGACACATAGACTATGCGCTTAGGTCGTTCCTGGAAGGTGAGTTCTGATAGCGCCAAGGACAAGGCCTGTGCACCTTCGCGTGGTGGGTCTATCAGCATGCGATCAAAGTATCCTTGAGCGCGTAGCCAATTGGCATCTACCTCGAATAAATTCACCGTGGCAAACTGAGTGCGTGTATCCAAACCATGCTCTGCAGCAGCTTGTAGTGCCCTATCAGTCAATGCTTGGCTACCTTCTATACCCACCACGGCAGCAGCACGGGTGGCCAATGGTAAGGTAAAGTTACCTAGGCCACAGAATAAGTCCGCCACCCTGTCTGTAGCTTGTATGTTCAGTAAGTCCAGAGCCTGAATAATAAGCCGCTGGTTAATGGGTTGGTTGACTTGAGTAAAGTCGCTGGGTCCGTAGCGCATCTTCAGACCAAACTCTGGTAGATCGTAGAATAGCTTTTGAGCATCATTAGGATCTAAGGGATGCAAACTTTCTGGACCTTTCAACTGCAGCCACCAACTCACGTTATGGGCAGCTGAAAAATCACGCAACTTGGTGATGTCGTCTGCAGTCAGCGGATCCAAATGACGCAGAGCCAATGCAGTAGTGTGATCCGCAACGGCCACTTCGATTTGGGGAATACGCGCTGGTATCGACAGTGACGTGATCAAATGGCGCAACGGAGTCAGCAAGTTCGATACATGCTTAGGAAGCACTGAACATTCATGCATATCTACAACATAAGGCTTACCACGCTCACGAAAGCCTACGAGTGCCCCGCCTTTTTTGTTGACTAAGCGAACTGACAGTCGAGCTCGCGAGCGATATCCCCAATAAGGACCGTGTAAAGGAGCCAGCATTTGCTGAGCCTTGACCTTACCGATATGAACTAAGGCGTCTTCCAGGACACGCTGTTTTATAGCAACCTGAGCGGTAGGCTCCAGGTGTTGTATGGCACAGCCTCCGCAAATACCAAAGCTGGGGCATGGCGGGTTCACCCGTTGCGATGAGGGTTTGATAATCCGCTCTATGCGCGACTTATCAAATGATTTACGGCTGACAATATGCTTGGCTAATACCGTTTCACCTGGCAAGGCCCCATCAACAAAAACCACTTTGCCATTCAGGTGCGCAATGCCTCGCCCTTCTAGATCCAACGACTCTATTTCTAATACATCAGACATTATGTTTCCGTACTGGCCTTACCCTATCCACTGCAAGGTAAGCCTAGTGTAGGGGGTTAGCGTGCAGGCAAATAGGACAAAGGGTTTACCGGTGTACCGCGACGGCGAATTTCAAAGTGCAAACGGGGCGATGTGGTATCGGTTTGACCTATGGTTGCTATTTGCGCACCTTTTTTAATTTGCTCACCTGTTTTAACCAATAAACTTTGGTTATTGGCATAAGCGGTAATAAAGCCATCCGAGTGGCCTAGCAAGATCAAGTTACCCAGACCACGTACGCCATTACCTGCATACATGACTTTGCCATCGGCTGCAGCATGGACAGGTGCACCCGTGTCGCCTTCGATGTCTATACCTTTAGTCGTGGCGTTAAAGCTTTGTATGATCTTACCGCTAGCGGGCCAAGCCCAACTGATGAGGTTGGCATCACCAGCAGGAGCAGTATTTACCGGCTCTATCGGGGTTACAGGTGGTACAGGTTCTATAGCAACCGGCGTGGCAGGCCCTGTGGGCGTAGGCAAAGACGTTGTGCTATCCAACCTTAGTACTTGTCCAGGGCGCAATTGCGTTGGGTCAGTAATATTGTTCAAACGCATTAATGCGTTGGCATCCATGCCATGCGCCTGCGCTACTTTATATAGGGTGTCACCAGGTTTAATAACGTAGCTGCCAGTAGCCGAAGGCATAACCACTGTACTATCAACAGTGGATATATCGGTAATGGGCGCACGTTTACCACCTGTACCACAACCTGCCAAAACAATGGCAGTAACCACAGTGGTCAGCACCAATCGAGCCGATGGGCTGAAGGTAGGCAATGTGGCTACTACCTTAGATTGAAATGCTTTTTGCTGCATAGAGCTCTCCTGCGCTAAGACTGTGTACCGGCCCGTAAGGGCACGAAGCGAACGGACTCGAGTTCATCGCGGCGCCAATGATTGGCACTAATGCGTTCGATCAGAATCAGACGTTGCGCTGTTGAACCTTCGGGGGCAATTAAACGACCTCCGATGGTAAGTTGATCCAATAAGGCTTGGGGTATTTTAAGCCCCGCCGCCGCAACAATAATGGCATCAAAAGGAGCCGCCGAAGGCTGGCCCAACATGCCGTCTGCATAAGCCAAGCGTATCTTGGGTAGCAGACTTAATGCGTTTAAATGATCGCGCGCCAAATCATAAAGACCTTTAATGCGCTCGATCGCGTGTACTTCGTTGATTAGCTGGGCCAAAACGGCCGCCTGGTATCCACAACCGGCTCCCACCTCAAGCACTTTCCTGGGAACTTGAGTTTCACAGACGGCGGCAATCATGCGCGCTACTATCCAGGGCTGGGAAATGGTTTGCCCAAACCCTATAGGTAGCGCAGCATCTTCATAAGCTCGACTAGCCAAACCTTCGTCAACAAACAAATGACGCGGCACAGCAGTCATCGCTGCTAAAACACGCTCGTCAGTTATTCCTTGAACTCGCAGTCGTTGTACCATAGTGGTGCGCGAACGCTCGGAATTCAAACCTAAATTAACCATTCTTGACGGATGGTTTGATGTAGGTGGTATTTGTGCCACAGGGCTAGCAGTACGTGGCATAACGATGCGAGTATTGCTGTTACTAGCTGACAAGCCGCTACCTAAGCGCGACTCTCCAAAGCGATTGCTAGTGCCTCTAGCAAAAGGGTGCGTGCTTATGGGTTTACGCATAGTGGTTTCGCCCAACTGCCAAGCTCGGATAGTTGATCATAATGGGTAAGATCTAACCGCAATGGGGTCATGGATACGGCATTCTGTTGAATAGCACCAAAGTCAGTGCCATCGGCAGCATCAGATATTTTACCCACAGGACCTATCCAATACACAGGTTCACCATAAGGTGTACTACTTTTAATGACGGGTTCTGAGGGGTGGCGTTTTCCTAAACGTGTTACCTGCATACCAGACAAGGCACTATAGGCTACCGCAGGTACATTGACGTTTAATAACACTGGCCCCGAACTGGACATGGGATGAGCAATATGTTGTTGAACCACCTGTCTAGCGACTCGTGCGGCAGTATCCAGATGTGCCCAACCCTTTTCGACCAAGGAAAAGGCAATCGCTGGAATGCCGAATAACTGGCCTTCGGTAGCTGCAGCCACTGTGCCCGAGTACAAGGTATCGTCACCCATGTTGGCACCATTATTAATGCCAGACACGACCAGATCTGGACGGAAGTCCAGTAGACCGGTCAGGGCAATATGCACACAGTCTGACGGCGTACCATTAACATAGTAAAAGCCGTTAGACGCTGTGCGTACCGATAATGGTCGATTCAGAGTCAAAGAGTTGGAGGAACCGCTACAGTTGGTTTCTGGTGCCACAACGGTAATTTCCCCTAAGCCCTGGAGGGATCGAACCAAAGCTTCCAAGCCCAAAGCGTTGTAGCCATCATCATTAGATACCAGTATGCGCATTATCCTTCCATAAAATACTATCTGAACGTAGCGAATTGTACTCGGTCGTTTTGGTGTTTTGGTTAACTGTAGGTAGAATCGCCGCACTATCCTACACAGTGAGTGCCCCATGACCTTTGCCGTAATTATTGCCTTGGCCCTAATAGTGGCTTCTTATTTGATCGGTTCGGTGTCGTTTGCCGTATTGGTCAGCCGTGGCATGGGCTTGCAAGACCCACGTAGTTTTGGGTCTAAAAACCCTGGAGCAACAAATGTATTGCGTTCGGGTAACAAAACAGCCGCCGTACTGACTTTAATTGGTGATGCGGCCAAAGGCTCTGTAGCCGTACTGGGTACTGCCTGGATCGCACACTACATGGGAATGTCGTCAGCCATAGTGGCTGCTAGCGCCATTGCTGTTTTTCTGGGGCATGTATTCCCTGTCTTCCTGGGTTTCAAAGGCGGTAAGGGAGTGGCTACGGCATTGGGTGTATTGTTAGCCCTAAGTCCCTGGCTAGGCGTGGCAACCTTGCTTACCTGGGTAATCGTTGCCTATGCTACGCGCTATTCGTCGTTGGCGGCCATAGCCTCTGCCATATTTGCCCCTCTGTATTACCTGTTGGGTGCAGGCGTTGCTTGGCCTATGAATAAATCCTTTGCAATCGCTATCGTGGTAATCAGTGTGTTGTTGCTGTTTCGCCACCAAGCCAATATCAGTCGCCTACTGACTGGCAAAGAAACCCGCATAGGCTCCAAGAAAGGTAAGTCATAAGCCCTTAAACCAGTGGTGTACAGACATCGTGTAAATCCCAGCGTGGGCGCACCGTAAATGCATGGCTATGATCATTCAGATCAACCAAGCCCGCATTGACCCGCATGGCTGCTGCAAATGCGATCATGGCACCATTGTCGGTGCATAGCTCTAACGGTGGGAAAAATACTTTTCCACCACGAGCTTCCAGCACAGAAGTCAAACGACTGCGCAACTGGTGATTAGCCCCTACCCCACCAGCCACTACCAGGCGTCTTAAACCGGTTTGTTTCATGGCTTTGATGGCTTTGATGGCTAAGACATCCACGATGGCTGCTTCGGTAGATGCCGCCAGATCAGCCTGCTGCTGATCGGTAACTACCCCGCCCTGTTGCTTTTTGATATCACGCAATCGGGTCAGCACAGCCGTTTTTAAGCCACTAAAACTAAAATCCAGGTCTTTACTATGCTGCATAGGTCTAGGCAGCACATAACTGCCTGGATCGCCTTGCTGGGCCAGTTTAGATAGTGCTGGTCCACCGGGGTAGCCCAACCCCATTAGCTTGGCCGTTTTATCAAAGGCCTCGCCGGCCGCGTCATCCAAGGTTTCACCCAACAGTTCGTAGTCCCCAGTGCCGTTCACCCGCATTAACTGCGTATGACCACCCGATACCAATAAGGCCACAAAAGGAAATTCCGGGCGTGGGTTTGCCATCAATGGCGATAACAAATGTCCTTCTAGGTGGTGTATGGGTATCGCAGGTAAACCACGCGCCCATGCAAAAGACTGAGCAACGCTAGCACCCACCAACAAGGCACCAGCCAAACCGGGACCCGCAGTGTATGCGACAGCATCGATATCACTTATGGACAGGCCAGCCTTAGTCAATGCTTCGCGAGTTAAAGGCAAAACCCGCCGTATGTGATCACGCGACGCCAATTCGGGCACTACACCACCATATTCTTGGTGCATAGCGATCTGACTGTGTAAAGCGTGCGCCAACAAGCCCTGCTGGGTGCAAACCACAGCTACGCCTGTTTCATCACATGAGCTTTCAAAACCAATTATTTTCATCAGTCGTAGTGTACAACTTGTAAAACCATCTTAGAATCCAAAGTCTGCATTACCAAGATAATAAATAACATTAACAAAGGATGACAACGATGCTGGAGCGTTTTTTCAAGTTAACAGAACACGGAACTACTGCACGTACAGAAATAGTGGCAGGAATCACCACCTTCCTGACCATGTCATACATTATTTTTGTAAACCCAGAAATACTATCCAGTACGGGCATGGATAAAAGCGCCGTATTTGTTGCAACCTGTGCTGCTGCAGCTCTTGGTACGCTGATTATGGCTTTGGTAGCCAACTGGCCTATAGGTATGGCACCGGGCATGGGGCTTAATGCTTTTTTTGCGTTTACGGTAGTTGGTGCAATGGGCTATAGCTGGCAGCAAGCACTGGGTGCAGTATTTATTTCAGGTGTGATCTTTGTAATCCTGACTTTGACCGGGGCCAGATCCTGGCTAATACGTGGCATACCCAAGTCTTTACAATCGTCCATTGCTGCAGGGATAGGTTTGTTTTTGGCTATCATCGCATTGGGTAATGCAGAAATTGTGGTGRAAAATCCCGCCACAAAGATCGCCTTGGGCGACTTAACCTCGGCTCCGGCATTGTTTGCTATCTTTGGTTTTTTTGTCATTGCTGCTTGTGACGCCCTGAAAATTCGTGGCGCCATCCTGATAGGCATACTCGCCGTAACCTTGCTATCTATGGCTACCGGCCATAATCACTACAACGGTCTAATATCACCTATCCCCAGCCTTATGCCGACCTTCATGCAGCTGGATATTATTGGTGCGTTAAACACAGGCTTTGTACACGTAGTGCTAGTTTTGGTCTTGGTAGAGGTATTTGATGCCACTGGCACTATGGTGGGCGTAGCCAAACGGGCTAACTTGATTGAACCCGGAAAACCTAACCGTTTGGGTCGTGCTTTGTTATCGGACAGCACCGCTATTGTGGCAGGTTCCATGCTGGGAACCAGTAGCACCACTGCCTATGTGGAAAGTGCATCGGGTGTACAGGCTGGTGGCCGTACAGGATTAACTGCTTTAACGATTGCGGTGTTATTTGTTTTGGCCTTGTTCCTGTCGCCATTGGCCGGTTCCGTGCCTGCGTATGCGACAGCGCCTGCCCTACTCTACGTTGCTGGCCTGATGCTGCGCGAAATCACTGACGTTGACTGGAGCGACATTACTGAATCCACTCCTGCCGCGCTAACAGCTATGATCATGCCCTTCACCTATTCCATCGCAAATGGACTGGCGTTTGGTTTTATTAGCTATGTCGTGCTAAAAGCGGCAACAGGCAAATTTCGTCAAATTCATCCTGCTACTTTGCTAGTGGCAATATTGTTTGTAATTAAGTATGCTGTCTTCCCTGATTGAAACAAATAAACATATAGATACGTTATTTAACCTATAGCCACAGGCATGTAACAGTGAGAATCGGGCAGCGCCAGTGGCGACTTTAAACGCTACACTGGCGCTCAATACCATTTATGAAAACAGGACGGATACGCACCGTCTGTTGCGAGGATATTCATGAGTACCGTTGATCTGGACAAAAACACCTTTCAGGAAGCCATACAAGACAGCAAGCCATTAATCGTGGATTTCTGGGCTCCTTGGTGCGGTCCTTGCCGTAATTTTGCACCTGTCTTTGAAGCCGCTGCTGGCAAGCACGAGGAAGTAACCTTTGCGAAGGTAAACACCGAAGATCAGCAAGAGCTAGCCACAGGTATGGGTATACGTTCTATACCCACACTCATGGTATTTCGCGAGCAGGTTTTGTTGTTTTCTCAGCCAGGCGCCTTGTCAGCCAGCCAACTGGATGAACTGATCGACCAAGTGAAAGCTGTTGACATGGAACAAGTGCACGCCGACATTGCAGCTCAGGAAGCATCCGATAGCAGTGTTGCCTAAGCCGTTTATGGCAAGGTGCTACACTTTTATATCGTCACTGTGCCATACCCCCTGACCACGGGTCAGGTTGATAAAATTGGTGATGAAATCGGTAGCTAAGTGACGCGGTATTGCTAAGGTCCAGTGCACGCCTTGCTCGTCAAAACGTTCCTGTTCTATTGTGGCTTGGAACATGGATAGCCGTGATTGCAATATAGCCATATCCGCAAACTGGCAATGGCACGCTATGCGTACCTGATCAACCAATTCTGTCAGCTCTGCCAGCCGCAAACATTGTGCGGCTGTGCCGCCATATGCTCTTATTAGGCCGCCAGGACCTAGTTTGACACCACCAAACCATCTAACTACCAATACCGCGACTTGGTCACACTGCCGCCCTTCTATGGCTTGCAGTATGGGGCGACCTGCAGTGCCGCCGGGTTCGCCATCGTCATTAAAACGATATTCGTTGTCAATTTTATAAGCCCAGCAGTTGTGTGTGGCTTCCAGCACGCTATGCTGTTCGAAAAACTGCATAGCCTGTGCCGGGGTATCCACTGGCCCGGCATGTACCAGGAAGCGGCTTTTCCGAATGTCTTCTTGATACGTGGCAGGCCCAGCTAGGGTATATGAAGTTATCCCAAGACCTTAAGCCCCAATACCACGCGAATCCAGGTAGTCATCGTAGCTACCTACATAGTCGACAATTTTTCCATCAGGCAAAATTTCAATAATGCGATCCGCTAGCCCTGAAACGAATTCCCGGTCATGAGACACAAAAATCAAGGTACCTGCGTATTGCTCTAGGGCATATTGCAAGGACTCTATGGATTCCATATCCAAGTGGTTGGTAGGTTCGTCTAGCAGCATAACGTTGTGCCGGCCCAACATCAGTCGACCAAATGTCATACGGTTTTTCTCACCACCTGATAAAACCTTAACGGATTTAGTGATGTCATCGCTAGAAAACAACAAACGACCCAGTATGCCCCGTATGGTCTGATCGTCGTCGCCTTCTTGACGGTAGTCATCTACCCAGTCAAGTAAGTTTTTAGTGGATTCAAATTGATCTGAAACGTCTTGGGCCATATAGCCAATATTCGCATTATCAGACCATTTTACGGAACCGGTATCCGGCGCAAGGTCACCGCTCAACATGCGTAATAATGTGGTTTTACCAACACCGTTAGCACCGATAATGGCAATTTTCTGGCCCGCTTCTATCATGGCCGAAAACGAAGAGATAACAGGCTGCTCGTAGGTTTTACTGATATGTTCTACGGTAACGGCAAGGCGGTGTAGTACCTTGATTTGATCAAAGCGTATGAAAGGATTTTGCCGTGAAGACGGTTTAACCTCAATTGCTTCGGCTTTGATGCGATCAATTTGTTTAAGGCGTGATGTAGCTTGTCTGGCCTTGGACTTGTTAGCCGAGAAACGGCGTACAAAGTCCTGTAAATCGGCTACACGCTCTTTGGCCTTGGCATTGGCTGACTGCACGCGCTGCCTGGCCTGCGTAGAGGCCAGCATATAGTCATCGTAGTTACCTGGGTATACGCGTAGCTCACGGTAGTCCAAGTCAGCCATATGGGTACATACTTGGTTCAGAAAGTGCCGATCATGACTAATAATAATCATGGTACTTTGATAGCCGTTTAGTACATCTTCCAGCCAACGTATGGTATTGATATCCAGGTTGTTAGTGGGCTCATCCAGTAACAAGACATCAGGATTAGAGAACAAGGCCTGTGCTAACAACACACGCAGTTTCCAACCAGGAGCAATTTCCCGCATAGGCAGATTGTGTTGCTCAACCGGAATTTCCAGGCCTAACAGCAATTCACCCGCACGCGCTTCAGAGGTATAACCATCGTATTCAGCAAAACGTGTTTCCAGGTTTGCTGCTTCCATGTAGTCGTCTTCGGTGGCATCCGGGTTGGCATAAATGGCATCCCGTTCAGCCATAACTTGCCACATTTCTGCATGACCCATCATGACTACATCCAATACCCGCTCGTCTTCATAAGCAAACTGATCTTGGCGCAATTTCCCCAGCCGTACACCGGGATCCAGGGCTACGTTGCCGGAAGTGGCTTCTAGGTCCCCGCCTATGATTTTCATGAAGGTTGACTTACCGGAGCCATTCGCACCGATCAGACCATAGCGGTTGCCATCGCCAAACTTGACGTTGACGTTTTCAAAAAGCGGCTTGGAGCCAAATTGGATAGTTAGATTTGCGGTAGAAATCACAGGTGGGTTTTCACAGTAAAGTAGTCAGAATAACCATCTAGTTTACCAAGGCAGCAAGAAGCGTGCTTGATATTGTGGCGGCACAGCCTTGAACAGCCTAAGGTGAACTTAGGCGTGCTCGTGCAACACCAAGTGGGCCATACCGTCTTCGGTAGCTATGCCGACCTTCTTTCCTATAGGCAGGGTGGCTTTGATTTTGACATGGCCATAAGGTAACCCAGTAATTACCGGCACCTTGACGGTAGCCCTTAACCAGGTAACTACAGCATCTAAGTTATAGCCATTATCATGAGCAGCCAGGCGATAATCGGTAAATCGGCCCAATACGATTGCGTTCTGGCGTGCCAATACACCTGAGTGCCATAACTGAGTCAGCATGCGTTCAATACGGAAAGGATGTTCACCAACGTCTTCTAAAAACAATATCCCACCGTCTATTTGAGGCATCCAGGGTGTACCTAGTAGAGATGCGACCATCGCCAGATTACCGCCCCACAATATCCCTCGTGCATCGACAGGATCTGCATCAGGGGCTTCAAAACTTAGGATTTCCAGTTCTTCACTTAAGGTTTCGACAAACAAGGCGGCTGTTAAATCGTCCATTTTCTTGTTGCCGAAATCAAATATCGCTGTAGGGCCAGCATAACTGATCGCCCCTGTCGTTGCCAGTAACGCCAGATTAAACACGGTAAAGTCGCTTTGGCCGATGAAAATTTTATTACTGTCAGCGGCAGCTTGCCAATCTATTAGAGGTAGTAGACGGCTTAAACCGTAGCCACCACGTGTCGCCATAACAATAGGCAGAGGCTGCTTTATTGCCCGTGCTATGCCTGCCAGACGCTGTTTATCGGTACCGGCAAAGCGCTGGTGTACTTCCAAAGCACTGCGATCGACAGTAGTTTTAAAACCCAGTTCGCCCAATCGACTTTTTGCTAAATCCAGACTGGCTGGATCGGCAACCGCCCCTGAAGGGGAAATTAGGTAAATACCATCGGGTGTCGCATGTACGTGAGAATGATGGTCATGCAAAGAAGAGGCTGTTGACGTAGACGTCATGGTGACTCGTAGTGAAGAGAAGGAAGATAAAAGAAAATACTAAGCGACTTATTTAGATAATGCACGCCGCTCACGAAAAAACTGCCGCAGCATAGCGCCACATTCGGTGGCCAAAACGCCGCCAGTGACCTGAGTTTGGTGATTTAACTGTGGTATTTGATGCAAACTACATACACTGGAGCAGACCCCTGTTTTGGGATCCAATGCCCCATACACTACCCGGCTAATTCTGGCGTGCAACATGGCTCCCATGCACATAGCGCAAGGCTCTAGGGTGACATATAGACTAAGCTCTGGCAACCGATAGTTGGCCATAATACGCGCAGCCTGACGCAATGCGACAATTTCGGCATGTGCGGTTGGGTCGTGATCCATAATAGTACGATTGTAGCCAGTGGAAATAATGTCACCATTGGCATTACACACCACTGCCCCTACAGGTACTTCACCTGCATCGTACGCTAGCCTGGCCTGTTCTAGTGCCAGCTGCATCAGGCGTAAGTCTAGGTTAACGCTTTCTAGATTATCCACCCTATATAGTCCCTAATGGATAGTGTTTTTGCTAAGCGGGCGATAGTAACAGCTCGTCAGGTACGCCTACTAGCAATGATGTACCAAAATATTACCAACACAAGTACTATAGTCATAGTTGGACAAGCACGGGCGCCTTGCTTACCGCGCCTGTATATTTCATTAAACGGAGGTTTTATGCTAAGTCGTATCGCCGTACACCTAGGCCATGATCAAGGTTGTGAACGTCGTCTTAAAGCTGCAATAGTTCTAGCCAAGCAGCACAAAGCTGAAATTATAGGTATCTACCCTTCTGATCTTATGCCACACCCAGGGTATGACGACAATGTGATCCCAGCAGAGCTGCAACAAGTAATGAAAACTCAGGCTGCGCGCTCGCGTATGGAAAATAAAGCCATGTTCGTTGAACAAACTGCAGCGGCAGGTGTCAAGGCACAATGGCGAGGTCCCCAGGGGAGTGCCGACGAAGTCCTGGCTTTGCATTCGCGCTACTGTGATCTGCTGGTCATGAGCAAAGCTGAAAACCGCGACACCGTAAGCGCTATCATTCCTAATCTGCCAGAATCGGTTGTTATGGCTGCAGGTCGACCCGTGCTTATGATACCTACGGTGGCTTCTGTAAGCACTGTCGGTCAGCGTATATTATTTTGTTGGGATCAAAAGCGTGAGTCAGCTCGTGCTTTTGCCGACGCTGCACCTTTACTTAAACAATGTACTTCTCTGGTCGTTCTAAGTGTGGACCCAAACCCAGCCACCCTGAGTAATCAAGATATCCCTGATGATGACTTCAGCAATTATTGTATGGCTATGGGGTATCCACGCCCCATCATGGAAAACAAATCCAGCGAAGGTTACGGTGTTGGCAATATTATTTTAAATACCGCCACCGACCACGGTAGCGATTTAATTGTGATGGGAGCTTACGGCCATAGCCGTATGCGTCAATGGATAATGGGGGGTGCCTCGCGCACCTTATTTAGCTCCATGACCGTTCCTGTGTTGCTGTCACACTAAACGGCTATGTCTTATCAGGCCATTACACACCGGTTACGACCACTGGTTTTGGCCTGATACAGCGCTTTATCGGCGGCGGCCACTATGGTTTTGACGCTATCGCCCTCAGTAGGCACTAAAACCTGTATACCAATACTGATGGTTAATATCCCTAGCGGTGCTGTTTCGTTAGGTATGGCTGCGTCATGAATAGCACTGCGTATGCGCTCAGCAACTTGCATAGCCCCTATGGTACTGGTGTTAGGCAACACAACCACAAACTCTTCACCGCCGTATCTGGCGACCAAGTCACCGGGACGGGTAACACTTGCTTTAATAATGCTACTTACCCGGCGTAGGCAATCATCACCCATCTGGTGTCCATACGTGTCGTTATAGCGCTTGAAGTAATCAATATCTAACATAAACAGGCCTAGGGCGTGCTGTTCACGCAAAGCCCGTTTAAATTCCATTTCAGCGGTGTATTCAAACTCTCTACGGTTATTCAGGCCAGTCAAACTGTCTTCCCTGGCCAATAATTCTAAGGCGTTATTGGCACGTACCAAACGCTCTTGAGTTTCTTGCAATTGTTTAGCTGCACGCTCCTGATTTTGTAGCAATGTAAATAAACGATGGCCTAACCACATCAGGACGACGCTTAAACACAAAACAACAAACGTAAAAACTACAGAATTCCTGCGCCATTCTTGCAGCATATCGCTTTGGCTATTACCTACATACACCACCAAAGGGTAATCCGATAAACGCACGAAGCTAACCACACGAGTCACCTTGTCTATAGGCGTTCGCATAATTTCAGTCCCTTTGTCTCGGGATTTTAAATACGTGGAAAACAAAGGCCCTTTTGATAGACTGGTTCCTACATCACTATCACGAAATGGTAATCGCCATAACAAAGTGCCGTTATCCATGACCAAGGCTATAGTACGGTTGTGGCCCACTACCAGCCCACCATATAGACTAATGAAGTGACTAATGCTGATGCGCGCTAGTACCACACCTGCGAAACTACCATCGGGGTTATTAAGACGTCTACTAACTGTAAACACCCACTCGTTATTGGTACGCTTTCGTTGGGGTGGGCCAATAAAGGATTCAGGATTAGTGCTGGTCATGTGATGTGCAAAATAGCTGCCTTGCGTGACAGTATTCATAATCGGTGCTAAAGGATGCGCCGATAAGACTTGTTGACCAGACTGATCTAGAATGATGAAGTCTTGCACCTGAGGTAACTGATTAAGTTGTTGTGCCAGTATTCGGGACATGCTTTTAAGGTGCTCTGGCGCCATGCCTTCAATAGCAATACTACTGACTATGCCTGACAGCACCACGTCGGCTTGTTTAATAATCGCGTCAGTATTTTGGCCTATGGTTTGAGCCAGGTTTTCAATGGCAACTTTTTGCGAACTCAGTTGTGCATTGCGCGAAGTCCATAGCACCAGAACCACAATGGCTAGCAAAGAAAGACCAGCGACCACCGCAAATGCCAAGGCATTAAACAGCCCTGTTTTGGCACGCGGTGGTGCAAAGTACACCAGGTTAGTGTCCTGATCACGCAAGCCTTTGTACTCGTTCACGATGCTGAATTTCCCCGTAAGTCAGCCATTATGGCGACCTTAATTAGCATGTGTGCTCACAATATCCATAGAGTTAATCACGAAAGTTTTCAAACTGCAGAGGTACATCTACATCCGTTTTCTTTAGCAAGGCAATGGCAGCTTGTAGATCGTCACGTTTTTTACCACTAATACGCAGTTTCTCACCATTTATCTGAGCTTCAACTTTAATTTTTTCAGCTTTTAATGCGGCAATCAGCTTTTTGGACACAGGCTGCTCTATACCTTGACGCACCGTAATTTTTTGTCGGGCACCGCCCAGGTTTTCATTGGGTGAATCCGTTTCAAGGCAACGGACATCGACGCCGCGGGCAGATAAACGTCCACGCAGTATATCTAGCATCTGATTAAGCTGAAATACACTAGGGGCCGATTGATTGATTACATACCCATCCAGTTCAAACTTGGCATCAGTGCCTTTAAAATCAAAACGGGTATTGAGTTCGCGACTGGCTTGATCTACGGCATTGGCCAGCTCGTGCTTATCAACTTCAGAAACCACATCAAATGAAGGCATAAAAACAAATCCAAAAGATAAGCCGGCCTGGCGACTTGGCCAGACCGGATAAAAACAAGTAGTGTCGTTTGGTAAGGCTTGCGCTTTACCCTTACGCCTTAGCCAGAAGCTCGGCCTGCTTACGCAGTTCAAACTTTTGAATTTTCCCTGTTGAAGTTTTTGGCAATTCGCAAAAAACCACTGTACGTGGGACTTTAAAACTGGCTAAATGCTTTTTGCAATGCTCAATGACTGAAGTATCGGTGGTTGTGGAACCGTCTTTGAGCTCGACAAATGCGCAAGGAGTTTCACCCCAGCGGTCATCGGGGCGGGCTACTACTGCGACAGCTAAAATATCTGGGTGGCGGTATAAGACGTCTTCGACTTCAATCGAAGAAATATTTTCCCCGCCAGAAATAATGATGTCTTTGCTACGATCCTTGATTTTAATATATCCATCAGGATCCATAACGGCCAAATCCCCGCTATGAAACCACCCCCCCGCCAGCGTTTCTTGTGTGGCCTTAGGATTTTTCAGGTAGCCCTTCATGGTGATATTGCCCTGGAACATGATTTCACCCATCGTTTCACCATCTGCTGGAACGGGTTGCATGGTTTCAGGGTTCATGACGCTGACGGCTCTATTAAGGTGATAGCTTACACCTTGACGAGCGTTTAATCGGGAACGTTCACCAATATTCACATTTGCCCATTCAGGATGCGGGGGGCATACCGTAGCAGGACCATAGGTTTCTGTTAGCCCATAAACGTGCAGCAAATTAAAGCCCATACGTTCCATGCCTTCTATCATGGAAGCCGGTGGTGCTGCGCCTGCAACCATTGCTTTTACACCAGTAGGTAGACCAACTTTCAGTTCATCGGGCGCATTGACAAGAAAGCTATGCACTATGGGAGCACCACAGTAATGATTAACACCATGTTCGCGTATGGCATCAAAAATGCCTTTGGCATCGATACGGCGCAAACACACGTTCACCCCTGCCCTAGCCGCTACAGCCCATGGAAAACACCAGCCATTACAGTGGAACATGGGTAATGTCCATAAGTAAACGGCGTGTTGGGGCATGTCCCATTCCAAAATATTGGAAATGGCTGCGCTGGTAGCCCCCCTATGGTGATACACCACCCCTTTAGGGTTACCTGTAGTGCCACTGGTGAAATTTAACGAGATGGCGTCCCACTCATCAGCTGGCAACTGCCAGGCAAAGTCTGGATCACCCGAGGCGACGAAATCTTCATAGTTGGTATCGCCCACAGGTTCATTATTCCCTGTGAACAAGGGATCAATGACGTCTATTATTTGTATAGGCGTAGTGGTTTTACGTAGCGTTAGAGCTTCGCGCACAATCGGTGCGAACTCTGTGTCGACGATAACCATACGGGCTTCACCGTAGTCCAACATGAAAGCGATGGTTTCTGGGTCTAGACGCGTATTCAAGGTATTTAGTACAGCACCGCTCATGGGAATACCAAAGTGTGCTTCAACCATAGGCGGCGTATTGGGCAGCATAACGGCAACAGTATCGCCCTTGTTTATGCCTTTACTGGTTAGTGCACTGGCCAATTGACGGCAACGGCTATAGACCTCAGACCATGTACGACGCAACGCGTCATCGCCACTACCATGCACTATTGCCAAGTGGTTAGGGAACACCTGTGCAGACCGCTCTAGAAAGAGCAAAGGGGTCATAGGGGTGTAATTGGCTGGGGTTTTGGGTAAATCCTGATCATACATGCTGGACATTACGGTCTCCGAGATTCTTTTCTAACTGTAATTAAACACACAAGATAATACAACTATATTAGCCCGCCTACCCTAAGCACACGTCGCTGCACCGCCTGGGTAAGTACATTAGCAGGGCCTGGATTGACCAGAGTAAACCTGGCTTTGGCGCGCGTGATTCCGGTGTATAAAAGTTCGCGGGTCAATATAGGGCTGACGGTTTCGGGCAGTATCAACACCGTATGACTGAATTCAGACCCCTGAGACTTGTGCACCGTCAAGGCATACACCGTTTCAACCGCTTGTAACCGGCTAGGCAAGATCCATTTTATGCCACGCGGAGCTTGTGGATCAGGGAAAGCCACACGGGGTAACCAGCTACTCCCATTAGGTGCTGGTAACTGCAGTGTGATTCCTATGTCGCCGTTCATCAGACCCAGGCTGTAATCATTACGTACCACCAAAACTGGGCGGCCTACATACCAACCATCCAGGGCTGAAATATGCCCTGCCTTATGGAAAATGGCAGCAATGCGTTGATTCAGGCCCTCTACACCCCAAGTACCGCTACGCACAGCACATAACACTTGAAACTGCGAATGTGCTTCTAAAACAAATTTGGCCCAATCATCAAATGCCTGGTCGTTAGCCCCTAAATCTGGGTGATGTTGCGTCAATGCGTTTAAGTAATGACTATAACCATAAGATACTGGCCCCTTAGCATCTGTGGGGGAGGCACTATCTCCTGAAAGCATAAGACGGCTAAACGTAGCGCTGTCTCGGGCAGCTTGGGTCACTAAGCTCAGGTCTGAATAACCACGCTTCCAGATGGAGTCCACTTCAGAAGAGTCTCCATTGTTAACGGCTTGGGCCAAAGTTCCTATGCCACTATTAGCTGAGAACCGATGGCTATAGCGTAACATCACTACAGCTTGATCCAGAGGTTCGCCCTGGGCATCTACTAACTCCAAGGGTAGTTGCTGACCACTGGCTTGTTGCAACCAATTGACTGTCTCTTGGGTGTAATGACCACCCAAAGCCCGGTAACACAACTGGCCCAATACAGCCCCTGCTTCTACCGATGCCAATTGGTCTTTATCGCCCAATAAGATGACTTTGGCTTCAGGAGGTAAGGCCGCTAATACGGCAGCCATCATTTCCAAATCCACCATAGACGCTTCGTCTATAACCAGTACATCCAGAGCTAAAGGGTTGTTGGCATGATGACGAAAATGTCGTGAGTCAGGCCTACTGCCCAACAATCTATGCAAGGTTGTAACTTTATCAGGTATGTTTTGCTTGATTTGTTCCTCAGGTACACCTATAGCTTGTGCTAACGCATTTAGGGGCAAACGTTCTATTGCTGCTGCTATAGATGCACTTAATCGTGCAGCAGCCTTTCCTGTAGGGGCAGCCAAGCGTATACGTATGACCCCATTGGTTTTAACATCAGTAGCACCCAGCGCCAAAGCCTGCAATAACGCTAATAAAGTGACAACAGTGGTGGTTTTACCAGTGCCCGGACCACCCGTAATAACGCTGAAGGCGCTACGTGCTGCTAAGGCACATGCTAGCTTTTGCCAATCAGGAATAACAGCAGCAGGTGCCGTAAACAAGACATCTAATAGCGTGCACAACTGCGCAACAGACCAGGGGTCTTGTTGTTTTGTGGTCAGCCTTACCCTGTCATTTATCGCACTGCGGACATCTTGTTCGTAACGCCAATAGCGCCGTAAATACAGACGTGACCCCTTGCAGACCAAAGGCGTATTTCCGGTACCGTCACTGACTAGTACTGGATGTTGCAGTGCTAGCTGCCAATTGGAAATATCGACATCTGCCAACACTTCGGTAGGTAAAAGCAAGCTTTGGTCATTATTGTTATCGTGCCGCCCTTCTGGTGGCAAAGACAAGGCAAAGATCGGATCATTTAAGGTTGCTGCCAAGTCCAAACAGGCATGGCCACGACCTAACTGATGGCTGGCCAGTGCCGCCGCGAGTATTAATAATGGGTGGGCATCTGGAACTTCAGTCCACAAAAATCGTGCAAATGCGGCATCCAGTTCGCGCAGCCAGGCATGCTCTACCCAGCCGTCCAGTAAAGCCTGCATGTCTGCATTGCTGGACATATGCAAATTGAGTACATGACTAGGGGCTAGGGTTGGGGTATTCATGCCAACTCCGTATCGTGTGCACTGGAAAACAAATGATCCAAAGCGATGATCAATTCTCGTGGTGGCCGTTCGGTATGTAGACCCTGAGAAGGTGCTTGCAAACCACGCAAGAAAAAATACACAGCGCCACCGATATGTAGGTCATAGTCATAATCGGGCAATCGTGATTTCAACAAACGATGCAAAGCTAGCAAATACAGCACATATTGCAAATCGTAGCGGTGTTGTAGCACGGCATTTTGCATAGCATCATGGGTATATGAGGCATCGTTTTCACCCAAAAAATTGGACTTGTAATCGGCAACGTAATAACGACCTTCGTGTAAAAACACCAAGTCTATGAAGCCTTTTAACATGCCATTTAATAGACCTGGTTGCAACGCTGCGCGCTCTTGACCGGGCAGACTGTATTGACCAATTAGTTGATCCAGCTGCTGGATTTGCACTGTATCTGCCGATAGCCAAAACTCCATTTCTATGCTGCAAGCATCCAAATTGGCCAATGACACTGTGGTGTCTGTCATGCCATGATCACTTCCCAGCCGGAACCGAGTTGTAGCAAAGTCCTGTAGCCATAAGGTCAAGGGGTCTATCCAGGCTTCCCAGCCCCTAAGTTGGCAACGGCGTGCAATAACATCTCGAACCTGATCTGGCTGGTTAGCAAGTTGCTCAAAACCAAGTGTAGCCGCCCACTCCAAGACATCATGCAGAAAACTACCTGGCCCAGGTCCTTTGGGAAAGTTATGCAGCAAACCAAAGGACAATACGGCACTACCTAACGCATCACTGGGTTCTGGCCAAACTTGCATAGGTAACATAGCTGCAGCTATGGCCTCGTCGAAGAGTTCTTGGTCTGGGGTCGCTGGTGACGGGTCTTCCCCCGATATCGATGCCATTTGTCGCGCTGCCAACGATGAGTAGCTGGCTATCCACCACTGTTCGCGCACCGATCGTTCAGGTTGTCGCGCCGCCCCCTGAGTCTCAAGGGACACGGGTTCTTGCAATGCAATTGAATGTTGATCAGGCAATGGTGCCATTGCAATCGATTCGGTATCAGTGCCTAGACTGTTTAGAGCGTGCTTCAAGCTATCTGGGGTCACAGGTGACGTAAGACCCAGCAAAGATCCCATCGAACTATTATTCTGGTCAGGCAAAGGGGCTGTACCTAACCAGGTTGCATAACGTGCACGGGTTAGGCCCACATACAACTTACGCAGGTCCTCGCCTAGCCGTTCTTGATCTGCTTTTTGTAGTATTTCCTGTGTGGATGACAGGGCCAATTGCAAGCTACCCTGATCGTCATGGTATTTCAAAGGAATGTCATCGGCTTTGACTTGACGAAAATTCCAGGCAAAAGGTAGGAAAACCAAGGGATATTCTAAACCTTTGGATTTATGCACCGTGACCACCTTAATCAAATCAGCATCGCTTTCCAGCCGTATTTGCAAGGCATCGTTACCACGTGTGCCTGTCAGCGTTTGTTGCTGCTCCAGGAAGTAACGTATTAAGGCGTGTTCACCTTCTAATAAGCCACTGGCATGTTGCAACCATTCGGCCAAGTGCAAAATGTCAGTTAATACGCGCTCGCCGTTAGTACTTCCACTGTTGCACAAGTTACCCAGCAAACGCGCAGGAACATGAAAATCATGTAATAACCGACGCAGCATAGGCAGTACACCTTGCTTGCGCCAACACTCTCGGTAGGCGCGAAACTGCAGTACCCGTTCTTCCCATAGGATTTCATCACTATTCAGACTGTCTAGGTCCGCCCAATCCAGTCCTAAGGTAGGCGTAGCCAAGGCAGCGCGCAATTGCCTGCCGTCATCAGGATCAGCACAAGCCGTTAGCCAGTAATACATTTCAGAGGCTAATGCACTTTGCAATACCGAGTCCTGGTCTGACAAATACACACTGCCTACGCCTAACGTCGTTAACGCACTGCGTACAGCTTGGGCTTCGGTACGGTTATTTACCAACACAGCAATATCAGCAGGCCGTAATGCCTTTAAACCACAGGCTTCCTGAAAGCCTGCGTGACCAGTATGTGACAGATTGAGCAAACGGGTAATTTCGCTGGCACACGCTGTAGCCATCTGAGCCTGAGCCTGTGCTTTCGTTAAGGTAGTTTGATTGGATTCAGCTTGCCATAGCGTTAGGGCAGTCTGCGGCTTGCCATCCACAATAAACACCTGCTCCCGACCTTGTGCTTGAGCACTAACAAACGGCAAGGGATTGCTGTCGTGATCCCGAAACAAGAAAGCGCCTGGTCCTGCTTCTCGTTGTTCAGCAAACTCGAAACAACGGTTCACCGCTGCCACCATGGAAGCAGTAGATCGAAAGTTTTTCTTCAAGGTATATAAGCGGCCTGCACTGGCTTGCCTAGCCTGAAGATAGGTGTAGATATCCGCCCCACGAAACGCATAAATCGCCTGTTTGGGATCACCAATCAAGATTACACCTGTATCGTTGGCATTGTCAGCAACGCGATAAATACTATCAAAAATACGGTATTGAACAGGATCTGTATCTTGAAATTCATCGATCAAAACAACCGGGAATTGCTCGCGTATGGTAGCCGCCAAGCGTATGCCATTTTCCCCTTGTAAGGCATGATCCAAGCCCGTTAGTAGGTCGTTAAAACCCATAGTGGCATGACGCGCTTGTTCCGTGGCAAAGCGTTGCGCCATCCAACGGGCTGCATGGCGTAAGACATCGTTACGGCCACATGGCAGGTTTTGCAGCGCTAGCCGTAGTTCAGGAATAGCCCGTATGGCTTCATGGTCCGGCGGATCACCCTGCTTCCAGGCCTCGCTTAAGCCATCTGGTCCTAATCGATTCCAGGCACTGTCACTTAATTGAGGTTGATAAAAGTCAGTATTTTCTGCCCATTCTCGCAATGCTGCCAACCAAGGGAGATAGTAGCGAGGCTGAATCTTACGACCGTCTACACATTTATTGGTAACGGCCTTATCCAGCAGGTCGGTGAGCTCTTGAACCCACACTAACCACGGTTCTTTAAGCTGTTGCAATAAGGCAAGGCGGTTGGCTTGTATCTGGTTTAGTTGTTGACTAGGAGGTTCTGCAAGATCCAGTAGATCCGCATGAGATATCAGGTTTTGGACAGTTTGTTGTAGGTCTGTTGGACCAGCCCACCAAGTACGTAATTCGGCCGCTAAGGTAGCGTCCAAGGTCACAATAAAGGTACGCCAGTAATCACGTGCGACTTCAGCCTGTAATTCGCTAGGGTCTGTTTCCAGCGTTAAGCTAAATAAACTATTGCTATCAAATGCATGCTCGCGCAGCATACGATTGCACCAGCCATGTATCGTGGATACTGCCGCTTCATCCATCCATTCTGCCGCTAGTTGCAGTTTTCGTGCGCACATAGGCCAGGTATCAACGGGGTAACTGTCTCGTAGTTCTTGCAAAAAAGGCTCAGACGATACCTGATCCATATCGCTGGGTAAGGCCATGAAAAAACTGGCAGCTTCAGACAATCGAGAACGTATCCGATCACGCAACTCTTGGGTTGCCGCTTCGGTAAAAGTAACCACCAAAATTTCTGGTGGAGTCAATGCTCGTGCATATGCTAAGTCATCACCATGTCCCAGCACCAAGCGTACGTACAAGGCAGCAATGGTCCACGTTTTCCCTGTCCCGGCACTCGCTTCTATCAGGCGACTACCATGTAGTGGAAAACATATGGGATCTAGCGTCAAAGGTTCTGGGCTGATCAGCCGGCTATTCATTAGGCTCATGACTGCCCTTTAGTCGATTTAGGTTCCCCAGTGTCACCCTTAGCATATGTGGCCTGATGCAAAGGCCCTAACAGGTGTGTCGCCAGATCGGTAAATTCCCCACTAGAAATTAAGGTAGAAAAATCTGGGTAACAATGCATTAAGTAAGGGCTACGCTCGACCTCTCCCTGCTGCAGGTAACCACCCTCGTAAACAGCCTGTGCACTACCTAAGGCGTCTTTACCACCACGCAACCAGGTAAAACCGGTTCTAACAGCTAAAGGTAGCGGTCTTTTCATACCCTCGTACCAAGCCTGCAATAAGGTAGTAAAAATATCTTGGGCAGTCCCAGAGTCGATAGGACTTAGCTCGACCATGCCGGCTTTACTGATGACCAAAGTGGTCAACGCTTGGCCATCGAGTTGTGCCGCGACATGCGTAACCCAATGGGTAATTAGACGGTCAGAACGGTAATGCCGGCCTTCAGTCAGGTTGCTGGTTTCCAAACATACTAAGGCCCTATTGCCTTGAGCATCCATACGTAAGTTAGTAATCCAATCTGACACCGTTATCGGTGTGCCATCAGCCGTTTTATAGGTGTAATGAAGCTGCTGACCGATAGTATCTGCTAAAGGCCAACGCCGTAATGCGACTTGATAGTCTTGAAATAGTTCATCCATTAAGGCGGTAATGTCAGCTGCCATTAAGTCAGCAAAACTGCCGTCAGCCAGCTCACCACGCCCACGAATGACCGCTAAACAAGCATCACGCGCTTGTGCTGGGTCTTGACCCTTGGCAATCGCTGCCGCTTGAGCTTGTATCAGTTCGTTTTGTAAACGCCATTTCTCCAAACCATCCAGACCAAAAGGCTCGTGATCATCGGCCACATCCTGTGCAGATTGAAACACCACATGCAGCCGTTGAGCAAAAAAGGCTTGGGCCGGTTGTTTTAAAAAACCACTTAACTCACGCAAGGACATATCTTCCTGGCACTGCATTGCAGGCAAAGGCACTGCAGTGCTAGCGTTAACAACGGCATTCACATTTTCAACCGCAGAAGCACGCCACTCAGAGGCATAAGTAAACAGGCTTGATGCCGATGGATTAGCGGGAAAATACTTAAGACTGAAGGGTTGCAAGGGGTGATCTATCGTAATGGCGTCCAGCAAACTAAGTGATGCGGTGAACGAGTTAGCAGCTAAGGTCCAGCCCCGCGCTAAATGATCACGTAGTTGTCCAAGCAATACTGAAGGTGCCCGTGGTGTGTTATCGGTAATGCTGCGCCCTACCCACGATATATGCAAACGTTCACGAGCGGATAACAAGGCTTCCAGGAACAAATAGCGATCATCTTCTCGCCGCGAACGATCTCCAGGACGGTAGTCACCACTCATTAGGTCAAAGTCTACAGGTACACGTGTACGCGGATAATCACCATCATTCATACCTAATAAGCACACTTGCTTAAAAGGTATGGCTCGCATAGGCATTAGAGTAGCGAAGGTAACCGAGCCAGCAAAAAAGCGCTGTGATAAATGACTGTCTTCCAGCTGTGCCAAACAATGCTCACGCACCACAGACAAAGGTAGCTCTTCAGTCAGTTCCGCTTCAAGCGCTGCGTTTAGCCAATCTTCCAGACTGTCACGTAATTGCTGCAAGGTATAAGCAGTGTCCTTATCGTCATCAACAAAGAAATCGGTTAATAGTTTTTCCAGACGCTCGCACCAAATAGGCACTGTCGCGGACTGACGTAAACTACGCCAGGTATCGTCTAGGCACTCAAAAAATCGCAATAACGGCCCTAATAACGCAGCATCCAGACCACCAATTTCATCGTAAGGTTGTATAGATTCCCAAGCAAGGTCGCTAGCACCGGTGGCATAACCCAATAACATGCGACGCAAACCGAATAACCAGGTATTTTGGGCCGCATCTAAGGAGTCATTGGGCAAGCCCAAACTGGAGCGTTGTTCGGCATGCAGTCCCCAGCGTATATTGGCGCCTTGTATCCACCGCTGCAGCAAAGGCATATCGGTATCAGCAATACCAAACCGCTGGCGTACGGCAGGTACATCCAGCAAATCTAGTACATTGCTGACGGTAAAACGTGATTGCGTCATACCCAACAGCTGCTCTAGGGCGGACACCAAAGGATTGACATGTCGTTGACTTTGGTCGGCTACGCTGTACGGTATGTAACGAGGATCGTTAATATCGTGCAGACCAAATACCGCTTGAATATGCGCGCTATAACTATCAATTTCTGGGACCATAACAATAATGTCGCGCGGCCTTAGGCTAGCGTCAGCATTCAATGCAGCCAGTAATTGATCATGCAAAATTTCAATTTCACGCTGTGGGCTATGCGCGCTATGAAAACGTATTGACGTGTCGTTTTGCACATTGATAGCAGGCCACAGCTGACGAGTTTCTTGCGCTGGACGCAAATCCAGTATGTCATCTTGTAGTTGTTGCAATAGCGTGGTCTGCCCAGGGCTGGCAAACAGATCGATACGCTGTTGTATAGCACTAAACTGAGGGGAATACGCTGCACGAGAGGCATCGCTGTCGTGTTCGTCCAGTAAACCAATAAAGTCACGACCTTGTTTACCCCAAGCCGCTAACAATGGATGGGCGTGAGAAGCCACTTGGTCTTCAGATAACTGTTGGGGAGCACCAGCACGCCGTTGCTGACGAGACTGGGCACTACGCAGCAAGTCTTTATCAGGAACGATATCAGCCCAATAATGCTGGCAAGGGTTGTGTACACACATTAAGACCTGAGTCCAACGCGATAAGGCAGCCAATACTTCCAGTGACTGCCTAGGCATGGCCGAAATTCCAAACACTATCAGACGGCGAGGTAAACCTGCCGGTCTGGAGGAGTCGGTCCAGTTGGTCACTTTATGCATAAAGTTGGCATGTACCGCAGCTCGTCCGCTATCAATTGCCAGTGGCAGTACTGCTTCTACGTCAACCAATAAAACACGCCACAATGCAGCCTGCCAACGTTGTTGTTCTGGCAAAGGTTTACGTCCGCCACGAGCGTCTATGATGATGTCGTCGCCGTTTGCCCAGGCCTCTAGCCAGTCTGCCCTATACACTTGATACTGATCAAATAGGTCAGCGAGTCGGCCTGCCAGTTGAAAGCGTTTTCTCCTATCAGGGTCATCTTGCAAAAACCTGGCTAGTGGCGCATAAACACTTTGACTACTAATTTGCGGCAGTAAACGCATTAAGCGCCAAACTAGCAAGGGCTTATCGTATGGTGATTGTTCTGGTACAGCACTAGCGCCTAGCACTGCCCTGTAAGCCCGCCACAAAAACCGCGATGGTAAGGAAAATTCCAGAGCTGCTGCGATGCCTAACCCTGCACCATCAGGACTAGCAGGATCGGCAGCCAAAGCTAACTTTAACCACTGCGCAATACCATTGCTTTGTACCAGCACCACATCATTTTCCAGCGGTGCCAACGGATAACGTTGCATCCATATCACAGCCAAGTCACGCAAAGCTTCTGGCAAGTTGCCATGAGCCAACATCAATCCGGGGGTAATCGTCGCAATGGTCATGTCCCAATTGTACTAGGCGGATGATGACGTATTGCGACGTTAGTTAGGGGATAGATGTAGGTTTTACCGTTTAGTCTTCAGTACCGTGGAAAATACTGTGATCGGCTTTGCCCTCTACGGTCAAGAAGCCTGCCAACCCTTTCTCCATACGCGATAGCGCATGATCAACTAGTACATAGCGACCGGGGTAGTCAGTTTTAAATTCCACCATTGTTGCGCCCCCTGGGGGAACCATTGTCGTTTGTACATCGGTTAGGGGTGGGCTGGTCAAGGAAGCCTGATCATAGACACGATCAAATATTTCGCCAATCAGGTGCACACTGGAAGTCAGATTGGGACCACCCACACCGAAGAATATGCGCACCACATCACCCACATTGGCCTTCATGTCATAGATTTTCGTTAAGGCATCCATAGAGCCATTAAACATGATATGTTCCGGATTTTCGGCTAGCAATTTTTCCAAGGAGAACTCTTGTAGGCCACTAGCGCCATGCGTTTCCGCGGTGTAGAGTTCGCCTTGCATGACGTAGAACTCACGATCTACTGGAGGCAGCCCACCTTCAGGTTCGACCAGTATCATGCCGTACATACCGTTGGTTATATGCTGAGCCACCATAGGTGTCGCGCAGTGGTAGACAAACAGCCCTGGATGCTTGGCTTTAAAGGTAAAGCTTTTGGTTTGCCCTGGAGCCACCTGAGTTACGTCAGCACCACCACCAGGCCCAGTAACCGCATGAAAGTCTACCGAGTGAATATGGCTGCTTTCTTTGGCATTGCTTACGTTTACAGTGACGTTATCCCCGACACGGATGCGAACAAATGGACCAGGAACCTTGTTGTTAAACGTCCAGAATCTATACGTACTGCTATCACCCAAGCGGGCTTCTAGTTCAGTAGTCAGTAAATCGATAGTAACGTCTTTGGGTTCTCGCTTACCCACGGGTTCGCCGACTTCGGCTGGATCATGTGCAATTTGTGGCGCTTGACGCTCGTCAACAGCCACAGGTTCACCCACAATGATTTTGCCAAACATACCTGCGGCCTTATGCCCCGGTAGCGTACACAAGTATTCAAAGGTACCGTTTTTATTCGCCCGAAACACTATAGCTGTAGCAGAACCTTTGCTGGATATTTCATCAGATTTGGCATGAAACTGAGGAACAGCAATGTCATGAGTTGCACCGTCGTCATTGACCAGATTTATTTGAACTACAGCACCTTCAGGCACACGTAAGTCGGGATTTAATTGATCTTTAAGTTCGCCCGAAGTTCCTATAAAAACTAACTTGCCTCCCGCAATAGAGGTACGCAAAGTGAATGTAATGTCTGGCATATACGTTACAGTTGCGTCGGCTTTACTGTCGCCATGCTCGGCAAAAGACGGGTTGCCAAATCCTAGCGAAAAAACAATAGCGAATAATACCCATAGTGATCTCATTGTCCACTCCTGATAGTTGTCGTACTGCTGTTTTTATAAGGCTAGCAATTTAAACCTATTGCCTTTAAACATCTTATCAATGTTTAAAGCGCTATGTCCAAAAAAGCTTACTCGACATAATTGATATCCAAATTCAAATAGGTCAGTTAACCCTTGTATTTCAAGTTACAATCATTCTGTTTTCAACACTCAAAGGTTCACTGTGGGCACAGATGAATATAGTCGACATACGATCATACGCACTGCCTAACAGGACCAGCAGAAACCTTTTTTCTGCAACATTCTGTCTAGCCAGGGTGTAAAGTAACCAGGGTTACAAGCAGTAGCCCGACCAAATCTGATACATGTATATCGCTTTTTAACTATGTTTAGCTGGCGTGCACTGGTGCGCCTTTTCATCACATAGATAAAACATATGCTGTTGTTTTACGTTCTATTTTTGGTTTATGAATAAAAGTATATTTTTAGCGCTAAATGCCAGCACCATTCCAAATTCAGCTGTGCTTACTTTCGCTTTGTTTTTAAACAAATGCATGCCTTATTTGGTCCTAGGGTTTTGTGGTCTGACGTTTATACTTGGCGATAAAAAGGTGCGTGTAACATTGTTGGCTATCATTCTGGCTGCTGCCGTGGCAGCCAGTATTAGCTGGCTGTTTGGATACCTTATTTATATACCTCGACCCTTTGTCCACGATCTAGGCCACACTTTACTGGCTCATACTGATAGCGCTTCATTCCCTAGCAATCACATGATGTTTATGTCAATTTTTGCGACCATGTTCACGCTATCCAAACAAAGGAAATCTGCCCTATTGTTTATAGGCTTGGCTTTGGTGATTGGGTGGTCGCGCATTTATCTAGGTGTTCACTACCCTAGCGACATTATGGGCGGTGCCATCATCGGTACAGTAGTGTCTATAGTAACTTGGAAACTATTAACTCTTGTCATGCCCCTAGATGATTAGGCGTCATTTAGCCCTGCGATTTGGCGTAATGCCTGTTCAAACACATCAGGGGTTTGGCCACCTTGAATAAGATGTTTGTCATTAATGATAATGGCTGGAACCGAGTTAATGCCCTGTCCCATATAAAAACGCTCACGCTCGCGGACATTCGTGGCGTACTCATCACTTTCAAGTATGTTTCGTGCGCGTTGTGCATCCAGTCCTGATTCACTGCACAGCCTGACCAAGACATCATACGACCCAAGATTTTCACCATCGGTGAAATAGGCCTTAAATAGCGCTTGTTTTAACGGCAATTGCCGCCCTTCTTGGCCAGCCCAATGCAACAACCTGTGTGCATCAAAGGTATTGTACGTATAGGTACGCTTGTCCATGTTGAAAGTAAAGCCCACATCGCGACCACGCTGGGTGATGACATCACCATTCGCATGAACTTGTGCTGGCGTCATACCATATTTCAGTGCCAGTCTTTCTATGGTGTCCTGCCCCTCTGTAGGCATATCGGGATTAAGCTCGAACGGTTGAAAATGTAGGTCAGCCTGAAGTGTGCCGTTTAACCTAGCCAAGGCCATCTGTAACGAGCCTAAACCTACAGCGCACCAAGGACAAGATATGTCCGAGACAAAATCTATTTTGATTGCAGTCGTCATGAGTTGCTCCGGTAATTGTTCATTACCTCCTATCGTACAACTCATAAAGCTCAATAATCAAAAAACAAGAAAACGGCCTGGGAAAAATCATTCTGCCCAGGCCGTTTTAAGTAATCCGTGTATTGCTATGGATTAACGCAATGGCCAACCGTACATCAAACCACCTTGGTTCCACTGGGCATTCAAACCACGTGGCAGTTTCATAGGGCTGTCCATACCTAAGGTGCGCTCGAAGCTTTCACCGTAGTTACCAACTTGCTTAATAATGTTGTAAAGCCATTTGTTATTCACTTTTAAGTCGCTACCCAGTTCGCCGCTAACACCTAAGATACGTTGTACGTTAGGGTTGCTGCTTTTAAGCATTTCGTCGACGTTCTTAGAAGTGATACCAAATTCTTCTGCTTCCAACATGCCATTCAAGGTCCAACGAACAACGGCAAACCACTCTTCATCACCTTTGCGAACCATAGGGCCCAAGGGCTCTTTGGAAAAGTCATCGGGCAAAAGTTCGAAAGCATCTGGTGTGCTGGAACTGGCGCGCATGGTAGCTAACTGTGATTTGTCGCTAGTAAAGGCATCACAGCGCCCTGCGATAAAGGAACGCATGGCGTCTTCAGGACTATTGATAACAACAGGCTTATATTCCAATTGGTTAGCACGGAACCAGTCAGCCAGATTCAGCTCTGTAGTGGTGCCAGGCTGTACGCAAATAGCCGCGCCGTTAAGCTCCTTGGCGTTGCTTACGCCCAGCTCCTTTTTCACCATAATCCCTTGGCTATCGTAGTAATTGATGCCTGTACTAACTAAACCCAGTGAGGTATCGCGTGACAAGGTAGCGGTAGAGTTACGGGTCAAGACATCAATTTCACCGGACTGCAATGCAGTGAAACGCTGCTGGCTAGTTAAGGGGGTTAGTTTGAACTTGGAAGCATCGTCAAACATAGCGACTGCAATAGCTTTGCAAAAATCCACATCCAAACCTTGCCATTCGCCTTTACTATCTGCCAGAGAAAAACCAGGGTTACCTACGTGCACACCGCACTGGACAAAACCTTTGTTTTTAACAGCCTCGAATGTAGCGCCAGCATACGCGCTACCTGAAGCGATAAATAACGAGGCGCCCAAGGCTGCCATTTTTAACAATTTCATGAGTAATCCTTTTAGCGTAAATTTTTAAGAAAACATCAATACACAAGAATATTCAACAACGACCTGACACGATTAGTTAACTGGAGCTAATTGTTCTAAAGCAGACTTGATGCGTTGCACGGCATCCGCCAATACGGATTGCGATGTCGCACAGGACAACCGGATATACGAGGCCAAGCCGAATGCCGCACCAGGCACTGTGGCTACGTGTGCTTGTCGTAGTAAATAAGCGGACAGGTCAGTGTCGTTATTAATAACTACACCTTCTGGAGTTTGCATACCAAAATAGGAAGAGCAGCGCGGAAATGCATAAAACGCACCTGCAGGATTAATAACTTCCAGTCCAGAGATTTTTCTAAGTTCACCAACAACAAGATCTCGACGTGTCTTATATTCAGCCACCATAGGTGCTAAAAAGGTTTGAGGTCCATTTAACGCTTCGACCGCTGCAGCCTGGGCAATAGAGCACGGATTACCCGTGGTTTGCGACTGTATTTTCCCCATAGCAGCAATAAGCCCTTTAGGTCCTGCGGCATAACCTATGCGCCACCCTGTCATGGCATAGGTCTTAGAGACCCCATTCACCAGCAATGTTCTATCTCGTAATTCTGGACAAGCATTCCCAAATGACACAAAAGACTGGTCATAGATAATGTGTTCGTAAATTTCGTCGGACAGTATCAACACCCTGGGGAATTTTGCCAATACAGCGCCTAATTCAACCCATTGTTGTTGGTCATAAATGGCGCCGCTAGGATTCGAGGGCGAATTCAAAATAACCCATCGGGTTTTCGAGGTAATACTGTTGGCTAAGCGCGATGCTGACATCAGAAAACCCTGTTCAGCACCACACTCTAGTGTCACTGGCGTTCCACCCAACAAGGTAACCATATCGGAATAAGACACCCAATACGGTGCAGGAATCACGACTTCATCACCAGGTTCTAGTGTTGCTTGCAAGGCATTAAATATGCTTTGCTTAGCCCCGTTGGCTACTGATATTTCAGTACTAGCAAACGTCAAGCCGTTTTCACGCTGGAACTTCTGCACAATGGCAGCCTTAAGCTCCGGTGTGCCATCAGCTGCCGTGTAGCGTGTCTGACCATTACGCATAGCACGTTCTGCAGCATCCACAATATGTTCAGGTGTATCGAAATCTGGCTCTCCCAAACTAAGGTCTATCACATTGATGCCATTGGCCCGCATAGCCTTGGCTTGCAGCGATATTGTCATGCTGGGTGATGCCGTAATGCGCTGTACGCGCTGAGATTCATAATTCATGGCGTACTCTGGTTTACTTGTAACGACAAGCAAGTTTATCGGCGGCGCTGGTTAGCAGACCCTGATCTGACCCTACACCCACCATCGTGTAACCCATTTCCAGGTAACGTAGCGCATCAGCTTCAACAGGGGCCAAAATACCCACCGGCTTACCAGCACGACGCGCGGCAGCATGTACGGATACGATGGCCGCCTGCACTTCCTCGACGCCAGGTTGTATCAAATGCCCCATGCTGGTGGACAAATCTGAAGGACCAACAAATAACGCATCTACCCCTTCTACTTCAGCGATAGCTTGAGCCGCATTCACCGCTGCAGCCGACTCTATCTGCACAACCACACAAATATCGCGTTCGGCATTTTGGTGGTAATTTGCCACCCTGCCATAGCGATTCGCACGTTGTGAAATGGAAACGCCTCGTATACCACCTAAGGGATAGCGAGTGGCTGCAACGATATTTTTTGCTTCTTCAGCACTATCTACGCTAGGAATCAATAACGACCGTGCGCCTATATCCATGTATTGTTTGATCAAGATGGGATCGGCATTGGGTAAACGTACTATGGGTTCTAGTGGGTATGGTGCCATAGCCTGTAACTGAACCAGTACCGAACGCAAGTCATTGGGCGAGTGCTCTACGTCAATTAACAGCCAATCGAAACCAGAGCCAGCCACGATTTCAGCAGTGATATTGCTACCCAATGAGCACCACAAACCGATTTGTTTACGATTTTGGGCCAGCGCTTGTTTTAAAGAGTTGCTAGGTATCATTTCTTCAGTCCCTTGTTATTTTAAGAATGGCATCGTATTAGGCGATTTTTCGGCCAGCCTTTTGCTCTAAAGCCTGCACCATCCCAGAGTGATCCCACTGACCACCATCTGCTGCTATGCATTCTTCAAACAAGGCTTGGCAAGCGGCTGTATTTGGTAAAGAAATGTTCATTTCTTTGGCGGCAGTCAATGCCAAGTTCAGATCTTTATGATGCAACTCAATGCGGAACCCTGGCTCAAAATTACGTTTGACCATGCGTTCCCCATGCACTTCAAGCACACGAGAAGACGCAAACCCACCCATCAGGGCTTGCCTGACCCGCTCAGGATCTACACCAGCGGCAGATGCCAGCAGCATCGCTTCCCCAACCGCTTCAATATTCAAGGCCACAATGACTTGGTTAGCTACTTTACACATTTGGCCTGCGCCCGAGTCACCAATCAAGGTGATGTTTTTCCCCATTAACTGGAACAAAGGCTTGACGGATTCAAACACGTCTGCATCGCCACCGACCATGATGGTCAACGACGCACTGGTGGCCCCAACTTGACCACCTGATACAGGCGCATCAATGTAACTACAACCTAAAGCGGAAATACGCTTGGCAAAATCACGAGTAGCACCTGGAGAAATGGAGCTCATGTCGATGACAATTTTATTAGGTGTTAGGCCTTCAGCCACACCACTTTGACCAAACAAAACAAGGTCTACATCAGGGGTATCTGGCAGCATGGTAATTATGACATCCGCCTTGCTAGCAACTTCGGCGGGGTTGTTACACGCCAGAGCGCCAGCCTGCAATAGGTCGTCAGTGACGCCACTGCGGGAATGTGCATAAAGCGTATGGCCCCCTTGCAATAAATTAAGAGCCATTGCCTTGCCCATAATGCCCAAACCAATAAAACCAAGCTTCACAACCGCACTCCCTTTAGATTCAAACAATGGTAATTACTCCACTATCTTGTATGTTGTCATACAAGTAAAGATAATACCCTATAAAAATCAAACTATGCTTTAGGGGTTATCACTGCCTTTTTTGCTGCCGCTTTGAGTTTCCAGGCTTTGGCGTAGCCGTTCACGGCTATTACTTAAATGTTGTCGCATTGCACTACGCGCGGCCTTAACATCTTGATCGTGAATCGCCCGGTAAATATTTTCATGTTCTAAGCCTATACATTGCAAATAAATTGTACGCGCAACACTATCTTGAGCAAAAAGATCCAAACTGGCTCTTGGTATCGCTAGCTCCCCTAAAGGTTCCAACAAGGCTGAAAAATGGGGATTGCCTGCAGCACGTAACAATTCCAGATGAAAGCCTCTGTCGTGCGCTATGCCGTCCTCGCCTTGCAAGGTGCTATCCGCCATTTGATCAAGCAAAGCACGCATAACATCTAGCTGAACGGCTGTGCGACGCTGGGCGGCCAAGCCCGCGGCTTCGACTTCTAGAGCAATACGCAATTCCAGTACGTTCATGATGTCACCCAGGACACTAAGACCAGAATGCTCGATGCGCAACGTCACCGACGGTGTAGCCTGCAACACAAATGCCCCCACACCGTGGCGAGTAGCTATCATGCCCTTGGCTTTAAGGCTGGAAATGGCTTCGCGCACTACGGTGCGACTAACCCCATAGGCATCAATTAAGGCATGTTCGCTGGGTAGTTTATCGCCCGGTTTAATTTCACCACGCGCAATCCTAGCCCCAAGAGCTTTGGTTAACTGAACAGACAGTGTTTCTGAACTGCGTCGTAGCGTCCCACCCAAAGTAGGATCTATAGACACATCAGAGAGTATTTCATTGGACATAGACATATCATTCAATTGATAGCTTGTATTATAAGCTGAAGATATATTTCATCTTTGTTACTTCCTAGAGCCGCTATTAGACATTGCAATCAGGGATTATTGCTCCTATAGTGGAATGCATAGGTAGCCGATACATAGTCGACTTGCTTTTACATATAGCGTACCCTGCCACTGCAGTTGTAAGCAGCAAATACTGCCGTAAGACGAGGATGTGACATGACATTCCGTAAACCCATAGATTCTAGCTGGTCCAATGCCATCAACATGCTGGAACAAGCAGAACGCTTACACCGGCAGTTCTTTCGTTTAAGCAGTGGCCGCAGCACAGGCCCCTCCTGGGAACCACCAGTCGATATTTTCGAAACTGGTCATACGCTATCCGTCTTGGTGGCTCTGCCAGGTGTTGATTCTGATCACGTCAAAGTTGTCATAGATGGCAATACATTAGTCGTGCTTGCTCAACGTGCGATCCCTGCCCCTGTATCCGCCCAGATTCGCCGTATGGAAATTCCTTATGGCCATTTTGAGCGGCACATAGAATTGCCATCAGGCCACTTTGACATTCAAGAGACCACACTAAGCAATGGATGTCTGTTCCTACGCTTATTAAAACGCGCATAGCACCAACCCACCAGTAGGTTAGCCATGGCAAACGACAACAGCACCACCGATAAAGAACAAGCTGCTCCGGCAATTACCTTAGCAGAAGATGCATTGATCATTATTCCGGTACGTAATCTGGTGCTATTTCCCGGATTGGTTGTGCCACTTAGCATAGGTCGTGAAAGCTCTGTTGCAGCGGCACAAGAAGCAGCTCGTTCTGGACGTCAAATTGCGGTGTTATTACAAAAAGAAAATGCCCCTAACGAACCCACTTCAGAACAATTATTTCATATAGGCACGGTGGCCAGCATAGTGCGTTACATCACTGTGGCCGATGGTTCACATCACATCATTTGCCAAGGTGAAGGACGTTGTCGGGTCAAAGAATTCCTAACGGGATACCCTTTCACTGTCGCCACGGTAGAGCGGATTGAAGAACCAAAAACCTCTAACCTGACGATAGAAGCACTAATGGTGCAGCTAAAAACCCGCAGCGCTGAAATATTACAAATGCTGCCCCAAGCTCCTGTGGAATTGCTTGCTTCCACTCAGAACATTACATCACCTTCGGTCTTAACTGACTTTATTGCTGGTGTCATGGATTTAAAGCCAACAGAAAAACAGGAAGTACTGGAAACCATAGACTTAGAAGCACGCATGAATAAAGTGCTTACTTTTCTGGTTCACAATATCGAGGTTCTGCGCATAAGTCAGGATATTGATCAACAGACCAAGGAACGCTTCGAAGACCGTCAACGTGAAGTGCTATTGCGCGAGCAATTAAAAACCATACAAAAACAACTAGGGGAAACGGATAACAACGACGCTGAAATTGCTGAGGTCCAAGAAAAAATACTACAAGCCAATATCCCAAAAGAAATAGAAACTCAATTACTTAAAGAACTAAAACGCCTGCAGCGCATGACAGATGCATCGGCGGAATACTCTATGCTACGCACCTATTTGGACTGGGTAACCGAACTGCCTTGGTCCATTACCACCGAAGATCGCATCGATATCGCTGAAGCACGCACCATACTGGACCACGACCATTACGGGCTAGATAAAGTAAAGCGTCGTATCTTGGAGTACCTAGCAGTCCAAAAGCTTAATCCCAAAGGCAAAAGTCCCATATTGTGTTTTGTGGGTCCTCCTGGGGTAGGTAAAACATCATTGGGGCTAAGCATAGCCAAAGCCACAGGACGTAAGTTTGCTCGTTTTAGTTTGGGAGGCGTCCACGACGAAGCGGAAATACGTGGCCATAGGCGCACTTACATCGGTGCCCTACCTGGCAACATTATTCAAGCCATACACAAGGCAGGCTCCAAGAACTGCGTCCTGATGCTGGATGAAATCGATAAGATGGGTTCAGGTATACAAGGAGACCCAGCGGCTGCCCTACTGGAAGTATTGGACCCAGAGCAAAATGGCACTTTTCGCGACAACTACTTGGCCTTACCTTTTGATTTGTCGCACATTATGTTTATTACTACCGCCAATATGCTGGATACCGTTCCTATTCCATTGCGTGATCGCATGGAAGTAATACAGCTGCCAGGCTATACCGAAGAAGAAAAAATACAAATCGCCAAACGCTACTTGGTAAGACGTCAAATGATTGCCAACGGTCTACAGCCCGGAAACTGCGAAATGACTGACGATGCTTTGCACACGATAGTGCATAGTTATACACGTGAAGCTGGCGTACGTAATTTGGAACGCGAAATAGGCAATGTCATGCGCCATGTGGCTATGCGCATTGCCGAGGGTACAGCACAACAGGTAGTAATCAATGTGGATGAGCTACACAACGCGCTAGGGCCTGAAAAATTTGAAAGTGAAATCGCCATGCGCATCAGCCTTCCAGGTGTTGCAACAGGCTTGGCCTGGACCCCTGTAGGAGGCGATATCTTATTTATAGAAGCTAGCCGCTCTCCGGGTAGTGGTAAGTTGATCCTGACAGGACAATTGGGTGATGTCATGAAAGAAAGTGCCCAAGCCGCACTTACATTGGTCAAATCAGGATCCGAGCACCTTAATATTCCATCTAAGCTTTTTGAGAAAATAGACATCCACGTGCACGTACCCGCTGGTGCCATACCCAAAGACGGCCCTAGTGCGGGTGTGGCCATGTACCTGGCGCTATTATCCTTACTCACCAACACTCCCGTGCAAAGCGATCATGCCATGACAGGAGAAATCAGTTTGCGTGGCTTGGTTCTACCCATAGGTGGTGTCAAGGAGAAAGTGCTTGCGGCATTACAGGCAGGTATCACTACCGTTATGCTGCCTGCACGCAACCAGCGTGATCTGGATGAAATCCCCGAAGAAGCGCGTAAACGTTTACGTTTTATTTGGCTTAATACCGTTGACGATGCGGCCAAGGCGGCTTTGTTAAGTAATCCTGAAAAGGTGCAGTCTTAAATTATTTTGGCTACTGTGCCGCCAAAGCTAGTTCTGCAGAAATTTGATTATTCACAACGCGCTGCACACGTACAGCATCCCCAAAGCGCGAACCGCTTTGGCCTTGGGAATTAAGCAACACAATGGCCAACTTACGTTCACCCAGCTGAATTTGCATGACCAGGCAATCCCCCGCCAAACGGGTGGTGCCAGTTTTCGAGGCCATGATATTCCAGTTGGGCCTACCAACCAGCATATTTGTATTACGGAACGTTTGCCCATTAACCTCGTGCTTGGGGTCAGTAGAAAACTGACGTAATAAAGGCTGCTGTGCAACGGCATGAACCAGTTTGACCAGGTCAGTAGCGGACGACACGTTTTCGTTGGACAATCCCGTAGGGCCAACAAATTTCGAATCTACCATGCCTAAACTTTGTGCCTTAGTATTCATGGCATCCACTAAAGCACTTGCACCACCTGGGTAGGTTCTAGCCAAAGCTTTTGCGGCGCTGTTCTCCGAGGCAACCAGTGCCAAGTGTAATAGATCGGAACGGCTAAGACGCGCCCCAACAGCCAAACGTGCGGGTAGTTCACTTTCCGACTGGCGATCTTCGGTCACTATGTTGATCATTTCGTCCATAGGCAAGTGTCTATCAACTACTACTAAAGCCATCATGAGTTTGGTGATGGACGCGATAGGCCTTACAACATTTTCCTGACGAGCAAACAGCACTTCTAAGGTATCTACGTCTTGTACGATAACAGTGCTGGACTTGATGTTTTTGATTTCCTCAGCAGGATTACGTGTGATTAATGTTGCCTTAGCCACCGCATCCGGATCCAGAGGAGCAGGTTTGGCTCCCCAGCGTTTCATCGCAACACGCTTACCATAGCCGTATTTGCATATGGGTAATGAAGGCTGAGAGTTACAAGGATGAAAGTTAGCGACTTGGGCCGGGGCCGCTGTTGGCCAAGCAGTACCCAAAGCTAGGGCGACAGTGGCAGGAAACATGGCCAACCATACAACCCGCCTACTGGATTGAATTGACGTACTTACTGCAATTTGCATGTGCGGTCCCCCTTGAGGTTGCTACAGCACTTAAGGCGCTGTAGCCCCAATACATCCTACAACATGGTGAACCTGTCAGCCAGTGCTGGCAAGATAGTATTACCCCTTGAGTTAGCGCTACAAAGTATTGACCACCGGCGCCGGCCGCAGTAAAGCAGCTACACCTAGCGCAGCTATAGCCATAAGCAGCGGCGCAAACGACACCCAAAGCACCATGCTCCAACCGTGAGAATCAAGCAGGCTACCTGAGGCAAAAGACCCCACGGCCATAATTCCAAACACAATAAAATCATTGAACGATTGCACGCGTGCCCCTTCTTCAGGTCGATGGCATTCCAGCACCAGCGCCGATGCCCCGACAAAACTGAAGTTCCAACCCAGCCCAAGTAAGATCAAAGTAAGCCAAAAATGCGCTACATCTATACCTGCCAAACCAATTGCTGCCGATAAGCCGATTAACACCAAACCAACAAACACCACTGGGCCAGCCCTGAAACGCGAGATTAAACGCCCAGTGAAAAAGCTAGGTAGAAACATAGCAATAACGTGCCACTGCATGCCCAAGTTAGCGGTTTCTATAGGATGGCCACACATTTGCATAGCCAACGGCGCGGCAGTCATGATGAAGTTCATGAGCAAATAGGACACTGTCCCGCAAATGACCGCGGTAATGAAACGCGGTTGGCTTATTATCGCGGAAAGTGGTCGCCCACCGGCCTCTTTTTTTGGGGTTAGATTAGGTAAGCGTACCCCCATCAATACTACTGCCGACAACGCTGCAACGGCAGCTTGGACCAAAAAGGTGACGGCAAACATATAGGGTTGCCATAAATTCATGGTGTAGGTAACCAGCTGTGGCCCTATGACACCGGCTGCTACGCCCCCTCCCATAACAAATGAAAGAGCACGCGCTCGCATTTTTGGCTCTACGCCATCGGCAGCGGCAAAACGGAAAGACAAAACCACTGCGGCATAAGCACCACCAAAGAAGGTACCTAAGCAAAACAACCAAAACGAACCTAATACAACTGCCAATGCCGCCAACAGTCCAACCAACACGCCACAACCTGCCCCGGCCAAGAAGGCGGCTCGCCTACCATATCGCCTAGCAAGGATACCCATAGGTATGATGCAAGCTGCCATGCCAACCACAAAAATTGAAATGGGTAAGGTGGCTAAAGACTTGTCAGGAGCAATGACGTTACCAACGATAGCTCCTGTGGCGTAAACTACGATTGAGTTTGCTCCGGCCAAAGCCTGCGCCAGCGTAAGACGAATAATATTCCCACGCTGATTGCGCTGAGACAATATGGGCGCACTTTCGTTAAGCGACGCGGCAGCAGAATGAGACAAGATTTACCTCAATTAAAATATAAGAACAGCAACATATAAGCGTATCACTATATGTGACCAGCAGCTACAATATACCCCCCTTATCCTGACAACTTTATCTTTGACGGCGGCATTGACTACATTCTTTACGGTTCTTGAAACACTGCATAGGCGCACACTGGCCTTGCGCCTGGGGTTGGTTACATTATTCACGATTTGTAGTATTTTGTTAACAGAATTAGTCTTTGCATGTGACGGAGCGAAAAATATCCGTTTGTCTAAACCCGTAACTATCAGTGCTCAGGAAAGGGCTGACTTTCAAGCCATGCCCCCTCTTAAGGTGCTTGCGCTACACGCCCCGCCAATGGCTCGCTACGATGAAACAACCCAAACCTACAGCGGCGTAGGCATAGACATACTCTGTTTTATTACTCAAGATTTAGGTTTGCGCTTTGAGCTACCCCCTGGCCGCGATTTAACCGTGGCGGGTAAGCTGCAACAGATAAAAAGTGGTCAAGCCGATATATTCATTCCCCTAAGCTATTCAGAAGAACGTGCAGAACATGGCTTGTTTACGGCGTCATATTACAAAAGCTATTATGCGGTCATTGCACACCATGAGCGTCAGCTTTCAGTCAATCGTACAGCCGACCTAGCCAACTACCAAGTCGGTTTTATACAGGGTGTAGCATTCCAACCCCTGCTAGAACCCGTAGTTCCTGCAGCACAATTACATGCCTACAACCAAACCACTAGTGATGGACTGTTTCAGGACGTTCTGAATGGAACTATCGACCTTGCGGTGTTTAATCAACACATTTTTACTGAGCAACGCTATCAACGAGAATACTTCGATCTTGATATAGTCCATACTTTGTACGAACACCCACGAGCCTATAGCTACTATTTCAGTAAATCGCCCCAAAATCAGCGCATTATCGAAGTATTTAACCGTTATTTAGCAGTGATAGACGTGTCAGCATCAAAGCTGACGAACGCACAAGGAGAACGTCATTTTCTTGAGCGCTATATGGCACAACGCGAACAACGTATTTTTCTACAAACAGCTATCGTAGGCGCGATACTACTAACACTAATTGCCTATCTAGGACTGTTTAGGTATCGTCGTATGAGCAAGCTTCTAGCTAGGCACAACACTGACATCCAACAGCATCAGCAAGCCCTTCAAGCAGCGAATGAAAAACTGCAGACCTTAAGCCAAACGGATAGCTTAACTGGATTATCAAATCGTCGGCACTTTGATAACATGTTATCCCACGAATATGCGCGTTACCTACGCACCGGTTCACCACTAAGTCTGCTAATTATCGATATAGACCATTTCAAACAGGTAAACGACCGGTATGGCCACGCGGTAGGTGATGATTACCTGCAAGCAATTGCCCGCGCTTTAAAAAGTAGCCTGACACGGTCTACAGACTTAATTGCGCGTTATGGTGGTGAGGAATTCACATGTTTGTTAAGCAACATGACATCTGAAGGTGCTTACAACGTCGCCCAACGTATCCACCTGGCGGTGAAAAATTTGGCCCTTCCCAACCCGTTAACTAATTCACAACAACTTACCATCAGTATAGGGATGGCAACAGTTATTGTTGGCAATCCCAACATAGCAAGTTTCTTTGAGGTGGCCGACACACAGCTTTACAAGGCCAAGCTACTAGGACGAAATCAAATATGCGCTACTGTAATAGATTCATAACCGCTTAATTTCCAGCTTCCTCCATCCAAGTTCACTAGATGTAGCACCAGGCAGATTTTCTCTGTTGCCAGTCTATAGGTACACTTTGGGCTATTTTCAAACTAATAAACTCCGCTACTCATGCTGACAAAACATCGTTCCAAAGTCGTTACTGAAGGTGCCACGCGTGCACCTCATCGTGCCTTTCTGCGTGCCACAGGCTTAGATGACCATGATCTAGGCAAGTCTATGGTCGCCATTATTGGTACTGCTGGTGACAACACCCCCTGCTCCCAATCGCTGGGCCCTCAAGCAGACAGTGTCCGTTTAGGGGTAGCCGAAGGCGGTGGTGTACCCATTATGATGAACACCATCTCTGTATCCGACGGCACCTCCATGAACCACGATGGTATGCGTATGAGCCTGGTGTCCAGGGAATTGATTGCCGACAGCATGGAAGTAGCAGTACGCGGTCATGCTTACGACGGTTGGGTAGGCTTGGGCGGTTGCGATAAAACGTTACCAGGTACGCTGATGGCGATGGTAAGGCTGAATGTACCTGCGGTATTTATCTACGGTGGTTCCATGCTGCCTGGCTATTCGCCCGACGGCACTGAAAACACCGTACTAAGTGCTATTGAAGGTGTGGGCCGCTATCAAACTGGCGCTATTTCTATAGAACAACTGAACGGCATAGAACGAACCTGTGCCATGACAGTGGGTTCCTGTCCTGGCCAATTCACCGCCAACACTATGGGTATGGTGGCTGAAGCCTTGGGTATGTCTTTCCTAGGTTCATCGACCATACCTGCGGTGTACAGCCTGCGTCATGCCTTGGCTCGCCGTGCAGGTCGTCGCGTAATGGAAATTCTGGCCCAAGGTGGGCCATTACCACGCGAACTTGTTACACGAAAAAGCCTGGAAAATGCAGCTGCAGCTGTTGCCGCCACAGGTGGTTCTACCAATGTGGCATTGCATATTCCTGCAATTGCCCATGAGGCTGGCATACGTTTCACGATGGATGATATGGCCGAGGTATTTAACCGCACGCCATTGATAGCCGACTTACAACCTGGTGGACGGTATTTAGCACGTGACCTGGATATTATTGGTGGTGTACCGGTAATACTTAAAACTTTGTTAGATAGTGGTCATTTACATGGCGACGCCTTAACGATTACTGGTGAAACCCTTGCCGAAGCCTTGGCAGACTTCCCCAGTGCCGATGGACGTATCGTACGTGCCACAGAAACTCCAATACACGCCACAGGCGGTTTGGTGGTTTTAAAAGGCAATCTATGTCCAGATGGTGCTTTGGTAAAAATTGCAGGCTTAAAGTCCCTGGTTTTTGAGGGACATGCCCGTGTTTTTGAAACAGAAGAAGATTGCATGAAAGTGGTTTCGCAGCAAAGCTACCAGGCTGGCGATGTACTAATAATACGTAATGAAGGCCCTAAAGGTGGCCCCGGCATGCGCGAAATGCTTAGTGTGACTGCTGCCATCTATGGTCAGGGTAATGGTGAAAAAGTCGCCTTGCTTACCGATGGTCGTTTTTCAGGCGCAACACGCGGTATGTGCATAGGTTATACCAGCCCTGAAGCTGCTGCCGGCGGTCCTATCGGGCTAGTACATGACGGAGACCGCATCACCATAGATGCTACAAAATCCAGTATACATTTGCATGTCAGCGATGAAGAATTAGCCGTTCGCAAAACTCAGTGGCAGCCATATACTCGTGGACACCTGGCAGGTGCCTTGGAAAAGTACGCGCGTTTAGTTGGCTCTACCCACGAAGGTGCTGTCACGCACTCAGGCGCTGCCCAATGGCCATTGGAAGACACTACAGATGCCTAAGATGAAACTAGGGTTTTGCGGTTTGGGGCTAATGGGTGCTGCTATGGTGCAGCGTCTTCTAGAGGCTGGTCACGAAGTCAAAGTATGGAACCGTTCAGCGGAAAAAGCCCAGGCTCTGGCCGCGCTAGGTGCTCAGGTGGTCGCCAGTCCTTATCTAGTTGCAGAAGACGTTGACGGTGTGCTGATGTGTTTATTTGATGCCAAAGCGGTAGAAGCCGTGGTATTTGGCACTGAAGGGCTAGCACAGGCGACTGAATTAGCGTGGCTGGTAGATCACTCCAGCATAGATCCCGAAGCAACCCGCACCATGGCAAACCGTTTGGCACTGGCCAATGGTACTGATTGGATCGATGCCCCAGTATCTGGGGGTATACCTGGCGTTCAAGCAGGTACTCTGGCGATTATGAGCGGTGGACATGAAACCCATATGGAGTCTGCCTGCACAGCCATGCGAGCTTACGCAGGCAACATTACTCACATGGGAAGCTCCGGTGCAGGCCAAGCCACCAAGCTGTGTAATCAAGCCATAGTCGCCACCACTGTTGTTGCTTTGGCTGAAGCCTTGGGTTTTGCTAAACGTAATGGAATAGACGTACATAAGCTTGCACCTGCATTAGCAGGTGGCTGGGCTGACTCCAAGCCACTACAGGTATTTGCACCACGCATGATAGAAGCCCAAGACAGCAGCATAGGCGCCTTGTCGACCATGCTTAAAGACATAGACACCGTTATCGCCAATGCCCAGCAAAGTGGCGCACCCATGCCGTTAACAGCTAACGTACAGCAAATATTGCGTATGGCCAGCGCTATGGGTCTAGCAGAAGCTGAGCTGTCAGCGGTAATCAGTGTAGTTATGCCAGAGTACCGATCGGCCTTTCTTCAGCAAATTGGCAATTGACGAAGGCTGATTTATGCAATTAGCCGCCAACCTTAGCTGGCTGTACCCACATCTGGAATGGGACAATCGTTTTCAAGCAGCTGCACACGATGGTTTCCAAGGTGTGGAAATTCTGCAGCCTTACGCCTATCCACCTGCTTGGTATGCTCAGCATTTGCAAAACGCTGAACTAACGCTTACCTTGATCAACACCCCTATGGGTCAGAATCAAGGTCACATGGGTTGGGCGGCAATTCCTGGTGCCCAACAACAGTTTCAGCAGGCCTTCGATCAGGCACGTGCGGTAGCGCATGCTACCGGGTGCCGACGTATCCATGTGATGGCGGGTAATACCAAGGGCCTGTCTCATGCAGATTGCAAGGCTACCTTGCTGCATAACTTGGATTACGCCTTGGCATTCGCCGAGAGCGACGACTTGATACTAACGTTAGAAGCGCTTAATCGTAGTGATATCCCGGATTACTTCTATTATTTACCCGAACAAGTGCTGGAGATCCTACGTCAATTTGATACTACGCGTTTGCGTTTGCAGTTTGATTTTTACCACTGCCTAAAAGAGCAGCAGGACGTATCGGTCAGTGTAGCCACTTGCGGACCTTGGATCGCTTATGTACAAATAGCTGGCGTCGATGGCCGCTACGAGCCAGACCTACACCAGCATGACCTACTAAATGCGCTAACAGCCCTACCCCGCTTAGGTTATGACGACTGGCTAGGTTGTGAGTACCGGCCCCGCAGTCTACCTGCGGATAATCTGTCGTGGTGTTTCCCCTTGCGCGAGCTAGGAGTCCTGCAATAATGACAGCGCCTAAACATTCTATGAAACATGTACTGATTACAGGTGCAAATGGCTATGTTGGCCAAGCACTGGCTCGTGCCCTAACGGCCCGTCTTGCTGAAGGCAATATAACTAGCCTTACCTTGACCGACCATACACTGCCGACCGAAACGTATCAGCAACAAGCTGGCATACGCCTAGTCAATGGTGATTTATGCGATAAAGCAGTATTAACTGCTGCTACCGCCACCACCCCTGATACGATTTTTCATCTTGCAGCGGTCACCAGTCGATTGGCAGAGGACGATTTCCCCTTAGGTTTACGGGTTAATTTGGATGGCACTACAGCGTTGTTTGAACGTTTACGCCAACAAGGACAATGCCCCACTGTTGTATTTTCCAGCAGCATAGGGGTGTTTGGTACACCCCTGCCCTCACAAATAGATGACAGCACAGCACCTGCGCCTACCTTAAGCTACGGCACACAAAAGCGCATGATGGAATTACTGCTAGCAGACTACAGTCGCCGCAACTGGCTGGATGGCAGAACGGTTCGCTTGCCCACAGTTGTCGCTAGACCAGCGAGCGCCGATACAGCACTATCTTCGTTTGCCAGTCGCCTGATTCAAGCACTTGCAAGCGCTAAACCGTATGTTAGCCCCATAAGCACTGATGGCTGGATGTGGCTATTATCCTTGCCAGCTTGCGTTGAACATTTGCTCATATCGGCCAGCATTGAACGCGACCAGCTGCCTACAGGCCGAGTATGGAATTTACCGGCTCAACGCGTACAGGTCGCAGAATTAGTTGCAGCGGCTAAGTCCCGTTATGGGTCATTGGCTGATGCTACGTTAAAGTATCAACCTCAGGCTGAACTTGAGCAGCAGTTTGCCTTATGGCCACCCCTGACGACAGCGACTGCAAATCATCTGGGCATGCACCACGACGGTGATATTGACACCTTAATTCAGCGTGCACTTATACCTTGATGCCCTACTTTTACCGTCTAAATACTAATAAAAGGATGTCCTTATGAAGCAAGTATGGTTATTTCGTCTATTGGGTGTCGCCCTAACAAGTTTGACCTTAGCGGCTAGCCCAGCGAAAGCCGACAAGCCTGTCGAGCTGACATTTTCTGCTTGGATACCACAAACTCATACCTTGGTTTCTGACTTCATGGTGCCTTGGGCTCAAGAAGTTGAAACTGCCACTGAGGGGCGCGTCAAAATCAATTTTTTAACCAAACCGGTAACTAACCCAGTGGGACACTTGGATGCGGTGCGTAATGGCGTAGTAGACCTAGCGTTTATTTCCTACTCCTACTACCCTGGTCGCTTCGAGCTAATGAAGTTTGCCATGTTGCCTTTTTCCGGTAATACAGCCGAATCCACCTCGGTTGCCGCTTGGCGCATCTATGATCAATACCTGCAAGGTGCCAACGAGCACCGAGGAATTAAGCTGCTAGGCCTTTATGGGCACGGGCCAGGCGGTGTCTACACCACCAAAAAGCCCATCGAGGCAATTACAGACTTTAATGGCCTAAAACTACGCATAGGTGGTGGGATGCAAGCCGACGTAGCAAAAGCACTTAACGTTAACGCCGTCGTTAAACCCGCACCTGAATCCTACGAACTACTTAGCACCGGCGTCGTCGATGGCGTACTTTTCCCACTAGAGTCAGTGGCTTCTTTCCGTTTGGATACCGTAGTCAAGCACGCCACTATGTTTCCAGGTGGTCTTTATGCAGATCTGCATGGAATCATCATGAACCCAGACGTTTTTGATCGCCTACCAGAACAAGACCGCGACATAATTACAAAATTATCTGGCGAACATATCGCCCGACTGGGTGGTCAAACCTGGGGCAATGCCGATGCCGCTGCACTGAAAACATTAAAAGATGAAAATGTGCAATTTCATGAAGCTAACAACACTTTAGTAGCCGACGTCAAAGAGCGTACGGCCTCATTTGAACAGGCTTGGCTAAAAGCTGCCAAGGCCAAAGGTATTGATGGACCTGCCGTACTTGCAGAGTTCCGCAGCCTTCTGAAAGAGTTAGAAAGCCAGAACTAAATCCTATGAGAACCATTACCTCGCTGCTCACAGCTAGCTTGCGCCGCCTGACTGAATTATGCATGGCGGCGTTGGCATTGCTGACGCTAGCCGATGTGCTGGGACGCTATATTTTTAACATTTCAGTCATGGGCGCTGTGGAGCTAACCGAAATACTTATGGTGGGGGTTATTTTCTGTGGCATTGTTTTGACCACCATGAAACGCGAACACGTGGCGGTTGATTTGTTACCCATGCCGTTTGGGAAAACAGGTACACGCATGGCATATATTGCCACCCATATAGTGGCTGCAGGAGTTAGCGCCTTACTCGCTGTGGTCAGTTGGAGCCAAGCAGAATCCGCCCGCGAATACGGTGATCAAACCACCATGTTGGGGCTGTCACTTGCTCCTGTGGTGTATTTCATGAGCATTATGCTGTTTATTAATACCGCTGTGCAACTACACATGCTGTGGCACGATCTGTACCAAGGGAAAACTCATGATTGAAGCCCTTATTGGCTTCGCGGCCATGCTGATCTTGATTTTCCTGCGTGTACCTGTCGCGTTTTCCATGGTGCTGGTAGGTTTTATCGGCGTGGGGCTAATGCGTAACTGGCCTTCCGCCTATGCCATGACGGGCGCTGTGGTACGTGAAAGTGGTTTTCAATACTTATTATCAGTATTGCCATTATTCATACTAATGGGCAATTTCATCACTGAATCCAAGCTATCCAAAGAACTCTATGCTGCTGCCTACGCCTTTCTGGGTCATCGTAAAGGTGGACTAGCCATGTCCACCGTTGTGGCCTGCGGAGGATTTGGTGCCGTATGCGGATCTAGTCTGGCGACAGCGGCAACGATGTCCAAGGTGGCTTATCCAGAAATGCGTAAGTTGGGTTACAGCCGTGCATTGGCCTCTGGCTCTATTGCTGCTGGCGGCACATTGGGCATATTAATTCCGCCTTCTATCGTTATGGTGGTTTATGCCATACTCACCGAGCAAAGCATAGGGAAAATGTTTGCTGCTGGCATATTTCCTGGTCTTTTAGCCATAGGTTTTTATCTGCTGGCCGTCAGATGGACCATATGGCGTGACCCACAAGCGGGTCCGCGTGGTGAACGTATGAACTGGGCAGAACGCCTACATGCCTTACGTCAGGTATGGGGTGTACTGTTATTGTTTGCTGTCGTCATGGGTGGTATTTATGGCGGTGTTTTCAGCTCTACAGAAGCTGCCGGTATAGGCGCTTGTGGCGCCTTCTTGTTTGCACTGCTACGTGGACGCTTAAGCTGGCAAGTACTATCCACTGTACTCGTAGAATCAGCCCGGACTACCGGTATGCTGTTCATGATACTGATAGGAGCATTACTATTCGCCAGCTTTGTTAATTTCACCTCGCTACCTAGCGACTTGCAAGACTGGGTTCAACAACTAGACGTGGAACCTATAGTGGTAATCCTGTTAATTTGTGCCTTATACATTGTCTTGGGTTGTGTCCTGGAAAGCATGTCTATGGTGCTATTGACCGTGCCTATTTTTTACCCCTTGGTACAACACCTGGGCTTTGACCTGATCTGGTTCGGAATTATTGTTGTCGTCGTCACCGAGATCAGTTTCATCACCCCACCTGTAGGCATGAACGTGATGGTACTAAAAAGCTTGCTGCCTGATGTGGGCATGCGCACGCTATACCGGGGCGTAACCCCTTTCGTCGTGGCTGATGTCCTGCGTTTGGCTGCGCTACTGGCTTTCCCAGTTATTTCGTTGCTGCTACCCAAATACCTGGGATAACCCCCCTAAGGAACACACACTTTGATCACCCATAAAATTCTTCTAGCTCACCCCTTGCCACCCAGCCTGACCAACGAGCTGCCGGCATTGGCCTCCGTAGTCGAGCTGCACAGTCTGCCTGATCCAGAGGCTTACCTGCAAGAAAAGGGCAGTGAATTTACCGTACTGGTCACCACAGGCACCGATGGCGTCGATGCCGCGCTACTTTCCTCACTACCCAACTTACAAGCCATATGCAGCCTAGGGGTAGGTTACGACGCCATTGATCTGGATGCCGTTCGCGCTCACGATCTGGTACTTAGCAATACACCCGATGTGCTTAACGATTGCGTGGCGGATTTAGCCATAGGCCTACTGATTGATACCGTGCGCGGATTATCAGCCGCTGACCGCCATGTACGACGTGGCGACTGGCCACGTATAGGCCCAACCAAGCCTACAACCAGGGTCAGCGGCAAACGTTTGGGCTTATTAGGCATGGGCCGTATCGGCCAGGTCATCGCCCGTAGAGCGGCGGGTTTTGATATGGACATCCGTTATCACACACGCAACGCGAAACCTGAGCTTCCTTGGCAACATGAGGCGTCGTTGATGAACTTGGCGCAATGGTGCGATTTTCTTATTGTCGCCTGCCCTGCAACACCAACAACCTACCATATGGTCACTGCCGACGTACTGAAAGCACTAGGACCGCAAGGTTACTTGATCAATATCGCTCGCGGTACCGTGGTAGACGAGAATGCTTTGGTAACAGCCCTACAAACTGGCGAGCTGGCCGGCGCCGGCTTAGACGTATACGAACACGAACCGAAGGTTCCAGTTGAACTGTTTACTATGGAACACGTCGTGCTACTTCCCCACATAGGTAGCGCCACTCACGAAACTCGAGCAGCTATGTGCAGCCTGGTAGTCGATAATGTGCGCTCTTACTTAGAACAAGGGCACTTATTAACACCAGTTAACGTATCAAAGACTTAATAGTATGCGTGTCACCGCATCCGCTGACGTCAACATTGCATCATGGCCTGCTTCAATTTCCATATAACACCAGCTTTGCTGCTTTGCGAATTCTCTGCTAGCAGTAGTGGGACCATAATGCGGCGTTACCGCTATGTAAGTAGCGGGTAAACCATTGCCTACGGGGTTGTTCAAAACCAAGGTATCTTCGTAAGTTGACATTGGGTGGGGTGTACACTTTTCCTGGATCCAGGCCGCTTGCCCTGGTTCAGTCACCCCAAAGGCACTGGGGGCTGGAATGGGTATAGATACCCCAGCTGAAAACTCTTGGGCCAGCTTGCGGCGGGCATTGGCCACTTCTTCCGGGATAACAGAAAAAGGACTATCCCCATTTTGCAAGATCAGTGAATCAAGGTACACCAAATGCCTAATACGATAGGGTACACGGTCGGCTGCCCCGGATATGCCTATTCCCCCAAAGCTATGGCCAACCAATATCACATCATTTAGGTCTTCCCACTCTAGGACGTTGATTACGTCCTTAATAAAAGTGTCTAAGCTGATATCTTTAGAGAGCAGATGAGAACGCTCACCCAAGCCAGTCTGCGTAGGGGTAAACACTTTATGTCCAGCAGCTTGAAGCGCCAGGGCTACATGTTTCCAGCACCAGCCACCATGCCAAGCACCATGTAGCAACACATAGGTTTTGTTCAAGTTGTCTTGGCTCATGCACGTGCTTTATGCAATTTGTTATAGCTATCCAATAAGCGATGGTGCCTATCTAGGCCTTCCAGTTTCATGCTGGTAGGAGTCAACCCAAAGAAACGCACGCTACCATCCACAGACCCTAATACGGCGTCCATTTTGTCATGGCCGAACATCCTGCGAAAGTTAACGACATAGTCATTAAGTTCCAATTCGGAATCCAACGTGACCTCTAGTACCACATCCAGAGCCTGATAAAACAAACCTCGATCGACAGTATTGTCGTTGTACTGGAGGAAAGCACCCACTAATTCATGCGCTGCTTCAAGTTGCTGTAAAGCTAGATTAATTAACAACTTCAGTTCAAGAACAGTAAGCTGTCCCCAGACTGTATTTTCGTCGAACTCTATACCTATTACCTTGGATACGGCAGCATACTCATCCAAGTCATTATTTTCTAAGCGTTCAAGCAAGGCCGTTAAGCTGGCATTGTCCAGGCGATGTAAATTCAAAATATCAGCGCGAAACAGCAATGCCCTATTGGTGTTGTCCCAGATTAAGTCATCAATTGGGTAGATTTCAGAATAACCAGGAACCAGAATTCGGCAAGCGATAGCACCTAACTGGTCATACACTGCCATGTAGACTTCTTTACCCATACCCTCAAGCATGGCAAACAACCTATCCGCTTCTTGGGCTGTCGCGTTTTCACCTTGGATGGAAAAATCCCATTCGACGAACTCATAGTCTGCTTTAGTGCTAAAAAATCTCCACGACACAACACCGCTAGAATCAATGAAATGCTCAACATAATTATAGGGTTCAGTGACGGCGTTACTTACAAAGGTAGGCTGGGGTAAATCATTCAGGCCTTCGAAACTACGCCCCTGCAGCACTTCGGTCAGGCTACGTTCCAATGCCATTTCTAAGCTGGGGTTAGCACCGAAAGAGGCGAAAACCCCTCCTGTACGTGGGTTCATCAAGGTGACGCACATCACGGGATACACACCCCCTAATGAAGCATCTTTAACTAGTACCGGAAAACCTTGTTCTTCCAAAGCCTGTATGCCTGCCAGGATACTAGGATATTTTTGCAGCACTTCCTGAGGCACATCTGGCAAAGCAATTTCACCTTCCAGGATTTCACGCTTCACAGCACGCTCTAGAATTTCTGACAAGCTTTGAACTTGCGCTTCAACCAGCGTATTACCAGCGCTCATGCCATTGGTGGCATAAAGGTTTTCGATCAGATTGGACGGGAAGTACACCGTCTCCCCATCAGACTGCCGCACATAGGGCAATGAACAAATACCGCGTTGTGCGTTACCAGAGTTGGTATCCACCAGGTGCGAACTACGTAACTCGTCTTCGGGGTTATAAATGTCTAGGCAATGTTCATCTAAAATTTCCGGTGGCAAGCTATCGTCAGGGCCAGGCTGAAACCAGCGTTCATTCGGATAATGCACAAACTCAGCATTTGCAATGTCCTCGCCCCAAAAGGATTCGGTGTAGAACTGATTGCAGCTAAGTCGTTCAATATATTCACCCAAGGCCGATGCTAAAGCGCTTTCTTTGCAGGATCCTTTACCATTGGTAAAGCACATGGGCGAATGCGCATCGCGGATGTGTAGTGACCACACATTAGGAACAATATTTCGCCATGACGCAATTTCTATTTTGATACCTAAATTAGCCAAAACGCCTGACATATTGGCAATGGTTTGCTCTAGGGGCAAATCCTTGCCTGTCATGTAGGTGCTTACATCGGCCGATGGCTTTACGCTTAGTAAAGACTGAGCATCAGCATCCAGACTTTCGACTAGCTCAATAACAAATTCAGGGCCGGTTTGTACTACTTTCTTAACGGTACAGCGGTCAATAGAGCGCAAAATACCTCGGCGATCCGCTTCCGAGATATCGGGGGGCAGTTCGACCTGGATCTTGAAAACTTGCTGATAGCGATTTTCAGGATCAACAATATTATTTTGCGATAAGCGAATGTTTTCAGTGGGAATATTACGCGTCTCGCAGTACAACTTTACAAAGTACGCTGCGCACAAGGCTGACGACGCCAAAAAGTAATCGAATGGACCTGGCGCCGAGCCATCGCCTTTATAGCGAATAGGCTGGTCAGCCACTATGGTGAAGTCATCGAACTTGGCTTCCAGACGCAGTTTGTCCAGAAAGTTAACTTTAATTTCCACTGGTTGATCCTATTCCCACGTTATTCGTAAGGTATGCATTCTGCTCTTTTATCGGCAGGGCAAAGCATTTTTTGTGTGTGTTTCTGATTTTTCATTTTATAGCTGCAGCTAACCACCTTTTTCCCTTCTATCCTTTTGGTTGTAGAGCTACACCCCCATCTATCAACATCCATATAAATACTTTTCTTATGGGCAGGATTAATAAATTGTCTCATCATATTATTTCTGACATTTATTTTTTCCTCTTCAGTAGAGGGATACTCTTTGCTGGAGCAACCTGAAACAACTATCCCAAATATGAATACAGAGAATGCTTTAAGTAATAAATTCATGGCGTTTATATGATATAAAAAACTTAATTAAATATAATTCCAAATAACTATATCGTTATTATTTCGATTACATTTAAGCTATTTGCTCGGTATTGCTAGTCGAAGAGCAGCAACACCGATAAAGATACCGTTTTCGTTTCCTCGGTGCAGGTCACACTCGGTGAGAACCTGGAACTTGACGTAATCAATTAGCCAATCAGTTTTTCATATACAGTAGCGTGCTCAAGCACTTCACCCCCTGCATCCATAACGCGCATAGCATCGGCGGAGATCTCATCGATCACTACAATTTTCCCAGCAACCAAGCCAATTTCAATCTTCATATCGATTAGTGTTAGCCCTTTGCTCTGCAAGTCGGCTTCAACAATACGACACACGCGGCGAGTAATGTCTTTAGCTTCCGCTAGATGTTCAGGACTCACCAATCCCAGAGCAACTAGGCTGTCGTCGTTAATCAACGGATCGCCACGCTCATCGTCTTTCAGTGTGATTTCAACAAGGTAATCAAGCTTCTGTTCAACGTCGCGGATATATTGCTGATAGCGACGGATAAAACTTCCCCAAGGACGGGTACGACAGACAAATTCTAAGCCACCTCCCCCCTTAAGGTCTTTGCCCAAGGGCTCGGCTCGACGTACTTCCATAGTCCCCTTTTCAAGATCCACCTGTACTTGGTGAGTTGGGATCTGAGCAGCGTGAATACGTTTAAAGAAGTAATCAGTCATAGCAAGGGATTTACGTCCCTTACCTTCGACCTGACCGATGACGGTATTGGCTCCTGGATCGATAACGCCATCCACTCCTGTGACATCATCCTTGAAGACAAGGAGAATATTGCCATTCGTCAAAGCATATAGGTCTTTGGTTTTACCGGCATAAATTTTTTTGTTGATATTCATTAGCTTACTCGTTGATGATTTCTATAGACGGAAACAGTACATTAATTAGAACGCCCCGCCTCTACAACTTATTCCACTCCATTGTAAACGGAAGAAAAACAAAAAAGCCCGTAACTATGCGGGCTTAACGGATTTTTATGCCTTCAAATGCCTGACTTGTGTCAGATGCAGAATCATTTTCCCACTCAATTATCAATAGCTCAAATATACCGTTGATTTAATTAAATTTATTTGCTCACCGCCTTGCCAATACCATCCAAAATACCATCCCCAAAAGTTCGCTTGACCTTGCTTGGGATTACCTGATGCTGCCTGAGTTTTGAGTGGATTACGCGTTTTCGGACATAAATGGTGGTTTTTGGGACAAATCGCCGGATCGTGGTATTGAGAAGGCGCGTTTTCATCAAGGAGTCTTCCTTTGCTACCGAGATGTATGTATAATTGGGATAACAAAACCCGCCAAGGCTATGCGCGAAAGCGAATCCTCAAACCGGCGGGTTACTTTTTTCTAGGCCTGTACACTAACTGCGCCAAATACGGCATGGGTTCATCATGCCGACATTAAGACACCCTTTCCCTAAGCCGGCAACAACCTATGCCGAGCAGGTTTCCATCCTTCAGCAACGCGGCATGCTTGTCGACGATCCCGCCTCTGCTGAATTTTACCTGCAACACCTGAACTACTACCGTCTCAGCGCCTATTGGCTACCTTTTGAAGCAAGCCATAGCCCGCACGAGTTTAAGTCAGGCACTCGGTTTGAGGACGTACTAAACCTGTACATATTTGATCGCAGCCTTCGTTTGTTGGTCCTGGACGCCATCGAACGCATAGAAGTCTCCGCTCGCAGCCAATGGGCCTACCATCTAGCCCATCGTCATGGGCCTCATGCCCATCTGGACGTTTCCCTGGCTGCCAGACCCCATTTGTGGGCAACTAATATTGCCAAGTTGCGCAATGAGGTTGAGCGGTCAGATGAAGTCTTTATCAAACATCTCCAGAACAGCTATTCAGAATCCTTGCCCCCAGTCTGGGCTGTATGCGAAGTAATGTCTCTGGGCCTGCTCTCACGCTGGTATGGCAACCTCAAGCCCATGCAAACACGTCGTGCCATCGCCTCGACGTATGGCCTGGATGAAAAGGTATTGGGATCTTGGCTACATCACTTGGCTCTGGTGCGCAATACATGTGCCCACCATAGCCGTCTATGGAACCGAGAATTCACAATAACTCCGTTGCTGCCGCGTAGTAAGCCCTCGTCATTGACATCGCAACTTCATATTGGCTCTCGCAAGCTGTACAACTCGCTGGTTATACTGTTGTACTGCATGGATATCGTGGCTCCTCAGCATAGCTGGAGGCAGAGGCTACGAGACTTGATCAATCAGCACAAAATTCCCGTTTCCGCGATGGGCTTCCCGTCTCAGTGGCATCAGTTGCCAATCTGGCAGTAGACGGCATAAGCCCCAACAGACCGAACTGAATACTGTTTCTGTATCTGCATGCCGCTCTACGCGGTATTAGATTTCCCCCGCCCCGCACCACTGACCAAACCCCACCAAAGGCGCTCCCGACATAAATGGTGCCTGTGCTACGGGCGCGTCCCGGAGCCCTTATGTCTAACGAACCCTTATCAGAGGTCATGCGTATTCGCCTGACCCCCGGCCAGCATCGGCGCCTTTCTGAAGCCGCCGCCCTGTCTGGCCTGAACCTGTCAGATTACGTACGCCGACGGCTGACCGCCGCCGATACCCTGGCCGAAGAGCTCGATGCCTTGCGCCAGGCTGTGCGGCATCTGAGCCAAATTTCTGAAACCCACGCCGCCGCACTTGAAACGGCATTTCTGGTCCGAGCCACGGCACGGCCTGAGCAAATCGCCATTGCCCAGGCGGCTATGCGTCGTCGCGGCATAGAACATCTTTCAGATTAAACGGGTTCACAACCCGCTTTAATTTCGACCCATACAGGCCCTACCCGCCTGCGTCACTCTTGCCAGGCATTGTCTGACACCCTCCAGAAAAACACCGGAGAACATCCATGAAGCACCTTCCCGCTGCGGTTGGCGTGCTGGCGTTCGCCTGCGCGTCCATCCCTGTCCTGGCACTATCATCGGGCGAGCCATCCAACGATCTGCTAAGCGGCACAACGCGTCTGGCCTGCGAAGCGATTCTTTGCTTATCCAGCAGTTTGCAACCAGGCGAATGCGCACCATCGCTAAGCCACTACTTCGACATCAAAATTTTCCATAAAAGACGCCTGGACTGGGGTGACACGGTAGACGCCCGCCGCGCATTCCTGGGTATGTGCCCCGCATCTTCATCAGCCGAGATGCCTGCCCGACTGGATGCCATATCCAGGGGTGCGGGAAAGTGCACCGCAGACTATCTGAACAGCGTCTATGCGAGCACCAGCTATCGCTACAAGCAGCGAATTACGACACGGCGCAGGCCAAATGGCAGACCGATCACAGTGGGGCCTGGGCGAAGGGCTGGACGTTTTCTTGGGCCAACCCGAACACCACCCCTTAATGGAGAAACGTATGCAGACTTCCTCAATGCGCCGTACCCATACGGCCAGCGCACCCACTAACTACGGCCCATCTGACCTGCCCCCAAAGTTAGGTACAAAATCAGGTAGAGTCCGTTTAAAGGAATACGGACATGGAGAAACGATTTACCGAAGAACAGATCATCGGTTTCATCAAGGAAGCGGAAGCTGGCTTAGCGGTTGATGCACTGTGTCGCAAGCACGGATTTGGCAACTCCACCTTTTATAAGTGGAAGGCTAAATTCGGCGGCATGGACGTGTCAGAGGCCAAGCGATTAAAGGCACTGGAAGATGAAAACGGTCGATTGAAACGCCTTTTGGCTGACGCCATGCTCGATAACGCCGCCTTGAAGGATATCGTTAGC
>JACCEO010000014.1 GCA_013416485.1 Alcaligenaceae bacterium
TATGCAACATATTGGCGTTGATGCCGTGGGCCAGTGCCACGCCAGCGATCGACGCGCCCGGGCTCAAGGATTCCTGTACCACCTGGCGTTTGTATTCAAGGGGATAACGCCGCCGCGGGACCCGGGCAGCCGGAACGACAGAAAGAGAAGTGCTCATTAACGTTGCATGTCCATTTCATTTAATAGGTGGACACGTAGTTTGCGCGAATCTCAGTGAGATCTCCAGACGGTATTGGGCGGGCGCTTACCAATGAGCGTGCAAAATAAAATAGAGATAAACAAAGGAGCAGTTGCCCGTGCAGTCCGTACGCCCCTTGAGGCCTACTACAAGGCCGTGGCGGCCACTGGATATGACGGGAGCACAGAAAGACCGGGCGACTGGGAAGAGAACGAAGAACTCGGCAAAGCCATAGCAAAATCAAAATACGTTACTCGACATCTGGACTGGCTCTATGTAGTTGAGCTCGTCTATGTCGTGCTTGACAACCATCCGCCATTGAAGCCAGCTGAGTTTGCTGAAGAGTTGGAAAAGCTAATTGTCGCGACCGCGGGTCATCGGGACTATCTGGCAATTTTCCCATTGTGCTTCAAGCCCACTATGAATTTTGGCCTTCCCGGGATTCGAAAGTCCGTGGTCAAGAGCAGAGTCATTGGGAGTTTCACTATTTCGCCCGCTGCACCGTCGTCCAAGGCGCTCAACAAGATTGTCGCGAAACACGGTTTTCCAGTCATTGATGAATCAAGTTTCCAGCACGCGATGAGGACTTCGAACGAGGCATTCTCACGTGAAATGGTGGTGACCTTCGATATCCACGGAGCAGAGGATCAACTGCGCTGGAATGCAGACATTAAATTCAGCCTCTTTCGCCGGCTACTCGAGGTATTTGGCAGTCTCTTTGGAGATATGTGTGCGGATTTCGGCCATAGCACTTCGGTCAACCATTTTTTTCTGCTCAACAAAACCAACGGTGAACTCAGGCGTTTTCCGACCAGAGCACCGTCGCTTGTCAACCTGCCTCTCAGCGTAAGCCTGCTTCAAGCCATCGGACGCCCTGCCTTCAATGATTTCTTGTCGAAGATATCTTCTTCAAATGAAACCATGTACGGGCGCATGCGGAACGCGATCAAGTTCTTCGCGATGGCTCTCAATGCAGATGATGATGTAGCGAGCTTCCTGTTCTACGTCGTTGCGATGGAATCCATCTTCTCAAGAGACAAGAACAATCCGATCAAGGTGACTCTGGCAGATCTTGGAGCCATGCTGTGCTTTCCGCCGACACAGCGTCTCAAGGCGCACAAAAGGATCCGCGATGCCTACGATCTACGGTCGTCCATCGTCCATTCCGGTGTATCGTCTGTCAGCCGCCAGGATGTCCAGTCGGTGCGAGCGCTTGCTGCCCGAGCGATCTATGCCAGCCTGTTCTTGTGTCATCAGCTTGAGAACGGACAAGGGAAACTGGAGGATCGTTTCTTTGACCATTTGCGTGATCAGAAGCTGGGGCTAGTCAAAGCCACTGCGCCGAGTGAACTCTGGGCTATTCCGGAGACCAACGACGGTGACGACTAGACACCGACCGTCCTGTATAGAAGAGACCGTCGGCTGTATCTTTGGTACCAGCAGCGTTAGCTGAGCGCTGGCAATGCCCTACTAGTTGCACCGCTTATAGTTGATCAAATACGCCAGAGGAAGACATGATTAGGGCCAGAGGGCGTCAGCCGCTTGAGTGGAGGTTGGAGGGTGGGGGCAAACTCAGCTCTGTGAGCAATGGTCGGGGCTGAACGGCAGCTTTGAGGTGCCGAAGTCGATGCCTCGAACGACGGTTCCGGGTCGAATTCAGACATTCATGATCTGGCATACCTTATCAAATCAAATCGGAACCACTTCACTTTACTTACCCCCAGCCGCTAACAATACTGTTATCGGCACTTGCTTAAGCAACCAACGACGTAATATTTTCAACCAACTCTACGCTATCTTTTTATTTTGTAATACAAAACGACATTCGCCACTAACCAACATTGCAGAACTAGTGTTTCTAATTTTTCATTAATATCAGTTATGAATAAGTAGCTATTCATCACATTCAGTTGGTCTTTTGCATAAATCTATTTAATTTATTTTTGATAAAAAACCTTAATCTACAAGCGCATCCTGGGTAATAAACGCCAATATCCCTTCATTAAAGATATCGTTCTGATCCCCAGTAATCATATGACCGGCTTTGCTAACACCAAACACTTGCAAATGCGGCACGTGCTTTTTTAGTTCGGTAATACTGTGGTCAGTCACTATGTCACTGCTCATACCCCTGATCAGCAAGACAGGGAATGAAATTGACGCACAAATGGCATATAGGTGCTCACGAAAATCCGGTGTATGTATCGCATCAGAGCCCGCAAAAAACACGGGGTCCCAATGCCAATACAAGCGCCCATTGTCGCCATATCTAAGGTTTTTCATTAAGCCACTACTGTCTTTTGGCTTGGGTCGATTTGGGTTGTAGGCAGAAACAGCTTCTGCAACTTGCTCCAGATTATCAAAACCATCCAGGCGCGCTTCTAGGAAATCCAACACTTTTTGTGAACCGTCTGGGTCCAGACCTGGAACAATATCGACCAAAATCAGCGAATGAAAAACGTCAGGGTCGGCAAGGCCTATAGCTAACAATCCAGCAAGGCCACCCATAGAGGCGCCTATTACCACTGGCTTTCTGGCTAACGTTGCAACTACATCCAGCAGATCGTTGCCTAGCTCTTCCATCGCGTAGTTGCTATCAGGGGCCCACTGGCTATCGCCATGTCCACGCGCATCCAGGCTGATCACGTAGTAGCCCTGCTGCACCAATACATCTAAGGTACGGCGCCATGAGTGGCGAGTTTGTCCGCCACCATGCAGTAGCAGTATGGGCTGCCCACTAGGTTCACCACCCACATCAGCCGCCAGCGTCATGCCTTTTCTGTTTTGAAAATAATGTACGTGACTACTGCTTAAGGTGTTAGATGTTTTCATGGGAAATTCGTAGTGTGAAGTTTACGGAAAAATAGGCAAACCAATACAATTATCAAATACCTGTATCAACTGGGTATCGTCGCCATAAATTGAATGTATATTGGCTTGTATCCATGCGTCGCGATCTACCTTCCACCAGTTAATGCCATAACCGGCGTTGATAATAATCCATTCAAATAAAATACGTTGTGTACGGCCATTTCCCTCGCGAAAGGGGTGAATGCTATTTAAAGTTCCGTACGATGCGGCAACCTCAGTAACCAACATGTCGCGCGTATGCCCTTGAAACCAGTTCTGGGCAGCCATTTTTTTAAATTCTTTGTCGGCTTCTGGTTCTATACGATGGGGAACACAAAACTGTGTAGTACCCTTACTGATTTTAACCGTGCGTATTTTACCTGCCCAATAATAAATATCAGAAAACAGGCGGTAATGGATTTGCTTAAGGGTATCTAAACCGTACGGTGGCTCGTAGAACTCTAGTTTCTGAGCGGCGATATTGGAAAGGTAGTGCTCGACTTCGCTAAGATCTTGTTCATCACGTAAGTCGAAATGGTTTTTTAGTGCACCAGAGCCAGGATAACAATAAGGGTCCTGGCCTACGCCGTATTTATCTAAGGTCACACCTTAACGTGGCGTATTGCTTCAAGCGCCGCTTTACGGGTGGGCAGATGGGGATCGCCTTCCTGCGGAGATATTTTAAAGCCTTCTAGGCGAAGACTGGCCGAATAGTTGGACTGGCGGTGTTTAGCAAAATAGGCCTTTTTTATTTCAAGACTTGGCTGTTGCACGTCCAGTTCTCCGGGAATAAATAGTGTTTGCATACCTAGCGATTATAACCGATCAAGGTGTTATTTTGCATAGTTATCCCCACAAACTGTGAATAACCCTGGGGATAGCCTATGAACACATCGCGCAAGCCCCGTGTACCTGCGGGCAGCTGGTTGATTGGTCATAAAAACGTCACACTGGCTTAGAACATCGTCTTGCTAGGCAATAGCAGTGTAGGGATAATGGCGGCATGAATGATATCCAGAAACGAGTCACCGCCAGCTTCAATGCCCAAGGCCTGATGACAACATTGGGCGCCACCTTAAGTTTGGTGGCCGACGGCGAAGTGCACATAGAAGTGCCCTATTCCCCCCACATATCCCAGCAACACGGCTTTATGCATGGTGGTGCCGTCGGAAGTATTTTAGACAGCGCCTGCGGGTATGCCGCCATGACCAAGACGCCGGCAGGATCTGAAATTGTTAGTGTGGAATTTAAAATCAACTTTGTACGCCCTGCCATAGGTGATCGTTTTGTAGCGGTCGGTAAGGTACAAACTGCAGGTAAGCTGTTGCTGGTTAGCGCAGGTGAAGTCCGGGCTTACACAGGTAACGACTACAAAATCGTTGCGCTTATGCAGGCCACCATGATGAACGTTCAAAAATAACAGATTTGACCCAACGCAAGACCAGCGTAAAATTCATATCCTTCTCCAAAAAAAACGGACACTTATGTTTCCAACCAGATTAACTTCCGGCTATCAGTCATTTACACAAGGCCGTCTTCCCAAAGAACGCAAGCGTTATCATGAACTTGCTGAATCAGGGCAACATCCAGAAATCATGGTAATTGGTTGTGGTGACTCTAGGGTTGCCCCTGAAACCATCTTCAATGCAGCACCGGGTGAAATATTTGTTATACGCAATATTGCCAACTTAGTGCCTCCGTGTGAAACAGATACGGAAACCTCATTTCACGGTACCAGTGCGGCTATCGAGTTTGGCGTTAATGCGTTAAAAGTCAAACATATTGTCGTGATGGGCCATGCATGTTGCGGGGGCGTTGCTGCCTTTGCCAACAACGATGCCCCGTTGACCAAGCCCGATTTTATCGGCAAATGGATGTCGCAAATTGCCCCGGTCGCTGAACGCCTGGGCCCCCCACCCGAAGACAGACAAGAATGGATCAAGCAATTGGAAATGGCTGTTGTAGGCTATAGCCTGGAAAACTTAATGACCTTTCCCGCCGTACGTGATGCCGTCAACCAAGGCCAATTGGCCTTGCATGGCGCTTACTTTGGCGTAGGCACAGGCATACTTTATATTCGAGACCCCATTACTGGGCAGTTTTCACCACATCACCAAGACAGCTAATCAGCTAGCTAACCAGCCAGCAGCGGCGATCAAGGCCCTGCTGATGGCAACAGGCGTAAGCCGGTACGCCTTACAAACTCCTGATAGCTAATCGTAGGGCCAGCCTTTGTGCTGGCACTATTCGTTTGCCAATGCACCCAGGCACGCCCTGTGCTTGCGTCGTACACAACTTTGAAAATCTGATTCGGTACAGCCACCCGGCTTTCCCCAATAAGCTGCGGCCTAGCACCATAAACAGGTCCGGTAAAGATATATACATCCCCCTTGGCCCGCATTACATACTTACGGGTATCGTTTTCAATACGGCTCCAAGCACCTGCATTGTGGGTTTGATTCTGCGGGACCATATTCGCTAACGAAAAACTTTGTGCCATTGCATCAACGCTATGCATATCACCCGCTGGTGCCATATGCCCACGGGAATACCCAGACCCTCGGTAATCCGTCAATTCGGCCCGTTCGCTACGTGGCAAACGGGCATCGGCATAGAACCTATCGGTGCGTGTTATCCCCTGCGCTTTCAGCAGCATTTGCCGATTCAGTCTCTGGGCAACAAACACCGGCGTCTTGGTCTGCCCGCTATGCAAAATCGCAAATGACGAGAAACACAACTCACGTAAGCCTTGCGCTGCAAGCACTACCGGGGGCTGGTTTTGCGGAAAAAACTGTGAGCATCCAGAGAACTGTGTCTGGGCTAAGGCGCCCGAAGCCACCACCTGCGGAGCCTCTTGAGATTGATTGGGAAGCCCTATGTGGGTCAGCAGCGTATCTAGGGAAATTCCATCGCGCCACTGGGGATGCAAGCCACAACTGGCAACGCTAAAACTAGCAATTGCCGAAACACATGTAATCTTCAAAAAACGTTTAATACGTTCTACAAATAATTTTTTTGGTGTAGATGAGGCTTTTTTTGAACGGGATTTGCGGGAAACGGGCTTTTTTCTACGTGTCATGCTGCTGAAATCGGGATGCTACTGGCCGAGGTAAGCCCCCGGAATAGCCAACGATTGTAGGCGACGATGGTCTTGCCATGCGGTTCGGCATCCAAGGCTACAATACAGCGACACGTATCAACTGCCTTACACCAAAGATGAAAAGCCTGACTGGCTGGTCGCACCACCCTCTTACTTCGTTCTCTGAACACCAGATCCGTTGGCTATTTGCTCCGGGATCGTTAACCACCCAACTTAAAGTCCTGGGCGACTACTCGCTTGAGCTACTTGATCAGCGCCAGTGCGCGTCAACGATCTACGACGCCCACGCATTAAGCCTGGCCAGCGGCACACCCATCTGGGTACGCGAGGTGTTAATGCGCTTGAACGGCCTATCCTGCGTAACAGCCCGCAGCATAACCCCGGTCGAAACACTGGAAGATAATTGGAAGGCATTGGCCGAATACGGGATCTGTCCGCTAGGGGATATTTTGTATTGTGACAGCACGGTTAGCAGAACCCCCTTTGAATGCGCCCAACTGCAAGCTGACGACCCCCTAGAACCCCTTACCCGCAACCTAGGAATAAAAGCCACGGAACTTCTGGCTAGGCGTTCTTGTTTTATTAGGAATGGCTCACGGTTGCTGGTCAACGAATGCTTTTTACCCGACTTCTGGGATCGCTTTGCCAAATAGCCTTGAATTATTATGAACATCAAGCTTTTGCTCAGATTGCACAAAAATCGCTATTAAACCTTCGGATATTTCCCCTTTTACACACATGCAGCTTCTAGGGAAAGCTAACGAGATAAATGAAGATAACAGCTACGATATGCAATACCAGTGCGTAGAATGCAGATCAGCTTAGATGCGATTCGCTGATATGCCGACATTCATGTTCTGATACCGCACAAGGAGTTATCCCCACATTCTGTGAATAACTCTGTGGACACATGCTTGTAACAATGCCCTGGGTCAATAGTCTAGGGGGCTGCCATTAAATTGGGTAATTAAACGTCAGCTAGCGGTAGAAAGCGCCAGAGCCCTGGCGACTCCACCCATTGCGGTGATCACGAACAATCAATTTCTAGCGTAGCGTTCATATCCACTACTTTGCCATCCTGATCAACCAGCTTAATTTCAACAATTTTGATTTTCTGATCATTAACGAGCACTTTCAACGGTCCTTCTGATCGCACAGTTCTATCAGAAGAAGCGCGCAACGAATCGACGCCAAGGTCTACATCAATGGCATCAGCAGTCGAACTAAATGACATATATGCTTTCTCGCCATCAGGTGCAGCGCCAGGCCCATGAGCCTCAATGTCGTAAAAGTCACCTTCCTTGTACATTCCGCACACTTTCGGGACAAACGTAAATACCCCAATAGCAGTTTGCAATTCCCATGCCGACTGGGCCTGAAGCAGGCCAAATGGTGCGATAGCTAGTACAGCCGCACAGCAAGTTTGAATCAGTTTTTTCTTATACATAAGCCCTCCTGGGTTTGTGGTTATTTCATTTCTCTGGGAATCATACCCTTTCAGTTGCAGTGAGGCTGCTTGCTTAACTAAGCGCACTGTTTATATTCCACTTTTTCTTCCCACAATACAAAACAAAAACAATTTAATAAATATTGCTATCTGCATACCGACGCTATACACTACACGGATGATTAAGAGCTTCCGACACAAAGGTCTTCAAATTTTCTTCGAAACGGGATCGAAAGCCGCCATACTGGTTGACTATCAGGACTATCACTAGGAGAACACTATGCGTATGCACAATCCATCCCACCCAGGCTCAGTACTTCGGGATTATCTGGGCGACCTTAGCGTAACCGAAGCAGCAGCCCGGCTCGGAGTCACCCGCACTGCCTTGTCACGCATCCTGAATGGTTCTGCGGGTATCTCGGCTGATATGGCGTTACGCCTTCGTGAGGCCCTAGGAACCAGCGCAGACATGTGGATCAACATGCAAGCCCAGTACGATCTTTCACAGGCTGAAAAGAAACCACGCCCAACCATAGTCTCATTCCGAGAACCAGCGCACGCTTAAAGAAAAAGGCCGCTTAACAAAGCGGCCTAACCATTTGATTTTACTATACATTAGTGGTGGGTTGTGCGCGACTCGAACGCGCGACCGACAGATTAAGAGTCTGCTGCTCTACCAACTGAGCTAACAACCCATATGTAAGAAAGATCAAAATTGTACTGGAAAAAAAGTAACTTAACGCCAAAAAACAGTAAGAATTTTGAAAAAAACACAAAAAAAACCGGATATAAATCCGGTCTTTTATTTTGTGTTTGCGTCAGGGCCTAAGCCCTAACGGTAGACACACTACTTTTCTTTGCGGTAGGCATCGTGACACGATTTACAGCTTTTCCCGGTATTGCCAAACGCAACACGGAAAGCATCAAAATCACCGGAGTCAGCAGCCACTGTCAATTTATCCATTGCGGCTAAGAAATCGTCTTCAGCTTGCTTGAACCCTTCGGGATCCAGCCAGACGTCGTCTTTGGACTCACCACCTTCAGAACCTGGAGCAAAGCCAGCCCAGGGCAGTTGCGCCAGAACGCTAAGTACGGCAACGTTGGCTTTAATTTGTTCGGCGTTGTAAGGAACTTCCTTTTTCGCTACGGGCGCCATGCGACCGAAGTGCGAGCCTATAAGCGCCATTGCCGACTCACGGTACTTTATAGCGTCCTCGCCTTTGGCGAATTGTGCCATCGAGGATGTAGCGGCCAAGGTCAGCATGGCAGCGGATGCTAGTACGGCTATTTTCTTTTTCATACGAACTCCAAGGTATTGTCGCCAAGCGACTCAAAAACAACTAGCGTTAAATATTACGAGCCAGGTCTTCCGCCAAACCAATGTAAGAGCGTGGAGTCATGGCCAATAAGCGTTCTTTGGCATCGGCGGGTAAGTCCAAGCCAGTGATAAATTCGGTTAAGCCTTCTTTATTGATTCCTTTGCCACGGGTAAGCTCTTTAAGTTGCTCGTAGGGCTGCGGCAAGTTGTAGCGGCGCATAACGGTTTGCACGGGTTCAGCCAGAACTTCCCAGCAAGCGTCGATGTCTGCATCGATAACAGCAGCGTTCAGCTCCAACTTATGCAGACCGCGCATGCAAGAGTCGTAAGACACCGCGCAATAGCCTAGGGCAACGCCTAGGTTACGCAAAACGGTAGAGTCGGTCAGGTCGCGCTGCCAGCGGGATATGGGTAGCTTTTCAGACAAATGACGCAATAAGGCGTTGGCCAAGCCAATATTGCCTTCGGAGTTTTCAAAGTCAATCGGGTTGACTTTATGGGGCATGGTTGATGAACCAACTTCACCTTCTTTTAGGCGTTGTTTGAAGTAGCCTAATGATATATAGCCCCAAATATCGCGATCCAGATCCAAAATAATCGTGTTGGCGCGAGCGATTGCGTCAAACAGTGCAGCCATCCAGTCGTGGGGTTCTATTTGGATAGAGTACGGGTTTTGAGTTAGGCCCAGGCGTTTCAATACGCCGGCACTAAAGGCTGGCCAGTTGATTTCTGGATAGGCTGCCAAGTGGGCGTTATAGTTACCGGTAGCACCGTTCAGCTTGGCTAAGGGCTCTACCGCAGCAATATCAACAATGGCGCGTTCTAGACGTGCCGCTACGTTGGCAAATTCCTTGCCTAGCGTGGTTGGGCTGGCAGGTTGCCCATGCGTACGCGACAACATGGGCTGGGCAGCAAATTCTACTGCCCTGGCTTTCAGGTGGTCACATAGCTCGGTCAAGCGCGGAATAATGAATTGGGCGCGTACACGGCTTAGCATTAAAGCGTGCGAGGTATTGTTGATATCTTCTGAAGTACAGGCGAAATGAATAAATTCGGCAGCAACGGCCAATTCTGGATGATCCGCTACGCTTTCTTTCAACCAGTACTCTACCGCTTTGACATCGTGGTTGGTCACCCTTTCTATCGCCTTGATCCGGGCAGCGTCGTCTTCTGAAAAGTTGTCGACTAACTGTCTTAGCCGGGCCTGGGCGTCTTGTGAAAAAGGTGGCAACTCTGGCAAGCCAGCTTCAGACAAGCCCTGCAACCAGGCTATTTCAACCTCGACCCGGTGGGCCATGTAACCGGCTTCAGATAAAGTAGCGCGTAGGTCCTGACACCGGGAGGCATAACGGCCATCCAGGGGGGACAAAGCGTTCAAATGGCTAAGGTGCTGAGCAAGTTGCATGTCGGATCACATAATTAAAAATAGCTTGAATTCTACCATTGGCCGTATTTGGCCCTTATAAACGACAGATTCCACCATACAAAACGCCTAAAGTGGGTTCCAGACGAATTTAGTCCAGTATCCTGCTATACTTTTTTGGCCTGTAACTTCTATACTTTGCCATGAAACTCATCGGTACCCTAACCAGCCCTTACGTACGTAAAGTTCGTGTCGTAATGGCAGAAAAAAAACTCGACTACGAACTCGTGCTCGAAGACGTGTGGGCCGATGACTCTGTCATACAGCAACACAACCCTTTAGGGAAAGTGCCTTGCCTAATCATGGACGACCACGGCAGTTTGTTCGACTCACGGGTTATCGTTGAATACCTGGACACCTTGTCACCTGTAGGCCGTTTACTGCCACAGCAGGGACGTGACCGGGCTGCTACCAAATGCTGGGAAGCCATTGCCGATGGTCTACTGGACGCCGCGGTTACTATCAATATAGAAAACAACCGTAAAGCCATTGAATTCCGCAGCCAGGCCTGGGTAGACCGCCAGCACGGTAAAATTTCAGCCGCCCTGGAACATATGGAAAAAACGCTGGGCGACCAGCCATTTTGCATGGGTGTGAACTTTAGTCTGGCCGATATTGCCGTAGGCTGTGCCTTGGGCTACCTAGACTTCCGCTTCCCTGAAATTGACTGGCGTGCCAATCAGCCTGAACTACACCGGCTGTACGAAAAACTACAGGCCAGGCCATCGTTTGAATCGACCTTGGCCCCTAAAAGCCATTAACCCGCTTTAAAAGCTATGCCAGGCCTTGTACATCATGTAGGTGGACAGGCCAAACAACAAACAGGCAAAAATTCGTTTTAATGACGCCGTCGATATTTGATGTGCCATGCGCGCACCAAACGGTGCGGAAAACATGCTCATGGACGACACCACCAGCAAAGCCGGCCAATAGATATACCCCAGCATGCCGTCCTGCCCTTGCACATGCTGAAAACCTGAATAAATATAGCCCACACTGTTAGCCACGGCAATAAAAAAACCAATAGCCGCCGACGTTGCTACCGCATTACGTACCGATACATTGCTGCGCGTCATAAAAGGCACAGACAAAAACGCACCGCCAGCCCCCAACAAGCCCGATACAAAACCTATTCCAGCACCTACCGCAGCAGTCACTACCTTGCCGGGCATGGTACGTGTAGCGACTGGGGGCTTAGCCAATAGCATGCGCACTGCGGAATAACCAATAAACACAGCAAAAAACACGGCTAGCCATGCGCCGCTTAGGTAAGAAAACAGTGCGCCCCCAGACAACAAGCCCCCTATCATCAAACCGGGCGCCATGACGGCAACGACCTTCCATAGGATGGCTTTTTTGGCATGATGAGCGCGCACACTGGATACCGACGTAAATATGATGGTAGCCATAGCAGTAGCAATCGAAGCATGTATCACCAGATCGGGTTCAACCCCATATATGGGGAACAACATGGCCAGGAACGGCACCAGTATCATGCCACCGCCTATGCCTAACAAGCCCGCCAAAAAGCCAACTGCCAGGCCTAAGCTCATCAAACTAATAATAAATATAGGATCCATGCCTAGCCTGAAATAATAATGCCACCACCTAAGCAAATGTCACCGTCGTAAAGAACGGCAGACTGCCCTGGTGTTACTGCCCACTGCGGGTCAGAAAAAGTCAACGTACAGCGATCTTGGGTGCTATCCGCCAGCACGCACGGTGCATCGGATTGCCTATAACGAGTCTTGGCACTGTACTCACCCGGTGCGGGTGCTACACCTGCTACCCAGCTGCAGTCTTGTGCGGTCAGGCTCTTTTCCAATAGCCAAGGGTGATCATGACCCTGAACCACATATAGCGTATTACTAGCAATGTCTTTGCGGGCGGTATACCAGGCATCGGCAGTGCCGTCATCACGCTGTTTTCCCTTGACACCCCCAATACCTAAACCTTTGCGTTGGCCCAAGGTATAAAACGCAAGGCCTTGATGCTTACCTATGGTTTGGCCTTCGGCGGTTTTGATAAGGCCAGGCTTGGTGGGTAGGTAGCGATTCAAGAACTCCCTGAATGGCCGCTCACCAATAAAACAGATGCCTGTGGAATCTTTTTTTGTGGCGTTGGGAAGCTCCAACGACAAGGCAATACGCCTGACCTCTGTTTTAGGTAGCTCGCCCAAGGGAAACAATGTTTTTGACAGCTGCGCCTGATTCAAACGATGCAGAAAATAGCTTTGATCCTTGCTAAGGTCTACGCCTTTCAACAACTGGTACTGGCTACCCTGGTCACCATCCACACATCGTACCCGTGCATAGTGCCCAGTAGCGATATGTTCGGCCCCCAACGACATGGCGTGATCCAGAAACGCCTTGAATTTGATTTCCGCATTGCATAGCACATCGGGGTTAGGTGTACGCCCTGCAGAGTACTCGCGTAAAAACTCAGCGAACACACGGTCTTTGTATTCGGCCGCGAAGTTAACCGCCTCTATGTCTATACCGATCAGGTCAGCCACACTGGCTGCATCCAACCAGTCCTGTCGTGACGAGCAAAATTCGCTGTCATCGTCATCTTCCCAGTTTTTCATGAACAGGCCGACCACATCGTAGCCCTGTTGCTTCAATAACCAAGCAGTAACGGACGAGTCAACGCCACCGGACATGCCGACGACGACACGCCCCTTTTTTTCTGAAGTTTTATCCATAATACGTATTCTAGACGTTTACACCATCTGCCAAGGCCTGATCCACCACTTCTATCCAATGGCGTACCGGCAAGGCTGTGCCACTTTGCAAATGTGCAATACAGCCCATATTGGAAGAAATAATAAAATCTGGTTTAACCGCTTGCAGGGACGCAAGCTTACGTTGTTTTAATTGCCCAGACAATTCGGGCTGGGTAACGGAGTACGTACCCGCCGCACCACAGCATAGGTGGGAATCACTGAAAGGTACTGTACTGAAACCCAAATCAAATAATAGGGTTTCGTTAACGCCGCGCAAGCCCTGCCAATGCTGCAAAGTACACGGCGGATGAAAGGCCCCCTGCCCTTGAGGTGCTGACATACGTACTTTTAACTGAGCCGCATGTGGTGCCACGATTTCCGAGACATCTTTTACCTTGCTGACCAGACGCAAGGCTTTTTGTACGTATAGTGGGTCATCGCGTAGATGGTGAGCATATTCCAGTATCATCGCGCCGCAACCAGACGCATTGACCACCAGCGCTTCAACCTGATTGCTATCCAGCAAAGGCAACCAAACATCGATATTGGCACGCATTTGTTGCAATGCGGCCTGTTGCGCATCCAAATGAAAATTGATAGCACCACAGCATCCAGCGCCTGCCGAAGCCTGCACCCCTATACCTATGGCATCAAGTACCCGTATAGTGGCAGCATCTATGGATGGCATCATGGCAGGCTGTACGCAGCCGGTAAGCAGCAATACCTGCCTGGCATGGCTGGCACTAGCAGCGGCATCGGGCAGCTGGCCTGCTGGTCTAGGTGTTGTGATTTTATCGCGCAACACCGCAGGTAATACGGGCTTTACCCAACGGCCTATGGCCAGCGCAGTCCCAAACCATGATGCCGTCAAAGTATGACGCAAGGCCAAGCGCCCCACGCGCTGCCGCCAGGGACGTTGCACCTGCTGACTAACGACTAAGCGGCCTATATCAATCAACTTACCGTACTCGACACCTGATGGGCATGTGGTTTCACAGTTACGACAGGTCAAACACCTATCCAAATGCGTTTGAGTGGTCATAGTGGGCAGTTCACCCTCTAGGACTTGTTTGATTAAGTAGATACGACCACGCGGACTATCACGCTCATCACCCAGAACTTGATAGGTTGGGCAGGTGGCTAAACAAAAGCCGCAATGCACGCAGCGCCGAAGAATGTCATCGGCTTCTTGGCCAGCTTCCGTTTCTAATGCCCAGGGGGCAAGGCGAGTTTGCATGACGTCTCCTAGAAGTCGCGAAATAGACGTCGAGGGTTAAAAATTCCCATAGGATCGAACTCTTGTTTCAAGCGCCACTGTATGGCTTGCAACCCAGGATGCAAGGGATGAAAAACAGGAAGGTCATCCAACTTGTCCCGATAACGATACAAAGTGGCATGCCCCCCTAGTGCGGCTACCTGTTCGCGTAATGTTTGGGGATCGGCCTGTTGAGCTAACCAGCGCAAACCGCCATTCCATTCGATCAGGGTACTGCCCATATTCAATACGGGGGTTGTGGGTGGTACCGCTACCCGCCATAGCGGTTGCTGCTGGAAAAAACGATGGGTTTGATCCCGCAAGCTAGTCCAGTACGCCTTGGCCACCGAAGACAAGACTTCTTGCCCACCTAGCCTTGCTTTACTTTGTTTGATGGCTGCCTGACTACCCGACAAGCGCAAGCGTAGTACGCCTGTGCCTGTCTGTTCATCGTGCTCCCAAGCACTGGCAGAAATAGGCAATGGCAAGCCGCGCCAGCCATTTAATGCATCCAATGCTTGAGACTCTGACAGGTCTAACTGTAGTGTCATTTCCTGTTCAGGCTTGGGTACTACCTTTACAGAGATTTCCAACAAAGGACCGAATATGCCCAGAGAGCCAGCCAACAAGCGAGACACATCGTAGCCGGCCACATTTTTCATGACCTCACCACCAAAGTTCAGTACTGAACCGGTGGAGTCCAGTAACTTAGCCCCTAGGATAAAATCACGTAAGCCACCTGCAGCCATACGCCTCGGCCCGGATAGCCCACTGGCCACACAGCCACCTAAAGTAGATCTGGCCCCTAAACGTGGGGGTTCAAACGCCAGCATTTGATGCTGTTCAGCCAAAGTTGCTTCGATATCAGATAGCAAACTGCCCGCCCTGGCGGTCATGACCAATTCAGACGGCTGGTAATTAACGATGCCAACATAGTCCGACATATCCAAAACAGCAGTGTCAGCGCTTTGCCCACTGACAACGTGTTCACCGTAGAATTCCTTGGTGCCACCACCTCGAATAAGAACGGGTTTGCGCGTAGCCCGTGCTGTCATTACCTGCTGTATCAGTTCGTTCAGTATGAATTCCATGATGCGACCTAAAAACGCGGTAAGTCGGGGAAGCGCAGTTCGCCGTGATGTATGTGCATACGCCCATATTCGGCACAACGAACCAAAGTGGGTATCAATTTTTCAGGATTTAGCACACCTGCCGGATCAAATGCCCTTTTGACGCCGGAAAACACATCCAGTTCCTCACGGCTAAATTGCACACACATCTGGTTGATTTTTTCTATCCCTACCCCATGTTCACCAGTAATTGTGCCGCCAACCTGCACGCATAGCTCTAAGATGGCAGCGCCAAATTGCTCGGCGCGTTCGACCTCGCCAGGCTGATTGGCATCAAACAGAATTAAGGGGTGTAAATTGCCATCACCGGCATGAAACACGTTGGCACAGCGCAGACCATAAGTGACTTCCATAGCCGCGATAGCCGCCAGTACCTGGCCTAAATGACGACGGGGTATGGTGCCATCCATGCAGTAGTAATCAGGCGATACCCTGCCGGCTGCAGGAAAGGCATTTTTACGCCCAGCCCAAAAGGTTAAACGTTCTTGTTCGCTACGTGACACCATTAGGTCACTGGCGCCAGCTTGCTGAAATATAGACAGCATGCGTGCAATTTCGTCCTCGACCTCTTCTTCTGTACCATCGGACTCGCACAGCAAAATAGCAGCAGCGTCCATATCGTAGCCAGCATTCACAAAGGGTTCCACCATATGCACAGCGCGCTGGTCCATCATTTCCAAACCTGCGGGAATAATGCCGCCAGCAATGATATCGGTGACTGCTTGGCCTGCGGCTTCTACGGTGTCAAAGCTAGCCATAATGACCCGTGCGCAAGCTGGTGATGGCACCAGCTTAACAGTGGCTTCAGTGACTATACCCAGCATACCTTCGGAACCAATAAACGCGGACAATACGTCCAGGCCTGGACTATCTGGGGCTTCCGAGCCCAGCTCCAGCACTTGACCATCGCTGGTGACCATACGCACACGCAAGATGTTATGCACCGTCAAGCCATACTTCAAGCAATGTACACCACCAGAGTTTTCTGCAATATTCCCGCCTATGGAACAGGCAATTTGGCTGGACGGATCAGGTGCATAATACAAACCATAAGGTGCAGCGGCTGCGGATATCGCCAAGTTTGCCACCCCAGGCTGGACCACAGCCGTAGCGGCTAAAGGGTCTATTTTGAGTATACGATTCAGCTTGGCCAGCCCCAGCACTATGCCTTTGGCATGCGGAGTAGCGCCCCCCGACAAACCTGTACCAGCCCCACGGGGCACGATAGGGATATCAAACGCATTACAGGCTTGCATAACGGCAATGACCTGGGCCTCGTTTTCAGGCAAGACCACCACAGGCGGCAAGGTCTTGTACAACGACAAGCCATCACACTCGTAGGGTCTGGTATCTTCAGGACGCACTAACAAGCAATGTGCAGGCAGGTGTTGAGCAAGTCGCGCGATCAAGCCCGAAAAATCAACTATTTCTGCTGACTCCACGCTGCTCATGGGGGCATCCTTTTAGCGGTTTGTGGGCAACATTTTGCCTGGATTTAAAATATTATGCGGATCAAACGCCTGTTTCAAACTGGCCATCAAGTCTAGGGCGTCTTGCCCATGCTCGGCCAGCATGAATTCCATCTTATGTAGACCTACGCCGTGCTCGCCCGTACATGTGCCATCCATAGCGATAGCGCGCTGTACCAGTTGATTATTCAAGCGCTCGGACTCTTCCCATTGCTGGGGGTTATCCGGATCTAAAAGCATCAGAACGTGGAAATTTCCATCACCAACGTGCCCGACTATGGTGTAAGGAAATGAAGCCTTATCCATTTCAGCGGCCGTCTGGCTTACACATTCAGCGAGTCGTGAAATAGGAACACAGACATCGGTAGTACTGGCACGGCAACCTGGTTTTAACTGTAGCGCAGCAAAATAAGCGTTATGACGCGCCGTCCATAAGCGACTGCGGTCTTCGGGGCGTTCTGCCCACTCAAAGTCCATGCCGCCATTATCATGGGTAATGGACTGTACGATTTCGGCCTGCTCTTTGACACCAGCTGGGCTACCGTGGAATTCAAACAGTAGTAAAGGGGATGCTTTCAGGGTCAGCTTGCTATATGCATTGGTCGCTTGGACCGCCGCCGCATCCATGAATTCGACCCTGGCAACAGGCACACCCATTTGTATGACTTCAATCACGCTTTGGACAGCAGCCTCTAGCGTAGGAAAGTTGCAAATAGCTGCAGATATGGCTTCAGGCTGGGGATATAAACGCACGGTGACTTCGGTAATAATACCTAGCGTGCCTTCACTACCAACAAAAATACGAGTCAAATCGTACCCAGCAGACGATTTACGCGCCCGATTCGCAGTGTCTATGATGCGCCCATCAGCGGTAACGACTTTCAACGACATCACGTTTTCACGCATGGTGCCGTAACGCACTGCATTAGTCCCCGAAGCACGGGTGGCTGCCATACCGCCCAAACTGGCATCCGCCCCAGGATCTATGGGAAAGAATAAGCCAGTATTACGTATTTCCTCGTTTAGCTGCATACGAGTCACACCCGCTTGAACCGTGGCAGTGAAGTCTTCCGCATGCACCGCCACAACTTGGTTCATACCTGACAAGTCCAGGCTAATCCCACCTTGTATGGCCAGCAAGTGCCCTTCTAGCGAAGAACCCACGCCAAATGGGATTAAGGGAACCTTATGTTGATGGCAGTGTTTAGCCACCCAAGCGACGTCATCTGTACTTAACGCAAACACGACACCGTCGGGCAACATGGGTGGATAAGGGGACTCATCCCGCCCATGATGTTCGCGCACGGCATGCGCCATGGAAAATCGCTCGCCAAACTGCTGCTGCAGTGCTTCCATGAAACCAGTTGGTATAGAACGACGTAATTCTGGTGCCGACACGGGTGAATTCATGAAAAGATCCTTACTACTGTAGCTAACGGTTTAAAAACAATGATTACGATACTAAGCAGCGGCCCCAGAAGCCACCGCTTGTGCCTGTTTTTCGCGACGAACTTTAACAGCACTGGCCAGACGTTCCAGAACTTGGATAGAAGCATCCCAGTCGATACAGCCATCGGTAATACTAAGCCCGTAGGTTAAAGGTTTGCCAGGGACCAAGTCCTGACGCCCACCCACCAAGTTGCTTTCTATCATGACGCCAAAAATGCTTTGGTCGCCAGTTTCCATTTGAGTGGCAATATCATCGACCACTAAAGGCTGGTTGCGGTAGTCTTTGTTGCTGTTGGCATGGCTGGTATCTACCATCAGGCGTGCGGTCACGCCTGATTTCTTCAGGATATCGCAGGCTTGGGCCACGCTTTCAGCATCGTAGTTAGGTGCTTTACCGCCACGTAAGATTAAATGGCAATCTTTATTGCCCAGGGTCGACACAATGGCCGAGTGCCCACCTTTGGTCACTGACAAAAAGTGGTGAGGCTGGGACGCAGCATTGATTGCATCCACTGCGATTTTAATGTCGCCACCAGTACCGTTTTTAAAACCCACAGGACATGACAAGCCAGACGCCAATTCGCGGTGTACCTGGCTTTCTGTAGTACGTGCCCCTATGGCACCCCAAGCGACCAGGTCAGCAATGTATTGCGGCGTGATCATGTCTAAAAACTCACAACCCGCGGGCAGGCCCAAGGCGTTCACATCAATCAACAACTCACGCGCGGTACGCAGGCCCTGGTTGATGTTGAAACTACCGTCTAGGCCGGGGTCATTGATTAGACCTTTCCAGCCCACTGTAGTACGCGGCTTTTCAAAATAAACCCGCATAATAATTTCAAGTTCACCCTTGAACAATTCGCGCTGTTCAGCCAATTTACGGGCATAGTCCATTGCGGCTTTAGGGTTATGTATAGAGCATGGCCCTATGACCACCGCCAAACGGTCGTCCTGGCCTTGCAAAATATTATGCACAGCCCGGCGCGCGCCATATACGGTCGCCGAGATATCCGTAGTGCACGGGAACTCGCGCATCACGTGGGCGGGCGGACTCAGTTCCTTGATTTCGCGGATTCGTAGATCATCAGTATTGTGCGACACAGCGTACTCCATAGTGTTTGTCAGCTTAGCGTAAGCGGACAAAAAAAGCCGCCTGGCTAACGCTGGCGGCTTTTTGGGGAATTTGGTTCTGTTACCGAATAAAACGCTTCCCTTCCTGCACCAGCGGTGTCGGAAAGATAAAAAAATAAAAGAAAAAGTTCTTGGAAGCGATGTTCATATAAAGTCACTCTACCACGTGCCTAGTAGTTTGGCAACTCGTTAACGCATCACAATATCCAGACATTGATGTCTGCGCCAAACCGTTTCAACAACCTGCTGGGCCCCGTCAAAAATGACCTTGTACTGACAAACCATAAAAAGGACCATTTTTGTGCAGATACATAAAACCGCAGAATATAAGCAAAAAAGTAGCAAAAGTTCGTAATAGTTAAGTAACTTACTAACAGGGAAAACCAATTCTTGACTCAACAGAAATAGGCAACCAAAGTTTTGGCCGCCCCTGTTGTTAATAGATGGGTATGAAGAAGATTACTATCAGATTCGGTCGCCATTGCAGCGACCGTACTACACACAAAAACAATTAACGATTCGCGATCAGGCCGTGCCGCCAACAGTTAAGCCTTCCATACGGACTGTAGGCATGCCTACACCCACAGGGACGCTTTGACCTTCTTTACCGCAAGTACCCACGCCCGAGTCCAGCTGCATATCGTTGCCGATAAGACTGACCTGATTCATAGCTTCTGGGCCACTGCCGATTAGCGTAGCGCCCTTAACCGGGTAAGTAACTTTGCCATTTTCTATCATGTAGGCTTCGGAAGCGGAAAACACGAACTTACCACTGGTGATATCGACCTGACCACCGCCAAAATTGACTGCATACAAGCCGTTTTTAACCGATGCCACAATTTCTTCGGGTGGCGTCTGGCCCGCCAGCATGTAGGTATTGGTCATACGCGGCATAGGCAAATGCGCAAAGGATTCCCTGCGTCCATTACCGGTAACCGGCATGCCCATTAACCTAGCATTCAGGGTATCTTGCATATACCCCTTCAAGATACCGTCTTCGATCAGTACATTACGCTGAGTGGGGTTACCTTCATCGTCTATGTTTAAGGAACCACGTCTATCAGGCAAGGTGCCATCATCCACTACTGTTACCCCCTTAGAGGCTACCCTTTCACCAATACGACCTGCGAAAACGCTGGACCCTTTGCGGTTGAAATCGCCTTCCAAACCATGGCCAACGGCTTCGTGCAGCAAGATACCTGGCCAGCCCGACCCTAACACCACCGTCATTTGGCCAGCGGGTGCAGGTCTAGCTTCTAGGTTGGTTAGGGCTTCGTGGGTAGCGCGCTGCACATAAGAGCGCAATATGTCATCGGTGAAATACGCTAAACCTGAACGCCCACCACCGCCACCATGACCCATTTCTCGGCGGCCATCGCGCTCGGCGATAACGGTCAGGGACAGACGCACCAAAGGACGAACATCGGCGGCTAGTCGGCCATCGCTGCCAGCAACCAAGACGACATCGTATTCGGCCCCCAAACCTGCCATGACTTGAATGATATGTGGATCGGCCGCACGCGCCATCGCTTCAATACGACCCAACAAAGCGACTTTGTCTGGGGCCGACAAGGAATTCACTGGGTCTATGGCCGGATACAGATCAGGCCTAGCCTGTGGCATAGTGCGCACAATTTTCTGCTGGCCCGCGCCTTGACGTGCAATGGTGCGCACCGCCTGTGCTGACGATAGCAAAGCTTCAGCGGACAGAGTATCCGAGTAAGCAAAGGCAGTTTTTTCGCCGCTAATGGCGCGCACACCAACACCTTGCTCGATAGAAAAACTACCCGTTTTGACGATACCTTCTTCCAGGCTCCAACTTTCGCTACGTGTGTATTGAAAGTACAGATCGGCGTAATCGACCTTATGGGTGAAGATCTCGCCCATGGCGCGTGCCATATCGGTTTCGCTTAAACCCCAGGGATCCAGCAAAACCGACCTGGCGGTATCAAGGGCACTAATAACAGGCTCAACAAGTTTCATAAATTAAATAATAAGACCGTAGTAAAAATTACATTGTTCGGTGTTTCAAGGCGGGCAATGAAAGGCGGATATCGGCCACATGCTGGGTATCTATCGTACCAGCGACAATGCCCGCACCCTGCTCTAGGCAGGACAACAGATTGCCCCAAGGGTCAATTAAAACAGAATGTCCCCAAGTGCGCCTGCCATTTTCGTGCCGACCACCCTGTGCTGCCGCTAAAACGTAGCACTGATTCTCTATGGCCCGGGCGCGCAACAGAATTTCCCAATGGGCTTGCCCGGTAGTGTAAGTAAATGCTGAAGGGACCACGATCAGGTTGACCTCGCCCAAGGCCCGGTACAGCTCGGGAAAACGAAGGTCATAACACACGGATAAACCCGTTTTGCCCCAAGGCCCTGTGAATGTTTGTGGGACATTATCACCGGGTCTAATGGCCCGAGACTCGTCATATGACTCTTCTCCCCTGACATAACCAAACAGATGAACCTTGTCATAGCGTGCAGCCATAGCACCTGACGGATCGTAGACCAGTAAGCTGTTGTAGACCCGGTCTGCATCCGGGCTGGCCAGTGGCAAGGTGCCTCCTACTAACCAAATACCATGTTTACTGGCCTGATTAGATAGAAAATCCTGTATAGGCCCCTGCCCCAAGGTTTCTTTCAGAGCCAATTTATCGTGGTCTTGGCGCCCCATAAAACAAAAGTATTCAGGCAATACAAGCAATGTTGCGCCGCCATCGACTGCCTGCGCGATTAAATCACCAGCCTGCTGCAGGTTATCTTCTAGCTGTGTGGAAGAAACCATTTGAATAGCAGCTACCTGAAAGCGAGTTTGTGAGTTTTTCATTATATAAAGCCATAAAGATTTCCACAGATATATAAGTACGGATATAATCACAAAAAATTATGCGAGATTTTTAAGTTTTAATCGTTAAATTTTTAGCTTATATACCTAAATTCACCTTATCTGTTCTTACAAGGAAGCATTAATGTCTACTGACGTTTACTTGACCGAAAAACAAAAAATTGAAAATCAAATCCTTCAGTTGCAACAACAGGCCAAAGAACTTCAAGAACGCCATCGCCAGCCCGCCATTACATCCATAATACAGTCGATGGTCGAATATGACATTACCCCAGAAGAAATAGCCACTGCGTTTGGCCGTCAAACCAAACGCAGCACCACATCAGGCGCGGCACGCAAACCTGTTGCCATTAAGTTTCGCCATCCTTTAACGGGTGACACCTGGACGGGTCGTGGCAAAGCTCCGCGTTGGATCACATCTGCTGAATCGCAAGGGCAGTCACGCGACCAGTTCCTAGTGGACTAATACCCAGTCTGTAGACCAGCCTTAGTGGGTGCGTTCATATCGAACCTCCCGCACTTGCCCATTATTTCCAGGAAAGTTATCAAATACCGCCCTGGCCAAATATGGCATAAGTTCAGTCAGGTTATCGTCCTGACTAATACTAACAGCGCTGGATCTATATACTTCTGCACCCTGGTTATGCTTATCATTAATGGTAACAACCAGGGTGTTTTTATGTATTTCAACGGGTACGTTGACTACTGATGGCCCCATATAAAAGCCACCACCCCAACCACTATAAGCCCCACCATAACCACCAAAAAAGGGACTAAATCCCCAACCATTGTTAATATAGTTATCGTTATACTGCTGCACCCACGTTTGGCTAACGGGACTGCTATAACTAAACTGCACATCAAAACGGGCTAATTCAGGCTGTTGTGCTTCAACCAGACCAGTAGCGCTAATATTGGCCCTAATCATATCGGCATATGCCTGAAACTCTAGGTTATTACGCTGCGTATCTGTAGCCACTATCGTGTAAGTTGCGCCCTCTGTGCCTGCAGGCCATTGCTGATAGCTAGTCACCCTGGCATCCAAGGTAGACGCACAACCTGACAATAAAAACACGCCTACGGCTAAAGCCAACCAGCGATACAAAGCATTGAATGATCTATTTTGTGTATTGCGCATAAGTCCTTCCTTTAGCTATATCGCATTGGACACTAAAACTTGCATATAGGTTGCATCCTTTTTATACCAGCCTTGGTTCCCAGCAAATACTACAATAGTGTCATCAAGAATTACCTAGGCCTATCATGACCGCTGAAAGCTCTACGACTATATTTCGCCAGGACTACCTGCCATATCCTTATCTACTACCTAGCGTACACCTACGCTTTGATCTGGATCCAGACCAAACTCGGGTTTATGCCAAACAGGATTATGTACGCGTAGGTGCCGAAAACCAGCCTTTGGTACTAGACGGTCAAGGCTTGGAACTAAAGTCCGTAGCGCTGAACGGACACATACTGACACCAGCAGACTACCAACTAACGGAACACTCTCTTACCTTATACCCAACAACTGAACGCTTCACCGTAGATATTGTCAGTGTCTGCCGGCCAATAGGCAACAGCACCCTGATGGGTTTATATGTGTCCAATGACCAGCTATTCACCCAATGCGAAGCCCAGGGCTTTCGCCGTATCACCTGGTTCCCGGACCGCCCTGATGTCATGGCGCGCTACACCGTCACCCTTAGGGGAAAAAAACAGCTCTACCCCTTACTGCTGTCCAACGGCAACCTGATCACGTCCACAGAATTATCAGAAGGACGGCACGAAGCCGTCTGGGAAGACCCCCACCCCAAACCCAGCTACCTATTTGCACTGGTGGCCGGCAGCTTCTCCTGCCGCGAACAGGCATACACCACCGCCAGTGGCCGCTCAGCCACGCTACAGGTATATAGCGATCAGGAATCTCAAGACAAAACTGCATGGGCACTGGACTGCCTAGTACGTTCAGCACGCTGGGACGAACAACGCTTTGGACTCGAACTGGATCTGGACCGGTTTATGGTGGTAGCTGCCCATGACTTCAACATGGGTGCCATGGAAAACAAAGGCCTAAATGTCTTCAACGCCGCCTATGTACTGGCCAGCCCAGACACAGCAACAGATGCTGCCTACCGCGCCATAGAAGCGGTTATAGGCCACGAGTACTTTCATAACTGGACGGGCAACCGGGTCACTTGCCGCGACTGGTTCCAACTTTCCCTAAAGGAAGGTCTAACCGTTTTTCGTGACCAAGAGTTTTCTGCTGACATGATGGCCTATGGCTTATCGGGCACAGAAGCGCGCAGCGCAAAAGCCGTAAAGCGAATAGACGATGTGGCCACATTGCGCCTGGCTCAATTCCCCGAAGATGGCGGCCCTATGGCTCATCCTATACGTCCAGAAAACTATCAGGAAATTGCCAACTTCTACACAGCAACTATTTACGAAAAAGGCGCCGAAGTCATACGCATGCAGCATACCCTGCTAGGCGAAGCTGGCTTTCGTGCAGGTATCACCGAATACTTTCGACGCCACGACGGCCATGCCGTGACCTGCGACGACTTCATCGACGCTATGGATTTTGTCTATAAAAAACAAAACCCCGGCAAGAACCTAGATGTATTTCGTCGCTGGTACAGCCAAGCAGGCACGCCAAAGGTAGCTGTACAGCTAAACTACGACCCCAGCACCCTGCGCTGCTCGATTACGCTAAGCCAGCGCAACGAACCCGTGGGCGTTGAATGCTTGCGCACCCCACCATTGCCCAAAGCCCCACTACATATTCCCTTTGCGCTAGGTCTGCTTAACCAAGCCGGCCAGCCCTTAGCACTTATGCACAATGGCCATAAGGTAGATACGGCGCTGCTGGAACTAACAGAGCGCGAGCAGACCTGGACATTTGATCACATTGCCGAACAACCCATAGTGTCGCTATTGCGCGATTTCTCGGCCCCCGTCATTGTTGAGTTTGACCACAGTAATACTGAACTGGCCATATTGGCCCAACACGACACAGATCCTTACGCTCGCTGGGAAGCAGGTCAACAATTAGCCACCCGCCAGCTACTGGCGTTAACTCGCGCAATCTCGCAGGGTTTACCTTTGTCCGTGGATGCCGAGTTTTCCGCGACGTGGCGTGAACGTCAAAACGACGACCAGATCAGCCCTGCCTATCAGGCTCGCTTACTGGCCCTGCCATCCGCTAGAGAGCTACTGGAAAAAACCACGCCTATGGATCCCCAGGCGGTTGTTCAAGCCAGCCGCCACTTGCGTCAGCATCTGGGTCAGACCCTGGCTGATGGCTGGATGACTACTTATACCCAGATGGCCAATGATAAGGGTGACTACTCGCCTGATGCCCTATCTGCAGGACGTCGCGCCCTAAAGAATCAAGCCTTGTATTACCTGATGGCAGGCGGCCACCCGCAAGCGCAGCCCTTGGCTTTGGATCAATACTATCAAGCGACTAACATGACGGACCGTATGGGTGCCTTGGAAGCATTAGTACACTACGGTCACACCGATGCATGCACCCAAGCCTTGGCGCATTTTTATCAGCAATGGCAGCATGACCCTCTGGTAATCGACAAATGGTTTGCCTTGCAAGCCAGCGCACCCGCAAGCAATGTAGAATCTGTACGCGCACTTATGCTGCACCCAGCGTTTTCCATGCGCAACCCCAACCGTGCCCGTTCGCTAATTTTTCAGTTCTGCATCAACAACTTGCAGTCTGTACATACGCCGGAAGGTTATGCCTATTGGGCTGAACAGGTGTTAGCACTAGATACCCTGAATCCCGAAATCGCTGCTCGCCTAGTACGTTGCTTTGATAACTGGTCACGGTATATAGCTCCGTGTCGCGATGCCTTACTGGCAGCCTTTAAACATATTCAACAGCAAGCGACCTTATCACCCAATGTGGCTGAAATTGTCAGCAAAGCTATCAAAATTCAGTCACAGGACAACACATGAAACGTAAAACACTAACCCAATACCTTGTCGAACAACAACGCCAGGAAGGCACAGTCACCCCCGATCTACGTCTGCTAATCGAAATTGTGGCACGGGCTTGCAAAGCCATTGGTCATGTCGTTAGCAAAGGCGCTTTGGGTGGCGTACTGGGTAGCCTGGGTAGTGAAAATATTCAGGGCGAAGTTCAAAAAAAGCTGGACGTCATATCTAACGACATCTTGCTGGAAGCCAACGAATGGGGCGGCCACTTAGCTGCTATGGCGTCTGAAGAAATGGACACCCTGCACTCTATTCCTAACGCCTACCCCAAAGGCAACTACTTGCTGCTGTTTGATCCCTTGGATGGCTCGTCCAATATTGATGTCAATGTATCGATAGGGACCATATTTTCTGTGTTGCGCGCCCCCACTGACGCACAGGAACGCGATATCCAGGAAGCTGACTTTTTACAGCCAGGTACCCAACAAGTGGCGGCAGGTTATGCCGTGTATGGCCCACAAACCATGCTGGTGCTATCAGTGGGTAATGGCGTCGTCAGCTTTACCCTGGACCGTGAGCTGGGTTCCTGGGTGCTGACCAATGAAAACATCACCATCCCCACAGAAACGGCTGAATTTGCTATTAACATGTCCAATGTCAGGCATTGGGAAGCACCGGTCAAACGGTATATAGACCACTGCCTAGAAGGTGTACATGGCCCCTTGAAAAAGGACTACAACATGCGCTGGGTAGCCTCTATGGTGGCCGACGTGCATCGCATACTGACTCGCGGCGGTATCTTTATGTACCCACGCGACCAGCGCCCTTCCGGAAAAATAGGCAAACTACGCTTACTGTATGAAGCCAACCCCATGAGCTTTATTGTGGAACAGGCAGGCGGCGCTGCTATCGACGGCACACAACGCATACTGGATGCACAGCCCACAGGCTTGCACCAGCGCATAGGGGTCATACTGGGTTCCAAGACCGAGGTCGAGCGAGTCAGGCAATATCACCTGGATACGGAATAAACCCGACCTGGTCTAGTTAAGCAATACGGCGCTGGTTTATTCCAGCGTCAGTATGGTTGCCCCAGTGGTTTTGCGACCGGCCAAGGCTGTGTGTGCCAAGCTAGCATCAGCCAAGGGATAGCGTTGACCAATCGTAATCTGTATTTCCCCCTGGCTGACCAGATCAAATAATTCGTCGGCTGCTGCCTGCATTTTTTCCTGAGTAGGCACATACGCCCCCAATACGGGTCGCGTTACATAAAGCGAACCTTTCGCCGCCAGCGTACCCAAATTCACGCCCTCAACAGCACCCGATGCATTGCCAAAGCTGACCATCAGGCCACGTGGTTGCAAGCAGTCCAGTGATGTTTCCCAAGTGTCTTTACCTACGCCGTCATAAACCACAGGCAGTTTCTTGCCGTCGGTCAATTCCAACACCCGTTTGGCGACGTCTTCAGTCGAATAGTTGATAACTTCCCAAGCCCCGTTTGCTTTCGCCAAGGCAGCTTTTTCGGAGCTAGAAACTGTGCCTATCAACTTAACACCCAACGCCCGCGCCCATTGGCAAGCGATCAAGCCCACGCCGCCCGCTGCGGCATGAAACAATATAGTTTGGCCACGCTCCAAGTGATAAGTTTGTCTGAATAGATACTGTACCGTCAGGCCTTTAAGCATGATAGCTGCCGCCTGTTCGAAACTGACACCATCAGGAATTTTAACGACTTGGTGCGCAGGCACATTACGTGCTTCTGCGTAAGCACCCAATGGGCTTTGCCCATACGCTACGCGATCACCCACACGTAAGTTAGTGACGTCAGCCCCTACGGCTTCAACGATACCAGAGGCTTCAAAACCCAGGCCATGAGGCAAAGGATTTTGATACAAGCCAGTGCGGAAGTAAATATCAATAAAATTAATGCCTATGGCTTTCTGTCGTATAGTTACTTCGTTCTTTTCGGGCGCGGGCAAATCCACCATCGCGACTTCCAGTACTTCGGGTCCACCGTGCTGCTGAATACGTATCGCTTTTACCTGTTGCGTCATAAATCCTCCAATTTGTGTCAAATCGACTGGCATGCGCCCATCGACGCTAAATAAACCTTATCTATTCTTACACACCATGAATCGTCAGCGTGCCCTTAGTGCCATCCATGTCTCTGCAGTACTGTTTGGCTTGACCGGAATTTTTGGGGAACTGATACAGGCCGACGCCATGATCATTACCGCTGGCCGAGCCAGCTTTGCAGTTATCGCGTTATATGCATTTATACGCTATCGCGGCGCATCAGTCATGCAAGGCATTACTGCACGCAATCTGAGCGTACTATTTATTGCTGGCACCATGCTGGCCATTCATTGGGTCACTTTCTTTATTAGCGTGAAAATAAGTGGTGTTGCCGTGGCGACCTTGGGTTTCGCCAGCTTCCCTGCTTTTATTACCTTGTGTGAATACTTCCTCCTCAAAGAAAAAGTCAGCAAGGCAGAGTGGCTGATACTGTCGCTGGTAACACTGGGCTTGGTGTTGGTGACGCCATCATTTAGTTTTAATGATCAAGCCACGATAGGCTTGGCCTGGGGCATAGGATCCGGGCTGGCGTTCGCTATTTTCACTTTAATCAATCGTCGGGCTGCTGCCCATATGCCTGCCCAGCAAGTGGCCTGCTGGGAAAACCTGTTCGTTGCTATCCTAACCCTACCCTTTTCCTTCCCTGGAATAATCCAACTGGATGCCTTGAATTGGCTATGGATGGCTCTACTGGGGGTGTTTTGCACCGCCCTGTCGCATTATTTATTGGTATCCAGCCTGACCGTACTGAAAGCACGCAGCGCTGGAATAGTTATCGCCCTGGAGCCGGTCTACGCCATTATTTTTGCTGCGATTTTGTTTGCCCAATACCCATCCATCAGGGCGCTAGTGGGTGGTGCCCTGATGATAAGCGCTATTGTGTGGTCAGGCCTGCGTCGTACCGATCCACTACCACTTACGCCCAGTCAATGACCCCAGCACGCCACGAACCAATTGGGTAGCCGTACGCCTGACCATGCTTTTGGCTACTGACTGAACCACGCCATCGCGTCGTCCACCCCGCGGACCAGTAGAACCAAACAAGAAATCACTGACAGCACCTAAGGCACCATCGGTAGGCAAAACACCAGAGGTTTTGCTGTCAGCCGCAGTGTTAGCCTGCGCTTCAGCACGTTTGGCCAGCACTTCGTAGGCAGACTCACGGTCCAGCAACCGGTCATATTTACCAGTAAACATGGACATAGCACGCACACTACGTATTTCATCGACTGTTGCCGGCCCTATGCGACTACCAGGTGCCATCATCCAGACCCTTTCGGTCACTGAAGGACGGCCCTTGGCATCCAGCATAGACACCAAGGCCTCACCCACACCCAGTTCGGTAATGGCTTTTTCAATATCTAAATCCGGGTTAGGCCGCATGGTCTGAGCGGCGGTGCGCACGGCTTTCTGATCACGAGGCGTAAAAGCGCGCAAGGCATGCTGCACCCGGTTACCTAACTGGCCTAATACCGTATCAGGAATATCCAGAGGGTTTTGCGTTACAAAGTAAATGCCCACACCTTTCGAACGCACCAAACGTACAACTTGTTCAATTTTCTCTAGCAATGCAGGCGGTGCATTGTTAAACAACAAATGGGCTTCATCAAAGAAAAACACCAGCTTGGGCTTTTCTGGGTCACCCACTTCAGGTAAGTCCTGATAAAGATCAGCCAGCATCCACAGCAGAAACACAGCATACAAGCGCGGTGACTGCATAAGTTTGTTAGCCGCTAATATGTTGATAACGCCCTGACCTTTCTCGTTGGTACGTATTAGGTCAAAAATGTCCAACATGGGTTCGCCAAAAAATTGATTGGCCCCCTGAGACTCCAGGCGTAGCAAACTGCGTTGTATCGCCCCTATACTGGCCGACGACACATTACCGTAATTCGTACGCAGTTCAGCCGCGCGATTACCCACATCTTGCAGCATGGCACGCAAGTCTTTCATGTCTAGCAATAACTGACCTTCGTCGTCGGCTACCTTAAAGACTAACGACAGCACACCTTCTTGGGTGTCATTCAGCTCGAGCATGCGAGCCAACAACAGTGGCCCCATATCCGACACCGTAGCGCGTATGGGGTGCCCTTGCTCACCAAAGATATCCCACATGACCACTGGGCTACTACCCCAGACGGGTTCCGGCAAACCTAGGCTATTAAGCCTGTCTTGTAATTTTGGTGTAGATACGCCTGCCTGAGAAACTCCGCTTAGGTCACCTTTGACATCTGCCATAAAGACTGGCGTACCTATACGTGAAAAGGCTTCTGCCATAACTTGCAGGGTAACCGTCTTGCCCGTACCCGTTGCTCCAGTAATACACCCATGTCGGTTAGCCAACTGGGGTAACAGCACGGATTCCATATGGGTATTTTTTGCAACGACAATAGGATCAACCATATTCACCTTTCCGAAAGAATAAGTAGCGGCTTTAGTGTAGTTCCTTACCCTATTTGCTGCACAGGTTAAAATACTATTCTTTCTCTTGAATATAGTGATGCTTTATGGCCGGTCATAGTAAGTGGGCGAATATCCAGCACCGCAAAGGTCGCCAAGATGCCAAACGAGGCAAGCTCTGGACAAAAATCATACGTGAAATCACCGTCGCCGCGCGCGCTGGTGGCGCTGATCCCGACAGTAACCCGGCCTTGCGCCTGGCGTCGGACAAAGCCTTTGCCGCCAACATGCCCAAAGACAACATCCAACGCGCCGTTTTACGTGGTGCGGGGGGTGCCGATGGGGATAATTACGAAGAAATTCGCTACGAAGGCTACGGCATAGGTGGTGCAGCAGTCATCATTGACTGCATGACAGACAACCGTCAGCGCACAGTATCGGAAGTACGCCATGCGCTTAGTAAACATGGTGGCAACTTGGGCCAAGACGGTTCGGTCTCCTTCATGTTTAAACATTGCGGGCAATTTCTGTTTGCTCCTGGCACCTCCGAAGAGGCGGTCATGGAGGCCGCTTTGGAAGCGGGCGCCGAAGACGTAGAAACCGATGATGAAGGCTTAATTGAAGTCGTCTGCCCACCTGCTGACTACGCTGCAGTCAAAACTGCATTTGAGCATGCAGGGCTGGTCCCTGAGGTACAAGGCATAGTCATGAAAGCTTTGTCAGAAACTGAATTAACCGGCGACGATGCCGTAACCATGCAGAAAATGCTGGACGTCCTCGAAGGACTAGATGATGTCCAAGAGGTCTACACCACCGCAGTATTGGACGAATCCGAATGAGAATTTTAGTAATCGGCAGTGGCGGACGCGAACACGCGTTGGCTTGGAAGCTTGCGCAATCACCCCGTGTACAAACGGTTGATGTAGCTCCTGGTAATGGCGGTACAGCCAACCACCCGAATATGCGCAATGTGCCATTAACCGACATAGATCAGTTAATCGACTACGCACGCACTGAAAAAATCGCCTACACCATCGTCGGCCCAGAGGCCCCGTTGGCCGCAGGCATCGTCGATGCGTTCCGTGCTGCAGGTTTGAAAATATTTGGCCCCACCCAAGCAGCGGCACAATTGGAAAGTTCTAAAGACTATGCCAAAGCCTTTATGGTGCGCCACAACATACCCACAGCGGCCTACCAAACCTTTACGGATCCCGCACTGGCCAAAGCCTACATCCTAGAACAGGGCGCACCCATCGTTGTCAAAGCCGATGGCCTTGCAGCAGGAAAAGGCGTGATCGTTGCCGAAACCACCGACCAGGCCCTAGACGCCATAGACCAAATGCTGGGCGATGGTTCTTTAGGTGCAGCAGCCGCTCGCGTGGTGATTGAAGAATGTCTGATCGGCGAAGAAGCCAGTTTCATCGTCTTGTGCGACGGCAACAGCGTACTGGCACTGGCCACCAGCCAAGATCACAAACGTTTGCTAGATCAAGACCAAGGTCCCAATACCGGCGGCATGGGCGCGTATTCGCCGGCTCCAGTGGTGACACCTGCCCTGCACAACCGCATCATGCGCGAGGTCATAGACCCTACGATAGCCGGTATGAATCAAGACGGTATTACTTTCACAGGTTTTCTGTATGCAGGCCTTATGATAGGTGATGGCCCTGACGCCACTCGTACCATCAAAGTCCTGGAATATAACTGCCGTATGGGTGATCCAGAAACACAACCCATCGTCATGCGCATCAAAAGCGATCTGGCAGATGTCTTCGAGCTTGCTGTCGAAGGTAAACTGGATCAGGCAAATATCGACTGGGACAGGCGCACCGCACTGGGCGTCGTCATGGCAGCACATAACTATCCTGGTACGCCACGCACAGGTGATGCCATCACCCGTTTAGCCACCGACACCGAAGACTGTGTCGTTTTCCATGCAGGCACCACACTGCAGGATCAAGTCCTGAAAACCGCCGGCGGACGCGTGCTATGCGTTACTGTGCTGGCCGACTCTGTGCGACGTGCCCAGGTTGCCGCCTACAACGCGATTTCGCAAACCCACTTCGACGGCCAGCAATACCGCCGCGATATCGGTTGGCGCGCTATACCATAAGGAAAACCATGACAGTACCTATTTCTACTGCCTATGAATACTTTCTAGACCTACAATCGCGGATCGTCAGCGCCCTGGAAACCGCCGACGGCAGTCGTTTCAACACCGACCGCTGGACCCGCGACGAAGGCGGTGGCGGTGTTTCTCGCTATCTAGAAGGCGGCCCTATGTTCGAGCGTGGCGCCGTACTATTTAGCCACGTCAAAGGCAAGGCACTCCCCCCTTCAGCCAGCGCCCAGCGTAGTGAACTAGCGGGCCGCAGTTGGGAAGCTATGGGTGTGTCTTTAGTACTGCATCCGCGCAACCCTTATATACCAACAACTCACATGAATGTGCGCTTGTTTGTAGCGCATGCGACGCCTGGTAGCGGCGACAAAGACGTATTCTGGTTTGGTGGTGGACTGGATCTGACCCCTTATTACCTATTTGAAGAAGATGCCGTTCACTTTCACGCTACCTGTCGTGATGCCCTGGAACCCCACGGTGCCGACAAATACCCTGCTTATAAGCAGTGGTGCGATGAATACTTCTACCTGAAGCACCGCGATGAAACCCGTGGTGTAGGCGGTTTGTTTTTTGACGACTACAACGAACCTGGCTTTCACCATAGTTTCACCATGACACGCTCAGTGGGCGACTGCTTCCTGGACGCTTATATGCCCATCGTGGAAAAACGCCGTGACATCCCCTATACCGAAAGGGAACGTGAGTTCCAGGCCTACCGACGTGGACGCTATGTAGAGTTCAATCTGGTTTATGACCGTGGCACCTTATTTGGTCTACAGTCAGGCGGCCGTACTGAATCCATACTTCTGTCCATGCCTCCTACCGCCAACTGGCGTTACCAATGGAGCCCGGAACCAGATAGCCCCGAAAGCAAGCTAGCCCAATACCTAAAGCCTCGTGCATGGGTATAGAAAAAATCGGTCTACTGGGTGGAAGTTTCGATCCAGTACATTTGGCGCATATTGCCCTGGCAGAAACTGCATGGCGTACGCTGGGGCTGTCGCAAGTGCAGTTGATACCTGCGGCCAACCCCTGGCAACGCCAGGCACTTGCCGCCTGCGCCAAGCACCGACTAGCCATGCTAAACTTGGCTATCACTAACCGACCCTGGCTACAGGTTAATCCTAGCGAAGTGGAACGAGGCGGTGCTACCTACACCATAGACACCATACAGCAATTACTGCCCGGCAAAGAGTATTACTGGATACTAGGATCTGACCAATTACAAAACTTTTGCTCATGGCGGCGCTGGGAGGAAATCGCCCGACGTGTCTGCCTAGTTGTAGCGTTAAGACCTGGATCAGAACTCACCCCTCCTAAAGCGCTACAAGAGCTGCTTAGCCGCCAAGGCAGGTCATTAATTACCCTGCCATTCCCCCCTAGCGGTATCTCAGCAACGGCTATCAGACGGCAACTTGCCTTAGGCAAACCGACCAATGGCTTGCTAGATGTTGCTGTTGCACAATATATTCAACAAAATGCGCTTTATCAGGCCCCTGTAGCTTGATGTATCGCTGTATAGTTCAACCTATGGATATTCAAAAACTACAACGCCTTGTGATTGACGCTTTAGAAGACGTCAAAGCACAAGACATCAAAATTTTTAGCACCACACATATTACCGGTATGTTTGACCGTGTCGTCATCGCCAGTGGAGCCTCTAACCGCCAAACCAGAGCGCTGGCATCAAGTGTGGCCGACAAAGCACGCGAACATAAAATTCCTATTATTGCCTATGAAGGTGAAGAAACCGGCGAATGGGTATTGCTAGACTTGGGCGACATCGTGATCCACTGTATGCAGCCCTCAATCCGCGAGTATTACAACCTTGAAGAACTCTGGGGTGATAAACCCGTGCACGTTAAACTGCTACCAGAGTCCACAATGCCTGCTACCAGCTTTTCCTACGACAATATGGACGACAACGACGACCAGGCTTAACTAACTGGTAAGTTTATGCAGGTATTACCCTACGTGAATTCTAGTAAGATCCCGCTGCAATGAAACTTATTGTTATTGCAGTGGGTCAGCGCATGCCTGCCTGGGTACAAACGGCCTGGCAAGATTACGCCAAGCGTTTACCTGCAGACTGTGCCCTGGATCTTAAAGAGATCAAACCCGAACCCCGCACCTCAGGCAAAACCACGGCCCAAATGATGCTGGCTGAAGCACAGCGCATAGAAGCTGCCATACCCACTGGTGCCTTGCGTATTGCATTGGATGAACGGGGCAAAGACTTAACCACAGTCGATCTATCGCGACAGTTGGAAAACTGGCGATCTGGCGGACAAGATATTGCATTAATTGTTGGTGGTCCAGATGGCTTAGACAGTGCACTAAAACAAAGCTGCCATAGCTTGATACGGTTATCTTCCTTGACCCTGCCCCATCCCATGGTACGCGTACTTTTGGCTGAACAGCTGTATCGTGCCTGGGCTATCATGACGAATCACCCCTATCATCGCGCTTAGGATCTGAGCACCTGGCGCCATTTTAAAAGGCACCACGCCCATGACACTACGCCGTACCAAAATTGTTGCTACCTTAGGTCCTGCTACCGCTAGCTTAGAAAAAATTGAAGAATTAATACTGGCAGGTATGGATGTAGCCAGGTTAAATTTTTCCCACGGCAGCGCCGATAGCCACCGTGAAAAAGCACAAATACTGCGTACATTAGCCAAAAAACACAATAAATCTATCGCCATCATGGGCGACCTTCAGGGCCCAAAAATACGGATCTCCCGTTTTCGTGACCGTGAAGTCACATTGTTTGTTGGGCAAGAATTCACCTTATCCAATCAGCACCCTACAGAACTAGGCGATGAACACATCGTGGGCATAGACTATCCCAGCCTAGTGGCTGATTGCCACCCCGGTGACGAACTGCTACTGGATGATGGACGTATAGTTTTGCAAGTCACCGACGTTGACGCTGCTTCCGTACACACACAGGTTTTAGTTGGTGGCACACTATCAAATAACAAAGGCATCAACCGCCGTGGTGGTGGAATCTCGGCCGAAAGTCTGACCGATAAAGACCGCGCCGATATCTTAATCTGTGCGGAACTACAGCTAGACTACATTGCTGTATCCTTTCCACGCTACGGCAGCGATATTACTGCTGCCAGAGAACTGGTTTTAGCTGCAGGTAGTAATGCCTGGATCATTGCCAAAATTGAGCGTGCTGAAGCCGTTGCCGATGACACTGCCCTAGATGACATTATTAAAGTCAGTGATGGCGTTATGGTTGCCCGTGGCGACTTAGGCGTAGAAATTGGGGATGCCAGGCTAGCCGGTATACAAAAACGTATCATCCATCACGCACGTACCCACAATAAACTTGTGATCACCGCGACCCAAATGATGGAATCCATGATCAGTAGTCCTATACCTACTCGTGCTGAAGTATCGGATGTCGCCAACGCGGTACTGGACTACACAGATGCGGTCATGCTGTCAGGTGAAAGTGCATCGGGGAACTACCCCGTAGAAGCGGTTAGCGCTATGGCGCGCATATGCCTGGGTGCTGAATTAGAACCTATCAGTACTACATCAAAACATAGGCTGGGTGAAACGTTTACCCGTTGCGATGAAACCATCGCCTTGTCGACCATGTATGCAGCGAATCACTTTCCTGGCATCAAGGCCATCATTAGTTTAAGTGAAAGCGGATTAACCCCGTTAATCATGTCACGCATACGTTCGGGTGTGCCTATTTATTGCTTTACTCGACATATCACCACCCAACGCCGTGCTGCACTATTTCGCGGTGTATATCCTTTGCTATTTGACGCTACAAAGCACGATATAAACGCCATAGGCCAAGCCGCCATTAGCGTATTACAACAAGACGCCTTATTGTCTGCCGGAGATTGGGTAATACTTACCCAGGGCGGTCTACACGCCGATAGTGGCGGTACCAACACCATGACCATACTTCAGGTTAATTAAACATTCTAAACATTCCTAGCATGACTACACCCATATTATATTTAGCGTCGGCTAGCCCCAGACGTCACGAAATTTTGCAACAACTAGGTATCGCCCATCAAATCCTTCATGTTCCAGCCCCTGACGGCGAGGACGAGCCCCAACTAGTACATGAAACAGCAGCTGAATACGTACAACGCACCGCACTGGAAAAGGCGATACGAGCCACCCAATGGTTGGCACAGACGCCTATGGATGCAGCCAAGCCTGCAGCACACTGCAACGACTTGGTGCTGGCAGCAGACACCACTGTCATCCTGGCAGGGCAAGTACTAGGCAAACCTTTAGATCCAGCCCACGCTGTGCAAATCCTTAAACAGTTATCAGGCCAAACCCACTATGTCCACACAGCAGTCGTCCTAGCCTACCAAGGCCGCTTACTGGAGCGAGTATCGATTACAGAAGTGAAATTTAGCGTTCTATCAGATGACACCATTGGCGCCTATTGCAACAGCAATGAGCCTATGGGTAAAGCAGGAGCTTACGGTATACAAGGTCGCGCGGCTGCGTTTATCGAATCAATTTCTGGAAGCTATACGGGTGTTATGGGCTTACCCGCCTTTGAAACGTGCCAACTTTTAGAGGCTGTGAGCGGCTAAGTCTAGTTTTCTACCCCACGGTGAAGGCACAGCGAAGGCAAGGCACAGTAAAGCAAAAACCCCACCCGAAATCATTCGGATGGGGTTTTTTAGAGAAGTGCCTGACGATGACCTACTTTCACAGACGTACGTCCACTATCATCGGCGCGAAGGCGTTTCACTTTCCTGTTCGGGATGGGAAGGAGTGGGGCCACCTTGCTATGGTCGTCAAGCGTAACTGGGTGTTTGCGGGGGATGCGATTTTCACGCCTCACACCAACAAACCAATCTGGGAAGAAGCACACCTCGCTAGACCCTAG
>JACCEO010000015.1 GCA_013416485.1 Alcaligenaceae bacterium
GGCAAACCCACACAAAATGCGTATATCGAGAGCTTTAATGGGAAATTCCGTGATGAGTGCCTCAACGATAATTGGTTCACGAGTTTGCGTGAAGCGCGTGTGCTGATTGAAATGTGGCGTCAAGATTACAATCAAGCTCGACCCCACAGTTCTCTGAACAATTTAACCCCGTGCGAGTTTGCTGCTCGTCACATTCACTTAGCCACAAACTCTACAACGACTTGTGCCTAAATCTTGGGGGCAGGTCAATCATAGGCAAGGTTTGCTAATTAGAGTATTGGCGCCGACGACAGGTATACACGGGTTTACCCTTTATTCCAGCCACTGTTTAATTTCAATTTAGCCTAAGAGCCTTCATTTATAAGGGCTAAAGGAAATAAAATGAAATTTTCAGTGGCTTTCTAGTGAATAAAAAATAAATGTTAAGTATTGTTAATCAAGATAAGAATATAGGTATATACAAAAAAACCCGATCCGTTATGTTACGGATCGGGTTTTTGATTGTGCTTAACGAACTATAGTATTCAGCTTTGTATACCGTGCACTTTCAGCGCCAGCATTAGCCGATCAGTGACGGCCAGCTTTTCAAATACTGCCGATAAGTGGGCACGTACCGTGCGCTCGGTAATGCTTAAGGATTCAGCAATGGCTTGGTTGCTATGGCCTTTGGCAGCCCGTTCCGCGACTTCTTGCTCGCGCTGGGTCAAGCCCTGGGTCCAATTACTTTGCTGAGGTATATGCAAGTCAATGTCGCGCAGCAAACGTGCTAGCAGGGTTGGACCCAGCCATACACTACCACTGTCCACCGTTTGCAGTATGGTTCCCAAGGCCTGTGCAGGGCTATAGGCGTGGGCGTAGCCGCTGGCTCCGGCAGCCAAAACTTGCTTGCCTTCGTCATCGCTAGTACGCATAGTAGCGACCACTACCTTCAGACCACTGAAGTGATCAGCCCACTGGGCGTCAGTCCAGCTTGGTAAATTTGGCAACCCCGAGTCCAGCAACACCAAAGTATTGCCTTGGTCGCGCCAGTGACCAAGATCCGGTAAACCCTTCCCCCGCACAGGCTGCCAAGCGGCCTGGTCAAGTTGGCGCCAGTGTTGCCACAAGGCGTCGTCATGAGTCACCAATAATACAGAAACAGCTTGCATAACTACCCTCTTAGATCTTATCGCTCGGTCAACGAGTTGGCTTTTGCGCGTAGCACCGGCTTCAGCAAATACTGCATCACGGTACGTTTACCGGTCAGTACATGAACTTCAGCCACCATGCCAGGAATAATCGGTCTGGCGTCATCCCCTACGTAAGAACGATCGGTTCTGACTTTAATGACATAGAACGAATTTCCTTTCTCGTCGGTAATTGTGTCAGCACCGATTTGTTCTACTTCCCCCGACATCCCGCCATACACAGCAAAGTCATAGGCGGTAAATTTGACCTCGGCACGTTGACCTGGGTGTAAAAACCCGATGTCGCGTGGATTGATTTTGACTTCCAACAACAAGGTGTCGTCCGTCGGAACAATTTCTAAAATGTCTTTACCAGGTTGCAATACGCCCCCTACCGTGTTCGCCATCAAGGTTTTGACAGTACCGCGAACAGGGGAACGGACCTCGGCTAACTTGACACGGTCCATCAGAGCCAATTGACCTTGGTGCAGAGTGGCCAGCTTGGCACGCACTTCGGACAGTTCTACCCGCGCCTGATTGCGTATGGTCAGTTCGGCTTCATCTATTTTGCTTTCCGCTTCGTGTATGGAGGCTTGGATACGGTCCAATTGCGCGCCAGCGGCCTTGGATTCACCGCAGTAACGGGCCACATCACGCTGTAGACGTAACAAATCCACTTCGGATACCGCACCGCTTTTTAGTAATGGTTTGGTCACTTGTAGTTCACGTGACGTCAGGCTACAACTGGATGCGGCCTGGTCTTTATTCGCTTGCGTTTCGCGGTATTCTTCCTGGCGCTGTTTTAATTGGTCTTCGGCTTGTTTAACCGCCGAATTCAATTCCTGGGTACGTGTTTCCCAAACACGCCGTTCCATTTCAACTATGTTCGGTGCTTCTAGTAGGACATCTTCAGGGGCTTCGAATTGGGAACCGTTAGCCAATGCCGTTAGCCTAGCGGCTTTCGCCGTTAACGACAGCATTTCAGCGTGGCTTTCACCTAACGACGATGTAAACCGGGTGGGGTCTACACGCAGCAGAACCTCACCGACTTCCACTTGTTGGCCAGGCCGAATCAGGATTTCCTCGACGACGCCACCATCCATGCTTTGAATAATTTGAACCTGACGCGATGGCACAACCTTACCTTCACCACGCACGACTTCATCGATGGAGCCTAATGCAGCCCATATGATCAGGGCGATAATGGCAAACAATGATACCCACAACAACAGGCGTGACCCCTTAGCCTGTTGTTGGCTCATGGCGATATGGGCGTCATTATTGCCTGCTTCGACCCGGCTAGAGGATTGGTTATTCATAAACCCCGCACGCGGCAGTAAAACGGGTAAATACGTACGCCACATTATGCTGCCACCTTAGAACGACCTATACGTCCCTGACGCAGGGCTTCTACGACTTGGTCTTTAGGTCCGTCAGCCATAATTCGGCCTTTGTCGATTACGATTAAGCGATCCACCAAATCTAGCAACGCAGTACGGTGAGTAACTAACAACATGGTCTTACCCACAGAAGCTTCTTTTAGACGTCGTTTAAGCGCGGCTTCACTTTGGTTGTCCATATTGCTACTGGGTTCATCCAACAGCAGTATGGGCGGATCGTTGATCAGGGCACGAGCCACCGCTACAGACTGACGCTGCCCACCGGACAACGAGTCGCCACGCTCACCAATCATCATGTCGTAACCTTCGGGATGGCTAGCCGCAAACTCATCTAAGCCTGCAATACGAGCCACATCCAACATGTGTTGGTCTTCAGCAAAAGGCGCTCCTAGCGTCAGGTTGTGCTTTAAAGAACCATAAAATAAGACAGGATCTTGAGGTACATAACCGACAGCACGGCGCAGGTCGGTTGGGTCAATTTGTTTGATATCGACGCCATCAATTAGCACAGCCCCCTCGGTAGGTTCATATAGGCCGAGTATCATTTTTTCCAGGGTGGTTTTTCCTGAACCGATACGACCTATAACACCGACTTTTTCACCCGCCTTAATGGTTAAGTTCAACTTATTCAAGGCAGGTTGGCTAGCTTCTGGGTAACTAAAGCTGACATCACGGAACTCTATACTGCCCTCTAGGAAAGGACGCGGTACAAACGTTTTATCTTCAGGACGCTCTACCGGCATTTGCATATAGCTGTCGACGGAACCCAAAGACGTACGGGCATTCTGATATTGCATCATAAGGCCCACCACCTGCCCTAATGGTGCCAAGCAACGCCCAGCCACCATAGAAGATGCAATGATACCGCCCAAGGACAATTGAGCATCTTGAATCAAGAAAGTTCCAATAACAATAACGCTGATGGTCACCAGTTGCTGAGCAGTTTGTACGAAAGCTACGGTGACGGATGAAATCAGTTTGATTCGTGCACCTACCCGTGCCAGAAATTCCGTGGATGTTTCCCACTTACGCTGGGAAGTGCCTTGGGCATTCAGGACTTTTATCGTTTCTAAACCAGACAGGGACTCAACCAAGCCTGCATTGCGTTGAGCGCTCGCCTGAAAGGACTCCTTGACCAACATATCCATGCGAGCCTGAGCCACAAAAGACACGATAAGCACAATAACAATAGCGATCACAGGAGGTATCACCATCAAAGGCGATATCCAGGCCATAACCCCTAAAAACAGGAATACAAAGGGCAGATCCACCAATGTGGTTAAGCTGGCCGATGCAATGAAATCACGTACTGACTCGAAGGAACGCAAGTTAGCAGCAAATGACCCTACGGATACGGGTTTACTTTCCATGCGCAAGTCCAGCACACGCTCCATGATTTGGGCAGATAACTTTACGTCTACCCGCTTACTGGCGGTATCCACCACATAAGACCGCACACTCGTTAACACCAGGTTAAACACCATAGTCAGTGCGATACCTATGGTTAACACCCACAGGGTTTCAATGGCATTATTGGGCACTACCCTGTCGTACACGTTCATCGTGTACAGAGGCATTACTAATGCAAAAATATTGATTAGTACCGCTGCTACCACAGCATCACGGTACAAGCGCCAGTTTTCAAAAACTACCGCCCAAAACCAGTGCTTGCTACGTACCTTACCGGCATCGCGAGCACGCGCTTCAAATCGATATAACGGCTTAATAAAATAAGCCATGCCCGCGTATTCAGCTTCCAATTCGCTGGCAGGTACTTCGGTGGGACTACCCGTTTCTGGATAATGAACCACGTAACTGTCGGCCCTGACTTCTAGCAACAAACACGCACGGCCACCGTTCAGTATGAGTATGGCTGGCAACAACGCTGCAGGTAAGTTGTTCAAGGTGCGCTTCAACAAACGTGCCGAGCAATGAGCACGTGCCGCAGCACGTGGCAATAAGGTCAACGTCAGTTTGTCATCAACCAATGGCAGCCCACCAGACAACTGCTGGGCTGAACACGGGTTGCCATGAATACGGGTAAGTTCCACCAAACAACCCAGCAAGGGGTCGTCGTGAACCAGGTGGGGTGGTACCCGAATTTCGCGATCAGCTAAGGTGTTCATCAGAGTAGTTGATCCTCGTCGTTAATCAAGTCCAAAGAATCACGCAAGCGCGCTCTTGCGTGCTTGCGTTGATTCAGCTTAGCCAAAGCCTGAGGAGGCAAATCAGTTAGCCGTATCGTGCCATTGGCCAATAAGACATCAATTAAGTCTTCCAGGACCCGGATAAAATCGGCGTCCAACTCTGACAGCGCAGATACTTGCGAATTTTCCTGGTCCAAGCGTGATTCCTTGTGAGATTAAAAATACAGCTTATTGAGTGGTATCCAGAGTCCTGATCACAGGAGGCAACATGCCATCTTGGTAATCCATAGCAATAGGCTGCAGGTTACGTGTATCCGGTGCTGGAGTCAGGCAAGCTGTCAAAGATTCCTCGGGGAAGTCCAGACCACTGGCTTCTTTAGGAGCATCTTCATAGGGCTGCGCCAAGGCTACTGCAGGCAACACCTGATGTGACAGCGCCAACCAGCGGTACTCGGCTTTGCGTAGATCGTAAACGGCATTAGCCAATGCACGACGCGAATCGAATAGCTCGTTTTCAGTGTCCAGCAAGTCCAGCAGCGAGCGTTCGCCAATTTGGAATTGCTGCATATAAGCTAACCTGACCTTGGATGTTGCCTGTTCGTGCTCTTGCAGGAAAGGCATTTGCTGACGCAGTTTAATAATGTTGTTCCAAGCAACCGACAAATCCTGCTGTACGTTGCGGCAGGTGTAGTCACGTACGTCGCGTGCGGCGTAAGTCTGAGCTGTAGTCTGACGTACACGTGCCTGGTCAGCACCACCGCGGAACAAGTTGTACGACAGCATTAACTGAACGTTAGAGCTTTGAGCATCGCGAAATGGCGTACCAGGCTGGGCGCGATCCTTGCCTGTAGCAGCACGGAATTCCAACGTAGGTAAATGTCGACCTTTAGCCGAGGACACACCCGCTTCGGCGGCTTGCACCAAGGCCTGCTTAGACAAAATTGTAGGACTGCCACGTAGTGATGGCATGAAGTCGGTAGGGTTTTTGGGCAAGTAGCCGGAGATATCGGGCGAGTCCAGCAGGGTATCCGTAGGGTATTCGCCTACGATACGGCGATAACGCTGTACAACATCATTCAGGTTATTGCTTTCAGTCATCATGTTGGTTTGCGCCAATGCCAGACGACCATTGGCCTGTTCCAGATCAACCCCACGCCCTACACCTGAAGCCTGACGCTCACGTAACTGCCTAAGTGTGTGTTCATGCACGCCGTAGTTATCACGAGCCAAGCGCTCCATTTCACGATAACGCAGTACATCCAGGTAAGCATCGCTGGCTTCAGCCGCCAGGCCATCAACTGTGGCTAATAATTCATAATAACCAGACAGCTTTTCGTAACCAAGTTGCTTGACGTTATTGATGGTCGAGAAACCATCAAACAACAACTGGCGCAATTGCAGGCTGTAGCCATGACGGCCCCAGCTATCAGAAGCCGCCTCGGAGGTGCTGCCGCGCCACTCGCGGCCTACCCAACCTTGGGCTGTGACTTCGGGCAGTAAGCCACCACGTACCACGTTCTGGCCTTCCATAGTGGACTGGAAGTCCTGGAAACGTGCTCGAATTTCAGGATTGGAAAGAACGGTACGTTCTATGACTTCGGGTAGAGTGCTGGACTGAGCCGAAGCCAAGCTAGTAACCGATGCTGCGCCAGCCAATGCGACGCCTTGTAATATTTTGGATAATCTCACGAGAATCTCCTTGGTGAGTACAAACCTATCAATACAGCCCAAGCGCTAGATGCCACGCTGGTATTCAGGTTCGGTTTTTATTTGTAAGTGTTTGGGTTATATAAAGGTGGGTAAGAACTAAGTAACAAACCAATCACATGAACAGAGCAAATATAGATACAGTCATGGTGATCATCCATGCTGGCAAGGCGGAGCTATAGGATTCTGTCCTATATTCTTGGGGCATAACCTTGCGTCTGTAAATATGGCGTAGTGAAGACGACAAACAAGGGCATCGCTGAACTGGAGCCGATACACACACCATAATTTAGTCACAACATTGTATCTAGAATTATCTTCATGCTCCACTAGATTGCATTTATTATGGCCTAAAACCACTTGAAAACCTCAAGACCAATCAACATTTTTCAATCCTTGACATTGTTTATTGCTCGTTTTTTCTAGGTTGGGCTAAGACCCCCCCTCGTTTAGGTAACGCCCTAAGCAACTGCGACCCCACGACTCTAGATGAAAACCACATAATGGCGGTATGCTGTAGCTACTTACAGCACCAATCCCTCCTTAGTATTTTCACTTTTGATGCCGGATAGCCCTTATGTATGAAAACTTAGCTCTATATATTGATGGCGAATTTCTGGATGGCGAAGGCCGTACCACCCAGAAAGTTACGAATCCCTCTACGTTGGACGTACTAGGCCATTTGCCTCACGCCAGCGTTACTGACCTTGATCGCGCCCTAGCTGCAGCTGCCCGCGCATTTGAAACATGGCGTCATAGTTCACCCATGTTGCGCTCCCAGATCCTACGCAAAGCAGGCCAACTATCCCGTGAACGTGCCCAAGAAATTGGCCGCAACATGACGCTAGACCAAGGCAAGCCACTAGCAGAAGCGATAGGCGAAATCACAAGCTGCGCCGACCACACCGACTGGCACGCCGAAGAATGCCGTCGCATTTATGGCCGCGTTATTACCCCACGTGACCCTGCAGTACGCCAAATGGTGCTGCGTGAACCCATAGGTGTATGTGCAGCATTCACCCCATGGAACTTCCCCTACAACCAAGCCATACGCAAAATTTCCGCAGCAATAGGTGCGGGTTGCACCATCATATTGAAAGGCCCGGAAGACGCACCTAGCGCCGTCATGGCCATTGCGCGTATTTTCCACGACGCTGGCCTGCCCCCTGGTGTGCTGAATATCGTCTGGGGTGTGCCCGCCGAAATCTCTGACTACCTGATACGCTCACCCATAGTGCGCAAGGTGTCCTTTACTGGTTCGGTGCCGGTAGGCAAACATCTGTCTGCATTGGCCGGTGCTCATATGAAACCTGTCAGTATGGAATTAGGTGGCCATTCTCCGGTGCTGGTATTTGACGATGCCGATATCGACCGCGCTGCGAAAATGCTGGCCCACTTCAAAGTACGTAACGCTGGGCAAGTCTGCATATCACCTACCCGTTTTTACGTTCACAATAAAGTCTACGATCAGTTCCTAGAAGGCTTTATCAATACGCTAAAAACCGTCAAAGTGGGCGATGGCCTAGACCCTGACACCCAAATGGGCCCCTTGGCGCATGAACGTCGGGTCACCACCATGAATACTTTCCTGGATAACGCCTTGCAACTTGGCGGAAAGGTCCAGCTAGGTGGTGAGCCCATGAATCGCACCGGGCATTTCTTTTCACCCACGGTAGTTACCGACCTACCAGAACACGCTATGTTAATGACCGAAGAACCCTTCGGCCCCATTGCACCAGTGGTGCGCTTCTCGGATACCGACGATGTCATCAAACGGGCAAACTCTCTGCCCTTTGGTCTGTCATCGTATGTATTTACCAATTCCCTACAAACTGCCACTAAGGTATCCAATGCCTTGGAAGCCGGCATGGTCAACATCAACCATTTTGGCAGTGCCCTGCCCGAAACGCCCTTTGGTGGCATAAAAGACAGCGGCATAGGCAGTGAAGGCGGTAGCGAAACCTTTGATGGCTATTTAGTCACCAAATTCGTAACGCATATGTGATGTACCCGCTGGCCTAAGGCGCTACCACAGCACACCTTAGGCCAGCGCCCCTTGACTGCACCCACCAGGAGCCCGTCATGGTTTTGTTTCTATTACTGCTGGCAGTACTACTCATAGCCATCATCCTGGTGCTGAACCGACCGTCTTGGCGTCAAGCATTGATCAGTCGCCACGTGTTCAATACATACCGGAAAATACTGCCGGATATGTCACGCACAGAACAAGACGCCCTAGAGGCGGGCACGGTATGGTGGGAAAACGCCTTATTTCAAGGGCAACCCAGTTGGGCAGCACTGCACGCCATACCTACACCTTACCTAACCCCAGAAGAACAAGACTTTTTAGATCATGAGGTCACAACGGTCTGCGGCATGGTGGATGACTGGGACATGACCCGCCATACTCACGACCTGCCGCCAGCAGTATGGGACTACATCAAAGAACATCGTTTCCTTAGTCTGATTATTCCTAAGGCGTACGGCGGACGCGGATTCTCGGCCCTGGCTCACTCCGAAATCATCACCAAGTTATCTACACGTAATTCCGCCTTGTCGGTAACCGTGATGGTGCCTAACTCTCTGGGGCCAGCAGAACTCCTATTACATTACGGCACCGAAGAACAAAAAAACTATTATTTACCGCGCTTGGCTAATGGCCAAGAGATTCCTGCCTTTGCGTTGACCAGCCCCTGGGCAGGTTCAGATGCTGCTGCCATTCCCGACTACGGCATCGTCTGCAAAGGGCAATGGGAAGGTCAGGACATTTTAGGCATGCGCGTTACCTGGGATAAGCGCTACATTACGCTGGCACCCGTCTGCACCTTGCTGGGCTTAGCCTTCCGGCTTTACGACCCTGATGGCTTATTAGGTGGCAAACACGATGTCGGCATTACCTGCGCCCTAGTACCAGCCAACCACCCTGGTGTAGAAACTGGACGTCGCCATTTCCCCCTAGATGCCATGTTCATGAATGGCCCCACGCATGGTGTGGACGTCTTCATGCCCCTAAGCTTTATTATCGGCGGCCCAAACTTGGCAGGCCAAGGCTGGCGCATGCTAATGGAATGTCTGGCCGCAGGGCGGTCAATTTCTTTGCCATCCTCTTTTGCGGGCATGGCTCAGCTGACCGCCTTTGCGGTAGGTGCCTATAGTCGCGTACGTAGCCAATTTCGCTTGCCCATAGGAAAATTTGAAGGCATAGAAGAACCCTTGGCCAGGATAGGTGGCAATACCTACTTAATGGACGCCGCCAGACGTATGACAGCGGTGGCAGTGGATCTGGGCGAACAACCCTCAGTGATCTCAGCCATCATGAAATACCATTTGACGGAACGCGGCCGCAACGTAGTCAACGATGGCATGGATATTATTGGTGGCAAAGGCATCTGTCTGGGACCCAATAATTTTCTAGGCCGTGCTTACCAACAAATTCCTGTTGGCATTACCGTGGAAGGTGCCAACATTCTGACTCGTAGCCTGATTATTTTTGGTCAAGGCGCCATACGCTGCCATCCTTACGTATTAGCAGAAATGCAGGCGGTTGCCCAAGCCGACACCCAGCGCGGCCTGAAAGATTTTGACCGCGCGTTGTTTGGCCATATCCGTTACTTCATAGGTAATTCCCTACGCGCCTTAGGCCACGGCCTGACCGGGGCACGCATGGTCAAACTGGATACCCAGGTAGCCCCTGACATGGCACGCTATTATCGCCAACTTAGCCGCTTTTCTGCTGCATTTTCTATGCTGGCCGATGCGTCTATGCTAACGCTAGGCGGTTCCCTGAAAATGCGCGAAAGTCTGTCAGCACGCTTAGGTGATGTGCTATCGCAAATGTATTTAATCTCAGCGACCTTGAAGCGCTTTGAAGACGAGGGCCGCCAAACCGACGATGCCCCTCTGGCACACTGGGCAATACAAGACGCTTTTTTCAGGCTACAAGTCGCTTACGACGGTGTATTAACCAATTTTCCCAGCCGCTATATTGCCTGGAAATTACGTTTCCTAACCTTTCCCCTGGGACGTCCGTTTACACCGCCATCCGATCGCCTCAACCATCAGGTAGCCCGTTTACTGATTACCCCTAGTCCCAGCCGTGATCGTCTAACAGCCAACTGTTATGCCCCTGATAACGAGCACGATCCAGTAGGCATAATAGAGGCCGCGATGCACGCCGCCTTAGCTGCCGAAGCGGTGGAACGCAAAATACGCCAATTTGAGAAAACTGGGGCTTTAATTAACAACCCCATCGCCAATGTACGAGACATCGCCCAAGCAGCCCATGCCGCTGGTGGTATTACGGATGAGGAATACGCCATTATTGCCAAACGAAATACCTTGCGTGACCGTGTCATCGCAGTCGATAGCTTCCCCTTTGATTTACACCACACTGACCCAGCCACATCAAGTCAGGCACAAGGAAAAGCATGAGCGTCCCTCCGGTATACATCATCGACGGCTCGCGTACCCCCTTTCTAAAAGCTGGTAGCGCCCCAGGTCCTTTTTCTGCTGCTGACCTGGCTGTACAAACCGGCCGGGAACTGCTGCTACGCCAACCGTTTCAGCCCTCTGACCTAAGCGAGGTCATCGTTGGCTGCGCCGCACCGTCGGCCGATGAAATAAATATAGGCCGCGTTATTGCATTGCGCTTGGGCTGTGGCCACCAAGTACCAGGTTGGACGGTAATGCGCAATTGCGCTTCTGGCATGCAAGCTCTGGATTCAGGCATGCTGACTATACAAACAGGCCGTTCAGATCTGGTACTAGCTGGTGGTGTAGACGCCTTGTCACGCACGCCTATTTTATTCAGCGATCCCATGGTGCGCTGGCTGTCAGCCTGGCGTAGTAGCCCTAGCCTACTCAAGAAGCTTTCCACCTTGAAAAGGCTACGCCCCAAGCAATTAAAGCCCGTCATCAGTTTGGTACAAGGCTTAACCGACCCTATCACTGGCTTATTGATGGGACAAACTGCCGAAAATATCGCCCATACATTTGGCATAACACGCGATGACATGGACGCGTATGCTGCACAAAGTCATCTACGTGCCTTGGCGGCACGTAAGGCCAATGCCTTTGCTGAAATCACACCTCTGACCGATGCCAGCGGCCACCTTTACCCTGAAGACAACGGTATACGCGAAGACTCCACACCGACCAAACTAGGTAAACTAAAACCTGTCTTCGACCCGCCCTGGGGCAATATTACCGCGGGTAATAGCTCGCAAATTACTGACGGTGCCGCCTTATTGCTGCTGGCCTCACAAGCAGCGGTAGACCGCTGGCAATTACAACCTCTGGGTCGCATCACCGACGTCCAATGGTCAGCACTAGACCCTGCCGTCATGGGTCTGGGGCCCGTGTTCGCCGCCACTCCTATACTGCAACGCCATAAGTTGGGCCTCAACGATCTGGATCTTTGGGAAATTAATGAGGCCTTTTCCGCCCAAATACTCGGTTGTGTTGCTGCCTGGAAAGACGAGACCTGGTGCCAGGAAAATCTAGGTTGTAATGCTTTAGGTGCACTAGACATGACTCGCCTGAATGTCGATGGCGGCGCCATTGCACTAGGCCATCCGGTGGGGGCCTCGGGCGCACGTCTGGTATTGCATTTATTACACGCCCTGCACGCACGTCACTTAAAACGCGGTATCGCTACCCTATGCATAGGCGGTGGCCAAGGTGGTGCTATGTTGATAGAAACCTGCGACCAAAAGGTAAACCCATGAGCACCGCGTATGACCCCCTAGGTTTAGTCAACTTTCGTTGTTATGTAGATGATCAACATATCGCCTGGCTCACCCTGGACTGCCCTGCTAGCTCCATCAATCGTCTGTCTGCTAATGTTCTACAAGAACTAGGGTTGGCCCTGGACTATTTTGATCACGCCCAGCCAGCCGGTCTGATCATGCGCTCAGCCAAAACATCTGGGTTTATTGCCGGTGGCGATATTAATGAATTCACCGACCTGGATACCGCAGAAAAAGCCATGAATATGGTCGCCAGCGGCTGGCATGTATTCAACCGTCTGGCAATTGTCCCCTACCCCACACTAGCGTTAATTCACGGCCACTGTCTGGGTGGCGGTCTGGAGCTGGCTTTGGCCTGTCGCTATCGACTGGCAGTAGACCTGCCCACAACATCGTTGGCGTTACCTGAAGTCAAACTAGGGATTTTTCCCGGCTGGGGTGGTGCACATAAGTTACCTCGCCTAATCGGGGTTAGTGCCGCCCTGGATATGATGCTAACCGGGCGCACTATACGTGTGCACCAAGCCACCACACTAGGCCTAGTCGATGCCTGCGTGCCGCTACGTCTGGCAAACCAGGCGGCACAAACACTGGTACTAAGCGGTAAACCTGTTCGTAAAGCGCGTGGATTACAAGGTCTATTGAATCATCGTCTGCTACGCGGTTTTAGTGCACAGCTAGCCACAAAAAAACTCAATCACATCGACCCCCAACATCATTACCCAGCCCCGCGCGCCATTCTAGATATCTGGTCGCAACACGACGGCAATGCCCTGCAAGCACCTGAATTACTGGATCAAATAATTCGTTCTACCACCGCAAGCAATTTGCTACGGGTATTTCATCTGCAAGAACGCCTAAAATCACTAGGCAAGACAACGGATCACACAACTGCAGTGCAGCATGTACACGTTATAGGCGCTGGTGTCATGGGCGGTGATATCGCAGCATGGTGCGCCCAACAAGGCCTAACCGTAACCTTGCAAGACCGTGACCGCAGCCTAATCGCCCGTGCCCAGGGCAAGGCCCAGAAACTATTCTCACGTCGCCATCAAGACCCTAGACTGGCCCGTGCTACTGCCGACAGGTTACTCCCTGACCCCTATGGTTATGGCATAGGCCGTGCAGACATCATTATTGAGGCCATCACAGAAAATGCTGACCTTAAGCGTGCTTTATACGCCCAAGTCCAACCACACATGAAGCCCACCGCCTTGTTGGCCACCAATACATCCAGCCTGTCACTTGAGGAACTGCGGACTGGCTTAGATAAGCCCCAACGCTTTGTAGGCATACACTTTTTTAATCCTGTAGCCAGCATGCCCCTTGTCGAAGTGGTGCATACTCCGGACACCGACCCACACGCCCAACAAACAGCATGTGCCTTTGTCAGCCAAATCGGTAAATTACCCTTGCCTGTATTAAGCACGCCAGGCTTTCTGGTCAATGCCGTCTTGGCACCCTATATGCTAGAGGCCATGCGCTGCGTCGATGAAGGCATGCAACTCGAAGCGATAGACGCCGCCATGCAAACCTTTGGCATGCCAATGGGCCCTATAGAACTCATGGACACTGTAGGGCTGGATATCGTTCATGCTGCTGGCACCCAACTACTTGATAGTGCAGCCATACCGCATTGCCTAGAGTCCAGATTGGCACGCCATCATTTAGGCAAAAAAACTGGCCAAGGCTTTTATCATTGGAAAGACCAACAGCCTATACGGCAAAAGGTAGGGCATACTCCTGCTGCACTAGCCCAACGGCTGATTACCCCTTTGGTTCTGATGGCCGAAACACAAGTGAAAAACGGCGTGGTGGCCGATGCCGACTTGGCCGACGCAGGAATAATTTTTGGTACGGGCTATGCCCCTTATACCGGAGGCCCTTTATATCAGCAGCAACGCAGCCACACAGCCCAGTCCCTTGCACCGCACGACACTATGATGAACAATAGCCTATAGGGTATTACGTATAACCATAGGCAAATTATGAAACCCATCTGGCTTGAACACTACCCACCTGGCGTAGCTACCGACATCACCGATGTTGCCCTGGCTTACCCTTCATTAATTGATTTGTTCGAAACCAGTTGCGCCAATTACGCCCAAAAAACAGCGTATATCAGTATGGGTGTCGGCTTAAGCTACGCGCAGCTGGACCAGAAATCACGGAACTTCGCCGCTTGGTTACAGTCCATAGGCATCAAACCGGGTGACCGGGTCGCCCTCATGATGCCCAACATGCTGCAATACCCTATATGCCTGTTAGGCACGCTGCGTGCAGGCGCTATCGCCGTCAACGTCAATCCTCTTTACACCCCCACAGAACTTGTCCACCAATTGGCTGACTCCCAAGCAGAAACCATAATCATTGCAGAAAATTTTGCACATACACTGCAAACGGCCTTACCCGGCACAGTCATAAAAAACATCGTAGTCACTGGCGTAGGCGATATGCTGGGTAGCGTCAAAGGCCTGGTAGTCAACCTGGTGGTAAAACACATTAAAAAAATGGTGCCGCCTTGGAACCTGCCTCAACCCTACTCCTTGAAACAGGCCTTGGCGGCCGGCAAGCACGCCCACTACCAGCGCCCCGATCTAACGCATGCTGATCTGGCCTTCTTGCAATACACAGGCGGCACTACCGGCGTCGCCAAGGGCGTAATGCTGACTCATGGCAATATGGTGTCCAATGTCTGCCAAGCCCATGCTTGGGTCCGTCCCTACCTAAAAGACGGCGAAGAATGCGTAGTAACTGCCTTACCGCTTTATCATATCTTCGCCCTAACGGCGAACTGCCTGACCTTTCTTAAATTAGGTGCAGCCAACCTGCTTATTATGAATCCACGTGATGTACCGACTTTCATGCAGGATCTACGCAAAACACCCTTTACTGCCATTACCGGGGTCAATACCCTATTTAACTTACTATTGAACAGCCCAGATTTTCTCAAACTAGACTTCTCTAAGCTGCGCGTAGCGCTAGGCGGTGGCATGGCAGTCCAAGAGGTCGTCGCCAAACACTGGCTAAAGGTTACTGGAATACCCATTGCACAAGCCTACGGGCTTACCGAAACGTCTCCTGCCGTCACCATCAATCCCTTAAATGACACCCGTTTCACTGGTTCCATAGGGCTGCCTGTGCCATCCACCGAAATCAGCATACGTGGCTCCTCCTCGGAAGACTTACCTCAGGGCGAAAGCGGTGAAATCTGCGTACGTGGCCCACAAGTCATGCGAGGCTATTGGAAGCGCCCCGATGAAGACGCCAAAGTCTTTGATGCCGATGGCTTTCTGCGTACCGGCGACATAGGCTATGTGGATAGCCAAGGGTATATTTTTCTACAAGATCGAATAAAAGACATAATCCTGGTGTCCGGCTTCAATGTATACCCCAACGAGGTCGAAGCCGTTGCCATGCAACACCCTGGCGTTAGGGAAGTGGCCGCCATCGGCGTTCCCGATGAACATTCAGGCGAAGCGGTCAAGCTCTACGTGATACGCAAAGATCCAACATTAACCGAAGCTGAACTCATCACCTTTTGCCGCAGCATGTTAGTAGGTTACAAAACACCTAAGCACGTAGAGTTCCGAGAAGACCTACCACGCAGCAATGTAGGCAAGGTACTACGCCGTAAACTTAAAGACCCAGCATAATCAATACCTTGATATCTTAAGTGCGCACAAAAAAAGGCACCCAAACGGGTGCCTTCTTTCTACCTGTAATTGTTTAGTCTGCCATGCCACTTCGGCGATAGCGGACTATACCAATTTAGATAGAGCGCGCAGCTTCTAGCAAACGTACAACAGTCCACGATTTATCGCGGCTGATAGGACGACCTTCGGCAATTTCTACCTTGTCGCCTTCGTTGTACTGGTTAGTTTCATCATGCGCTTTGTAGCGATTTGAACGCTTGATGATTTTACCCAAGACGGGGTGCTTGACGTGGCGCTCAACGCGCACGACGACAGTCTTATCCATCTTGTTGCTGACCACTTGACCAATCAAGGTACGTTGGCGCTTTGGTGCTTCTTCGATTATTTGAGTATCGCTCATGTTACTTTCCTGCGTTCTCAGCCATGATGGTGCGCACACGAGCAATGCTGCGACGTGTCTTACCAATTTGGCTGGTATTGGAAAGCTGCTGAGTAGCACGCTGCATGCGCAGGTTAAATTGTGCTTTCAGCAGGCTCTCGAGCTCGGTTTGGAGCTCGGTGGCGTTTTTGGAACGGAGTTCGCTGGCTTTCATAATATCCCCTTAAGCACCAATTTGACGCGACACGAATGTCGTGGAAATTGGCAACTTGGCGGCGGCCAGGCGGAACGCTTCGCGGGCAAGCTCTTCGCTTACACCTTCCATTTCGTAAAGCACCTTGCCAGGTTGAATTTCGGCGACGTAAAACTCGACCGCGCCCTTACCCTTACCCATACGGACTTCAGCAGGTTTCTGCGAAATGGGTTTATCCGGGAAGATACGGATCCAGATACGACCACCACGTTTAATGTGGCGGTTGATCGCACGACGGGCAGCTTCGATCTGACGTGCGGTAAGACGACCACGACCAGTGGCCTTCAAACCGAATTCGCCGAACGACACCTGTGCACCACGAGTAGCCAGACCGGTATTACGGCCTTTGTGCTCTTTGCGGTATTTTCTGCGTGACGGTTGCAGCATAATTATTCTCCTTCAGGCGCCGGTGCAGCGTCTGATTTGCGAGGACCGCCGGGACCACGGCCACGTCCGGCTGCGGGACGGCGGCTGTCAGGGCGATCGCCACGGGGGCGGCGCGGACGGCGTTCATCGTCGCGGGGAGCGGCTGTTTCAGGGGGCATTTCGCCGTTAGGCAACATATCGCCCTTGTAGACCCAGACCTTGATACCGATAATACCGTAGGTAGTATGCGCTTCGGCGGTGCCGTAATCAATATTGGCACGCAATGTGTGCAGTGGCACACGGCCTTCGCGGTACCATTCCGTACGAGCGATTTCGATACCGTTCAGACGGCCAGCGCTCATGATTTTAATACCTTGTGCGCCTAAACGCATGGCATTTTGCATGGCGCGCTTCATGGCGCGACGGAACATGATACGTTTTTCAAGTTGCTGCGCGATAGAATCGGCAACTAATTGAGCATCGGTTTCAGGCTTGCGAATTTCTTCGATATTGACGTGCACAGGCACGCCCATCAAGCGCTGCAGATCGCCTTTCAGGCTTTCGATGTCTTCACCACGTTTGCCGATCACTACGCCCGGACGAGCCGAGTAAATAGTAATACGGGCATTCTTGGCAGGACGCTCGATAATGACACGACCTACAGAAGCGCTTTTCAGTTTTTTCTTCAGGTATTCGCGTACGCGGATATCTTCAGCGAGCATGCCGCCAAAGGCTTTATCGTCGGCGTACCAGCGTGAAGTCCAGTTGCGGGTGACCGCCAAGCGGAACCCAATTGGGTGGATTTTTTGTCCCATTGTGACTCCTTAGGCGCCGACTTTGACCACAATGTGGCAAGTCTGCTTCTCGATACGGTTACCACGACCTTTTGCACGCGCGGAGAATCGCTTCATCGACTGACCTTTGTCTACATAAATTGTAGTCACTTTCAGTTCGTCGATATCGGCGCCGTCGTTGTGCTCGGCGTTGGCAATCGCGGACTCAAGAGCTTTCTTGAGTATGACCGCGGCCTTTTTGGGTGTGAAAGTCAAGATATTCAGCGCATGAGCAACCGACTTGCCACGGATCATGTCCGCTACAAGGCGTGTTTTCTGGGCCGATATATGAACTCCACGGATAATAGCTGTCGTTTCCATGACTGTTACCTTCTGGCTTTCTTGTCCGCCACGTGACCCTTAAACGTACGGGTCAGTGCGAACTCGCCAAGCTTGTGACCGACCATGTTCTCGTTGATGTACACGGGAACGTGTTGGCGGCCATTATGCACGGCTATCGTCAACCCGATAAACTCGGGCAGAATGGTGGAACGGCGTGACCAGGTTTTGATTGGCCGTTTGTCTTTGCCATCGGCCGACGCTTCTACCTTTTTGATCAGGTGAGCATCGACGAATGGGCCTTTTTTAATAGAACGTGACATGTTCTTCGCCCCTTACTTGCGCTTGCGACGCGAGACAATCATATTGTCTGTGCGCTTATTACGACGGGTGCGGAAGCCCTTAGCCGGTGTACCCCATGGGCTGACCGGTTCGCGACCTTCGCCTGTCTTGCCTTCACCACCACCGTGCGGGTGATCGACCGGGTTCATGGCAACGCCACGAACTGTAGGACGTACACCACGCCAGCGCATAGCACCGGCTTTGCCGATTTGACGCAAGCTGTGTTCGCCGTTGCCGACTTCACCAATGGTTGCACGGCAGTCAATGTGCACGCGGCGGACTTCACCAGAGCGCAAGCGCACCTGAGCGTAAGTACCTTCACGAGCCATCAAGACAGCTGAAGCACCAGCCGAACGCGCGATTTGCGCGCCTTTGCCAGGCAGCATTTCGATGCAGTGTATGGTGGACCCAATTGGAATGTTGCGTATAGGCAATGTGTTACCCGAACGGATGGGAGCATCCATACCGGACAACAATACCGCGCCAACTTCCAGGCCACGAGGAGCAATGATGTAACGACGTTCGCCGTCTGCGTAGCACAACAAAGCGATGTGCGCAGTACGGTTAGGGTCGTATTCCAGGCGTTCTACTTTTGCTGGTATACCGTCTTTGTTGCGACGGAAGTCCACCAAACGGTAGTGCTGTTTATGACCACCACCACGATGGCGCACAGTAATGTGACCATTGTTGTTACGGCCTGAACCACGTGTTTTCTTTTCGAGCAGAGCTGCGAACGGCGCACCTTTGTGCAGATCAGGTGTTACCACCTTGATCATGCCACGGCGGCCGGCCGAAGTCGGCTTGACTTTTACGAGTGCCATTTAGTTCACCTCTGTAAAGTCGAGTTCCTGACCGTCTTTGAGCGACACGTATGCCTTGCGCTCGTTACGGCGGCGACCCATGAAACGGCCAAAACGCTTTTCTTTACCCTTGCGGTTCAAAACTTGCACGTCTTCGACTTCAACCTTGAACAGTAGTTCAACCGCAGCCTTGATTTCAGGCTTGGTGGCGTCAGGCGCAACGCGGAAAGCGATTTGCTGATTTTTTTCGGCTACAAACGTGGCTTTTTCAGTCACGATGGGAGCCAGGATGATTTGCATTAAGCGTTCGACGTTCATCCCAACATCTCCTCGAGTTGAGCGATAGCCGACTTGGTGATCAGCACTTTTTTGTAGTGGATCAACGACAGCGGATCGGCATAGCGCGGTTCGACCACAGCAACGTGTGGCAGGTTGCGCGTAGCAAGGTAGACGTTTTCGTCAACGGTGTCGGTGATGATAAGCACCGATTCCAGACCCATATCTTTCAGCCTTTGCGCGGCAACTTTCGTTTTAGGCGTATCTAAGGTGAAAGAATCAACAACGGCAACACGGCCTTCGCGAGCCAACTGGGAAAGAATCGCACGGATACCCGCACGGTACATTTTCTTGTTGACTTTGTGGCTGAAGTTTTCGTCAGGTGAGTTCGGGAACGTACGACCACCCCCACGCCAGATTGGCGAGGATGCAGCACCAGAGCGAGCACGACCGGTGCCTTTTTGGCGCCAAGGTTTTTTCGTGCTGTAGCTGACTTCGGAGCGGTCTTTCTGGGCACGGTTGCCACTACGGGCATTGGCCTGGAAAGCGACAACGATCTGGTGAACCAGAGCTTCGTTGAAGTCGCGACCGAAGATAGTTTCAGGTACGGCAAATGTGGAATCAGATTGACCCTGTTCATTCAGGAGCTGTAAATCCATGATCAGGCTCCTTTCCTGGCGGACATCTTGATAGCGGGACGCACGACAATGTAGGCATTCTTGTGGCCGGGGACTGCGCCCTTGACCAACAACAAGCCACGCTCGGCGTCAACACGTACGATGTCGAGGTTTTGAACGGTACGGGTAACATCACCCATATGACCAGCCATTTTCTTACCCGGGAACACACGACCTGGATCCTGGGCCATACCCGTGGAACCTGGTGCGCGGTGCGAGAGCGAGTTACCGTGCGTAGCGCGTTGGCCAGCAAAGTGGTGGCGCTTGATCGTGCCGGCGAAACCTTTACCAATAGTGGTACCGGTTACGTCAACTTTTTGGCCTGCTTCGAATACGCTTTCTACAGTCACAGCAGCACCGGCCGAAAATTCGGCGGCTTTGGCGGGATCGAGACGGAATTCTTTCAGGATGCTACCGGCTTCAGCGCCGGCTTGGGCATAATGCCCTGCCAATGGCTTGGTCACGCGTGTAGCGCGACGGGTACCGTAGGCAACTTGGACTGCTGCATAGCCATCTACTGCTGGTGACTTGACCTGGGTAATGCGGTTGTTGGACACGTCCAGAACAGTTACCGGAATGGACTCGCCATCCTCGGTAAATATACGGGTCATGCCAACCTTACGCCCCACGAGCCCCAGCCGGTATGCGGCAGGCACAGGTGTCGGTTTCGACATCATTTTCTCCATTCCCGACTGCGATTGGTCGGGGCTAATTTTACGTGCGTAAAACATCGACGCACACACTTGGTATTAACCATTACTTTTTTGGTTAAGCCTGTCACTATAGCACGATAAAATCAACGCGAGCAAGTACTATTTACCTGATAAGACAAACACCTACGCGTTAATACAACAAGACGTAAATCTAAAACAACGCTAAGCTAACCCTATTCCAAAACGTACTCGGCCCGTCCATGACTAACACTACAAATAAAACCGCTATGCGCGGACCTGCCTTAACCTTTGTCAACGATCCCTTTGTGGTAGGTGATGTCGCAGCGATGCGTTACCTGCCCGACGCTCTGATACTTATCGATAATGGTCAGATTACTGCCTTTGACGACTACAGCACACTTAAAGAACAGGCAGCAGGCTACGCCATAGACCACTACCCCAACGCGCTGATACTTCCAGGTTATATAGACACCCACGTGCACTACCCACAAACCCAGGTGATAGGGTCTTATGGTGCTCAACTCATAGACTGGCTAAATACATACACCTTTGTTGCAGAACAACAGTTTGCAGACACCCAACACGCCAAAACCGTCGCGAATGTCTTTCTACAAGAATGCCTACGGGCGGGAACCACCACAGCAGCTGTCTACTGCACAGTGCATCCACAATCGACCGATGCCTTCTTTCAAGCCGCTACTGAACGCAATATGCGCATGGTGGCAGGCAAGGTGCTTATGGATAGAAACGCCCCTGCAGCCCTTACCGATACAGCGCAATCCGGTTATGACGACTCCGAAGCTCTAATCAAAAAATGGCATGGCAAAGGGCGTAACTTATACGCCATTACTCCACGCTTTGCCCCTTCTTCAACTGAAGCACAACTGGAGGCAGCCGGTGCATTATGGCAAGCCTACCCCGATACCTGGATGCAAACCCACGTTTCTGAAGATCGCAAAGAAATCGCCTGGGTCAAAGAACTCTTCCCTGAACGAGCAGGCTACCTGGACGTTTACCAACATTATGGGCTGACTGGGCCACGCTCTTTATTTGGACATGCTATCTTTTTAGACGAACCAGAATGGGAGCATATCGCTGCTAGTGGCTCAGGCTTGTGCCATTGCCCCACCTCAAACGCTTTCTTAGGCAGTGGCTTTTTTAACTTCCAACGGGCCAAACATGGCGACCACGCAATACGCGTAGGCCTGGCTACCGACGTAGGTGGAGGCACTTCTCTATCCATGCTGCAAACGATGGGTGCCTCCTACAAAATCGCACGTTTTGGTGGCTACTCGCTATCCGCAGCCAAGGCTTTTTATTTGGCGACACGGGGTGCGGCTGAAACCTTATATCTGCAAGATCAAATAGGATCAATCGCAGTCGGCATGGAAGCCGATCTGCAGGTCCTGAATTTGCACTCGACACCTTTAATTGATTTTCGTATGCAACGTTGTGAAAGCCTGCAAGAAGCCCTATTCGTACAAATGACTATGGGTGACGACAGGGCCACACAGGCAGTGTATATTGCCGGGGAACTAGCTTATTCCGCTCCATCCTCTGATGATGCTTGCAGTACTGGCCGCCGCGTCATGAACCTGGCCACATAATCATTCGCCGGGCGACAACGTATGTCGTCCGGCGTCCCTGCTTGTTCTAACTTGCCATCACGCAAAATAACTATGTGCTGACCCAGGCGCAAGGCTTCGTCAATATCATGTGTCACAAACACGATGGTTTTATTCAGGCGTGACTGCAGCTCCAACAACTGATCTTGCATTTCATAGCGTATCAAGGGGTCTAAGGCAGAAAAGGCCTCGTCCATCAGTAGTACATGGGCGTCTATTGCCAAGGCTCGCGCCAAACCTACTCGTTGCCGCATACCACCCGATAATTCATCAGGGTAATTATCGCTATAACCATGTAAACCCACACGCTCTAACCAATTTCCAGCAGTTTCGCGTGACTGCTTTTTACTTTCGCCTCGGACCTGCAAGCCAAAAGCTACATTATCCAATACCGTTAAATGAGGCATTAGGCCAAAACTCTGAAACACCATGCTGATCTGGTAGCGACGCAACTGTCTCAGTTGGTGCATATCCATATCCAGAATGTTGTGCCCATCGATCAGTATCTGCCCAGATGAGGGATCAATTAAACGATTCAAATGTCGGATCAATGTCGACTTACCCGAACCAGACAGCCCCATAATGCAAGTCATCTGCCCTTCGGGGATGATCAGACTAACACCGGCCAGGCCTACGTTGCAGCCCGTTTGTGTTTGTACACTTTCCTTGTCTACGCCATCGCGTAATAGCTGAACAGCCACCACCTCCTTGGTGCCGAACACTTTGTATACATCGCGAATTTCTATTTTTGGGGTTATTGTCATTGATAGCCCTTTGGATGCTTAGCATTACGCATACGACGTGGCAGACCATAAGCCTGAGTAATACGGTCTATAACAATGGCCAATATCACTATGGCGATACCTGCCTGCAAGCCTCGACCCACATCCAAGGTTTGTATACCTGCCAGTACGTCTTCGCCTAAGCCCGGTGCTCCTATCATGGAAGCGACAACCACCATAGCCAAAGCCATCATGGTCGTTTGATTGATACCCGCCATGATGCTGGGCCGCGCCAATGGTAGCGTCACCCTAATCAGCATTTGCATAGGCGTTACCCCAAATGACTGTGCGGCTTCGGTTACCGTTAAATCTACCTGACGTAGGCCCAATTGCGTCAAACGTATTAATGGTGGCAACGCATAAATGACCGTAGCAAATAAAGCCGGAACTTTACCCAAGCCAAACAGCATTAACACAGGAATCAAGTAAACAAAACTAGGCATGGTCTGCATAACATCCAGTATGGGTGTAACCAGTCTTCGAACCCAACGGCTGCGCGCGGCGATTATCCCCAAGGGCACACCGATCAATACGGAAAATACCGTAGACAATAAAACCAAAGAAAAAGTCTGAATTAACTTATCCCATAAGCCGACAGCACCGATGATATACAAGCCAGCGACAGACAAAAACGCTGCGGTAATACGACGAGTCGCATGCCAGGCCAATAGTCCAACCAGCATCAAAACACCCCAGGCAGGTATCGCCTGCATGCCGCGCTCCGTAGGCAATAAAACATGTGTCAATAAGGCATCGCTTACGATACGGAAACTATCCCCATAAGACTTGACCAAACCAACAAGGGTTTGATTCACATAAGTTGCGGCTGACCAGTCAGGGAAAATAGTGGATTGTGTACTGACCGTGCTCTGCACTTCCAAACCAAGACTAACCCGCGCCTTGAATGCAGCCTGTTCAGGTAACCAATTAGTCCAGACCTGCGGTTGTTCGCGCAGAAACTGTTGGGCCAGATCCGTGGCCGACAAGCGTTCTTGCGACATCCGTAATATCATGCCGTTCAATAAGGCAGGCGTAAATTGCAGGCGCTCAAAAAATGTCACTATTTCTGGATTAGCCGCCGCAAAAGGCGCCGATACCCCAACGCTTAAATGGGCGACTAAAAAATCAGAGACACACAATTTACCTTCACCACTAACTATCGTTTTCCAACAGTCAGGCACAAACGGGCCCATATCAATTTTATGAAAGCGATATTTGGCCATCAGGCCCGCTGGCTGCCAGTAATAAAACAATATAGGCTTGCCTCTTTCATAGGCAGAACTGATTGCTGAATCCAGGGCCGCGCCTGTACCCGCACGAAAATTGGTGTAGTGCTGATCCAGTCCGTGTAGCGTTAACAATCGGCTATTGGTTAGTTCGCATACCCAACCTGATGGGCAATTCAAAAAACGGCCTTTGCCAGGGTCTTCAGGATCGCTGAATAATTCCGAATATTTGGGCAAGTCTTGCCAACTGCGTAAGTCGGGTGCTTGGGCTTTGATGCCTCTGGTGGCGTCACCATTAACGACATAATCAGGTATGTACCACCCCTGTTCAGCCCCACCTGCCAAGGTATCACCTACTACCAATACCGTTCCAGCCTGTACTGCCTGTTCCATGATGGGCGAGCGCCCCGTCCAAAGTTCGGCAATAATCTGGATATCGTCCTGAGTCAAAGCAGACTCTATGGCTGCTGTAGCGCCAGGTACAATTTCTGTCGTACAGCCATAGGCATATCGCAGTAATTGTTCAATTACATGGGTAGTAAAGCTGGCACTTTCCCAACTTTGGTCTGCCAATTTAACTGGCGCACCTTTATTGCATATGGTTTGCTGGGCTTGAACGACGATTGGCAATAGTGCTGCCATGATTATCGCCATTTTTAGCAAGCCGTTTATCAACTTGTTTTTCATGGCTGTTCCCCATCTACCCTTGCATCCTAACAGCCAAGCCCTAGATAAGGAATGCCAAAATGCAAAAAAGCCATGTGATCAACACATGGCTAGTCTGCGTACTGCTGGGCCACGCTACTAGGTAGCAAAGCCATTTATTATATTACTGCAATGCGATTTCTACGTCTACGCCTGCTGGCAGGTCTAAGCGCATCAGGGCATCAACAGTTTTATCGGTGGGATCCACGATGTCCATCAGACGCTGGTGCGTGCGCATTTCCATCTGGTCGCGCGATGTCTTGTTGACGTGCGGCGAACGCAGAATGTCGTAACGACGAATACGCGTAGGCAGAGGTACTGGACCACGTACTACCGCGCCCGTGCGCTTGGCTGTATCTACAATTTCAGCGGCTGACTGGTCGATAAGCTTGTAGTCAAACGCTTTCAGACGGATGCGGATTTTCTGGTTTTTCATGGGTATTCCTAAAGAACAAAGAAGGCGGTGCGCTAAGCGCACACCGCCCAGTCAAGTTATTTACTTGATAATTTTTGCAACGACACCGGCACCAACGGTACGGCCGCCTTCACGGATCGCGAAACGCAGACCTTCTTCCATCGCGATAGGCGCGATCAAGGATACCTTGATGGACACGTTATCGCCTGGCAGTACCATTTCTTTGTCCGCTGGCAGTTCAATCGTACCAGTTACGTCCGTAGTACGGAAGTAAAACTGTGGACGATAGCCCTGGAAGAATGGTGTGTGACGACCACCTTCGTCTTTGGACAAGATGTAGACTTCAGCATCAAAGTCTGTGTGTGGTTTGATCGAGCCAGATTTGGCCAACACTTGACCACGCTCAACGTCTTCACGCTTCAGACCGCGCAGCAAGATACCGACGTTATCGCCCGCTTCACCCTGATCCAGCAGTTTGCGGAACATTTCCACGCCCGT
>JACCEO010000016.1 GCA_013416485.1 Alcaligenaceae bacterium
CTGGTCATGCCGTCGCGTACACCGTTATCGACCTCCCAACGCTTGACCCAGCCGACCAAGGTGGACGGGGCACAGTCAAATTTAGGGCCGATGGATGCCGCCGCCGCCCACAATGAGGGGTATTGGTCGCGCTGTTCCTGAACGATACGTACAGCACGTTCACGCACTTCAGGGGAAAACTTCGATTGATTGCTCATGGGGGTATTCTCTCAAGTTTTTACCCTCCGTGAAACCAAGGGTGATTCAGTAGTATTTTTTTCCCAACCGTTCGGCGTAGCCCGCTCGCGCACGGCCGGAGCCAAACTCACTATTCAAAGCTCGGTCGTAATTCAGCGCTCCTTCCTTGTAACCAGGAAATCCGAGCCTTAAGGTCTCGACCATAATCCAGCAGGCGATGTTTTCCTTCGTTACCGAAGCAACCTTCAGATCAAACCCTGAGACCTTTCCCTCCACCTGATACCGCCAAAAATCAGGTCCAATGTTTGAGCCCCAAAGCTTCATATTTGAGGAAAGATGTTCCAGATCGAGAAGTGGCTTGGCATCCACGAACGTCGGCCATGCTTGTATGGCTGGACTTTTACTCGGAAAGCACCCCAACCGCTCTCTTAGCGGCTCATCGATCTCGTGAGCTTTGAATAACTCCGCGAGCATCCGAATCGAATCCCGAATAATCACATTGGCTCGGTCGTATCCGTGAGAGACCAATACCCGAAGGGCTGGAATGAATGCGGGACGCTGCGCGTGCGCGATCAAACATGCGCTATATATAGCCTCAGTCACACTCTCAAGAATGTAATCATCATCAGATGCCAGGAAATTTCTTGCAAATCCAGCTGCGAGCGGTGGATCAGCCGCTATCAAACGTACCAGTCCTTTCGATGCTTGATCGCGAACGCGACGGTCCGCGCAAGAAGTCAGCCACCCAAGAACAGTGGTAGCTAATCGTCGGCTTTCACTTGGCCATCGCATAATGTCAGCGGTCAGCGAAGCATTCAACAGTGACTTAACCGCGCCATTATTGTTGTATGACTTGAACGCTGCACGTGATAGATAAACATCCCTATTTACCAAAGGCTGGCGCTTCAAGAAGCTATCCAGCCATAGCTCTGCGTTAAGACGGTGGTTAGGCACCAAGCTGACTTTTACAAAGACCTCGTAAATGTCCTCCCAAAGCCCCGGCACTTTCAGTGCTGCAAAGATTTCATCTTCCAGGTCGTTGTTCTCGAAGCTTTTGCTAGAGCGCCATGCTAATCCGTGAACGAACAGTCGGTTGGCAAGCTCCGTTTCAAATCCGATGTGGGGATTTACGATTTCAATTCCCGTTTTCTCGGGAAGTACCGCCGCGAGCACTTCCAACAAGCCTCTGTCCTCATGCGGAAGCGAGGCCAAACTGACGCCTAATCTTTTTACATCGAATTCACCAGACTTTTGTGTGTGACCATCTACTAGCGCAATGGCACGAAGGACGTCGCCATATCGCTCGTATCCAAGCCTAACCGTCCAAGAGTCATCTGTTCCTTCAGTGAGTATGACTAGCCCTTCACGCTGAAGCTCTAGAATGAATACTTCAGGCGTAAGTTCCGGGCCCACTACGTCACGAAGGGCGGCAGCGCAGGACTCCCAAAGGCGATCACTTGCTGATGCACTCGTAAGCCTTTGCGCCAGACTCAGCATCGATTGGCGGACTAAATTTTTTGGACTTGAATATCCAAGGCGTTCCTTGACCGCGGTGTTGCTATGTTTGAGGTGCCGTTCAAGCAAAGCAGAAAAGCCAGACAAGGATACATCAAGGGTTTTGCTCCCCTCCTCCTGCAAGGTTTTGCATGCCAAATGGAGGAATAACGGATTGCTCAACTCCTCAGAAAAAAGAGGAGTAATCTCCGAATCAAGCCCATAAAAATCAGCGAACGCTTGGAGCGCTTCTACTCCTTGTCCGTTAAATCCTCGGTGCTCAAATGCATAGCCTGGAAATCTAGAGTCGGTTACCAAGTCTTTGTAGGTATCACGAGCAGAGACGCAGATTTTTACTCCAGGGTATGGCTTGCACTGCTGAATCAGTTCGGGAAGCTTTGCCTTCCAACGGACAGCAGCCCGACTTTCGTTTAATGCATCAATGAATATTACGAACGGTAGGCCTGCATGCTCGGCGGACGTGCTCAAACACTGGAACAAATCATGACGCCCAATTTGAGCACCAAAGCCAAGTTTGCTTCGAATGGTTTCCCACGGCTCGCCACCGTCGAAATCGTCGCCAAATACTACAAGGGAGAGCCCCCCTTTAGCGAAACGCCGATACGCCGCGCTGACTATTGCGTGAGTTTTCCCGACACCTGCCGGTCCAATGAGAAGCAATGAATTGCCCTCTGTAACGCTCATTTGGGGACAGACCAGAATCGTTTCCACAGATTGATTAAGCAGGAAAAGCTCTCTTGCCGAGTCCATAGCCCCGGCGGGAAAAGCGCACATGTACTCAGCATTGAATTGCCGAAAACTCGGGGTATCACTATCGTCACCATGTTTCTGAGTAAACGCCGCCTCTTGACGCTCCTTTGCTGTGAGTAAAATGGGTTGTAGCTGAGTAACCGTTTTCAACGCTTGGCTGACTGCCTGCTCCGGCTTCTCGCTCTCCCGAACCTCAGTTAATTGCGACGACAATTGTTCAAGCAAGCGTACGGCTTCTGATTTTTTGTCTTCGTTGAACAGATCGAAAACGTCGTCCGTGCGTCCGCGCAGTGATCTCAACTCACGAACGACGGGGGAAAATGTCTGGCGCCGCCAGTTTGATAAATCAGCGGTACCACCGAAGAAGTCAAGGATGTCATGGGCATCGGTCACAACGTCTAATTGACCCATATACCGAGGACCAGCAAACTCACGAGCCTGGTCAAGGCATTGTTGAACCTGAACTGGGGTAAGTACAGAATCATCAAACCAGTAACGGCGGATCCCTCCATGCGTATCCAAACGCTGGAGCTGTTCGCGCATCACTGTAGCGCTACACAAAGTGATTTTGACGCGCTGATCTTCAGCATCGGTTCGCTGTTCTAGCTCCTTTTTCCAACTCTCAAATCGTTCGACCTCTCCTTGCCCACGCGCGCCTCCCGCGACTTTTCCGGTTAGATCGAACGGAATGTAAATCCAGTATTCTGTAAGGGTTGGATGGTTCAGGCGGGCTGCTGTGACCGAATCCGTTATTTGCCTAAGCTCTTTGGCGCTAAGCTGGAAAAAATACTTTGCCTGTACTCCAAAAACATTGCCATTTGGTGCGCGAAAATACGCCTCAACACCACCATCTCCACCATCACCTCGGAGGCTGTAGAAGCTTGAGCCCTCGGGAGCATCGCAACTGAAGCGGAAGAGCTGCACAGATAAGGCTTCAAAACTGTCATTTTTGCTTTTTGGAGCGCTACGAATATTAGTGAAATTGATTGTGGGCATACGTGCTGATCCATCTGAAAATTTCGGATTCCAAAAATATTGGACTGATAACCACTTTGGGGCGTTTCATGACGCTCCTAAATGACTGCTTATGGCCGAAAGCGGCCGTTAGCGCTCAATTCAGTCTTGACCGGACGGTGCAAATGAAGTCAGGTCTGAATTTGTACATTGATACACACTACAATCATATTAACTTTTGTTAACGAATCTGCCCAATAGACTTATATCGTCTTTTTTATAAGCCGATTGGTAGTGTTATCCATACGGTATTGAACAATACTGCCGTCAATGATCCGTCTCACCACCTCCCTAGCCGTATCCAGCGGAACAGAAAACCACTCCCTGGGTTTGTAGGCATTACCGTCCTCCCCGATCAGCGTAACTTTTAAGCGCTGAGCATGTAAAAACCCATGAATCAGCCCTTCAAACTTGACCGGATTTAGGTTGTAGCACTCGATAGACGCCAGGATTTTTACAGGTGCCTCAAGGAAGGCGATATCACGTATGGCATTCTTAGTTCGCTCCTCAACAGTTTGCTCGGTGTAGCCTATCTTGATTAGATTCGGAATCGCCTTGAGCGTCGGATTGTCGCTGAGCGTCGTGACAAAATAGATCTGCCCTGCTCGCTTGTCCTTATGCGATATATTGTTAAAGGTATCAACAACGGACTCCGCAGCACGCACGATCCGACGCCCGGTGTCGTCCGCGAATAGCCTTTTTGCCAACGACTGCAGCAAGTGATTTGATTCAGTGCCGTTTTCAAAGATGACGCGCAACCTGGGATCATATCTACCGGTACTATCCAGGCGATGCTCCCCTATCTTGTCGATCAGGCACAAAACGCCTTCCATGATGAATGCGTCGCCTTCTTGTACCTGTGAAGATTGCTGGAAGCGGACGGTTTCGATGCTTCTGTTTTTCAGCCCTTCATGTAAATCACGAAATATATGCTCGAACTCGTAGAAATCATGACAGACAGTGCGCTGTGCGACCTCGTCTGGTGATTCTCTATTGGTGACCGTTGGCACATGCTGGATATCGAAAATACTCTCGTCACCTAGATCTAGGTCGTCAAATGCGGCACTGGCAAAGATATCGTCCAGTGAAGTGACATCCTCGGCGTCAATCACCGTAGCAACAGTATCAGTTGTATCCTCGTAGGCACATGGACTTGGCTCTGCTAGGGCAAAGATCGAGTCACAAGCCTGCTCTTGCATACTTTCCGTTTCCGGAATCAAGCCATGCCGATCATAGGGCTTTAGGATGGCATGGAAGTCTTGACTGTCTTGATAGCTAGATAGCCTTCGAGCCAGCAGTTTTTCGGATAGATCACCTTCATCACTGGGCCGACGTCCGTGTTGGTCTATGAAGGCGTTGATCGCTTCAAAACTCGTGATTTCCAGCGGAGCATTACTACCGACGCGTCTAGCCCGAACATCAAGCAAGCCAAACTCATCAGGGCTGTTGAAGATATCATCCAGCGATGGGCGAGCTGCAGCCTTTCCTTTGTCGTGCCAAATAGACATGCGTACTCCTTAGGAGGCCTGCGCCTGGACTTTGCGTTCCTGAGCCTTGCGTTTGATGTAGGCCAAGGCCTCGCCTAGTCGCCGTTCGTAGGCATCGCCCGCCGTCACACTTGGCTCACGATCTCTCTCTCGTCGAAACTCGATGACTCGAGGCCAGAGAACAACAGCCTCCTCTTCAGACATATGCGATCGCATACCGACAACGGTATCTTGAATGGTTTTCAAGACAGCCGGAGTGACCGCCTTCGACAGGATTTCATAGGCCCCTTGAAAGGGGTTGATCTGGCGTATCAAGTCCACATTCAAATGTTCGATGTTGACGAACTTGTTGCCTATCTGAACAAACTTGCGATTAGGCTTAGTGTCGCTGCCATCGCCTTTTATCATTTGCTTGGCATCTGAACCCGTTGCTTCTGTCGCGCCGGATGGCACCATGATTTCCGCGCCATCAGGCAGATCAGCCTCATCAAACAACCCGCCAGTGGACTGAATCCCCATAGAGGCATGAACAGCCTCGGAAACCGTCAATACTTCGTTAGGTTCCAAGTCTGGGTACAGCTTTTCGATGATTTTTGGTATTTCTACCATTTCCAGTACTTCAGGGTCTGGATCCCCGGTTACAGCAGGCGCAATGATGTCGGGCTTTTGAAGTATGGCCGCTTTGATGTTGTCCATGTTCTCTAAGGCCTTCATGACCTTATCGGACACTGGTGCGGTTGTATCTTCAATAATCACCGTACCAGGGGCGATTGCTTCACCAGGAAGCATACGTGAGCGCGGCTTGAAATTGACTGATGGTGCCAGCACCTGCTCCATCAACAACGACACCGTGATGGCCTTGAGCATGTTATTGACGGATACCTTCACGTCATTGTCTTCCGCATCGGGCTGAGCGATCAGGTTAGTGAACTGAGCATGTGGCTTGCCCTCGCAGTCGCGCGTGGCACGTCCAATAATCTGCACAATTTCAGTCAGCGAAGAACGGTAGCCTATGGTCAGTACATGCTCACACCACGGCCAGTCAAAGCCTTCCTTGGCCATGCCCAGCGCAATGATGATGTCCATGTCCTCGGCTTTGGACACGGTACGCAAATAATTCTGCACCTCAATCCGCATCGGATTATCATCCACCAGGTCAGCCACCTTCAGCAGCCGCCCGTTCTTATCCCGGACGGTGATAATTCCGGTATCCCTATCCCGTTCAACCACTTCACCAATAGCATCCAGGATGTGATCCACTTCGGAATACTTGTCCTTAGTGGACTCCACCGAGTTCACGTTAGGGATATGAACAATAGTCTTTTTTGAAGTGTCCAACACCTCCGGTAGCGCCTCAAGGTAGCGCCCCGTATAAAAGTGGTAGCCAATACCTAGCGATTTCAAATGCTGATAGCCATTCAACTGCTCATAGTACGAATACGTGACCTGGGTAAACTTTTCTTCGTCTTCGGGTAACAAGATGGGTACGGCATCACCCCGGAAGTACGAACCCGTCATCGCAACAATATGGGCGTTAGAACCCGCCATGACCCCATCAATCAGCTCACCCAAGCGATTCTCGCCATCAGCAGAAGTGTGGTGAAACTCGTCTATGGCTAGCAAGGTATCGTTGAAATCAGCGGGAACTAATTGTTGGTAGGCAAAGCGCAGGGTGGCGTGGGTACAGATTAGAATATCGGCGTGCGAGTCAGACATAAAACGCACAAAGGTCTTTACCTTCTGCTCTTCACCACCTGGTATGCAAAGGTTATAGCTAGGCTGTACCGTCCAGTCTGCAAAAAATCCGTAATCACTAAGCTTGGTATCTTGGAAGGACGCACCGATAGACATTTCCGGCACTGCCACAATCACCTTCTTAAGGCCTTGCTTATACAGCTTATCCAATCCCAAGAACATCAGTGCTCGTGATTTCCCAGAGGCAGGCGGCGCTTTCAACAACAGGTACTGAGCATTACGTGCTTCATAGGCACGGGCCTGCATCTCTCGCATACCTAGGCTGTTCAGATTTGAGCTTTTACCGGTCTGCTTGTAATTGACGGTCAACAGGTTGGCCATGACTACTTACTCCCTCGTGCTTTCTTGGCAGGCACTTTAGCTTGCTCTTCAGCAATTAGCTTCTCGTAACGATTGAACAGGTGCTCCAGACGCTCTGAGGCATCGCGAAACGGTCGGTCGCGGTATAGGGCTTCAACGGCTCGGTCCAGTGTCTTGTGAGCCTTTAGAAGCGGCTGGGGCATCTTATCTGGGTCGTAAAGGTAGGCCAGTGATTTATCCGGGTAGTCTTCTCGGATGAGCAGTACTTCCTCGGCCAACGATTCGATATGCTTGCGTTTCGCCTCCGACGCGTTGGGCCAAGGGAAGGTGTTATATACCAAGGTGGCAGAGTAGCGGTAATCGCTTTTCAGGCGACCCACCACTGTACGCATCCAGTCGTTATGCATTTCTGAGGTGAGGATGCCGAACTCGTAGAGGGTGGCGTTGGGGATCATCTGGTTCGCGTCGCTCGAAATGGTATCCGCACTCAAAAACCCTATGGGAACATAAGGGCGACGCTCAGATGACACTCGCGGGATTAGGATGTAATGACCGTCTTTGGGCTGTCGAATTTCTCCGAATAAGTGCGGCGTAGATGCTATCTTCTGCGTAGCCACTTTCTTGCTCTCAGATCGCATGGCGCGGACACTTTCCACGCGAAGTTGCACTAGAGGCATCGTTTCAATTTCTTCGAGTGTTGCATCCACAAACCATAGGCACCAGCGTTCTTTTGCTTGAATGAACTCCTGAGCACCCAGTAGACGCCTTACCCATTTCGCTACCAACGGTTCCTGAGCAACAAGATGATTTTTTTCGTCCGTTGTCAAAAGCAAGTTGCCGCCATCAGTGGGCTTGTTCCCGTACACCATCTCGGAAACATCACAAATGGGTGTACTGCGACTTTCAACCAAGGTATCACCAGCCTCCAGGAGGTAAGGGCTTATGTTCTTCACTTCAATTCGATGAGCTGTACCGTTATTCTCGGTCTTATACAAAGCTTTTTCGATCACGTCGCTATGATTCGCCACCCCAATCACCACAACGTGTACTGCTGCATTCTGCTTCGCGTGGTTACGCCATGAAAAGGTTGGATAGGCAAAACGTATTTTTAACCCTTGCTGAAAGATTGAAGGCCAAAGCATCGCCACCTGCTCCCCCTGGCAAATAGAGTTGGTTGATACCAGCGCAAACTGCGCTTTCCGATTAGCGACGTACTGTGCAGCTTTCCAGAACCAATTAGCAACAAAATCCAACATACCATGTGATTTGAAGCCAGTAAAAACTGCAGCCATGTCTTCATTCTGCTCTTTGTCTCGACCACCACTACCAAGAAATGGTGGATTCCCGCAGATATAAACCTCGTAAGACTCGCCATACTCGTCGGTGGATGGGCAAACATCTTCCCAAACTAGACGTAGGCTATTGCCACACACCACATTACCACCATCCTTCAGCGGCAAGGCTGCTTCAGCGTAGCCAAACTTCTCCTTGAAGGTCATGTTCATCTGATGCTCGGCCAGCCAAAGAGAAAGCGTTGCGATCTCGCAGGCAAAGTCATCAATTTCAATACCATAAAACTGCGTTAGCTTGATTCCCGAGTAGTACATCACCGATTGCTTGCCTAAGGCGTTCAGCGCGTTAATGATTTCCATCTCCAGCCTGCGTAGCTCTTTGTAGGCAATGATCAGGAAGTTGCCGGAACCGCAGGCAGGATCAAAGATACGCAAATTCTGCAGGCGTAGAAGAAGTTCTTTCAACTTCTTTTCGTTCTGGCGTGATTTGTCCAGATCAGCATAAAGGGGATCAAGAAACAAGGGCTGGATCACCTTCATGATGTTTGACACCGAGGTGTAGTGCTGCCCTAGGTTGCCGCGCTGCTTTTCATCAATGACGGCCTGGAACATGGACCCGAAGATGTCAGGGTTAATCTCTGACCAATCCAGCCCACCGCAGTCCAGCAGGATGCGACGCGCTTTACGGCCGAACTCGGGCACGGGCTCATCGTCCTGGAACAGGCCACCGTTTACGTACCTGAACTTCTGAAAGTGCTCCGGCATGCGCTTTCTTGCAGCAGAATTGTCTTCCAGGTTCAAAACCGCAAACAAATCTGTGAAGAACTGATCAACGTCGGAGCCATCTTCCTTGGTACAGGCTTGCAAGGTGGACGTCATCTGGTCCTGTGCAAAAATGCCTGTATCGTCGGCATAGAAGCAAAACAGCAAGCGAGTCAGGAAAACATTCAATGCGTGGATATCTTCCGGCTTGGTCAGGTCGTTGCGTTCGCGGATCAGGTCAAACAACTGCCCCATTTTCTCAGAGGCTTTCAGATCGGCAGGATGCTCTGAATACATCACCGCCTTTTCGTAGCCTGCCAAAGGTAAGAAAAACGAATACTTCTTGTCTAGCTCGTCCAGGCTGGTTTCAAGGCGCTCGTCGGCCTTCAGGTCGAACGCCACCAGGGTCTCAAAATCAGTGACGATCACGAAACGAATGTCATTGCGGGCAATCACATTGTTGGATGTCAGCGTCTCAGCCTCGGCGCTAACGTCATGACCCGCTGGCACTGCTCTGAAGTAGAGCTTTTTCTTCAACCCAATGTCATTGCCCTGGGCTACGTTTCGACTATCGCCGCCATTACGCAAGCGCGTGATTGTGCTCTTGGGGAAACCATAGGCATCGAGAAACGAAAAGATGAACTCATCCGGTATCAGGTTGGAGCAAGCCTGCTCCAGCGATTCGATAGTGCTTGCTTGGCTAATTGCCATATGTCAGTTCCTTGTGTCGATCATTTGCCGCTTAATACCCCCGCGCACGCCTAACCGACACGAGTACAACCAAAATGGATAAGCCGTAGTGCCAGGCCGGGACAATCGTACTGCTGCCTAATGTGGCAATTTTGTCCTACCAATGGGACTTGATTGTCGTATTTCCTTACAGAATAAGCAAGAATCCAGGGGCGTTAAGGACAATTACCCGTGATTTCAATCAGGTCGGTGACTTCATCTGTTCCCGCTACGGATTAGCAATCCAGATTTTTTCAGACACATATCACCTTGATGAGAGCAGGCCCATATAACGGCCTGCTCGTTATGCCGTTCCCCCCTACATCAAGGAGCCCCACATGTCTGACACATCCAACTCATCACACCCTGATGGTGTGTACGGCCCACGCCGCCAACCTTACCGCACCGTTTCTTGCCCCGCCTGCGGTTCCCCCAACACCCAAACAAAAAACCATGCCAAAAAACTAGGTGGCGCACTAGGCACCTGTGCCGGTGTTATCAGTGCGTTTAACGGTGCCGCCCAAGGCGCTGGTGTCGGCGCAGCCATGGCCTTTCGCTTTACCCCGCCTGCCACGCCTTTAGCCAGTGTCACCGCTGCCGTGCTGGGTGCCTTAGCTGGCGGTGCGATGGGCTGTGCTACGGGTGCAGCACTCGGTCGAGTCATTGACGACACAGTGCTGGACAACCACCAGTGCTTGCGCTGTGACCATTCCTTTCAAACACCCTAATACTTTCTATTGGAGGTCCATCATGGCTCATCACGTCGAAAACATGGCCTACGTTGGCCAAACGCCCTGGCATGGCCTGGGCAATCAATTGTCTACTAACCAACCCATTGAAGTCTGGCAGCAACAAGCCGGTATGGACTGGGATATTAAGGAAGCCCCAGTGCAATTCATGGATACGGTAGATGACACGCAAAGCCGTCTTATTACCTTTCCCCAGAGCAAGGTCTTATACCGATCCGATACGCAAACCCCTTTGTCAGTCGTTAGCCAACGCTACCAGGTCGTACAGCCTCGCGAGATCCTGGAGTTTTACCGTGACCTAACCGAAGTGTCTGGTTTTCAGTTGGAAACGGCGGGTGTCTTAAAGGGCGGTCGTAAAGTGTGGGCACTGGCTCGTACCGGGCATTCAGCCACCATCCAAGCCAATGACGTCACTAACGCCTATGTACTGCTGGCAACCGCCTGTGATGGCACCATGGCAACCACCGCTCAATTTACGGCAGTACGTGTCGTGTGTAACAACACATTGGCCGTAGCCATTGACGACTGTAAGGGAGCCGTCAAGATACGCCATAACACCACCTTCGATCCAGACGCGGTTAAGCGCCAGTTAGGCATTTCAGTGTCTCACTGGGATACCTTCATGTATAGGTTGAAACTGCTAAGCGAACGCAAGGTTAAGCACGCAGAAGCTGAAAGCTTCTTTCGGCAACTGTTTACCGATCCCGGCCAAACGTCCCCCGCCAAACCTAATGAGCATGCCATGACTAAAACCCTTGCTATCTACGACGGTCAAGGTCGTGGAGCAGAGCTTGGATCGTCTAAGGGTACAGCCCTAGGGCTGCTCAACACCATCACCGAGTTTGTCGATCATGAGCGTCGCGCCCATAACAGGGACAATCGGCTGGATTCAGCCTGGTTCGGTCACGGGGCAGCCATTAAGCAACAAGCGCTGGATCGCACCTTGGCGATGCTGGCATGAAGTACATACCTCTTTTCACGACTACGGCATAAGGCCCGGCGCAATTAAGTCGCCGGGCCTTATGCCATTTATGGAGTCAAATCATGAATACTGCAATTCACGCACATACACAATCCCACGCACGTCCTCATCATCTTCGACCCGCGCTACGCCTGGTTAAAACCAACACCCTGTCACGTGATGAGTGGCTGGAAGTCCGCAAACACGGCATCGGTAGCTCAGACGCGGCAGCGGCTGTGGGCCTTAATCCCTATAAAAGTCAGCTGGAGCTCTGGATGGAGAAAACGGGCCGAGATGCTGATCTACCCAAGCCTGATCCTCATGACACCACTGCCCCTGTCTATTGGGGCACGCTGCTAGAACCCATCGTTGCAGCGTCCTATACACAACAGACAGGTCGCAGAGTCCGCAAGGTCAATGCCGTACTACAACACCCCGATAAATCCTGGATGCTCGCTAACATTGACCGTGAGGTGATTGGAGCTAGTGACGTACAAATCCTGGAATGTAAAACCGCTGGGAAGTTCGGTGCACGGCTGTGGAAAGAAGGCGTACCCGAATACATCCAACTGCAAGTCCAGCATCAATTAGCAGTGACCGGCAAACAGGCCGCCGATGTAGCTGTGCTGTTATGTGGCCAGCAACTACAGGTGCATCGGATACAACGCGATGATGCCCTTATTGCAAAGCTCATGACCCTGCAAGAGCGATTCTGGCAGTACGTCACGTCCAACACGCCACCCCCTGTGGACGGCTCTGATTCAGCAGCCACTGCCTTGCAATACCTGTACCCCCGCGATACCGGCGAACAACTGGACTTCAGCCAAGACAGCCAAATGTCAGCGTTATTTACCGACCTGGAAGAAGCACGGTTTCAAGCCGATAAATACAGCAAGCTGGAAGAGCAGTACAAGCAGAGAATCCAGCAGGCGATGGGCGATGCCAGTAAAGCCACCTTTGAGACGGGATCCGTTACCTGGAAGCGTAGTAAAGACAGCACGCTGTTAGATACGAAGCGGTTACTGGCCGTTCAGCCGGAGCTGCTGGCGCAGTACAGCCTGATCCGTTCTGGTAGTCGTCGCTTTCTAGTCAGTGCTTAGTCGCCAGCCATTTGCACGGCATCACGCCACACCGTCACTATCCCTTCCCTATTTGCCGCCCATTGAGGCGGCATTTTTGTTTTCAAAGGAATACCCATGCGTTATCACAAACTCAAAGTCGGGGCTGAGCCCGGCACCTATGTCATGGAAACCAGCATCGTGACCGAACACGACATTCTCACTATGGCGAAACAACTATCACGCAAACGCCTCACCAAGGGCCGCTGCCTAGCGAACCCCAATGATGTAAAGGACCATCTGCTGACCCTGTATCGTGATTACGAACATGAGGTCTTTGCAATACTGCTGCTCGATAACACACACCGTCTTATCGGATTGCACGAGCTGTTTCGCGGCACCATCAATTCTGCCGTGGTCCATCCCCGTGAAGTGGTAAAGCTAGTCCTGCAGCATAACGCTGCTGCCGCCATCCTGATGCATAACCATCCTTCCGGTAACCCTGAACCCAGTCAGGACGATATCAACATCACCAAACTCTTGAAAGACACCCTGGGCCTGATTTCCGTGCGGGTCGTTGATCACATTGTGGTGGGTGCTGAGCATTGCACCTCAATGGCACAGCGAGGCATGCTGTAAGGCCATGCGCTATCCCTTCCTATCGTTATTACCCACCTACTACCCGCTGCTCACCCAGCGGGTTTTGTTTTTTGGAGTCCATCATGATTAAAGGTTTATCCATTACCCCGCCGGTGCTTGGGCGCATTTCCATTGGTCGCGTCGTTGAGCGTAACGGCAAGCGATTGCCAGAGAAAGACGACCAGTTCACCATCACCAGTCAGATCCAAAGCAAAGAAGGCTGGCTCGCTCATCCGCTGGATGAAACACTGCGTAAAGCCAGCACTAACGGCAAGCTGCGCTCTATCCCTATCACCTTGCTATTTAACGATCCTGATTTGAACCTGCGGGCCGAGTATTCGCTCTTTGATCGCAGTACGGGCCGCCCCATGTGCGCGGGTAATGGAGATACCTGCCGTCGGGTTACCACATCAGGCGTACAAACCCTGCCGTGCCCCGGCACCGATGGCTGCGAGATGGCCAAGGGAGGCGCGTGCAAGCCCTATGGGCGCTTAAACGTAAAGCTCGGGGGTGATGATGAACTAGGCACTTTTATCTTCCGTACAACGGGCTACAACAGTATCCGCACCCTGGCAGCTCGCCTGCATTACTTCAAGGCCGTATCTGGCGACTTACTGGCTTGCTTACCGCTGGAGCTACGTCTTCGTGGCAAAAGCACGGCACAGTCGCGTGGCACACCTATCTACTACGTAGACCTGACCATACGTGATGGGATGACGCTGGAAGAAGCCTTGACCCAAGCCAAGCAAACGTATTTGCAACGTGAAGCCATGGCGTACAGCCAAACAGCACTGGATGCGACAGCCCGTGCTGGCTTTGCGAATGGCGCGTTTGAAGAGGGGCCCGACGACACGCAGGATGTGATTGAAGAGTTTTATCCTGACAGCTCTACCAAAACGGCTGAACCGACGGTCAAGCCATCCTTAAACGAAAAACTGTCACGGCTGACTACTGACGCTGAGGCAGCTTAAGGCCTACACCTCGTGCTGTTTGCCCTGAACCTTTCGACTTTTCAAGGAACGTCAATGATCATCCTGTTAGCCTTACTGGGATTTATTGCTGTAATACGGCACACCTATCGGCACCACGTGAAATACGAACAGCTCAAGATAGAGAACGAATGCCTGCGTGAGCGCTGGAAAAAGGCGACGCAGCAACACCGGTCTAATGCATAGCCTTCAGGCTATCACTGTCAGTCAGCAGCCGTTTAGAACAAGCAGAGCGACTTTTTAGAGCCACTCTGCTTGTTCAGTCTGACTGAATTAAAAATGGTTTGCCAGTATCAATAAAGCATATTGGTAATGGCCATAAAAGCACTTGCATGTAATATGTTGATACGTTTTATCTCGGAGGGACTTATGCGTCTAAAAAAACAAATTGCTAACGGCTTGTTACTTAGCCTTTTTCCGCTGATTACATCAGCCGCAACCTATGAATGGAGCAGTTGGTTTGCTCAGGGAACAATGGGATACCATGTTGACGATGGCAATGGGAATAGTCTGTTAATTTCATGCCCTGGCGGTCAACCCCGCCCTGCTAGCGCGACAATGACAACACGAGGGCTTGATTACCGTTCACCAAAAAACACTCAACAGCAAGGCATGGTAGAAATGTCGTTTGTGATTGATGGCGTTCAATTTGACGATCCTTTTAATACCGCTTGCAACGTTTGTGAAGATAATTTCACGTATGCTTTTTGGCCTGCACTATTAAAAGCAAACAATCTTTATGTTCACGCCGATGGCTACGAGGTTCGGTTTACCACCCAAGGACTACGTGACGTATTAGACCCTTTAGATGCCCCTGAAAACATGTGCTTGACGGAATCCCAGGTCTTTGCTCTGGCAAACCAGACCTATGCTCCCGTACAAGAAGCACGTCCTACACTACCAGCAGGCTTTACTAATCTAGCGGTCATTGATGACCCAGACGGCTATACCAACATGCGTAGCCAGAAAAGTGCAAAAAGCCAGATCGTAGCCCGTGTTATACAGGACGAACAGTTTTTTACTTATATGCAGGATGGTAATTGGTGGCAGGTAAGAACTGCCCAAGGCAAGGTAGGATACATGCACATTTCACGCATCCGACTGCTTGATTGAAGTGGTTAACTGATTATTAGGTTCACTATTCGTAGTGGGTCCACATCCTCAAGATACGGACGACATGCTCCTGGATGAACACTTCATACACCAACCGGTGCTGAATATTGATACGGCGGGAGTAGGCCCCGGAAAGATCACCAACCAATTTTTCGAAAGGCGGTGGATTCTGGAACGGGTCAATCTTTAGGATCGCAATCAGCGTTTGCACTTTGGGCTTGAAGCCAGCTGCTGCAACTTTTTTCGCATCCTTGAGCGCCGCTTTTGCAAAGACAACTTCCCAAGTCACCAGTCCAGTTCCTTAGCACTCTTTTCCAAGGGTTCTGCCATTCCCTCTTTAATGGATTCGCGCATACCCGGCACAGAAGTCAGATACAGGGTTTCTTGGATGGCATCCCAATCACTTTCCGAGATCAACACAGCACTTGTGCGCTTGCCAGCAATTCGAATCGGCTGATGAGACTCGGCAGTTTGATCAATGAGGCGGTATAGGTTTGCCCTCGCCTCAGTTGCAGTGATGGTTGCAGTCATAATAGTTCTCCCAATACACTCACAACAGTACGCTATAGCGTACGTATAGTCAAGCCTCACGTGACAGCTTGATCCTTTCTTGTACCCAGGCCTCAAGCTCACTTCGCAGCCAGCGCGAACTGCGCCCGAACTTCACTGGACGTGGAAACCTGCCCTCTTGAATCAGCTTGTAAAACCACTTGTCCGTTAACCCTGTGAAACGGGTCATGAACGCCATATCGACAAACTGATCCTCAATCAGGGGAAAGGGGGTGATGGCAGATGGGGTTATTGCACTTAGGGTGGCTGTTGCTGTAGTCATGGTGACCTCCTGTCTTGTTTAAAGGCAGAAGTCGATGTCGATAAAAGGAAACCGACATCTCTTCTACAGCATCAACCAACCGGATAAAAAACTACAAACTACTGCCTATTGACCTCTCACCATCCCCATAGCGCTTGGTCACGTTCTTTGCCAAATAATTACCATGCTCAGCCACCCGTTCAATTTGATATTGAATATCGTCCTTGTTTTTATCCAAGTAAAAGGTACGAACAAAATGAACCAACGAATAAAAATCTGGATGGTGCAATCGCGTTGCACTGCACCAAGCCTGTTTAATCATGGCAGATAGATTTCCGCGAGGCGCTGAGTAGTCACCTGGCGAACGATACACGTCTTTATTGAAAAACAATAAGATGTGGTAATGTTTTTTTCCACTCACATCACCGTACTCACGGACCCAAACATAATTCAGCACGCAGGACAGCCTCCTGCGCCAAGTTTTCTCCTTCCGTTTTAGATCAGCCTTGATTTTGGCTTTAAGCGATTTCACAAAGCGAGTAACCACGCTTGCGTCTGTTTCAGCATGGGTGGCTTCCAAAGGGAAGCGCAAATCACATCGAACGACCAACAGCCTTGGATGAATCTCTAAGGCCTTAAGAATCGTATTAAAGATGATGGTCTGGTATTCAGGGTTATAGCAGCGTTGACGCATTTCTAGCACCTATGTTGTTGATGACATAGGTACAAGCAACTGTATATTTTTTTATTTTTCTGAAGAGTCTGTTAGCCCAATAGGAGCCTTTGGATTGCCTGACCTCTTTCTATTACTAAACCAACAGTGACCACCGAATCAAAGACACGCAACTTACTTGGTCCAGCAGGCCAATGGGTAGCAATGCTACGTTTTTGATAACGCAATTTGCTCTTAAGTTACGGAAGATTTTTTGGTTTGATTAGAACAGCGCCTGTCAGACTGGTATGTGATCCAAACATTCCTGCTTGCTAGCACTGACAAAGAAATTTATTACGGACTATGATGCTAACGTTCTCTGCTTGCCTTCCCTCGCTTGTAACCTAGGTATTTCCTAAGAGAAAGCGCAATTCAGATGACATAGTTCCATCCTAGTTCCCATATAGTTAAGGCATAATTCCAATAAAGTTATTATATAGTTTAAACATAGTTCTACACTGTATTTGCACACTAAATCTTAGCTTATAGCTATCGATATGCATAAGGAAATAAGATATGGCTATCACAACTAATGATCTCTTGCAGGAGTTTTTCCCAAACTGGATTTTGGATGATCGTGCTATTAGTTGGTTATGGCTCATACTCAAAGAGCAGGAAAATGAAGTTAAAAATAATAATAACGAAGACTACTTCCGCACCGATGATCACGACGCACCAGGCATGCGTTACAAAATGGCTTGCTATATTGATAGCGACAAAAACCTCATCAACAAAATAGAAAACTGGCGAAGCCGTTCCTTCGTCCCGGAGCACGACCTTAGCTGGATAGATAAATCCGGACGTCAGCCCACCTGGCTGCTGAAAGAGTATCTAAGCAATAACCATGACAGCTATAACCGCTCACCTCGACTACCTCCCCGCCTCACACCAAGGCAACAACTAATTGCCTTACTCGACTTTTCGGACGAAGCGATATCCAGAAAACAATCTACTCTGAAACGCTTGCAAGCCGCATGGGTGCAGCACCAAGTCGATGATAGGCACTTCAACTGGTATGCTAGCGGAAGCGCTGAAAAACAAAAATGTCGGATCGCATGGCAGTGGTATCAAGACAAGCACAGAAGAGAAGCTAGGTATGCTGAAGAGTTTTCCAGGGTAACGGACGTCTTAGAGTTTCTGGACAATACTAGGTTTAGTCTAGATGAAAAACGATTTCATCTAGAGGAAATTAAGAAAAAATTCAAAGCTCAACAGGTTGCCGCCAATCGAAGAGGTAAACGGCAAACCAACCTTGCATTGTCTGATGATGTACGAAAAAAGCTAGACGAGCTCTCTGAGAAGGAAGGAATGAACAAAAAAGAGCTTGTTGAGTTTCTTATAGAAAAAGCATACGAACTCGGAATATAGAGCTAACTATTGCCGACTGATCCCGTAGCAATAAATTGGTTGTAATGCTAAAACAAGCTAAACGACGTGTTTAAGCTTCAGCTAGGATAACCACCAATGAAGAGGACCGTTTCAAAACCAAATGGTGAGTATATCGGTGAGTACAATTGCGCTGGAACACGAAATAAATATATAACCTGTTGATTATAAACAGTTATAATATTTTGATCGACATTCAGGCGCAGAATATAGAGTGATTTCTAAGCAAGGAAGTTGGTGCAAAGCTCAGGGGAGCGCCTGGACGCTTCGCCGATGGCACTGGTCTGTACCTAGTAGTACCTAGCAGGGGTCGTGCGTTTTGGGCACTGCGCTTCACGTCCAACGGAAAGCAATCGACCCACCATTGCCAACGACGCCTTGCTGTATTGCAAGCAGCTGTTTAATCATGGGATCAAGCTCGACATTATTGTTAGCAACCCTGCTTTTGCTTTTTCGGTTGACGATGCAGGCGGTATAGAAAAAAACAGAGACAGAGCCCTTACTCTTGAAGAACTCACCTTCACCTTTCAGATGTTTAGAAAAGAGGCAGATAGCTTCACGCGCGACAATTACTTAGCTTGCGCTCTTTTGGTGTTGTTAGGTGTACGAAAAGGCGAGCTAACTGAAGCGATGTGGAGCGAGTTCGACTTAACCGAAAAGGTTTGGTATTTACCCAATGAGCGCAGTAAATCTGGTGTCGCTATTGATATTCCATTACCCGACTTAGCTTTCCAGTGGCTGGATGAACTTAAGGTTCGTGCCTTTGGCTCTGCTTATGTTTTTCCCACCAGAAGGCCAAGCAAAATGCCCCATATGGGCAAGGACACTTTGAATAGAGCGATATCCAAACTGTTTGACCGGGAACCTGGCAGAGCCGTTCAGCCTGAAAATAAAATGGGCGATTTTGAACACTTTACGGTGCATGACTTGCGGCGTACCTGCCGAAGCTTGTTGGCTTCGCTAGGTGTACCTGGGCATGTGGCGGAACGGTGCCTGAACCATAAGCTTAAGGGGATGGAAGGGATTTATAACCGACATGATTATTTTGATGAAAGGAAAGAGGCGCTGGAGCTGCTTGCGAAAAAGGTAGTGCCGTTGATATAGACCGTTCGCACATACCTCACAAATGCATCTTCAAAACCATGTAATATTAAGTGACTATTGTGTCAATTATTTACCATCAAAGGAATCGTCGAATGTTCAATACAGGTGTGAAGAAGGAAGCATTGAAGGCGCTTGAAGCGGTGCAGGATAATTACACCGATCTGTGCGAAAGTGTACAGATCAAAGCCGAGGAGCTTTTCAACCTGAGGCAGTCTACAAGCCTGAAACTAATCCCAGAGGTTGAGACATACGTTAACAGCCTCGCTAACACCCCAAAGGAGTTCGACAAGAGGTTTGCCGAGTATAAAGCCGAATTCACTGTTTTCACCAATATCCTTCATGAGTTAGAGCTTGCTGCCAAAGAAGCTCAGGTCAAGGCCGGAGGCGGTGCAGCGATCGGCGTAGCGGCTGGGGTTGGTACTGCAGCCTTAGCACCTACTGCTGCTATGGCGCTGGCTACCACATTCGGTACTGCATCAACTGGAACAGCCATTTCTAGCTTATCTGGTGCTGCAGCCTCCAAAGCAGCTCTGGCTTGGCTGGGCGGTGGAGCCTTGGCCAAGGGTGGCGCGGGTATGGCCGGGGGCAAAGCCCTGCTAGCGCTGGCGGGCCCGGTAGGCTGGGCAATCGGCGGTACTGCTGTTGTCGGCGCAGGCCTGTTTGCTCGAAACAAGAACGGTAAAATCGCAGACCAAGCTATTGCTGCCAGGAAAGAGTTGGAGGTTCATGTTCGTAGAGCTCGGTCGGCTATCTTGGAAATCGGTCGGACAATGGAGCAGACCGACAAACATGCCGAGGGTATGCGTGAGATGCTGGCCCTGTTGAAGAATGACGCACCTGCTGACTACAACCAGTTCAACTTGGAAATGCGTCAGTGTATCGCTGCGTTAGTCAACCACGTTCATTCTCTCTCCGAGCTTCTAAACAAAAAAGTGGATATGAGCTGATATGAATGCTAGGAGCGGTGTCGTTCGTGACCAGATTGTTGGGGTGGCAGTGCAGCACCTCAACGATATGCGTGAGGCTTCAAAAATTGCTACGCTGAATGCCCAAGACGCGTTGCTAGAAAAAGCACTTGAGCAAGTTGATGGTGCCAGGGCGTGGCTAGAAGACTCTTCAAAACTCCTCGGCTCAGAGGGGACGAAGCATGGTGAGTTTGCGGAGATAGTCGAGGTTCAGATCCGTAATGCTTACTCCATGATTGACGGAAACGATCCTGTTGCCACATTTGCGGGGACTGCGCGAACTGGTGCTGCGGACTTCTTCATTGAGGGGCAGGCATTTCAATCGAAGTTCTATGGCAACATACCTCAAGGATTGCGCGCATTTGTCGAGCACTTAGAGAAGTATCCTGAAATGGCCAAGGATGGCGGTTTGATGTTTCCGTCTGACAAATACGAAACTGTCATGAGGGTACTTAATGGGGAAGAAACTGAGCTTGCTGACAAAAGTCAAAAAGCGATCAGGGAGTGGGCAGGCAAGATCGAGGAGCTAACCGGGAAGAAATTTGAAGAAACGGTTAGCCCTAGTCTTTCTACCTATTCAGATGTTCAGTTAGGAGTAGCGCATGACACCCTGGACAACCATGAGACCGAACTTGAGGACATAAATTCCGACCACAAAGAGCAGATCGAGTTGGATCACGGCCCATCTTTGGCTGGAGCTGCCCAAGCTGCTGCAATAGCTGGGGCTGTAAGCGGAGTAATTACCACGGGTATGGTCTTCTATTCCAAGGCTCGAGAAGGCAAGAACGTCTTCCGTGGTGAGTTCACAACCGAAGACTGGAAGGATGTGGGCTTTGCGGGAGCCAAAGGCTTCGGGGCTGGTGCAGTCACTGGCGGCGCAATCTATGCCCTGACCAACTACGCAGGCATGGCTGCGCCCTTCGCAGCTGCCGTGGTCAGCGCTGGCAAAGGCTTGGCTACACTGACCAACGAGTACATGGCAGGGTCAATCAGTTCCGAGGAGTATTTTGACCTTGGTATGTGTCTGTGTGCTGAATCGGCCATCATTGGCCTGGCTACAGCCGCTGGTCAGGCCATCATCCCAATACCGGTGCTTGGCGGCATCATCGGATCGATTTCAGGGAAAATGATGCTGCAGCTAGCGCAGGGACTTGATGCCAAGCATATATCGGCCTTGAAAGCGGAAATGGACAGATTTTTAGCTTCCCTAGACAAGACCTATCAGCGCGTTGTCGATGAGATTAATGCCGAGTTCGACAAGCTGGGCAAACTGACTGATTCGGCCTTTGACTTTAATCTGAACTACCAATTGGCTCTGTCTGCTAGCGTCGATCTGGCCGTTGCTTATGATGTCCCAGAGAAGAAAATTTTGCGCAGCGTGGGCGATGTGGATGCTTTCATGCTTGGTTGAGCGATATCGCTTAACTTTACTTGCCGCCATACCAACCGTTGGCCACGTTGCAGAAATCCGGATCGTACTGATCTTGCCTCGTTTTCACGTACAGCGACTCACGTCATACGTAAGCATCCGGTGAACACACCTTGACGCCCGTGCTGCCAGTGGACGGATTTGGTCAAACGCGATGCTGTACGGAAGGATGGTCGTGTAACGGGATGGTTAGCCGCTAGCCCCAGAAACAGCCATAGGGGTCAGCATCCACGCCACTGAGCACATCATCCAGGGTGCGTACCCTGGCCAGAGGTTCATAGCCGTGCCATCGAAGGTCTGCCCGCATCCAGAAGATCTTCCAGACCTTTTGTGTCTTCACCCATGTGGCTTTCGCCACCGGCTGCAGGCTACGCGAGCCATCGTACAGTAGTCGATCCTCGTGAATGATGACGGATTGCCCCTCAATCGAGTACCCAAGATCGAGTTCTGGGCGAATCGCAGGTGGAGGACGACGGCGTACAAGGTACGCCTCCATAGTGCGCCGCACCCTGGCAAGTTCTAATTCACTAAAGGCCATGGCTTTCCTTGTAATACTTAATGCTTGGCGGGCTGCCAATTGTGCGGTAACAACTCACCAATGGCGCTGGCCTTATGTGTGGGCAGGCGTGTGAGCACATCCTTCAGATAGGTCTGTGGATCATGGCCGTTCAGTTTCGCGGATTGAATCAGGCTCATCACGGCCGCCGCCCGACGGCCTGCCCGTAGCGATCCCGCGAACAGCCAGTTCTTACGTCCCAAGGCGATCGGCCGGATTTGTTGTTCGATATGGTTATTATCGATAGGCACCGCCCCGTCGGTATTTGTCAAACGAGTTGTCCGGTTAACTATGCGGCCAGCTTTAGCTCTTCAGCCTGTTTGGTCTGGTCATTACACGGGTTAAGCTTCACTTCATTGATAGGGTTCCAGTTTCGGGTTTTGCGTCCCTTCCAGCGCTGTGGCTGGGTCCGTTTAGCGGCTTCATAAACGGCGTGACGCTGCTTAAGAATCTCGACGTCTTGGCCGACGTGACGCTGCCAAGGCGTGACGAACTTAATGCCACTGTGCCTATGAGTGTGGTTATACCAATGAGCAAATCCCTGTACCCAGAGCCTAGCCTGCGTGATATCGGTAAAGGGTTTGGCAGGATAGCCAGGCGCGTATTTCAACGTTTTAAACAAGGCTTCCGAATAGGCATTGTCATTACTCACCGAGGGGCGGCTAAACGAGGGCACAATGCCCAATTTCTGCAACGTCGCTAACATGGTGGCCCCTTTCATGGGGGAGCCGTTATCAGAATGCAAGACCAGCTGGTCTTGCCGCACGCCGTGCCTTAAACACGCCTTACCGATTAACTGGGCGGCATGCGCAGCGGACTCATCGGAGTGGATTTCCCAGCCCACAATAAGACGGCTGTAGACATCGGTAATCATGTACAGCCGATGGAAATGGCCTCGCACAGCGCTTGGCAAGAAGGTGATGTCCCAACTCCACACTTGGTTAGGGCCGCTAGCCACCCAGGTCGTGGGGTGTTTTGCCGGCTTGGGCGCGGCGCTGTTGCCCCGGCGATTAAGCTGCCCATGGACCTTAAGCACACGGTAAAAGCTGGACTCGGAGGCGACATAGATGCCCTGGTCTGCCAGCTTGGGCACGATCTGCGAGGGCGGCAGACTTTGGTGCTCTGGGGTGTTGCATACCGCCAGGATGTGCGCTTTCTCCTGTTCAGTAAGTTGATGCGGATAGTCACGCGCTGTCGGACGCTGGCGAGCATCGACAAGGTCAGTG
>JACCEO010000017.1 GCA_013416485.1 Alcaligenaceae bacterium
ACTGGTCATGCCGTCGCGTACACCGTTATCGACCTCCCAACGCTTGACCCAGCCGACCAAGGTGGACGGGGCACAGTCAAATTTAGGGCCGATGGATGCCGCCGCCGCCCACAATGAGGGGTATTGGTCGCGCTGTTCCTGAACGATACGTACAGCACGTTCACGCACTTCAGGGGAAAACTTCGATTGATTGCTCATGGGGGTATTCTCTCAAGTTTTTACCCTCCGTGAAACCAAGGGTGATTCAGGTTGCTTTGGTCGCTAACAGTCATGAAATCAAAGATCGGATGCTCTGGCGGTGCTGTTTCTGCACAAGAGCCCAACAATCATTTAGTAAGTGTCGATTGGCTTCAACAGAATATAGATCGAAAGAATATTTTGTTGATTGATGCTTCACCCACGCCACTCTATGTTAAGGAACATATTAAAGGCGCGATTAGTGTTTCCTTTCCTCACGAGGAAAGCATCTCGCATGGCCTGAATGTCTCTTACGGCGGTGGTGGTGATTACTACTTCGATACCGCTGCTCCATATGCGTGGCAAGAAGCCTCGCGTGAAACGTTCCAAGCAGCCTATGAGAAATGGGGTATAGACGAGAGCAAGACCATCGTTTTTTATGACGAAGGCGGGACCTTTTTTGCCACCAGTATGTTTTACTCTTTGTACTACCATAATTTCCCTATGGATAAGGTCCACATTCTGAACGGTGGAATTACGAAGTGGAAAGAAAAAGGTTTTCCTGTAACTAACGAAGTTTTTAACGTTAAAGAAAAAGGCCGCTTCAAGATCAACGCTGAGAACGAAACGATAAAAGCGACGCTTGAAGAATTTGTTAATGCAGGACGTGATCCACAAAAGCATGCTCTTGTAGAAGGTCTTTTGTATGCTCAGCACGTAGGCGAAGTGCGTCCATATAGCAAGGTAGGCCATATTCCACATGCCATCTCTACACCTTTCGCGGATTTCTTTAATTCAGACAAAACCTTCAAGTCACCTGAAGAGGTTCAGAAACTATTGGATTACCGTGGTATTCGCCGTGACCAAATCATTTACAGTCACTGCGGTGGTGGTATTTCTGGTAGCGTACCCTTCTTCGCTATCAAAATTTTAGCCAAATATCCTGATGTACGTCATTCCACAGAATCTCAGATGGGATACCTGCATGACTCTCGTGATTTGCCCTTCTGGACATATGACGCCCCCTATCTGCTGCGTGATACCCAGTGGCTTCAGTGGTGGGGAGGCCAATCAACCGAGCGGATTTTCTGCGCGACATGGGCAGAAACACCAGCGGAGCCAGCTACGAATGGCTACACCAAGGCATGAAAGACCTGGCCCGTTTCATAATTTGCATTGAAGCCAAACGCAAGGATGGCAGCGTCAAATACAGCTATGGCAACCACCCTTCGGCGCGGGTGTTAGCCATGATTGGAGGATTTGACTACAACGAATCGAGCGGGGTCTATACGTTATATGTAGACCCACGCTGGGCACAGATTTTCAGCAATCGCGAGTACGCGTTAGTGGATTGGGAAAAACGCCTACGCATGCGTCACGACCTGTCCAAAAGCCTGCAACGCCTTATTGGAACCTCTGCCGATGAGATCCAGAAATACAGCCTGGATATCCTCAAGGAACGGGCGCAATACACCGGTCGTATACGGGATTTTCGGGTCTCGCTGGAACGCGCTCTTCTGGAGCTTGAAAAGCTGGAAATTATCGCCAATCCTCGTATCGAAACCAGCAGTAAAAACCAACCTCAGGCGGTTTGGATGCGCTTAAATCGGTAAGTAAAGCAGCCATAGAACGGCAATTCCAAGCTGTGGATAACTCAGTTTATCCATCGTAATAGCATCGCGCCTGCATCGTAACAGCATCGCGGCTTATCGTAATAACATCGCGCTTTATCGTAATAGCATCGCGGATAGATTTTCAAGGCCCGCATAAACAAAGGCTCTTGGAAGATATTCTTTCCTACTATCTTTCTTCTACCTTTCATCTACCCCAAAGGCTTGTGGATAACACAACAGCCTAAAGTCAAAAATTACATTTCAGTAACAAGCACTGTTGGCACCTCAACGTGCTCAAAGGCAATCGCCTAGCCACGCACTGAAATGCACGATCCTCACCTCGCACCGGACCCGCTTACGCGGGTTTTGGTTCGGCAATAAAAGGAGCTTTTACATGCAAACCATTCTTTCAAAAATACGCGATGCCGCAAACGGAAATCTTGGCACGCTATCCACGGGTGAGGCGTTGATTGCCGCGCTGGTTCTGAACCGTACCGACTGGATTACCGAAATGGGTTACACCGTCGCTCAAGCACTGGAGCGCATCGGTCCAAACTGGTCAGCGCTGATCCCGGAAATTTCTCAAGAATACGGTCGGCAGGAGGCGTCCGCAGGAGCGGACCCCAATCCATTCCGTGAGACTGGTGAGCAGGCATGGAACTGGACCGCTACGTTGCAGAGTTCCAGGCCGCGCTCGACCGCACAGACCCCCGCGCCAGCCTCTCGGCCCGATTACGGCCTCTGCTTCCACGCATCCACGAACGCATCAACGCGGGATCGCCCTACTCCGCCATCCTCGACGACCTGGAAGGCGCGGGCCTGACCGTCAAACGCCGGATGCTTGAATCCGCCCTGTACCGTTGGCGCAAAACACGGATCACCCAAGCCACGACCTCACCAGCGCCCGCACCGCTTCGGACGGCAGCCACCAAAGCACAACCATCACCTGATAAGCAGGCCGTCACGGGCCGACCCGACCGCATAGAAACCCCTGCTGATCTGCGCAAGATCAGGGACATGAAAATCGACCTCGACGCCTTACGCCGAGAGGGCGAAGCCAGTCGAAAACTCAAGCGTGAACAGCACGCACCCCACACCAACAACCCGCAACAAAACCAGGAGTAATACCCCATGAAAGTCGCTCTTTTGAACTACACAGGATCGGTCGGCAAGACCGTCGCCGCTTCTCACCTGCTGGCTCCCCGCATGAACAACGCACGCATTTTTGCGATTGAGTCCACCAACGAAACCGCCGCCGATCTGGGGCTGGATATCGACCAGCTGCGCGGCGAACAATTTGGCACGCTATTTCGTGAGCTGCTAATGCTACAAGATGCCATCGTCGATGTCGGCGCAAGCAACATTGAGGACTTCCTGGCCCACATGAATCGGTACGAAGATGCCTACGAGGAACTGGATTACTTCGCCCTCCCAGTCATCAATACCGGCAAAGCGCAGCGAGAAACCATCAAAACGGTTGCCGCACTGGCCGAGCTAGGGGTGGCACCGGATCGCATCCGGGTGCTGTTCAACCGCGTAGACAGCAACGTGGAAGACGAGTTCTTACCCATCATCGCGTATGCCGAAAAAACGGGCGACTTCACCGCAAACCCACGCGCGGCGATCTACGAAAACGAGGTGTTCGAGCTATTGGCCAACGCCCGCTGCACGATTTCGGATGTGCTGGCAGACCAGACCGACTACCGCACCCTGCTGCGCCAGGCCGACCCGACAGACCGGGATCGCATAGCACAGCTAAGCAATATGCACGCGCTTCGCGCCTTGGCTCGCCCAGTGGACAGGCAGCTAAACGCCGCCTTCGCGGCCCTGTTTGATGATGCCACCTCAATACACAAGGGTTCCGCCCATGATTGAGGAACGCAACCCCACACGTACCAAACTCGACTTCCTGTACCAGGAGGTACTAGGCGAAGTGGCGGGGCTTACCACACGCATTGAACAAGTCACTGCCGCACAAGCCACTACGGCCACACAACTGCTCGAAGCCAGTGCGCGGGCCGAGGGCATGGTCAAAGCCTGCACAAACCTACCCATAGCCCTGGACAAGCAACTGCAAGCAACGATGGAGCACACCGGCAGGCAACTCAATGCAGAAGCGGCAAAAGCCACGATAACGGCCATGGCTGATCTTCAAAAACCGTTACGCAGTCTTGCCGAATCCAGCGCCCGCTATGCGCATATCGCCCATTTATCTGTGCGCAAAATGGCTTTCATCGCCTTGCTGGTTGGAGCCGTAGCAGGCATCGTCGGCGGCCTGCTCGCCGGGATCGCCCTAGGTCGGTACTGGGGATATTGACCAGTACACCTCACCCGTTGTCATCAACAAGGATCACCCATGTCACCCATCACCAAGCGGCGGCTCGCCGCCATATTTCTGCTTGTCTTTCCAGTCGGATTCTGGGCGCTGACCGCAAGCTGGCAAAGCGGCATGGCCCTGAATCGCTGGAACTGGGCCGCAACCAGGCCAATGTTGCCGGTATCCCCATGCCGACCCATCTGGAAAGCCTGCACCTGATGATCGGCGGCGCAACCGGCTCTGGTAAGTCGGTGCTCTTGCGTAGCCTGGTCGCCTCAGTGCGCAAACGTGCCGACCGCATGATCGTTATCGACCCCAATGGCGACATGCTGAGTAAATTCTGGAAGCCCGGCGATATCATCCTGAACCCGTACGACTCACGCAGTCAGGGATGGAGTTTTTTCAACGAAATTCGTGCCGAGTACGACTGGAAACGCCTGGCGCATTCCATGGTGCCCATGAGCCAAGACAAGGTTTCCGAAGAATGGAACGACTTTGGCCGCCTGCTTTTACGCGAAACGGCTAGAAAACTCTATTCCGTCGATCCTGCGCGGGCAAGCGTTATGGATCTGTTTCGCCTATGCACCATCGAAGACCCAAAGGTGCTGAAACAGTTCTTGGAAGGCACGCTTGCTGAATCGCTTTTTACGGGATCAAGTGAAGCCAGCAAGGCCTTGTCCTCGGCCAGGTTCGTGTTGTCAAACAAGCTGTCGGAACATACAAGCATGAAAACGGGCGGGTTCTCGATCCGTGACTGGCTGGATGATCCCGATGGCGGCAACCTGTACATCAACTGGCGTGAAGATATGGCCAGCGCCATGAAACCGCTAGTCTCGTCCTGGGCCGATGTATTCATCACGGCCATCCTGTCGATGCGCGAGGACTCAAACCGGCGTTGGTGGCTGTTCATAGACGAGCTGGCCAGTCTTGAGGCCTTGCCTTCCCTTGAAGCGGGGCTTACCAAAGGACGAAAAAATGGGCTTCGGATTGTCGCGGGCCTGCAAAGTACCTCTCAGCTCGAATACATCTACGGACGCACGATGGCACAAACCATCCGCGCTTCCTTTCGTAACTTGGTCGTACTGGGTGGCTCAAGAACCGACCCGCAAACTGCCGAAGACATGAGCAAAAGCCTGGGCGAACACGAGGTAGAACGCCCGGAATATAGTGTTTCGCGGTCGGTGGATCACAGAAACACTTCCGACCGCGTCAATCGCACCGTCGAACGTGTCGTCACTCCTTCAGAAATACAGTCGTTTGAAGAGCTTACAGGCTACGTCGCGTTCGCTAGCGATCATCCCATCGCCAAAATATCCATGCAATACCAGTCCTTCCCGCAGCGTACCGAACCATTTTGCGAGTCAGCCCAGCTGCAGCGCATCACACCACCCCGGAACACACCATGATCACTTACAGCATTCTGCATCGTGCCGAGGCCGACCGCAGCACCCACTATTACGGCGAACAGGCCGACGACTACTACAGCCGGGACGGTGGTGCAGCCATGTGGCACGGCACCGGCGCTAAACGGCTGGGTGCCGTTGGCGAAGTAGACATCAAGCGGTTTCACGCCATGCTGCGCGGCGAATTTGGCAAAGGCGTGGTGGCTGGGCGCTAAATCCGCAAGGATTCCAAAGCCCGTGCAGGTATCGACCTGACCATCAGCGCCCCAAAAAGCATCACGTTGCAGGCACTTGTAGGTGGCGATGATCGTCTGATCGACGCCCACGACCAGGCCGTAGCCTACACACTGGATTACATCGAAAAGCACCTGACCCTGGCCCGCCAGAAGGAACGCGGCAAGACCCGTACCGAGCAAACCACCAACCTTATTATTGCCAAGTTTCGCCACGAAACCGCCCGCCCTACGCCCACGGCCCCGCCTGATCCCAACCTGCATACACACGCCGTCATCATGAATGCCACGCAACGTGCCGATGGCAGTTGGGCCGCGCTGTCCAACGAACAAATCGTGGGCCTGCGTAAACTACAGGACGCCGTCTATATGTCGCGGCTGGATCATCTGGTCAAAAAATTGGGCTACGACGTGCGCTACGAAAAAAACCATATCGAGCTTGCCCATATCAGCCGTGCCCACATCGAGGTGTTCAGCAAGCGTAGCGGCCAGGTTGAAACGGTCCTGGCCTCCCGTGGCTTGAATCGGGAAACCTCCAGTCATGCACAAAAGCAAATGCTCACCCTGGCCACACGGCAGCAAAAAACCCAAAACTTCACCCGTAATGAGCTACATAACAACTGGACGGCGCAAGCCCGTGAGGCCGGGATCCACTTTTCACCCGAGTTATCAGCCCCGCACAGGCAGATTAACAGCGGCCCCGCACAACAGCGCGTCGCCGATGCTGCACTTACCTGGGCGATTGGGCACTTGTCGGAACGAGAAACCGTCATGCGCCGATCCGATCTGCTGGCGACCGCTATTTCGCACGCTGAAGGTGTCGTATCGCCGGATGCCATTTATGATGCATTGGCCCGCAGTCTGGATCAGGGACAGCTATTGAGCAACCCCGCCCGCTACCACAGCACCGACAACATGCAGGCCGAACCCCGCACCCGGCAAGCCTGGGCGCAAGAGGTGGCCATTTTGCGCGAGAACGACATCAGTGCTGCCTGGCCGGTGGTGGACCGTGCGATCAACGAAGGTCGGCTCGTATTCGCCGAACCCAGTTACGCCACAATGAAGGCGCTGGAGCAAGAACAGCGCATCATTGCTTTGGAAAAAGCCGGACGCGATAGACTGCCCCCCGTCATGGAACCGGAGCGGCTAACCCCTATCTTGAGCGGTACAACGCTGACTGCGGGACAGCGCGATGCCGTCGCGCTGATGCTGACCAGCCAGGATCAGATAGTCGGCATCCAGGGCCTGGCCGGAACAGGGAAATCCTTTGCCCTGCAAAGCGCCCAACGCATACTGAATGAGCACAGTTATTCCATGGTTGCGCTCGCGCCCTACGGAACCCAAATCAATGACCTGCGCAAAGACGGCATTGCCGCAAACACAGTCGCATCGTTCCTGACAGCCAGTGATAAACGACGTTTCACCGAAACAATGGGAGAAAAAACAGTGGTGGTGATTGATGAGGCCGGGGCGATTCCCGTGCGCCAGATGGAAAAGCTACTGACAAAAATACAGGCCACTGGCGCAAAAATCGTTACCCTAGGCGATACCGCCCAAACCAAGGCGGTCGAAGCGGGTCGTGCCTTTGCACTGCTGCAAGAACACGGTATGAAAACAGTCATCATGGGCGACATCCAGCGCCAGAAATCCGAACGCCTGCGCCGCGCTGTTGAACTGGCTGCAACTGGTCAAGCCAGCCAATCGCTTGCGCTTGTTGATCAAGTGGCCTGCATACCCGACGCTTTCACAAAAGACGAGCATGGGCAAAAAATGCGTGACAGTTCAGCCCGCTACGACACCATCGCCCGCGAATACGTGGCGCTACCAGCTTCCGACCAGGCGGAAACATTGATCGTGACCGGCACCAACGTATCCCGCAAAGCCATCAATACTATGATTCACGAACGTCGAGGCCTAGCCGAAAAAGGCCATACCTTTCGCCTGCTTACACGCCATGACACAACAAAAATGCAGCGCCGCTGCGCAAAATACTACACCGTGGGCGACATCATCCAGCCCGAACGGGACTACAAATGCGGCCTGCTGCGCGGCGAGCTATACCGGGTCGTGGAATGTGAACGCAGCGCCGACCGCATATCGGTCATGCCACTGCACGGCGACAGCCCGGCCACATCCATCGAAATCCTACCCAAGACCATGAGCAAGCTATCGGTGTACCACACCCACGAAGCAGAACTGTCTGTAGGCGACCGCGTTCGGGTCACCCGTAACAATGCGGACCTGGACCTAGTCAACGGCCAGCGCTGCGAAGTCGTGGCGGTGACGCCGCAGACCGTCACACTGGGAATTGGCGACCGACAGATCAGTCTGCTCGCCGATACACCTTTGCATCTGGATCACGCCTACGCTACCACAGCCCACAGCGCCCAAGGTATGACCTGCGACCGCGTGTTTTACAACGCGGAAAGCTTCAGCCGCACCACCGCCCAGGATACGTACTACGTCAGCATTTCGCGTGAGCGCCATGCCGTTACCGTGTTCACCGACGATATGCAGGCACTACCGAAGGCTGTGGATCGGGTTCCGTACAAGGGGCTGGCTCATGACCTGGTCGGCCCAACGGCAACCGTACCGGCACATGAAATTCAGCTGCCGCATCATGAGAACGAACATGTGATGGGGCTTTGATAGCAAGGGCTGCATCAACTGGCCGCTACGCAAGGCATATAAGCAGCAATACCGATGTATTGACGGTGTACGGGTGATGTCGGCTTGCCGTAATTACGGCGTAAACATGATGTGTTGCCAGTGTATTTATGATGCACAGGTGGTGTATTACCGATGGCCGTCGGGAACTTCGCAGCGGCCCACATGCATAACGGCTACAGCTGTAGTACAAACAATCTAGCCAAGCCGCGTCTTTCAGCCATTTTGTAGCGCGAGGCGTGCCACCGCCGGCATTTCTGCCAATTCACGCAAAGCCACGTACAGCAAGGCTTTCCAGACCCCGAAGGGGTGCGTCATGTGTGACACCTTTAAGGCCACAAATGAACGACAGCGAATTTGGGGATTTCAAGGTGTCAGCTAGGCCGAAGGACTAGCAACGTCACATGCAGGGCCCCATCAAAGATGGGTTTTCCTATAGTCGGCACCGAAACTTATAAAACAATACGATAGCGATATGTGTGAGTCTAAATCTGCACAATGGCTCCCATTTATCTTGGTACCTATCGAGCGACGGCATGCACGGCATGATGACCGCGAACGGCGTCTTCTTCACCCCGCATAGCAGTGGATGTACGAAATACAAAAGCGCTCACGTCGTCTAGCACAGGCAAGTATGATCGCAACAAAGGTGCAAAGGCGGCAACCAGCAGGCCATGACCCACGCCTTTCAAGCTCACGGTTTGCACTGGCACCTGTGCCGCGCGCAGAGCAATGGCCAGGCCGCCAGAGTTCCTCGCCGGATTCACCACCTTGTCTGCACTGCCCGTAATCAGCAAGCTGGGCGGTGCAGACCCAGTAACATGCCTTATGGGTTGCGAATCTGCTGGCGTGTTGGGATAAAGAAATGCGGACTTGACCGACTCGGCGACAATAGGCAAAAAGTCATAAGGGCCGGCAATTCCAATCCAGCCTAGCAATGCGGTGGGGCTCTCGCCATATTTTGAAAGCCAACGCGGGTCCAGCGCTACCATTGCTGCGTTATAGGCCCCTGCGCTGTGGCCAGCTACAAACACCTTATTAGCGTTGCCACCATACTCGCCTATATGCTTGAGCGTCCACGCCACAGCCTGCGCGGCATCTTCGACAAAAGCGGGGTAAACCACTTGCGGAGATAGGCGGTAATCAGCAACCACAGTCATGATGCCGCGTGAGGCCAGAGCCTTGCCGACAAAGCCATATTGCTTTCGCGAACCGCTGTTCCAGTTCCCTCCGTAGAAGAACACGACTACGTCGGGCTGTACTTCGGTGTATGCCGGGCTGTAAATATCAAGCTTTTGGCGCGTGTCATTGCCATAAGACAGATTTTTTATTGCGACGCTTTTTGTGTCGCTCCATGCAAGCGCATTAAGGAGTGTGAGCGGAGAAAATACCGCCAGCGCTGCCAGAAACAGCAAGACCACGATGACTGCACAAATAATGAGGCGAAATGACGTCAATTTAGCAGCCATAGTGAAAGGTTCAATATCGAGGCAAAGGCTACCCAAGCCAGGTAAGGCAACATCAAATACCCCGCCACGCGATCACGACGCATGAACGAAACGGTTGTCAGCGCGATAAGAACAAGCAAGACACCAATGTCGATCAAACCTAACCCGATGCGGTGCATACCAAAGAAGAACCAGGACCAAAGACCGTTAAGCACCAGTTGTATTGCCCACAGCACAATGGCAGTGTCAACGCCGCAACGACGCCATACCCGCCAGGCGGCTACCGCCATCATAATGTACAGAACCGACCATACGGGCGCAAAGACCCAGTTGGGTGGATTAAAGAACGGCTTCTCCAACGCGGTGTACCACTCTCCAGGGAGAAACTGGCTGCCCACCAGCGCAATAGCACCGGTCAAAATAAAAAAAACGATTAACGATTTGTATTGACGCATAATCACTCACCAGATGTATTTGAAATCAGGGTTTACTGACGGCTCGCCGTGCCATTAGTGCCCAATCATCCGCACCAGGGCGGCAAGGCGCAAGCGATAGGGAAGCACGCTCAACGCTTTAAGCAATAACGTGAATCGCTTGGGAAAATGAATCTCGAATTTTCCTTTTTCAATTCCACACAGTATCGCCCGCGCCGCTTCATCTGTAGAGATAATGGCGGGCATGGGAAACGTATTGCCCGCAGTCAGCTTGGTTTTCACAAAGCCTGGGTTCACCAGATAAACACCTAAACCTTTGGGATGTAGCTCGATATATAGCAATTCTGCCAGGTTAATGAGGGCCGCCTTGGTCGGCCCGTACACCGTGGCATTGGGTAGCCCCAGATAACCCGCCACGCTTGCAACTAACACGATGGAGCCGTTTCCTCGCGTGATCAAGCTTGGCAGGATCACCTCAAGGCCGTAATACACGCTGGCAAGATTGGTTTCTATCGTTCCATGAACGCGGTCGGAATGCAGCTCCCATGAGCGTATCTGTTCATATTGCGCGGCGCAGAATATGACCAGATCCACCCCACCCCACTCTTGAGTCAAACGCTGATGCGCAGAATGCCACGCCGTGGGGTCGGTCACATCCATGGGCAGAACGCAGGCCGATACCGAGCCAGCAGCCACTGCCATAAGGGCATCCAGTCTGCGAGCGCTCAGTGCAACACGCGCACCCTTCTCTAACAGGTCGCGGGCGATGGCCGCACCGATCCCGCTCGAGGCGCCGATCAGCCACACGCGTTGACCGCGCCAGTCTGGCCAGCGGGGATTAAGCGGCGTCAGAAACATCAAGATCTCGGCTTTCCAGCGGCCAATTATTGGTCACGGCGAAAAAATACAGTAACTTGCCCGACCTCGAAGCCAAACTTGGTCACGCTGGCTCGGTTGACGACGGTTTGTTCGTCAATCTTGAACATCCAATCATCAAACTTAACCTTGTAGACGGAATCGCCAACAGGCAGCTTGAGGGTGTAGCGCATGCGAAAAGCATTGCCAGACGCATGGCCTATGGCGACACCCACCACATCGTGCGCCCTTCCGTGCAGCGACCCATCTGGCTGCGAGGAGAACGTCCACTCACGTTCATCGTCCGTTCCATCGGTATAAAAGAAGTGCTCTTTGAGTATGAAGTTGTCACCCTCGTTATGCCCTTCCATTTTGATATGGAATCTCTTAACGACCTCGCCACTGCGCTTCTGAAACATACCCCAGGCCTCCGTCTTGCCTTGGAAGTACTGGGTGACATCAAGCTTAGGTTCTTCTTGCGCGTAGTGAGCCACATTCGGCATGGCACATGCTGTCAAAGCCAGCACACTTCCTAACATCAGTAGTGTTTTCATGATTTTTGTTCTCCAATTAAATCGTCAAGAAAATGCAGCCGCCACATGGCCAGAAGTTTTAGCAAACAGGGCAAGCCGCCATAGGTCCATGCGAGCGCGTGCCCACCGCTGCCTGAAACGCCTGGCTGATAACCGAGAACCGCAAGCCATGGCAAGGCAAGACCCGATAGCGCGAGCGTGAGCTTTCCCAGTAGGCTCCAAACCCCGTAATAAGCTGCAGGGGATTCACGCTTAGGTATAAGCCGAGCCAGCAGCACGGGGGGCAAGACGAGATCTGCTCCCAGTGAGAGCCCCGCTGCCACGCAGATAATTAGATAGGGGTAGCGGTCTCCCGGCCCCAGAGTGGCTGCCCATACAAAGGTAATAACCGCCAGCACCATCCCAGACCGCCATGCGGTGACAGGCCCTAGGCGCGATGCAAGTGCCATCCATACAGGCATGCCAATCGCACCAGCCAGAAAATAAATGCCAAGAAAATATCCAGACCATTGCGGCTCAACCAGTACATCGGCAATAAAAAAGAGAGCAAGCGTCGCAGGAATGGACACAGAAAGCGCGTTCATAAAGTAGGGGAGCAACAAACGCCTGACCGGCCTGTTCTGCAGACAGACACGCCACGAAACGTTATCTGGTGTGTCTGAAGCGTGCGCCCAAACTGGCGCCCTGTAGAGCAAGGCGCTTACGCCAAAAACCAGCAGCAGGGCAAACACGAATGAATAGGCGGCCATGCTCTGCTGCGGGCTCTTGCCCGTGGCATTGATCAACCAGATCGGTAGCGTACTGGCCAGCATCACGCCCAAAATGCCAAAGGCTTCGCGCCAGCCCGAGGCGAGTGTCAACCCGGCGGTGCCGGACGCCAATCGCGCGCCCCATGCCAGGTAGGCGATGTTAAGCACACTGTGAGCCGTATAAACAATTATGAGTGAGACAGCCAGCCAAACCGCCAACATCAGGCCAGAAACAGGGGCAAGCCACAGCCCAGCAAAGGCTAAGATCAAAACGAAACAAGCACCCCACAGCGCTCGACCGAGGCGCGACCGACGCGCAAGACGATCAACCCATTGCCCTATCCAGGGGTCTTGAACCGTATCGACAATGCGTGCTGCGAATAGTACAAACCCCGTCAGCGATAGCGACAAGCCGAGCTGGCTGGTGTAATAAATAGGCACCTGAATGTAAACGGGCAAAGCTGCCATAGCCAGAGGCATGCCGAGCAGGCCATAGGATGCAAAGGACGCAGCGCCCCGTCTCATGGCTGTGTTCGCAGAAGATTTTTACGCAATTCCGGCGCTTGTGTATCGGGATCGAGCCAGATGCGGAAAAACGTACGGGCGAACGCGGTATCCTTGATTTCGGCCGTAAGCTGGGCACCCATGAAGAATCTGACGCCACTGTCAGGAAGATATACGCCGGTAAGACTGTCTCCTGGTTTGACGTCGACAAACGCTTGTTCCAACAAAGCGCGCCACTGCTCAAGCGTTGCCTCGGATACCGGTGCTACGGCCAGGCGCTTCATCTCGTCCAGACTGCTTTCAACGATTTTTTGGCGTGAGATCGTACGATGGTAGGTTAGCTGGAGAGCAAACGCCGCGTCCAGGGGTTCCGATATGCACGGCCCCCACAGTTGTGCCTCATAGATATCAAAACCATACTTGCGAAACTCACCCTGCCCGCACAGTTGTGCATCAGGCAGCGCATCTCGCCAGTCAGCCCATGCATGGCAACTAAATAGGCTCAGAACGAGAGCAAGCAGACAGGTTCGCATGCTATTCGGGCCTGGTGAACACAAACTGAACAACGTCAGTGCGCTGCTCTTCAAAACCGGCTTCGCAATAGGCAAGATACAGCCGCCACGTACGTACGAATCGTTCGTCGAAGCCCTGCCTGCGAATGTCTGAAAGATGCTGCTCAAATGCCTGACGCCAACGCCTGAGGGTTTCGGCATAATCCATGCCGAAACGCAGAGTGATACGGCCTTCAAGGCCGGCGATGCGCCCAACATTAAGCAACCGCTCCGGGCTAGGCAGCATACCGCCAGGAAAAATGGATTGTCTGATGAAATCGCTGCTGCGACGGTACTGCTCGAAACGCGACTCGTCGATGGTAATGGACTGCAGCAGCGCTTGAGCACCGGGTTTAAGCCTGTCATGAAGAATTCGCCCGAACCCGGACCAGAACTTTTCGCCTACCGCTTCGAACATCTCGATGGACACAACTGCATCGTATTGACCGTGAATATCCCGGTAATCACACAGCTCGACCTTGGCCAGGCCATCCATCCCTGCCTCCGAAATGCGCTTTTGTGCCAGCTCGCACTGTGCCTGTGAAATCGTCACGCCGTGCACGTATATCCCTCGACGGGCAGCATGCAATGCAAAGCCACCCCATCCACAACCTATTTCCAGCACACGCATGCCTGGACGCAATGCTAATGACTGCACAATATATTGGTATTTATCATCTTGGGCCAGTTCCAGGCTTTTGTCTTTATGGCCTGCAAACAATGCGCTCGAATACCCCATGCCCTCATCCAGCCACTGGGCGTAAAACGCATTGCCAATGTCATAGTGGGCGTGAATATTGCGTTTGCTTCCAGCGCGGCTGTTCACACGCAAACGATGCAGCAACCCATACCACAACCGCGAGATCAATTTGCCGCCAATTGCGTCGGGAAAGACCGCTTCATTGCGGATGGCAAACTGCAGCAGCATGGTCAAATCAGGGCTATCGAGCCAACCATCCTGATACGCGTCTGCAAAACCGATATCACCATTTCTCAATATGCGTGAGCAGCTACGCCAGTCATGAATCTGCAAAGTGGCAGCAGGCAGGGCCGCTGGGGATCCGAAGATTCTCCGTTCACCTATGGGGGTGACAAGAACCAGATGTCCTACTCTGGCGCGCTCCAGCAGCGAGAGGAACAGACGGGCAGCTGCAGGAGTGCGATACATAACGGCGTCAGAGGTGGATTGTGATGTCATAATTTTCTATCGGTTGGGGCACGCTCGGAGACCACCGTACTGGACGCCGTATCTGTGCGTGAAGGCTTGGAGAAAAAGGGGACTTTGCGCAGCCAAAGACGTAGCGCCTGCCAGTAAATACGAGCAATAACAGAGAAGGTCATGAACGGCTGACGGGCGACTTCATATAAGGCTGATTGGCGAGTGAGTTCACGATTGCGCCCACCCACCGATGTGCGCAGCAGAAGTCCCTCACTGTCGAAGTAATCGATGGCTATAAATGAGGTATCAACCGTGTCTCGCAGCCGAAACTGATAATGCCCTTCGACTTGGCAAAAAGGCGATACGTGCAACTGCTTGCGGCATTCGAGAACGGTGTTGCCCGTGATGGGTTCTTCATTGGGCCCTGTCAGCAGATAGCTGTGTCGCTCTCCAAAGGTGCTTGTTACCTCGGCAAGCAGAGCGCGCAGATTTCCGGCGCGGTCATGGCAATACCAAAAACTGACCGGATTGAACACATAGCCCAACAAACGCGGGAACGTCTGCAACCAGATATCGCCGTCGGCCTGTACACCCGCGTCAGCAAGCTGACAACGTATCCAGGCGGCCAGATTAGAGCCATCGCATGCACCGTAGTCGCGTGTACGAATGCCCATCAGACCTGGGCGATCTACGCCAAACCACCAGTGATTCATCTGCGCCAGCTGATCAAGATTGAGGCGAACGCAAAATACCGGATACACGAACCGATTGCGTACCGGACGCAGCCGCTCATGCATGACGCGTCCCGAAATCAGCACGGCGGATTTGGATTTGGCCGAATCGGAAGACGAGATATTCACACTGTGGCCCACTCAGGTGATACACCGAAGCTTCTGGCCACACGCAAAGCCGATTTCAGCCCATCTTCGTGAAAGCCGTAACCCGTCCAGGCGCCGGCGTGCCAGGTATGCCGAACACCCTGCAACGACGTAAGCTCGCTCTGCGCTTTGATCGCGGACAAATCAAGAATGGGGTGTTCATATTCCATGGACAACAGCGTTGTTTCTGGTGCAGGCATGGCAATGGGGTTCAGCGTGACCACGACAGGCGTATCGAACGGCAGAGGTTGAAGCTGATTAAGCAGATAGCTCACACACACAGGACGCCCGCCGTCGACCGCGCTGGCGCCCAGATAATTCCAGGCAGACCACACGCCACGACGCTGCGGCAAAAGCGAAACATCAGTATGCAGCGTTGCCAGATTCTTCTGATAACGCACTGCGGCCAGAGCGGCTCGCTCTTGCTCGCTGGGGTCTTGCAGCATATCCAGTGTCTGCGGTGCATGCGTGGCCATGACAATAGCGTCGAATTGTTCGGTACCCGACACAGTACGCAAAGTGATGCCATTGTCGTCGCGCGAAATGCCTAGCACGGGGGTATTTAGACGCAAATCTGGAATACTGCGAATCAAGCGACGAACATATTCGCGTGAACCGCCGACAACAGTTCTCCATTGGGGACGGTCGCGTACCTGCAACAGACCATGATTGGCGCAAAAGCGAAGAAAGGTTTTGGCCGGAAAGTTGAGAATATCTGAGGCGGCGCTAGACCATATCGCCGACGCCATGGGAAGAAGATAATTATTCTGAAACGTAGCGCCATAGCTGCCTTGCACCAGCAGCTCTCGCAGTGAGCACCCACTGGCCTCCGCCATAGCGAGATGACTCAGCGCAGCCTTGTTAAAACGCATGATGTCACGCAACATGCCCATAAAACTGGGCGAAAAAAGATTGCGTCGCTGGGCGAATACAGTGTTCAGATCGCTGCCCGCCCACTCAAGCCGCCCGTTGTCGAGCGACACTGAGAAGCTCATATTGCTGGGATGCGCCTTTACTTGAAGCTCTTCAAACAAGCTGACTAGGTTGGGATAGGTGCGATCGTTGAAAACCAGAAACCCTGTGTCAACGGGGTGTGTCACTCCGTCAAGCGTTACATCCACAGTATTCGAGTGCCCCCCGGGGTACCCGGCAGCCTCAAACAATGTGACTTGATAACGCCTGCCCAAAAAATAGGCGCTAGCTAGCCCGCTGATGCCTGCCCCAACCACGGCAATACGAGCGCCAAAATTAGGTACGCTAGGCATGTGACATGCAGAAAAAATCTGCCCTGCTTACGCATTGGGTAAGCTCGCGATGTGGCGCCAGCGAACTACCGGATAGGAACGACGCGGAATAGGCGATTTGAAACATGGTGCGCACTCTCAACATTCAATGATAAGATTGAATCTACTTTGGTGTTAAAGTCAATTACTAAACAGTAGCGTTATTTACTAATGAGTATTCTAAATCGATCTAGCTTTAAAGACAAGGCCTTCAAAATGCGTGAAGACGCAATTCTTGATGCCACCACCACTACGTTGGGCGTCAAAGGCTTTGACCTGATGACAATGGACGACATCGCTACCGAGGTGGGTATCTCTAAGCCAAGTCTATACAAGCACTTTAAGTCCAAGGAAGATCTGGTCTGTGAGGCCATGATCCGCTTGATAGACGGTGCGCTTGAGCGGCTTGAAGCGATGCCAAAAACAGCCACACCTGTGGAGCAATTAAAGTTGTTGCTCGAGTGGGCATTGCAAGTGCGATTAAAGGGGGGGTTGCCGTTTCTGCCTTCCACAAGCCCACACGTACGCAAAATGCTGACGCGCAACTTAAGATACGTTACCCGCGTGCTCAAGCTCCACCAACGACTTAAAAAAATCGTTGCACAGGCCAAAGTCAAGGGCGAACTGAGCACTAGTCTGCCTGATGACGTTATCCTTTTCTCGTTCTATGCCCGCACATGCGACCCGTCTGTGGAGTATCTTCAGCTCTACAGCAAACTCGACGAAGAAGCCATCGTGCGGCACATGCTGCAAGTCTGCTTTGAAGGGTTGAAATAAAGTGATTCAAGAGGCCGCGTAATGCATCAATTCGAACACGGGCTAATGTGGTTTCGGCGTGACCTGCGCATTGAAGACAATGCCGCGCTGCATCAGGCGCTGCGTCAATGCCGCAGCCTGTCCTGCGTGTTTGTGTTTGACACCGACATTTTGTCGACACTTCCTTCCTCTGACCGCCGTGTCGCATTTATCGACGACTGCGTCACAGAACTGGACCACAAACTGCAGCAAGCCGGCGCAGGGCTTATTGTTCGCTATGGCGCTGCACATCAAGTCATTCCAGAGCTGGCGAAAAGTTTGAGCGTAGACGCAGTATTTGCCGTGCGCGACTACGAGCCTCAAGCGCAAGTGCGCGATGCTACGGTGGCTGACGCGCTAAAGCGTGAAGGCAGTGAACTTGTTCTGCTTAAAGACCAGGTTATTTTTGAAATGGGCGAGATCCTTAATGGCCAGCGCAAGCCATATAGGGTGTTTACCGCTTATAAAAACGCATGGCTCAAAGCGCTTCGATCGTCACATATTGCAGCGCTTGACAATGAACCCCTGCTTAGTAAGCTGGCACTGATGCCGCCCCACCTCACTGCACGCCCTACGCTGAAAGACATGGGCTTTACCCACTCTGCACAGCCCATCCCTGTGACGGCGGGCAGCGACAGCGCACAAGCCCTGCTCGCCGACTTTTTGCCGCGCATGAGCACTTACCACGAACGTCGCGATTTTCCGGCCATAAAAGGGCCAAGCTATTTGTCCGTCCACCTGCGCTTTGGCACCATATCTCTGCGTGCGCTGGTCAGGGCAGCCTACCCGGCCATGCAATCGGGCAGCGCTGGCGCAACGACCTGGTTGAGTGAACTGATTTGGCGCGACTTTTATTTCATGATCCTTTATCATTTTCCGCACGTCACGCATCATGCGTTCCGAGCCGAATACGACGCTATCGTCTGGGAATCAGGCACCGAGGCGGACAAGAATTTTGAAGCCTGGTGCAACGGTCAGACTGGCTACCCCATTGTGGACGCTGCCATGCGCCAATTGAACCAGACCGGCTATATGCACAATCGATTGCGCATGATTGTTGCGAGTTTTCTGACCAAAGACTTGGGTATAGACTGGCGGCGAGGCGAGCATTATTTCGCCCGACAACTTAATGACTTTGATCTAGCGGCCAACAATGGTGGATGGCAGTGGGCAGCATCAACTGGCTGCGATGCACAGCCCTACTTCCGTATATTCAACCCCATCGCTCAGTCACAAAAATTTGATGCACATGGCGCTTTCATTCGGCGTTATGTTCCTGAGATCGCTGGCCTTTCAAACAAAGACATCCACGCGCCGTGGCTGGCCCACGACAGCGCTTTGGTCGCCGCACGGATAAAGCTTGGCGATCACTACCCTATGCCCATCGTAGATCGCAGCTCTGTGCGCAAAGTAACCTTGGCACGCTATGGGATTCTGAAAGGCTGAAGCCCTCGCATTCGACCACAATTCAAAATACAGGTCGGCTACATTGCTTCGAGCTTTTCAGGTAATCGACGACAAAGACTAACCAGCGCCTGTACCCATTGAGATTGGTCGTTAAGACATGGAATCAACGTCAAGGTGTCGCCGCCGGCAGATTGAAATGTATTGCGCCCCTCCAGGCCAATCTCTTCCAAGGTCTCAACACAATCAGCAACAAACGCAGGGCACATGACCAGCAGTCTTTTTTTCCCTTGGGCAGCAAGACTTTCTAACGTGGCGTCGGTGTACGGCTCGATCCACTTTGTGCGGCCCAAGCGAGATTGAAACGACATTGTCCATTGATCTTGGTTAATGCCCAGCGCTGAAGTCAATGTTTCGCTGGTTTTCAGACATTGGGCTCGATAACAGGTCTGCAATACGTGATCACTTGCGCGCTGACAACAGTCAGCATCTTTCAAGCAATGAGAGCCAGTTGGATCAACCTTGTGAATATGTCGTTCAGGAAGGCCGTGATAGCTTAGCAACAAATGATCGTAATCTTGTTTCAGGTACGGACGGGCACTGGCTGCCAGTGCTTCAATGTATTCTGGTTGAGCATAAAAAGGCGGCAAGATGTCTAGATCAAAAGACAGGCGACGTTTTCTTATAACGCGTCTGGCTTCTTCAACCACAGTTTTAACCGTACTTTCGGCGTACTGTGGATACAAGGGCGCCAGAATCACACGAGAAATTCCCCGCTTGGCTAATTCCATGAATGCGTGCTCAATGGATGGCTCGCCATAACGCATGGCTAATTCCACCGGACCTTCTGTCCATTGTTCTGCAACTTTTGACTGTAACCGCTGGCTCAGAACAATTAATGGAGAGCCCTCTTCCCACCAAATAGATTGGTAGGCCGCCGCTGACTGCTTTGGGCGTCGGGCAACAATTGCCGCCACGATCAGGCGTCTGAGCGGCCAAGGCAAATCAATGACATAAGGATCCATCAAAAATTGATTTAGATAGCTGCGGACATCAGCCACCTTGGTCGATGCGGTGGACCCCAAATTGACGAGTACAAGAGCTTGATCGGTCATAAATTTTAAATTTGAATAGACAGGCTAAGGCCGTCCTAATTAGGTTTAAGCATAGAGTGAGAGCGTCACGGCCCAGCTGGCTTGGTGTACCTCAGCGATCCGCCTCTTTCAGTACAAAATTGCCTCTAACATCTGCAGTATGCCCCAAATGCTTAATATGTAAACCAGGGTGCGCAGGTAAGGGATGCCGGCGATGTAGATAGGCAGGTAAATCACCCGTGCAATCAAATAAATCCCGGCCCCAAGTGCGGTTTGCGTGCCGGTTTGATCGGCGACCACGACAGCCAGCGTGGCGGCAGCAAAGAATGGAAAGGTTTCAAGGAAATTGCGACTAGCCCGATCTGCGCGTTGAGCGTACTTTCCCAAAGGCTGCAATGCGTCGTCACGATTTCCTGTATTCCATTTCAGCCCACGCTGCCAGGTAGCGAAACCGATGGCCACGAATACATATACAAATCCGAGTGCCGTAGCCCAGCCAAGCATTTGCAATTCAATTGTCATTTTTATTACCCAAAAGAGTACCGCCTGATCGGCCAAACTGCCGCTGCAAGTCGACAAGGTTGAAAGTAGCACAGCACGGGTATCACCGATTAATGCTTCTGCAGAGGAGCTAACAGCTAGACACAACAAACAAGCCGGGCAATTCTGGCACCTGCTTGACGCGAAATTAACACTATATTACCGCAAAGAAAATAAATCTACTAAGTAGTATTGTTTTTAACCAACTGGCGTTAGACTTAATTCTGGCTTTTAAATAGAGTCAGATTCTTCCCCGGAATGTTTACTTAGTAATTTTTCTTGTACCTAAAAATTTGCTCGGAGATCAGTATGAAACGCCTTCTATCTGCTATTGCACTTTCAACTGCATTCATTGTCCCTTCTGCCTGGGCAGCCAGCGACATAGTCGACACTGCTGTCAGTGCAGGCTCATTCAACACGTTAGTTACCGCCATCAAGGCTGCTGGCCTGGTGGAAACACTTAAAGGTCCAGGCCCATTCACCGTTTTCGCTCCAACGGATGAAGCTTTTGCAAAGATTCCTAAGGCCGATCTGGATGCCTTACTGGCCAACAAGAAAGAACTCGCCAAGGTGCTGACATACCATGTCGTGCCCAGCGCTGTGATGGCCGCAGACGTCAAGCCTGGCATGGTCAAAACGGTGGAAGGTAGTGACATCAAGATTAGTGTCGTTGATGGCAAAGTCATGGTGAATAACGCGCACGTGATCAAAACTGACATCAAGGCGAGCAATGGCGTCATTCACGTCATTGATAGCGTGTTGATGCCCAAGTAGTGCGGACAAGCCCGGGCTTTAGCGAAAAAAGCCCGGGCCATCATTTACCTCGAATGAACCTGGCACACTATGATCTGCCATAGAATTTGCCCCGATCAAGGCGCAACGAGATACAAACTCAAGTAAAGTCTTCTTAGCCAATAAGATGGCATATCACTTGGAAAGCGGCGGCGTTTGGACGCCTGTATGTGTTGCTGCGGACGGCAAATAAGAAACAAATTTGATCAAGGATTTAAGCACTGATGTCAGCAAACATAGAAACCTCATACAAACAGGCACAGCGCGTACTGGTAGCCGGTTGCGGTGATGTGGGCACTCGCGTGGCATTGCTGTTACGCGATTCTGGTGCCGAGGTCTGGGGCTTGCGGCGTTCGGATGCTCCACTTCCAGCTGGCATCTCGTTACTGCAAGCCGATCTAACCGATGCAGACAGTCTGCGGCAGTTGCCCGAGCGTATCGACCGGGTGGTTTATCTGCCTACGCCAGATACTCGCGATCCCCTAGCCTATCGCAAAGTGTTTGTGCAAGGATTGCAGAATCTATTGCAGGCATTGGGTAAGCGAGCATTACAGCGCATCGTGTTTGTTTCCTCCAGCGCCGTTTACGGCGAGCACTGAATCACCCTTGGTTTCACGGAGGGTAAAAACTTGAGAGAATACCCCCATGAGCAATCAATCGAAGTTTTCCCCTGAAGTGCGTGAACGTGCTGTACGTATCGTTCAGGAACAGCGCGACCAATACCCCTCATTGTGGGCGGCGGCGGCATCCATCGGCCCTAAATTTGACTGTGCCCCGTCCACCTTGGTCGGCTGGGTCAAGCGTTGGGAGGTCGATAACGGTGTACGCGACGGCATGACCA
>JACCEO010000018.1 GCA_013416485.1 Alcaligenaceae bacterium
TATGCAACATATTGGCGTTGATGCCGTGGGCCAGTGCCACGCCAGCGATTGACGCGCCCGGGCTCAAGGACTCCTGTACCACCTGGCGTTTGTATTCAAGCGGATAACGCCGCCGCGGGGCCCGGCCAGCCGGAACGACAGAAAGAGAAGTGCTCATTAACGTTGCATGTCCATTTCATTTAATAGGTGGACACGTAGTTTGCGCGAATCTCAGTGAGATCTCCAGACGGTATTGGGCGGGCGCTTACGAAATTTTCGTACTCAGGGCCAGAGAAACAGCTCTTGTTGCTGATCTTGAGGAAGTAACAAAAGAACACAAACATCTGATTTTGGGTAACAAGGAGGCGTGATGCAAGCCGCCAGCCAACATGCACAGATCCGTTGCCAGCAACGAGGCATAGCTCCCTTTGAGATTGACTTGCTGCTTCAATTTGGGGCGCGTGTTCCAGCGGAGGGAAGCACCGAGAAACTTTTTTTGATGAGCGATCGCGAAAACATGTCATGTCTTACACCGGCAGCCGCATCAAAGCCACCGATGAAGGCCTAAATGTATATGCCATCTTAAATGGCTCCAAAGTCTTTACCACCAGGCACCGTCTGAAAAAATTAATCGGAACTGATCAATAAAACCCATTGCTAGAAATACTACAACCTTTATAAGACACTGCTTTTCAATCCCGACACTGCTGCTTTATTTCATTTTTATAGAGATCATAGAACCATTTATGAATATAAATAAGGCACCCCAAGCCTTGAATCAAACCTATATTGACTTCTTTCCCGCCGACTCACTTGGCGGCCGAGGAAAAGACGAGCATGCGTGCACGACGGTCAGCATTCAAGCAGGCAACACCACGCATGAAACAGACATCCGCCATAGCAGTAGTATGCGGATATCGCCACGAAAGTCTCTTAAAGCCTGGCTGAAGGAGATGGGGGCTACTGATGGGGATAAAGCACGTTTGTACCGAATCAGCGAGAGGCAATATCGCACTGAGTACTTAGGTAATTCAGCACAATCATAGGCTAACTCGATAACAGAAGACCAAAAGGTGCCAAAATCAAGCGTTGGCGATTAAACCAAGCCTCCCACTCCAAGGTCGCTATTTCCAATGGCTGACTAGCATCATCAACGCCTGAAAGTAGCGAATTATTTCAAACGACTTCCTTCAGCACGGGCTTCGGCCAACAACTGATCCCAGTCATCCGGTAGATGCCCGCTTTCCAACATCCGACGAAACACACGATAGGCATCGCCGCTACTTTCATAGGCACGCTTGGTGTTTTCATCGTTAACCCAAGCGAGCACTATGATTTTACTGGCGACATGGTAACGAAAAAACAAGCGATATTGCTGAAAGAATTTTGCCCGAAACCAATGTCTGTGTGATTCTCCCAATGTACTGCCCTGCCGGTATTCTGTTCGGGTCGGATTCTGAGGAATGATGTCAAAGGCCAAGCTGGTAATAGCTGCCAGTCTTTTAGTGGCGTTTTTCTTAACGTAAGTGACAGCATCCTTTTTCTTCAGACTTTCAACCTGCTGCCTCAGGGTCAACAACTGTGTCAAAATATAATGCAATCGCATTGTCATGACAATGTCGCTGGGTAATTAGTAGCCATAAAAAACCTTATCCCCCAGATATTTACTGCAACTCACGCCGTAAATGCTCAATAAGCGCCGTAACAGAACGGGGCACGTAGGCGCTATAGGGTCGGATCGCATAAATGGCCTCGCCAAATACACCTACGGGCTTCCAGTCGGCCAGAATATGAACCAAGCGACCATCGTCCACATAGTCTTGTGCGGTGAAGTCTGGCAGGAAGGCAATGCCCTGATCTGCCAAGACGACTTCACGCAGCGCTTCACTGTTGTTGGCACAAAAATTACCTTGAATGGCAACATGACGTACATCGCCATTACCCGTACACGGCAGGAAGCTCCAGACCGGCGACGCAGCTGATCGTAAATAGTACAAGCAATTATGTGACACCAGCTCCTGCGGTGTTTGCGGCAGTCCACGCAGCTTAAGGTATTCCGGGGTGGCAACCAGCAAGGTTCTGGACATTTGCAGCAGACGGGCCACGTGAGTTTCCGGCACGCTATCTGCATGACGTACCGCCAGATCAAAGCCCTCTTTGACCAAAGAACTTAAATGATCAGATAGTTCCACTTCTACCCTCACGTCCGGGCAAGCCTGTAAAAACCTTCCTATCAAGGGCAGAATTTTTTGTCGACCTAAAGCAACTGGCACGCTGACACGCACTCTGCCGCGCGGGTGCTCTGCCAAGTCCTGAATACTGTCAAAGCCTTGCTCTATACTCATAAATGCCTGACGAGTACTGGCGACTAGTGCCTGGCCAGCTTCCGTTAAGCGCACACTGCGCGTAGTGCGTCTGACCAGCGCCATCCCAGAAACCTGCTCAAGCTCGGCGATACGCACACTGACAGCCCCTTTACTCACGCCTAAGCGTTTAGCCGCTGCGGTATAACTGCCCGCGTGGCTGAGCATGCTTAACCAATAAATATGTGACCACGGCAATTCTTTTTTATGTTCGCTCATCCTGATCCCCTGCAAGTAACATCACTCATTGTCTATTAAATTAAACAATGTATCTAGCATTTAGGCATTGAGTAACGGAAGATCACTCTTTATACTTTTTGCACTAGCATAACTATCAACCCAGGAGACTCAGGTGAGTAATCAGCAGCCCAAGCAAGCCGCATATACCAACAGCGATGACGTTCTGAACTTTATCAACGGACAAGTGGTGTCTGGTAGCAGTCAGCGCAAACAGGATATTTTCAACCCTTCGACCGGCAAGGTAAGTCGTCAGCTTGTGCTTTCTACACCTGAAGATGTCGCTACAGCCGTTGCTGCAGCCAAATCGGCCGCCGAATCCTGGGCCGAAGTCGCGCCTATACGCCGTGCACGCATCATGAACCAGTTCCTACGTCTAATGAACGAAAACGTAGATGTGATGGCTGCCATGCTTACGGCAGAGCACGGCAAGGTCTTTACCGATGCCCAGGGTGAAATTGCTCGTGCTATTGATATTATTGAATTTTCTTGCGGTATCCCCCAACTGCTGAAGGGTGATTACACCGATCAGGTTACTGCCGGCATTGACAACTGGACCATGCGCCAGCCTTTGGGCGTAGTAGCTGGTATCACACCATTCAACTTCCCCTGCATGGTACCTTGCTGGATGTTCCCAGTCGCCATAGCGGCAGGTAACTCATTTATTCTGAAGCCCAGCGAACGTGATCCTAGTGTCTCTATTTTCATGGCCAAGCTATTCCAGGAGGCTGGTCTTCCTGATGGCGTACTGAACGTAGTCCAGGGTGATAAAACCGTAGTTGACGCGCTGTTGGAACACCCCGATGTATCAGCAATCAGCTTTGTAGGCTCTACACCCATAGCCCAATACATCTACGAGCGCGGCGCTCACTTCGGTAAACGTGTCCAAGCCTTGGGTGGTGCTAAAAATCACATGGTCATCATGCCCGACGCCGACATCGAACGCACCGTTGATGCCTTGGTTGGCGCAGCTTATGGCTCCGCCGGCGAACGCTGCATGGCAACATCAGTCGCTGTGCTGGTTGGCGACATCGGTAAGAAAATCATCCCCTTGCTGGAAGAGCGCGCTAAGACCCTGAAGGTCAAAGACGGCATGTTCCTGGATGCTGAAATGGGCCCCGTAATTACTAAAGACGCCCAAACTCGCATCGAAGGCTACATTGCCCAAGGCGTTGCTGAAGGCGCTGACCTGCTCGTTGATGGACGCGGCTTCAACGTTCCTGGCCATGAAGAAGGTTACTACGTAGGCGGCACCCTGTTCGATAATGTCACTACCGACATGAAAATCTATCAAGAAGAAATCTTCGGCCCTGTGCTGGTATGTATCCACGTAGAAAACCTGGGCGAAGCACTGGATCTGATCAACAACCACGAGTTTGGTAACGGTGTTTCCTGCTTTACCAGTAACGGTCATACCGCCAGAGAGTTTTCACGTCGTGTACAAGTAGGTATGGTAGGCGTTAACGTACCGATACCTGTACCTATGTCATGGCACGGTTTCGGCGGTTGGAAACGTAGTTTGTTTGGTGACATGCACGCTTACGGTGAAGAAGGCGTGCGCTTCTACACTAAGCAAAAATCCATTATGCAGCGCTGGCCTGAAAACATCAGCAAAGGTAATGAATTTAATATGCCAACCATGTAATTGGATTGAATAAAAACGGGGTTTTAAATCCCGTTTTTTTGTCTTATTTACAGATATACTTTATGGTGAGTCATATAGTTTATAGATCCGCAACAACTCTTTTGACAAAGATCAATAAAGTACAAATTATCGGAATTCAGGAGATACACCATGTCAGTCAGTATTGTTCAACCACGGCAAATGTTGGTGGGCGGCGGGGCCATAGATAAGCTGGTATCTGTGCTTAAGCAAATGGGGCTCAAACGACCACTTATCGTGACAGACGCCTTTATGATGCAGTGTGGCAACGTGGCACGTTTAACCACGCCACTAGAACAAGCCGGCATGGAGTATGCCGTGTTTTCTGATACGGTACCAGACCCCACCTCAAGCTCTATAGACCTGGGTGTACAAGCACTTAAGCAACATGACCCAGACTGCGTTGTTGCCCTAGGCGGCGGCAGCCCTATAGACAGCGCCAAAGCCATCGCCTACCTAGCAGTATTCGGCGGGAAAATGCGCGATTACAAAGTGCCGGCCAGCAACGATATTCCCGGCCTACCCCTGATCGCCATCCCTACAACCGCAGGCACAGGCACAGAAAGCACACGCTTCACCATCATTACTGACGAAGAAAACGATGAAAAAATGCTGTGTATCGGCTTGGCCTTCTGCCCTGCCGTAGCACTCATTGATTACGAATTAACCCTAAGCAAACCTCGTCGCCTAACCGCAGACACTGGCCTGGATACCCTGACCCACGCGATTGAGGCCTATGTCAGCGCAAAGAACAATCCCTTTTCTGACGGCCTGGCACAACTAGCGATGGGTGCACTGGGTCAGCATCTACGCACGGTATGCGAAGAACCTAACAACCGTCCAGCCCGCGAAGCAGTCATGTTGGCGGCCACTCAGGCAGGTCTGGCTTTTTCTAATGCTTCTGTGTGCCTGGTACATGGCATGAGCCGCCCTATTGGGGCATTTTTCCATGTGCCCCACGGCTTATCCAACGCCATGCTACTGCCTGCAGTAACCGCCTTCTCTATTCAGGCTGCCCCTGAACGCTATGCCAATTGTGCCCGTTTCATGGGTGTAGCAAGCGCCGCTGACAGCGATGATGTTGCCAACCAGAAACTGCTGGCCGAGCTACGCCAGTTGAATATTGACTTAGACGTGCCCACCCCAAAAAGTTACGGGATAGACAAGGATAAGTACTTTTCACTGCTGCCTACTATGGCTACACAGGCTAAAGCATCGGGTTCGCCAGGGAATAACCCACGTGTCCCCACCGAGGATGAAATGATCAGCTTGTACCAGGAAATCTGGGAATAAACCGCTAACAGCACTGCCCCTAGCCATACCGTTTCGCACGGTACTGACTTGGGGGCATGCCCATCATGTTGCGAAATATACGGGAAAAATAGTAAGTATCACTATAACCCATCAGCTCTGCCACACGCGCCACGCTTTGATCTGTAGTGCCCAATAACTGACACGCCCTTTCCATTTTCAGATACAGGTAATGCTTATAAGGCGATGTACCTGTCACCGTTTTGTAGCGCCTACAAAAAGCGGCCCGCGACATATTTGCGGCTTGCGCCAGCATGTCCAAATCCAAATCCATGTGTAGACTTTCGTACATCAGTTCATGAATCGCATCCAGCGAAAACCGACTACGCGATTCAATATTCTGATGTTGCATAACACGCACCAGCGACAACATCTGACGCAGCAGGTTCGCACCATACACCAAGGAGTTTTCCAGAAAATCAGTAGTCCCGATTTGCATAAGGATCTGAAAATCTGAGGTGAAGCGTGGTGCCAGGCCTATGCTGCTGACTGGGCGTTCTTCACAAAACCCCAGGTGCTGCCAAAACGCAGCAACATCAAGACCAGAAAAGTGTATCCAGTACATTGTCCAGGGCTGCTGCAGTGAAGCGCCATAGCTATGTGCCACCCCCTTGGGCAGCATAATCAAACTGCCTTTGGTGACAGGGTGTACCACACCGTTGACCTGTACACAGCCTTCGCCGCCCATGCAATACAACAATAAGTCATCGGCATGGGCTGACCGGCTTACATGGTGACCCGCTGCATTGGGGTAATAACCAGCAGCCCTTATATACAAACCCCTAGTCAAGGTGTTTTTCTGCATTTTATCCAGCAAATACTGCGGGACGATGAAGCGTACCCCGGCCTTGGGGAGCGGCCAGTCAGAAGGCCCGCTCATGCTTTGCCTTAACCATTCCACAAAGATCAATATAGTCCATTTTATTGCTGATTTTGTTAATCCACAAATTAAAACCCCCATGCTATAAAGAATTAAATAGTTACTTAAGAACTAAACATCAAGCATCGACAAACATAATAAAAACAATTTAAACACAGGAGACCAAAAAACTAAAAGCCATTCACGTTTCATAGTTTTATTCTATCTATACCACTTATTCCAACGATTAAATCCAAAACAGTGGGGAGAACACATGATTACATCCAAGAATATTAAAAACACCCTTAAAAGTTTTAAATCACTTACGGGTAAAAAAAGTCTTGCGGTGGCCGTAGCGGGAACGCTGATCGGATCCGCCGCGCTTATGACCAGCACAACAGTCGATGCATCCCAGACGCTTATCAAACAGCCTGAAAAAGCAACAAAGCTCATTTTTGAAACGTCCTGGCCCAACTCCATTACGCTATGGCGTCCCGATAAATACTTTGTTGACCTAGTCAACACTCTGGGTAATGGCCACGTCGATATCCAATACAACGATGGCGGCACATTCTCATCATCGGTACAAATGTTTGACGACGTACAGTCCGGCGCCATCGACATGGGTAGTGACTGGCCCAGCTACTGGGAAGGACGCAACACAGCATTCTCGCTGGTCACTTCCGTACCTGTGATCTTCACACCTAATGACTACATGACATGGTACTGGCAACGCGGCGGTTATGAACTGGTCAACGAGCTTTACGGCAAATACGACCTAAAATGGTTCCCCCACTCGGTCACATCACCTGAAGCGGGCCAGCGCACCAACAAGCCTGTCAGCACACTGGACGAATACCAAGGCTTGCGCCTGCGTCAATGCGGTCGCAACCAGTCACGCCTGCTGGATGGCATGGGTGCATCAGCGGTGTTTACTCCTGGTGGTGAGGTCTATGCCGCACTGGACCGCGGCGTATTGGACGGCGCTGAGTTCTCGGTGCCTGAAGTAGACTGGGGCATGGGTCTAGGTGAAGTCACTAAATATGTGGTTAAGCCGGGCTGGCACCAACCTGGACCTATCTCTGGCATCATGATCAACAAAGGGGCCTACGACAAGCTTGATGACTTCACCAAGTTCATCATGAAGCAAGCAGCACAAAGCAGCATGCTGTGGTCCTGGACTTACTTTGAACAAACATCGGGTGAATACACCCGTAAGTTCAAAGAAAACGGCACTGAAATCACCCGTTTGGATGACGACGTTCTGAACAAAGTTCTGTCTCTAGTCGAAGGCCAAATTCTTACCGATGCGAAAGAAAATCCAGATCACGCAAAACTGGCATTTTCCATGTACGACTACCTGGTCAACATGAAAGACTGGCGTCAATACCAGCGTCCATTTACGCACGGCTGGGTCTGGGATTCACTAGAAGACACCCACGCCAAGCTGGCTCAGATCGCTAAGGATCACGGTGTTTACGACGCGACCATGTCAGTCATGACTGACGCTATGAATCGCAACAAAGCACAGGTTTTCTGGGCACCAGGCGACACCTACGAAAACAACCCTGCTCGCAAATAAGCGTTTGCTCATGTTGGGTTAACACCAATATTTGCCCGGTTATGGTAACCGGGCAAATTTCGTCGGAGTATATATACCGTGAAAGCTATGATTTCTTTCACTCGATTCCTGGATCAGTTCAACCGGCGGCTAGGCGACTGGTTTGTCAGCTGGATCATGTTACTGATCATGGGAGTCGTTTTATTTGAAGTGGTCACACGACGCTTCATAGGCAGCCCACAAATCTGGACACAAGAGGTTATTACCTACTTATTCTGTGCCCACTTTGTGCTCGCTCTGGGCTACACCCTGCACTACAAAGAGCACGTTGTTGCTGACGTACTAACCGTACTGTTGCCGCAAAAAACACAAGTCATTTTGGAATCTCTGGTTTATTTCTTTTTTGTCGGTCTGTTCTTGTATGTCATGACACCTACAGCCTACAAATTCTCGGAACGTGCCTGGCGCTTCGGTGAGCGTGCGGCCACGTCGTTTAACTCGCCTGTTTACTTAGTCAAAGTCCTGATACCTATCAGTCTGGTTCTGCTAACTATACAACTGGTCGCTTTGCTTCTTAAGAATGGCTTGTTCATCTTTAGCAATACAAAAATCGAGGAATAAGCTATGGAACCAGAAATTTGGATTGCTTTAATGTTCTCGGGCGTACTGGTCGGTATTCTGGCCGGTGCCCCGATAGCATTTGTACTGGGCGGCCTAGCCGTTGTATTCGGCTACTTTGGCATGGGGGAGCGTGTATTCCCCATGTTTGCCAACCGCATGTGGCAAACCACCACCAACGAATTGCTAGCTGCCATACCCATGTTTATTTTCATGGCGGCCATATTAGACCGGTCAGGGATAGCCGAAGGGTTATTTAGGGCCTTGCAATATGCCCTAGGTCGCTTCAATGGTGCAGTGGCACTAACAGTCATTGTATTGTCCACCGTATTTGCTGCTGTCACTGGCGTAGTTGGAGCGTCCGTCATCAGCATGTCACTGATGGCCTTACCTGCCATGCTTAAGTATGGTTATGACAAAAAGCTTGCTACCGGAGTAGTCGCCAGTGGCGGAACACTGGGCATCATCATTCCGCCCAGCATCATGCTGGTGATCATGGCTGACCAGTCGGGCGAATCTGTTGGCCGCTTGTTTGCCGGCAGCCTGTTACCAGGTTTGCTTCTTGCCGGGCTGTATTTCCTGTATGTCATGATACGTAGCTGGTTACAGCCAGAACTGGCTCCTGCACTATCCGAAGAAGAGCGTAACCGGTATACCACATGGCAAATCACCAGGATGATATTGGTGAATCTGGTACCACCTGTATTGCTTATTTTTGGTGTTCTGGGATCCATCTGGGCAGGTATTGCTACACCTACAGAAGCATCCGCCATTGGCGCATTTACGTCGCTGGCACTGATGGTGGTATATGGCCGTTTCACCATGAAGGCCTTGAAGGAGTCCGTCTGGAGCGCAACCCGCACCAGTTGCATGGTAATCATGGTCATGGTGGGCGCAACCCTATTTACCCAGGTGTTTTTGGGTCTGGGTGGACGCGATGTAGTCACCAATCTGATCATGTCTATGGACTTCCTGGATCGCTGGGGCATGTTTGCCATGATGATGTTGATTGTCTTCATCCTGGGCTTCCTGCTGGATTGGGTTGGTATTATTCTGATTACATTCCCAATCTTCCTGCCACTAGCTACTATGCTGGGCTTCGATAAGCTGTGGATGATCGTCATGATCGCCGTGAACTTACAGGCATCTTTCCTGACACCACCCGTAGGTTATTCGCTGTTCTACATGCGTAGTACCGTACCGCCTGGCATCAGCATGATGGATATCTATAAAGGTGTAACGCCCTTCTTGCTGCTGCAACTGCTTGCTCTGGCACTGCTAATGATCTTCCCACAGATTATTACGTGGTTGCCCACGCTAATCGCTCGCTAAAGTAACAACAGGTGCCCTGACTTGATGGATCAAACCTTACAACCCAATCTGATCAAACCAACGGCACCTGTAAAGTTAGGCGTATTAGCTGCCGTTTTCCTGATATCTCTAGGATTTCTGGCATTACAACTTACGATGGCACGGCTGCTTTCCGCCGTGCTGTCGCATCATTATGTTTTTGCAATCTTGTCGCTAGCCATGTTAGGTTTGGGCCTGGGCGGCGTATTAGCCCATGCTTTCCATACTCGCAAGATTGCCCCCCAAGACGACAGACATCGACTGGTGTGGTACGGCCTGGTTGCCAGTGGCAGCATTCCCTTGGCTGTACTACTTATTTTCTGGATGGCAGATCAGGCCGCACTATATCAGCAGGTATTTTGGTATTTCCTGGTTGTGCTATGGCCTTTTGTCATGGGAGGCCTGTTTTTTGCAGAGGTTTATCGCCAGTACTCACATTGGGCTGCTCGTCTGTACGCCACCGATTTAATCGGCGCAGCAGTGGGCGGCAGCTTTGCCGTTGTTTTACTAAACATCATGGGTGGCCTGGCTGGCACAGTATTCATCAGCACCTTGCTGGCCGTAGGTAGCCTGTGCTTACTGCCAGGCTTGGTTAAGCCGCATCGCTTAGTGAGCACCCTGGTCCTGGGGATGCTGTCTACTTCCTTGGTGATGGGGCTAAGCATAGGGGGAAACACTGGCAGTCTGTCACTTTTCCAAAACTTAAACCCTGACAAAGAAATTTATGATGCCTTGTATGGCCCTTGGGAAGGCGAAATCACAGATACCCGCTGGAGCGCTTTTGGCCGCACCCAATTAGTCACTTACCGCAAGAACCCGGCACACCGCGATATTTATATTGATGGTACGGCTGGTACACCCATGTACCAGTTTAGCGGTGACTTTTCCAGGCCAGGCAAGGCCGTGCAAGATCTGTTTCAGTACTTCCCCGGCGCCACGCCTTTTCGGGTGATGCAAGATTACCCCCGCGATAGCGCCCTGATCATAGGCCCAGGCGGGGGACGTGACATCCTGCTTGCCGCAGGTTCGGGCTATGCCAAGGTCGTAGCTGCCGAAGTCAACCCTGACCTGCTGAATATTGTGCGTGATAGCAGCGCATATAACGGCGGACTGTACACCGACTTCGAGCATATTCAAGTGGTTCAGGCTGAAGGCAGGCACTATATAAAACGTGATCAGTCCAGCTATGACCTGATCATGATGAGCTTACCCGTTACCAATACCAGCCGTAGCCGCGAAGGCTTTGCCCTGACAGAAAACTATTTGCTGACAGAACAAGCCATAGGTGACTACTTTGATCACTTAAACACGCAAGGTCAGTTGCTGATTATCACCCACGACGAACTGGCTGTTGTACGCTTATTACGCGTCACACTGGATGCATTGGCCCAGCGCGGTCTAGACACACAAGCCGCCATGCAACACATTTATGTGCTCGGTTCTTTTCCGTATCCCATTATGGTGGTGGGTAAGCAAGCATTATCGCGCCAGGATGCCGCTCAGGTATTTCGGGAAGTACGCCGCAACGACTATTCAACATCAGCCTCTTTTGTACCTCATTTCAACCAGCGTGGCGCGGGCAATCCTATGCTACAGGCTCTGGCCGCAGGTCATTTAGATATCCCAAAAATGATGCAGCTTGTGGCAGAGCACGGGCATGACATTTCAGCGGTCACTGACAACCGCCCGTTTTTTTATAAAACTGACCTCTCCATTCCCAAACCTTTACACATACTGCTGATCACAGCATTAAGTACCTCTGCATTGGCCTTGATGATACCCACGGTATTCGGTATGCGTGTACCCGGCGATGTGACGCACGCCACAGCAAACCCCAAACGCCGCCGGCTTATACGCATCAGCGTACTGTTTGCCTTATTGGGACTAGGTTTTATGCTGATCGAAGTGTCTTTAATGCAAAGACTTACCTTTTTCTTGGGTGAGCCGGTATTGGCATTGGCCGTATTACTAGGTGCCATTCTGGTATTCATGGGAATGGGCAGCTTGCTATCTGCACGCATACCGACATCCCATGCACGTCAGGCCATATCGTATATTGCCTTCGCCATAGGCGTACTAAGCGTCGCCTACACTTTATGGTTGCCCGACATCCTGAGTGGATTACTACACTACGAATTACAGGCACGCATACTGTGGGCCATAGCGATCATCCTGCCTCTAGCGCTGTTACTGGGCATGCCCTTCCCCTTGGCGCTAAGAGTCATCAGAGCAGCCTCGGCGGCTTGGGCAGTACCATGGATGTGGGCAATCAATGGCGTGTTCTCTGTCCTAGGAGCTGCCTTAGCAGTTATCGTAGCGATGTATCACGGTCTGGATCAGGTGATATGGCTAGCCGCCGTCTGCTACTTTTTATGTGGGCTAGCAGCCACCGGCCGCACTACAGCGTAAACTGGGCCAAAACCCGCAGCACTAGAACAAGACCACAGCACACGCTATGTCACCAGCCTAGAGCGCCTATGGCAACGACGCTGGATGGAATAAGGCGAAGCTAGCGTGCTACAACGCCTGCTCATCCACAAGTTTGGTATTCTGCCTGATGATATTCAGCAGCGTCTCCAAACCGCTACGCTAGCTCAGCTAGAAACCTGGTCGCTGAACATTCTGGATGCTAGCGACCTGAATAGCGTGTTTACCGACTAAGCACGATTACGCCTGCCCATGTACAAGCCGCCGTGCTTTTAGCAATGGCTAGCAAGACAAAAATAAGAAGAGGGGCTGTGTCCTGTAATTGAAGAAATTACAAAGCATAGCCCCTAGGGAATAAATACCGGCATGTTGGTGGTTTACACACTTCATTCTTCTCTGGGCTGGGTCAGCCCAAATCAGTTTGAAGCCCTACAAAGTTAACTATTCTCTTAACTTTGTGTCCAGAGTTTGACGCCCTCTCCAATGTGTTCTCCAAGGTTGTGTCCAACTCTTGGGGGCCAGTTCACTATACCCATACCCTTGAAATCAGTGCAGTACAGGTACGCACATCAGTTTCCGCCAATTTCACAAAATCACGCTAACCTACTGATCTATAATTACTTTCACCTTCATTTGAGCAGTCCAGCACTTAACTCTGGGAGCAGCTCAACTCAAAAGTCTGTATCAGGCTCTTCCCAAAGGTCATCAGCAGACAACAGATCAAGCTCCATCTGAACCCAAGGTCGCCTTAAACGAAAAGAGCGCCAAGGTCCAGGGACAAAACTGCTAACAGGTCGCCCTGCAGTGTCAGGAAAACTCTGTTGTTTACTAACCATCTCCAATGCCTCATTGAAACGGTAATAGCAATAGGAAAGCGAAATCATCAGATGATTTGCGACATCTTTCATGCAATTATTATAAAGTCGCAACAAATATAGATATGCACTGGCTCTAGTCTCGTGTGGCTCTGGCTCAAGCAGATGTTCTGCAGACGCCTCTTGAGCCAGTAGAGCTTCTAGCGGCTGACTGTTTTCTGCCGCCGCCAACTTGTTTAACAAAGGATGAGTATCGGCCTCTTGGTTATTTCCATAATCCCAATGATCCAACCGAACACCGAATCGAACTTTTTTATCAGCATACTTAACTAGTTTTTGATATAAATACGCAAAAAGTTTGTCAATGTATGATGCATCATTGAAGCGTATAGGTATCCCCTGCAATTCCCACTCTTTGGTCATCAACCAAGCTTCGCCTTCTACGTCATCCATCTCAATCTCACGACGAGTAGCGCCAGCAATCTGTCTGAATTTGCCACGATATTGACTCGCAAATTGAGCAAACGTGATAGGTACGTCATCAGTCATAATATCTGTTATGAACCTGCAACAATAAACGATTTATAAGCTAATCAATAGCTTGCGCTCTTTTGTCCTCATTTTCAACTATTTCAGGTATCACGAAGGCTTTTGTTATATAGATGTCAAGCGCTCAACCGTATCTGGATAGCGCTGAAATGCCTGGGCCAGTAACAGAACGGCTATTCCTGTAGTCAAAGGCATCCATAAAGGGTTGGCGACAATGAATATCGCCAACCCAAATTTCACTACCTTAAGCGGGTCGATCTCAAATCCGACTTTCGTTCGAATCTAATATTTAGCATAGATCATGCGGATCAACACCGACCTTCTCGATTATACTTTTCGCTCTGAAAACCTTTAATCGTACAGGGAGTGCACCGTGAAAAAAATTCTAGCGGCAGGTTTATTTACGGCTGTGAGCTTTACCGCTTTTGCCCAGCAATTCCCAGGGGCCATCATTGCGGAGTTTTATATGGAAGCAATGTCAGTCCCAAAAGGCTGGGAGCTTTCGTATAAAGGAGAGGAAAATAAAATTCAGGTCTTCACCATGAATAGGGACCTGGATACCTACCCTCAAACGGCAATGCTACAACCTATCGATCAAATGCGAAGGGTAATGTGCGGTGACGATACGCTGAAAGACATGGTTAACCAAGGCGTTAAAGTCAAGGTGAATACAAGGGATAAAGTAGGCGGTAAAGTGAAATCGACTAACGGGCCGATATTATCATCGTGCTAAATGCCACTTGCGTATCTACTGAATCAACAAAATCAAAAGCGCCACAGCGCCTGCTATGGATCTGTCAATTACCTGACAACAATGCAGGCTCTGTGGCGACCTGATGGTTCGTCATCCCATCCTTGGTTTCACAACGCCAAGTGGCCCAAAGCTTTGAGCCGACCCCATTTCCGGAACCAATGTCCAATTCAAGAGCCAACCAGTTTCGCGCGGCCAAAACCCGTCGATTCGATTGCGGAAAAATCAGCATCTCGGCACTGGTGCTCACATCCAAATTTTGCGTGGTCCTACCCACGCCGTCCAAAACATGAAAGAACAAGCGTTCAGCCACTGACACCAGCGATGGATGCACTACAGCGGTTGATGTGAACTGCTGGATTTGTGCCCAATTGTCTTGTGGACCTACGTCTTTACGATAAGCAACACCATACGCTGCCACATGTACGTCTCCTGAAACAATGGCCACTCTAAGTCGTTTTTCCTTTGCCGTCGAGAACAGTGTTTCAAGTAAACGCAGCCGCTCGCCCTCATGGTCGTCATGGGTCCAGTGGTCTTTCAAATCGTCTGCACTACTATCCAGCACGTGTTCAGAACCAAAGTTGTCTAGAAAGGCCTCTGCTAAGCTCAATTTCGGGTGCACTACTGGCACAGAAGACATAAACAGCAAGTGCTGGCATCCCAGACCTGGGTGTTGATAATCATTTTCAGGAATTGTCTTCAGCCATGCTTTGAACGCATTCCATGTATCCGGTCCCATCACCTGTTCATGTGAACGTTCGGTTCTTAAGTCAGCAACCACAAGCTGTATAGGACCGATAGCGTGAACAAAACTGAACCCCGGTTGCAGATCCAACATGGGTAAGGCAAGCGGGTCATTCTTTAAAACCTTAGACCATTCAATTTTCTGAAATAACGGGTCATTCGCCCTAACACGTACATCGTCACGCAGCTTTAGCTCTGGTAATTGCTTATCCACATGCTGCATCTGAAATACCCAGAACGCCCGCCTTGCATGGTAGAACAGCCGTTTGAACAAGGGACTATTTTGCATCTCACAGCTATATGATCCCCAGCCGTCAAAAATATCGTGGTCATCCCACATCATCACTGTTGGCGTCCTAGACATGGCATGTGCCGCATCAAGCGTCTTGATGTCTGAACCCCAGGAGGCTCTCTCTTTTGGTAGCCATCTCGTGGCATACAAACTAAGGTAATAGTTTTCGATCTGCGCTTCAAGCTCTGGTGAAACTGGAAATGTCAGTTGCTCGTCTCTGGGCAAACCTATCCAACCTTTGAGTTCCTTAACGTCTTCCCAGATAGAGTCAAAGTAAATCTGATCTCCACCCATCAACAGTAGGTGAAAACGCTGCAAATCCTTATCGTGCGTACGCGACTCATGCCACAACTGTTCTTTATCAAGCATGTAGTCATCCGGGCGCACCAGCTTATCGTGGTTGCACAGCAGATCGGCCCAGACAGCCTTCTCTCCTTTGATCAGCTTGCGAATGCTGCTGGGATCCGAGAAGCCATTGCACGAAACATACGCCATACGAGGCGCGTAATTTTTCCCTGGCACCGTAAAGTGCCAAGTCTCATCCACGCCTGCAACGGTGTACTGAACCCGGCGCTCCTGCTCGAGTTGCTTAACTGTTAGGTCATAGCGCAGGTACTGGTGATCCCCATGCTTAAGCAACACTATGCTCTTTGCCGTTTTTCCATCGACAGTAAGCGTTGGAGGCTTAACGGCGATATCAACACCAATAAGCGCACTCACCTTCCATTTTCCTTTGGAAGCCCCTCGAAACGAAAGTACAGGCCCTAGCAGTAGATTGGTAGTCATTGATGGGATCCCTCCGGGTTCTAGAGTGTGTTGCTATTAGAACGTGTGATGCTGCTCTTTGGCAATCGGTTTGACAACCGCGGTGTTGGCCAATGCACCACTGGCCAACACCGCTGATCACCATAAAACTTGCATCAACAAAAATCCAGAGCTTATTTTTTCACCATACTGCACTTGGATGTTGACAACGGCTGAGCCACTTCAATACCTGCAATCGTCTGCTTAACGTTGTAGTAGTCCCATGGCTCTTTAGATTCGCTGGGCTTTTTGACCTCAAGTATATGGACATCATGGACCATCTTATGGTCTTCACGTATCTTTCCATTGGTGGTAAATACGTCATTAATGTCTCCGCTCTTCATTTGCCCAATAACATCAGACGCGGTGTCCGTACCTGCAGCTTGGACTGCTTTCAGATAAGTAAGCACCGAAGAATAGGTCGCCGCATGTACAAAATTAGGCATACGCTTTTGCGAAGCAAAGAAGCGTCGACCCCACTCCCGAGTCTGATCATTGACGTCCCAATAGAAGTCCTCAACTACCGTCATTCCTTGGGCCGTTTCCAGCCCTACAGAATGAACATCAGTGATAGTCATGACTAATCCAGCAATCGCATGGTTTTGACTAAGACCAAACTCATTGAGTGCCTTAATGGAGTTGACTAGGTCGGACCCCGCATTGGCCAAGGCAATAACTTGCGGATTAGCCGATTGCGCCTGAAGCATATACGAAGAGAAATCGGCTGCATTTAGCGGATGCTTAGCCACACCAATTACCTTTCCTGCGTTGTCAGCCAATGCATCAGAAGCCTCGGCGACCAGTGAGTTCCCAAGTGCGTAGTCTACGGCAACAAAATACCAGTTGTTATTCCCTAGTGCGGCTTGTGCCTTCACCTGCCCCCACGAATTACTGCGAGTATCCCACCCGTAGTGAATGGTGTAAGGGTTGCAATCTTCATTTTCCAGTCGTGTCGTGCCTGAGCCAGTCACCATGACGACGCGTTTCTTTTGATCCCCAACCTTCGAGACCGCAAGGGCTACGCTGGAATTGATCAGATCAGTGATCATGTCCACGCCCTCAACATCGTACCATTCACGAGCCTTGGCCGAGGCGATATCGGGCTTGTTCTGGTGATCGGCCGATATAAGCTCAATCGAAAACGTGGGGTTATTAGCTTGTTTAAAGTCCTCTATGGCCATTTTCGCAGCTTCGACGGAACCCAAGCCAGACAAGTCAGCAAACGCCCCTGACATGTCAGTCAACACGCCTATCTTCACTGTGTCCTGCGAAAAACCGGCGGCCTGCACATAGGATATCGAAGCCAGGCACGAAAAGCCTAGCAATGCGGCGAGTGCAGTGCGTTTGTGTTGGTTTGTGTACATCGTGATTCTCCTCTGGTATCAGTCAAGGCGGGGCTAGGAAGCGCTGCGAAGTTGTTGTGACCATTGGCCCAACTGCTCCAAGGCCGCCTGAGCTTCAGGCAAGAAATTAAAGATGGGGAAGACATGCACGGTATCGTCGAATAATTGCAATGTGACATCGACACCTGCTGCTCGCGCTAAATCGGCCATAGTGATGGCGTCATCACGTAGTACTTCATTAGTCGCGGCAACCATCAATAAAGGTGGCAACTTACGAAAATCACCGAATTGTGGAGAGACCATAGGGTCAGTAGGTTCGTGGCCCTGGAAATACGATGCCACCAAGTACGACAGCATTTCACGATTAGCGGCGGGATCCTTGCCGTGATGCTCTTCAAGGCTGTAGCCCGACAACGTCAGATCACTAAACGGGCAGGCCGCAAAGATACCTGCAGGTGCTGGTAAGCTTGCGCCCCGAATCGCCATCGCCAGTGCAATGGCCAATCCACCACCGGAGGACTCGCCACTTAGAATGACCTGAGCGGGATCGACGCCACTGTCCAACAGCCCACGGTAGGCCATTAATGCGTCATCGATGGCTGCGGGATATGGATGCTCTGGGGCTAGGCGGTAGTCTACTGTGTAGCAGATACCATTCGTCGCCTTTGCCAATCGGGAGGCATACTCCAAAGAACTATTAGCAGAGCCCATGACATAGGCACCACCATGAAAGTGCAGTACCACCTTACTCGTTGCGCTACTACTGGCAGGCTCCACGCGAATACACGGCACACCACCTAGCTTGACGGGAGTTCGAGAGACAGAGTCAGGACAGAGAAAATGGGCCAGCAACATACGCTCGTATCCCTCACGCATACCATCGTAGCCACGCGCAATATCTTCAGGAGTGAACGCACTTTTCCAGATATCGAAAGCACGCTGGCTTTCTGGCCTAGCCATTTTCACGTCTTCGCGGGTGACGTTATGCCCCATCACCTTGCCAATAGGCTGATTGATTTCATGGGTAATGTCGTATTCCCAACAGAAGCTCCATGTAGTTTCTCCCAGCGGATCGATACGTGCCATGCCTTTCCATCGACCGTTCCTAGCCTTGATGCGCTGCTCATCGGCTTCGTGCACTAGCTTAACCATACTGCGTGCAGCCGCCTGAATGCGTGTCGTACGGGGCTTACGACGTAGCTCATACTCTTGAAATGCCTCTGGAATATGATCCTTACCGTGTCGGCTAAGACAAACCGCAATCGCCCAAGCATCCTCTATCGCCTGGCAGGCACCCTGAGCCAAGTAAGGCACCATAGCGTGCGCGGCATCGCCCAGCAAGGTGATACGACCTTCGGTCCATTTTTCCAGTGGATCATGGTAGTACATGCCGGTAATGAAGGTACTGTCGATCGCACCTAGCATCTGCATCACCTGAGGCTCAGAGCCCTCAAAGGACTTCATCAGGTCCTCCACATTACCGCTTTCTTCCCAGGACTCACGGTGTACTTCCGTAACAGGAACGGATGCCAGAAAACTGTAGAGCTTTTTTGAACGTACCCAATACGAAACAATGCTCCGTCCGGGGCTGACCCAGTAATTGCCACGCTCTTCAAAGCCGGTCTCAGGCATACGGTCTGCTGGGATCAGGGCACGCCAAACCAATAGGTTGGAAAAGCTGGGTTCGCGTTTGCCGAATAAAGTATCGCGCACGACCGAGTGAATACCATCGGCTGCAATCAATGCGTCAGCTTCTAGCAACTCGCCTGATGCAAGTTGTACCCAAACACCGCTATCTGACTGGCCAAATTCCTGACACTTTGCACCAAAGCGTATAGCCTCGGCAGGCAAATGATCTGCCAGCAGTTGTACCAAGTCTGCACGGTGCACGTTATACATAGGGGCGCCATACCGTTTGGCGGCCGATTCACCCACCGGCCAGGAGACTAGCGCCTCCCCTGTCTCCACGCTGTAATACTCCCAGGATTTAGGCTGACAGGACAACGCTGCCAACTTTTCTTCCAACCCAAGAGCACGTAAAACAAACACCCCATTGCTAGCGACCTGAACGCCAGCACCGACCTCTCCAAGGGCGGGTGCTTGCTCCAGAACTAGAGCGTCTATGCCATGCTGCCTTAGCGCCAAAGCCGTACATAGCCCACCGATTCCTCCACCTGCAACGATCACTTTCATACTGCGTCTCCTTTTATCCTGTTATGGTAGGATTGTTTAAACAGCTAAGTAAGATGATTCGATTAATTAAGTATAAAGGCTTAGATACTCATGTCAATAGCTAGAACACCACGCGTGGATGGAGAAGAGACACGCGGACGCCTAAAATCCGAGGCACAGCGTTTATTTGCTTTGCATGGACTCGATGGCGTGTCGATCAAGGACATCCTGGCTGCAGCCGAAGTCCGTAACAGGGCTTCTGTACACTATTATTTCGGTTCCAAAGAAGCCTTGCTGGAAGAGCTACTGGTAGAAGGCGCCCAAAAAATCGATGCTGCACGGCAGATTATGGTCAATGACATTGAAACTGCTGGAAACTCTAAAGATGTGCGCGCAGTGCTAGGTGCGTTAGTGAAACCCGTTCTGGAATTCAGTCAAAGCGAAGAAGGCCGACACACCTACATGCGCTTTGTCGCCAACATGCAGTTGAACCACCGGGATTTTTTTCGGGCTACGCTAGGCGATAAATGGAATGGAGGCTACCGTCGTTGCTTGGCGATGCTACGTGAATCGCTGTCTTATTTACCGGTGCCAGTCTTAGAACAAAGACTATCCATCATGGGTATCTATTCCAATGCACTGCTTTCAGCAATGGAGGCGTCGACTGACCCCATGAATAAAGGCAGCAGCTTTTGGAATGGTCCACACAGTTTTCACAACATGATGGACACACTCCAGGCCGTACTAGAATGCCACCCATCAAATGCAACGGCTGCCAGCTTGGATAAGCCTAAAGTGTAATTAGTTTATTTTTGGACTCACATTACGAAATGCCACTTATAGTCTGTCGACTTATAGTGTTCATTTATTGATAATAATAACCTGATCATTTAAGGCTTCAAAATGGTTAGGAAATCTAGCGATACTCTTCGTATTGTATTAGCAGAAAACATCAAGGCTTTCCGTCGAGAAAAAGGATTTTCTCAAGAAAAACTAGCCGAAGAATGCGGCTTACACCGTACATATATTGGCTCAGTTGAACGTCAAGAACGAAATGTCACTCTCAGCACGCTTGAAATTTTAGCGTTAGCGTTAAACGTTACTGTCCTTGATTTGCTCACCAAACATAAATGCTAATCAAATCACCAAAAGATAGGGAAAGTTTGAGTGAGTCTTTCAAGAAAAGAAATAAATGAACTTATTAAAGCATTAAACCTTCTTAGCCCATCACAACAAAAATGGGTTAAATCTGCTATCCATGCGTTCGACTCAAGCTGCCAATTTAACCGAGCACCTGAGTCCGATGTAGTAACAGATGCCGTCCTTACATCCCTTGGGGATCGATTATTAAGTCATCACGCAGGTAGCCATCAAGCACTAAGCAAAGATCGATTTGAGTTCGCATTTGAAGCGGCACTAAACGCAGCAGACACTCCAGCTCAATTAGTGAAGAGTCGGACTAATAGAGGGCATGACATCAACATACGTGGCGTCCCTGTTAGTCTAAAAACAGAAGCCGCTGCCAATATCAAGGACGAATCCATCCACGTAAGCAAGTGGATGGAGCTTGGTCGGGGTGACTGGAAGCTGCCACTGCTACGAGACCTGTTTCTTGAACACATGCAAAGCTACGAGCGGATCTTTATATTCCGACGATTGAAAAATTTTAATAATAAAATACGATACGAACTCGTAGAAATCCCCAAGTCACTAATGCTCGAATCCACAAACTGTGAACTAGAAGTTCGTACTAATAGCAGACAAGATCCGCAACCGGGATACGGTTACATCAGAGATCAAAATGGTGCGCTTAAATACTCGCTATATTTCGACGGTGGTACAGAGCGAAAACTCCAAATCAAACATCTTCGCAAAGACCTTTGTAAGGTACATGCCCCCTCTGTCACACTAGTTGTCCGCTGATTTAATTTTCTATTTATACTAACCCTTGGGGCGGTTAGGACATTACCATGCCTTCCTATTCAGACGAGTTCAAAGCGCAAGTTGTTAAGAAAATGATGCCGCCTCATAGCCAGCCAGTATCAGCACTTAGCCTTGAGACCGGGATTTCAGCCGCGGCTTTGTATCGATGGAAAAATCAGTATCGTGCCAAAGGATTTGTTGTGCCCTCAAAGAAA
>JACCEO010000019.1 GCA_013416485.1 Alcaligenaceae bacterium
ACGGGCGTGGAAATGTTCCGCAAACTGCTGGATCAGGGTGAAGCGGGCGATAACGTCGGTATCTTGCTGCGCGGTCTGAAGCGTGAAGACGTTGAGCGTGGTCAAGTGTTGGCCAAATCTGGCTCGATCAAACCACACACAGACTTTGATGCTGAAGTCTACATCTTGTCCAAAGACGAAGGTGGTCGTCACACACCATTCTTCCAGGGCTATCGTCCACAGTTTTACTTCCGTACTACGGACGTAACCGGTACGATTGAACTGCCAGCGGACAAAGAAATGGTACTGCCAGGCGATAACGTGTCCATCAAGGTATCCTTGATCGCGCCTATCGCGATGGAAGAAGGTCTGCGTTTCGCGATCCGCGAAGGCGGCCGTACCGTTGGTGCCGGTGTCGTTGCAAAAATTATCAAGTAAACTGTTATAGTTCGAAGACGGACCAGCCTAACCCGCTAGTCCGTTCTAGCTTTTAAAGTATTGAAGTCAGGCAGTTCAATGCTTATAGGGTTTTAGGGGTATAGCTCAATTGGCAGAGCGTCGGTCTCCAAAACCGAAGGTTGTAGGTTCGATTCCTACTGCCCCTGCCAAACACACAGTCACACCGCGTCCATGCACAGTGGCGCAACTCGCCGGAATATGTCGAAAAGCAACGTACAAACCGTCAATAGCAACTCAGACCGCATTAAGCTCGGTCTGGCGGTGCTTGTCATCTTGGCCGGCATCGTCGGCTATTCCATGCTTGAGAATCAGCCTAGCGCAGTACGCGTTGGTGTATTCGTTGGGTGCATCATAGTTGCTGCTGTTATTGTCTGGTTTAGTGATACTGGCCGTCGTACCTTAGCATTTGCCCGTGATTCACAAAGCGAGGTTAAACGTGTGGTTTGGCCTAGCCGCAAAGAAGCGACCCAAATGACGGGTATCGTATTTGTCTTTGTGGTATTTATGGGCCTATTGTTGTGGGTCGTTGACAAAGGCTTGGAATGGGTCATTTATGGCTTGTTGCTAGGCTGGAAATAAAGGACACACATGAGCAAGCGTTGGTATGTAGTACACGTTTATTCCGGTATGGAAAAAAGCGTGCATAAAGCACTAGTCGAGCGTATCGAGCGTGCAGAACTACAAACGTCATTTGGACGTATTTTGGTTCCCTCAGAAGAAGTTGTCGAGGTCAAAGGCGGTAAAAAATCCATCACCGAGCGTCGTATTTTCCCGGGCTATGTCCTGGTTGAAATGGACCTTACAGATGAAACCTGGCACTTGGTAAAAAATACCACCAGAGTTACTGGCTTTCTTGGCGGTTCAGGCAATCGTCCAGCCCCTATTTCTGATCGCGAAGTGGAAAAAATCCTATCGCAAATGGAAGAGGGTACTGAAAAACCAAGGCCTAAAGTATTGTTCGAAGTGGGCGAAAGCGTCAGGGTCAAAGAAGGTCCTTTTGCTGACTTTAACGGCAACGTTGAAGACGTCAACTACGAGAAAAGCAAGGTGCGTGTTTCGGTCACTATTTTCGGTCGAGCAACACCCGTAGAATTAGATTTCGGTCAGGTCGAAAAAGCCTGATATTTTTAAACCCCGGGAAGGCATCACGTAATTCGTCGATGCCGTTATTACCCGCAAGGAGCTAAGCATGGCGAAGAAAATCGTCGGCTTTATCAAGCTGCAAGTACCAGCAGGTAAAGCTAATCCTTCACCCCCCATCGGTCCAGCGCTAGGTCAGCGCGGTCTGAACATCATGGAATTTTGTAAGGCGTTTAACGCCCAGACTCAAGGTGTAGAGCCTGGTCTGCCAATTCCAGTGGTGATCACCGCTTACGCCGACAAGAGCTTCACCTTCATCATGAAGACCCCTCCTGCCACCATCCTGATCAAAAAGGCTGCTGGTATACAAAAGGGTTCACCTCGTCCTAACGCGGACAAGGTTGGTGTCTTGACACGCGCTCAAGCCGAAGAAATCGCTAAGTCCAAGTCGCCAGACTTGACAGCAGCGGATCTGGATGCAGCAGTTCGCACCATCGCTGGTAGCGCACGCAGCATGGGCATTACGGTTGAAGGGGTATAACAATGGCTAAGTTGACGAAACGCGCAGCCGCTATTGCTGCCAAAATCGACCGCGATACATTCTACCCAGTTGCCGATGCTCTGGCACTGGTCAAAGAAACGGCTACTGCCAAATTTGACGAATCCATCGACATTGCTGTTCAGTTGGGTGTAGATCCAAAAAAATCTGATCAAATTGTTCGTGGCTCCGTAGTTTTGCCAGCAGGTACCGGTAAAACAATGCGTGTTGCTGTGTTCGCCCAAGGTGACAAAGCTGAAGAAGCTAAAGCCGCTGGTGCTGACATCGTTGGTATGGAAGACTTAGCAGATAGCATCAAAGCCGGTCAAATGGACTTTGACATTGTTATTGCTTCGCCTGACACCATGCGTATTGTTGGTGCTTTGGGTCAAATCTTGGGCCCACGTGGCTTGATGCCTAACCCAAGGGTTGGTACCGTTACTCCTGACGTGGCAACAGCTGTAAAAAATGCTAAAGCAGGTCAGATTCAGTACCGTACTGACAAAGCTGGCATTATTCATGCAACGATTGGTCGCGCCTCTTTTGGTGTCGAGCAATTGCAAAGCAACCTTAACGCTCTGGTGGATGCTCTGGTTAAAGCGCGTCCAACAGCAGCAAAAGGCGTTTACTTACGTAAAGTCGCTGTTTCGTCCACTATGGGCGGCGGTGCTCGCGTAGAAATTGCCTCACTGACGGTTTAAGTAGTACTAAACCGCAGTTAACAGAACTTTGGGCTGTGTCTGACGTAAGTCAGGCACTGCTGTCAAAGACCGTTGGAGCCCTAGGGGCTATGTCGTAAGACATGATTCTAGAGCTTAATCTTCAAACTGCTAGCAGTCTGATTCCAACGTAGACGGCGTCCATGGAAGAATTCTTGTAGTTAAGAACTCGACCAGGTGCGCCGCATTCGGTTGACGCGAAAGACCCTCTTTTGCGTCGTTTGATGGAGTGTTCAAACCGTGAGTCTCAATCGTAAAGAGAAAGCGGTAGTTATCGAAGAAGTGTCTGCAGAAGTTGCAAACGCACAATCGATCATTATCGCTGAGTACCGTGGTCTGGACGTCGCCTCTGCAACCGTATTGCGCAAAACTGCGCGTGAGTCGGGCGTGTATCTGCGTGTTTTGAAAAACACGCTAGTTCGTCGTGCTGTAGCTGGAACTCCGTTCGCGGATCTTTCCTCGCAGCTTACTGGTCCCCTGATGTACGCCATCAGTTCGGATCCAGTGTCGGCGGCAAAAGTACTTGCCAGTTTCGCTAAAACCAATGACAAACTTGCTATTCAAGGCGGGGCATTGCCCAACAACGTTTTGAATACTGAAGGTGTGAAGGCTTTGGCCACCATGCCGTCACGCGACGAGTTGTTGGCGAAACTGATGGGTACGATGCAAGCACCTATCACGCAATTTGTGCGTACGCTCAACGAAGTTCCAACCAAGTTCGTGCGTGGCTTAGCGGCCGTGCGCGATCAGAAAGAAGCCGCGTAAGCAGCTCTTTCGGAATTTTGTCGAAGCTAGCGACACCCAAACCCTGGTTTTAATATATATATATATTTGGAGTTCATAAAATGGCATTAAGCAAAGCTGATATCCTTGAAGCTATCGCTGGTATGACTGTGCTCGAATTGTCCGAGCTGATTACCGAAATGGAAGAAAAATTTGGTGTGTCGGCCGCTGCCGCTGCCGTCGCTGTTGCAGCTCCTGCTGCTGGTGGCGCTGCCGCTGCTGAAGAGCAAACCGAATTCACATTGCACTTGACCGAAATCGGCGCTAACAAAGTTAGCGTGATTAAAGCTGTGCGTGAAATCACTGGTCTGGGCTTGAAAGAAGCCAAAGATCTGGTTGACGCTGCACCTAAAGATGTTAAAGAAGGTCTGTCCAAAGCTGATGCTGAAGCAGCCCAGAAAAAGCTTGAAGAAGCTGGCGCAAAAGCTGACCTTAAATAAGTCGGCCTGTGCTTGCCCGGGAAGAGCAATAGCCTTCCCGGGCTTTTGCGTTCCCAGAAAACCCATGATTCAAGCATAGTTATTGTTAGAGTCGGGTTCTCTGGAGTCGTAAACCAGGGCCGTGGTTGACGGCCAATGTAACCCTCGAGTCGGAGTGCTCATGCCTTATTCGTATACCGAAAAAAAGCGCATACGCAAGAGCTTCGCCAAGCGTGAAGACGTCCAGGACGTCCCTTACCTTTTGGCGACTCAACTGCAATCATTTAAAACATTTTTGCAGGCGGATACTACACCATCCAAACGCAATGAGGAAGGTCTGCAAGCCGCATTTTCCTCAATATTCCCAATAGTAAGCCATAATCAGATGGCGCGTCTTGAGTTCGTCAGCTACGTGTTGGGCGAGCCTGTATTTGACGTCAAGGAATGTCAATTGCGCGGTCTGACCTTTGCGTCACCGTTGCGCGCCAAGGTGCGTTTGGTCCTGATGGACCGTGAAGTCAGTAAACCCACGGTCAAAGAAGTCAAAGAACAAGAAGTCTACATGGGCGAAATGCCCTTGATGACGACTACTGGTTCGTTTGTTATCAACGGTACCGAGCGCGTCATTGTGTCGCAATTGCACCGTTCCCCAGGTGTGTTCTTCGAACACGATCGGGGTAAAACGCATAGTTCGGGTAAGTTGTTGTTCTCGGCACGCGTGATTCCTTACCGCGGTTCGTGGTTGGATTTTGAATTCGACCCCAAAGACATTTTGTTCTTCCGTGTCGATCGCCGCCGCAAAATGCCTGTGACCATATTGCTCAAAGCAATAGGTATGACACCTGAAGCCATTTTGGCGCACTTCTCAGATTTCGATAATATCGAACTGCATAACGAAGGCGGCATGTTGGAGTTCGTGTCAGAACGTTGGAAAGGCGAAATTGCCCACTTTGATATTACTGATCGCTCAGGTAAGGTCATTGTCGAAAAAGACAAGCGTATCAATACCAAGAATTTGCGTGATCTGGCTGCTGCCGATATCGAGTTTGTTTCAGTCCCTGAAGACTTCTTGCTTGGTCGTGTCCTGGCCAAAGGTTTGGTTAATCCTGAAACTGGCGAAGTTATTGCAAACGCCAACGACGAGATCAACGAAACCATATTGGCTGAATTGCGCGCCGCGAACATCCGTGACATCCAGACTCTGTATATCAACGATCTGGACCAAGGCGCCTACATTTCCATGACCTTGCGTACAGATGAAACCGCCGACCAAATGGCCGCGCGTGTTGCTATCTATCGCATGATGCGTCCTGGTGAGCCACCCACCGAAGAAGCCGTCGAAGCACTGTTCAATCGCTTGTTCTACAGCGAAGACGCCTACGACTTGTCGCGTGTGGGCCGTATGAAGGTTAATAGCCGTTTAGGCCGTGGTGAAGACATCACCGGTCCTATGACTTTGACTGATGAAGACATACTGCAAACCATCAACGTTCTGGTGGAATTACGTAACGGTCGCGGCCAGATCGACGATATCGATCACTTAGGTAATCGTCGTGTGCGTTGTGTGGGCGAATTGGCTGAAAACCAATTCCGTGCTGGTCTGGTTCGTGTCGAACGTGCCGTCAAAGAGCGTCTGGGTCAGGCTGAAGCTGAAAATCTGATGCCGCATGATCTGATCAACTCTAAGCCCATATCTGCGGCCATCAAAGAGTTCTTCGGTTCCAGCCAGTTGTCGCAGTTTATGGACCAAACCAACCCTCTGTCAGAAATTACGCACAAGCGTCGTGTTTCCGCTTTGGGACCTGGCGGTCTGACTCGCGAGCGTGCTGGTTTTGAAGTGCGCGACGTACACCCTACGCACTACGGACGTGTCTGCCCAATTGAAACGCCTGAAGGACCAAACATTGGTCTGATCAACTCGATGGCGCTGTATGCTCGTTTGAACGAGTACGGTTTCTTGGAAACGCCTTACCGTAAAATTATCGATGGTCGCGTCAGCGAGCAAATCGATTACTTGTCGGCTATCGAAGAAAGTCACTACGTGATTGCTCAGGCTAACGCTGCGCTAGACGAAGAACATCGTTTTGTTGATGACTTGGTTGCGTGTCGCGAAGCTGGTGAAACCATGCTGACAGCTCCTGGCAACATCCATTACATGGACGTTGCGCCTTCACAAATTGTGTCGGTAGCTGCTTCGCTGATTCCTTTCCTTGAGCACGACGATGCTAACCGAGCCCTGATGGGTGCCAACATGCAACGTCAAGCGGTTCCTTGCTTGCGTCCTGAAAAAGCGTTGGTTGGTACAGGTATTGAGCGTACCGTTGCTGTTGACTCGGGTACTACTGTACAAGCACTGCGTGGTGGTGTTGTTGATCACGTCGATGCTGAACGTGTCGTTATTCGTGTTAACGATGACGAAAACGTTGCCGGTGAAGTCGGTGTAGATATCTACAACCTGATCAAATACACACGTTCTAACCAGAACACAAATATCAACCAACGTCCTATCGTTAAGCCTGGTGACCAGGTATCGCGTGGTGACGTGTTGGCTGACGGCGCATCCAGTGACTTGGGCGAATTGGCTCTGGGTCAGAACATGCTGATCGCCTTTATGCCTTGGAACGGTTACAACTTCGAAGACTCTATTTTGATCTCCGAAAAAGTGGTATCTGACGATCGCTACACGTCTATTCACATTGAAGAATTGACAGTGGTTGCTCGTGACACCAAACTGGGTTCCGAGGAAATCACGCGCGACATCAGCAACCTGGCTGAAACACAATTGAACCGTCTGGATGATTCCGGTATTGTTCACATCGGTGCCGAAGTGCGTGCTGATGACGTGTTGGTCGGTAAAGTTACGCCCAAAGGCGAAACTCAGCTGACACCAGAAGAAAAGCTGCTGCGTGCTATTTTTGGTGAAAAAGCCTCTGATGTTAAAGACACTTCACTACGCGTGCCTTCGGGTATGGTGGGTACTGTCATTGACGTTCAGGTCTTTACCCGCGAAGGTATAGACCGCGATAAACGTGCTCAGTCAATTATTGACGACGAGCTGCGTCGCTACCGCCAAGACCTGAACGACCAACTGCGTATTGTTGAAGACGATACCTTTGATCGTATTGGTAAGTTCCTGGTTGGCAAAACCGTTAACGGTGGCCCACGCAAATTGGCTAAAGGTACAGCGCTTACTAGCGAATACCTGAGCGAAATTGATCGTTGGGTATGGTTTGATATTCGTCTGGCCGAAGAAGAAAACGCTGTCATTCTTGAGCACGCGAAAGAATCTCTGGAACAAAAACGTCACCAGTTTGACTTGGCCTTTGAAGAGAAGCGCAAGAAGCTTACACAAGGTGATGAACTGCCTCCTGGCGTACTGAAAATGATCAAGGTTTACTTGGCTGTTAAGCGTCGCTTGCAGCCCGGTGACAAGATGGCTGGTCGTCACGGTAACAAAGGGGTGGTCTCTCGGATTACGCCTGTCGAAGATATGCCGCACATGGCTGACGGTACACCTGCCGATATCGTTCTAAACCCACTGGGTGTTCCTTCGCGAATGAACGTAGGTCAGGTACTTGAAGTTCACTTAGGCTGGGCTGCTAAGGGTGTGGGCTATCGTATTGCTGACATGCTGAACGCCGAGAAAAAAGTTCAGGTTGATAGCATACGTGCTTACCTGGATGAGGTTTACAACAGCACAGGTGCTAAGACCAATATTGCTAGCCTGACTGATGACGAAATTATCGAATTGGCTCGTAATCTGAAAAAAGGTGTGCCATTGGCAACGCCAGTCTTTGACGGTGCAACCGAAGAAGAAATTGGCAAAATGCTAGAGCTGGCGTACCCGGATGACATCGCTGAAAAGCTGAAGTTGACACCGGATCGTACTCAGGCGTGGTTGATCGACGGCCGTACGGGTGAAGAATTTGAGCGTCCCGTCACCATAGGTTACATGCACTATCTGAAATTGCATCACTTAGTTGACGACAAGATGCACGCGCGTTCTACTGGACCTTACTCGCTGGTAACTCAGCAGCCGCTGGGTGGTAAAGCTCAGTTCGGGGGTCAGCGTTTTGGTGAGATGGAGGTCTGGGCGTTGGAAGCGTACGGCGCCGCCTACACCTTGCAGGAAATGCTAACAGTTAAGTCCGATGACATTACAGGACGCACCAAGGTCTACGAGAACATCGTCAAGGGCGACCACGTCATCGACGCCGGTATGCCAGAGTCGTTTAACGTTCTGGTCAAAGAAATTAGATCTCTGTCTCTGGACATGGATTTGGAGCGTAAATAATGAAAGCGCTACTCGATTTATTTAAACAAGTCTCGCAAGACGAGCAATTCGACGCCATTAAAATTGGTATCGCATCGCCCGAGAAAGTGCGGTCATGGTCGTTTGGTGAGGTTCGCAAGCCAGAAACCATCAACTACCGTACTTTCAAACCCGAGCGTGATGGTCTGTTCTGCGCCAAAATTTTTGGCCCAGTCAAAGACTACGAATGTCTGTGCGGTAAATACAAGCGCCTTAAACATCGCGGTGTTATTTGCGAAAAGTGCGGCGTAGAAGTTACCGTGGCTAAAGTGCGCCGCGAGCGCATGGCCCACATCGAACTGGCTAGCCCAGTTGCGCATATCTGGTTCCTGAAAAGCCTGCCCTCGCGTTTGGGTATGGTTTTGGACATGACATTGCGCGATATCGAGCGTGTACTGTACTTCGAAGCTTGGTGCGTTATTGAACCTGGCATGACTCCGCTGAAACGCGGTCAAATCATGTCGGATGACGACTTTTTGGCAAAAACCGAAGAGTATGGCGATGACTTCCACGCCCTGATGGGTGCGGAAGCTGTACGTGAACTGTTGCGTTCTATCGATATAGATCGCGACGTTGAAACGCTGCGTGCTGAACTAAAAGCCACTGCCTCTGACGCTAAGATCAAGAAAATTTCTAAGCGCTTGAAAGTGCTGGAAGGTTTCCAGAAGTCCGGTATCAAGCCCGACTGGATGATCATGGAAGTGCTGCCTGTGTTGCCGCCCGACCTGCGTCCCTTAGTCCCCCTGGATGGTGGCCGATTTGCTACGTCTGACCTGAACGATTTATACCGTCGCGTCATTAACCGTAACAACCGCCTGAAGCGTTTACTAGAGCTGAAAGCACCCGATATTATTTTGCGCAACGAAAAACGTATGCTGCAAGAGTCAGTGGATTCGCTGCTGGATAACGGCCGTCGCGGTAAGGCCATGACGGGTGCTAACAAGCGCCAGTTGAAGTCCTTGGCCGATATGATCAAGGGTAAAAGCGGTCGCTTCCGTCAGAACTTGCTGGGTAAGCGCGTGGACTACTCCGGTCGTTCCGTGATTGTGGTGGGCCCGCAACTGAAACTGCACGAATGCGGTTTGCCCAAACTGATGGCCCTGGAGCTGTTCAAACCCTTTATTTTCAACCGTTTGGAAATCATGGGTCTGGCTACCACCATCAAGGCGGCTAAAAAACTGGTTGATACTCAAGAACCCGTGGTTTGGGACATTCTTGACGAAGTCATACGCGAACACCCCGTCATGCTGAACCGTGCACCTACGCTGCACCGTTTGGGTATTCAGGCGTTTGAACCTGTCCTGATTGAAGGTAAAGCGATACAGTTGCACCCGTTGGTGTGTGCTGCGTTTAACGCTGACTTTGACGGTGACCAGATGGCCGTACACGTGCCACTGTCACTGGAAGCTCAAATGGAAGCCCGCACCTTGATGCTGGCCTCCAACAACGTGCTGTTCCCTGCTAACGGTGAACCGTCCATCGTGCCGTCGCAAGATATCGTGTTGGGCTTGTACTACGCCACTCGCGAGCGTATCAACGGCAAGGGTGAAGGCATGTTCTTTACCGACGTGTCCGAAGTTAAGCGCGCCTACGACTCGAAAGAAGTCGAGTTACAGTCGCGTATTACCGTGCGTCTGAACGAGTACGAGAAAGACACTGAAGGTAATTGGCAACCACAGCTAAAGCGCTTCGAGACCACAGTGGGTCGTGCTTTGCTGTCAGAAATTCTGCCCTACGGCCTGCCGTTCACAGTGTTGAACTGCGCGTTGAAGAAAAAAGAAATTTCACGACTTATTAACCAGTCGTTCCGTCGTTGTGGTTTGCGCGCTACGGTAATTTTTGCTGACAAACTGATGCAGTCGGGTTTTGCATTAGCAACCCGTGGTGGTATTTCCATCGCTATGGGCGACATGCTGATACCGTCGGTCAAAGAAGACATTCTGGCTCAGTCCAGTGCCGAGGTCAAAGAAATCGACAAGCAGTACTCGTCGGGTCTGGTGACTTCGCAAGAACGTTATAACAACGTGGTCGATATTTGGGGCAAAGCAGGCGATAAAGTCGGCAAAGCCATGATGGAGCAGTTGTCCACAGAAGCTGTTATTGACCGTCACGGTGAAGAAGTTCGCCAAGAGTCCTTTAACTCCATCTACATGATGGCGGACTCGGGTGCTAGGGGTTCAGCAGCTCAGATACGTCAGCTGGCCGGTATGCGTGGCCTGATGGCCAAGCCCGATGGCTCGATTATTGAAACCCCTATTACTGCTAACTTCCGTGAAGGTTTGAACGTACTTCAGTACTTTATTTCTACTCACGGTGCACGTAAAGGTCTGGCAGATACGGCGCTGAAAACAGCGAACTCGGGTTACTTGACTCGTCGTCTGGTGGACGTTACTCAAGACTTAGTGATTATCGAACCCGACTGCGGTACCACTCGTGGTTACTCCATGAAGGCATTGGTCGAGGGTGGTGAAGTTATCGAGCCCTTGCACGATAGAATCCTGGGTCGTGTGGCGGCGGTTGACATTATCCACCCTGACACTCAGGAAACAGCAGTTGAAGCTGGTACCTTGCTAGATGAAGATCTGGTCGAGTACATCGATAGCATAGGCGTTGACGAAGTCAAAGTGCGTACACCACTCACTTGCGAAACACGTCACGGTTTGTGCGGTCATTGTTATGGTCGTGATCTGGGCCGAGGCAGCATGGTTAACCGTGGTGAGGCTGTGGGTGTTATTGCCGCTCAGTCCATCGGTGAGCCAGGTACACAGCTGACTATGCGTACGTTCCACATCGGGGGTGCTGCATCGCGTAATGCTATGGCCAGCTCGGTGGAAACCAAGTCGGCTGGTATCGTGGGCTTTGCCATAGGCTTACGTTACGTGACTAACGTCAAAGGCGAACGCGTAGCCATTTCACGTTCTGGCGAAATCATCATTTATGATGACAGCCGCCGCGAACGCGAGCGTCACAAAGTACCCTACGGCGCAACCATTGCCGTGGGTGATGGCGATGTCGTCAAAGCTGGTGTGCGTTTGGCCGGCTGGGATCCACTGACACGTCCTATCGTGTCGGAATACACCGGTTTGGTACGTTTCGAGAACATCGAAGAAGGTGTTACCGTTGCTCGCCAAATGGACGAAGTCACAGGCTTGTCGACACTGGTAGTTATCACGCCTAAGACACGTGGTGGCAAGATCATGATGCGTCCGCAAATCAAGATTTTTGATGAAGCGGGTCAAGAAATCAAAATTGCCGGTACTGACCACTCTGTGAATATTTCTTTCCCAGTGGGTGCACTAATTACTGTGCGCGATGGCCAGCAAGTTAACGTGGGTGAGATCTTGGCGCGTATACCGCAAGAATCACAGAAAACACGTGACATTACCGGGGGTCTGCCCCGTGTGGCTGAACTGTTTGAAGCTCGTTCACCTAAGGACGCCGGTATGTTGGCCGACGTTACGGGTACGGTTTCCTTCGGTAAAGACACCAAGGGTAAGCAGCGTTTGGTGATTACGGATCTGGATGGCATTAGCCACGAGTTCCTGATCGCTAAGGAAAAACAGGTACTGGTGCACGATGGTCAAGTCGTCAATAAAGGCGAAATGATTGTTGATGGACCGCCTGATCCTCACGATATCTTGCGTTTGCAGGGTATAGAACGCCTAGCGTCTTATATCGTCAACGAAGTGCAAGACGTGTATCGCTTGCAAGGTGTGAAGATTAACGATAAACACATCGAAGTTATCGTTCGTCAAATGCTGCGTCGTGTCAACATTACCAATAACGGTGATACTGACTTTATTACCGGCGAGCAGGTTGAGCGTTCCGAGCTGTTGAACGAGAACGACAAGATGGAAGCCGAAGGCAAAATACCTGCGACGTACGACAACGTACTGTTGGGTATTACCAAGGCATCGCTGTCTACCGACTCGTTTATTTCAGCCGCTTCCTTCCAGGAAACAACTCGTGTTCTGACCGAAGCTGCCATCATGGGTAAACGTGATGAACTGCGTGGTTTGAAGGAAAACGTTATTGTGGGCCGTTTGATACCAGCAGGTACCGGGATGGCCTACCATGTGGCGCGTAAACGTAAGGAAGCCAACGAGGCTGCCGAGCGCGAAGCAGCACGTGCAATGGCTAACCCTTTCGAGGACACACCACCTGCGGAAGTTGCTGTTGAAAATCAGGATACAGAAACAGATCTTAGTAAAGATCCTGCCGACCTGTAAACGCTATAATTACGCGTTGATAAAGAAAGCCAGGCCTGCGAGCCTGGCTTTTTACCATTTATGAGAATGCCATGAGCCGTTTTTCGTCAGAACAACTTGAACATGAGTGGAAGAGCCTATTGCTTGGCGTATCACCAGCAATTTTGTCTCAAATTCAAATTTTGATTAAGCAGCATGCAAATGATATGGCTACGCATTTTTACAGCTATATGCTGCAAGATCCAGTAGCCTCGCAGTTTTTGTCACATGATCAGGTCAAAACGCGTTTGCATAACTCCATGCAAAACTGGCTAACAACGATTTTTTCTATCGCCCCAGAAGACGATTTAAAGGCTGTGGTAGCTTTACAGGTAAAAGTGGGTGAAGTCCATGCACGCATTGACTTACCTGTGCATATTGTCTTGCGAGGTGCGCGTGGACTTAAGAATCGCTTCCATCAATTGCTTAGTGCCTCTGATGCTTTGGATGACGCTCAGCGAGCTCAGATATTTCAGCTAAGCTTTTCCATTATTGACTTGGCGATAGAAATAATGAGCCAAGCATATAGCGGTTTTCATGATAGGAACGCACGTGCTGAAGAGTCTTATCGCTTATTTTCAGTGGCACAGAATCTAGTCAGCGAGCGGGAAAAACAGCGGGCAGCCTTGTTGGACTGGGAAAACCAGATCATGTTTGAATACGCGATTGGCCATTCTGGTTCTGCATTACCTGCGTTAGGAACATCAGAGTTTGGTCTATGGTTTCGACACAAGGGTGCTCATGCTTTTCAGGGGGCAGTAGAAACGGATGAAATTCTTGAAAGTATCAAGAAAGTTGATCAAGTGTTATTGGAACAATTTCAGACTCAGGCAGAACCTAACCAGCAAGACCGTGTCTTGCAGCTACGTGAATTGCATGTACACGCTAAAGCCATTGCGTTTCATCTGGATAATTTGTTTGAGCAGCATAATGAGCTTGAAGCGGGCCGCGATGTATTAACCCGTTTGCTAAGTCGGAAATACTTGCCTGCTGTATTAAACAAGGAAGTCCAATATGCTAGGCGTAGTGCCAGTGTTTTTGGACTGGCCGTCATTGATATTGATTACTTCAAACGCGTTAATGATCAATATGGGCATGATGCTGGCGATGCCGTTTTGCAGCAAGTGGCCGCGATTTTGAATAACAGTGCTCGTGGTAGCGACTATGTATTCCGTTTGGGTGGTGAAGAGTTTCTGATCGTATTGGTGGATGTAAAGAAAGATGGTGCTTTGGGCATGCTGCAGTCTTTACGACAGGCGATACAAAACGAAGTGTTCCGTTTACCTCAGGGGCAAACGGTTCGCTTATCTGTCAGTATAGGTTTAGCTTTTTATAATGGGCATCCTGATTATCAACAAATACTACACCGAGCAGATACTGGACTTTATAAGGCGAAAGAGTCAGGGCGTAATCAGGTAGTTGTCGTTGATATGAGCTAAATCTTCGGTCGAGGTAGGGTGGCCTAAGACTGGGCAGGCAGCTGAATAATAAAGCTGCTACCCCTGTCGGGCCTAGCTTGTACACTAATTGTGCCCCTGTGCCTTTCTATGACTGTTTTGACAAAGGCCAGACCCAGACCTACGCCTGAAGGGTTATTGGGTGTATCTTCGTCCAGGCGAGTAAAAGCGGCAAATAGCGAATCGCGCTGTTGTGTTTTGATACCACGGCCTTGGTCTTGTACCAGGGCTACCCACATGCCATTTTCTTCATACAAATGACAGCTGATGTCGGTATGGTCGGGGCTGTATTTCAAGGCGTTGTCGATTAGGTTGATCCAGACTCGGGTCAGCAACGACGCATCACCGGTGATCCACGCTTCATCGGGGCGGTCGGTAAATTTAATGCCTATATGGCGTTGTTTGGCCTGAGCCCAAAACTCGTCACAACACTGCTCTATCAGTTCGACTAGATCTAGTGGATGTGAGGCAATGGTAGAGCCTTCGGCACGAGCTAATTGCACAAAACCGTCAACTAGGTCCAAGGTACGTTTGGCATACGCGTTTACGTGTTTCAGCAGCTCGGCTTCTGGCAAGGCACTACCGGGCTGTTGCTGTAGCTCAGTCAGGGCCAATATTGAGTTCTGGGGTGCACGCATATCATGAGACAAGAAGCGCAGCGTTTCGTTACGGCGTTTCTGAGCCAAGCGTAATTGATTCAAGGCCACATGCAGCTGGGTAACGCGAGCGGGTAAAGAGTTGTCGCGTCTGGGGGGGTGGCTATATGGATCGTAGCCAGTCAGTAGGCGACCTTGTTGATCTAGGGTTTTAAGTTCGCGATCAATATGCTGTAGTGCCCCCTCTTGGCTACGCCAAGCCCAGACAGGATAGGCTAGGACCACACCTGCAACACTGGCAGCTACAGGTATCCAGAGCAAGGCGTAAAGCATAAGCAAAGCGCTACTGGCCAAAGTCAGTGGCAGGATCAGTAATATACATAGCAGGGATTGGCGTGGTGACAGACGACGCAGGGCAAAGCAGGCGAGTAAGACTGGTATGCAGGCCAGTAGTGCAAGCTGCCACGCTGGCAGAGGACGTATCCAGCGGTTGTGTAAGCTGGCTTGTAAGGAATTTGCCAATATTTCTACCCCTGACATGGGTATACCAGCGTTCGATACCGCGGTAGGAAAGGTATCGCCTAAGCCTGAACCCCACGAGCCCACCAATACGTATTTGTCTTGAAATTTCTCAGGGGGGATTTCGCCAGAAAGTACCCCGCTGTAGGGGTACACAGTGAAATGACCTGGGCTGCCGGCATAAGGTATTAACAGGTTTTCAGCTGTTTCAGGTTTAAGGTAATTCGGGTTAATGGGTTGTTTGGCCACGTTTAGCATGGCAAGAGTCAGATGCGGTACGGACTGTTGATCCGGCAAGGTTTGTTGCAGCTGCAGAGATCGTATGATGCCATCAGTGTCAGGGTATATATTGATATACCCTGTGGCTGCGGCGGCTTCTACGAATATAGGTAATGGCGGTTGTACGCTGCGGTCGTGATTCGCTATGAGCAGAGGTAGCACCACCCGTCCGTTTTGATGCATGGCTAGCGCCAAGCTGGCATCATCTTGTGGATAAGCAGGATTAACTTCGTTAAATACCAGATCCATGCCCACAACTTTGGCAAGGTTCAGTTTATCAAGTAGTTGGGCGTGAATTTGGCGTCGCCAAGGCCAATAACCTATTTTTTCAATACTGCTGTCATCGATAGCGATGATAGCGATATCGGGATGGGCCGCTTCCTGCATGGTGACAGATAAAACGTGGTCATAAAAGGTGTGGTCCAAGCGGGCCAGACTGGTGGTGCTGGCCAAGTAGCTAAACCCTATGGTTAAAGCCAATAGGGTAGCGGTAACCAGCAACCACTCGATGTGCATGCGACGTTCTAAACTACCCCAGAACTGGGCATAGGGCGGTGCTGGTGTGGGCACGTCAATACGTAGTTAATAAAACAGATGTGCCAAAGCCGCTGGAAATAGGTAGGCCGGTACCGGACCGTAGCACGGATTGTCCTAGAAACTTCAGGTGGCTGTCGTGGCCCATTACGCCGTCGCTGTCTATCGCGCGAACGATGGCATAGTATTCACCCGGTCCAGGGGAGCTAAATGTGGCTGGTGGGGTGTTAAAGGTTTGATGCGAGAGCAATTGTGTGCCATTGGGGTCGGCGCTGATCAGTACGCTATAAGACTGTGCCTGCGCCACAGGGGCAAAGGGGATCTGCCAACCCTGCGAACCAGTTTGTATGGCTTCCAACTGTGGGGCCGGTAACAAAGGGCGCACTCCTAAAAAATTACCAGTACTGGATAGGGCAGCCCCCTGACCTTGTAATACGGATGGGTCGCTAAAGCTGCCTGATCCTACCTGGGCTGCGCCTTGGACTACTTCCGTTTGCACACCTTGTTGGTTGGAGTGGACCCGTAAACGTGTGCCGCGCACGCCCGTAATACTGACGGGGGTACGAATTTCAAAACGACCTACACCCGTATTGTTGGGAGCCACTGCGGATTCCACTGAGCCTTGTTCCATAGTGAAAATTGCGTCCAATAGACCAGTGCTTTTAAATGTGCGTAGTCTTTGGACACGTACTGTACTGGAGGCTGTGATCGTGGATATGCTGTTGTCTTCTAAGTTTAATGTTACGAAGCCATTGGCTGAAGTGGTTAGTACGTCACCTTCAGATAGCATGTCGCCCAAGACAACGGGTTTGCCGTTAAGGGTAGCCTGGCCAGCCAAGTAGCTAACACGGGCTTGAGAAGGCAGTTCCGGAATGATGTCAAAGGGAATGCGTAGGTAGCGACCTATGCTTAGGCCATGTGGATCTACTACCTGATTCAAGGTTTGAAGGTCTTGCCAGTTTTCAGGGCTGTTGGTATAGCGCTCTGCAAGATCAATTAAGGTGTCATTCTGAATGACGCGGTAGATGAAGTCTGTATTACGTGCACCCGAAGGTTGGGCATGGACGTGGCTGGTAGATAGCCAGCCCATGGCAATAGCCGCAAGCAGAAACAGCATACGGCGTTGTAAAAAAAACAAAATTTTCATAAAGCATTGCCTATAAGCTGATCAGAGACTAGTTCAAGGCGGTAGCCTAAAGCATAAGATGCATTTAAGCGTACCCCGTTTTCAGGGCGTAATTGCAACTTTCGGCGGATATTCGATAAGTGGGTGTCCAGTGTGCGTGAGGTAGCAGGGATTTCGCGATTCCAGACGTTGTTGCTTAGTACGTCACGAGAAAATAGGCGATCTGGATTGCGAAAAAACAACAAAGCAAGATCATATTCTTTAGGGGCGAGTATTATGGCTTGTCCATTCAGACGTATGGTTTCGTTGGGAATGTCGATATCGTACGCACCACAGCTAAAGGATTGTTCTTGGGTTTGTGTAGGCTGGTTACGTCGTAATAATGCATTGATGCGCGCCAAGAGCTCGCGGCTACGCAACGGTTTGCCGACATAGTCATCCGCACCTGCTTGGAATCCTGTAACCAAGTCTTCTTCTTGAGTGCGGCTGGTCAAGAACATAACGGGCAAGCTATGGCCTAGATTGGCACGTACCCAACGTACAACGTCCAGTCCGCTAAGGTCCGGGACTTCCCAGTCCAATAACAACAAATCAAAGGGATCTACCCGTGGCAAAGCGGCGATTAAGTCTTTGCCTTTAGAGTAAATGGTGCATTGGTACCCAGCTTCTTCTAATGTTCGTTGTATTAGTTGTGCTTGTACAGGATCATCTTCTAACGAAGCAATATGCATGTGTGATGCCGTCCGTTGGGGTAATGTAAGTTCTGCCATAGTGCTAATGTTAACCGAATAGGCAGCAAAGCCTATGAAATCTTGACCATTCTTTATTTTACGTGCTACGATAGCGAGCTTGTTAAATTTCCTGTTTTGCCGACAGGGGGTTAACTACCAGCATGCAAGACCCGCTCTTTTACGTTATTCGTGTCAGGCGGTTTTTGCGTAAACCGCCCAAGCAACTTAAGCGGTCCGGCCTTATGGGCATCGGCGTTTATGTTGCAGGCGTCTTTCAAATACGTAAATCAGTACGCAAGTACGTTAATAGGATGCGTAAAGGTCATGCCAACCATTAGCCAACTCGTGCGCAAGCCGCGCGAAGTCAGCCGCGAAAGCAGCAAGAGCCCCGCGCTCGAGAACTGCCCACAGCGCCGTGGTGTTTGCACACGTGTGTATACCACCACCCCCAAAAAACCTAACTCTGCTTTGCGTAAAGTCGCTAAAGTACGTCTTACCAACGGTTTCGAAGTCATTTCGTACATCGGCGGTGAAGGCCACAACCTGCAAGAACACTCGGTGGTTCTGGTGCGTGGCGGGCGTGTAAAAGACTTGCCAGGTGTGCGTTACCACATTGTTCGTGGCTCGCTCGACTTGCAAGGCGTCAAAGATCGTAAACAGTCACGCTCCAAGTACGGTGCTAAGCGCCCGAAAAAAGCCTAAATAGTTTGTAGGCCAGTTAGTCTGGTCGTATCAGTGCAGCTCTGGGCATAAGCCCAAAGTATGTAAGTGATCATTTTTTATAGATGATCAAGACCGTGTAAACCACGGTTCAACTGAACAGTCACAAGGAAGTTATAATGCCTCGTCGTCGCGAAGTCCCCAAGCGTGAGATTCTCCCCGATCCAAAATTTGGCAGTGTTGAACTTGCCAAATTCATGAACGTTGTTATGTTGTCCGGTAAGAAAGCAGTTGCCGAACGTATCATTTATGGTGCGTTTGACCACATTCAGGCTAAAACTGGCAAAGAGCCTATTGAAGTCTTTAATACCGCCATCAGCAACATCAAGCCCCTTGTTGAAGTAAAAAGCCGCCGTGTAGGTGGTGCAAACTATCAAGTGCCCGTTGAAGTGCGCCCTGTGCGCCGCCTGGCACTCGCCATGCGCTGGTTGCGTGAAGCAGCTAAGAAGCGCGGCGAAAAGTCGATGGATTTGCGCCTGGCCGGTGAACTGCTCGATGCCTCCGAAGGGCGTGGCGGGGCAATGAAGAAGCGCGAAGACACGCACAAGATGGCAGAAGCCAACAAGGCATTCAGCCATTTCCGCTGGTAATCTAAGGACACTATCATGGCCCGCAAAACCCCAATCGAGCGCTACCGCAATATTGGAATCTCTGCGCACATCGATGCAGGGAAAACTACCACTACAGAACGTATCCTGTTCTACACCGGCGTCAATCACAAGATTGGTGAAACCCATGAAGGCTCAGCCACCATGGACTGGATGGAACAAGAGCAAGAACGTGGTATCACCATTACTTCTGCTGCTACCACTGCTTTCTGGCGTGGTATGGCGGGCGATCTTCCCGAACACCGCATCAACATCATTGACACCCCCGGACACGTGGACTTCACTATTGAAGTCGAACGCTCTATGCGCGTGCTGGACGGCGCCGTCATGGTGTACTGTGCAGTAGGTGGTGTTCAGCCTCAGTCAGAAACCGTATGGCGTCAAGCCAACAAGTACGGCGTGCCACGTTTGGCGTTCATTAACAAAATGGACCGTACCGGCGCGAACTTCTTCAAAGTCGTTGAGCAGCTGAAGCTGCGCTTGAAAGCCAATCCTGTGCCTATCGTTATACCTATCGGTGCCGAAGAAGACTTTAAAGGCGTAGTTGATCTGGTAAAAATGAAAGGCATCATCTGGGACGAGGCAAGTCGCGGTATTCAGTTCGAATACATCGACATACCCGCTGACCTGGTTGATGAGGCCAACGAGTGGCGTGAAAAGCTGCTGGAAACAGCCGCTGAAGCGTCGGAAGAGCTCATGGACAAATACCTGGAATCAGGTACTTTGACCGAAGAAGAACTCAACCTGGGTATTCGTACACGTACTATCGCTGGCGAAATCCAGCCAGTACTGTGTGGTACCGCGTTCAAAAACAAAGGTGTACAGCGCATGCTGGACGCCGTGCTCGACTACATGCCGTCGCCAGTGGATATTCCTGCTGTTGAAGGTACGGACGATCAAGATCAGCCAGTGACTCGTGAAGCTGATGACAACGCCAAGTTCTCGGCGCTGGCATTTAAGCTCATGAGCGACCCCTTCGTTGGTCAGCTGACTTTTGTGCGTGTGTATTCCGGTGTGCTGAAGTCTGGCGATACCGTTTACAACCCCATCAAGGGCAAAAAAGAACGCGTTGGTCGTATCTTGCAGATGCACGCCAACAACCGTGCTGAACTGAAAGAAGTTCTGGCAGGTGACATTGCCGCTGTGGTTGGTTTGAAAGACGTTACTACTGGTGAAACCCTGTGTGACCTGGATTCCCACGTGCTCCTAGAGCGCATGGTCTTCCCTGAGCCCGTGATTTCACAAGCTGTAGAACCTAAGACCAAAGCTGACCAGGAAAGAATGGGCATTGCGCTGGCGCGCTTGGCTCAGGAAGATCCTTCCTTCCGTGTCCGCAGCGACGAAGAATCCGGCCAGACCATTATTTCTGGTATGGGCGAATTGCACCTGGAAGTTCTGGTTGACCGTATGCGTCGTGAGTTCAACGTTGAAGCTAACGTTGGTAAACCACAAGTGGCTTACCGCGAAACCATACGTAAAACCTGCGAAGAAATCGAAGGTAAGTTTGTTAAGCAGTCGGGTGGTCGTGGTCAATACGGTCACGTGGTCCTCAAACTCGAACCCTTGCCAGCTGGCGGCGGTTACGAATTTGTTGACGCGATCAAAGGTGGTGTGGTTCCTCGCGAATACATTCCTGCTGTTGATAAAGGTATTCAGGAAACCTTGCCTGCGGGTGTGGTTGCCGGCTACCCGGTTGTAGACGTCAAGGTAACGTTGTTCTTCGGTTCGTACCACGATGTGGACTCGAACGAAAACGCGTTCCGTATGGCAGCATCGATGGCTTTCAAAGACGGTATGCGTAAAGCAACCCCCGTTTTGCTAGAGCCCATGATGGCAGTTGAAGTCGAAACACCTGAAGACTATGCTGGTACTGTGATGGGCGACTTGTCCTCACGTCGCGGTATGGTCCAAGGCATGGACGACATCATTGGTGGTGGCAAAACCATTAAAGCCGAAGTACCATTGGCTGAAATGTTTGGTTATGCAACCAGCCTGCGTTCACAAACGCAAGGCCGCGCTACCTACACTATGGAGTTCAAGCAGTACGCAGAAGCTCCGAAGAACGTCGCTGATGAAGTTATCAGCGCACGTGGTAAGTAATATATGGTTCTACCCGCACCAATAGGTGCGGGTGGGTAATTTTTTTATTTCCTTGAAAATATTGATTGGATAGATCATGGCAAAAGGTAAGTTTGAACGGAACAAGCCGCACGTGAACGTCGGCACGATTGGTCACGTTGACCACGGCAAGACCACGTTGACGGCAGCGATTACTACCGTCCTGGCCCAAACCTACGGCGGCGACGCTAAGGGTTACGCCCAAATTGACGCGGCTCCCGAAGAGAAAGCACGCGGTATCACCATCAGCACTTCGCACGTTGAGTACGAAACTCCTGCGCGTCACTACGCACACGTTGACTGCC
>JACCEO010000020.1 GCA_013416485.1 Alcaligenaceae bacterium
GAAACCATTAATGGGCTTTACAAAACGGAGGTGATTCACCGGCGTGGTCCCTGGAAGACCAAGGCGGCGGTAGAGCTGGCCACCTTGGAATGGGTGTCTTGGTTCAATCACCAGCGCCTGCTTAAATCCATAGGCGACATCCCCCCTGCCGAGGCAGAACAGCGTTACTATGACCAACTCGCAGCACACGCTGCCAAACCCGTTTTACGTTGACCAAACACCCTCCTCAAAATCCGGGGTGATTCAAAGAGTGGCGATCTTCTGTACCGTGCTGACAATCTCGGTCGGGTCCGTATGGTCGAGCGCGAGTCTGGACGCACGGCCCATCAACCGGATACCCTCCATCATGAGGTCGGGCATATTGTGCGGGCCGACAGACTCGACAGCCGATTGCATATAGCCGGCCGCGAGTAATGCGTGGTGCTTGCTTCGGTCGAGCCCCGGATACTCGATCTTCAGATATACACCATAGAGCCCTCCAATTGCACGCAGAATGCTTTCCGCCAGTCGCTCGTCACCCTTCGCCAACGCAGTCTGCATCGTCTCCCGAAGTTGCTCTAGGGAGAGGTTGATAAAGCCGTCGGTGGTGCCCGGCATCTCGAAGAGAGGGTTGCTTCCGACGAAGGTGCCGTGCTTCGCTACACAATAGGTGGCATTGATCAGCATGATGCGCTCGAACGCATGCTCCGTGACCTCGTAGTCGCCTTGTTCCGCGAAGCGCTTCGCATAAGAAATGGCGTAGTGGATCGCTTGCCCAGCGGTTTTGGTCCAATGGGCGTTGGCTTGAAAGAAATGGGCCCTGAGAGCATTGAAGTGGAGTTCCATGTCGTCGTCAACGACGCCAGGTTGCGGTTCTTCGCTCAGGAGGGTTGCGGCTTTATCTGCCAATCGGTTCCATCTACGTAAATCCCGTTGAACCTCCCTCGACATAATGGAAAGCTGCTCCATCGGATTAATGAGTTGGAGTGCGCGCCTGTACGCATAGAGAAACAGCAGTACGATCACAGCGATTCCCCAAATTGCCGTAACTATTGCAGAAACCGCCCAGCCTCCGTCCGGAACTAGCGACGTCGCCCCGACGACTAGCGCCATCAGAAACGACCCGAGAAACGAACCTAGCAGCCTTCGGTCCGAACTCAGCCGCCTGAACAAACCATGCGGCATGCGCTCGACATTGATCTGCATGGCGAAAACCACGAGCGAGAACGCGATAGCCGCAGCTCCGATCAGCGCCGCTCCTGTGCCGCCAAGGAGGGCCCTGAGCGCAGCCAATCTCTCGCCCTCACTGAAATAACCGCCGGCCACCTGCTGCAGGAACGGCATCGCGAATACGCTTGAAAGCATGGCGGCCAGCAAGACAATCGTCGCAAGTTTCAGCCCATGCCGCAGCCGCCATTGATCGAGTCGGATCCTGACCCGATATAAACGCAACGCAGTTGTTGCGTAAGCCTTCTTAAATCGTGCTTGTAGCTCTGGCATGACCATCCTGGAGTTGAACAAGATGTGACGTCAGTTCGACTGTCATGCTAAATGTGAGTAGCTAAGGGCCTTATCAGGCGACAGCCCGATCGAGGCCCCTTGCAATAAATTTTGGACCTCGCGGCCTAAAGAGATAATGTTGCTGACTAACCCCCCCGACTGAATCATGAGCCATGGCTTTCCACTAATCTGCCAGTGGATCATGCCCCGCTCTGTCCTATGCTGACGATCTAGCACTTGATTAGGATAATCTGAATACCATGGCCACCATGTCGACTGCTTGCCTTCCCCGAACTTTCTAGCCATAGCGTCATTCAAAACCTGCCACACTTGTGTATCTTTATTTACGTTACCCGTGGACCTTCTAATTCCCCAAAAAAAACCGTTTAGCTTGGGCTTATTGAATTCGAAATAGAGCAGTTTGTCGTCGTCCGCTGCAAACTTAATACCGAACCCCGTGTATGCCGAGGCGGTAGTGTTGATTAATTTGTCATTGCAAACAGGAATCCAGCCTTCAGCCTGCACCTTACTTTTGAAATCATTAATAAATTCGGATAACAGGTCGCCTTTAACCTGTTCCAAGGCATTGGCAACATGGAATGCTGCCTGCAAGTTTTTAGAATCGCTCAGGAGTGAGCTTTCTATTTCTTTGGATTCCGACATATCAACTATTCCGTTAATTTCCGCATTGATGAACTTGACCAACTGCTCTATAAATACGCGCACAGTTAGGGCTTTCGCTTTGCCTGCACAAGCGTCCAACCAATCTGTTATTTGGCTAAAGGAAACCTGGATATAGTTATCCGTGCTTTGTAGACTAGCCAAGCGCTGAGGGCCGATGCTGCCCATTGAGGGAGGCTGGTTTGAGAAATAAAGCAAAAGCCATTGTCTTTCACCGGCCTGACCTCGCAAGTAATTGGCGTAGTCTTCGAGCTGGTCTTTCTGATCCAATGCCCACGGTTTATTTTCTATGCCTATAACGCCATTCTGAAAGGCGAGATGTATATCCAGGCGACGTTGCCCATTAGCCTGTTTCTCGGTAGAGACCGTACAGTCCTCGGGAGCCATAAATCTGGTGGGCGTGCCCACAACCTGATGGAGAAACAGGTTTAAAAAGATAGCACCTTGCCCATGATTACCTTGAGGATCCAATAAATTGGCTAGACAGGCTGAAATGCCCATTTCGTCGTTACGTAGAAAGCCGAAGATTTGAAAATCGGGGGCCAGTTGACTGGAAACCCGCTTCTTAGCGTCATGTAGTGTGGCTACCTTGAAGCTAACTTCGGTAAGGAGCTGCTGAGCTTGTATATGAGGCATACTTTATTTAAATATAGAGGGGTTGAAGCCATGACCAGCAACAGAGTGCAGATATTTAGATAGCCTTTTCATGTGCCGAGGTCTGTGCACCATTTTTTCCATACCCGGCCAATAGCCTCAGAATCAACAACGCAAAATCCCGCCCTTTGCGTTCACTCCCCAGGATCTCCATCGCCATTTTTTCATTATCCGTCATGGCATCCAGCACAATGTCTTCGATTCGCTTGGGAAACACGCCGTGCATGACCTGCTCGGAGCTATGACCATTAACCTGAGCCATAACCTCTTCATCACGGCTAATGCGAGCGGCCACGCCATTAGCGAAATGCAGCTGATCATCGTCGCTGATCTCGGCACCGAACAGGTCGTTCAACGCATGGATAATCTCTGAAAGCCGCTTCTTTTCCGGATCATGGGGTTTGCCGGTCCCGACATCGCTGCCTGGCTTAAGACCATACTCCCCTATATTTTCATTCAGTTTTAGAACATGCTCTGCCCGCTTGGTCAGCCGATAGTGGGTTAATTCCAGTTCTGAAACATCCACATTTTCATCATCCATACGGCTAATTTGCAATAGCGGATGCAGGTGCTTGGCATAGACGTTCAATTGCTCCAGCTCACGGTCCTCGTAATCGACGATCTGGGATAGAAACTCATAGAGCTTGACGAAGCTTTTCAGGTTTTTCTTAAACAGATCCAGCTTATCGACCGCTACACCAGCCTCTTTTAGTGCATGCTCGGCTTTCTGAAGGCCAACCTTGTCGCCATTGTTTCGGGCAATCTGCACAGCCTCCTTGGCCGTATTACGCGCATCGGCGGCAAAGGCGTAGCGCTTGGCAAATCGCTCTTTGGCCGGCAAGCAGTAGTAACTGAGTTTGGAGGCCGCAGCTTTGGGGTCGAAAAAGGCCACGGCAAAGGACGCGACCTCCTCCCAATAATAGATACCCTCTGCGTCCAGTTTCTTTTGCAGGTCGTAGACGATTTGCGGATCTGACACGTCAGCCAGCTCCGCCTTGTTGTAATAAGGCAGAAAGGAGTTCAGGATATCTTGCGAGTCGTTAAAGAAATCCAGAATAAAGGTCTCCTTCCCCGGAAAGATCCGATTCAAGCGGGATAGGGTCTGCACACAATCTACACCATTGAGCTTTTTGTCCACGTACATAGCGCACAGCTTGGGCTGATCGAAACCAGTCTGATATTTGTTGGCGGCGATCATGACATTGAAGTCCTGCGTATCAAACGCTTTCGCCAGATCCCGGCCATTTAGCCCTGCATTCAGCAAGGAACTCGTTTCGCTGACCTCATCAGGAATAACGTCGTCAGGAACCACTGTGCCGGAGAACGCCACCAGGGGATGCACGTCCTGGTAGCCATGCCGTTTGGCGTAATCGAGCATCGCTAATTGATAGCGCACCGCTTCCTGACGGCTACCGGTCACGACCATGGCCTTGGCTTGGCCGTCCAGCAAGTGGCGAACATGATCACGAAAATGCTCGACGATGATTTCAACCCGCTGGCTGATGTTGTAGGGGTGCAGCTTTACCCAACGGGCAAGCTTGGTACGGGCCTTCTTGGTGTCAACCTCGTCATCCACCCCATCGGGATGTGCAAGCTTCCAGGCGGTGCTGTAAGTGGTGTAGTTCTGCAGCACATCCAGAATAAACCCTTCCTCGATAGCCTGGCGCATGGAATACACATGAAAGGCCTCAGGTTTGTTATCGGCACTGCGCTCCACCGACGGATCGGGTGGACGTCCGAACAACTCCAGCGTTTTGGCCTTGGGTGTCGCGGTAAAGGCGTAATAGCTGATCCGGTCATTGGGCCGGCGCGCGGATACCGCCGCATCCAGCATTTCTTCAGCGCTGACCTCTTCACCCTCCGGGCGCTCGCTACCCAGAATGGCTTTGAGCTTATTGGCCGACGAGCCGGTCTGCGATGAATGCGCCTCGTCCGCAATCACAGCATAGCGGCCGCAGGCAAACTTCGGATACTTATCCAGCGCGTCAAACAGCGCCGGGAAAGTCTGGATGGTGACAATAATGATGCGGGTCTGGTTGGCCAGCGCATCGGCCAACTGCTCGGATTTGCTCTGGCTCCCAATGTCATTGGAAATGGGCCTGACCACCCCTTGCGCGTGCTCGAACTGATAAATGGTGTTCTGCAACTGCGCATCAAGCACTGTACGGTCTGTCACGACGATAATGGAGTTGAATAGGCGCTGCCCGTCGCCATCGTAGAGGGAAGCCAATTGATGTGCCGCCCAAGCGATGGAGTTCGACTTACCGGATCCGGCGCTATGCTGGATCAGGTAGCGCTGGCCGACGCCCTCGCGGCGGGTTGCATCAATCAGTTGGTTGACCACATCCCACTGATGATAACGGGGGAAGATCAACGATTCGCGCACGCTCGTCGCGCCGTGGAAATCCTCTACCTTAGTTTGTTGCAGGTGAAGGAAACGCGCCAGCACCTTTAGCCAGGCATCTTTCTGGAAGAGGCGTTCCCACAGGTAGCTGGTGGCATAGCTATATTCATCGGGTGGCAGGGGGTTACCGGCGCCACCCTCTTCGCTACCCAGGTTAAAGGGCAGAAAGAACGTAGCATCGCCAGCCAGTTTGGTGGTCATGGCTACTTCGTACTGGCTGACGGCAAAATGCACTAGCGCACCGCGCTTGAAGCTCAACAAAGGCTCGGGCTTGCGCGTGAGCGGATCCTTGACTGGACGGTCCTTGCGGTACTGCCGCTTGGCGTTTTCCACCGACTGCTTGAACTCGCTTTTAAGCTCCAGCGTGGCCGTGGGGATGCCATTCACAAATAGCACCAGATCCAGTCGGGGGTTATAGTCGCCTTCGCGAAAATGCGGTGAATACGATACTTCGGGCACGACGCGTAGTCGGTTCGCACTGTAACGAGCCAGCGAATCCGGGTTCATGCCGTGGTCGGGCTTAAAGCTACAGAGGTCGATTTTGACGCCAGGCACCTTAAAGCCATGGCGCAGAACATCCAGGGTGCCATCCTGCTCCAGGGCGCGAACGGTTTTCTGAATCAAGGTTTTGGCCGGATCCTGCGGATTGTTCTTACAGAATTTCTCCCAGCGGTCGGAATGGGCGGTTTGGAAATAGGCCAGAAGATCTTCGGTATAGATAGCATTGGCACGGTCGTAGCCCGATGACACACCCACCAGCCAGCCCTGTGCGGACAAGGCGTTGAGGATGTCTTGCTGGAATACCACTTCTTTGCTGTTAGCCATACTTTCAATCCCTGCATTTCGTTACATGCGATGCCTGATACTGGGGTCAGAATAGGCATTCAACGTGTCGGACGGTTAATCCGAACCCGACTCAAGCTCCAACTCAACCGGCGGATTTGCCGCATTCACCAATTGTTCCTGCCAAGCACCATATGTAACACCACCAGCTTCCGTTACCCAGGAAATGCGTCCATTAGCGCTTCTACCCGCGACAACGGCAGCAGCGGCACTTGGGCTTGAAAACGCGTAATCGCTAGTAAAGCGACGTAATCCACCCCCCTCATCGACGAGGATACCGTCATCGCACAATTGAGTGAATAGACTTTGGTAGCCACCCGCAACACCCTCCCAGGTTCCGCGGGCCTTTGAGCCGATAAGAACCACAAACTCCCCATCGACTTCCTGAGCAGTGGCAACAATACGATATTTGGGAACACTCAATGTAAAGCGTGGCGAGATATCTTGTGTGGTGTGTGGCTGACCTTGACCATCCTGCGCGGTGGATGAAGATGGCCGTAGAAAGTCCAACCCCAAAACCGGCAAGATGGTACGAATCTGCTCCAGAAAAAACGCCATGTCGGCACGATCTGACTCGGGCAAATTCACATAGTCGTGAGCAGTTCCATTGACTAGCTTGCACCGCGCCACGCCTTGCGCGCTTTTGATTAACAGGCTTTCCAGGTACTTGATGTGGGATTTAGTCAAGTTTTGGTCTTTACTGGTCACCAGGCAAACCTTCTCCCAGAAATCCTTCCCGCCACTGCCTTCGGCGCGATTATGCTGCTTCAACCGCGTGGCCACATCGTCGCTTTCACCGATATATACCAAAGGACGAAGACTGTTCTCCGGATCTGTTCCCACCAGAAAGTAAACGCCGGTGCGACCGCACTCAGGGCGCTGCACCAGTTCGCTAAGTTTGGTTCTAGGACCACTCAGCACATGCCCCGTCCAATTCATAATCTCGGCGGTCAGCAAACCGTTGGGCGTGCCATCCACGAGAAACAAGCGCAGGCTTCTTCCTTGGGTCATATGCTCTCCAGACATGATTTATGTTCTGGATGTGAATCGTGCCGTGGCGGTTTGGGAAGGTGCCAGCCGCGGACGTCGATTTTCCCGGTGACGGCAGCAGAGATTAAAGCGGACCGCCGCTCTTCGAGAAGTTTGACGGTTGCCAGCGCCGAGCCTATCAACTGATCATATTTTTCGTTACCTTGCGCAAGGTAGGACATAATCTCGTTTTGCTCCTCCACGCATGGGAGGGGGATGATCATGCTCATGACATTGCTTGCAGAGATAGAGGCCAAATTAGTGCTTTGCTTAGCGTAAATGAAGAAATATGTTCGCGCCTGATCACTTTGCGTAAACAATGCCAGCCACTCAGCGCTGAGTGCATAATTCGGACGAATGGCGAAAACATGATTCTGATGTAGGCACGGCTCTATTTGAGCCTGCCAGACAGCTCCCCTACCCAACTTGTCATTATCGCCACCTTCATTCATTAGTACATCGCCAGCCCGTAAACTGAATCGCCCTACATCTGTAGGCAACACTGAAATTTCCTTAACCTCTGTTAAATCGACAAAGCCATTCTGGACATTTGCTACCCGCAAATATGGCACGGTAACAGTTTCCTGTCCTACGTAGTCTTTACCTTTTGCCAGCCCCCCTTGTATGGTTGCATACCACCGCAACGCTCCTGTTTCCCAATGCACAGGCACTTTCCCTAGCCACTTTACCCCAGTGTCTTTCATTGGAACGTGAGGATCCAGGCCTTTGGTCACGGCCTGCGAAATCACCGCTTGACGCTTTTCTTTTAAGAGTTCGATCAGCCGTTGCTGCTCTTCGATCAGGGCGTTGATTTTGGCGGTTTCGTGATCCAGAAAGCTGGCGATTTGAGCCTGCTCTCCATAGGATGGAAAGCAAAAACGTCCTTGAAGATACGCCTCGGAGTCGAGATTCTGTATTCCTGTAGTCTGCTTGATAGCGGGATAATTTAGCCGACCTTGATACAAGGTATCGAGTACGTAACACAGAAAACCACTCTCATAGCCTCTGTGCGGTCTCATACGAGCAACAAAATTTGATGTGACAGCCTCGAAGTCATGCTCAAAAAGAACCGTACAACCAACGAGCATTTTCTCACCACCACCCGATTTCTCAATCAACAAATCGCCTGATTTGAGTTCGCGCGAAAGTCTGTCTTTGAGTGGAATACTGCGATAAGTCAGTTTTTCCATGCTTACCCGTGATTTGGCGCGATCAAAATCCGCTACCCGAATGACTGGAACATCAAACTCTCCATCTGGCTCATCACCCCATATTCCATTCACGCAACCTTCGACTGACCTCTTCAAGGAATAGATTGACCAATGCTCAGGCACATCTCCCAGCCATTCCACCCCAGAATTCTTATACGCCGGGTACCTTGGAAAGCTCATGCCGACAATGCCTCGATCATCTGCTTGATCTTGTCGGTGCAAATCTTCAAATCGCGATCAATCTCCTCAAGCGGACGTGGCGGCGTGAACACGTAAAAGTGCCGGTTAAACGGAATCTCGTAGCCCACAACGCCCACTTCAGCATCCTGTTCGTCCACCTTGGACGCGTCGATCCAGGCATCCGGCACATGAGGTTTGACCTCGCGCCCAAAGTATTCGTAGACCGATTCGCCCAAGGGTACGTTTTCGTAATCCCGTAAGGTTGTATCCGCCTCAGGCTCTCCTTTAGCCATGCAGATATCGGCTTCGGCATCCCGTTCGCTCAAGACATTGAGCAACACTTTCATTTCCGCCGTACCAGACGGCGCGTCGTGGGCGTTCAACGCTTTCTTCAGAGCTTTACGGAACTGCTCGCGATTTTTGTAAATAACGCTGTCGTCCATAGAGCGCAGTGCTTGAGCCAACGCATCGTGTGCGCCATCGTCGAGCTTCTGAATCGCCTTTTCCTCAAGCACTGCCCTGATACGTGCCTCGGTCACCTGGAAAGAAAGGCGCAATGGCCGCTCGACGGTAATGCGCCGATACCCAAAAGCCTCATTCGCGAACAACTTGCTTTGCGCGGTTTCTTCAAACCGCCCATACAGTCGCACCAAGTCGTTGATCTGCTCATCGGTAATGTATTGACGTTTACTGCCCAGCGATTTGCGCATTTTGCTGAAATGCTGGGTACCGTCAATTAGTTGCACCCCGCCTTTTCGCTGGGCGGGCTTGTTGTTGCTCAGTATCCAGATATAGGTAGCGATGCCGGTGTTGTAAAACATGTCGGTGGGCAACGCCACAATGGCTTCCACCAGATCGTTTTGGAGCAGATATCGCCGAATTTCAGACTCACCACTTCCAGCACCGCCCGTAAACAACGGTGATCCGTTCAGAATGATGCCAATGCGCGAGCCACCTTCACGCGGATCGCGCATTTTGCTAACCAGGTGCAGCAGGAAGAGCAACGACCCATCCGACACCCTGGGCAAGCCCGGCCCGAAACGCCCATCAAACCCTCGAAGTTTATGTTCATTAGCAACCTGCGTTTGAACCTTCTTCCACTCGACGCCAAAGGGCGGATTGCTGAGCATAAAGTCAAAGGTGTTGTCAGCTAGTTGATCGTCAGACAGGGTATTGCCCAGCTTGATATGGCCGACCTCTTGGCCCTTGATCAGCATGTCTGCCTTGCAGATCGCGTAAGACTCCGGGTTTAACTCCTGGCCAAACAGCGACACCGTAACTTTGTCGCTAATCGACTGAATGTAGGCATCGCCTTCAGATAGAAAGCCGCCCGTACCCGCCGTGGGGTCATAAATGGTCACGATGCTGTTGGGCTTGAGCTTGTCGTCTTGGCCCGTCATCACCAACGAGGTCGTCAGATGAACAATATCCCTTGGCGTGAAGTGTTCCCCGGCCGTGTCATTCGAGCTTTCTGCGAATTTTCGGATCAGCTCTTCAAAGATGATTCCCATGCCGAAGTTGCTAAGTGAGCTTGGACTAAGATCAACTGCGGCAAAACGCTGGACAACCTGATACAACAAGTCAGCTGACGCCAGCTGCTGAACAAAATCCTCAAAATGGAAATGCTCGAAAATCTCGCGGCCATCCGCACTGAACGACTGCACATAGCTCATTAGGTCGTCGCTCGTCTGGGTATCCGACAAGGTACCGAGATTCAACGGAGAAGCATTGAAAAAGTCCAGACCAGCAACTCGCAGGAGCAGTTTTTCCCGCACAGCATCGGGTTTGCTCTGATGCTCACGTGCGGCCTGCAACACTGCATCCTTGGTCGGAGCCAGTACGCACTCCATTCGGCGCAGCAACGTGAACGGCAGAATAATGCGCCCATACTGAGATTGCCTGAAGTCGCCACGAAGTAAATCGGCTACCGACCAAATAAAGGATGCTAACTGCGAATATTTCTCTGCGTTCAAACTACAACTCCTTACAAGACACCGGTAGATTAACCGATGTCGTGATATTCAGACCGCTCGAGCGACAGCCAAGCTTTCTGCACGCAGCTACACACATCAAGCAATCTAAAATCTGGCATCCATACATCCATTGATATAAATAAGACTTAACAGCGCTAGCAATATCCCTTGCATTGCCCAATTGTCTTTCCTCTGGTTTCATCTATGTTTTTGGGTTACTGGCGTTGAGATACTCAAGCAAACTTTCCTTTGGCTCATCCAAACAAGAACTCAGTGTTTCTAAAGCTTGCGTTGGGGTGGTGAGGATGAGCCTAGCCATCCTTACGCACATATAGTGCCAGGATCCGCCTTCAGGCCCATCGCCACCCCTTTTTTCTTCTGCATCAGGTATGGAGCCGGACTCGCCCGCCAGCCTCGCGCACCCCGGGCGCTAGCTTCGCCACCCGCCACTGGTTCTCAGATGCTTTCCCACAGCCCAGTGATTTCCCCTGACCGCTGCCGTTAAATACCCCGACCAGTCAAGCGGCAGGCGTACAACATGCCTGCACTACCGTATAGTTCGGTCGGCATCAGATAATCGACTTACTTATCGCTGAGAAGCACAAGCGCTCGGAATAAATATAAAAAACCATCGCCTCACCGGCGGTTCTGAGATAGGATTAGCCATCAGGGTCGGTCTTGGCCCACGTTGAGTTGTGATCTGAACTGTACTGAAGGGGTGTCATTGCCTCAGCGGCGCCATTTGTGAGAGGGTACACAAATGGAGGCCATAGTATGTACAGGGCTACACATTCACCGTTCTGCCGGGGGCACTCGCCCCAAGCCAGGCGTAGCGCACGTATTTACGTAGCCGGCCAAAGTCCTTCGTTCGCAGGGCTCGCCTACGATCTCAGTTGGCTAGCCAACCCAACCGTCGATAGCCGTCGCCATCCTCTTTTCCTCCGCGATGACGACTTAGATGGCTTGATCGGCCTGCCCCTCTTCTGGCCGCAAAGTTACTTCGACCCGCATTGCCGCCAGGCAAGCCAACAAGAAACCGGCACTGAAATTCCCTCGATTGATCCGTCGATTGATCGCAGTAGCTGTACGGGTGATACCCAACGGCTTCAGCGCCTCAGCCAAATCCTGATAACCCCAGTCCAAGCGAATCATGTGCCGCTTGAGCATCAAGTCAGCCTCTACCTCAAAATCCAGCTTTGCCTGGGCTTCCGTCGGCCTGGCCTGCTGAGCGCCAGCGTCCGCTATAGGTCTTCCTCTTTTGCTCATACCTTAATTTTGCCCTTTCCAGTTTCAATCTGCAGCACCCAATTAGAGTCAATTTTGACACATCCAGATCTTCACAACCCTACACTTATTTTTAACCTTGTGGAGATATCAGATGCTTGAAAAAGCACAAAGGGAGCGCCTGCTCGATCTGCTCGACATTCCGGCCGCTGGCCGACGACTAATTCTGGATGCAGTCAAAAATTCGCCAGTACGCGCCGTAAAGTCGCGCGGCGGAAATGTACTCACCTACTTCCAAAGCCGAAAAATGCGCCGTTCAATCGGGACAGAAAGTCGGCACCTGGAATTTCCTGCCGCAATACAGCATGAGTATAGCGACAACGTACTGGAATATTTCGCGCAGCCCTGTCAGCTCAAATTCGAAGTGACCGACAGCGACGGCGAAGTTCACGCTATTGATCACATACCTGACTTCCTGGTTGTAACGGAGCGGGGTGTATGGTTCGAAGAGTGGAAGCCGTGGGCCAAGCTAGAAAGCCGAGCCAGACGTACGCCGTGGCGCTATGTTCTAGACGCTGATGATCGCTGGAGTTCACCGCTCATTGAGCAGTGGCTTGCGGAACGAGGCATCGGATACCGTATTTGTACCGATCACGATATTCCGCAGCGGCGTGTCGAAAACATCCTGTACCTGGAGGATTACCTAGACCCAGATGCCCCGCCATGTCCACTCAATGTCGCGGCACAGATTAGCGAGGCGCTCGCCACTGAACCCATGATGTCCTTGGCTGCACTGTATGAACAGATACCCTGTCGGCCCGAAGATGCGTTAAAACTTATCGCTGACGGCGAACTCGTGGCCGATTTGGATGGTGCGCCGCTGAGTGAGCCGATGCGCTGCCGGGTTTTCCGCGACAAAGCCGTACGCAGCTTTGAACTCGCCCGGCTGGCGCCGCGCCCGCTTGCGCTGGCGCTCGCTGGCACACTCAACCTCACTCCGAATGCGCAAATTCTGTATGACCAACACCCCTATATCATCACCTTCGTCGGTACCAATCAGATCATCCTGAAGGGCGAAGCCGGCGATGCCATTGAAATCGACATCCAGACCGTGGAGCAATTGCTCGAAAGCGGCAGCCTGCACATGGCGCAGGGCCCGACAACAGCACAAACTGCTTCCTCCCTGGCTAGCCGAACACCTGACGAGATCAATACAGCACTCTCCCGCCAGGAGCGGCTTCGAACCATCCATAAGCCCAATCGCACTGAACGCCGTCTTCTGCAGCGCGTTGCCAAGGCAAAGCTGAACGGATCCGATGAGCTGTTGGCACTAATTCCAGATTTTCAAGGTCGAGGCAACCGCCAACCTCGATTGAGCGAAGCCCAAGAAGCCGCCATGGAGCAGGTTATAAGCGACGAATATTTAAACGCGCGCGCGATCACCCTGAAGCATTGCCATCGAATCCTAGAAGGATTCTGTAAGCAACAGGGCATTCCCACTCCCTCCTATCCAACCCTAATCTCGCGTATCAACGCTTTACCCCAGGAGGACGCTGATAGGGCCCGATACGGCAAACGCGTCGCATATCAAAACTCAGAGTTTGTCCATGTGCTCTATGCTGACACGCCTGTTCACGGCTCGCGCCCCTTGCAGTATGTCCACATGGATCACACTCCGCTGGATATCGAGCTGATATCGTCGAGAACCGGGCGCCCCTGCGGTCGGCCTTGGCTGTCGATTGCGATTGACGCATATACGCGACGCATCGTCGGCATCTACCTAAGCTTTGACCCACCCTCCTACCGCTCCAACATGATGCTGCTGCGCGATATCGTTCGGCGCTTTAAGCGCCTACCGCAATTCATTGTGGTGGATAACGGTGCTGATTTTCGTAGCCACGACTTTGAGTGCTTCTGCGCTGTCATGCAAATCCATGTCCGGTTCCGCCCAGCTGGGCGCCCACGCCACGGGGCGGTCATGGAGCGCATCTTCGGTCGACTGCACAGCGAATATATACACAACCTCGCCGGCAACACAAAGGCCCTAAAGAACGTGCGCCAGAGTACTGGCAAGTTCCTGCCTTCCCGTTTGGCCGAGTGGTCACTGGATATTCTGTACTACGGCGTCGAGTACTGGGCCTTCATTTACTACGACCAAGCAGAGCATTCCACCCTTGGTCTGAGTCCACGCGAAGCCTACGAGCGCAGCATACAACACGCTGGGGAACGCGAACATCGGATCGTGACGCTGACGCAAGACTTCCTGGTTCTGACATGCCCAACCGTCGGCCGTACGGGCCTACGCACGGTAGATCGCCAGCGTGGGATAAAGGTCCACGCTAATTATTTTTACTGGTGCCCAGAGTTCCGAGATCCAAAGCTGGACGGCAAGAAGGTGCCGGTGCGATATGACCCATGGAATATATCGACCGTCTATGTGCAGATCAATGGTCGCTGGGTTGCCGCCCAGTGCAAAGCGCTGGTCCATCTAGGAAGCCTGACTGAAAAGGAACGTGAACTGTTCTCTGATGAGCTACGTATTCAGTACCGACTGAGTGCGCAACAAGAGCCAACAGTACAGCAATTGACAGAATTTCTATGCACCTTCACGCCCAATAGCGCTAAACAGCAGCAGCTCGAGCGTCAGCGGGAGAACCGCAATTTGTATGGACAGCTGGGTATTGGCGCAGTCGGTGTGCCAGCAGCATTGGCCTATCCCGGCGAAGAGCCGCCAATGGCTGCAAATCCTACGCTGGCCAGCCTGTCTGATGCTGTGTCAACGGCTAACCAACCCATGCTCCCAGATCCAAGCTCAATAAACGAGCACGAATACCAAGATCTGCCCGACCTAGACACTTTCTAATTTAAAACCATGACTTACACCACTGAATACTCACATCACGCCGCTCCGCAACTGGGTGAGCGCATCCAACATAACCGTATCGCCACCGCCCTAGAAGAATGCGAACTCATGCTCGAAGCCGGTATTAACGCTAATCTGTTGGCTATTTGCGGCCCCACTGAATCACCCTTGGTTTCACGGAGGGTAAAAACTTGAGAGAATACCCCCATGAGCAATCAATCGAAGTTTTCCCCTGAAGTGCGTGAACGTGCTGTACGTATCGTTCAGGAACAGCGCGACCAATACCCCTCATTGTGGGCGGCGGCGGCATCCATCGGCCCTAAATTTGACTGTGCCCCGTCCACCTTGGTCGGCTGGGTCAAGCGTTGGGAGGTCGATAACGGTGTACGCGACGGCATGACCA
>JACCEO010000003.1 GCA_013416485.1 Alcaligenaceae bacterium
GGCAAACCCACACAAAATGCGTATATCGAGAGCTTTAATGGGAAATTCCGTGATGAGTGCCTCAACGATAATTGGTTCACGAGTTTGCGTGAAGCGCGTGTGCTGATTGAAATGTGGCGTCAAGATTACAATCAAGCTCGACCCCACAGTTCTCTGAACAATTTAACCCCGTGCGAGTTTGCTGCTCGTCACATTCACTTAGCCACAAACTCTACAACGACTTGTGCCTAAATCTTGGGGGCAGGTCAGATCCCCTCACAAATATCGTCATTGGCTTTTGCTTGCGTCCCACCCACAATCACAACCAACGCCCCTATTACAATTAGTTTTTGCATAACCCCTCCTATATTTAGAAGGAATTATGCCTCAAAATTCGAATTTGTCAGATAATTTATATGCCCTTTATGGCGAAGAACCTCATAGCTTCCTATGCAGGATTGCCCTGACGCTGACAGCATTACTTGCTTACTTAGGGCTTACGCGCCAGCAGTGTGGCAAATTGCAGTTTGGCCCCATTATGCATAGTGCCTGGGTCTTCGTTGTATTTAATACGTTCCCAACCCTGATATAGGGTGCTAAGTTCCCCAGTTTTCAAGGTATATGGAAAATTCATCGGACAAGGATAGTCTTCTGTGTCCATAGCGCACACAATTAGGTTGTACCCCCCTGGCAGCGTACGCTCTTGCATGTCGGCCAGCACGGCACCTACCCTAAACGGGTCAAGGAACATTAAGGTCACCGTGCAGACTATAAAGTTGTAATCTGCATTTAGTGCCGCATCATTAATGTCATACACCCTAGGTTGAATCGTGCTGATACCTTCTTGATCAACAATAGATTGCAGCATACCGATAGCATTGGGGTTGGCATCAACGGCCGTGACATCAAAGCCCTGTTGGCTTAAATACAAAGCATTCCGCCCGTTCGAGCATCCCATATCCAGCACCGTGCATGGTTTGATGGTCTTGCATGCCTGCACTACTTCGCTGTGGGCTGGGTTCAAGCCATAACGGCTATTCAAATCTTCCATTATTTGTAGTCCTTTAAGTGCCTTTCACACTGTACAAGTGTTATCCCCACTATCTGTGAATAACCCTGGGGATAGGCAAAGAATACATACGGGAAGGCCTGTGGCTTAGGGCATCTTCCCTAGATTGATCAATCGGGAGTCAGATCACCACCAGCGTGACCTGCGGTGCAGCCTTATGGACTCTGCACGATTCAGATCCTGAGCTTCTTGTTCGGCATACTCTTGCTCTCCGGGTTGATAAGAGCCTTCGTGCATACAACTGCTAGGATTCCACCTGCAATTTTCTACGGTCCCTGACCTATTAATATCAGAAGATACACAGCCTGATACAAGCGCAACAAAAAATAGCGAAAAACCGTATCGGCCTAATCGTTGTAAAGACATTTTTTCCCAGTTCTAAAAATGAGTATGATTATTCATCTTATAGCAAACTTTATCCCATGTAACCCCTTGTCGTGTCCTAACAGTTAGCAGGACTATTGCTACTACGGAGTCCCCATGTACCTTCCCAGTCATTTTGAAGTGAACGATCCTAAAGCCTTGGAAGACCTGATTTCCAAACACCCACTGGGCGTACTTATCACCCAAGGTCAACAAGGACTAAGCGCCAATCATTTGCCCTTCGAACTGGACAGCAAACAGGGAGTTAACACCTTACGCGCTCACGTAGCACGTAACAACCCGCTATGGCAGGAAATTGCTGATGCAGATGACGTGCTTATCGTGTTTCGTGCTGACGATGCCTACATTTCACCCAATTGGTACCCAAGTAAACACGAAACCCATCAACTGGTGCCCACTTGGAACTACAGGGTGGTACATGTACATGGGCGCATTTTTGTTCGTGACGACGAAAAATATGTACGCGGTGTGGTGGCTAGGTTAACTCGAAAGCACGAAAGTACCGAAAACAAGCCTTGGAGAATGACTGACTCAGCACCTGACTATATAGACAGCATGCTGGAGTCCATAGTTGGTATTGAAATCGAGGTGACTCGGATGGTGGGCAAATTCAAACTTAGCCAAAACCGCAAGGCTGATGACCGTATCAGTGCGGCTAACACCCTAATCCAAAAAGGTGAAGTCACTTTGGGACAAGCCATGCTAGATACATCAGATGCCTAAGGCTGCATAGCAATGACAGGATAGCAGCACAGTACGAATCAGCGTTTGCTACGATAGAACAACTGAACGCGGTTAAATCCATCTGGTTTAAGGAGTACACATGCGTGCACTTGAACTGCTTATACCCCCGCCGGTAGTCATGCTTCTTGTGGGCGTAATTATGTGGTTACTGGCCTGGTTGTTCCCTGCCCTGACCTTACCAGCAATCAAACACATACCAATTGCCATAGCTATCAGCTTGGTCGGTGCAGGTATAGCAATAGCAGGCATGCTTACCTTTAAGCGCTCGGGTACGACATCTGACCCCAGGCACCCTGACCAGGCCTCAACCTTAATTACATCTGGTGTGTACCGTTGGACTCGTAACCCCATGTATTTGGGTGTGTTGCTAATACTCTTGGGCTGGGGTGTGTTCTTAGATAATGCGCTAGCACTAGTAGTCGCATTTATATTTGTGCCCTACATAAGCCGCTACCAAATTCTGCCCGAAGAGCGCTTGCTGCAAAACAAATTTGGAGCTGTGTTTTCTAGCTATATGAGAAAAGTCCGGCGCTGGATATAGCCCGGCTTTTCACTCTGTAGCGATTGGGAGCTAGCAGCTCTTTTCTCCAATAAGTTTTTATCAATCAGGATTGCTCTAAACAAGGGTTTTCCCTAAATATTGACTATTTTAGGCGTGGACGACCTCGCTTTCCTTTTATTGATCGTGACGACGACGTCACGTTTGGAACTATGCAATGCAAGTAGGGGCATGTTGGCCCAGGGCCTTAGCAAAACGGTCTAGCCATCACAGCCAACCCGTTATTCAGCCGAAGCAGCGATTACTGTCAAGGGACGGCTGCTAAGTAGCTGTGCAGGCCCTGCACTACGCAACACATAACGCAGTAGATACTGCCCTGGTTTTTTGGGTGCTTTTACCTCGCCGGTAGCACCATCATCTGACTTGGCTGGGTAAAAATAGCTAAGGCCATTACCTAGTTTTTTTTGATCGGCGGGCACAAGATCGATATAATCATCTTTTCTTGCTGGACCGGTCCATGACACAGTGACTACCGAGCCTGCCGATACATTATCCGGCGCCATTAGGCTGGCTTCAACCGCTGTCACCGTTAACGGTGTGCTGGCAATCATACGGGGATCACCCCCACCCCGTAATACATAGCGCACTAGATACTGACCCGGCTTGGTTGGACCTTTTAACTCACCGGTTTCACCATCCTCTGATTTGGCAGGATAGAAGTAACTAAGGCCATTACCCAGACTTTTTTGATCGGCAGGCACAAGATCAATGTAATCATGTTGACCTGCCGGTCCAGTCCAGAATACAGACAATAGTGACCCAGCTTCTGCGCTGTCTGGAATTGAAATACTGGCAGTAGCTGCTGTCACCGTTAATGGCACACTGGTCACCAAACGCGCAGGGCCCGACGCACGTAACACGTAGCGTACCTGGTACTGCCCCGGCTTGGTTGGACCTTTCAACTCGCCAGGTTTGCCGTCCTCTAGCCGTGCGGGATAGAAATAACTAAGGCCATTGCCAAGTTTTTTCTGATCAGCAGGAACAATATCTATATAGTCATCCTTGCTTGCTGGCCCATTCCATTCGACGGGAATGATACTGCCTGCCTGCACACTATCAGGAACAATCAAAGCGGCCTCAGTATCCGCAACCTGTATCGTTGTGGTTGCCAGCACATGGCGTTTGTTGTCTGTACCGCGCCAGATATAACGTATGTCATAAGCCCCTGGCTTAGCCGGCATGCGCATATTGAGTGGCGTACCCTGCTTGGTATAGATATAGGCCAAATCGCCATTGGTTGCTTCATGGCCTTCGGGCACAATATCTATGTAATCATTTTCTGCATTTGGCCCAGTCCAGTTCACCTCGATGTCGGCCCCTACGGCAGCGCTTGCGTCGGTCTCTAGTGTGGCAATAGGCAACACCAGTTCGGGTTCCTCTTCAAGTGCTGGCTGCTCGGCCATGAGTACAGGCTGCACTACGGTGCTAATCAAGGCATCACGCAGTTCGTCGGCATTAGACGCCGCAATATATTGACCACCGGTATTTTCCGCTAAGCAGGCAACCTGTTTGCCTTCAGCATCTGTTAGATCAAAACCCACCACATGGGCAGTGAAGTCGATACCGTTCTGGGCTAACTCCGTTCCCAAAGCACATGGATCTGCCTTACAGGTTTCCAAACCATCTGTAATCAGGATGACAGTCGCTTTATCTTCGGTATAGCGTAATGCTTCAGCCGCCTGTTTTACTGCGGCTGATAACGGCGTTTTGCCCAAAAACTTCATGTTAGCAGCAGCCTGGGTAATGGCCGGGCCAGTACCTGCTGCAGGTTCTATAATGACTTCAATGTCATTACAGTTGCCCTTTTCGCGATGACCATACGCTATCAGCCCTAGCTCCATGTCAGCGGGCACACCTTCCAAAACGGTAGCTAAGGCCTCACGCGCAATTTGTAGCTTGGGCTTGCCATTAATTTGGCCCCACATAGAACCGGAAGCATCCAGCACTATCATGGCCTGTTCGGCAGCCATTACCTGAACACTGGACGATGCCAATACCCCTGCTAACAAACACGCGTGTAATCGTTTCATAGCACTTCCAAAAATAAACGGCTAACGATCAATCTTCAGCAAATAACATCGTGCAAGCGACAGCTGGGCCCTGATCTAAGGCAGAACGCACTTTTGCATCCAGCAAGGTTTTATCTAACCCGAAATCCTTGGCAAACCCACCCAACGATGACTGATGTATTCGAGATTGAGTAAATAAAGCCATACACCCCTTGGGCTGCTTATCGCTATCCAAGGCAGCGTTATCGGGCTGCGCAATCAAGGTGTTTGCGTAATGCGCAAAGGAACTGACATAACACGTTTCATAGGCCTGAGCCGCTTCTGATTGTTTACCCTGCCCCGACATATTCATGCCTACGGCTGTTCCTATCACCGAAGCACAATCCATAGTGGGCGATTTGCCCTGGCTAGCCGTATTCCAGGCTGCCTCTATTTTTTGCTGATAAGTCTTACTAACCTTGGGCACAGAGCTAGCTGTGCTATCGCTGCATGCTGATAACACCATTACCAGCCCACCCAAAACCAATGTACCCAGTTGTATTCTTTTCATGATGCACCACCTTTAGCCTACGATAATAGGCAGCTATAGATCGGCAAATGATACGCAGCAGTCAATGACTTGTCCCCGTCCAAACAGATAGGATACGAAAAACTCCTGATTTTTCTGCTTCTACAAGCTGAACAAGCTACGTATTCGGATCAATATAGCGGCTTTTTGCTGAATTACTTGTGGCTGCTGCATTTTTTCGCGTAGCGCCATGCGTTCTTGTAGCCTATCAGTTAGCAACTGGGCAAAGGAATCCGCCAGCTCGGGGCGATTGCGTAAGGTATGCTGAAAATCATCTTGGCTGATTACATAACACTCAACGTCGGTGCGTGCCGTTAAGGTAGCGCTACGGGGGTCGCCGGTCAACAGACTGGTCTCGCCCATAATTTGCAGTGGTTCCAGTACCGCCAGCGCATGCCGCTTACCGTTGTCTTCCAACCAGACATCTACCTTGCCAGACAGTAATATGTATAAGCAATCACCAATATCATGCTGTCGTGTAATTAGACTGCCAGCCACATAAGGAACAACACGTAAACCAACAGCAAGCTGCCGAACTTCGTCATCGGTCAGGGGTTCGAATAATGGCAGGCTACGCACCACATCAATACTGGATAGCTGAACCCTTTGGGTGAATTCCTGATACGGCTGTAAATTAGCACGCCCTAGCAGTACATCCTGGGTAGGCGCAGCCATACGCCAACCGCGGCGACGAAACAAGGCATGTATATGCTGACGTACCAAAGAGTCCGTGCTTCCAGGCGACTTGGGGTCTATCAACCAATAACGTACAGCGTATTGCACCATGCCATTGGTAAAATCCAACACCACGCATTCTGTGGATTCTCGCCTACCCACGGTGGGTAAATCGGCATTAGCCAAGGCTTTTTGTACCTCGGCAATGACCAAGCTGGGCGATAAATCCATGCTGCCATAAAAGTTGACTGAACGCAGACGTCGCGGCGCGGACTGGCCACCCGTTAGCATGACCCTCGATTTCATTAGCTGACTATTGGGTATTAAGACCAGTTCGCCAAATAAGGTACGTATGGCCGTGTGCCGCCATTGCACCTGTTCCACCTGACCACTGATATCTTCTAACAGTATCCAATCGCCTATATGCACGGAATGATCCAATTGCAGCGCTAGCCCAGCCAGAATATTGCCCAGCGTATCTTGCATGGCAAAGGCCAGTACGGCAGTGATTACTGCCGTACTGGCCACTAGACTACCCAAGTCCAGGCCACCAGCAGATAAGCGTACTAATATCCAGGCCACATAGGCCAATAAAATAAGTAGCTCTTCCAGTATGCGCGGCGGATGCAAACCCAGTTTGGGCACTACCAGACGGAATATGGTCAAACCGCCTTGGCGTATCAGTGTCATGCCCAACACCAAGGTTGCCAATTGGTTAAGTGCCTGGGAAATATCGACTGCATCCACACTGGCAGCCACCGCACTGCCCAGCACCAGAAACAACAACAGTACCAGCATTTGTACCGTAAACAGCAACGCCCTACGCGTAGTACGCATCAGGATGAAACCCAACACTACTACACAGGCCATCATGGGTAGGTAGTGCGGCATCCAGGCGGCATGCAACGACATTGTAAAATTAGCTAAGTAATCTGCCATTATTTATTCTCGTGATCGTAGACAGCGTCCCAGTATAGCGGCAAACTTTTCAGGTCAGTGCTGTCTATACGCTGAACATACAAGGCATACAAGGTGCCACGTGCTGGGTCTTGTTCAGACAAATACATAAATAATTTGCGCGCTTCTGTCCAGCGTCGTTCGCGGTAATGCTGTAGAGCGTGCTGCAATTCTTGCATATGCTGAACCAATTCAGGCGCTGCCTGATCCAGCAAACATAGGGGCTCGAAAATATCAATGGGCTCGCGTTTACCTTTGACCCGTATGCGGTCCACCGGACAATATAAGTATTCACTGGCCTGTTGACGTGTCGCATCGCTAACCAATATGCCAGACCCGTAAAAACGAGTCACCCCTTCCAGTCTGGCACCTAAGTTAACCGCATCACCCATCACCGTATAAGCACGCCGATAACTGGATCCCATGTCACCCACATTCATTAGCCCGGTATTTAACCCTATGCCTATATCGAATACGGGCAAACCATCTTGTTGAAATGTGTCACGCAAGCGGATCATGCGGTGCTGCATTTGCAAGGCGGCACCGACGGCATGACTTGCATGCTTAGCGTCATCTAAAGGCGCATTCCAAAACGCCATGACCATATCACCTACGTATTTATCTATGGTTCCACTGTGTTCAAAAAGAACCTGAGTAACTGCTGTTAAATAACGATTTAGTAAGTCTTTTAGCTCTGTTGCTGACAAGGCTTCTGACATGGCGGTAAAGTTCAAGACATCGGCAAACAACACTGTCATTTCCCGTTGTTCGCCTTCCAAAGACACCAGATCCGGGTGTGCCACCATGCGCTCCACATAGGCGGGCGGCACATATTCACCAAACAGCGTTTGTATCGCCCGCTTTTGGCGATTGGTTTTTAAATACCCCGCGGCAATATTAAAACCCGTCAATGCCAGCACCATAATGATCTGCATAGACAGAGGTAAAGCAAAATGTGCGTAGCGCCATAACAGTAGGTTGGCCCCCACCATAAGTACCAACCAGCCTCCAGACACCAACAACATCGCCACAGGGGCGCGTCGTGGCAATAGCAACGCCAGCAACACCCCAGACACGATCAGCATTAGCAAGGTAGCGCCAGGCTCCCAATCGGGTTGCCGATAAAAGGTATTCTCGCCCACAGCCGCCTGCAAAATCGTATCTAACACATTGGCATGGACCTCGACCCCCGGATAACCCGTTTGTAAAGGTACGGTACGCAGATCGCTTAAGCCCAAAGCGGATGTTCCCACCAACACCAAGGCCCCATCCAGCGCCTGCAGTTGCCCCGCTGGCGCATCACCACGCAACACTCCCGTCGCAGAAACAGATAGGTAAGACCCTGCACGGCCACGATAAGGCACCAACATTTGGGCACGGCCATCGACGGGGATCTGCACATGTTTACCGATTTGTAGACTGGTCGCTACAACTTGATTACCACTTTGAGCTTGATCCAGCTTTATCCAAGGTGCACCCAGCGCCACGCGCGCCATTTCCAAGGTTAAGGAGGCATACACTCCATTTTCATAGCGCATGGCTAGTGGCATACGCCGTACTATGCCATCAGCATCTGGTACTGCCACCACAAAACCACTACTTAGCGCGTTTTCAGTCAGCAAATGCAGGTTGCTGGTGTAGTCAGGCAAGCTGATCAAAGCAGATTTTTCTAGGTCTGCCTCTGGTAGTTCCAGAAAGGGAAATGGCAAGGCACCCACCTTACCGCCATCGGCATGAAAGAAATAGCCAAGTAAAACATTGCTGCCCAGCGTATTCGCCAAACTCCTATCACCATCAAAATCGGGGATCAGTTGCTGCAAGGCTTGCCGAGTGTTAGCAGACAAATCGGGGGCAGCTAGAACGGCCTGAGCCGGATTGACGCCAGGTTCAGAAAACACCACATCAAAACCAATTAAACCGGCACCATGCTGCTGCAAGGCCAATACCAAGTCAGCCACTTTGGCCCTATCCCAGGGCCAACGTCCTTCGCGACGCTGTGTGGCCTCGTCCAAATCCACAATTACTATGGGTAACTGAGCAGACCGCTGAGGGGGTAGTAACTGGAAACGCCAGTCGTACAACAAGGCGTCCAGTCGATTTAGCATCCCGCTTTGAGCGGGATTGTGTGAAGCAAATAAATGCGTAGCCAGCAAGACCGCCACCAGTAACAAACCCAAGCAAGTGGGCCAGTGCCGCCGCAATATAGTGACGGCGGCGTTATGGCGATTGGCCTTGCTACGGCTGGCCTTGCTACGGCTGGCCTGAGGCATCTTATGGGCGGGTTAGGGCTGCCGAGCCAGCAAGACTCTCATTCTGAGAGTCAGTAATAAGGTAGCTAACTCCTGCTTGATCTGCATTGGGGCCAGCTAAAAAACCTTGAATATTTGCATTACATGTAGAACAATTCAGGCCATTAACATTCACATCAGCCGCTGTAAACTGAAAACCATTTGCTCCACCAGGTAAAGAAGCGGGGTTAGGTCCAGAGTCTGCAGTAACATGTGGGTTAGCCCCTCCATTCCAGACTCCATTGACTGTTATGTCCATATCAAAGTCATAAAGCATACTACCAGCGTCAATATTTAGATTGAATGAATTTAAGGTCCCTGAAACCCCAGAAATACTACTGCGTACTGGTGTAGCTCCCGCTAAGCTGTAGTTTAATGTGCCGCTGGTTGGCATATTCAGCACTTGGGAACCAACAACGTATGAAGTAATACCCACTACTGAACTACCCCCGCCTAACGAAGTGCTGGTATTACCAAGATCAACTTCCCCCCAACTGATGTTCCCAGCCAAATAGCCTACATTAGTAGCTGTCATGCCAGCCAAGTTAACTCCACCCACATCAAGTAGGTTTCCGGTGGTCTGATCAAAGGTAGCTGTAAATGCTGCTGGACTAAAATAAGGGCTGACCACCCCTCCTCCGGAGGGATTCATACCATGCCCCGCCATCAAATACCCAGAACCACTAGGAGGTATAGGTGACACAGGTGGTACTGGCGGTGTTATTGCTGGAGGGTTTACTTCTGGTGGAGGGTTGCTTGCCAAGTATTCAGCTTCATCAAATGCGAAAGGTCTGTCCAAGGCAGGATCACGCCACAAGGGATCTTGGTCGACTAAGCCCTCAAGACCGGACTTGTCGCCCCCTATAACACTAGCAATGTATAACGGACCTTGCTCGGTAAATTCAGGGGCGCTGCCCAGAACGACCACCGCACTGCGACCCTCAGTCACTTCCAAAGTGCCGTGGTCGTTAGTAATAACGACCTTACCCTTACCCACGTGCACACGTAAGGTGTCGGGTGGGCCAATGACAGCAACATATTCAGTGCCGCGTATACCCAGGGTAGCTACTGGGGTTTTCAGCTCGTAGTTTTCGTGCTTAATCTTACCTATAGAACCGGTGATGGTGCGCATACCGCCGCGCAACATACCAAACACCAGGGAACCGTCTTCTTCAGACTTACCTTCATGCAGGTATTCATCCACAGAAAATAGGGTGCGCGGCATTAAAGATACCAGGCCACCATCGGTAAAGCGCATTTGTATACGACCGTTGTCAGAGGTGTCTATGCTGTCACCGCTGAAAATATCATTGCCCTTAGCCAGCTCACGGCTGGCTGTGTCACTGCTTTTAGCAGTGACAACACCACTGACAAAACTGACATTAGCGGCCACTTCGGCCTGCGCCTGAGCATGCAGTAGAAATAGACAGGCTAGTGCTACTAACCATAGCTGGCACTTGCGCCAGCCCAAACCAGCAAGTTTAGAATAATTCATAACGCAGGTTCACCATAAAAGTATGACGCTGATAGTCGTTCAGCGGTATGGATGAGTCGGTTTTCGCATAGCGATACTGTGGTCGTACCGACAGCTTCCGATTCAGCGAGTAGTTGAATCCTAGATAGCCATCATAGGCAGTTTCAGTGCGGCGACGTAAAAACAAAATTTCCTGACCATCATAGCGGCGACGTTCTGCACCCACACCGGCTTCCAGCTGTAGGCGTGGTGTGGCCATATACATACCACCAATACGCAGCCCGGCAAACTTATGCTGATAATTATCAGGGGCTTTGCTGCGTATGGTGTCTTCCCAACCACCATACACACTGGCATAGGTAACCGCCCGATTCGCAGCTAAAGCCTGAGCCCAGGACACACCACCGGTATAACGGTAGGTATCACGCAAGCGCATATCAGGATAGCGCATTTGGCTAGCCTGCAAGAAACCACTGAATTCAGCTTGATCAGATACGGTATACGCATACTGACCTAACACGCCCACCATATTGCGATAGTTATGACCACCCAGGTTGTAGTTTTGTCCTAATACCTTGCCGGTGAATTGATGACGGTAGGCTTTATAGGTAGCACCCACACCGATATCGGTAACCGCCGTGTTATATCGATGGGTAGCCCAGTTACCCGTGGCTGCCAAATTGCCATCCGCAACAAAACGCCAATTGCCGTTACCCATAGGGGTGGAATAACGTACGTTAAAGGCCGCCTGGTTAAATCCACTTTCACGACTGCGCCCTTCACGGCTTAAGCCCATAACCAAGTCATTAAACAAGGGAATGGCCATACTGCTTTCCGAGGGTGCAGTATTGATATTGCTGTCATAGCCTATGCCCAACTGCACATACGCGCGTAAACGGGTATCCCTATTATGGCCAGATTCGGTACCGGACAACTCATCCAGATAGTCGGTAATCACCTGCTCGACTTCAGTGGGGGGTGCCGATTGAGCAATGGTGCTTAACTCCAAGCGGGCGCTATCTACTTCGGTCAGGGCCATATGCGCGCGCGCCATACCTAGGCGACACAGACCATTCAAAGAGTTAACGGACAAACAACGTTCAAAGGCAAACGCGGCACGTGTGGCTTCGCCTGCTCCTAAGGCAGATTGCCCAAGTAAATAATCGTATTCTGGCTGGCCAGCCAATTCGTTTTCCAATGGGGCCAATAGCTGAAAGGCCGTGCCTGCCTGCCCGGCGTTAATCCATTCCAGGGCCTGGTTAACTGTTGCCTGATGAGTAGAGGTAGTTTGTGCCATAGCATGGGTACCCAGTGCCAGGCTGAATCCTATTCCAATCAGCCAGCTAGGGATACACTGGCCTATGCCAGTTCGTTTAATTTTCATCCACCGCCCCGTCTTCTGTCTAATTATTGTCATCATGTTTGGTCATTTTGCTTCAAGCTATGTTAAGTTGCAATGTTTATAGCTAACTTCAAGCCTGTTCTTGGGCTATATGTGGTAACGCCTTGACATCCCACCTTGACTACGATGTGCCCGTCACTATAGTGCAGTTAACCGACCCGCATTTATTTTCGGATCCTGACGCACGGCTGCTGAACGTAGCTACTGATGCTAGTTTGCGCGCTGTACTGCAAGATATTGCTGTGCACTATCCTAGCCCAGATCTGTTGCTAGCGACTGGCGATATCGCCCAAGACGGCAGCCTAGCCGCCTACCAACGCTTTCTGCAGTTGACAGCCATCGTAGATGCGCCCCTGCGCAGCCTACCCGGCAATCACGATGCTCGTGACAACTTTCATGCTGTATTGCAAGACAAAGCCCAACCAGTAATCGATATCGGTAACTGGCGAGTAATATTGCTAGATACCCTTATTCCTGGTTCGAATGGGGGCGAACTATTGCCTGACCAATTAACGCTATTGAAAACAGCAGCGCAACAGGCTGGCAAAAAACATATTTTGGTCACCCTGCACCACAACCCAGTGGCCGTAGGCTGTGAATGGCTAGACCCCATGATGATCAGTAATGGCCAGCAGCTATTAGACGTTATCGAAGATTTTCCACAAGTGCACGCCTTGTTATGGGGCCATGTTCATCAGGAATACGACGCTATGCACCAGTATGCTCAAGCAGGTCATAACTTGCGTTTACTGGCCACTCCATCAACATGTATACAGTTCACGCCCAACAGTAGTCAATTCAGTTTGGATACTACTGGCCCAGGCTACCGTTGGCTAACTCTGCACCCTGATGGTCAACTAGATACGGGTGTGCGCTATATTCCAGGGCAAGACTTTCAACCCGATCCCCTTAGTGGCGGCTATTAAACCGCCACGCAAGGCCATCACTGCACTAGTTTGCGATGGAAATTAGGTAAGGCGAACAATGCCCCGTGAACTTCGGGGTTGTAGTAGTTCAGGTCGGTAATTTCACGCTCTTGCAAGCGCTGCTGCACGGTTTCTGTTGTTATCGCCTTGGCATCCAACTCATTTGACGCCACGGCAAGTGCCCAATACGAGCCATATAAGGGTATATGCAGGCCAAACCCGCTAACCTGCTTAAACACCGCGGACACTGCAGCATTCAATTCACGTACTTGATCGGGTTCGTAAAATGGCGACCCCAAATGCAGTACCACAGCCCCACCGGGCGCCAGTATTGACTGACATTGCTCGAAGAATTCTTGGGTATACAAAGGCCCAGCAGGTGTTTCAGGGTCTGTCAGGTCCAGAAACACCAAGTCAAAGCGCTGCTCAGTGGCTGCGACAAAGGCTGCACCGTCTTCAAAGCGCAAGGTAACACGCGAGTCATCGAAAGCTCCCTTGTGTATGCTGTGCAAGTGTTCACGGGCCACATCGACCACGGCAGCGTCCAGCTCGATTAATGTGACACTATCCAAAGGATGCTTAAGCAGCTCTTCCAGTGCACCGCCATCCCCACCACCTATAATCAATGCACTACGTGGCGCAGAGTGTGCAATCGTGGCAGGATGGATCAGGGCTTCGTGATAGAAAAACTCATCGGCTTCCGAGGTCATCATGCTGCCGTCCAGCCGCAAAGTCAGGCCTAAATCGCTAGACTGCAATAATTCCAAGTGCTGGTACTGAGTACGCTGGCTTAGTACGTGACGGTCAAAGCGAAAACCATAGACACTATTAACATTCAAATTTTCCAACAGTAACTGACCGTTTTCTACTGGACCATTCTCGTCACCGCGCTGCAAGCGATTACGCTGCAACTGAGCAGGTTTAAACGCCGCTTCTAAGGCATCCATCAATTGCTCGGCCTTTGTGGAGTTGTCATCCTCAAAGTTACAGACATAAACGTCCAGAGTGACGCCACCCCGTTCTGGCCAGGTATGTATAGCCAAATGGGATTCGGCCAACAACAACATGCCAGTCACGCCACCAGGCTCACCTTGATAATCAGGAAAGGTGAACCACTTTTCTGCCACAAGGGTCAAACCCGAGGCTATCGTTTCGTTACGGCACAAGCTCGCTAATGCATCGGCATCTATTAGTAAAGACGCGTCTGCGGCACATAAGTACAAATCTGCGGTAAGGTGCAGGCCTTGCATGGTGTTTCGCTCCTTGATGAAGGACCTTGAGCAATCGTTTATGCACAAGAAAAGCCCGGGAGGAATCGGCCTGAATAGGCGTCCCTGCCCAAAAAAGAAGTGATTGTACGCGATACGCGAAGATAAGCACGATAGAGCACTAAATAACTAGAAAATGTCAAACAAACGTACAATTCAAGGGAGTTTGATGGCTTACAACAAACGCTGCAATTCCAGCTCACCGGGGTTCTCGTCCCACTGTTCGCGAGCTAGGGAAGCACGTATTCTGGCCACAGCCTGAGAACGCAACTGTGACACCCGCCCTTCCGTGATTTCCATGACGGCAGCTATTTCTTTTTGATTCAGGTCTTGTTCAAAGTGCAAGGACAACAGCAGTTGTTCGCGCGGCGGCAAGGCCTTTATCGCCTGCACCAATTGCTCACGCAAGGCATCAGACATAAGATTGTTTAAAGGATTCGCCCAATGGCCAGCCTGACTGTCATGGCCATCTTGCATGGTATCTAAAGGGTTCACCCCTTCATCTTGATAGCGAGCCAGGTCTTCATAGTGTATAACCTGCACCCCGCGGGCATCTTCCAGCAAGGCTTGGTAGTCACCCAAAGGCATATCCAACTCTTGGGAGATTTCCACTTCGGTGGCTGGTCTTAATAGTTTGTGACTTAGGCGCTGGATTGCGACCTCTATGGTTTTCGCCTTACTACGCACACTACGCGGCAACCAGTCTTGACTGCGCAGTTCGTCTAGCATGGCACCGCGTATACGCGTAACCGCATAGGTTTCAAACTGTGCTCCCGGTGTTTCCTGATAGCGACGCACAGCATCCAGCAGACCCATCATGCCAGCTTGCATCAGGTCATCCAGCTCGACGCTAGGCGGCAACCTAGCAGCCAACTGCAATGCAAGTCGACGTACAAGAGGAGCATGCTCCCCTACGAGGTGGTCTTCAGAATGAACCATACCAGTCAAGAAAGGCCTATATACAAGCCGTTATTATCGGATATTTACTCGTCTGGCGTTAAACTGAGGTGGACGTTAATTCATTGTCTGTTCTATGGATTGCCTTAAGGCCAGCACAGCCCTAAAGTATTTGCGCACTTAGCCGTTACTGGTACATAAGCAAGAAAAAGCCAAACGCGTACTACGCATATAACATTCAGGAGCCACAACATGGTTAACCCGATTGCCTCCGGCATGCACTATTCGCCTCAGACCCCAATGGCTGCGGATTTTGAACGCCCACCAGCCACCCCCGAGGCGGCTGTTGTTGTAACCCCAACAACAGATGTACGCAGCAACGGCAACGCCACTACAGGCTCGGATAAAGGCTCAGGTTCGCCGGACACCCCCAACAACAATGAAAGTCCCACGGAAAAAGCCTTAAACCTAGTCAACAACAGCATGGAAGCCTGGTCCACAGGTATGCGCTTTGACATGGACGAAGAAGCCCAACGTTTGGTGGTGTCAATTACTGATAGCGAAACGGGTGAAGTGATACGCACCGTACCTTCAGATGCCGTAATTCGCGTCGCTAAAATGATAGTACAACTGCAAGGCGCAAACATAGACACTAAAGCCTGACAACACAGACAGTAATCATCCATGACGGCAATCTAGGTAAACACTTGAAATACCCACTAATCTACCTGCTGTCATCCTAATTGTATTTTGTAATATGCGGGACAATAACTGCATACGGAGTTAAAAAATGGCTATTTCATCTATTGGCGTTGGTTCTGGCTTACCTGTCGAACAGTTGCTCAAGGACCTTCGCGCAAGCGAAAATCAACCCTTGGTACTTTTACAGTCCCAACAAGTTTCTGCGCAAAACCGCATATCTGCCTACAGCACCCTGAAAGGTGCTCTGGAAGCCCTAAACACGGCAGGCCAAGCCCTAGGAAAAACCGATACCTTTGGCGCACTGAAAGCTACCACGGCTGGTGACTACTTCACGGCCAACGTCAGTAACAAGGCTGTCGCGGGGCAATACAACATCCAGGTCGAACAGTTAGCCACATCGCAAACTTTAGTCTTTAAAGGACAGGCTGACCGCTCAGCGGCCATAGGCAACAGCAGCGGCACACTGACCGTTAATATAGGTGGCGAAGAAAAAACCCTGGATATTGCCAGCAAAAATGGCGGCGCCCCTTCACTAGACGACATCATGGCAGCCATTAATGGCGACTCCAGCCTGGGCTTTAGCGCCACCATGATCAACGATGGCGACAAAGACACACCACACCGCCTGTTGTTTACGGTCAAAGACACTGGCGAAGAGGCTTCCATACAATCCTTGTCGGTTACCGGCAATGATGACTTAAATGCATTAATTGGATTTGATGCTGGCACTGCCCAGAATCCCGGAGTTAACCCCAACGTCATTCACAGCGCCGCCAAAAATGCCGAACTCCTTATCAATGATATCCCAATTACCAACCAATCCAACACTGTCAAAGGCGCTATTGAAGGTGTCACGCTTAACCTGACCAAGGTATCAGACTCTCCTGTCAGCCTAAGCATTACACGCGACGACAGCGTCACCTCCGAAGCCATTAACAAGTTCGTCGAGGCCTACAACAGCCTGCAATCCACTATCAAGTCACTAACGTCGTACGACGTTGAAAACCAAAAGGGCAGTGCCCTAACCGGTGATAACCTAGCACGCAATGCTCAGAACCAAGTCCGCCAGGCCTTGAACTCTGCCGTTGGCGAAGGTGCTATCGCCACCTTGTCACAACTAGGCATCACCACAGACCCTAAAAACGGTCAATTAGTCATTGATAAGGACAAGCTGGAAACCGCCCTGAAAGACAACATGGTCGATGTTCAGAAACTATTTGTCGGCGATACGGGCATTAGTGCTAATTTAAACAAAGTAGCTGATAACTTCACCCGCAGCGATGGCTTGATCAAAAGCGCCGAAGAAGGTACCCAACGCACCATCACTGAGTTAGACAAGCAAATGATTGCCACCAAAGATCGCATAGACGCGAAAATGGAGGCCTATCGCCAACAGTTTGCCAACCTGGATGTCATGATGACTCAAATGAATGGCATCAGTAACTATCTGACTCAACAGCTGTCTATGTTGGGCAATATCGGCAAGGAAAAATGAACTATTCTGTACGACGCGGCCCGCGTCATGCTTTTTCGGCCCAAGCTTACGCAAACGTAGGCTTGGAAACCGAAGTGCTCAGTGCTAACCCACAACAGTTGATCACTCTCCTGTTCAAGGGCGCACAAGCAGCTATATTAAAAGCTCGGCTACACATGCAAAACGACAACATAGCAGGTCGTGGTGAAGCCATATCCAAAGCCATAGATATTGTAGATTCCGGGCTAAAAGCCAGTGTTAACCTAGACAATGGTGGTGAAGTTGCCACCAATCTGGTCACTACCTATGAACTGATCATTCGTAACCTGCTGCTGGCCAATCTGAATGCCGACCAGGAAAAGCTTGATCTGGCGGAACGCCTGCTTAACGATATTAGTCAAGCCTGGCAAACGATTGCAGACTCGCCACAAGCGACAGTCAACCAGGGTTAAAACCATGAGCCACACTACCCCACTTATACGCCAGTATGAAATTATTGCTGGCATTACAGGCAATATGCTGGACCAAGCACGGGCCGAGCAATGGGATGCCGTCATGGAACTAGGCAACCAATACCACATCGCCGTCGAAGCGCTACGTCGTTTTACACCATTAAGCACTGAAGACCGCGAGTCACGCCGCGCATTACTTAGAAAAATTCTAGATAATGACGCCAATATACGCCGCCTAGCCATGCCGGAAATTGACCGCTTAGGCCTGCTGATAGGCGCTATGAAACGCCAGCAGACTGTGCTTCAGGCCTACGCCCCACAACAACCCCTATGAGCATAGGCGGTCCATCCGCACTAGGGACGCTGCTGGTTCAGCGCCTAGACTCTATGCTGGGCACCAGCTTATCGCAGCAAGCCAATCTGGTTTCTGGCGCCAGGCCGGATGCGGTTACTCAACCTGGCCAACCCGAACGTGCTGAAGCTGCACGCAATGAAGTCATACGCGACACCCGCACTGGCGTAGACCGGGCACAGGAACAGTCACGCCAGCAAGGTCAACATGCTGTAGACCGAGCCAAGCTAGACGCCAAAACAGCCGCACTAATGGGCTCCCGCGGCTTACTTAGTACAGCAACTACAGCATCTGCCCCTACCTCATTAGGCACAGCAGCCAGAGCCATATTAGCGCTACTGGCAAATTTTCCCGACCAAAACCCAGCAGTTTTGGGCAAGGCACCATTGCTGAACCAAAAACCTGGGGAGCCCTCCGCAATGCTAACTGGCCAGCGCCCAGAGGCCTCCGCCAGCCATGGTCGCCCAGCTGGTAATGCTACTGGCACGGTGAATACCAGCAGCACCGCCACTACCACAGGCAGCTTGGCAAGTACCTCTATGGCATCCTCTGTCACAGGCAGCGCCATTCCAGCACCTGGTCTAGCTGGACAACTTAGCCAAATACTGCCGCAAATTTTGCAATCTAGTGGTATGTTCTATGAATCGCATCTTAGCGGGCTAATGGCCGGTAAGCTGACGCTGGCACAATTGCAACAAGAACCACAAGCCCAGGCAGGTAAGCCTGCTTCTGGCACCAACCAACCAGCAGGCACACCCGCGGGTTCAAGCACTAGCTCAGAGCCAGCAGCAACATCCCGTACAGAAACACCATCCAGCAGTAATACCCCCACTACTGCAGGCAGCACCAATCAAGCTCCTGTACCCGGCGTAGATCCTCAAACTCAGCAACTGGTGCGTCAACAACTTGAAGTCTTAGCTAATCAAACTTTTGCCTGGCGCGGCGAGGCCTGGCCAGATGCCCCCATGGAATGGGAAGTCAGCCGCCATGAAACCCCGGCCGAAGATGAAAAAAATGGGACGAATACCCCCCACTGGGCCACTAAAATCAATATACATTTACCGCAACTGGGCAATGTACAAGCACGCTTAATCTTATCCGGGCAGCAGTTAGTTATGCACGTTGTGGCGCCAGAATCCGCCGAACTCCTAAGCCACAACACCGAAGAGCTCCGCAGTCGTTGCTTAGGCCAAGGCCTGCAACTAAGCCAGCTGTCCATTGCACAAGAAGCCAGCCATGACGACACCACGCCCACACGCGCTTAACGACGGCAGGCCCAGCGCAGTCGCCATCGCCTATGACAACAACGATGCCGCACCACGCGTTATCGCCAAAGGCTATGGAACCCTAGCGGAAACGATAATTCGCACGGCCAAAGAAAACGATTTATATGTACACGAGTCGCCGGAGCTGGTCGGCTTATTGATGCAAGTGAATCTGGATACACAGATCCCACCCCAACTATACTTAGCCATTGCCGAATTACTTGCCTGGCTGTATGCCCTGGAAGGAAATGCACATCAGAAACTTGAAATACCTGGGTTAGAACCCAAGAGCACTACCGACTGAAAGGTTATACCGCCATACTAGCAACTTCTTGATAGGCAGCAACCAAACGATTACGGACCTGCAGTGTCATCTGAAAGCTTAGGTTGGCTTTTTGCAGGTCTATCATGACGTCATTCAAAGAAACACCCGGCGTGCCCATTTGAAAAGCTTCAGCCTGGATATTCGCGTCATTCTGCACCGTAGACACACGCTGCAACGACCGCGCCAATTCTGCAGCAAAACCATCACTACCATTAGCGGATGCAGCCTGAGCACGTACTGGCATAGCCCCTGCAGCCTGAGCCACTGCCCGCATCTGGGACAGTAAGTTTTCAACAGCAGTAAGGTGTTCTATGGCCATAAGATATGCTCGGTACTTTAAGAAACAGGCCCTTCTGGGCCGCATTGCCCTTACTATAGATAATCTTCAGCCAAAGTAGCCGATACAATAGCTGGCAATTTAGGGGGCATATCAGGGGATTGAACGGTTGTTGCCATAAGGCCTTACCGATTCCCCTAGCCATATCACCTAAATAACACCTAAAACCCCGCTTTTTCGACGCTTGCTTGAAACGCGTCTTAGGCAATAATTCAAGCTCACCTTAATTTTTCCTAGTCGCATGCACTCCTTGCTCCCCTGCTGTCGGGCATTTGCCTTGTGTATTCGCCTACATGGCGTAGCCGCATCCCCCCGTAACATACATTCCGCGCGAGGCGCCCAATGAGCCAACAAGCGGCATTGCTGGCTCGCTTCCCCTACCTTGCCAAAATCAACAGTTGGCCCAAGCCATTGCAGTTGGGGGTCGCCTCGGCCGTGGTCGCAGTCATTGTTATGCTGTTGCTATGGGCACGCTCGCCCGATTACCGTGTGCTGTTCTCTAACGTAGAAGACCGCGATGGTGGCGCCATAGTCACTGCGCTGAATCAAATGAACGTGCCTTATCGGTTTTCAGAAAATGGCAGTGCCATTCTGATTCCATCCAATAAGGTCTATGAAACCCGGCTGCAATTAGCCGAACAAGGTCTACCGCGCGCTGGTGATACAGGCTTCGAACTACTGGACAAAACACGCTTTGGCGCCAGCCAATTTGCCGAACAGGTGAACTACCAACGGGCTCTGGAAGGTGAACTCACCGCCTCTGTCGAAGCGATGCAATCGGTACAAAGTGCCAGAGTCCATTTGGCGATGCCTCGCGAATCGCTATTTGTACGGGATCGCCAGCCACCAACAGCATCAGTACTGCTCACGCTATATCCCGGTCGCAGCCTTAGCGAATCACAAGTCGCTGCCATTACCTGGTTGGTTTCATCCAGCGTACCTAACCTGGGTGCCGACAAGGTGTCAGTGGTGGATCAAAATGGTCGGCTTTTAACCCCCCCCACTGGCGAGGCTGCCGCTGAAAGCAGTCGCCGTAGCTTTGCTCTTGAGGTCGAACAGCGTGCGGTAGAGCGGATCATGAACCTGCTTACACCGCTGGTAGGCGCTGGTAACGTGCGCGCCCAGGTCAGCGCAGAAATTGATTTCTCGCAGCGTGAACAGACATCAGAGGTCTATCGACCTAACCAAACGCCTGGTGAAGCAACTATCCGTAGCCAGCAGACCAGCGCGTCAGCATCAAACAATGTGTTGGCTCCAGAAGGCATACCTGGTGCGTTGACGAATCAGCCACCAGTCAATCCGACAGCGCCCATTATTGCCCCACCTGCAGCAACTGACCCTGCCTTGGATCCCAATGCGGCCGTTCCGGGCGGGGCTAATGTTGTAGCAGCCACGACACTGACCGCCCCCGATCGCTTTCAAGATGGCAGCGGAACGTCACGCAACGATGCCACCATCAACTACGAAGTTGACCGCACGATTAGTCATATCAAAGACCCCTTGGCCAAAGTGAAGCGCCTATCGGCTGCTGTGGTAATTAACACTCACGCAATGGGCGATACATCCGACGAGCAAAACAACCATGCTCAACAACTGGACACGATCAATCAATTAGTGATGCAGGCTATAGGTTACTCCGCAGAACGCGGCGACACCCTAAGCGTGGTCAACAGTCCATTTACTGACACCGTCACTGATGTCGTGCCTGTCTGGGAGAATCCGTTGTACCTGGATTACGCCACACAACTGGGTAAATACCTGCTGATTGCACTAGGCTTGCTATTTATTTGGCGCAAAGTGATCAAACCCATCACAGACGGCATGGCAACAGCACAAAACACCCCTTCGCCAGACGCGGCCAAAATAGAGTTTGATCGCGAACAAATCGTCGAAGCAGAGCGTCGCGCCTCCGAATTAAGCCGTCACGAAGAAAATCTTGCAACCGCTCGTACCATGGCGGAAAAAGATCCACGCGCAGTCGCCATGGTATTACGCTCCTGGATAGAAAAAGATGGCAACCGCTAACGCTAACCTGAACCGCTGCGCAATTTTGATGCTTTCGTTAGGCGAAGACGCTGCGGCAGAAGTTTTTAAGTACCTAACAGCACGCGAGGTGCAGCAAATCGGAACCTCGATGGCTCACCTAAAGCAGATCACTCGTGCTGACGTTGATCAGGTCCTAGAGGAATTCCGCCAAGAAGCCGACCAATTCATGGCTGTCACCTTGGGTTCTGACGATTACATACGTAGTGTCCTAAACAAGGCGCTGGGCAATGACAGAGCAGCAGGCTTAATTGAAGACATCTTAGACGCGGGCGACGGTTCTAGCGGCATAGATGCCCTGAACTGGATAGACACTAACAGTGTTGCTGAACTCATTTGCGACGAACACCCACAAATTATTGCGACCATTCTGGTCCACCTAGAGCGTGACCGCGCTTCTGACATTCTGGCCTTGCTTAACGACCGCCTACGTAACGACGTTATGCTGCGCATTGCCACATTTGGCGGCGTACAGCCTGCGGCCTTACACGAACTTACTGACGTGCTTAACGACATGCTGTCTGGCCAAGGCGCCAAACGTAGCAAAATGGGTGGTATACGCACAGCAGCCGAGATCCTTAACTTCATGTCATCTACCGACGAAGATGCTGTCGTTAGCAGCCTGCGTGAACTGGATGCCGACCTAGCCCAACGCATTGTCGACGAAATGTTCGTCTTCGAGAACCTGGCCGACATTGAAGACACCGCCATCCAGCTGATCCTCAAGGAAATCGACACCACCTCACTGACTATCGCCTTGAAAGGTGCGCCAGAAGAACTGCGCGACAAATTCTTCAAGAACATGTCCAACCGCGCCGCGGAAATGCTACGCGACGATCTGGATGCCCAAGGTCCGGTCCGTATGTCCAAAGTCGAAACCGAGCAAAAAGCCATACTGCAAGTCGCCCGCACGCTCGCTGAAGCGGGGCAATTTACACTAGGCAGCAGCAACGATGAGTACGTCTAACAAATACCTTGACCAAACGCTCCAAGGGCTGCATTGGACGCCTTTGGAAATGACATCCTTTGATGCTCCCCCAATCACGCAGTCTACAACGGCGTCCACTGGTGCCGCGGCCAGTCCTCCCGTACCTAGCGCTGCCGAGCTGCGCCGTCAAATCCAAGAGCTGCGCGCTATGGCGCAAACTCGTGGTCAAGCCGAAGGCTATGCCGCTGGCCACGCACAAGGTTTGGCGACAGGTCTTACAGAGGGGCAGGAACAGGGTCAAGCTCAAGGCTATGAGGATGGACTGGCCCAGGGCCACAAGGCAGGTAGCGAACAAGCCCGACAAGCGTGCAATCAACTACTTACCTTAGCCGATGCCTGCGCTGCATCCATTGCCAATATGGAAGCCGAGATGGGCCAAGCGTTAATTTCTTTATCTGTACGTATTGCCGAACAGATATTACGCACCACTCTGGATACTCAGCCCGAAAAAATACTAGGACTTATCCACGACATTACCCATCAGGACCACAACCAGGACGCCACACTTAAACTTCGCCTACACCCTGATGATCTAGAGTTAGTAAAAAGCTACCTGGACAAAGAGCCCGGTGTGGGACTTTGGCGCCTGCTACCAGACAACAGCATTACCCGAGGCGGCTGTATCGCCGAAACTAGCCAGGGCGATATAGACGCCACGCTGGAAACACGCTGGAAACGGGTGATTGCCGCTTTGGGCCACAACTCTGTCTTAGGCCAGGGCCGCTGATGCAAAGCCATGACAAACGCCTAGATTCAGCCAGCGAACGCTGGCGCATGCAATTAGCAATGGGCGCTAAACAAGTTGCTCGCACCGAATCCTGGCGTGTCAGCGGGCGCATTACGCGTGCCACAGGCTTAGTGTTAGAAGCCACCGGCCTAAGGCTAGCCGTGGGCGCAGCCTGCAAAATTGAAATCGCTCCTGGCCAAGACCTGTGGGCCGAGGCTGAAGTCGTAGGTTTTAGGGACAACACCCTGTACTTGATGCCGCAAGGCGATATCTCGGGTTTGCCCCCAGGCGCACGCGTCCTGCCTACCGAGCCTGACGAACTATTAGCCATACCCTTGCCCTTTAGTCAGGAAGACACTGCCCTTCCCCCACCTATACTGTCGCGCCACTTACCCGTAGGCGATGCCTTACTGGGCCGAGTACTGGACGGTGCTGGCCGCCCCTTAGATAATCTTGGACCCTTAAATGCTGTGGGTACGGCCTCTTTAGGTGCGGCAACCATCAACCCGTTAACACGTGCACCAGTCGATACGGTACTGGACGTGGGCGTGCGTGCCATCAACGGCTTGTTAACTGTAGGTCGTGGTCAGCGCATGGGCTTATTCGCCGGTTCGGGGGTAGGTAAAAGTGTGCTGCTAGGCATGATGGCACGGTATACGCAAGCAGATGTGATCGTAGTAGGCCTGATAGGCGAACGCGGCCGCGAGGTGAAAGAATTCATCGAACACAACCTAGGTCCAGAAGGACTAAAACGTTCTGTGGTTGTAGCAGCACCCGCCGATGTCTCGCCACTGTTGCGTTTGCAAGGCGCGGTCTATGCCACCCGACTGGCCGAGCATTTCCGTGACGATGGCAAGCACGTACTGTTAATTATGGATTCGTTAACTCGTTACGCAATGGCGCAACGGGAAATTGCTTTGGCCATAGGTGAACCGCCTGCCACTAAAGGGTATCCACCCTCTGTATTTGCTAAATTACCTTCATTGGTCGAGCGCGCAGGCAATGGCGCAGCCGTCGGCAACAAACAAGCCGGTTCAATTACCGCCTTCTATACGGTACTCACCGAGGGCGATGACCAACAAGATCCAATTGCCGACTCTGCTCGCGCCATACTAGATGGGCACGTCGTGCTATCGCGCAGCTTGGCCGAGGCTGGCCACTACCCTGCCATAGATATCGAAGCCTCGATTTCTCGGGTCATGGCCGCCATAGTGCCCAAAGAGCAATTTACCTTGGTGCATCAATTCAAAAAAATGCTGTCGCGTTATCAGCGTAACCATGACTTGATTGCCGTAGGCGCTTACATTCCGGGCAATGATCCACAAATTGATGCGGCCATAGAAAAATACCCTTGGCTAGAAGCCTATCTGCAACAAGGCATAGAAACTCGTATTGATTATGCTTCTGCCGCAGGCGAGCTCAATACCTTGCTGGGCAAAGGGTCGGTACGCCATGATCTGAACCCAGCCCGAGGACAACAGCATGGCTAAGCATGCCTCATTGGTAACGTTAATTGATCTAAAAACAGATGCAGCCAATCAAATCGCCAAACAGCTGCAGAAACTACAAACCGAACGCAATAACGCAAAAAGCCAACTCTCTACCCTGCAAGTTTATCGTCAGGATTACGCCGAGCGCCTACAAAAGGCCACGATGGATGGCGTCACAACGGCGAACTATCACAATTTCAGGCAGTTCATTGCCACTTTGGATGAAGCCATCTTGCAGCAAAATAGAGTAGTTGGGCAAATAGACCGTAACATCGAACAAAGTCAGCAGCAATGGTATGCTGAAAAGCAACGTCTGAAGTCTTACGAGGCCTTGCAAACCAGGCATCATCAGCAGCAACTTCAGCGCGAAAACCGCGCCGAGCAACTGGCCAACGACGAGGCATCAGCCGCCTTGTATCGCCGTACTCGACCTTCATACTGATCAGGGTAGTTTTAATGAATACAGCTACGATTTCCCCCGCACTGGATATGCTTGCCACGAAACCGGCAACTGCCCAAGCTAGCAAAACCCCAGAGGCCGATAACGACAGCCCTCGTTTTGCCGATGTCTTGTCGCAGCAACATACCAAACACGCACCGGAAACCGACAAACGCACAGATCAGGATGCGGCCCCTAAGAATATCAATACAGATACTGCTGACGCTCGCCCAGCCACAGATAAACTGGACAGCGAATTGGCTAGGCTGGCCGCACAGTCTGGTCTTATCGGCCAACTACTGCCTGTAGACTCGACAGTATCCCGTTTTGTTTTACAGACAGACCCGCGTGCTGACATGCGCCAGTTGCGTGAAGCAGCTACCACTTTGACACAGGCTCGCCAACGCTCTGCACCTGACGTTAAGGTGGACCACGATACGCAACAGGATCAGCCCTTACCGCGTACTGGTACCTTACCAGCCACCCCTAGCGAAAGCGCAGCTATCTTAGCCAGCCTGATCAAGTCTGAGCCTACGGCAAACGGTGGCACTAACGACCGCAACTTGCGCTCTGATATTTCTAGCAGTACACACCAATCGGCCACTGGCAACAGCACCAAAGCGAAAGCACCGGTAACTTTACTAGGTAACGCCCCATTAACTACTGGCGCTAACAAAATCGCTGACCTAGGTCCTGGAAAAATTGCTATCAACGAATTTTCTACTGCCATGGTAGATGCGGCTAACTTGGCACGTGCGCGTATGTCTGGAACGAACGTAACCGATGCTGGAAGTACAATAGCCAGCACTAACGCAAACGACCAGGTCGCCCATTTGGCTAGCCAATTGTTACCATCGTCAGCCCCAGCTAACACGACTGGCAGCACCTTAAGCATTGCTGCACCATTAACCAGCCCACAATGGGGCACAGATTTTGGCCGTCAGTTTGTGACGATGCTGCAAAACAGTACGAATGGTTCCCAAATTGCTGAGCTACGTTTGGATCCTCCTGAACTTGGCCCCTTGCGTATTACCTTGAACCTTAGTGACAACATCGCACATGCAGCCTTCTATTCACCGCACGCTGCTGTACGTCAAACGGTAGAAAATGCCCTGCCCCAGTTACAAGAGCTGCTGGCACAATCCGGTATTTCGCTGGGTGACACCAGTGTGAATGATCAAAGCCAAACGGCACAGGACTTTAACAACCCAGGCAACCAAAAACAACCAGCTGGTTCAAACCGCTCTACAGATAACGGCGGCCTAATGGTAGCCGCCAACGACACTCCGGCCGTAACACGTACGCGCTCACCTGATGCTTTGGTAGATACTTTTGCCTAACGCACTTGTGATCATGCCAGTTAAACTACAGATCAAACATACTTTACACGCCTAGTTCCTGACGACGGTATGTATGTAATTACGTCACAATGTAGTATCCTGACTGGCACTATTTTCAAGTGCGCCTATTTACAATGGCAACTTCTTCCCTGAACCAAAAAAAATAGCCCTTCGGCCATGGCAAAAAACAAATCCAACAAAGCATCTCAAACCTTCAAAGGCTTAATCGCAGTCCTCTTTATTGTTGCGGCCAGTGTTGCGGGCACCATGTTCTATCTTAATCAGATGGATCAAGGCTTTGCCAGCGCCGGTACGTCAACTCAAGCACCTGTTGTTTTGCCTAATCCTGTTTTTAGTCCCCTGGACCCATTCACAGTCACACTAAATGACAACTCAGGGGGCCGGGTACTTTATGTTGCCATTACCTTGCGCGTCGCCAACGAATCAGGGCACAAAATGATACAAGAATATATGCCCGAAGTGCGCGACCGTGTTTTACGTGAGCTAGCGGCTCAGAATCCCGACCAAGTACAAACCCTGGCAGGACGCGAGGCCTTAGTCCGCAACTTGACTCAGGTATTGCAACAACCATACCTGCCTCATACTACCGGCCCACAAATCACTAGCGTCCTGTTTACCGCTTTCGTTGTTCAATAAATGTCATATCAAAGTTTTCTCTCGCAAGATGAAGTCGATGCACTGCTAGCTGGTGTCACCGGCGAAAGCACTGAGCAACCCCGCGAGGCCGAAGACTCCAGCGGTGTACGCCCCTACGACCTCAGCTCCCCCGAGCGCGTGGTACGCCATCGCATGCAAACGCTGGAACTCATCAACGAGCGTTTTGCCCGCAGGCTACGCCCCCTAATGCTCAGCTTCATGCGCCGTAACGCCGACATTACGGTAGGCAGCATACGCATACAAAAATACTCCGAATTCGAACGTAATTTACCGGTACCCAGCAACTTGAATATGGTGACCATGAAGCCGCTACGCGGCACGGCACTGTTCTCGTTTGATCCTAACCTGGTGTTTCTGATCATAGACAGCGTCTTCGGCGGTCATGGCCGTTACAGCACCCGAGTCGAAGGTCGGGACTTCACCACCACCGAACAGCGTATTATTTTGCGCCTGCTGGATCTGACCTTAGAAAGCTACGGTAGCGCCTGGGAACAGGTTCACCCCATAGAATTCGAATACGTACGCTCTGAGATGCACACCAAATTTGCCAGTATCAGTAGTGGCAATGACATTGTAGTGGTGACATCATTCCAGATAGAACTAGGCACCGTAGGCGGAAAACTGAATATTTGCCTGCCCTACTCCATGATAGAACCGGTACGCGACCTGCTAACCCGCCCTTTGCAGGAAACCAGTTCTAACGATATAGACCAGCGCTGGACCCAGCAATTATCACGTCAAGTCCGTAGTGCCGATGTCAAACTGGTAGCCGACTTCGCCCATGTAGATACCAGCGTAGGCGATTTAATGAAGCTCAAAGTCAATGACATCCTACCGATAGAAATTGCACCGGATATTGTCGCCCATGTGGGCGGCGTCCCCGTCATGGAGTGTGGCTACGGCACTCACAATGGGCATTATGCCTTGCGTGTTAAAAAAATCTTGGCTAACTCCGAAACCGAACTTACTAACGCTAGAAAACATGACTGACCCCAAAAACGATCCTGCCCAAGAAAACACATCTGCCGACGACATGGACGTGGACTGGGCGGCCGCTATGGCCGAACAGACCAGCAGCAGCCAAGCTGGCCTAAGCAACCAGGCTGATGGCTTGGCCCAGGACGTCGATGATTGGGCCAGCGCGCTGGCCGAACAAACCGCGGCTGAAGCCCAGGCCAGTTCACCTGCAGTGGCCTCCGAATCCAGTCCAACATCAACAGGCACCGGACAATCCGCAGTACCCCATGTATTTCCACCCCTGATAGACAGCGATATCGCAGGCAATAGCGATATCGATATGATCATGGATATCCCCGTCCAGCTAACAGTAGAGCTGGGTCGTACCCGCATGACCATCAAGAATATTTTGCAACTAGGTCAAGGCTCTGTGGTTGAGCTTGATGGTCTTGCCGGTGAACCTATGGACATTTTTGTCAACGGCTACCTGATCGCTCAGGGTGAGGTGGTAGTCGTTGACGATAAATACGGCATACGCGTCACCGACATCATTACTCCATCAGACCGTATCAATCGGCTCAATAGCAGGCGTTAATCTATCTATGACAGACGCCGCCGTACTACGCCTGGTGGTTAGCCTGATCTTTGTTGTTTTACTGATACTGGCTATTGCCTGGATCAGCCGAAAATCTGGCTGGATACGCCCCAAGGCTAATCAAGCCTTAAAAATACTTAGCGTACAAAGTGTAGGAACGCGTGCCCATGTGGCCATATTGGAAGTCGAGGATGCCCGCCTAGTGGTGGGCATTACCGGCAACCAGATCAATTTATTACACACCCTACCCCCTGCTGCGCCCTCGTTGGCCGAACCTGCGCCACCCGTAGCGACTGGCTTTCACGCCATACTTAGCAGGACCCTAAAGAGACACTAAGTGGATGTAATTCTTTTCAGCCTGGCACAAACCACCCTGCCTGCCCTGACGTCCACGGCAGGCGCCGATGGTAGCCAGACGTGGTCATTAAGCGTACAGACTCTGGCCTTACTGACCATGATGTCTTTCCTGCCTGCTATCCTGATGATGATGACAGGCTTTACCCGCATCATTATTGTGCTGGGCTTGCTGCGTAACGCAATGGGTACAGGGGCATCGCCCCCCAACTCCATACTGATAGGTCTAGCCTTATTCCTGACCTTTTTCACTATGGGGCCTATATTCGACCAAATCTATGACCAAGCTTACCAGCCATTAAGCGTCGGAGAAATCTCGTTCGAAGAAGCAATCGACCGAGGCGTTAAGCCTTTGCACAGTTTTATGCTTAGCCAAACACGGGAAACCGATTTATCCCTATTTGCTGATATGGCCAATGTAGGTGAAATCGATAGCCCGGAACAAGTACCTCTACGCGTATTGGTGCCGGCTTTTGTCGCCAGCGAACTGAAAACCGCTTTTCAAATCGGCTTCACTATTTTCATTCCCTTCCTTATCATAGACTTGGTCATCGCCAGTACCTTAATGGCCTTAGGGATGATGATGGTGCCACCGGTAACCATCTCTTTACCGTTTAAGCTGATGTTGTTTGTGCTGGCCGATGGATGGCATTTATTGCTAGGGTCACTGGCCCGCAGTTTTTATCAATAATAAGGTGAATCGATGAACTCCGAAGCCGTCATGTCTCTGACCTATAGCGCTATGCTAGTAGCGCTTAGCATGGCGGGGCCTATTTTGCTGGTTACCTTGATCGTTGGTTTAGTGATCAGTATTTTCCAGGCTGCCACGCAAATCAATGAAATGACACTGTCATTTATACCCAAACTGCTGGCTATAGGTATTACCCTGGCCCTATTGGGACCGTGGCTCATTGCCACTATGGTCGACTATATGCAAAGTTTGCTTAGGCAAATTCCCAGCCTGGCTTCTTAAGTTGCAACCCGCATGATAGAAGTCAACATCGAACAGCTATACAGCTGGATGAATGCTTTTTTGTGGCCATTCATACGCGTATTAGCATTGATGGCGACTGCCCCCATACTTAGCGAGTCCTCGATACCGGTACGCCTTAAAGTCGGCTTTGCTGCGCTGATTACCATTGCTGTCGCCCCGGCACTAGGCCCCATGCCCAACCTCCCCACTGGTTCATTGGCAGCCATATGGCTAGCCTTGCAGCAGGTATTCATAGGTATAGGCTTGGGCTTAACTATGCGTATCGTGTTTGCTGCTGTCCAAACGGCTGGTGAATTCATTGGTTTGCAAATGGGTTTATCCTTTGCCTCCTTCTTTGACCCAGCCACTGGTGCTAACACTGCCGTGCTGGCACGCATCATGAACGTAGTTGCTATGCTGATGTTCTTGGCCATCAATGGTCACTTGGTCATGATCAGCAACCTAATCCATACCTTTGAAACCCTACCAATACAACAAGGCAGCCTAGACCCCAATGGCTGGGGTTTACTGTTCGAATGGAGCTCCACTGTCATGGTGTCAGGGATGCTGCTTGCCCTACCGCTAATTATTGTGCTGCTTACCATAAGCTTGTCGCTAGGTATATTGAACCGTACTGCTCAACAACTTTCTGTATTTGCCGTTGGTTTTCCAATTACCCTGCTGATGGGTTTTATATTGCTGGCAGTGGTATTGCCACAAACCGCACCGTTTCTAACACGCTTAATTGAAGATGGCCTGCAAGCGATGGCCGGCATGGCCCAAGCCCTGGCAGGTAATTAGCCACTAGCAAATCCAGTACAAGCTGGGTAGGTTTATTTGTTGATTGGATAGCTGACAATGGCTTGCTTGCCATCTACTGCAGATGCAGAAGCTGTTGGCACAATTTCCGGTGTTATGACAACCGGTGTTACCACAGTGATGGATGTTTCAGTGACAACCGCCTGTTGTGCAGATGCAGATGAACTTACCGCTTCCTTTGGCTGCTTAGCCGGTGACATAGGCGCTAAATTATGCCTTTTCACAACCCGCTGAAAACGACCATCTGGACCAAACGCTAACCACAATTCCTGATTAATGTAGATGGCATCGGTCATCACAGAGTTTTTGTGTGACCAAATACTGGTTGCCGAGCCATCCAGTTGCCTATAGGTATTTACTGGGTCAGCACCCAATAAAACGACGGCTTCATCCAAAGTGGTTTGCCCTTGCACGAATTGACTCAACCCTGACGCGTTGAACGAGTTGCCTGTACTGGTACAGGCAGCCACCAAAGACAATACGCTAGCTATTGCAAGCAACTTCAAACTAGACCGCCGCATCATACCTAAAGTCACTGCTTACCTACCGCTAATATTTAGCATGGTGGTTTGTTGAATTTTTACAAATGCCATCATGGCTGCTTGTAAAGCCGAGTTACGCAGTTGCAATTGTGCAGTAGCCGTATAGTAATCCACGTCTTCCAGACGACTTAACTCACGAGTAACACCCATATTGCGCAATGCGCCATTGTCCTTGACCGCATCAATTTCATTCATACGCGTGCCTACAGATGACTGCACGGTAAGTACGTTATCGTAGTTAAGATCCATGCGTTGCATGCTGTTGGCCAAAACGTTCTGAAACTGCGCTTGGGCTTTAGCTTGGTCTTCAGCACTACCCGCGCCTTGTGCAAAGGCGAGCGCATCTATCATGTTTTGCATGGCTTCGAAGACATTCATGCTGGTGCTTTCAGCAGGCTGCAAAGTAAAGTAGTCGCCTGCTTCTGGTGCGCCAGAAAAGCTGACTTGCAGGCCATGACCTGGTATTTCTATTTTTTGTGTTTTGTCATTCAGGTTTATGGTGCCGCTAATGGGCGCAGCACTAGGATCTGCTGGTATGACGTTAACTGTGTACTCTGTATCGGTAGTAAATACAATTTCGTAGCTAGTGCCCGGCTTGACGTTACCAGCATCAATAATAGTGGGTGTACCAACGACCCCAGTACCCGCATTATGCGGCGACGCATTGGTCAAATAGCTGTTTGAGCCAGGACTAACACGACTGAAAATATCCGAGCCTATGTCAGAGGTGGGTAACTGGCGAGTCTGGTCAATTTGTATATTACGCTGACGAGTATCGCCTTGATAATTACCATTGCCATCAAATGGAATGACGTTACCTTTGGATCCTGAAAACAGGTACTGACCGTTGCCGTCGGTAGCATTGGCCAGCCCCAACAAGGTGTCTTTAGCGCTGCTTAACACACCGGATAAGGTAGCACGATCGGCGTCAGACATGGTGCCGTTACCGGCTTCTATCATGGTGGTTTTAATGTTTTGCATTAATAAAACCACAGAACTCAAGGTGTTGTCTTCCACACCTAGGTTTTGCATGGCAACGTTGCGGTTTTCATTAAAACGGGCGTTCTGTGCCTGCGACTGGCTAAGGTTAATTGCCTGTGCGGCGGCCAAAGGGTCGTCCGAGGGTATCACCATACGCTGGCCACTACCTATTTGCTGGTACAAATGCATCAGGTCAGATTGCTGGGCGTTCATAGAGTTCAGTCCCGTCTGAAACAACAAATTGGAACTTATACGCATGGTGAATATCCTGAAAAGGGAAAACTAACTAAATATATAAACAATGAAAACCTAATTAACTTCTAACTAGATCCTAGTTACGCAAACCAAGTAAGGTGTCAAACAACGTTGTGCTGGCATCAATAAGACGCGCGGCTGCACGATATTGGTCTTGAAAACGCATCAGATTCACAACCTCTTCGTCAACGTTAACGCCAGATAAAGCCTGTTGAGCTGAGTAGTTTTGTTGAATCAACGATGCTTGGGCTTTAGCTGCTGTACCGTTTTGCTGTGCCATGACACCAACCCGGTTCACAATTTGGGAAAATGCTTCGTTCAGGCTAAGGGTACCGCCAGACAGGCTTTTATCATTGCGTAATGCCGCCAGTTTCAAGGCATTATCGCCACTAGCACTACCTGCACCCACTTCACCTGCAGCGATTTTGGCTGGGTCATCAATTACCAATGACAAACTACTAGCAGCATCACGGGTAGGCTGGATTGTCCAGGAGTCACCAGCGGCTGGCGCTGGGTTGGGCAGTGTGTACTCCACACCATCCACGATATCGCCGTCATTCAGGGCTGTAGTATGCCCATTCGGTAAGCGAGTAATGCTGTAGTTAGCACCGTCATAATCAATGCGATAGTCTTGGCCAGTTAAGCCATTGGCGTCAACAATTTCTGCACCGACCTGTACATTACTGGAATTTCTAACCCCATTAAGCGTTTTCACGGGGCCTACACTGAAGAAGTCACCGCCTGCAGCACCATTCAGATCTTGCCCAGCCTTATGGATTTCGTTAACGGACATGGCCAAGCCAACCGCCAAACGACCTAACTCATTTTGTACGCTATCTAAGGCTTCAGCGCGGTATTTCATTAAACCGCCCAAGGTACCGCCAGTGATGCTGTCATCTTTCATTTCAATGACGGCGGTTTGGTTAGGCCCTACACGTTGGGTATAAGCCATAACCATACGACTGGGATCGGCGGCAGAAGGCTGTGCATGCAAGGGATACGCAACGTTCCCCCCCAACAACACCTGGCCATTCGCCAAAGCTATGCTGAATGTGCCTTCTTGGTCGGTCGCTTTAACGCCTACCAATTGGTTCAACTCAGAAACCAACTGATCACGCTGATCAAGTAGATCGTTGGGCTCGTGCTCTGCGGTAGTAGCACGCGCCACAGTAATTTGTTTGTTCAAGTCTTGTATGCGTTCAACATAGCTATTGACTTGAGTGACCACGGTAGTGATCTGGGTATTGATGTCGTTTTGCTGATCTTTTAGAAACTGGCTGGCCTGATTGATTTGAGTCACCAGACTACCCGAACGGCCTATGAGTTCCTGACGAGCAGCACCATCAGAAGGTGCGCTAGCCACCGCATCCATACCGTCGAAAAAACGTTGCAATGCGGGGCTGATACCCACAGTACGGTCAGCGAACAGGTTATTGATTTGGGAGACTTGGTGCCCGTAAGACACCAGTTCTGCACCATTGGATTGTGCCTGCCCTAATTGACGCTGCAAGAAATTATCATAGGAGCGCTGTACAGTCACTGCCTGTACGCCACGACCTATATACCCACCAGATGTGGCTGTTGCGCCGGCTGTCTGAGACAAAACGGTTTGACGGTTATAGCCTTCGGTATCTGCATTGTTTAGATTGTGCCCTGCCGTTTGCATACGGTTTTGGGCAGCCATTAAACCAGAAAGACCCAAGTTAGCTAAATTCATGAAACATCCCGCTGAGTAACGGGGTGCACAAATGACAGCCCCGGATTTAAAGATTCACACCTATTAACGGCAGGCCTTCAGAATAATTTAGGTGGCCAGACCTAATTACTTGCCTTTAGGACTACCGGTATCGAAGTACGCCATAATCGAAATTAATTTATCGGCATAAGCGGGGTCGGTGGCATAGCCTGCTGCCTGTATGCGCCGTGCGCCCTCTTCTGCACTAGGAGCACTCACCACGTCGCTATAGCGCTTGTTATTGCTAATCAGCTTGGCGTAGTCGGCAAACGATTCCGCATACGAATCATAGGCCCGAAATGGTTGTGTCATTTTGCGTGGCACACCGTTTTCGTATTCAGTGGTCATGATATTGACCACCTTACCCTTCCAATTGGAACTGGCCTTAATACCAAACAAGTTATGGCTGGTCGTGCCGTCCTCATGCTTAATTTCATGTTTCCCCCAACCTGACTCTAGGGCAGCTTGACTAAGTATTAGCTTAGCAGGCACACCGCTTTCGCTGGCTGCCATTTTCGCAGCAGCGGTCATTTTAGAAACAAAGCTATGAATATGATCGGGTGCTCCCTTAATGGCAGAATATATTTTTTCTGCCACTGGGCTGCGATTCAACATATCGATCAAGGCAGTAATGGATGGCGCATCTGTACGTCGGACCTCACCGATACTGGAACGCAAGCCTGGCAAGCGCGATCCGCTCAGATCAGGGGGTAATCCCGTACCGCCGGCAACAACCCCTAAACCACCCTTCTGAGCCTGGATTTGATCCAATATTTTTTGCGCTAAACCCATACCAGGATTGGACAACTGCAAAGCCATTTGCTCGTCGCCCAAACTTTGCGCCAAACGGGTTTGCTGGCTATCAAAGGGGCCAGAACCTAATGACGTTTGCCTAGCCTGCTTCATCATCTGTTGGATCATCAGGGCTTCGAACTGATGCGCCACTTCCCGGTTTTTATCCAGAGCGGTATCACTGCCTGTACGCACACCTTTTTTCAGACTATTTAAATGGCTGAAGTCCAAACTAGACGTGTTATCGCCTTGGGGCCTGGGAGTGTAATGAATTGACATGAACTGCCTTTAAATAATTTCCAATTCGGCACGCAAGGCACCTGCACTTTTCAGGTTCTGCAAGATAGACAATAAATCTTGGGGCGTAGCACCCAAAGAATTCAAGGCCCTGACCACATCAGCCAGATTCGTGCTGGTATTCACACGTTGTAGACTACCTGCCTCGGAGCGCATTTCGATCTGAGTATTATCGGTAACCACCGTTTGTCCACCACCAAAGGGAGTATCAGGTTGACTAACATCAGATTGGCGACTGATAATAATTGATAGATTGCCATGTGCAATCGCCGCTTCTTCGATGGTCACGGTACGGTTCATAACCACCGATCCTGTGCGCGCATTGATAATGACTTTGGCACGCGCAGGCGGTAGCCTGACATCCAAATTTTCAACTTGTGACAAAAACGCTGCCTGAGTCGCTGGATCTTGGGGACCACGCAGTTGTATGACTCTGCCATCTAAGGCCACGGCAGTTTGGGCACCAAAGCGCTTATTCAGCGCAGCAACCATATTCTGGGCCATGCCAAAATCTGTGCTATTCAATTCCAGATTGATCACACCGCCGCTAGCAAAAGTCGTGGGTACGCTACGTTCTATGATGGCGCCATTGCTAATAATACCGCCATTTAATTGGTTCACTTGAACGCTGGAACCCCCTGCTTGCGCACCTGCGCCACCCACCAGCATATTGCCTTGGGCGATGGCATACACCTGACCGTCGGCACCCTTCATGGGCGTCATCAACAGGGTACCGCCACGCAGGCTTTTTGCATTACCCATAGACGACACCACCACGTCTACAGTTTGCCCTGGTTGAGCAAATGCCGGCAAACGAGCTGTCACAATTACCGCAGCCACGTTTTTCACTTGCATATTTGTGCCCTGGGGTACGGTTACCCCCAATTGCGACAACATATTGGTCAGGCTTTGCTGGGTAAACGGAGTTTGACGTACTTGATCGCCACTGCCATCCAGGCCCACGACCAAGCCATAGCCAATGATTTGATTCGCACGCACACCCTGTATCGATGCCAGGTCTTTAATACGTTCAGCATGGGCAGTGCCCACTGTCATCGCCAAGATCAGCGCTGCCGGCAAGCAGTGCCTGCTATAACGAATAAACACGCTGACTAAAGTAGAAATCACGAGCAAAACCTTGTTAAAACGGTGAAATATTCAAGAAAAACCGCTGTAGCCACCCCATGTTTTGAACTTCATCCATGGTGCCCTTGCTGCGAAACTCAATACGCGCATCGGCTACCTGAGTAGACAACACCGTGTTGGACCCGGTAATTGAACGGGGATCGACCACGCCAGAAAACCGTATATGTTCGCTACCACGATTAATGGCCATTTGTTTATCGCCAGCAATTTGTAGATTACCGTTGGGCAATACGCCCACGACTGTTGTGGTCAGGGTACCCTGGAACATGTTGTCGGCCCGGCTAGAGCCTTTACCCTGAGCTTGGTTACCGCCTTCGGCATCAAAGTTTTGCTTAGGTCCCAACGAATTAGGCAAGATGTCCGGTGCCAACGTTATACCCATAGACGCACTACCTGTACGGTTAGTCGAGGTTTGCACGTTTTTGGCAGCATTGGTTTTTTCTTGTATCACCACCGTGACGATATCGCCCACATTACGTGGACGCCTGTCCTCGAACAATGGATAGTTGCCATAAGCACCCGCTTGATAAATGGACCCATTGGCCACAACGGTAGGCGCCGGAGGTGGCGGAGGCGGCGCTGTTAAAGGCCCAGTAACCACTGGTTCCGGCGGAATCATTGCACAACCTGACAACACAGCCATAGCGACCAGTGGTCCTAAACGAGTAAGGCGTTTTAGCATGTACTTCAGTTCTATCTTATAGCTGGGTCAAGCGAGCCAGCATCTGGTCAGATGTTTGTATGGCTTTGCTGTTCATTTCATAAGCACGCTGGGTAGTAATCATATTGACCAGCTCTTCAGCCACGTTGACGTTAGACGTTTCAACAAAATCCTGCAAAATCAAACCCGCGCCGTCCAAACCAGGCTGAGCAAAGTTAGCTGCCCCTGAAGCGTCCGTTTCCGCATACAGATTTTCACCCATGCTTTGCAAGCCCGTAGGATTAACAAAGGTAGTTAATTGCAACTGACCCAGTTGTACGTTGGTACCTACAGCGCCGGGCTGAGTCACAGAGACTGTGCCATCGCGAGCGACGGTGATAGTCAATGCATTATCAGGGATATTGATAGGAGGCTGTATGGGGTAACCGCCAGCGGTTACCAACTGACCGTCTTGGTCAACCTGCAGACTGCCGTCTCGGGTATAGGCAAATTCGCCATCAGGCATTTCAACCTGCAAGAAACCACGACCTTGGATAGCGATATCCAAGGAATTACCCGTTTGGCGTAAGTCACCCTGCGTGTGTATGCGTTCTGTGGCTACCGTGCGCACACCCACACCAATCTGCAAACCTGAAGGCAGTTGGTTAGCGGCCCCTACTTGGGCGCCAGGCTGACGTATGGTTTGGTACATCAGGTCCTCAAAGACCGCACGACTACGCTTAAAACCCGTGGTATTTACGTTAGCCAAGTTATTGGATATGACATCCATATTGGTCTGCTGCGACTCTAGACCGGTTTTAGCTATCCATAATGAACGTATCATTTTTTATCCTTAAATCTGCTTTAACCGTTGGATGACAGTATCGAATTGGCGCGCTCGGCATTGGTGCTGGCGTCTTGTATGACTTTCATTTGTAGCTCAAAGCGACGGGCATTACTGATCATGCCGACCATCGCTTCTGCAGCGCTAACATTACTTTTCTCTATAAACCCTGCGACCATACGGACCGCAGGATCGGCTTGTGCCGCCTGGCCTTGGGCCAGTCTGTACAAGCCATCGTCACCACGAACCAAGTCACCCACCGGAGGGTTCACCAGCTTCAACTGCCCCATGACTTGAATATCAGAGGGGTTATCGCCTGCCCCCAACGCAGTGATGGTGCCATCGCCAGAGAAAGTAACACTACCTCGCTCTGGGACTTCAACCGGGCCACCGTCGTCGGACAATATAGGAAAACCCGCATGGTTTACCAGCATATTGTCTAAGTTAATTGCCAGCTCACCATTACGTGTATAGGCTTCACCCTGAGGGGTTTGGACGCTAAACCAACCGTCGCCAGTAATGGCCAGGTCCAGAGCTTGACCGGTTTCAGTCATTACACCTTGCTGGAAATTACTGCCAGGCGTGACAGCAACGTTACTGACACGTGTCGGTGATTCGGTAACACCCACCACGGGCACGGACCGATAAATGGCCAGTTGCTCGCGAAAGCCCGTGGTACTGACGTTGGCCATGTTGTTGCTGATAATGGCCTGCTGCTCTAGGGTGCGCGCCGCCCCAGCAGCAGCGGTATAAATCATGTGGTCCATGAATAGGCCTAGCGCATGGTGATCAGGGTTTGCAGTATCTGATCCTGAGTCTTAATGGTTTGAGCATTGGCCTGATAGGTACGCTGGGCAATAATCATGTTGACCAGCTCTACGCTCATGTCGACGTTGGATTCTTCCACCGACTGCCCTGCAATAGTAGCCATGCCGTTTTCACCAGGACGACCATAAGTGGGCTGACCCGATGCCGCAGTTTCTATCCAGGCATTACCACCTACAGGCTGCAAACCTTGCAAGTTATTGAAGTCGGCCAGTACCAGGGTACCCATAGAACGGGTTTCACCGTTGGTGTAGCGCGCTTGTATAGAACCATCTTTGGCGATGGACATGCTGGCGTATTCACCTGTAGCAAAGCCATCTTGCGTGAAGTTGGAGGCAAACGGGCCACCGAACTGGGTGGTGCCTTCATAGCTCAGTTTGATGTTAAGGTCATCGGCGGGTGATGCACCGCTACCTGGATTGAAGAATGTTAGGTCAACTGGCCCTGTAGGTGATACCTTTCGGCCGTCCGGATCAAAATGCAGTTCTTGCATAGACCCTGCAGGTGCCTGCAGAGGCAAACCATCTAAACGATAATGAACTTCCCAAACGCTATTGCCACCAACCTCGGGACGCTTCGCATAATACTGAGTCAGTTCATGCGAGTTACCCAGGGAGTCAAATACATTGATACGCAGCGAGTGCCTGGGCGAGTAACTGTCGGGATTGGCTGGATCGAAAGGAATGGCGACTTGTGCTGGAATACCTGGCACTTCGGGTATGGCAGCAACATAGTTGCTGTCACCAACGATATCGAAGACCAATGCAGCATTAGGCACACCAGCAGCGTCAAGAGTCACAGCAGCAGCAGCAGCCCCCGTCGTATAGTCACCCGGAAGAGGTATATTCGCTGGATCCCAAACTATATCCCCGGCAGCATTTCTCGTGAAAGAAAAAGTCCCGGTAACTGCGCCGCCCCCTACCGCGGTCAGCGTCACATTACCAGCCACTGCTGGCACCTCTGGAATAGCAGGAATAGCAGGCGCGTTAGTCAAATAAATCACGTCAGCATTGGCATCCAGGTTGGCTGCTGTACTTACCGTGGTGCTAGCCTGGGGTGGAATATTACCCACTGGCACTTGCACAGGCACCATATTGGTACCACCAGGGGCGTAGCCGGTTAAGCGCTGGCCTTGGGCGTTGACGATGTTGTTGTCTTTGTCGGCAAAGAACTGACCGTTACGGGTATATAACACGTTGCCGCTGGGGTCCACTACCCGAAATAGCCCCTTAGCCCCGTCGATCGCCATATCGAACTGGTTGCCGGTACCGGCAACCGTACCTACGGTAAAGCGCTGGTTGATGCTGGCTACCGAAACACCCAAGCCAACACGCGAATTTGCGTAAACATCGGCAAAAGTAGCACTACCGGCTTTAAAGCCCACGGTGCCCGAGTTAGCAATGTTGTTGCCAATAACGTCCAGATTCTGTGCTGCAGCGTTCAAGCCACTTAAACCTTGTCCGAAACCCATGATAAACCTCGTGTAATCTTAAAATATGTTGTGTAGACGGCGCACCGCGCCACCCATAAAAATGTGCTGCGTCGTGCTACATAATTTTTCGGATATCCAGCAAGGAGTAACTTCCTGCTAGACCCATATCGATACGTAAACCTTGTGACGTATACGCCACGCTGGAGACGGTGCCGTGAGTAAGCGCTTCGGCGGCGACGGGTTGGCCGTTACCATCCAGGGCTGCCACTTCTACGGTGTACTTGCCTTCTGCTAGGGGTGCATTGTTTTCGCCCATGCCGTCCCATTCGACGGAATACACACCAGCGTCTTTCTTGCCCAGATCCAATTTGCGGACAACCTGGCCATCGGGGCCCATGATGGTGACCACAACCTTGGCAGCAGGCGAAATAATATCGACACCAAACGGGGTAGCAGTCGCGACATCGTCGTTAACACCCACGGACACTTTATTGCCTGGCACCAATACACCCTTGCCGATAAGCCCAGCGGCTTGCATGGACTGGGAAACGTCCATTTGGCCGGATAAAGCCAACAAGGTGTTGTTCAGTTGGTTAATACCATTGACAGTAGACAACTGCGCCATTTGCGATGTGACCTGGGCGTTATCCATAGGATTCAGCGGGTCCTGGTTTTGCAGTTGAGTCACCAACAAGGTCAAAAAGCGATCCTGGGTATCCCCCATAAGATCGCGACTTTGCTGATAGGCTGCCGCACCTGCGGCATTATTGGTATAGCCTGTATTATTAACGGTAGTCATAGCTTTCCTTTTACTGACCTATCGTCAGCGTACGCGTCATCAAGCTTTTGGTGGTATTGATGACTTCGACGTTAGCTTGGTAAGAACGCGAGGCGGAAATCATGTTGACGGTTTCAGCAACCACATCGACATTAGGCATGGTTACATAGCCATCAGCGTTAGCCAATGGGTTTTTAGGATCGTATTCTTGGCGCAGCGGTGCGTTACTTTCGACGACACCCGCCACCCTAACCCCACCTACAGACTGCGTACGTGCAGCCCCCGGTGCCGGCATCATTTGGAACACGACCTGGCGTGCACGGTAGGGCTGGCCATCGGGACCCGCCACGCTATCGGCGTTAGCCAGGTTACTGGCAGTGACGTTCATACGCTGCGACTGTGCAGTTAGCGCAGATCCAGCGATTTGAAAGATGCTTAGTGTGGACATAAAGTGTTTCCGTTACTGACTGCTGCTTATTGCTGCATTGCAGCCATCATGGCTTTGATACGAGTGGACAGTAGAGTTAAATCGGCCTGATAACGCTGGGTGTTATCCGCGAACTGGACACGTTCTATATCCATATCCACGGTATTACCATCTAGGCGCGGCTGCAGCGGTTGGCGGTATAGAAGCTCATTCGGACCGGCACTAAGTGCTGCGGCAGGTATATGACGCTCAGAGGTCAGTTTCAGACTAGTATCAGGCAGGCGCATACGTTCGCCCATAGCGTTTTCCAAAGCGGCGTTAAAATCAAAATCACGCGCTTTGTAGTTAGGCGTATCGGCATTGGCAATATTTGCCGCCAAGACTTCCTGTCTTTGCTGACGCAGACTAATCGCCTGCTGATGAAAGCCAAATTCCTGGCCTATACGATCTATCATGTGCGTTATCCGCCATTACATTAGTTGACAGTACTATCGTAGCCTTAGCAAGGCGTTTATAAACCCTGAAACAAGCCACTATTTGTCTGTCAGTTCCAAGTATGCCTGCTCAGCCAGTTTTTCCTACAATGTGAACATGCTTATGACTACAGCAAAAAACACCCAAAATAACGCCAGGTGGGATTACCCTCGCTGCTGGCTGAGCTGTTTATGCTGGTTGGGTATTTTTTTCATGATGCCTGCGTTAGCGCAAACTGTTAACGCACCAACAGCAATACCCACACAAAATACGGACGAAGTCGCTGCCATCGTGCAGGACTACCTGGAATCTGCAGCCAGCACCTACCCTGGCTCGGTGATTGTCACTGTCGATGCATCACGCCTAGCCCGTCAACCTGCCTGCAGCCAGCTGCAAGCTTACTTAAGTAGCAGCCAACGACTACGATCCCGGCTTAGCGTAGGCGTGCGCTGCATGGCACCCATCGCCTGGGATAGCTACGTACAAGCAACATTAAGCATCCAAGGGTTTTATTACGTGGCTAACCACGCCATACAGCCAGGCGATGTCATCAGCCTAGACGACGTAAGCGCACGCGAAGGGGATTTACTAAGATTGTCTCCGGGCATAATTACCGATCCTAGCCATTTAATAGGTCAGTTGGCGACACAACGCATTAATACCAACATGGCCATAAAAGCCAACGCCTTACGCGACCCGGACTCTATACAGCGGGGTCAAATGGTACGCACCGAAGTTCGCGGCCCAGGATTTGTTGCCAGTGGTGAAGGCCAGGCCATGCAGAGCGGGGCTCCTGGTAGCCAAATACAGGTAAAATCAAGCTCGGGGCAAATTATTACTGGCACAGTGCTAAACGCCAATACGGTATTAATCATGTAAATCTTGTATTTGCCATGCACCATTTACATACAAATTCGTAAATTATGGTAAAAGCCTTGGCTGCCCCTAAAGTTTCTGCGGGATCTACCGTTACATTGAACACAGAACATTAAATAGCATTGCCTGCTCTACCCGGAGACCATAGTGAAAATCACCTCTACCCCTATTAAAAGTCCGCTGGAAGGCCTTACTGCCGTCACGCGCACTGATAGCGCGGCTTCGGCGTATACCTCCGCGGCAAGTGCTGGTGGCAAATCTTCGGTGGATCTCAGCTCAGCAGCGCGTCACCTGTCTGGCCTTGAAAACAGCGATAACGATGTAAACATTGCCAAGGTTAATGAAATTCGCAATGCCTTGGCATCCGGCGAATTAGTCATCGACCCCAACCGCATTGCCGATGGCCTGTTAGCTAGTGTGCGCGACCTGCTTAAATAATATGACCGCTGCCCCCTTGCAACAACTACACGCGTGCCTGGATCAAGAAATAAGCCTGATCAAGACGTTTACCCAGATACTGGAACAAGAAACCCAGTTACTGCTGGATGCTGCGCCAACGGTAGCGTTAACTGAAAATACAGCAGAAAAAAACAAGCTGGCCGATCAAATCGCCGCTTGGGATGAACAGCGTCTAAATCTATTGACCACACTAGGTTACAGCCCCAATAAAGAAGGCTTAACCACCGCGGCAGAAGAACATCCTGAAATTAACGCTAGCTGCCAGGCGCTATACCAACTGGCCAATCAGGCCCGTGAACTGAACGACGGCAACGGTCAGCTAATTAAGACCTTCATGACAGAAAACCAGCAAGCCCTAGATACCCTAGCGCGGCTAGCCGATCCAGGCCAAGTCTATGATGCCAGCGGCCGCTCACGTCCTGGTAGTAAGCGACCAAAAACCAATATCAAAGCGGGTTAATACCTCATACCTTAAGCTTCTGTCATCTCTTTCAAAGCAAACAATTTCAGCATTGCAGGCACAGTAACCAGCATACCTAGGCTGGGTTTACCAATAATACTGGCCGCCACCATTCTGGCCTGCTGAGCACTGGCATCTTGCCTAAGTTGCCAAGCCGCCAAACCTAGCTGCGTAGCGATCAAAGCCATTTTTTGCGATTCATAATTAGCACCCCTGTCGTTAAGGTGCTGCCAGGCTTTCGCAATATGGCGCAAACCACTTTTCACTTCTGCACGCAACAACAACCATACTGCCAGCATGTCGGGCGTAAGTTGGTTATTAAATACATTGCTTAAGCCATAGTATGTTTTCAATAGTGCGCCAGTATGACGGTTAAGTACTTGCAGCGATACCAATTGCACAGGTAGGTCGGCCTGCTGCCTAGCAGTTAAACTTACGACCTGATGCCCCACCCATAGCACGACATCATTTGCGGGCAAGCCTGAAATCTCATTAAGCGTAGGCAATATGCTGGCATCGCTAATGGGCTTATGCGATAAGGTTTTGGCCACGGCAGCAACGGTAGTCCCAAAAGACTGATGCTGCACCCGTGCCACTGACGAACTTTGCATTAACCAACTAGCGCCTAGCTCTGTTATTTGGCGTAATACGGTAGCGTTCGCATTATCAAACATATGCACCAAAGGCAGTTGCGGTTCGTGCTTCTGTAAGTACTCCACCTGCATCAACAAAGCCTGCGCTGGTGTAGGTGCAACCGGTGCGGCTGCACCACAACTAGATTGCCAGCCATATTCCAAACCCAGTTGCTGCATGGGCGTGGTCACTGCGCCACCTTTGTCATCTAGCAACAGACTAACGCGCAACACACCACGCCCACCTGATCCCAAGCCGATACGCAACTGATCGTGCATAGCCAATATATGTGAGTACGCCCTATCCCCCTGATCATGCCCGGCGGAACGTATCATCTGATCCAAATACGTCGATAGTGTCGTGGTATCAGGCTGGTTAGCATTCAGGGTGCGCCATAAGTCATAGGCCTCGGATACAGCAACGGCGTCATCAATATATTTACATGCACCATGTAAGTCATCCATAGACAAATCACGATCCGCCGTTGATGTCATGGACAATAAGGCGGGTAGCAAGCGCTTACGGCGGTTTTCAGCAGCCTCTGCGCTAGCTGTATTTTCTTGCGGCCGGGTAAATGACATCAAAGCAGCAAAGTCAGCTTCGGAAGGGGCATACAAAACACGACTTTGCTTATTTTGCACCAAGGCCTGATCCACCAACGCGGTAGCTGACAACCACACCAGATTTTCTGGGACCTTCTGGCCATTCGAGACATAATGTATGGGTAGCTGATACCGTATCGCGGTATCCAGCACTGCGCCCAAACGGGTAGCCTCATCGACCTTGGTGATGATGCAGCCCTTTAAAGCGGTACCACCATCATTGGCGTAAATACGTGCCACCTCATCCAGGGTATCGCCATGACTGGCGGCATTCAATACCAACAAACGCTGTACAGTTCGGCCACTGCTGGCCAGCATAGCTGCCTGTTCCGTAATATAGCGATCACGCTGGCTGATACCAACGTTATCTATCAGGATTGTTTGATCAGAGCGTATGGTTTGCATCACTTGTTGTAGTTCAGTGGCATCTTGCACCACATGAACAGGTACACGCAAAATTTGGCCATAAATTTTCAGCTGTTCGTGAGCCCCTATCCGATAGGTATCGGTGGTGATTAAAACCAGCTTTTCAGCGCCCCAGCGCTTAACACAGCGTGCTGCTAGCTTGGCAATTGTGGTCGTTTTACCTACCCCTGTAGGTCCAACCAACGCCAGCGCCAACCCAGGCCGCCATAACTCATCTTCAGAAGCCAAAACGGGCAAATTCCTAACCAGCTCGTTACGCACCCACTCGAAAGCAGCTTTGCCTATCAACTGGTTAGGCAAACGTTTCAGCATGGCACGCAATAAGGCCGTACTAAAACCGTATCCCAACAGGGTTTGAAATAAAGACGCAGCCTGAGGGGCCCCTTTAAGCTGGTTTCCCCAGAGCAATTCGTCTATACGGTTTTCCAGCGCGCCACGCATTTCACCGATAGCGCCCATGACGTTTTCGTCGCCATCTACAGCTGCCATACGGGACATGCCTGATACTTGAGCCGCAACCGGACCAGATGTCAAAGGCACAGCACCTGTAGGGGTCGCAGCAACAGTCGATGCCGACGTAGGATCGGTCGCTAAGATTTCCACCCCACCATTGACCCGACGATTGGAGACAATCAAGGCCTCGGGCCCCAAGGCCAAACGCACCTGACGTAAGGCTTCCCGATTTGTACTGCCAAAAAAGCGACTTATATTCACTCTGTGCCTCCACCGATTACGGCTGTCACCCTAAGAATACGCTCTTCGGGGATTTCTATATTCGACAGTACGCCCAGCTGCGGAAAATGGTGTCGCAGAAACCGCGCCAAGGAAGCGCGTAAAACTCCTGGAACTACCAATACCGTCGCGTCACCATTGGCATCCTGAATATCAATGGCACGTTTAGTGTCCATAAGTACGCTTTCAGCCAATCCAGGTTCTAGCGCACCACTGGTAGTTAAGGCTTGCGTTAGCACACGCTCAAGACGGGCATCCAAACCTATGACACGTAATTCACTATCGCCAGGGAACCATTGCTGGGTAATTGCCCGACCTAAAGCCGCCCGCAACAAGGCTAAGAGTTCGCCCGCATCAGGACCTGTACCCGCTGGATTCATAGCTGCCAGGCGCGGTGCATGCTCTGCCAAGGTTTCAACAATGGTACGCACATCACGTATAGGCACTTCTTCACTAAGCAAACCTCGCAGCAGCTTTTGCAACAGGGTAAGACTGACGGTTTTTGGCACCAAATCTTCGACCAACTTGGGTGCCTCTCGGCCTACGTGATCCAACAACTGCTGAACTTCTTGTCGACCCAACAATTGCGCACCATAGCGGTGCATCAAGTGATTCAAGTGCGTTGCAATAACGGTACTGGTATCTACCACGGTGTAACCAGCGATTTGGGCCTGCTCTCGCAAAGCCACATCTATCCAGACCGCAGGCAAGCCAAACGCTGGATCGGTAGTGGCTGTACCAGGCAATTGCATGGTGACTCCACCAGGGTCAATAGCCAACCACTGCCCAGGAGTAGCCACACCGCGCCCAACCTCGACGCCAGACAATAATATCCGGTAGTCGTTGGGTTTCAGTTCCAAGTTATCGCGTATATGCACCACCGTAGGTAAAAAGCCTACATCTTGGGCAAACTTTTTACGCAAGCTGCGTATACGATGTAGTAATTCGCCATTCTGTGCATGATCCACCAAGGGGATCAAACGGTAACCGACCTCTAGACTCAAAGGATCAACCAAAGAGACATCGTCCCAACTGGCTTCGGCTGCAGCTTCTTGTGCTGCCTGCTGTGCCTTGACGGGCTCTTCCGCCTGCATTACCTGTTCGGCTTTTTGCCGTTTTAGCATTATGTAGCCGCCACCAGCCATCGCAGCTGCCAATAACAAAAAGGCCACATGCGGCATGCCAGGTATCAAGCCCATACCGGCCATAATTCCCGCAGTAATAAACAAAACATGAGGGTTGGCAAACAACTGGCTGACCATTTGCTGACCTACATCTTGGTCAGTAGCCACACGCGACACCACCACACCAGCGGCGGTAGAAATCACCAAGGCGGGAATTTGCGCAACCAAGCCGTCACCTATGGTCAGCAAGGTATATACATGACCAGCCTCACTGAATGACAAACCGTGCTGAGCCACACCTATGATCAAGCCACCGATTACGTTGATGACCATAATCAGCAAACCGGCTACAGCATCACCACGCACAAACTTACTGGCACCGTCCATAGACCCGTAAAACTCGGCCTCTTGGGCAACTTCCGTACGGCGCCGTCTGGCTTCGTCCTCGCCCACTAGGCCGGCATTCAAGTCAGCATCGATGGCCATTTGCTTACCTGGCATAGCATCCAGTGTAAAGCGCGCACCTACTTCAGCGATACGCCCCGCCCCCTTGGTAATTACCACAAAGTTGATAATGACCAAGATCACAAATACCACAATACCTACTGCAAAGTTCCCACCCACTAAGAAGTGCCCGAAGGCCTCAATGACCTGACCGGCCGCATCAGGTCCTTTATGACCATGCAGCAACACAACACGGGTAGAGGCCACGTTCAGGGCCAAGCGCAGCAGCGTAGCGAATAGCAGTACTGCAGGAAAGGCAGCAAAATCCAAGGGTTTTTTAGTGAACATAGCCACCAGCAATATCATCACTGCCAGTGAGATATTGAAGGTAAACAACAAGTCCAATATAAAAGGTGGCAAGGGCAATATCATCATGGCCAAGACCATGAGGATAAGTATGGGCCCTGCCATTAAGCGACCATACTGATAGCCGCTATCTTTAATCATAGACAGAAAAATATTCATGATGCGTTAGCTGTTGCCTTATCTTCGTCCAAGGGATCTAGTCCCGGCGGAACCACCAGACTGGACGGGAGGTCGGGCTCCTGCCCTATGCCCAAATTCCAGTGGCGCAATTGAAATACCCAAGCAAGGACTTCCGCAACCGTTGCATACAGTTCAACGGGGATTTCCTGCTCAAGTTCTACGTGATGATACAAAGCTCGCGCCAAGGGCGGAGCGCTTAACTGAGGTATTTTATGTTCGATTGCCACTGCACGTATTCGCGCCGCCATAGTACCTGAACCTTTGGCCACCAGGCGCGGTGCGCCACTACCACCCTCTTCGTAAGCCAAGGCCACTGCAAAATGTGTAGGGTTAGTAATGACGACATCGGCTTGTGGCACTTGTGACATCATGCGCTGACGCGACATGGCGCGTTGCTGTTGTCGTATCCTACCTTTAACGTGTGGATCACCATCACTTTCTTTGTGTTCCTGTTTAACGTCTTGTAAGGACATGCGCATTTTCTTGTGATGGCTGTAGATTTGCCACGGTGCGTCGATCAGGACAATAATAAACAGCCCTGCCACGATCAAAGCACAGCACAAAGCCACCAGACTCATGCCTTTTATTAGGGCTTCAGTGGGCGAACTGTAGGTAAGCGCAATCATTTGGTCGCGGTAATTGGTAATAACCAACACTGCCACCGTTCCGATTACCCCTGCCTTAGCCAAGGTTTTCAGTAATTCAACCCATGTTTGGGCTGAAAACAAACGACCTATACCCTTGATCAGGTTAAGACGTTCGAATTTCGGCTCCAGTGCTTTAGGTGAAAACAAAAGACCACCCAAGGACACCGACGACAATATAGCAACCACGACCAAAACTGCAAAAATAGGCAACAACATCAGCAAGGCCTGAAGGGTGGCATCGACCGCCAGTGCCAGCATGACATTCGTATCTTTGATGATGCGCAGATCAAACCACATACTAGATCGCACTATGCTGCTAAGCGTCGCGTAAAGGCGCTCGCCACTGAACCAGATGGCCGCTACACCAGCACTAAGCAGCATAAAGGTATTGAGCTCGCGCGAACGCGCAACCTGCCCCTCCTCGCGCGCCTTTTCCAGGCGCCGGGGCGAGGCCGGTTCGGTTTTCTCGAGGTCGCTGTCCTCTGCCATTCAGTGATAACAATCAGGTGTGAATCGGACACGGCCATACCGTGTGCCTAGGCTATGATTCTAGCCGCACACCGGGCTTTACTAAGTCTTAAAGAAGCCCTATAAACCCGCTTAATTCAAACAACGTGTTTTAAAACCCCAGACTGGCTAACAAATCATCAACCTGATCTTGATTAGTCACGATTTCAGTCTTACCTTCGGTATTAACCTGAGGCCCATTCAGTAAGGATTCTGTTTCCTCACGTTGTTCCTGGGGCACATTGTCAATTAGCACCTGGATTAACTCGGTTTCTATTGCCGTGACTACACCCAGCATTTTCATAATGACTTGACCAGTCAGGTCCTGAAAATCCTGGGCCATGATGATTTCCATCAGGGTATCCTGAGAGGCTTGAGTTTTTTTCGGAATGTCTTTGATGAAGCTGCGAGTCGCATCGACCAAATCACGCGCATCAGAGAGTTCCACAGGTGCCTCAAACCACTTATCCCAACGCTGATCCAGGAATTTAGCCGTGCTTTGCATGCTTTCTTGCCAAGGCTGCATTTGCTCAGCGGCATTTAGCACCCGATTCGCTGCTTGTTCCGTCATGCGCGCGACATAATGCAAACGATCGCGTGCATCAGGAATGGCATGTGCAGCATCTTCGATGGCCTGATCCAAACCTAATTCGCGCATACTTTCACGCAGCATACGCGTCAGCTGGGCAATGCGCTGTATCAGGTCGTCGGGGTGCTCTTCGAGTAGGTTAGCCCCAGGCGTGTCTGGTGTAGTCATACCCTTTCCTTTGTTAAGCCTTAATTTTGTCAAAAATCAAATTAAGCTTTTCTTCAAGTACAGCAGCAGTAAATGGCTTAACCACATAACCGTTAGCACCTGCCTGAGCAGCAGCAATAATATTTTCCTTTTTGGCCTCGGCAGTTACCATTAACACAGGTAATTTGGACAAGGCCGCATCGGCACGAATTTCTTTCAGCATGACCAAGCCGTCCATATTGGGCATATTCCAATCGGACACGACAAAGTCGAAGTTACCGTTACGCAGTTTTTCCAACCCCATAACGCCGTCTTCGGCTTCATCTACGTTTTCATACCCCAGATCCTTAAGAAGGTTCTTGATGATGCGACGCATCGTCGGAAAGTCATCAACTATCAGAATTTTTATGGATTTCTGTACCACGGAGTGCTCCCAAAAAACAAATAACGGTCATTTTAGACTCTATGACCATAAGAGCCAGCGCTGGATAATATACGCTCGCTGATCTCGGATAAAGGTACAGCAGTATCAGTGGCACCAATATGCAACGCTTCACGTGGCATGCCAAACACAACGCAACTAGCTTCATCCTGAGCAAAGGTGATGGCTCCGGCTTCCCGCATAGCCAACATACCCAAGGCGCCGTCTTTGCCCATGCCAGTAAGTATGACCCCTACGGCATTTTTCCCCGCCACTTGGGCAGCGGAATTGAACAAGACATCGACCGATGGCCTATGACGATTCACCGGTTCGGTATCCTCTAGTTTAACCACGTAATTAGCCCCAGAACGAGCTAACTTCATATGTGCCACACCACCGGGTGCCAAATACACATTGCCTGGTAAAACACGTTGTCCATCTTCGGCCTCGTGCACATGAACAGCACATAAACTATCCAGACGCTGTACGAAAGAACGTGTAAACCCAGCAGGCATATGCTGGGTAATCATGATGGCTGGACTATTCGATGGCAGTGGTTCCAATACCTGACGTATGGCCTCGGTACCCCCGGTAGAGGCACCTATCATGACCAGTTTTTCAGTAGTCGAAAAAGGCTGAATTAAACGTTTACGTGGCGCAACGTCAGCAGCTGGTACCGCCCGACGTGGCCTAGAACTGGCTGCTGCACGTATTTTATCGGCAATGACTTCACTATATTCAAGCAAGCCATCGCGCAAACCCAGCTTAGGTTTGGTGACAAAATCAACGGCGCCTAGTTCTAGAGCACGCAAGGTTACGTCAGAGTTGCGTTCCGTCAATGAGGACACCATAACCACCGGCATGGGACGTAAACGCATCAAGCGTTCAAGAAAATCCAGACCGTCCATGCGTGGCATTTCAACATCCAGCGTTAACACATCTGGATTGTGTTGCTTAATTAGTTCTCGGGCCACCAACGGATCGGGGGCGACAGCCACCACTTCCATGTCTGGTTGGCTATTGATGATTTCTTTCATCAAGCCCCTTACCAAGGCCGAGTCATCAACACACAAAACACGAATTTTCTTCATAACTTATACATTCATATAAAAATAATGGCTAACTACAACCACTATGTTTCAGAGACGACATACACCGTCTGGCCTTGTAAGCGAAACGCTTTCGTCAAATACGTAAAGTTCTCGGAGTGGCCTGCAAACAAAAGACCACCAGGCTTCAGAACTTGGGCGAACCGTTCAAGTATGCGAGTTTGCGTTTCCTTGTCGAAATAGATCATGGTATTGCGACAAAAGATGGCATCAAATTTTTCGTTGGAATGCCAAGTTGGTGACAGCAGGTTCAATACGTCAAACTTGACCATATCGCGTACGGCTTGCTTCACACGCACCATGCCTGCACGTTCACCAACCCCGCGTTGAAAATACTTTTTTAGTTGCTCTTCGGGAACTGGCTTAACACGCTCCATTGAGTACACCCCCGCTTTGGCACGCTCTATAGCTTTAGTGTCGATATCGGTTGCAATAATATTGACGCCATAGCTAGGCTGTGGACAGTATTCTTGGAGTGTAATGGCGATGGAATAGGGTTCTTCGCCAGTAGACGATGCAGCACACCAAATGGACAAGGGTTTAGTGCGTGTTTTGACAAAATCGCCCAGAATTTCGAAATGATGCTGCTCACGAAAAAATGCAGTGTGATTAATAGTAAATGCATTGACAAAGTTTTCCCATTCTGGCGAATGAGGGCTTTGCTCTAGCAGATCCAGATACTCACGCACTGTCGCGAAGTTTACTTTTTTAGCGCGTAGGCCTAACGTACGTTCTGCCATATCACGCTTATGTGAGCCCAACAATATACCGGCCCGAGTATGCAAGATACGCGCTGCCCTAGTGAAGTCATTGGACTCGACCACAGACAGCGCGGGTAAAGAAAAAGGTTTATGCGCAATGTTCATTAATTTATCACTAAGAATGCGCTAGCGTTCCGTAAGTGGGTTCCAAGAAAGTTGAAGGCGTCGCCAGAGACGGCGTATTGACGTCAATGATTTCGTTGGGATTGGTTTTAAAAATAGCTACCGCATTACCTAAACGAAGCGCTTGTTGCTCTAGTGAACCCGCAGCCGCTGCCGCCTGTTCGACTAAAGCCGCGTTTTGCTGCACTACACCATCCATCTGACTAACAGCTAAGTTGACTTGTTGTATACCTTCCGACTGCTCGTGCGAAGCCGAAGAAATTTCCGCCATAATGTTAGTTACGTTTTGCACGGAACTTACCACTTCAGCCATAACGTTTCCTGCTTGAGCAGCCTGTTCGGCTCCGGCTTTTACCTTGACCATAGAACCATCGATTAAGGTTTTTATTTCACGAGCCGCCTGGGCACTACGCTGAGCCAAAGAACGAACCTCGCCAGCTACTACCGCAAACCCTCTGCCCTGCTCACCAGCCCTGGCCGCTTCAACTGCCGCATTCAAAGCCAAAATATTTGTCTGGAAAGCAATACCGTCGATAACCCCCACGATTTCAGACATTTGTCCTGAGCTCTTGGAAATTTCATTCATGGTTTCTACGACCGTACCTACTGCTACGCCACCACGTTGCGCCACATCAGAGGCACCCAACACCAAGGTATTGGCTTGTATGGCGTTATCGGTATTTTGCCTGACCGTACTGGCCAGCTCTTCCATGCTGGCAGCGGTTTCTTGCAAAGAAGCTGCTTGCTGTTCGGTACGGCTACTAAGATCCGTATTACCCACAAAGATCTGCCTAGCACCCACATTGATTTCATGCACACCTGAACGTACTTCGGTAACAGTACGCACCAGGCCTTCTTGCATACGGCGCAAGGCGGCAAACAAAAGACCAATTTCGTTATGCGTTTTGACCTGTATACGATGCGTAAGATCACCGCTGGCGATGCGATCAAAATGCACGCCAGCCTCGCGTAGAGGGCGCAACATTACCGAACGCAAGAACAGATACGACAAGATCACCATGATTAAGGCTGATGCAATCCCTGCTGCAACCATGATCACCACCAAACGGAAGCTTTCCGCCTCGTTCTGATAGACACCATCCACCAGGACTTGTTGATCAGCCAGCAACTGTTCTACGGCACGATTTAGCTGAGTTTCCAATACCTGTGTGGAGTCAGCCATATAGTTGTGGTACTGGGTGATTTGACCTTGGGCCAGCATATCAAGCAATGGCTGTACGCCATCTTGAATCAGATGTTGAAATGCAGCATACACGCGCTCGTAATATCCATTAGGATCAGGTATCTCTTTTGAGTACTGACGAAACTCTGTGAATAATGCTTGAGCCTGTGCCTGCTGAGTGCGCGCCAAATCTAACAAACGATGACTTTCATCACTAAGCAAAATATCGGTAGATGTAGGGCTGCCCCACTCGGAGGCAATCGCGTAATTTTGCAGATCACTATTCACCATATAGCTGGCTAAAGCACGCCCCAAGGTGATTTGTACGTCTTTGTAGCGATCTGTGGCGGCCAATAAACTGGTTCGTGCTTGCTGATTGCTAACAATACGGTCCAATGCCTGGTTATTCAAATACAAGGAACCTACACCGACCGCAGCCCCAGCAATTAGCATCAGAAAAAACAACAGTAATACTAAAATCAGATTAGTGCTGATTTTCATATTCATAAACAAGGATTTGATACTAGACATCCGGGATCGCCTTGGGTAGACATACAAAACGTACAGCCTGTACGGGCTGATCAAGGTGAAAGTAAGGTACTCATCAGCTATTGACGACGGCGCTCTCGACTAAAGCCATTTCATCACTGGACATAAGTTTTTCGATATCGACCAGTATCAACATACGCTCGCCTATGGTCCCTATGCCTGTAAGGTATTCGGTAGAGAACGCAGTGCCAAACTGAGGGGCAGCGCTGGTTTGCTCGGGTTGCAAGATCAGGACATCAGAAACACCGTCAACAACGATACCGACCACACGCGACTTCAAGTTCAAAATCACGACGACAGTCTGGTGGTCGTACTCGACGCTTTCCAAGTTAAACTTGATGCGCATATCCACGATGGGAACAATGATGCCCCGCAAATTCGTAACACCCTTGATAAAGGATGGCACATTGGCAATACGCGTTACCGTCTGGCTGTCATAGCCACGAATTTCCTGAACCTTCAGGATATCTATGCCGTATTCCTGCGTTGCCAGGGTGAAAACCAGGTACTCCTGACCTGAGGTGTCATCTTGCTGGCCGTCGGCATAAAAATTATCAGACATTGTTGCTTACTCCGGAATCTTGATTAGGCATTAAACGGTTGGTCACGCGTGACGCGCAACAGGGCAAAGACGTCAACAATTAAGGCTACGCTGCCGTCACCTAGTATTGTTGCCGCTGATACGCCGGGAATTTTTCGGTAATTTGATTCCAAGTTCTTCACCACCACCTGGTGTTGGCCAATCAGATGATCCACCAACAAGGCAAAGCGCACGTCCTCGGCTTTAAGAATGACCGCAATGGATTGCTTGACGTCGGTTTCTGCCCCTTCGACAGAGAACACATCGTGCAAAGCGACTATAGGCAGGTATTCACCACGTACATGCAGAACACTTTCGGTTTCAGAAATGCGTTTTACCTGCTCGTCGGTGGGCTGCATGGACTCCATGACATGACTAAGCGGCAAAATAAAAGTTTCTTCGCCCACACGCACTGACATGCCATCCAGGATAGCCAGTGTCAAAGGCAGAATAATTTTGGTTGTTGTGCCTTTGCCTGCGTGCGACGACAACTGGATGTGCCCGCCCATACCTTGAATATTTCGCCTGACCACATCCATACCTACGCCTCGACCTGATATTTCAGTGACTTTATCGGCGGTGGAGAAACCTGGTGCAAAAATTAACGGCCAAAGCTCGTCATCAGGCGTGTTTTCGTTAACAGGAAAACCTGAAGACATGGCTTTTTTCAGTATGCGTTCACGGTTCAGACCAGCGCCGTCATCGGAGACTTCAATAACAATTTGCCCCCCGTTGTGCTGGGCGGACAAGGTCATATTACCTTCGGGACTTTTACCTGCTGCAATGCGAGCCTCGGGCATTTCAACCCCGTGATCTATGCTGTTACGCACCAAGTGAGTCAAAGGATCAATAATCCGCTCTATTAGGCTTTTATCCAGTTCGGTAGCCTGGCCATGTGTGTGCAACTTGATTTGCTTAGACATGCGGGTAGCAGCTTCGCGCACCACACGAGGAAAACGACTAAAGACGTAATCCATAGGCATCATGCGTATCGACATAACGGCTTCTTGGAGATCACGTGCATTACGTTCAAACTGCTCAATACCGCTGAGCAGACGATCATGAATCACAGGATCCAAGGTAGATGCCGTTTGGACCAGCATAGCCTGGGTAATCACCAGCTCACCAACCAAGTTGATAATTTGGTCTACCTTCTCGACCCCTACACGTATGGTGCTGCTAGACGCAGGCGCAGCAGGAGCTTTCGGTTTTGCTGCGGCTTCAGGCGGCTTGCTAACAGCAGAAGCCGAGCTGCCTGAATCTGGGCTAGGATTACTTGCTGACGCCACCACTGGGGCTGGAACAGGCTGCGGCTCGACCTGTACTGATTCGATCTCCTGGCTTATTTCAGATTCTGGCGCTGGAGCGGCTGCCGCACCAGGTACGTTATCGGGTTGAATCTTGATTTGGCTAGCATCAATTACAAAACAACAAACGGCTTCGATATCATCGGCCGACTCTGTAGTGCCCAGCCATACACTTAAGGTATCACCTTGAGTTTGCTGGTGCAATATGGTGCCCATTAGCGCCATTTCAGCCAACAAGGCTTCAGAGTCTTTAGGACTAAGACCGGTCAAATCCAGGCGCAAAGTCCCTGCAGCGTCAGGAGCCACAACGGATGCGGATACTGCTGTCACTGGCGCTGGTGCTGGTGCTGTATCTGCGGGTGGATGACCTTGTTTTTCCAGGGCCAGCTCACGCAACTGAGCGCAAATCCTGTCATACGCAGCAGCATCGGGCTCTTGAGAGTTACGATAAGCAGCCACCTGGTCTGTAAGCACGTCTTTGGTTTCCAAAAAAAGATCTATCATGTCCTTGCGTAGCGTCATTTCACCGCGGCGCAAAAAGTCGAGAAGATTTTCAAGCAAATGAGTGGTTTCAGCGAGCGCGCCAAAACAGCCAAAGGTACCAGCCCCCCCTTTGATGGAATGCGCAGCGCGAAATATGCCGTTCAGTTCGTCGGTATCAGGACTATCGATATCGAGCCCCAGCAGGAGTTGCTCCATATCAGCCAATAGCTCGTCCGCCTCATCAAAAAACGTTTCGAAAAACTGACTCAGGTCAACACCTGCACTCATACTTAATTCCTTTTGCTGTAAGTAACGACTATTTGTAACGTTTTTATAACCAATTTACGGCGCAAGTTGCGCTTGTTCTGGCGTCGCTTCCTGTTCCCCTGAAGGCTCAGTCAATACGGGCTGAACGGAGTCGCCCAGATCCTCTACCGTTGGACCTGACCCCATCTGTTGCGTTAGTTCTTCGAGGCTAGGCCCAACGAGATCAGTCGACTGATTCTGCTCATCGATGCGGCGCTCGGCTTGACGATTCAGCACAACGATACTGATACGGCGGTTAACGGCATCAAATGGATTATCTTTAATTAGGCTGACAGAGGATGACAAACCTATGATTTGTTTGATCTTTGGTTCATCCATGCCGCCGAACACCAATTCTTTGCGCGCTGCGTTAGCTCTATCTGCGGATAGCTCCCAGTTACTGTATTCGCGCTCACCTGTTGCGTATTGGATAGCATCCGTATGCCCTGAGACCGTAATACTGTTGGGCAGCTCATTAAAAACCGGCCCCAATTGACGCATGATGTCACGCATATAAGGCTGTATTTGTGCGCTACCTGTGGCAAACATAGGCCGATTTTGGTTATCGATAATTTGCACCCGTAAGCCATCTAGGGTCATATCCAATAACATTTGCGGCCGGTATTCTTTCAGTATGGGATCGTGCCTGATCAAGTTATCTAATTGGCTTTTCAGGTCTTCCAGACGGCGCATGTCGCGCCGATCGCCATCAGACAAGTTTTTGCTGGCTTTAGGCTGAGGAAAATCATTTGGAATGATGCTGGGCTGCCCGCCAGGAATAACCTGAGGTACATTTTCTTCAGCAGGTCCACGCCCAGAAACCGCTTCCATCAGCGGCATACGAAAGTACTCAGCAATGGCTTTTAGATCTTGCGGGGGAATCAAGCCAAGCAACCACATCACCAGGAAAAACGCCATCATGGCGGTGACGAAGTCAGCGTAAGCGATCTTCCAGCTCCCACCATGACGAGGGGCTGGACGACGCGAGCTTTTACGCCGTATAACGATACGCGGCTGGGATGAACTCATGGTCTTACCTGCTTATGCACTACGAGCAGCTGACCGTGTTTGCCGCACATGCTCTTCGAGCTCAAGGAAAGAAGGACGCACCGCAACAAATAATATTTTACGACCGAACTCTACGGCTAGTGGCGGCGGATAACCATTCATGCTGGCCAGTAAGGTGACCTTGATGCACTCGAACACTTTTATAGACGCAAACACATGGCGTTCAGTAGAGCTTGCCAGTGGCGAAACAAAACCATAAGCTAGCAAAATACCTAGAAAGGTACCCACCATTGCCTTAGAGATCAGATCGGCAAGTATTGCTGGTGGCTCGTCCACTGAAGCCAGAGCCTTAATAACGCCCAGCACGGCAGCAACAATACCGAACGCAGGCAAGGCATCAGCAACAACGTGCAGCGCAGTCGCAGGCACGCTACGCTCTTGGACTATGGTATCAATCTCTTGATCCATTAAGGTTTCGATCTCGAAGGGGCTCATGTTGCCGCTGATCATGATACGCAAGTAGTCCGTAAGGAACTCCATCACATCAGGATCACGCGTAATTCGCGGGTACTCAGCAAAAATGGGACTGTTGGCAGAGTCCTCGATGTCAGCCTCGACTGACATCAGACCATCGCGACGCGCCTTATTCAGCAACACATATAACAGCGCCATGAGCTCCATGTAGAGCTCTTTGTTATAGGGTGTTTTTTTGAACACTTGCGGCAAAACATTGAGCATTTGCATTGCCGTTTTACCGCTATTGGCGGCAATATAGGCACCTAACGCTGCTCCACCAATAAGGGTAAATTCAAATGGCTGATACAAAGCGCCCAGATGCCCACCCAGAGCAACAAAGCTTCCGAAAACCGAGAAGAAAACAATCAGAAACCCAAACAGGATAAACACAGTTACGCGCCTTCAGTGAATACTTACAACTTATGATCGCCTTTTTTATAAAAATAAAAGCGATCATTAACGGGGGGTTTCTAGCCTAAATCAGAGCGCTGGCCTTGTTTTTTGCTGCCAACACCTTAGTAGCAGCTGCACGCGCACGTGTTTTTCCAGCCCGAGGTGGTGGACGGCATATCGCGCACACAAACTCGGCTTGCGGATCATGGGCATGAGCTACGAATTTACCTTCGCAGCGCGTGCACGAGGACAACTGCACCATATTGCTATCAAAAAATCGTATCAACATCCAGGCACGTGTAAAGCTAAGCACTGGCTCGGCATCCGTATCGTGGACACGCCCAGCCGATGATTGTTCTAGGTACAACCTATACGCTTCAACGAGGGCACGGGATTTCTTGGCGGGAGTATGGGTATCCAGATACTGATAGACGCCATAGAACATACTGGCATGAATATTAGGCAACCAGGTCATGAACCAATCAACAGAGAAAGGCAGCATGCCCTTGGGTGGCGAACACCCTTTGACTTCACGATATAGCCTTGCCAAGCGGTCGTAGCTTAAAGAGGTTTCCGCCTGCAATACTTGCAAGCGCGCCCCTAGCACCACCATATCGCTTGCCAATAGAATTTCTTCGGCCTCACGGGCCACACTCTTCGTCTCGCGGGCTACTGTTTTAACCTCGCGGACTGCACTCTTTTTTACCATAAAGTAATTACGCCACCCGAATTACAGAGTCCTTTCGGGCTCTTGTTGGGAGAGCAAGATAGTTGAGTGCGCTTGCTGCAAGACACCACCAAGTACATTTTGAGTCAAAGCCGATAACAGATTGTAATCATTAAGGCGAAACCCACAAACCAATGAGCTGGAACTGGCAAGCTTTACCAATTGGGCTGGCGATAAGCGCATAACAATTTCAGCGACATCGGCATCAAATCCCAATCGAAACATAGCTGCAGGTAAGTTTTCTCGCAACAAGCGTTGGGCCAGCATCAGGTAGGAAAGATTAACTTCCTGAATATCACCTAAAAGCGAATTATCTGTTACAGGCATTTGCCCTCCGGGGAAGTGCCGTCACCAACCAAGTCTATAACTGAAATCACCATATGGTTAACGTTCAACCAGGTGAAAGTTGACCATTAAAGCGCTAGACTAAAATCAGCAAACGACATTTGTAGACTAAATGCAGGTAGCATCTAGCCTTTAAATGAAAAGAAAACTATTGCGGCAATAGTATCAAATAAATATACACAATTACATTGAACTATTCAAAATGTAACATATACAGGCCAAAAACTTGAATTAACTTGATATAAAGCATGTATTTAGGCTTTAAATTTTATTGATGTTGTTAAGTAGACACACAAATGTAATTATTGTCACATTTTCGTTAAAAACAACTTACATATCTTGACTTTATTTTATTTATGGCAATGTATGATATTGCCTGGCCAAAATAAGAAAGCTTTCCAGCTGTGGATCTTGCCCAGTTTCCTGCTGCACTAGCTCGGCAACTTGGCCAGCAATATCACCGGCCAGCACCGCATCAAGAAATAACAAACGCGAACGACGCGCCAGCACATCTTCAACGGTGCGCGCATATTCATACCTGATGGCATAATGAACCATAGCCACCGTCAGGCCATAAGCCAATTCTTGGTCATTTCCATCTAAGGCTTGCACATAACTGGCTTCGGTTCCATAAGCGGCCAAACCCGGCGCGCTAGCAATGCATGCCGCTGTTTTACGTGTCGCCACCGTTACCGCTGAGTTCCCTGGCGCTCCTACTAAAGCAAACCTAGCCGTTCTGGATGGTGGCAATTGCTTTAGCAAGCCACTACTGACACATTTATTTAAGACATCCTCGGCCATTGCCCTATAGGTAGTCCATTTACCACCAGTAACCGTGACCAAACCCGATGAACTAACCACCACGGTGTGTTCACGACTGATATGTTTGGTGCTGTCACCATCTGTGCTTGAGGGACTAACCAAAGGACGCAACCCCACCCAGACACTACGCACATCGGCACGTGATGGTGGCTTAGCCAAGTATTTACCCGCCTCTTGAAGAATAAAAGCAACTTCATCGGCAAAGGGTAAAGGTTCGCGAGCCAGATCATGGCGTGGCGTATCTGTGGTACCTAGAATCACCTTCCCCAGCCAGGGTACAGCAAATAAAACCCGGCCATCACGTGTTTTAGGCACCAACAAAGCATGCTGCCCCGGAAGAAAGCTGGCATCTACCACCAAATGCACGCCCTGACTTGGGCTGACCATAGGAACACTAAGACGCCCTACTGCCGCGTCGTCCTTATGACGTACTTCATCCACCCACACGCCAGTAGCATTCACTACGCACTTGGCACGAACTATATAATCCTTCCCCGTTTCAAGGTCGGTACAACGTGCCCCTGCAACACGACCATCCTCGTGCAAAAATTCCGTCATCGGGCAATAGTTAATCACTAACCCACCCTGAGCTGCAACGCTACGCGCTAGCGCCAGTGCCAGACGTGCATCGTCGAACTGAGCATCCCAATACTTAACCCCACCTTTAAGCCCAGCCATTTTGACCCCAGGCAAACAATCGTGGGTAGCCCTGGCTCCCATGAACTGAGTAGGCCCAAGCCCAGCTTTGCCGGCCAAAGCATCGTACATTTTTAGGCCTATGCCATAAAATGGCGTTTCCCAGCAAGAATAGCTAGGCATCACAAAGGCCAGTGGACTAACTAGGTGCCGTGCATTGTGCAGCAAGGTGGATCGTTCATGCAGGGCTTCACGAACCAAAGGGATATTGCCCTGCGCCAAATAACGCACACCGCCATGCACAAGTTTAGTTGCGCGCGATGACGTCCCTTTGGCAAAATCATGGGACTCCAGCAATACCACCTTGAGCCCACGTAATACCGCATCCAGCGCCACCCCCAAGCCACTGGCTCCACCACCAATAACCAACAGGTCTACGGAGTCGCTACTGGCCAGGCTAGCCAAAATACTGGCACGATTCGAGAGTAAAGGTGAAGCTGGCATATTCATGATGGGCCTATGGGTTGGGTAAGTATGCTTGTCGCTGTCCCCTGCACACCGGTACACTCATTAGAATCCGGTTTTTTGTTATTGTAACCATGACCTATCTGCTTGCCCTAGACCAGGGCACATCCAGTACCCGTAGCATCGTTTTTCATAAAGACGGTCGTATCGCTGGCCTGGCTCAACGCGAACTGCACCAGATTCACCCTGAACCTGGCTGGGTAGAGCATGATCCTATGGAGATTTGGCAAGCACAATTACAAACTGCACGCGACGCGTTAGCCCAAGCGGGACTACAAGCAAGCGACATACGTGCTCTAGGTCTAACTAACCAACGCGAAACCACAGTAGTCTGGAACCGAAAAACCGGTCTACCGATACATAATGCCATTGTCTGGCAAGACAGACGTGCAGAACCTGCCTGTGCCCAGTTACGCGCACAAGGCATGGAGGCCGTCATCCAACAAAAAACAGGGCTACGTATAGATGCCTATTTTTCTGCAACCAAACTGCAATGGCTACTAGACCATGTACCAGAAGCCAAAGAACAAGCCCATCGTGGTGAACTGGCATTTGGCACCATAGATAGTTGGTTGATCTGGCAACTAACCCAAGGTCAGCGCCATGTGACTGACGTTAGCAACGCTTCGCGCACCATGTTGTTCAATGTACATAGCAATACCTGGGATAAGGACCTGCTACATACTTTGGACATACCATTTAAGCTTATGCCCCAGGTGTTACCATCGGCTGCTAACTTTGGCTTTGTAGCCACAGACCTGCTTGGTCATGCCATTCCTATTATGGGTGTTGCTGGAGACCAACAAAGCGCCCTATTCGGTCAGGCCTGCTTCCATCCAGGCATGGCCAAGAACACCTATGGCACCGGCTGTTTTATGTTGATGAATACCGGGTCTAATTTTCAAGTCTCAGATAATGGGCTACTAACCACCAGTACCGCCCAAACCCTAACCCAGCCTCAATTTGCTCTGGAAGGCAGTGTGTTTGTCGGCGGTGCCGTGGTGCAGTGGCTGCGCGATGGCCTGCATGCTTTCACCAAAAGCAGCGAAGTCGAGGCACTGGCGTTAAGCGTACCAGACTCTGCAGGGGTGACTTTGGTACCGGCATTTACCGGGTTAGGTGCCCCATATTGGAACCCTGAAGCCCGCGGCACGATTACCGGCCTAACCCACGGCATCACTATGGCCCACATCGCTAGAGCCGCGCTAGAAAGTATCGCTTATCAAAGTGCCGCCGTCCTAATGGCCATGAGTCGTGATGCTCAAGCCGCCGGTGCGGTACCACTGACAGAGCTTAGGGTAGATGGCGGAGCCTGTGTCAACGATTTGTTAATGCAGTTTCAAGCCGACCTGCTAGGTATACCTGTGGTTCGTCCAGCGATAGTAGAAACCACCGCTTTGGGCGCCGCCTGGCTAGCGGGACTGTCCTGTGGCGTCTATGCCAACACCGAAGAGCTTGAAGGCCTGTGGCAACTGGAAAAACGTTTTACTCCACAACGCCCTATAACAGAATCACAGGCGTTAATGGCGCGCTGGGAACATGCTGTACGCCAGACCTGTGCGGTATAAACTGACTTGGTATACGTGCCAGACGTTTACAATGCACAATTAAATAACAGGCATTATCTTTATGGTCACCTTGAACCCTCCTGATACTCCACTGGCTATGGTCTACTGGACCATAGCGGATGCACCGCATAGCGCACTATGGAGCCCAGGAAACACAGGAGCACCACCCAAGCGCATAGTTACCGCCGATGACAGCCTAAGTGCTGACGCCGCCTACAGGCTGATCAGCCAAGGTACCTCCGTATTGTGGCGTGGGGACTTCCAAAATGCCAAACAATTACTGCAAGCAGTAGCACGCCGTATTGCCAAGAAAGCGAATACGGCAAAAGCGCATAAATCCACACCCCCCCCTCAAAATACAGAACTTGAATTACCTGACCAACGTTTCAACCGCTATCGTCTGCAGCAGTCACAGCGGGCGGCCATGCTGAATCGTTTGTTAATTGAACTGAGTTCTGACTACACCATCACCCTGCGACGCGCCCCCGATGTACAAGCCGCCTGTCTGGCCGCGCTAGGCCCTATGGATCAACCCATGCTACTGTCTTTACGGGCCTTGCTTGGGTTAGTAGGGGCACATGAATGGCGTAAAAAAGGGGTAAACATTTCAGGTCTACCCGCACCATTACATGTACATTACGGAGTATTTTCACCCAACCGAGGTGAATACCTGGATTTGCTTATGCAAGCTCCCTTGCCCTCAACAGAACTGGCCTTTGATATAGGCACAGGCAGTGGCGTATTGGCTGCCTTACTGGCCAAGCGCGGAGTTCGCAAAGTGATAGGTACAGATATCGATGACAGGGCATTGCAGTGCGCAGCACAAAACATCAACAATCTGGGCCTAGAAAACACAGTCGTCCTACAAAAAACCAGTTTATTTCCTGACGGTAAAAGCCCACTCATAGTCTGCAATCCACCTTGGCTGCCGGCCCGCCCGACCACAACCCTGGAAGGTGCCATTTATGATCCGGACAGCCAGATGCTACTTGGATTTCTAAATGGCGTAAGCGCACACCTGCAACCCACGGGTGAAGCCTGGTTGATTATGTCGGACCTAGCCGAACACTTGGGCTTACGTAATAAAAACTTTCTTACTGATGCTTTTGCTGCTGCTGGGCTCAAAGTACTGGGTAAACTAGACGCCCAGCCTAGCCACCCTAAAGTATGGGATGAAACCGACCTACTGCACACCGCACGTCGTGCAGAAATCACCAGCTTATGGCGACTGGGGGTTGGCGACAACGCCAACTGACCACTATTAAGCTGCCATTTTATTAAAGGGCTGACTGCACTATGTTGCAAAAAATTATATTGACCATAGGGATTTTCGTAATCATTCTGGTTGCACTAACCTTTGGCGAGGCATTTGCCACTCATGTTTATGCATGGATTTCCTATTTAACCGGCTTGGTCATCAACAACTTTGCCGATATTTATTATGCGCTACGTGGCTGGGCAGGCGAACATGCAACTAAAATCCTGATTGCACTGGTACTGACCGTACCCATTAGCCTGTGGGTCATTAAAAGCAAAGGCGACGACTTGAATAAGCCCGCCAGCCAGCGCAAAATAGCCATCGTTCTTGCCGTATTCTTAGGTTGGCTAGGTGCACACCGCTTTTACCAAGGGCAAATCGGCTGGGGCATAGTATTTTTAATTCTGTTTTATCTGTTGCCCCCGGTGGCCGTCGTATTCGCTTTAATTGATGCCGTACGCTACCTATTCAGAAGCAATGAAGAGTTTCAACAGCAATAAGATCGCATTTTTCTTAAGCCCATGAAATTCACCCTGCTTACCGTAAGTGACGACATAAACGATGACGCACGCGCCGACGAAAGCCTAATCGCTTATGCCGCTCAAGGTATCCCTGCCGCCAGCATCTGGCGGACTTCACAGGGACTGGTGGTACCACGCAGCTATTTACGGGCTTCTCAGTTTGAGTCCACCTGCCAGAAGTTTGCTCAGGCAGGCTGGCCCATCAGCGTACGACAATCTGGCGGCGGGGTTGTGCCACAAGGACCAGGCATTATCAACCTAAGCTTAGCCTACGCAGTTCACGGTAAACCACTAGACCATTCCGACGCAGGTTATCAACAGATCTGCGATGTGATTGGTCAAGCCTTGCAAGGTTTGGGCATAGACACTCGAGCGCAAGCAGTCGAGGGGTCATTTTGTGATGGGCGCTATAACCTAGCTACCGGTTCGCAAGACCAAGCACGTAAAGTGGTAGGAACGGCTCAGGTGTGGCGGCGCCAGCCTGGTGTCAATAACAATGAGGCATTTCAAGTGGCGCTAGTACATGCCATGATACTGGCCCATGCTGACATTAACGCCATCACGGATCAGGCTAACCAACTAGAACTGGCTTTGGGTCATGATAGACGCTACCTAAACCATAGCGCGGTCAGCCTACACTTATGCGGTGATCATGGCCTGGATGGACCGAGTTTTACGAAGCACCTGATGGCGCGCCTGGCTGATCGTCTGGATAGTTTTCCCGCTTAAGCAATTCCAACATCACCTCTGACAGCTGCTCGGCAAAATTACCTGCGCCCAGGCGTCCGATTAAACCAATATCACGCAACTTACCATACACCCTGGGATTAGCTTCGGTAAACACAACCCGAATGCCACGTTCATGTAACCTAAGTACCGTACTTTCCAAGGCCTCTAGTCCTGTAACATCAATAAAAGGCACCCATACCATGCGTATCACCACCACCTTGGTGTTGGCTGGGCCTTGTACCAAGGCTTGCTCTAGGGCTTCGACCGCTGCAAAGAAAAACGGCCCTTCCATAGAGTAAACCGCCACACCGGCAGGTAACCTATCCAGGCCTTGGTCAGCCAGCTCACGTAACAAGGAACGTTCCGTTTGATGCCTTACGACCACACTAGCAGCCATACGACGCAGAAAATGCAGCATAGCCAAAACTACACCTATATTGACAGCCACCACCAAGTCCGCAAATACGGTAAGCACAAACGTAACCACCAATATCACGATATCGGCACGGGGTGCACCACGTACTATTTTGATCACATGGCGGACATCACTCATATTCCAGGCCACAACAAACAATATGGCAGCCAGGGTTGCCAAAGGTATATTGGCTGCCAAAGGCGCCAACAGCAGTAACACGAACACCAGTACGGCGGCATGGACTATGCCAGCCAATGGGCTATTACCGCCATTACGTATATTGGTTGCAGTACGAGCTATGGCACCGGTAGCAGCAATGCCACCAAATAAAGGGGCCACAATATTGGCTAAACCCTGTCCGACCAGCTCCTGATTGGAATCATGACGCGTCCCCGCCATGCCATCGGCCACCACTGCCGATAGCAAAGACTCTACTGCCCCCAGCATAGCAATAGCAAACGCTGGCCCCATGAGTTCAACGACACGCGTAAGGGTAATTTCTGGCCACTGCCAGCCAGGTAAGCCACGGGGTATCTCACCAAAGGTGCTTCCTATGGTTGCCACATGATCAAAGTGAAAAATGGCTTGTAGCAAGGTAACCACCACCAAGGCGGCCAAGGGGCCAGGCACACGCGCCAGATAAGGGATACGCGAGGTGTAAATTACCAATAGCAAAGACAACAACGCCAGCACCGTAGTGGCGATGTGAAACTGTGGCAGCAACTGCAGTAATTGCCACAGTTTTTCATGGAAATGCTGACCGGTAATCGCAGGTAAACCAAAAAAGTCTTTCCATTGGCCCACCCAGATAATGACGCCTATGCCTGCCGTAAAACCAACAATTACCGGGGCGGGAATAAACTTTATCACTACACCCATACGAGCAATGCCAAGAGTCAGCAATATGACACCTGCCATCAGGGTAGCAATTTGCAAGCCTTCGACACCATGCTGAGCGACTATCCCCGCCAATATGACGATAAAAGCGCCTGTGGGCCCGGCAATTTGTACCCGGCTCCCCCCCAGTATCGACACAATAAGACCCGCAATAATTGCGGTATACAGCCCTTGTTCAGGCTTGACCCCAGACGCAATGGCAAAGGCCATAGCCAATGGCAACGCCACAATGCCGACGATAACGCCGGCAAAGATATTGGCCATCCAATGCTTGCGTCCCAATAATCCTGCCTGATAGGCGTCGCGCAAAGCAAACATCTTTATCCCAAATCTGAAACATGAAGTAAAAGAAACCCACCATAAAGTATAGGCCTTGCTTCTTCAATACGCAGCCCCCTACTTACGCAATAAGCGCAAGCTATTCAGTATGACGATTAAGCTAGCACCGACATCGGCAAATACAGCCATCCACATGGTGGCTAACCCCATCAAGGTCACCACTAGAAATACGGCTTTGATGCCCAAGGCCAAAGTAATATTTTGCACCAGCACGGCATGCGTAGAGCGCGACAGGCGAATAAAACGCGGTATTTTGCGCAAATCATCGTCCATTAACGCCACATCAGCTGTTTCTATGGCGGTATCCGTACCCACTGCCCCCATCGCAAAACCAATGTCAGCCCTGGCCAATGCGGGCGCATCGTTAATGCCGTCGCCCACCATACCCACCGCTCCATCAACGGCATATTGAGCAATCGCCTCTAGTTTGTCTTGCGGTAGTAGGTCTGCTTTGACATCATCAATACCCGCTTGTTGCCCCATATGACGTGCTGTTGCTTGGTTATCGCCCGACAGCATCACGGTACGTATACCTAGTTGGTGCAATTGGGCTATGGCTTCGGCGCTGGATGGCCGAATGGTATCTGCCACCACAAACGCAGCCAAAATACGGTCAGGATTTGCCAGCAGGCTAACCGTTTGGCCTTGGCTTTGAGCCAAACTAACGGCTGCTGACAAGCTGGCGTCTTGCTCTAGTAGGTCAGCCAACCAGCGCGGGCTACCCAGACGATATTCTACCCCATCCATAAAGGCAGAACTGCCCGCACCGGCTATCGCCTGAAAGTCTTGGAGCGGATAATACGCCGTTGCACTGGTATCATTGGCTAGCTGTTGCTGCCAAGCATAAGCAATAGCCTGAGACACGGGATGGTCTGAACGGGCTGCCAAACTTGCCGCCAAACGTTGGCAATGCGCCATAGTTTCCTGGGTATTTCCAAGTTCTACGCTGTGTAAAACAGGTTTACCAGTGGTTAAGGTGCCTGTTTTATCGACTGCCAACCAAACCAACTTACGACCTTGCTCTAGATAAGCACCACCCTTAATCAAAATACCGTGTTTTGCAGCAGCAGCCAAGCCACTAACTACAGCCACTGGGGTAGATATGACTAGCGCACAAGGGCAAGCAATCACCAGCAGCACCAAGGCTTTATATATCCAGTCAGTCCAAGCCCCCATACCCATCAAAGGCGGTATCACTGCTATCAGTACAGCAAGTACGCACACAATAGGGGTATAAACACGGGAAAACTGGTCTACAAAACGTTGTGTGGGCGCTTTACTGGCCTGAGCATCATGTACAGCATGAATAATCCTAGCCAGCATGGTGTTGCTAAATTCCGCTTGCACACGGTATTCAACCTCGGCCATGCCGTTGATGGAGCCTGCGTACAAGATATCGCCTGGGGCTTTATCAACAGGAGCGCTTTCGCCTGTAATGGGGGATTGATCCATAGCGGTGTAGCCTTTTTCTACCACACCATCCAGCCCTATACGCTCGCCAGGTTTGGCCCTGAGCAGGTCACCCACCTGCACTTGAGCCGCTGCCCTAGTCTGCCAACTACCGTCTTTCGCCTGCATCGTGACGGTAGCCGGAGCCACATCCATTAACCGCTCTACAGAGCGTCGGGCATGATCCAAAGAACGCGCCTCGATAGCTTCGGCAATGGCAAACAAAACCATGACCATAGCGGCTTCTGGCCAATGCTGCAAAGCCAATGCCCCCGTAACAGCTATGCTCATTAAGGCATTGATATTCAAATTGCCATTCATGATGGCAAGCCAACCTTTTTTATAGGTGGTCAAGCCACTGATCAGCACAGCCAGTAAGGCCAGAGCGATAACTATCCATTCCGAATAGCCCATCCAAGACAGTATTTCAGAACCCAAGGCCGCCACGCCCCCAATGGCTAAGGGCCACCATGATTTGGTGGGAGACTCTAGAGTTTGATTCAGATTGTCGCCGGGCTCAGGCAGTTCAGGCGTAAAGTCCAGGCTAACGATAGCCTTGACAATGTCATCCAAGACCTCGGGGGTGTGATCCACTGTCAATACACGCTGCATTAAATTGAACTGCACATTCAGTACACCAGACATGCCTGCTAACTTTTTGCGTATTAAGGCTTCTTCAGTGGGGCAGTCCATTTGCATGATACGTATCGGCGTACGCACCCCTGATCCTATCGATTGCACAGGTGCAAGACTGGCTAACTGGGTTTTTTGCATGACATGTTCGCTATCGCAGCAACGCCCTTTTTCATGGGCATGCGCTGGTTCATGGACATGATCATGGCTGGAGTTGTTTTGGCCCGCCTGGATCGCTGGATGCTGCATAGGGTGTTGTGACATAGTGCGTCCTTGGTGTAAATTTTCTTGCCTGCCTCTAGTAAACACCTTAAAGTAACTACAAGGTCAACTCTTATCGTTAAGGAATCGCATGAGAATCGGCGAATTAGCCCGTATCGCCAACTGCAGCACGGAAACCATACGTTATTACGAAAAAGAAGGCCTGCTGCAAGAACCCAGCCGCAAAGACAACAACTACCGTAGCTATCGCGAACAACACGTGGAGCAGCTACGATTTATACGTAATTGTCGCAGTCTGGACATGGCGCACGATGAAATACGCGCATTGCTTGGTCTAATGAACGGTTCACAAGACGATTGTGCACCCATTAACGACTTGCTTGATCAACATATAGATCATGTCGATAGTCGCTTGAACGAACTGCAGCGTTTGCGTCAGCAACTACTAGACTTACGGCAACAATGCGTATGTGCCCAAGCCGTCCAAGACTGCGGCATCATCCAGGGCTTAAATGCCATGCCTACTGAAGGAATGCAGCCTTCTGCATCGCATTTGGGATAATTTTATAAATGCAACCGCTATACTGGGCGCACCTTCACTTCTAGATACTTAAGCCCCTATGCCTTACTTCGCGATCAAGCACCTGCATATTACCGCCGCCGCCCTAAGTATTATCTTTTTCATCATAAGAGCATATTGGTCAGTTAATGGCTCTGACTTATTACAACGACGTGTCGTTAAAATACTGCCCCATGTAATAGACACAGTTCTATTGGTTTGTGGCGTAATACTGGCTTCCATGATAGGGCCTAATCAGCCTTGGATACTTGCCAAAGTCGTCGCCTTGATTGCGTATATTGGTGTAGGTACTATCGCCATCAAGCGCGGTAAAACCCCGAAAACCAGGGGTGTCGCAGCGATAATAGCGGTCGCTATTTTCTTTTATATTGTTGGGGTCGCGCTAGCGCACAGCCCCTTATCGTGGTTGGCTACCAAGCCCCTGTAAGGTATTGCACTAGCAAACTGCTAAATACCACTGCCGCCCATACCCCCAGGCCTAATAATACAGGCCTGGCCCCGGCAGTTAACATACGACGCAAATCTGACGACAAACCAATGGCCGACAGGGCCAATACAATTAAGAAGTCGGCCAACAAGCGCAAAGGAATATTCATGGCCTCGGGGATCAGGCCACTGGAACGCAAGGCGGACGCCGCTACAAACCACAGGATAAACCAAGGAAAAATAGCCATCAGGCTAAAGTCAGTGGCACCGCTACGGCGCATGCGATACGCCTGCCAGCCTGCCAACACTATACAAATCGGAATAATTAACGTGGCGCGAGTCAGTTTCACAATGGTGGCGTAATCACCGGCGGCCTGACTATAGCTATAACCTGCCGCAACCACTGACGACGTATCATTAATCGCCGTACCGGCCCACATTCCAAACCCCTGATCCGACATACCCAAAGCATGCCCCAATATAGGGAATATCAAAACAGCAATAATATTAAAAATAAAAATAGTCGTAATTGCGAATGCTGTTTCGTGATCTTCGGGCTTGATAATCGGTGTGACGGCAGCAATTGCCGAACCACCACAAATGGCAGTGCCTACACCTATTAATATTTTAAGTTTACTAGTGATACCCAACCACTTACCTAAGAAGTAGGCTGAAATAAAAGCGGCAGACAAGGTGATTAGGGTTACCGGCAAAGACTCCAGTCCGGTAGCCATCACCGTACCAAAACTTAAACCAAAACCCAGCGCAATAATTGACCATTTCAGTATGTGCTGTGAACCAAAGCGCAAACCTGGCTGAAAAACCTGACTAACACCTACCGTATTACGTATCAATAGGCCTAGGACTATGCCAAACACTGGCCCCCCTATGATGGGTAACCAGCGCCCCAACACAATGGCGCACACTGCTACAGCGGCGGCCAATAACAAACCGTATACCCGCGAAGGAATACCCCGCTTGCCATCGCTGCGTGCTTTTGCAGCCCGGCGCGACAGCTTGGATGCCAAGGTGGTGGGTGTTGCTGAAATATCAAGTTGAGCGTGGGCCATGTCTACATCACTATTACTTATATGTTTAGTTGCCAATTCTAATTGGCCCAGACGTATAAATAAATTAACTAATTCTTATTAATGATATAAAATTTATTGATGATAAGTATAAGCACACGACAATTGGAAGTCTTCGTCACCATTGCTGCCACCGGCGCGGTAAAACAGGCCGCTGAACGCTTGTTTGTGACTCAGCCTGCCGCCAGCATGGCATTAGCCGAACTAGAGCGACACCTTGATGTCGTCTTGTTTGACCGTGAACGTGGGCGGCTGCACCTTAGTCCACGCGGTAAAGAACTGCTGCCTATGGCTCAGGAAATTGTTGAGCGCCTCCAAGAGTTTCAACACCACGCAGGAAACTCTGCACACCATTTAAGTGGTGAACTACGTGTAGGAGCCAGTAACACCATAGGAAACTACTTGGTGGGTGATATGTTAGGTCCATTTATTGCCAACCACCCTCAGGTTTCACTTAGCGTTACTGTGGCCAACACCCAAGAAATTGCAGATGCCCTGTTGGAACACAGACTGGATATCGGCTGCATTGAAGGTCCGGTGAACCACCCACAACTAGAACTGCTGCCCTGGCGCGACGATGCCCTGGTCGTGTGTGCTGCCCCAAACCATCCTTTAGCGATACAGTCAGCGCTAGCACCCCGTCATTTTCAGGATGCTAAATGGATATTGCGCGAACCTGGTTCAGCCATGCGCACCTTAACCGAACACGCGCTAACCGCCCTACCTGCAGGGCGCATACTATTGGAATTAGGACAGGTAGAAGCCATTAAACAAGCTGTGATTGCTGGTTTAGGCATAGCCTGTTTACCCATTACGGCAACCACAGATTCAGTAGCTGCAGGCCGGCTTCAGGTCCTGAACACCCCGTTTCTAGACCTGCAGCGGCGCTTATCGTTGGTGTTGCATACGTCGCGCTATCGTGGTGCCTTAGTCAGTGCTTTTATAGACAGCCTGCTAAGCACAGACGGCGTTGAAACTAACACGCCATAAGCTTACGGTTTACGGGTTCGCGTAAGCACAATAACCCCCACCAACGACACGGCAGTCCCCAAAAGCTGTAAAGGTGTAATGGGCTCTCCCAACAGCCAGGCGGCTAAGAACAAAACCGACACCGGCCCCACCAAACCTAATTGCGATGCCATAGGTGCGCCTATACGCCCTACTGCCCACATCACCATAAAGGTAGGAAATACCGTATTAAACACAGCGTGGAATAAGGATAAGGAGTACACCTGATGGGGTTGATCTAAACCTTGTAGGCCATGTACGCTAAAAAAATGGATCATGCTGATCACAGATGACACCGCCATCGCGTAGGCCACCAGACGAGTCGCACCGACACGTTTAATTAATTCACCTGACGCAATTAAATAACACGCGTAAGTGATGGCTGCAGCCAGTACAAAGCCCGACCCCAGCATCACAGAGCCACCACCAAGCGACAAATCTTGCAAGAAAACAAAGACCACCCCAAGATAGGAGATAGCCAACGCTAGCCATTGCCCACTGGACACTGACCTTTTTAAGTAAAAAGCGGAAATCAACAATACAAATGTAGGTGACAGGAACAGAATTAATCGTTCCAGCCCGGCAGAAATATATTGCAAGCCGATAAAGTCCAGATAACTGGATAAGTAGTAGCCTATAAATCCTAGAAAACTAAGTTGCAAGGACTCTTTCAAGCTAAGTTTAGGGATCAAGCCTAAACGGGCACGACGCGCCTGTACCCAGGCAACTGCAGCAAAGAATGGCAAACCTAACATCATGCGAAAGCCTATTACGGTCAGGGCATCAACCCCATAACGATATAAGAACTTTGCAACGATGGCTTTGGCTGAAAACAGTATGGCCCCTAGCCCAGCCAAGATAAAGCCTACCCAGAATTGATTCGTGTTGGTACGTGCAGCTATACTGCCTGTAGAGCTCATGGAATATACGTATGCCTGGAAAAGAGACGATGACGCTAGTGCTATCTGCAGTAATGCCAGAGGTGCTGCGCGGCCAACTTCTATTTTGCCTGTGTATCGATAATTGCGCAAAAACATAAAAAAACATGTTCGACTTGCACACATTAATATTCATGTGCTATAGTATTGCTTCTTTGCAGTTCCCCGATAGCTCAGCCGGTAGAGCGACGGACTGTTAATCCGCAGGTCACTGGTTCGAATCCAGTTCGGGGAGCCACTAGCAAAGAAAGAAATCAGCACGTTACAGTTAGCCTCTTGGATCACGTTCAAGAGGCTTTTTGTATTCTAGCCTGGAAAATTATAATTAATGTGATCGCTTTCCTTAGTTAGCCACACATCAAAACAACACAGTCAGGACCAGCCCAACTACCAGGGCAATTAAGGAGACGGGTGAGAACACCAGCCCAAACACCCCAGCAGGCAACAGGACTATGAACCCACCGAGGAACTGGAGCACACTGATTAACAACCGCAACCACCGTTAGTCGCGGTTTTTTGTTTGTCGCCCCAGTCAGGCTCGCCTCTTATACACACAGTCACGCTTACAGCTTATTTGTTGCAATCTGCAATTACATCGTTTATGATGTATTTTGTATTTATGCCTTATTTGGTGTATTTAGAAAACACATTATTTATGATGTATTTATCCTTATTTAATGCAAGACACGATGATGAAATCGGTACTTTTATTAAAAGCGGAGCAACTTTCACCGCTCATCCGCTCTCTAAGAGAGGAAAAAGGATGGAGCCAGGCTAAGCTCGCCCGTGAGCTGAACACCACTCAGCAAGCCGTTTCTCGCATGGAAAAGGACGCCTCCGGCCTTGCCTTCGCAAGAGTTTATGAGGTTCTTTCCGTCCTTGATACACAGCTGGCCGCAGAGCCTCGACGACTCTTCAAAGATTCTATAGAGGGCTGGTAATGAGCGTTCTTGATATTTGGATGAATGGTGTCTTTGTAGGACAGTGGCATCAAAAAGGCAGGACAGCTTCTCGCCTGGTGTACGACCCATCCTGGGTAGACCATCCGCAAGGTAGGCCTCTTTCACTTTCACTGCCAATGACGGGTGCGGGTGACGGCCTGCGTGATGCTTCAGTCGACAATTACTTTGACAACCTCCTACCTGACAACCAGGTAATACGCCGTCGTATAAGCGCCCGATTCAAAGCCGCGTCCCTGGATACCTTTATCTTGCTACAGAGCATTGGCCGTGATGCCGCAGGCGCTGTACAGCTACTTCCGGAGGGTTCTCCGCCCCCTGAGGTCAAATTCATTGACGGCAGAGCCTTAACTGAAGCGGACGTTGCAGAGCACCTAAGAGGCGCGATAATGTCGACAGGCGATGACTCCAGTGACGACTTTCGTTTCTCATTAGCTGGCGCACAAGAGAAAACGGCCCTTCTTTGGCATAAAGGCTCTTGGCATGTACCTCACGGTGCAACGCCAACTACGCACATCTTCAAGTTACCGCTGGGTCTGGCCGGGAACACGCGCTATGACCTGCAGCACTCCGTAGAGAACGAATGGCTCTCGATGGAGCTATTGAGGGCAATGGGGCTGCCTATTGCGAAAACCCAGATGGCTCAGTTCGAAGACCAGCGGGTGCTCATCGTCGAACGATTTGACCGCAGTGTTCATCCAGACGGCTGGATTGTTCGCATCCCCCACGAGGACCTGCTGCAGGCGCAAGGATTGCCATCGCATCTCAAGTATGAATCGGATGGCGGACCAGGTGTGCCGGGCATAATGGACCTTCTTCGCGGTTCTGCTAACGCGAGAGATGACCGACAAACCTTCTTCAAGACGTTACTGTACTTTTGGCTTCTTGCGGCTACCGATGGTCACGCCAAGAATTTCAGCTTAGCGATTGCTCCGGGGGGTACATTTAAGCTGGCCCCGCTCTACGATGTACTGTCTGCCTGGCCTTGGGTAGGAGGCGGCGCCAATCAGGTACATCTGCGAAACGTGAAAATGGCCATGGCTTTGCGCACTAAAAATGCTCACTACCGTATGCGCGAAATCTACCGAAGGCATTGGCTTGCTGTGGGCGAACGGTATATCGGCGCTGGATCTACAACGGCCATCTTAGAAGAGTTACCAGGTATCGCAGAAGGCGCAATCACCCTTGTGCAAGAGAAAATTCCTGAAGGATTTCCTGCTCATATCACGGACACAATCTTTGACGGCATCAGGAGTAATCTGGCTCACCTTGCGCTGTAGCTCAGGTCGTCGACATTGCGATAGTTTTTGTCCCTAGAAAACGGCTTATAAATCAAAGAGGCATGAGGCCGGGCACATTACACCCGGTAAGAAAACTATAGCGAGACCATGATTTCACCTGCCGCGCGCGTTTGAACAGGTTTGCACCAACCCCCACTGGGCGCACCTTACTAGCGCCAACGTGATAGCGATAAGGGGGGACGTCGGGTGTGAAACACTGTCACGCCCTGTCGTGCCCTGACACGTAAGCATTTGATACAATTAGACTTGTGATATAGGCAAAATATGTACCGAGGCGGCACTAAGTGTCTGTTAATCCGCAGGTCACTGGTTCGAATCCAGTTCGGGGAGCCACTAGCAAAGAAAGAAATCAAGCCCTTACGTGAAAACGTTGGGGCTTTTTTTTCGCCCACACCTAGAGATTGAAGAACCACCTAGACTGCACGTCTATTAACAATGTGAGACAATTCCGGGTTAAACCTAGTATCTATATTGGCCTAATGGCCTAATGGCTGATATCTTTCGCACTTTTACAAGTAGCTTCAGCCCGCCGCACCAGGCGGGCTTTTTTGTGGTGGCAGTAAATGACGAGTACTTTTGCAATTGTAATTTCCCTATTGTTATTGATGTATTTTGCCTATAGGGGAGTCACAGTACTGTTACTTGCCCCCTTAATGGCTGCTTTAGCTGTATTCCTATCTGGGGATATAAGCTACCTTCTGCCCATATACACCGACACCTTCATGAAGGCACTTAGCGGTTATGTTTTGCAGTTTTTACCCATATTTCTACTGGGTGCACTGTTTGGGCAATTAATGGCTGACTCCGGCGCAGCCCATAGCATTGCGCAGTGGACAGTCAGGCGACTAGGCCCAACACAAGCCGTCGCCACAGTGGTGATAGCCTGTTCCTTGCTGACCTATGGTGGTGTATCTTTATTTGTGGTGGCATTTGCTATTTACCCCATCGCCAAAGACCTGTTCAAAACGGCCGACATCCCCAAACGATTGATACCTGCTGCTATTGCTTTAGGATCATTCACCTTCACCATGACGGCATTACCTGGCACACCGTCAATACAAAACGCGATTCCTATCCCTTACTACGGCACTACCGTATTTGCTGCACCTGGACTGGGTATTATTGCTTCCATCATGATACTGACTGGCGGCTTATGGTGGCTGCAATCGCGTGTTACCAAGGCCAAAGTTCGCGGTGAAGGCTATGGGACTCACGATGACACAAACGACACAGACACCTTGCTAACAAATGAGCCTGCCCCCTTGAAAGGGCCACGCTCCAGCATGTCGATATGGCTGGCCATGCTGCCGCTATTTCTGGTCATAGGCGTAAACGCACTATTTACTTACTTCATTTTCCCCAACACAGACCTAAGCAGTATGACAGCACGCTTTCCCAACGTCAGCCCTGCCAAAATGACAGGACTGTGGGCCTTGATTATTGCGCTAGTCGTCGCGTGTCTAGTGCTGATCATCAGCCGCCTAGGTCGCTGGGAAGATCTGCGTGAATCCATTAACAAAGGGGTGTTTGGTTTTATGCTGCCGCTGTTCAACACGGCATCGGAAGTGGGTTATGGATCGGTCATTGCTGGGCTGGCTGGTTTTGCGATTATCCGCGATGCGGTATTGAACGTCACACCATACAATCCGTTAATTTCAGAAGCCATAGCCATGAACGTATTGGCTGGTATCACTGGATCATCATCTGGCGGTTTAAGCATCGCCTTGCAAACCTTAGGGGCAGACTACCTGCTCATGGCCGAAATGGCAGGCATCAGCCCAGACTTGTTACACCGTGTGGCCGTTATGTCAGCGGGGGGGTTTGATACCCTACCCCACTGCGGTGCAATTATTACCTTGCTATCCATTTGTAAACTAAACCATCGCCAGTCGTACTTGGGCATAGCCACTGTCACTATGGTTGTACCCTTTGCAGCCTTGGTCACTGTGATTACTCTGGGAACCATTTTCGGTAGTTTCTAAGCATAAACTGTTGGGTGCGATACGATAAACACGCAAGGAAAACGCATGACGTGGTCAGCCCAACAGTACTTAAACTTTGAACAAGAACGGACCCGCCCTGTGCGGGATCTGGTGGCCGCTATACCTAAGCGCGACGTGCGTATCGCCGTAGACCTGGGTTGTGGCCCAGGCAACTCCACAGAAGTTCTGGCCCAGCGTTTCCCTACAGCAAGTATTACCGGCACAGATAACTCTAACGACATGTTGATCGCTGCACGCCAGCGATTACCCCACATGCACTTTGAGCTGTCGGATATCGCCACATGGCGCCCCACGCAGCTGGTCGATGTCATTCTGGCAAACGCATCACTGCAATGGCTGCCTAATCATACCCAGCTATATCCCCGACTAATTAATCAGTTGGCTCCAGGTGGTTGCCTAGCAATACAAACACCCGACAATCTGGAAGAACCTGCCCATACACTAGTGCGTGAACTCGCCGCGAATGGACCTTGGGCTAAAAAAACAGCCAAAGTCCAGCTTCCTGCACGCCACCAAGCCAGAGACTACTACGAACTACTACAACCACACTGCAGCACGCTAGATGTGTGGCGTACCACCTATTTTCATCCACTTGCAGGCGGTGCTGCTGCGGTTATAGAGTGGTTCAAAGGTTCAGCACTGCGCCCCTACCTTGAACTGCTAGAAGAATCAGAAAAAACAGAGTTCCTTCAGCGCTATCTGGCCGCGGTTACCTTAGCCTACCCTGCTCTAGCTGATGGGACTGTCTTACTGCCATTCCCTAGATTATTTATTGTGGCGACCTCGCGCTCCTAAGTGCGCATTATCAATGCTTGACAGTTAAAAGGCCTTTACCCTTCTACAATCTGAACACACTCAGATTAAGGAATCGCCATGAACTTAAGTAAACGTTGTATCGCCGAATCATTTGGTACGTTTTGGTTGGTGTTAGGCGGTTGCGGTAGTGCCGTACTGGCTGCCGGCTTTCCGGAGTTTGGTATAGGCTTTGCAGGCGTCGCCTTGGCCTTCGGCCTGACCTTACTAACGATGTGTTATGCCATAGGGCATATTTCGGGCTGCCATATCAACCCGGCCGTCACCTTGGGTTTAGTCGCCGGGGGACGCTTTCCAGCACGTGAACTACTACCTTATGTTATTTCCCAAGTCATAGGTGGTGTTCTAGCAGGTGCCGTTCTATACCTTATTGCTACAGGTAAGGCTGGATTTGATGCCAGTGCCAGCGGTTTTGCGTCTAATGGCTACGGCGAGCACTCGCCAGGTGGCTATAGTTTATTCGCCGCACTGGTTTGCGAAATCGTATTAACCAGTTTTTTCATTTTTATTATTATGGGCGCCACCGACAGGCTTGCACCAGCCGGCTTTGGTGGTATTGCCATAGGCTTGGCGCTTACCCTTATTCACCTGATCAGCATTCCAGTGACCAACACCTCGGTGAATCCTGCTCGCTCTACAGCAGTTGCCTTGTTCCAAGGTGGATGGGCTATAGAACAATTATGGCTATTTTGGCTGGCTCCATTTATTGGTGCCGCACTAGGTGGCATCATTTATCGCTGTGTATTGCAATCCCCCAAGCCATAAGTGCTACAAGCGGTTGATGTTGCTTGCAATTTATTTAAAACAAACCGTTTGAAAATGGTTTGTTTTATTCCACTAAACCTATACTAAGCAACTCTAGGTTTATTTATATACAAACATGACGCTTGCTAAAAACCAGCAGGAACTGGACAAGATACGCGCTCAGTGCCAGTCCCTGGTCACCCGCCGCTCTTTAATGTCAGCGGGAGCCGCCGTAGTTCCCATACCCGGCGTAGACTTGGGTACAGATGTCGCCATTTTGATGAAGCTAATTCCCACAATTAATGAAAAATTTGGCCTATCACCCGAACAAATCGAGCAGTTAAGCCCCGATGTCAAAAAAATGGTGGTGGTAGGTGGTGCCAGTATGAGCTTGGGCCTAATTGGCAAAACCCTGACTACACAACGCGTCATAGGCATGCTGCAACGCTTTGGCACCAAACGCTTAGCCACTAAGGCACTGTCCAAGTACATTCCCTTTGCAGGTAGCGCCGTAGCCGCCGGTATCAGCTACTACATCCTTAGAAAGGTAGGCCGATCACATATTGATGAATGCTACGCCATTGCTTTAAAAGCCATTACACCAACTTCGGTTACCCAGAGCTAATCAAGAACTCGGGTACTATGCATGCAATATTAACTGGCCCGACTTTATGAATCACTCTAGCCTTTACTTTCGCACTTTTTTGCTGTTACTGGCTTGCGTTAGCATTGCCTTTTTATGGGTCTTGCTGCCCTACTATGGCGCTATCTTCTGGGCGACCACGCTAGCAATTATTTTCTCGCCGGTCCACCGACGCATACTTCCTAAAGTCCGTGGAAAACCCACCATATCTGCCTTGCTAACGGTCATATTAATCATACTTATAGTGATTATTCCCTTGATTTTAGTAACAGGCGCCCTATTACAAGAAGGCGCAGCAGTCTATAAGCGGATAAGCAGCGGAGAGCTGGACCTGGGTGCTTACTTTGAGCAAATTGTTAATGCCATGCCTACATCTGTGCATAACCTAATGACACGTTTTGGTATAGGCGACAGCTTTGGACTGCAAGAAAAGCTATCTGCCGGTGCATTACAAGCCAGTAAATTCTTAGCCGCCCAAGCCGTTACTTTCGGTCAAAACACCTTTGAGTTTCTTATCGGCATGGGTGTCATGCTGTACATTTTATTTTTCTTACTGCGCGATGGTTCCTTCTTGGCACACCGGATGCGAGAGTCGATTCCGTTAAGCAACGAACACCTGCACCACTTATCACGTAAATTTGCGACCGTTATACGCGCAACGGTTAAAGGCAATATCGTTATCGCCATCACCCAAGGTGCCTTGGGCGGTATTATGTTTGCCATTCTGGGCATACAGGGTGCCTTACTATGGGGCGTTTTAATGGCCTTTTTATCATTACTGCCCGCCATAGGCGCTTCCCTAATCTGGATCCCTGTAGCCATCTACTTTCTGGTATCTGGGGCTATTTGGGAAGGCATGGTGCTGATCCTGTTCGGAGTCCTTGTCATAGGATTAATCGACAACCTGCTAAGACCCGTACTAGTAGGCAAAGACACTAAAATCCCAGATTACCTGATACTTATTTCCACGCTAGGTGGTTTGGCGGTATTCGGTCTGAACGGTTTTGTCATTGGCCCCCTAATTGCCGCACTGTTTATTGCCTGCTGGGACCTATTCCCATCGGCTATCAAGCAAAGCCAAGAAAGCTAACTACCAGCAACAGATGACCAGTCATAGCCTGGTCATCTGTTCGGCCTGAATTACACAAAAAGTATGGCTATATTCACGCCCAAGGCACTAAACCACAATACGCTACGCAAGGCTCCATATCCAGCAATATAACTTGCCAAAAAAGCAATACGTATGACTATCCAAGCCAGCATCAAGTTCGATAGTAGTGCAATATCCGCCTGTTTATATAAGGCGAACAATACTGCCGCATAGAAAAAAGGCAAGCCTTCAAATAGGTTAGCCTGCGCCGCATTTGCTCGCCCACGCCAGCCATCTAACCCCGCCAGCCACGGCCTTGGGTTGTTATTATCAAAGCCCTTGCCCATCACTTTGGCGCAAATAGCAGCCACAAATGGTAAGCACGCGGCAATTAGCATTAGCCAGGTAATCTTGTTCATACAGCCCCTTAATATGTGTTGAACGGAACCATAACAATCAATAGCACATGGTCGTACTATGTATAATAACTGGCTAGGTAAAATGACAGAGTAGTTGCCGATGTAGCTCAGTTGGTAGAGCAGCGCATTCGTAATGCGAAGGTCGGGGGTTCGACTCCTCTCATCGGCACCACCACTTGCAGAAGGTTGGATCAACAACCCATTTAAAGCCCTGATTTCATTGGAAATTCAGGGCTTTTTTCCAGGAGAGACTATATGTTTTTAAAAAGGCGCTCGCTCGCGGCTTTTTGCTCTGCCCTATTTGTATCAAGCGCTATGCTGACGTCCGCAGCAGAAGCATGCACGCGGTTTATTTACCACGGTGCCAATGATGCCATTATTACCGCCCGATCCATGGACTGGAAATCAGACGTTGGAACCAACCTTTGGGTCTTCCCTAGGGGGATGAAGCGGTCTGGTGAAGCAGGACCTAACTCGGTCGAGTGGACCTCAAAATATGGCAGTGTTATTGCATCGGGTTACGATATTTCCACGACAGACGGCATGAATGAAAAAGGCTTGGTCGCCAATATTCTATGGTTAGTGGAATCTTCATATCCAGCATATGACGGCAGCACACCAGGTTTGTCGATCGCTGCCTGGGCACAATATGTACTGGATAATTTTGCCACAGTACAAGATGCCATCGATGTCTTATCTAAGCAGGAATTTACTGTCGTAACAGACCATGTTCCCGGTGAAGACAGGCTTGCCACCTTACACCTTTCGCTATCCGATGCTTCCGGTGATAGTGCCATCATTGAATACATTGATGGTCAACAGGTTATTCATCACAGCGCAAGCTATCAGGTCATGACCAATTCACCCATTTTTGAGCAGCAACTGGCTCTGAACTCCTATTGGCAACAAATTGGCGGCATGCACATGCTACCAGGTACGAACCGCGCCTCTGATCGCTTTGCTCGCGCCTCTTTTTATGTTGATAGCATTCCAAAAACGGGCCCCCATAACGAAGCTTTAGCCAGTGCCTTTGGTGTTATTCGCAACGTCTCTGTACCTTATGGCATTACGACACCCGACCAACCCAACATTTCATCCACCCGCTGGCGTACGGTGTCTGATCAAAAGAACAAAATTTACTTCTTTGAATCTGCCCTTGCACCAAACACTTTCTGGGTAGATATAAATAAATTCGACTTATCTGAAGAAACAGGCAAAGTCATGACCCTGAACCTAGGTCCCAACCAAAGCACCGTCTATTCCGGTATGGCCAATGCCCAGTTCACAGAAGCTAAACCCTTTAAGTTTCTGGGCCCTTGATTTCAGCGGCCAAAACCACAGCCTGATTATGTTCGCGATCTTTAGCGCCATAAATCAAGGTAATACGCTGGCCTTTGGCCGCTGAAATAATGTCGTGTATACGCCCTTGCTGTTCGGGCGTTTGAAGCTCGGCACGATAGCGCTTGGAAAATTCGGGCCATTTTTCCACCTGATGACCAAACCACTGCCGTAAGTCACTACTGGGCGCCAAGTCTTTGCACCATAAATCGTAGACAAGATCGGCTTTGGCAATGCCACGGGGCCATAATCTATCTACCAACACCCTATACCCTTCATCGGCTTGCGAGGGTTCGTACGCACGCCTTATGTCCACAGTGATGGTCATGGCTTAGTCCTATTAAACGTATAAGCTCATGATAAAGCGCCTAGCCCAGACAGGGAAGCAGAAACCTATTGCTGATGCAGGCGAGCCCACCTGAAGATGATCCCAAGCCAGTCCCGTGGGATAATTACTGCATAAGCGGCTTAGTCACTAAGCGTATTCACAATTTTATAGATTCAAGGTAGATACATTATGGAAGGTGAATTTTGGTTGGAACGTTGGCGCGAAGGACAAACTTTTTTTCATCAAAAACGGATAACCCCTTTGCTGCAAAAATTTTGGCCAGCCTTGAATTTACCTGCAGGTAGCCTAGTATTCGTGCCATTATGCGGTAAGTCCCTGGACATGCTGTGGCTAGCACAGCAAGGCCATCGTGTACTTGGTGTCGAGCTATCACCGTTAGCAGTTCGGCAGTTTTTCGATGAGAACCAGTTACAACCCACTATTCATGATTCAGCTTCAGGCCAGCATTATGTGTCGGGTAATATAGAAATTATCTGTGGCGACATTTTCAACCTGGATGCGGCCACACTGTCTAGCTGCGTAGGTGTCTATGACCGTGCCGCTTTGGTCGCCCTGCCTACAGACCTGCGAACACGTTATGTACAGCATGTGTATGGCCAATTATCAGACAACTACCTAGGCCTGTTATTGACCTTGGAATACGATCAAAACCTAATGGATGGCCCGCCATTTTCTGTACACGAAACTGAAGTGCAAACGTTATTTAGCGCCCACAGCACAGCAGCACTACTAGACAGGCGCAGCATACTGGACAAAGAACCTAAATTTGCTCAGCGTGGTTTAACCAGCCTAGACTCTGTTAGCTATCGACTTAGCCGTACCGCCTGAAAAGCCTCATTAAACTAGGGGACACACACTTGCTTCTCCTAGTTCACCTATTACCCATAAGAAAACCTTAACTCATGGCCCTACGCGCAACCATTTACAAAGCCGAAATCAATATTGCTGATAATGACCGTAACTATTACGGTAGCCACGCGGTGACTGTTGCCCGGCACCCATCAGAAACCGATGAACGCATGATGGTGCGTCTGCTGGCCTATGCTCTGAATAGCAATAGCGAAGATACCCTGTCATTTGCACAAGGTTTAAGCGATATGGACGAAGCCGATGTCTGGCGTTTGGACTTAACCGGTGCTATTGAACAATGGATAGAAGTTGGTCTCCCTGACGAGCGACGCTTGTTAAAAGCGTGCGGACGCGCTGACCACGTTATCGTCTTCGCCTACGGGCGCAATGTGGATATCTGGTGGGCTGGTGTCAAAAACAAACTCACGCGCGCGCGCAATCTAAAAGTCTACGCGTTACCGGCTGAAGCCACTGTGGCCCTAGCCAACCTGGCCGAACGCACTATGGAATTGCACATTAATGTTCAAGATAACACCGTGTGGGTATCAGCTGCAAAAGGCGAAGCCAGCATAGATATACTCGCCCTGAATTAATTCCCAGCATAATGAAAACCAGTAAAAGCTCCAGCACCGCGATACGTGTATTTTATGTCAGCCTGTTATGCCTGACCCTACTACTGGTCTCCAGCGTACTCATGACCTACAGCCAACTGCCATCCCTGATGAGTCGCCATCCATCCACTAGCCTGCCCCCTGAGCAAACAGCGACAACCTCGCTAGGTAAGGCCGTGGCGGCACAAGTCAGTATGCAGCCCGGAAAAACTGGTATCTATATGCTGGATGATCCCTATGACGCCTTTGCCGCCAGAATGGTGTTGGCACAAATGGCTGAAAAAACCCTGGACATTCAATACTATATATGGCGCAAGGATTTAACCGGCACCTTATTATTTGAAGCTTTACACGAAGCAGCAGACCGTGGTGTCCGGGTACGCTTGCTGCTGGATGACAACAACACCTCGAACCTGGATGACATACTCGCTGCCTTAAATGCCCACCCAAATATAGAAGTGCGTTTATTCAATCCGTTTGTCAGGCGAACGCACCGATGGTTAACCTATCTCACGGACTTCTCACGGGCGAACCGGCGTATGCATAACAAGTCATTTACTGCCGATAACCAGGCAACCATTATGGGCGGCCGTAATATTGGCGATGAATACTTTGGTGCAGCCCAAGAAGTACAGTTTGCAGATTTAGATGTGTTAGCTTTAGGGCCAGTGGTAGATGAGGTCTCTAAAGACTTTGACCGCTATTGGGCTAGCAACTCGTCATACCCTGCGCAGTTACTACTACCCAAGGTAGAAGCTTACACGGTGGAAACACTAGACGCTGCTGCGTCCAGCATAGAACGAGACCCTGCAGCTGACGCCTATACGAACACACTGCGTCGCTCTAGTCTAATACATCAACTACAGAATGCCAGCCTGCCGCTAGTATGGACATCAGCCCAGTTAGCTAGTGACGATCCAGCCAAGGGCTTAGGCAAGGCCGGCCCCAAAGGCTTATTAAGCGATGAGTTCGTTCGTATTATCGGTACACCACGCAATAGCGTCGACTTGGTATCTCCTTATTTTGTACCCACAGCAGCTGGGGTTGATGCATTCGCTGAGATCGCCAATAACGGGGTTCGTGTAAAAATTTTGACGAACTCCTTAGAAGCTACTGATGTTGCCGCCGTACATGCCGGCTATGCCAAACGCCGCAAAGCGCTATTAGAAGCGGGAATTAAACTTTACGAAACTCGCCGTACAACATCTCTTCCCAAAAAAAGTTGGGCAGCCAGCCACTTTGGTAGCTCCGCTTCTAGCCTGCATGCAAAAACATTTGCCGTTGATGATACCCGTGTATTCGTAGGGTCATTTAATTTTGACCCCCGCTCGGTTATGTTGAATACCGAATCTGGACTAATCATAGAAAGCCCGGTCATTGCCAAACAAATCGATACTGCTTTTAAAGTGGGCATACCCGCCAACGCCTATGAAGTTCGCCTATCTGACACTGGACAGCTTTATTGGCTAGAACAAGTCGATGGCAAAACCCTACGCCATGATACCGAACCAGGCACCAGCCTAATGCAACGGGCCGTTATCGAGGTGATCGCTATTTTGCCCATAGAGTGGCTGCTATAAGCAGGTAGCCCCTATCTGTTGCTCACGGTATGACCAAGCCCAAGTGACCCCTTAGGGTATTTTCCGCATACTCGTGACGAAACAAACCTCGTTTTTGTAGTACAGGTATCACGTGATCAACAAAGTCTTCTATGCCACCAGGCAATGATGGCGGCATTAAGTTAAACCCATCTGCCCCTTCATTCATTAGCCAGTACTCCATTTGATCCGCTATTTTTTCCGGTGTACCCACCATAGTGCAGTGGCCACCACCTGCCGCCAAGCGGCCTAACAGCTGGCGCAGCGTAGGCTGTTCAGTTTGAATAATACGTAATATGGTTGCGTACCGACCTTTGGGCCCAGTAAAATCTTCCAAAGCTGGCAAAGTTGGCACAGGGGCATCTAATTCCCAATTCATGCAGTCTTGCCCTATGAAACCTTCTAGCTGACGCAGCGATGCCTCAGAGGGCAACAACACGTCAAGTTCACGCTGTTTAGCCTGTGCTTCTGCGACTGTAGACCCAATATACGTGACCAAGCCCGGCATAATTGGGACATCAACAACACGACCCACTGCTTTTACCCGACGTTTGATATCACGGTAATAGTCTTGTGCCGCAACTAGGTCGTAAGCCACCGCATAAATCGCTTCAGCATAACGTGCAGCCATATCACGGCCCTGCTCAGAGGCACCAGCCTGAAATAGCACAGGATGCCCCTGAGGCGGTCTGGGCATATTCAAAGGGCCATCCACCAAAAAGTACTCGCCTTGATGATGCAAGGCGTGAACTTTGGTAGGATCCGCATAATTACCCTGCCTATCTACGGTGAGTGCATCGGCAGCCCAACTGTCCCATAAGCCAAGAACGGCGGTAATAAATTCTTCTGCACGAGCATAGCGCTGAGCATGGGCTGGCATGGCGGTATAACCATGATTACGCGCCTCGGCATCAAACATAGACGTGACTACATTCCAGCCAACACGCCCAGACGAAATATGGTCTAACGAACCCACCATGCGAGCGGCATGAAATGGGGTAAAAAACGTACTGGATACCGTACTGATTAAACCAATATGACGGGTAGCACGGCTCATGGCCGCCATTGCCGTTAGGGGTTCAAAAAACCAACGCGGGCCATCTGCAACAGGGTCAGCCGTTTGCCCATCCGCAAAAAACACCGCATCCAACTTGCCACGCTCGGCGGTGACTGCCAACTCTTCCAAGTACGAAATATCACCCAAGCGTTCTACAGGTGAATCAGGGTGCCGCCACGCAGCCTTGTGGTGACCACAGCCGTGAATAAATAAATTGATGTGCAACTGGCGCTGGCTAGGAGTATGTTTTACCATTAGTTTTTCACCAGTCCGCCATCAACAACCAAATTTTGTCCTGTCACCGAACGCGACCAGGGTGAAGCAAAAAACAACGCTGCATCGGCAAACTCAGCCGGGGTAGTCACCCGTCGTAACGGCGTGCTAGCGGCAATAAGATCAAACACGGCTTCAGGCGTGGCAGCGGATGCATCAGTGGTGCGCAGCAAGCCACCTGACACCATATTGACAGTAATTCCGAAAGGCCCCAAATCATGAGACAAAGTACGTGTCAGTGACAATAACGCTGCCTTAGCCGCCGTATAGTCATGGTAAGGAACTACGGGATTTTGGAATAAATTTGTACCTACATTGACTATACGCCCAAAGCCCATTTCTTTCATGCCATCCAAGGCTGCCTGGGTAGTATTCAACGCTCCCTTCACTATGCCTTGAAACTGTTGCTCCAGACTCTCCCAGCGCAACACATCCGCATGCTCTCGACCATCGCCATTAAAAGAAAAAGCGGGTAGCGCATTGTTGATCACCGTGGTTACGGGTGCTCCAAAGTGGCTAGCTGCCTGGTGCAGCATATGCTGCACGGCCTGAGCATCGGTCACATCGGCCTGCAAGGCTATCGCCCGTTCAGGCGTAGTAGCAGCCAGACTCTGAGCCGTAGTTTCACTGTTCAGGTAATTAATAATCACTCGCGCACCTTCGCGCAGAAATGCCTGGACCACATGTTGACCTAAACCACGGCCACCGCCAGTCACCAATACCACTTGTTCGTTAAATTTTAATGCTTGCGTCATGCCATGCCTTGTAAAAAGGCGAAGGTATGGATAAGCGGAATTTACCCGCGTGCCAGAACGGCTGACATCCCTTCGCCAGTATTAACTGGATCAGGTTCGACGGGTGTTTTCTCAGCCATGCCTACCTTAAGTAGCCCTGGCACCCCGTGTCACTCTTTTTAAACCATAGCATATTCATACAGGGATCTGTATTTGATGGCTTTGGTTTTTAAGGGATACCGGCCGTCATGAACTTACAACTAGCTAGCAGAGCAAGGTGTCCGGTACTGCTGGCGAAGGTACTTATAGGCACCAAGTCATTGACAACACCCCTGCTTCTACCATACGCTAGCCACCAGTTCCTGGGGGAGTCCTGTATTGGGCTGAGATTCTGCGCATCCGACGCCGTAACCCTTAGAACCTGATCCGGATAATGCCGGCGAAGGAAAGGATAAAATGCTAGACAGCACTATTACGCTTATCTATCTGCTGCTGTTCGCCAGTGGCTTCACCCTGGCGGGCATGTGGTATTCCCGTAGTTCACGCGGTAACCTGGAAGACTATCTGGTTGCGCGAAATAGCCAGTCAGCCACGGCCACAGTACTGACTCTGCTAGCCACTTCATTGGGAGCATGGATATTATTTGCCCCTGCACAAGCTGCCACCTGGGGTGGGCTAAGTGCCATCATTGGTTATGCACTAGGGGCTATCGCCCCGCGCTTGGTCATGATTCCTTTGGGCAAACGCATGCGCGAAGTCATGCCTCAAGGCCATACGCTTACTGAATTTATTGTGCATCGCTACGGGCGGTCCATGTACAGCCTAATCCTAGTGATTATGCTGTTTTATATGTTCATTACGCTGACAGCAGAAATTACAGCCATTTCCAAACTGGTCAGTTTGATTGCACCCATCCCCCTATGGACTACCGCTGCCATCGTTATGGGTTCCACCCTGCTGTACACCTCTTATGGTGGATTGCGCGCAACCATATTCACAGACAAAGTACAAATGATGATTATTGTGCCTTTGTTATTGATTTTGCTGTATTTTGGCTGGAAAGCGGTAGGGGGTCTACCCCCGTTATTCACTGGCTTACAGGAACGAGCTCCCCAATTATTACAACTGTCCGACCCTGTGGGCATTAAGGCTGGCCTAACTTTTTTTGTTGCCATCTTGCTAACAGGCTTATTTCACCAAGGTAATTGGCAACGTATTTATTCCGCGCGCGACACCCCAGCCATGCGCATGGGATTTTCGCTGGCCGGTTTATTTGCTGGTCCAATTATTTTCATTATGGGCATGTTTGGCTTGGCTTTTGTCAGTTTGGGATATAGCGGTGATAGCTCTGTCGCGTTATTCACTGTTGTCATGCCCAGCCTACCCATCTGGTTCTGTATTGCCCTGATCCCATTAGGTTTATCGCTAGTCATGAGTAGTGCCGACACAGCTATCAATGCGGTATCTAGCCTAATAGCAGTGGATCTGCGTCGCCGTTACCCACAGATGGAACAAGGACGTGTCATGACCTGGTCACGCTTATTAATTTTTATTTTAGCAATACCCGCTTTGGTCGTTGCTGCTCAGGGTTACAGCGTACTGTATTTATTTTTGCTGGCTGATCTGTTTTGTTCAGCCGCAACTTTCCCTGTATTTTTTGGACTATTCAGCCGTCGTTACAACGGGCTAACTGCGGTTGTCAGCACACTAAGCGGTCTGGTTGCAGGGATTGCCATGTTCCCAGCACCAGGAGCCAAGTTAGACTACCTATTGGAGTCCTTTTTGTTGGCTGCCCTGGTGCCGGTAGCTGTTTCGGCCCTTATGCTGCTATGTATGCCTGCTAGCACGCACTTTGATTTTGCCAGGTTGAAAACGGCAATACGCAGCATGAATAGTTAAACTAGCTTTTTAATACTGACCCATGTAGTCACGCTTACCGACCTCTACGCCAGAGTGACGCAAAATGGCATAGGCAGTGGTGACGTGGAAAAAGAACTGCGGCAAACCGTAACTTAATAAGTAGGCTTGGCCGGTAAACTTTTTCTCTTTGGGTGTACCGGGGCGTGTAATGATTTCACGATTTTCCTGGCCATTAATTTGTTCTGGCGTAATGCCATCCAAAAAGCTTAAGGCTTGCTGTATACGTTGTTGTAAATCAGCAAATGACTGACCTTCGTCTTCGTAGCTGGGAACGTCCAGACCTGCCAAGCGAGCTGTCACACTACGAGCAAAATCTGTGGCCACTTGCACTTGACGTGCCAAGGGAAACATATCAGGGAATAAACGGGCCTGCAGCAAGGCATCGGGCTCGATTTTCTTGGCGACCGCATGCTCTTCGGCTTTGCTAAGTATGGCAGCAACACTGCCTAACATTTGCTTAAAAACCGGCACTGATGTTACGTATAAGCTAATCGTCATAATGTTTCCTTAAGAAAAAGGTTAGTGGAATTGTTAAACATTTCAAAACTAAAGTGTTAGTGCTGATTACAAGCGATAAGATGTCAGCTCAACACCCTTCATTTACGGATGAAGCTTCTTGTTTTTAAAAAGGATAGAGTCGCCATGAGCATTATCAGCATGATCATCATCGGTTTCATTGTAGGTCTGATTGCTCGCGCCATCATGCCTGGAGACCAAAAGCTAGGCTTTATTCTCACTGTGCTTCTGGGCATTGTGGGTTCTATCGTTGCCGGTTATCTAGGCAGCTTTACTGGCTGGTATGCACCAGGCGAAGGCGCTGGCTGGATAGGCTCTATTGTAGGGGCCATTATCGTGCTATTTATTTATGGCATAGTTGCCAAGAAAAGCTAACTTCATCTGCTAGTAAAAAGTCTCCGGAACCCCCCTGTCCCGGAGACTTTTTATATGGATCTTTTGGTACTGTTGCTAATTTACATCGCCAGCAACATCATCAACATCATCAGTTGCTCTACCGGCATTTCTTGATCATTCAGGGTAATTTTGCCATCCTGGAACAGCACGTTCAATGCGGCACCATCATCAGTCACTGTCAAGAACCCTTTTTCTTGGTATTCGCTAACGTACTGATCATAAATTTGCATCGCCAATTCTTGAGCATGCTCTGGGCTTTCTGCAGGTTCCGCATTCAGTGCTACTTGGCTAACCGCCTCGACAAACATCGCACGTGACACATTGATATTCAGCTGCAACTTTTTCAGCATCTGACTCAAGGCTGCGATAGGATTGGTTTGAACAGCCTCTGGGTTTGTAGGGGCAGCCAGATTCACCAACAAGCTAGCTTTACTTTCCCCTGCAGAGTTTTTCCAAACCACAGGGTCAATAAACAAGGTAGGCTTGGATGCCAACATGGCAAACAGTTTTTCTTGTAGCAACGCCTCTTGTTCGCTATCCAACTCCACCACGGCATTGCCTTGCCCGCCTTGCATTTTCTCGTAGGTGCTGATGATGTCAGACAAGACTACGGTATCCAGATTCTTAGCACCGAAGGTCAGATCCATGGAACCTAAATCTGCCTTAGCTATTGTCAGCTTGCCCACCTGGTAATGTATGCTGCCGTCTAGTAGCTTGCCTGTTTGCGTGCTGTCCATAGTGACAGTAATCTTGTCTACAGACAGTTCCTCATCACCAGCCAACGCTAGTTTATCCAGCGTCATAAGACTGTTTACTATAGTGTTGTCACTTTCGCGTTTTGCCGTGCCATTCACTGTCAAGCCGCTCAGGGTCAAGGTACTGTCATCAGAGCCATCAAGCAACCTCAAGCTATCGAACTGGCCTGTGGACACGCTATCTTTAAAGTCATTACTGAAATTGATATGTCCCTGTCCGCCACTGAAGCTAATTTCGGTACCGTCTTTTTTGTACTCTACCGGCGAGAAAGTCCACGCTGAACTTCCTGTGCCATCCATACCAATACGGGTAACGGCTTGCAACGGGGATTTTTCTTTCTGGCTGTCAAACCAAACCTGTATCGCAGGAGCAGACAGTAAATGTGCTTGGCTATACGCCAGCATAGGAGTGAAATCACCTGCTTTTAGCGTATCCAGTGGAAAAGGGCCATGTTGCAAATGATCCGCAATCAACAACTCGATTGGACCTTCGCCCTCTTCAGAGTTAGCCAATGTCAACGCATACACCGCATCAGCGGAGAAAATCCCGCGCTTGTACTCCTTGACACTAAGCTGCATGCCTCGGCTGGTCAGGTCACCACCCAGCATTACAAACTCCTGGTTGGTTTGCTCAATGCTAGTACGTATTTTGGCTTCAGCCTGCTGGCCTACATACCAACTGCTACCTACATAAGCCACACCTGCAAGCACAACAACGCCTGCAACGATTACACCTTTGTTCATAGTTTTCCTAGTTTTTTTAAAATTATGGTTGTCCGCGATACAAACGTATCAGCTGCGACACATCGCTTTCCCCCAAGGCTAAGGCCCCGGACTGACGATAAGCCTGCTGGGTAGCACTGCTAACCGGCATGGGTACGCGATGTTGTTGTGCTAAGGCAGCCACCGTATCCAAGTCTTTCAACATGGTATTGATGGTTGCCATAGTTTTAGTGGGCGGCGGCTCGGTCATGCGAGGTACAAAAATTTGCAACAATACCGAATCAGCCCAGCCACCAGCCAAGGCCTGGTTAAGCTGAGCGGCATCCACACCGCTGGCCTGTGCTAAAGCTACAGCCTCGCCAATGGCGGCTATGGTTGACGTCACTATGGTTTGATTACACAGCTTGCTGACTTGACCTGTGCCGACATCGCCCATACGTGTAACGCGTTGCCCGTAAGACAACATAATAGGCGTCAATTGTTGGATCACATCTTGTGGGCCACCTGCCATAATGGCCAGGCTGCCTTGCTGTGCCCCACCTACACCACCAGACACCGGCGCATCTACCCAGATAGTCCCTTGGGCATCTGCCAGACGCTTAGCCATCTGTATGGTTTGTGCCGGCGGTATGGAAGAATGGTCGACCAAATAACACATGACCTTGCCGTTGACCAGACCTTCTGGCCCGAATACCACCTGCTCTACTGCCTGCGCATCAAATAAGCACAACAAGACAAGGTCGCACTCCTGTGCCAACTGTGCTGGTGTTGACGCTACCTGTACGTCAGTGCCAAATAATAAGCTTGCCTTATCAAGGGTACGATTCCATACGGTCACTTGATGCCCTGCAGCTAGCAATCGCTTCACCATAGGCACACCCATTAACCCCAAGCCACAGAATCCTATTTTCATTATCTGCACCCTAAGTCTGGTTGTCTGGTTGATTCAAAGGTGCAGCCTTATGAAAAGCATCTAGGTCTACGCAGGCTTTATAAATACGTTGTATTTCTGGCATGCCATCCAGGTTGCAATCAAAACGTCTGGCATTGACTACCTGTGGAATTAAGAAAAGATCTGCAAACGTAATTTGGTCACCATGACAATAACGCCCCGTTTCCGAACTGTGTGACAGCAGTGCCTCAACCGAGGCCAGCCCTTCTTCTACCCAATGTGCATACCATTCATTTTTAGTTTTTTCATCGACACCTACCTGTTGCTTAAGGTATCTAAGTACCCTAAGATTATTTAGCGGGTGTATGTCGCAAGCAATGGTTTGCGCTATGGCACGTACACGGGCACGCCCCCTGGGGTCGCTGGGCAACAATGCTGGCGTAGGGTGGGTTTCTTCCAAAAACTCCAGTATGGCCATAGACTGGCCAACAGCCCAATCACCATCCTCTAGGGTAGGCACCAGTGCAGTTGGATTCAAGGATCGATAGCTTTCAGACAATTGCTGACCGCCCTCTTTAAGCAAGTGCACAGGTATAGTTTCGTAAGCTATACCCTTGATATTCAACGCAATGCGCACCCGGTAAGCCGCCGAACTGCGATAATAACTATAGAGTTTCATGATGGCTCCTGGTACGACTATTTTCGTTCCGCAGTCTGTACCACTGGCAATTTTCGTGACAGTTCTTTAGGCAAAGGAAAACTCACGTTTTCTGGCGTGCCCTTTAGGGTACGTACGGATACAGCGCCCAATTCTTTTAGGCGCGTAATCACTTGCTGCACCAGTACCTCGGGAGCCGAGGCACCAGCAGTAACCCCTACCCGCTTGGCGGTAGCCAGCCACACGGGATCTATCATACTGGGGTCATCAATTAGGTAGGCGGCTGCCCCTTTACGTTCAGCCACTTCGCGCAAACGATTCGAATTAGAGCTATTGGTACTACCCACCACCAAGACCAAATCACATGCAGGCGCCATAATTTTGACAGCATCCTGACGGTTTTGCGTGGCGTAGCAAATATCGCTTTTCTTGGGTTCTACAATCGAAGGGAAACGGGTGCGTAAGGCTTGGGCAACCACTTCGGCGTCATCGACTGATAAGGTCGTCTGGGTAACAAAGGCCAAATTTTCTGGGTTTTGCACCTGTAAGGCGGCCACATCAGCAGCACTTTCCACCAAGTACATGCCACCATCTGCCTGCCCCAAAGTCCCTTCGACCTCTGGGTGACCGGGGTGACCTATCATGACAATTTCACGCCCAGCGGCACGCATTCTGGCCACTTCAATGTGAACCTTAGTAACCAGCGGACACGTTGCATCAAACACTTTCAAGCCCATATCACGCGCTTCTTGCTGTACCGCACGTGATACGCCATGCGCTGAAAATACGACGATGGCACCTGCAGGCGCTTCGTGCAGCTCATTAATAAAAACAGCGCCCTTTTCGCGTAAGTCTTGCACTACATAACGGTTATGAACAATTTCATGGCGCACATAAATAGGCGCACCATGCAGTTCTAGCGCCCGCTCTACGATATCAATAGCTCGGTCCACCCCAGCACAAAATCCCCTGGGTTGGGCCAACACCACTTCTACGCCATCTGCAGGCACATTATGTTTAGTCATTAAAGAATTCCTAATAAATCAACTTCTATACGCAAATCAGCCCCTGCCAGAGGGTGATTGAAATCGAACAAAGCGGATTCGTCATCTAGCTGCTTAAGCACACCGGAATAACGACCACCACCTGGTGCCGAAAATTCAACCATATCACCCGGCGTGAATTGCGACTCAGGGTCGGCGTTATTGGTCATAAGCTCACGCGTGACGCGCTGTAGTAGGTCTGGGTTTCTATCCCCATAGGCTTGTGCTGCTGGTAATTCGTAAGTAAAGCGCGCTCCTTCGGGCTTATCCAACAATGCGGCTTCCATGCCTGGCGCCCACTGCCCTACCCCTAGCTGCAAGGTCGCTGGCCGGCCATCGAAGGTATTGGCAAACACAGAACCTGCAGCTGGGCCGGTTAATAGCTCTATGCGGTAATGCAAGGTCAGGTAGGAATCAGGACGAACAAAAACGTTCGCTGTACTGGATGCGGAAGTCAAATCTGTCACCGTAGGGGTTCATTACTGTTCCCCTATTTTAGGACTAATTCCAGTATAGTCACTTCATACTGCATGCCCTTATCCCTCGTACTTACATTCGGCCATTAAGTGATGACTACAAACTTCGATTTCTATTTTGATTTTTCCTCGCCTTATGCCTATTTAGCCAGCACCCAAATCGAGGCCTTGGCGGCCGAATTTGGTCGCCAAGTCAACTGGCATCCTATTTTATTAGGCCCCATGTTCAAGACTATGGGGTCAGCACCACTTACTGAAATCCCCTTAAAAGGCAGCTACGCCTTACACGACTTCAAACGTAGCGCCACGCTGAACGGTATTCCTTATGTTCATCCACAGGTATTTCCAATAAGTACTGTGTCGGCAGCACGCGCTGTGCTATATGTTCAACACACTCAACCTGAAAAAGTTGCCGTCTTTGCTAAACGATTATTTCAGGCCTATTTCGCTGAAAACCAGGCGATTAATGAAACCGATATCGTATTAGCACTTGCCGCAGAAGTTGGCCTAGACGCCGTTAAGCTAGCTGATGGCATGGTCAGCGAAACCATTAAAAACCAGCTAAAGCAAACCGTCACTGACGCCATGCAGCGTGGCGTCTTCGGGGCACCATTTATCTTCATCGACAACGAGCCTTTCTGGGGGTTCGACCGTTTCGACCAGATTCGTAAATGGCTGGCAATACAAACACAATAAGGTAAAAACCAGCATGGACAAAAGCATGCACACGCAAGCACGCTAAGATCCAAACCTGTCAAGCTTAAGGCTCACCTATGTTCACTCACCGAGCCTTATATGCGAACGCACCTTCCCACCACCATCCCTGAGCGCCCACGCGAACGTCTACTTGCCCATGGTGCTCAGGTACTGACCTCTGCTGAACTATTAGCCATCATTTTGCGCACTGGCGTCAAAGGCTGTGATGCAGTGAGCCTGGGTCACCGCCTAATCGCCCATTTCAGCGGACTACGCGGTTTACTATCGGCCGATGCCCAAACCTTACTGGGTATCCACGGCCTGGGCGCTGCTAAAACTTGCGAGCTTTTAGCAATCAATGAGCTAAACCGTAGGGCATTGGAAGAAGACTTGAAATCTGGTCAAGCGCTTAACCAACCAACACACGTCAGGCACTATTGCGCCGCTCGTCTGGGGCATCTTTCTATAGAGCACTGCCTAGTTTTATACCTGGACAGCCAATTTCGCCTAATCACCAGCGAAGAAGTTTCAAAAGGCACCCTGAACCAAGCATCAATATATCCTCGTGAAATCGTTAAGGCTGGCTTACGCCACCATGCCGCTGCCCTGATACTGGCACATAACCACCCCTCAGGAGTGGCCGAACCCAGTCAAGCTGACCTAAGCCTAACCCGCCATCTGAAGCAAGCACTGGCATTGGTAGACATACGCCTACTGGATCACTTGATTGTTACTGGCGGAAATGCCATTTCGCTTGCTGAGCGTGGCGAGTTATAATACTTTCCTTAAATGCCTCTTGGTTTATAGTGATATTTCATGCTAGAATCACGGGCTATATTGGATACGTGGTTGGCAATGGCTGACTGGCGACCCGCCCTTTACGGAACAACAGGAATCCATCATGAAAGAAGGCATCCACCCCGAATACCGCGACGTGGTGTTTCTGGATCAGCAAACAGGTAAAACATTTATGTCGCGTTCTACATTGAACAGCCGCGACACCATAGAACTTGATGGTCAAACGTACCCTCTGTTCAAGTGTGAAGTTACTTCAGAATCGCACCCGTTCTACACCGGCGCCCAAACGCGCATTGTGGAAACTGGCCGCGTCGAGAAATTCCGCGCTCGGTTTGCACGCACTACTGGTACTGCTCGCAAGGCGTAGTAACCAATACTGCACTAACAAGCCATCTGTGTTTGTTCAAGGCAGCCTCACGGCTGCCTTTTTAATTTAAGATAGGCTTGCAACCTTCCTACTAGGCAATAAGCTGTGTCTATAGACCCCCGTTCCACCCCCGCCCGCCTGATGGCCGCGGCAACCCTGAAGCTACCACGGTCTGTCCTGCTGGTAGTGGGTGTAGTCTATATTCTGGCTGGCTTGTTCTTCCGCGACCCCTGGAAAACAGATGATGTGGTTGGCTTGGCCACCATGCTGACAGCGCTGAACGGCTCAGAGCCAGCCATGTTACTGCCACAAATTGGCGAGCTGGCCCATGCCCAAGGCGGCCCCCTGATTACCTGGGTAGGAGCATTCAGTATCTGGCTCTTCAGCCCGCTTATCGGCTGGTTTACCACACCTTTAGATGCCTCCATCATTGCCTCACGACTACCTAACTTACTCTGGTTTGGTCTACTGACTTGGTCAGTCTGGTACGGTACGTATTTGTTAGGGCGTCGCCCCGAAGCCCAGCCCCTGGCCTTGCCTTTTGGCGGTGAACCCACAGTGCGCGACTATGGCCGTATGATGGCTGACGCTGCACTGCTCTTGATAGTAGCTACCGTAGGTATTGTCTGGCGCATGCACGAGACTTCAGGTGTGCCCGCCTTGATTGCCTTTCAGGCATTGGCGTTTTATGCTGTAGCACGCACTCTGGACCACCCCTTGTCGGGCGCACTCACGCTGGGTGTTGCTTTGGCTGCCGCCTTCCTGACCCGTGGTTGGATAGGCGCCTTACCCATCATTCTGGCTGCCTTGTTTGCGTTTCGTCCGAACTCCGCATTATGGGCGCAAAAAAAATGGCTGTTATTAGCGCTAACACTAGCCCTAGCACTAAGTTTGCTTTGGTGGCTACCCGCCCGCCAAACTAGCGCGTACTGGACCGAGCACTGGTGGCTATGGAACCGTGATTCCTTTGGCTGGCCTAACCCCCACAATCTGCTCAGCATACTGCGCGATCTACCCTGGTTTCTATGGCCAACCTGGCCTTTTGCATTACTGGCCATTTGGCGTTGGCGTGCCTGGATGAGCGCGCCTCATGTCTGGATCCCTTTAATGTTTTTGGTCTGGCCAGTACTGACCATGCTGTTTCTGGCCGATGTCTTTGAACCTGAATACAGCCTATTAGCTGTACCCTGCGCCGTATTGGCCGCCTTCGCCCTGCCCACATTGCGCCGTGGTGTGGTCAACACACTGGACTGGTTTGCTGTCATGTGCTTTTCCCTGACCGCAGCCACTGTGTGGCTAGGTTGGGTTGCACTGCAAACCGGCTGGCCACCAAAAATCGCACATAATATTGCCCGTCAAACCGCAGGATATGAAGCCTTTGTTTCCTGGCCTGCTGTCAGCATTGCTGTTCTTGGTACCCTGTCTTGGATAGGCTTGGTGCGCTGGCGTCTACATACTCGCCCACAAGCCCTATGGCGCGGTACGGTATTATCGGCAGGCGGTTTGATTACAACGTGGTTATTGCTAGTTACCTTATGGATGCCTGTGCTAGATTACGTGCGCAGCTACCGCGACGTATCCGGGCAATTGGCCGCTGCGCTGCAAAGCCACCAACAGGATGGTGAGTGCATACGTGCCAAAGACTTGGGTACAGGCCAACGCGCTGCATTCCTAGTATTTAACGATATCAAGCTAAGCTACCAACCACGCTGCACTCTGGTGCTACAGCAAACATCCATCCAGGCAGTCAAAGACGGCTTAGCCGCTTATAACGACGGCCCTACTGTGCTGTGGCAAGGTAAACGCACCGCCGAACGCAACGAACTATTCCGCCTATTACGCCTGACCCCATGAGCGCATCAGCGACAACAGCCCCGACGTTTTTCAGCCATATCAGGGAAATCATACGTCAGGCCTGGCCCGTCCTAGTCAGCTCTTGGGCAAGCATTATCTTTGGCGTGATGGACACAGCTATGTCCGGCCATGCCAGTGCTGCCGACCTGCAAGCAATGGCCTTGGCAGTGTCCATCTACATTACGGTCTATATCGGCTTAATGGGCGCCATTCACGCCCTGATACCCATTATTGCGCAGCATTTTGGTGGTCAACGCCTGCTGGATGTGGGGCGCGCCTGGGGCCAAGGTGTATGGTTAGCGCTAGGCCTATCTTTGGTCGGCACAGTCGTCATGCTGTTTCCCGATGCCTGGCTATCCTTATCCGGAGAAGTTGACCCCAAGGTACGCGACAGCATTACCTGGTATTTACGTGCACTAATACTCGCCCTGCCTGCCAGCCTTATTTTTCGTACTATCTATGCCCTAGGCACGGCCGTTTCACGGCCCAAGGTAGTGATGACCATCAACCTGCTGGCCGTAGGTATCAAATTCTTTTTTAACTGGTTGTTTATTTTTGGCAAGCTAGGCATGCCTGCCTTAGGCGCCGCTGGTGCCGGCTTAGCTACCGCCATCACAGCCTGGCTTTCCCTGATGGCCGGCTTATGGGCCATACGTCACGATCCCTATTTTCGCAGATTTCATTTGCATCTAGGCCGCCCATGCTGGAGCGAACAAAAAGAACTACTACGCTTGGGTATTCCTATGGGAGGCTCTTATTTAATAGAAATTGCAGCGTTTAGCTTTATGGCGCTACTAATTGCCCGAGAGGGGATGCACGTCTCGGGCGGCCACCAAATCATGGCCAACCTAGCTGCCCTAAGTTATATGATGCCTATGGCGATTGGGGTGGCTACGGCATCGTTGACGGCACAAGCCATAGGCGCACGCGATATGCATAAAGCCCGACAAACTGGACGTGCTGGCATAGTAATAGTCGTTACTGGTGCCTTGCTTACCGCTATCGTACTGGTGCTGGGCCGTCCGTATATAGTACGCGCCTACACAGATGACTTACAGGTCATTATTATTGCCACCGCCTTGCTACAAGCCCTGCCTTGGTTTCACTTTTTTGATGCGATGCAATGCATAGGCTCTTACTTGCTACGCGCCTATAAAGTTGCCGTTGTACCCTTACTGCTGCAAATTCTGGCTCTGACTGGTGTTGGCCTGATAGGCGGCTGGTGGGTCAGTTTTGGGCCAGCAGCGGGCCTGCTACAGCCTTTGATACTACGCCTTATACCTAGCGCACCTATAGGTGCCGCCAGCATGTGGGTAATGTCGCTATCAGGCCTGTGTCTGTCGGCAGTGTTGTTGCTAAGTTGGTATCGGCATGTCGTGCTGGATTACGCTCGTCGCTACACGCGCTAAATCACAACACCACACACCTTATTGCGCTTAAGCAGCGGTACGGTGCTTAGACAATTCTGTTGTTGGCGCAGCCTCATCAACGACCTCTGACAAGGCTGGTGTTACCAGCTCGACCACCTTGCTACGCGACAATAACCCCAAGAATTCGTCATCGTCACCAGTGACTGCCAAAGGTTCGGTGCTACGCAGCATACGCCCTAGCACATGATCCAAGCCTGTGGTTGCCGGGACTGTCGCCATTTCCGCCACATAGGTAGAAATATCACGTGCACCGTCTTGCACTGCCTGTAAAGCAGCCTCTTTGGTCAACACACCCGACAAACGCTTCCCATCCAGTACGGCGGTATAGTCAAAATCACGCATAGCCATACGTTCTACGGCATGCACAGGACGACTGCGCATGGTTAAGGTAAGCGTGGGCTCATTACACGCATGGGTCGCATTCAGTACCTTGCCACGATTCACATCTTGCAAGAAAGACTGAACATAGTCGTCAGCAGGAGACAACAATATGTCTTCAGGCGTGCCTTCTTGTATTAGCTCACCGTCTTTTAAAATGGCAATACGATTACCCAAACGCAAGGCCTCGTCCAAATCATGCGTAATAAATACTATGGTTTTATTCAATCTGGCTTGCAGATCCAATAACTGATCCTGCATCTCGTGACGTATCAAGGGGTCCAAAGCGGAAAACGCTTCGTCCATCAATAGAATTTCAGCATCTGTGGCTAGCGCTCGTGCTAGGCCAACACGTTGTTGCATACCGCCAGACAACTGATCAGGATATTGATTTTCCAATCCGCTTAAACCCACTTGATCCAGCCAGTGCAGGGAGCGCTCGCGACACTCAGCCTTGGACACGCCCCTGACTTTCAGACCATACGCCACATTTTCCAGCACCGTACGATGCGGAAACAGGCCAAAACGCTGGAACACCATACTCATTTTTTTCTGGCGAAATTTTTCCAACTCGGTTTTCCCTAGGCTCATGACATCAATACCATCCACCATAATCTGGCCAGAAGTCGGCTCGATAAGGCGATTGAAATGGCGTATTAAGGTGGATTTTCCAGAGCCAGACAAACCCATGATGACATAGATACTGCCTGCTTCTATGGACAAACTAATATTACGCAAGCCCAGCACATGACCGCTGCGGGCCAGCAAGTCATCTTTACTGATGCCTTCTTGGACATCATCCAGCCACTGCTGGGGCTGTTGCCCAAACACCTTAAAAATGTTTTTCACTTCGATTTTGCTCATGTCAGGCTCCTTTGCGCTGACGTTCGCCAAACGCCTGAGTAATTCGATCAAAAATAATAGCTAAAAGAACTATGGCTACACCCGCAAGCAGGCCACGCCCCACTTGCAAGCGATTAATACCTTGTAAAACTTCATACCCTAAGCCACGCACCCCTATCATGGAAGCGATCACCACCATAGCTAAAGCCATCATTGTCGTTTGGTTAATACCTGCCATGATGTTGGGCATCGCCAAAGGCAGCTGCACACCAAACAATTGCTTAAAACGATTCGCACCAAACGCACGCGACGCCTCCAGGACCTCTGTGTCCACCAGCCGAATACCCAGATCCGTTAAACGTATCACGGGTGGTACCGCATAAATAATAGTGGCAATAATGGCAGCGATTTTGCCCAGGTTGAACAACATCACTACAGGAATAAGGTAAACAAAACTAGGCATGGTCTGCATAACATCCAGGATGGGCAGCATCACACTACGCAGCCTATCAAAGCTGGCCATCAGTATGCCTGTAGGTATGCCTATCGCGACCGATAGCACGACGGCAACTATCATCAAGGATAAGGTCTGCATAGCCGCATCCCACAAGCCAAGAAAACCTATGGCACACAGCAAAATTCCGATAATGACAGTAAATCCTACACGGCGACTAGCTAACCATGCCAAGACCATAATAGCCAGCAACACCGCCCACCACGGCGATTGCCGCAAGACGTTATCCATCCAGATCAAGATATCCAGTAAGGGCTGGGTTAACAGACGCAATAGGTCTGAATAGTGCGACACAATATAAGCCACTGCGTCGTCTATGGGCGCACGCAGCGCCCTAGGCGTAATAAACTCGGGAAACATAAAAACCACTCCGTAGAACTTGATCATTCAAACCAATAGGGAAAGGACCTGGCAGCCCATGTCCAACGGGATACCAAGCCTTTCGCATAACAAGTGCTAAAGAGCGGCTTTTACACGCGCTGCCGTGTCAGCTGGCAACCATTTTGTCCAGACATCCGATTGATTTTTCAGAAACCAAACTGCAATATCTTCAGGCTCGCCCTCGGTTTCCTCCATGTGGGCCATGACCTTATCCATGACAGGCAAAGGAACAGCGACCTTGGATAAAAACTCTGTCAGCTTGGGTGCATCCTGAGTGAACTTTGTAGTCACAGCAGTAAACACAGGATTCTCTGGGTAGGCGCTAGGCTCAGGATTTGCACAATTAGGATCGGTCAGACAAGCATGATTTTCCTTATCGTAAGCCGGTAATTCCAACTTAACCAAATCCATAGAGCCGACTAATGGCGTGGGATACCAATAATAAAAAGCAATGTTCTCCTGACGCTTGTAGGCTGCCGTTAAAGCGGCTTTTTGCGTAGCACCAGTACCTGGTGAAAACAGCGTAAAAGTATCGCCCAAGTGCAATGCATTAAATAAGTTACCGCTAACTACCTCACACCCCCAGCCTGCTGGGCAGCCATAAAAGCGTCCCTTAGAGGGCTCTTCGGGATCTGTGAACTCATCTTTGAACTTCGGTAAATCAGCCGCAGACTTCAAGTCAGGTAAGCGTTCCGCCGTATAACGTGGAATGAACCAGGCTTCGCCACCCATGTAAATATCGCCTATACGCTGCACTTTGCCGCTAGCCTCAGCTTTATTCCAGGGTTCAGCAACGCTGTTTAACCAGATCTCAGTATTGATATCCAAATCGCCACGCTCCAGCGCAGCTAGGGCAGGCAAGGTTTCAGTAGGTAGGACCTCAGATTTGCACCCATAGCCCTTGTCGGCAATGAAACGTTCGACTTCCACCAGGACCAGATTAGACTCCCAGTTCATACCGCCAAACTTGATGGGCCTATCCAGTTCACACTGCGGGCCGTCGGCGGCGACAGCAACATTGGATACGGTAGCCAGACCCAACATGACCGTGGCCAAACTTAGCCCAATAGCAAAACGGGAAAGACGTGGGGCAAATCCTGATGAGCGCGACAAGGTCGCCAACTGACTATCCACAGACGATGTGGGATGAAAATGTAAAGGTAAAAACATGGCTTTCTGCCTCCTTAAGTGACAAAATCGCGATACTGCCGTAGCAGTTGTAGCGATCTGGCCAAGGGGGTGTGCGGAAGACGGGCAAACGGCCGCCAATACAAACCGACACTAGCGTGATGGGTAATTAACTACCCGTTGACAGCGAATTAGGATCAGATGACCCTTGATACGCAAGAATTGAAATTAACCATTAAGGTTAAGTCATTTTACTCAGACTTTGGCACAAATGGAAACCCGCTGCCTAGCGCAACAAGCAAGACAGCAGGTTAATCACGGCAAAAAAACAGGCCTGAGATGCTACTTTTGTGCGTAAATATAATCACGTCGCCACGGATAGGCTAGGTCTGCCGGATGATCCAGTTCGTCGCTACGACCATGAGTTCGCGACTGAGCCAACACTTGATGCAAGGCGATCCAACCGTGCTCAAACCCCATCGCACAACCCGCCAAATACATACGGTACGCCCGCAATGAACGCTCGCCTTGCTCGCTTTTTAGCGTTAGTTTAGCTTCAGGCAAGCAGGCTTCTAAAGCATCACTCCAGGCCCATAAGGTTCGTGCATAGTGTGGCCTAAGGTTTTCCACATCCAAATCTTCCAACCCACCTTCATTCAGGGTAGCCAGCACATGGCTGATATGTGTGAGTTCACCACCTGGAAAGATGAATTTCTCGATGAATTCACCCATGCCAGCACCCAACTCCGAGTTATCTACACCGCCAGCGGTAATCCCATGATTCAGAATTAGACCACCAGGACGCAATAAGCGCCGTAACTTAGAAAAATAGCCTTCTAACTGAGCCCTTCCCACATGCTCAAACATACCCACAGAAGCTATTTTGTCGTAGGGCTGGGATTCGTCTAATAGACGGTAATCCAGCAGTTCCATGCGCACACGTCCCTGCAACCCTTTGGCTTCAATGAGGCGATTGACATAGGCATGCTGGTTGCGTGACAGCGTAATGCCTGTCGCATCGACGTCATAGTGTTCAGCAGCCCATAGTAGCAATCCACCCCAACCTGCCCCTACATCTAGAAAGCGCTCGCCACTGGACAAGCGTAACTTACGACAAATGTGATCTAACTTGGCTTCTTGGGCCTGGGCAACGGATAAATCAGGCGTACGAAAATATGCGCAAGAATAAACCCGGCGAGGGTCCAGCCACAAGGCGTAGAAATCATCAGACAGATCGTAATGGAACTCGATTTGCTTAGCATCGCGTTCAATAGAGTGACGCCATACCGACACCAGCCTTTGGATAAGACTGGTCAACCACCCGCCTCGGGCGGCATCTATGGGCGAACCAGGCAAGATAGCGGCAGCTAAATACATAAGGTCACGCATAGACCCTTCGACATCGAACTTGCCCTCGACGTAATCTTCGCCTAGTTTGCCAACCTGTCCTGCCACTAAATTGGCAAGTACAGAGGTTTCGTGAACTACCAGGCAAACCTGAGCATCAGCTACTCCCGCTTTCTTCCCATTGGGCAAAACGAGTTGAACGGGTAATGGCAACGTGGCCAGCTTGGCTTCGACAGCAGACAAAACGGTACCCAACATGGACTCCCCTCATGACTGAAACAATATCGTTATTAAGTAAAAACCAACCGCAAACCCAACAGCGGTAAGTGCTAATATCCTTAGCATCAGCATTTCTTTTCTATTATCAAACCATATTTGTCTTATGACCAGCCCCCGATAAAGTAACTACTTATATCGTCAGCAATCCACACAAGAGAGCCTGCTTTTTTGCCTAGCCCATCCCATGCCATCATCTCAGCAGTCTTTATCTAGTATTCCTCGTTGGCTCATCTTGATGGGGCTGTTATCGGCACTAGGTCCTCTAGCCATAGATATGTATTTGCCCGCTTTCCCCGCAATGGCGAACAGCTTGGGCACGACACCGGGTGCCATAGAGCGCACCTTGGCCAGTTATCTGTTTGGCCTGGCCTTGGCACAAATTGTGTACGGCCCATTTGCCGATCGTTATGGACGTCGTAAGCCCCTGATTTTTGGGCTAGTGGTGTTTATTGTGGCTTCTGTAGGTTGCGCCTACTCCAGTGATGTAGAACACCTAATCTGGTGGCGCATTGCCCAAGCCTTTGGCGGTGCTGCAGGCATGGTGATCCCACGCGCTGTTATCCGTGATCACTTCGATACCCGCGATTCTTCAAAGGCCTTGTCACTACTCATGCTGATCATGGGGGCCACCCCCATTATTGCGCCTATATTAGGCGGGCAAGTTCTGATTTTCGCCAACTGGCGTTGGATATTCGGCATCATGACGGTAGGTGGTGGGTTGCTATTACTGGGTGTAGTCAAAACCATGCGGGAAAGCTTGGTACCTGAACGCATGATTGCGCTTAGCTTTTCGACCATAGGCCGCAATTACATGGGCCTGCTGAAGCACAAAAGATTCATGTTTTATACCCTAGCCGGAGGCTTTGGTTCAGCTGGGATGTTCGCTTATATTGCAGGTTCGCCACGCATATTTATTGAAATATTTGATGTGGATCCACGTTATTTTGGTTTTTTATTTGGTCTAAATGCTGCCGCACTAATTCTGTCATCACAGGTCAGCGCTCGCTTACTAAACCGCTACGCCCCTGAGACATTGATGAAAAAAGCACAGATTATGCTAGTAATCATGACGCTGACAGGACTGGTTCTTACCTTAATAAACTGGCTTACTCTGGCTCTATTAATGGTATGCTTAGTCGGTTTCATGGCCAGTCAGGGTTTTGTCAGCCCAAATACAGCGGCCTTGGCATTGCGTGAACAAAGCAATCGCCTAGGTGTAGCGTCTGCCTTAATGGGCACATTACAAATGCTGTGTGGTGCTAGTGCTGGTCTGGCTGTCAGTATCTGGCAGTCATCTTCGCCATTGCCATTAACCGGCATATTAGCGTTGTGTGCATGCATATCGTGGTTATTTGGTCGCGCTGCCTTAAAGGCCGCTTGATCAAAGTCATTGTTTCGTATTAGAATACTAGGCTTTACGGATACACGGTTAGCTTTGCTTTCACAGGGCTTACAGGGCTGCATAGGCGTCCTTACTGGTGTATGGCAAGTTAATCAATTGTATTTAAGCAAAATTATCAAGGGGTATTACCATGGCACGCGTATGCCAAGTTACCGGCAAAGGCCCAATGGTGGGCAACAATGTTTCGCACGCTAACAACAAAACTAAGCGTCGTTTTTTACCGAATCTGCAATCGCGCCGTTTCTGGGTCGAAAGCGAAAACCGCTGGGTTCGCCTGCGCGTTTCCACCCGTGCGCTGCGCACCATCGACAAGAACGGTATAGATTCCGTCTTGGCCGACATGCGCGCTCGTGGCCAGCTGGCTTAAGCCGCTGCTCACCTAACCCTTACAGGAGTCCATTATGGCTAAAGGTACACGCGAGAAAATCAAGCTCGAGTCCAGCGCTGGTACAGGTCATTTCTACACGACCACCAAGAACAAACGCAACATGCCCGAAAAAATGTTGATCAAGAAATTTGATCCAGTGGCTCGCAAACATGTTGAGTACAAAGAAACCAAGCTCAGGTAATCAACCTGCAGCTACCCCTTGAAACCCTGCCACGGCGGGGTTTTTTCTTTCTAGGCCAACATATAACTACAGGCTCCTTGCTTGCAGCCTTATAATAGTTGGTTTGATCACTTATAAACTCCGGATCTCATGCAGGAACGCTACAGCCCCACCCATGTTGAACAGGCCGCTCACCAAGACTGGAATCAGCGCGATGCCTATCGTGTAACGGAATACGCCACTGATGCTAGCGGTGCGCCTAAACCCAAGTTTTATGCCTGCTCCATGCTGCCCTACCCTAGCGGCAAGCTGCACATGGGTCATGTGCGCAACTACACCATCAATGACATGATGGCGCGTCAGTTACGCATGCGCGGCTACAACGTGCTTATGCCTATGGGCTGGGATGCATTTGGCATGCCGGCGGAAAACGCAGCCATGAAGTCTGGCGTACCGCCAGCCAAATGGACCTACGACAACATCGCCTACATGAAAAAACAAATGCAGGCGATGGGATTGGCCATAGACTGGTCACGCGAAATGTGCGCCTGCGATCCCAAGTACTACAAATGGAACCAATGGCTATTCCTGAAAATGCTGGAGAAAGGCATAGCCTATCGCAAGACTCAGGTGGTCAACTGGGACCCCGCAGATCAAACCGTACTGGCCAACGAACAAGTCATTGATGGTCGAGGCTGGCGATCAGGAGCTTTGGTCGAAAAGCGTGAAATTCCTGGCTACTATCTGCGCATCACCGACTACACCGATGAGCTTCTGGATCAGGTAAAAAACAACCTGGAAGGTTGGCCCGAGCGCGTACGTCTTATGCAAGAAAACTGGATAGGAAAAAGTGAAGGTGTACGATTTGCTTTCACCCACACCATCCAGGGTGCGGATAACACCACCATACAAGACGGAAAAATGTATGTCTTTACCACGCGCGCCGACACCATCATGGGTGTTACGTTTTGCGCCGTGGCCCCAGAACACCCACTAGCTACTCATGCAGCAGCCAACAACCCTGCCCTAGCCGCCTTTATTGAGTCCTGCAAAAAAGGCGGAACCACAGAAGCCGAAATTGCGCTACGTGAAAAAGAAGGCATGGCTACCGGCCTAACCGTAACCCACCCAATTAGTGGTGCAGAAATCCCTGTCTGGGTGGGTAACTACGTACTCATGAGCTATGGCGACGGTGCCGTCATGGGCGTACCCGCTCACGACGAACGCGACTTTGCCTTCGCCAAGAAATACCAATTACCGATACTAGACGTTGTTGCCGTCGAAGGTAAAACCTACTCTACCGAACAGTGGCAGGACTGGTATGGCGATAAGCAACAAGGCCTTACGGTCAACTCAGGCAAATACAATGGCCTGGCTCCTATAGACACCATTAACGCCGTTGCTGCCGACCTAGCCGCTAAGGGCTTAGGCGAAAAGCAAACCACCTGGCGTTTGCGTGACTGGGGTGTTTCCCGTCAACGCTATTGGGGCACACCCATCCCAATTATTCACTGCACCGATTGCGGTGCTGTGCCTGTGCCCGAAAAAGACCTGCCAGTCATTTTGCCAGACAACCTGATTCCCGATGGCAGTGGCAACCCGCTAGCCAAAGATGAAGCCTTTTTGTCGTGCGTATGTCCCAGCTGCAATAAACCAGCACGTCGCGAAACCGACACAATGGATACCTTTGTCGACTCATCCTGGTACTTCATGCGCTACACCTCACCTGACAACGATCAGGCGATGGTTGACGAGCGCAATGATTACTGGATGCCTATGGACCAATACATAGGCGGCATAGAACACGCTGTCTTACACCTACTGTATGCTCGTTTCTGGACACGGGTCATGCGTGACCTAGATCTGGTCAAATTCGACGAGCCCTTCACCCGTCTGCTTACCCAGGGTATGGTGTTAAATCACATATATACACGCAAAGCAGACAACGGCGCGGTGGAATACTACTGGCCCGAAGAAGTCCAAAATACCTACGATGCCAAAGGCGTCATTACCGGTGCAAAACGCATCTCTGACGGGCTAGAAGTTCAGTACGGTGGCATAGGAACTATGTCCAAGTCCAAGAACAATGGCGTAGACCCGCAATCCCTAATTGACACTATGGGGGCCGACACTGCCCGCCTGTTCGTCATGTTTGCCAGTCCACCAGAACAAACTCTGGAATGGTCAGATTCTGGTGTCGATGGCGCCCACCGTTTCCTGCGTCGTTTATGGGTATATGCCCATAAATACCAGCAAGCTATACAGCAAGCTCATGGTCCTGCCGACTGGGGTCAAGCGGACAATGCCTCTAAGGACTTGCGCCGCGAAGTACACAACCTACTCAAGCAAGCCGACTACGACTACCAACGCATACACTACAACACCGTGGTGTCGTCCTGCATGAAAATGCTAAACACCCTGGAATCAGCCACATTGCCCGATAGTCTTATCGGCCGTCAGGCACAAGCCGATACCTTATCCATACTGCTGCGCGTGCTGTACCCCGTAGTACCACACATCACTTGGCAGCTATGGCGTGATCTGGGTTATGCCGACATACACGGCGACCTTCTGGACGCACCTTGGCCTGAAGTCGATCCTGCTGCCTTAGTGGCTGATGAAATCGAGCTTATGCTGCAAATCAACGGTAAGCTGCGCGGCGCTATTACGGTTGCCAACGGTGCCAGCAAACAGGACATAGAAGCCTTAGCCTTGCAACATGACTCCATAACCAAGTTCCTAGAAGGACGTCCAGTAAAACGCGTTATCGTTGTTCCTGGAAAACTTGTGAATATCGTCGGATAATATCAGGCATGCCTATCACACTCGCCCCTGTCACTTCCCTATCCACTGCCAGATCTTCATGGCAGTGGCTGCGCTACTTAGCGTGTGTGATGTTATGCCTGCTGGTAGCTGCTTGCGGCTTCCGGCTCAAGGGGCCTACGCCCCTGCCATTTGACACTATCTACACCAATATCGCAGAAAACTCTGCCTTTGGCGCTGGCATGCGGCGTGCCATCGTGGCAAGTTCACCCAACACCCGTTTCGTTGCCGAACCTGCCGACGCCCAAGCCAAACTAATACAGCTGTCTAACGATCAAAGCCTACGTGAACTTTCCATAGATGCCCAAGGTCAGGTAGAGGAGTACGAACTGAACTTGGTGTTCGTGTTTCAGCTAACTGATGCCAAGGGCCATATCATCCTAGAGCCCACCACACTCAGGGCCACACGCGAGGTTCCCTATAACGCCAATGTCGTCCAGGCAAAACAAAGCGAAATCAGTACTGTTTTCAAGGAAATGCAGCAGTCCATGATCAACCGTGTGGTACGCCACTTAAGTGCACCTGATGTCACGGCGGCTTTCCTGAAACCTGATGACCTTCCCATCGACGACAGCCAAATTGACAGCACACCGCAATTCGATACTTCCACACCAGCCAGCCCTTGGGGGACACCTGATGTCATACCCCGAATTGGCCAATAAACAGGCATGGCAACCAGCCTGGATTCCGACAGCCTACTACGTCAGTTAGCGGCTGAAACTGCGCCTGTACTTGCCCCTTTTTATGTGGTGACTGGCGATGAGATCTTGCTGGCTACTGAAGCCGCTGACGCCTTACGCGCTGCTGCTGCCAAAGCGGGATATAGCGAACGCGTTAGCCTGATCATGGATGCCCGCAGTGACTGGTCTACCCTGATAGGCGCCACCCAAAATATCTCACTGTTTGGTGACAAACGCTTAGTGGATGTTTCTATCCCCACAGGCAAACCTGGGCGCAATGGTGCTGACACGCTAGTTAAACTGGCTGACATGATAAAAACCTATGCCTTGTCAGGGACTATGATTTTAATCAACCTGCCTCGTTTAGATAGGGCTACACGCAATGCCAAATGGGCTCAGGCCCTGATACAAAACGCCGTCATGGTGGACATTAGCAGCATAGGCCGCAACGAACTGCCAAACTGGATAGGTCGGCGACTGGCTGCCCAAGGCCAACAACTAGAGCGCAACAGCTTGGAATGGATGGCTGACAAGGTCGAAGGCAATCTGTTAGCGGCTCATCAAGAAATACTTAAGCTGGGCTTGCTATACCCTGAAGGTAAAATCAGCGTAGACGACGTTGAGCAAGCCGTACTGAATGTGGCCCGTTATAACGTCTTTGGCCTGCGCGACGCCATGCTGAGTGGTCAAGCCTCTAAGACCTTGACCATGTTAACGGGGCTACGTGCTGAAGGCGAAGCCCTACCCCTGATACTATGGGCCATAGGTGACGAAGTGCGCGTACTGGCACGTTTGTCAGCAGTTCAAGAAGCTGGCCAAGACTTACAGGCTGAAATGCGTAAGCACAGGATCTTCGGGCCACGCGAACAGCTATTACGCCAAACCTTACGACGCGTATCGCCACGCACCTGGCCTGCAGCCGTACAACATGCTCACGACATAGACCGCCTAATCAAAGGCCTGCGTGTCCCAGGCCGCTTAGACGACCCCTGGGAAGAACTTTCACGGCTAGCACTGCGTATTGCGGTCAGCCCTGCACCACGACCTCGCTAGCCTGCATCCAGCATCTAGCCGGCCTACTTATAGCTAGGCCACGCCGTGCCCCTGTAGACTCTTTAATGCATATACATCATCATGACGACTCTAGCCACAACTCAAACGGACACCAGCGACATACGTTTACTGGGTAAACAAGCCAAACGCGCTGCTGCCATCATGCGTACCGCCCCTGGCAAGGCCAAAGCCCAGGCTTTGCATGCGATGGCCGACCTACTGCTTACACAAAAGCAACAGCTACAAGCTGAAAACGCCAAAGACATCAAGGCAGCCCGTGCCAACGGGCTGGACTCTGCCATGCTAGAACGCTTGGCACTCTCAGATACAGCGCTAGACGTTATGGCACAAGGCCTACGGCAAATTGCTGATATGCCTGATCCTGTAGGCGGTATTACTGCCTCAACATTAAGGCCTAATGGAATGCGCGTCGCCCAGATGCGAGTTCCCCTAGGCGTTATCGGCATCATCTATGAGTCTCGCCCTAACGTCACCATAGATGCAGCTGCACTATGCTTGAAGTCTGGTAACGCCACTGTATTACGTGGTGGTAGCGAAGCCTTTTATTCCAATATGGCACTAGGCAATATCATTCAACAAGGCTTGTCACAAGCCGGCCTACCTGCACATGCGGTACAAGTTGTGGGCACCACGGACCGTGCCGCTGTGGGTGAACTAATCACCCTGACCGACTACATAGACGTCATTATTCCGCGTGGTGGCAAAGGCCTAATTGCACGCCTTAGTGCTGATGCCAAAGTCCCATTAATCAAGCACCTAGATGGCAACTGCCATATTTATGTAGACGCCCACGCTGATCTGGATCAGGCTCACGATATCGCCGTCAATGCGAAAACATATCGGTATGGTATTTGTGGCACCATGGAAACACTATTGGTACATACCGATGTGGCCGCCAGCCTATTGCCCCAGCTAGCACTCACCTTAAGCAACAAAGGTGTAGAACTACGTGGCTGCGAACGCACCTGCGCCCTGCTGCCTCAAGCCTTAGCTGCCACAGTCCATGATTGGGAAACCGAATACCTGGGCCCTACACTGGCCATACGGATAGTCGACACCATAGACCAGGCCATGGAACACATCGCTCTGTATAGCTCCGAGCATACCGAATCGATTATTACTGAAAACTTGCACGCAGCCACCCGCTTTCAAAACGAAGTGGATTCCAGCTCTGTGTATGTGAATCTACCTACCTGCTTTGCCGACGGTTTTGAATATGGCTTGGGCGCAGAAATTGGTATTTCCACGAATCGTCTGCACGCCCGTGGTCCTGTTGGCCTGGAAGGCCTGACCACCCTGAAATGGGTGCTGACGGGCAATGGCCAGCTGCGCGGCTAGGTAGACAACACTATGCTTTGGATCAAGTCTTTTCATATCGTATTTGTGGTGTCCTGGTTTGCTGGCCTATTCTATTTGCCACGCATTTATGTGAACCTGGCCGAAGAAAACGAACCCGCTGCCTTGGCTCGCTTGCAAGGCATGGCCAGACGTCTGTACCGCTTCATGACACCCTTGGTGGTTCTGGCCGTAGGCTTAGGACTATGGTTATGGCTGTACTACGGCATAGGCCAGCAGCAGGCCTGGATGCATGCCAAACTTCTGTGTGTAGGACTACTGCTGGCATATCACCTAGCCTGTGGACGCCTACTGAACACCTTTTTACACGGGAAAAACACCCGCAGCCACCAGTTTTATCGCTGGTTTAACGAAATTCCTGTTCTGTTGTTACTGATCATCATTATTCTAGTGGTGGTCCGGCCCTTTTAAGCCCCTAATTCATGACTGATACCAAGCCTAAAAAAACGCTACGCCTAACCGCTAAAAGCGCTAGCTCCGCCGTCCACCCCGATGGCACGCCCCGCCAGCGCACGGGTGCACGGGCCAAAGCAGCAGCCCAGGCCAAACGCCAACGCGAGCAACAGCAAGGCCTTGGCGGCCAAGAAGCCGCCTTGGCCAACAGCCAAATAGCACCGTCCAACGCCAGACCTTCCGCACCTGCTCGTCGGGCAGCATCAAACCCACCTAGGCGCAGTCAACCCACCACACGCCCAGAACGCAATACACCTCGTGCAATACCCACACCCGAAATAGAAACCTTTCCTATCTTCGCTTCCTGCCCTCAAGGCTTAGAAGACGCACTAAGCGCCGAACTCCAGGCTCTGGGTTTTGAAGATGCGGTCAGTGGCAGTGCAGGTTGTCGTTTTCGTACTGACTGGGCTGGCGTCATGCGTGCCAACTTGTATTCACGTCTGGCAACCCGCATCCTGATGCAAGTTGCCCATGCCCCAGTCAAAACCGAAGACGATGTCTTTAAGCTTGCCCTACATACATCGTGGGAACGCTGGTTTGGGCCAGATCACACCTTGCGGGTAGATACCTCGGCCATACGCAGCCCCATGCATAGTTTGCAGTTTTGTAATCTGCGCGCCAAAGACGGCATTTGCGATCGTCTACGCGAATACGAAGGGGCCAGGCCCAGTATAGATACCGTACGACCAGACGCTAAAGTTCACCTGTTCCTAGATGAAAACAGCGCTACGCTTTATTTGGATACATCGGGTGAGTCTTTATTTAAGCGCGGTTGGCGCTTCAGCAAAGGCGATGCTCCGATACGTGAAAATCTGGCTGCCGGACTACTCGCCTTATCAGGCTGGGACCCATCTCAAGCCTTGATAGACCCCTATTGCGGTAGCGGCACCATATTAATAGAAGCCGCCTGGATTGCTCTGGGTGTACCGCCTGGAATATGGCGACCTTTCGCCTTCGAGCGCCTGCGTAACCACGATGAAGACCAGTGGCAAGCGCTCAAAGACGAAGCCAGAACCCATATTGCCCCCAAACTGGAAAGCCCCATAGTAGGTTATGACCTAGATCCTAATGCCATACAAGGGGCACGTGAAAACTTAGAGCGTGCAGGGCTGGATGCCGACTCTGTACGCTTCGAAGTGGGTGACGCCCGCCTGGTGCCTCCCCCTGCGGCCAGTGGCTGGATGGTAACCAACCCCCCCTATGGTGAACGCCTGCCCCACGAGGAAGAGGAGCTATGGCGCCCTTGGTCACAAAACCTGAAACAACACTACAGCGGCTGGCAGATCAATATTATCTCTAGCGATATGGACCTACCTCGCGCGCTGCGCCTTAAACCCTTGCGCCGCTACCCTTTATATAACGGTGGGTTGGAATGCCGCTTGTTCAGTTTCGAAATGGCAAAAGGTAGCTATAGAGATTAAAAAACCACACTTAACTCGCCTTTGTCGCACTGCAACAAAAAACGCTTGCCTCAACCTAGGGTTTACCCTAGAATAGGGTTAACCCTGAACGAAGCGTTCAGTTTATAAAGTACAGAGGCTAGTTATGATGAACATTGCAAAAGACGCACGACTGACAGATTCCCTAGAACGCGAATTGATGGCACAAGCCATTGCTGAACAGCAAAGCTACAACATCATTGCTGATCTGAAAGCGCTGTTCGCTAAAATCCGCGCCAATACTCGCAGTGTTAATACTGCCAAACCTGCACACAGCACGGTTACCCAGACCGCTTAAATGCCGTCTTGCCGCAGCACCAAAGCCGCTTATATATAGCGGCTTTTTTTATTCTCAACGCCACTCTCTTAATTGCGAGATAATAGCCACCGTACTGATTCACCCTACTCTTGCAATGCAACACTCTTCCCCTATGCTTACCCCCCCTATCACTCCCAGCCGCTGGCGTCGTTTTGCCTGCATGATGTATGAAGGCGTATTGTTGTTTGGTGTGGTGTTTTTAGCTGGCTATTTATTTGACACCTTGACCCAAAGCCGTGATGCCTTAATGTACCGCCACGCTCGTCAATTCGTATTGTTTTTAGCCATAGGCATCTATTTTCTACTGTGCTGGCGTGCACGCGGACAAACCCTGCCCATGAAAACATGGGATATCCGGCTAGTAGATCGCGATGGCAACACACCTACTGCCAGTCGCCTACTACTACGCTATCTGTTGTTATGGCCTGTACCCCTATTGGCCGCTGGACTGGTCTACAGTGCCTCTACGCTAACAGGCTACGGCTCTACCGACCTGCTAATCGTCTTTACTCCTTTTGTCACCTTCCTATGGACTTGGGTAGACCCAGATCAGCAGTTTTTACACGATAGACTGCTAGGAACCCGACTGATCGACCTGCGTCCTGCTAAAATTTCATCATGAACGATCAACTTGAAAAATACCTGCTGTCTGACCACAGCACACGTGTACAGACTGTCAACGTTACTGCGGCCTGGCAACAAGGTCTGCAACATCAACAGTACCCCGAATGTGTACAACGCCTGCTAGGTGAATTAGTAGCCGCCGCTGTATTGTTAACAGGCAACCTCAAGTTCCAAGGCTCATTAGTGCTGCAATTACAAGGCGATGGCCCTGTAGCCTTGATGGTGGTGGAATGCACGACTTCCTTGTCAATACGTGCAACAGCCACGCTGCGCGAAGACCATGTCATTCCTGCCGACGGTAATTTGCAAAGCTTGTTAAACGGCAACGGCCAAGGGCGTTTCATTGTGGTCCTAGATCCTGACCGCGAAACCGCTGGTCTACAGCCATACCAAGGCGTAGTCGCCCTGGAAGGCGATAGCGTTGCTCAAGTTCTAGAAGACTATATGCGCCAATCCGAACAATTGGACACCCGCCTTTGGCTAGCAGCCGATGCCAACAACTGTGCCGGTTTGTTGTTGCAGCGTTTGCCCGATACGGGTGGCATTACCGCCAGCAGCACCGATGATGAACGTAGTCCAGACGACACCTGGGATCATGTTTGCCAATTAGCCCATACGGTGCAATACGAAGAACTACTTACCACCACACCAGCCACGTTGATACATAGGCTGCTTTGGGAAGACAGCCTCATCGCGTTTCCTGCACAAGCTGTGACCTGGCATTGCCCCTGCAACCGTGACCGAGTAGCCGATATGTTACGCATGCTGGGCGAACCCGAAGTCATAGACTTGCTAGCCACTCAAAACCATATTGATATTGCCTGCAATTTCTGCGGCAAGCCCTACCACTTTGATAAGGTGGATTGCGCTAGTTTATTTATTACCAATCCTGCTGCGGTTATTGATGGTCAGGACTCTGTCCATTAAGCCTTAAGCAGACCAAAAAACGGGACTAAATTGCGCGTTTCTACGCATTAGCCACAATCGACGTACAGGGGGCAGGTGGCCATACTAGCTACCATGCTTCCCTTTACTACTTACACCCTACATGCACAACGCGGTGCCAGCCTGATCGAGTTCTCGGTGGTGGCAGTGCCCTTGTTGTTGATCGGCTTAGGTGCCTTAGAAGTTAGCCTATGGCTTTTTACTAAACAAGCAGTCAGTTTGGCACTATTACAGGCAGGTCGTGCTGCCATTGTTGATCATGCCAACCCACACACCATAGAAACAGCATTTGAACAAGCTATGTTGCCCCTGTTTCGTCCAAACCAACAAGGTAGTAGTCAACAACGCTTACACGCCGCTTTGGCACAACGTCAACAAGCCACGGGCGCAGCCCCATGGCAAATACAACGCTTATCACCAAGCCCAGCTGCTTTTATTGATTTCCATGATCCTAAGTTACAATTAGCTGGGGCACAGCAACGAGCCACTATCAATAATAACTATCTTGCTGAACAACACGAGCGTCAGCAGCAAAAAGGTTACGCACAAGGACATGGCCCCACCTCTGGACACACTGTATTTCAGGCCAACACCCTAGTACTACGCCTGCATTGGCTGCATCAACCTGTGGTACCTGGAGTTGCTGCGTTGTTGCGCCAGCTGGGTAATGTAGACGGCAGTTATAGTCAACGTGCTATGGCCTTAGGCGGTTACTTGCCCATTAGCCAAGATATCAGCTTAGTGATGCAATCACATCCAGTCGACTGGCCTATGCTGGCCAACGGCAAGGTAATAAACCAAGCCGCAACACCTAACACCAGCGTTGCTAACACCATGCCAGCATGCGTTGGATTTTGGTGCCTACGTACACCCAAGGCTCTAGGTTTAATCGACACAACAGACACAGGTAGCGAATCAAACACCAGCTTGCCCATAGTTCCCAAACCAGCCGACCCTACAGGACAGGAAGTCCCAGCTGAAACACCGTTACCGGATATAGACACGCCAACGCCCAATCCAGACGATATGGTCTGTGGTATTAGTTTATGTTGTGTGGATTAATCGCCTTTTTTAGGCGGAGATACAGGCAAAACAGGCGCATTTAAATGCGGCACGGTGTCTTGTGGCCTAAGTATTTGAACAAAGACCTCGTCGGTTTGTATCATGCCCAGTTCGCTACGAGCGCGTTCTTCTATGGCCTGAGTACCTTGCTTGAGGTCAGAGACCTCGGCTTGCATCGCATTATTGCGCGCTAATAAAGCTTCATTCGTTTCCAGCTGCGCCGCTACTTTTTTCTGCAATTCATGAACTTCCAGCCACCCCCCCTTCCCCCACCAAAGCGGGTACTGGGTGATCACTGTTAATAGAAAAAGTACAACGAATAACAGGCGCATTTTTACTATCCAACCACCTGCCATACTGGCAGGTGGTTAAGGCACACCTTTTATTTCAGATTATAAAAAGCAGAGCGCCCAGGATACACAGCAACGTCGGCAAGCTCTTCTTCGATACGCAACAGCTGGTTGTATTTAGCCATGCGATCAGAACGTGACAAGGAACCAGTTTTGATTTGCATCGCGTTAGTGGCAACGGCAATATCAGCAATCGTAGAGTCTTCAGTTTCACCCGAGCGATGTGATATGACCGAGGTATAACCCGCGCGCTTTGCCAATTCTATAGCAGCAAAGGTTTCAGTCAAGGTACCGATTTGGTTAATTTTGATCAGGATAGAGTTAGCAATACCCTGGTCTATACCTTGCTGCAACGCCTTGGTGTTGGTGACAAACAAGTCATCGCCCACCAACTGCACCCGTTTGCCCAGTTGGTCAGACAAGATTTTCCAACCATCCCAGTCATCTTCGGACATGCCGTCTTCGATGGAAATGATGGGGTATTTGTCACACCAAGAGGCCAGCAAATTGGCGAAGTCATTAGCGGTTAAGGCAATGCCGCCTTCGCCCGCCAGATGGTACTTGCCATCGCGGTAGAATTCCGTGCTGGCGCAATCCAGAGCCAGTGCAATATCGGAACCGGCTTCGTAGCCAGCTTTGTCTATGGCTTGAAGAATTAGCTGTATGGCAGCTTCGTGATTGGCTACGTTAGGTGCAAAACCACCTTCATCACCAACCGCTGTCGACATACCTTGCTTATGGATCAAGTCTTTAAGGGCATGAAACACTTCTGCACCCATGCGCAGGGACTCACGGAAACTGCTTGCGCCTATAGGCAAAATCATGAATTCCTGGATATCCAGGGTGTTGTTGGCATGTGCGCCGCCATTAATGACGTTCATCATGGGCACAGGCATGCTCATGGGGCCGCTGCCGCCAAAGTAACGGTATAGCGACAGGCCAGAGTCATCGGCCGCTGCTCGGGCTACAGCCATGCTGGCAGCCAGTATGGCGTTAGCACCTAAACGACTTTTGGATTCTGTACCATCCAAGTCGATCAAGGTGTGATCAATAAAGGTTTGTTCCTGAGCGTCCAGGCCTATCAAGGCTTCGGTGATTTCAGTATTCAGGTTTTCTACAGCGCGTAGTACGCCTTTACCCAGGTAACGACTCGCGTCACCGTCACGTAGTTCTATGGCTTCACGCGAACCTGTGGAGGCCCCTGAAGGAACTGCGGCACGACCCATCGCGCCAGACTCCAGCAAGACGTCGCACTCAACGGTGGGGTTGCCGCGCGAGTCAAGAATCTCGCGTCCAATGATATCTACAATTGCACTCATGTTGACTGTCCTGCCAAATAAATTACGCTAAAAAATTCTGGTGCTGACCGATTAGCCAGCGCGACGGATACGATTGTACCTGCGCGCCTGCGGAAACCAAATGATCACGCACCAGGTATTGCTAACTATGCTGCCGGTTTGGCCTTACTGCTTTGATACTCGATTGCGGCCCTGATGTAGCTAGAAAACAGCGGATGGCCATCACGTGGTGTCGAGGTGAATTCAGGATGGAACTGTACCCCCATAAACCAAGGATGAGCTGGCAATTCCATGATTTCCGGTAAGTTTTCAGTGGGCGTACGCGCACTAATTACCATACCCGCTTCTTCCAGACGCGACACGTACACATTATTGACTTCAAAACGATGACGGTGACGCTCATTCACTTCAGCGCCATAGATTTCATGGGCCAAAGTACCTGACTTGACCGGGCAACGCTGTGCGCCTTTGCGCATGGTGCCACCCAAGCTGGAGCTTTCGTCACGTTTTTCAATTTTACCTTCGCGATCTTGCCACTCGGTAATCAAGGCAACCACAGGGTGTGGTGCGGCCGGATCAAACTCTGTACTGTTTGCACCACCCAAACCTGCCACATGACGTGCGAACTCGACCACAGCCAACTGCATCCCCAGGCAAATACCTAGATAAGGAATACCGTGTTCGCGGGCATAGCGAATGGCCTTGATTTTGCCTTCGGTACCACGCTTACCAAAACCACCTGGCACCAGTATGGCATCCAAACCAGCCAGACTGTCTGTACCTTCAGTTTCCAGCAGTTCGGAATCCAGGTATTCAATACGCACACGTGAACGAGTGTGTATGCCAGCATGAACCAAGGCTTCGCTAAGGGATTTATACGATTCGGTCAGATCGACGTATTTACCCACCATGCCTATGCATACTTCATGCACCGGATTTTCAATGGCATCTACCATGCGATCCCAGATGGTTAGATCGGCAGGCGGTGGGGACAACGCTAAAGCGTCACACACTAGATTATCCAGGCCCTGCTTATGCAGCATAGCTGGTATCTTATAGATGGAATCTGCATCCCAGACAGAAATTACCGCATCCTGGGGTACGTTGGAGAATAGCGATATTTTGGCGCGCTCTTCATCAGGTATAGGACGGTCAGCACGACACAACAAGGCATTAGGATAAATGCCAATTTCACGCAATTTTTGTACTGAGTGCTGGGTAGGTTTGGTTTTTAGTTCGCCGGCCGATGCAATAAAAGGCACCAACGTTAGGTGCACAAAAGCCGCATTGTTGCGCCCCAGGCGCAGGCTCATTTGGCGAACAGCCTCTAGGAAAGGCAAGGATTCGATATCGCCTACAGTACCGCCAATTTCAACGATAGCGACGTCGGCAGCGCCATCCCAGGCAGCAGTTGCACCACGAGCAATGAAGTCTTGGATTTCATTGGTGATATGGGGTATGACCTGTACGGTTTTACCTAGATAATCGCCGCGACGTTCTTTACGCAGCACGGATTCATAAATCTGGCCGGTAGTGAAGTTATTCACTTTGCGCATACGAGCGGAAATAAAACGCTCGTAGTGACCCAAGTCCAGATCCGTTTCTGCGCCGTCTTCGGTGACAAAGACCTCGCCGTGCTGAAACGGGCTCATGGTGCCGGGATCAACGTTGATATACGGATCCAGTTTAAGCATAGTGACGCGCAGTCCGCGCGATTCAAGAATAGCCGCTAACGATGCAGCAGCTATGCCTTTACCCAGGGAGGACACTACGCCCCCTGTGACAAATATGTATTTGGTCATCTTTGATACATGCCCGGGGCAACCGGGCATTAGCGGGAAATTTGGATTATAGCCTTACACACAATGTTTGGCCGGAGTTATTTATGAACGAAGGCCGTCTTCAGACCGGTAAGGTACGCTCCACCAGCCAGTCGGCAGCCATGCCATCTACCAGCGGCATCAGGCGCTCACGCACCTGAGCATGATAGTTATTCAGCCAGGCCCTTTCGTTAGCAGACAACATATCCACATTTAAACAACGCGTATCTATAGGACACAAGGTAAGGGTTTCGAACTTAAGGAAATCACCGAATTCAGTACTGACATCGGGTACTGCTAACACCAAGTTTTCTATGCGTACACCCCACTGCCCAGGCCTATACAAACCGGGCTCGTTAGAAGTGATCATGCCTGCTAGCATGGCAGTTTGCGGCGTAGCTGGTGTGCGGTAGGAAATAGACTGTGGCCCTTCATGCACGTTCAGAAAATACCCTACACCATGCCCAGTGCCATGACCGTAATCAGCCCCTGCCTGCCAAATAGGCATGCGCGCCACAGTATCTAGCAATGGAGCTGGCGTACCCGATGGAAATGCAACTTGCGACAACGCCATCATGCCTTTAAGAACGACAGTGCAATCGTGCTGCTGCTGTGGGTTGACCTGACCTATGGCGACCATACGGGTAATGTCAGTAGTTCCCCCCAGATATTGCCCACCGGAATCGATAAGCAACAGGCCATCACCTTCGATAACGGCATGAGCTGATTCGCTTGCACTGTAATGAGGCATGGCGCCATTCGCATTAAACGCAGCTATGGTACTGAAACTGGGGCTAACAAAACCATTGCGTTGACTGCGTGCACGGGTAATTTCCTGGTCTACGGTCAGTTCAGTGACGACCTCTGGAGAATCCAGAGCTACCTCTAGCCAAGCAAAAAACTGACATAAGGCAGCCCCATCTTGCTCCATGGCGCGGCGTACATGCTGGGCTTCTTGATCTGTTTTTTGCGACTTCAGCAACTGGATGGGATTTAAGGCTTCAATCTGACGCGCAGTGGCTGCTGCTTGCATGGCAATGGTAGTACGAGCAGGATCCAACAATAACGTTTGCTGGTCAGATACGTTTGCCAATGCGGTAATCGCCTGATCATAAGGTTCTACTTTGACCCCATCATGCAGCAAGGCATCTTGCAAGGCTGTACCGACTTTTCCTTCACCAACAAATAGGATCGCACTGTCTTGACCGATCAAGGCATGTGCTAAAAAAACAGGGTTATAAGGTACGTCACTACCCCGCAGATTAAATAACCAAGCAATCTCATCCAAGGCAGAGATCCAGTGCCAATCTGCCTGCTTTTCATGCATAGCGGCACGCACAGCGGCCAGGTTATCGGCACGGCTGCGACATGCAAATGGCGGCAAGTGTTCATATACTGGACTGTGTGGCAATGCCGGGCGTTGCGACCAAATCACACCTGGCAAATCTATGTCGTGGCGCAAGACCAAACTTTGTTTTGCCAAGGGGTCTGACCATAAACGCAAGGTATGTAGCGCCAAGGTACGGCCATCAACAGCCACGCTGGCGTTAACCGGCAACGTAGCGGCCAACCACTCTGCAGGCGGTAAGACATCGGGTGCGCCGGCACGCATTACGGCAATATCAGTACCCTTCAAGTCTATGGCTGCCTGTTCCCAGTAGCGACTATCTGTCCATAGACCGGCCTGGTCTGCCGTCACCACCAAGGTGCCTGCAGAACCCTCAAAGCCACTAAGCCATTGTCTGGCCTGCCAATGTTCGGGTAAATATTCGGATAAATGTGGATCGGATGACAACACCACACAAGCCTGTACTTGATGCGCCAGCATGGCGGCACGCAAAGCCTGTAAACGCTGGATAAAAACTGACTTGTTCATGATGTTCCCTAAAGAATAAAAGCCCTGACAGCTCGGACAGCCCTTGAGTTAACGGATGCTGTCCGGCCTGTCAGGGCCTAATTACCTACATACGATAAACCGTCAGGCTACTGCTGATACGTCTAATTTAGCCGCTGTTTTCGATACCACTTCCTGGACGGTGACGTCAGGTGCCAGCTCAATTAGCTTCAAGCCGTTCTCGGTGACTTCTATCACACACAGATCGGTAACAATCAAGTTAACCACACCCAGACCTGTCAGGGGCAAGTTGCATTCTGGCAGAATCTTCATGTCTTCGGTGCCGTCTTTTTTGCGTGCCACATGATCCATCAGGACCACTACACGGCCTACGCCAGCAACCAAGTCCATGGCACCGCCCATACCTTTGACCATTTTCCCTGGAATCATCCAGTTAGCCAAATCCCCTTTTTCGGATACCTGCATGGCACCTAAAATAGCCAGGTTGATTTTTCCACCACGTATCATGGCAAAAGAATCTGCTGACGAAAAAATAGATGACCCTGGCAGGGTGGTAATAGTTTGCTTACCTGCGTTAATCAGGTCGGCGTCGATCTGGGACTCTTCGGGGAAAGGACCTATGCCCAGCAAGCCATTTTCAGACTGCAACCAAACCTCGATACCTGGAGGCACATGGTTAGCCACCAGTGTAGGCATGCCTATGCCCAGATTGACGTAAAAACCGTCTTGTAATTCCAAGGCAGCGCGTGCTGCCATCTGATCACGATTCCAGGCCATTTTCTTATGCTCCTTGTGCGTTGCGAACGGTGCGCTGTTCGATACGTTTTTCTGGGTTAGCGTTCAATACTATGCGATGTACGTAAATGCCAGGCAAATGTATGGCATCGGGATCCAATGCACCGGTTTCGACAATTTCTTCGACTTCCACAACAGTGATTTTCCCAGCCATAGCAACGTTAGGATTAAAGTTACGTGCTGTTTTGCGGAAGATCAGGTTGCCGCTGCGATCAGCTTTCCAGGCTTTGACCAAGGACACATCCGACACCAAAGAGTGCTCCATCACGTACTGATGACCATCGAATTCGCGGACTTCTTTACCTTCGGCAACCAGGGTGCCTACACCTGTACGGGTGTAAAACGCTGGTATACCAGCCCCACCCGCACGTAATTTTTCAGCCAGCGTACCTTGGGGGGTAAATTCCAATTCCAACTCACCTGCCAAGAACTGACGTTCGAATTCTTTATTTTCGCCCACATAGGAGGCGATCATTTTCTTGATTTGGCGAGTACCCAACAACTGCCCCAAGCCAAAACCATCAACACCAGCGTTATTGCTGATGCAAGTCAGATTTTGAACTCCGGTGTCCCTGAGTGCTTCTATCAGGGCCTCAGGAATACCGCATAAGCCAAAGCCACCTACAGCGATGATCTGGCCGTCTGCGACAATACCCTTTAGCGCTTCCGAGGCGCTTGCATAGACTTTGTCCATAAATTCCGTCCTTTTTAATACCTAATTAACAAAACGCTATCAACAAAACCAAAACTACTTAAGACGTTGCTTTAACAACAAAGCAACGTGAAAATTTAGCAAGCTCGTCAGCGGTCCACGGCGAGGACTTTTCGCTGGCAGCATCAATGGCAACAATAATATTTTTGCCCCTGGCATACACCACCCCCGGTGTATCGTGACATTCCAAGCTGGCTTCCAGCTCCATGCTGCTGCGCCCAACACGCACCAAGGCTAAGCTAACCACCACAGTAGCAGGATACAACACAGGCTTAAGAAAATCGCAGGAAGCATGCGCCAACACCACGTTACGAGCTGATGGTAACTCTATACCCGCTTCGCGAAACATGTGAATACGAGCTTCTTCGAAATATCGAAAATACACCGCATTATTTACATGATTCAGCGCATCAAGTTCACCCCAGCGCACTGGCATTACACTACGAAAAATTCCGCCTACTGTTGGTTGTTCAACTACCGTACCTGCCTGCATGTCACCTCACCTTTCTAGGTTTATCGTTAAGCAGTCAGTATAACGGGAACATACTATGCTGTACTGCAATACAATCACGTATAACAAGGCGCGGCCCGCGCTGCTTATACCTGATTATGTTACACGGAGATCATGAATGACTGAACGCGAATCCATGGACTACGACGTTGTCGTCGTTGGTGCTGGCCCCGCCGGACTAGCCACTGCCATACGCCTGAAACAACTAGCCGCACAAAACGACCAAGAAATTAGTGTCTGTGTTCTGGAAAAAGGCTCGGCTGTCGGAGCTCACATTCTGTCTGGCGCCGTCATGGACCCTCAGGCTCTGACCGAATTGATACCCGACTGGAAAGAAAAAGGCGCTCCTTTGGATACCGCCGTCACCGAAGACAAATTTCTATTTCTGTCTGAAAAGGGTTCGAAAGCTACCCCCAACTGGTTACTACCCGACACCTTCAAGAACCATGGCAACTACATAGTACGCCTGGGCGATGTCACGCGTTGGTTGGGCGAACAAGCCGAAGCCCTAGAAGTTGATATTTTCCCCGGCTTTGCTGCTACCGAGATTTTATATACCGACAATGGTGCTGTAAAAGGCGTAGCCACTGGCGATATGGGCGTAGCCCGTGACGGCACCCACACGGCCGACTACCAACCCGGTATGGAGCTACACGCTCGTTACACCGTATTTGCCGAAGGTTCACGCGGTCAGTTGGGTCGCCAACTTATCGAACGTTACAAGCTAGACGAAGGCCGTAACGCCCAAAGCTATGCCATAGGTATCAAAGAACTGTGGGAAGTCGCTCCCGAACAATCCCGTCCAGGTCTGGTCATGCATACCTCTGGCTGGCCGCTGGATTCCGATACCTATGGTGGCTCTTTTCTGTATCACCTGGATAACAATCTAGTTGCTGTTGGACTAGTGGTAGGTCTGGACTATGCCAACCCCTGGCTATCACCGTTCGAAGAGTTCCAACGTTATAAAACCCACCCAGCTATACGCACTGTATTTGAAGGTGGCAAGCGCATCGCTTACGGAGCACGCTCGCTAACTGCTGGTGGCTTGTTATCACTACCAAAAATGTGTTTTCCAGGCGGTGTCATGGTGGGCTGCGAAGCCGGCACATTGAATGCTGCCCGTATCAAAGGTAGTCATTCAGCCATTAAAACGGGTGCACTGGCTGCCGAAGCTGCTTTTAAAGCTATCGTTGCCGACCGTCGTCACGACGAGCTGTTGGACTACCCCGAAGCCTTTGAACAATCCTGGCTGCATACCGAACTGAACAAAGCGCGTAACTTTAAGCTGTGGTTCAAAAAAGGCCGCACTATGGGTACGTTCATGACAGGCATAGAGCAATGGCTGCTAAAAGGGAAAATGCCCTGGTCGCTGCGCAATACTAAGCCAGACCACACTAGCTTACAGCCCGCCGCCGAATGCGCTCGTATTGATTACCCTAAGCCTGACGGCAAGCTGACCTTCGACCGTTTAAGCTCAGTGTTTATCTCGAATACCAACCACGCCGAAGACGAACCTATACACCTGACACTGAAGGATGAGTCCGTCCCAGTATCCGTTAACCTAGCCACATACGGTGGCCCGGAAACACGTTACTGCCCTGCTGGTGTCTATGAGTTCATTAAAACGGATACGGGCGAAGACCGCTTGCAGATCAATGCGCAAAACTGCGTACATTGCAAAACCTGTGATATCAAAGACCCCACCCAAAACATTGTGTGGGTAGCCCCACAAGGTGGGGAAGGCCCGGTCTACAACGGCATGTAATGCCAAATCGCTAGGGCAGTGATGCCCGGCGACGCTTAGTGGGGCGGTTAATTACAACCAGCCCCACCATAATTAGTGTTATGCCTATCAGCTCTAGCCCTGTAGGCTGTTCCGACAGAATCAGCCAAGCCAGAATCACCGTTACCACCGGCACACCTAGAGCTGACATCCCAGCCACGGTCGCACTGACCCTCTGCACCACAGATAACCACAACCACCAGCCTCCCGCCGAAGCAATCACTGCCATATAACTTATACCCAAGATTAACTGAGGCTCCCAAAGTATGGGCGGCTGGGGAATAATCAGTGTCATCGGCCATACCAAAACAACGCCCAAGAACATTTGCCACGTCGTTAAGTTCAAGACACCAGGAGAGTGGCGTTGCATCATAATTTTTGCCAATACCGTACCTAATCCCCAACAGGCACCACCAGCCAGCGCCAACAAAGAACTGGTCAGCGTACCCAAACCTTGCCAAGGGGCAATAACGGCCACCAAGCCTAGCCCGGCCAGTACAAACGCCACAACATGGCGAACTTTAGGTCGTTCGTTCAATAGCACCCAGGCAAATAGCACCACCCAAAATGGCATGGTGTAGGTCAACATCACTACATGCCCTGCCCCACCAGACATTAAGGCCAGCTGCGCCAAACACTGAAAGGCCGCCGTCTGAAATACGGCAATGCCCAAGGTCAGCATAAAAGGCGGAAAGCGCAAGGACTGGCGTGTAACTAACAACAAAACAAACAGCACCGCAAAGGCCAAAATGTAGCGCATCATGACCAAATCAAAAGGCCCTATGTAGACTGTCATGAACTTCATGACTATCCAGCTAACACTCCAAAAAGATACCGTTAGCCCCATCAACAACAAGGCGCCGCGATCCGATGATTCCGATGTCACGTTAATAAGCTCCGCACCCGCAAACCGCGGGAAAAATTCAGACGAGTCAGGACCAACAAGCCCGCTACAAAAAACAAACCGGTACACAGTAACGCCAAGCGGTGATTGCCATCAGTCACCCACGTCACTACCCCATAACTTAAAGGACCAACCACTGCCGCCAACTGAGTAGCAAACGTCCATAAGGAATAGAATTCGGCCAGACGACGTGGTGGTGCTAACGCCCCCACCATAGCCCGCCCTGCACTTTGGCTACTACCCATACATAAACCTGCTACGGTAGCCGCTAACCAAAACACCCAATGCTGTACGGCAAAGTAGGCCAGCAGCACCATGACCACCCAGCCTACCAAGGTGAGCGACAGGGCCAGCTTGTGCCCTACTTTGTCCTGTATGTAGCCGAATAAAAATGCCCCTAAAGCGGCAGCAATATTAACGGTAAATACCAGCATCATGGTCTGGGCCATATCGAAACCCATAGCTTGTGTGGCGTAAACGGCCGATAGCGTAATAACCACAGAAATCCCGGCATGGTAGCAAGCACCACACAACAGCAGTAAGCGAAAATCTGGAAAATGACGACTCGTTTCCTGCCAAGCGGCAGATAGCCGACTAAACACCCCAATATCTGGGGTATGCGTGGCAACGCTGCGCTCGCGCAGAAATAGAAATGATGGCAAAGCAGCAAAGGCAAAAATCACCGCAGTCAACATCATGACATAAGGCACATACTCGCTGGCTTCCTGCCCTTGAGCGGTAGCCCAGGATACCCAGCCCAAGGACAAACCCAAAGTGAGCATGCCGCCAAAGTACCCAAAGCTCCAGCCCCAACCCGATACCCTACCTAAGGCATCAGGCCTGGCGATTTCAGGTAAAAACGCAGCCACAATGGACTCGCCTATGCAATAACAATAGTTGGACAAGGCCAGCACTACTAACGCCCAAACTATTTGCCCAGGACCGGCAAAAGCCAACAGCATGGTTGCTGCCACACAACCCACTGTACTGAGAAACAACAGACGACGCTTCCCGGCCTTGGCATCAGCTCGCGCCCCAAAACTTGGCATGGTCAACATAACGACCAAATAAGACACTGACAGTGCCGCCGTAAAGGCCAAGGTGCCCCAAGCTTTACCGGCTGCTACTACGCCCACAAAATAGGCGCTAAATACCGTAGTCAGAACAACAGTGGTGTAGCCAGAGTTCGCAAAGTCATACATGGCCCATGACCAGACCTCACGTTTAGTCACGCCAGGATTTAGTATTTTTGACCAGGCTGTTTTTGTATCTACAACTTGAGAAGGCGACATTGAAGCGCCCTGAGTATCAGGCTTCATGAGTTTGTAAAGGACCTTTACCTTATGGTGACTATACGTTAAACTTTCCAGCTTATTCTAGTTCACCTTAGTGTAGGGCCAGGTATATTTGTTGCCTGGCTCCATACCCAGACACATGCCGCCACATAAAAACTATCGCCTATCCCCGTACATTACCCCCAAAGCAGCATGGCAGGGTATAAGAATCTGCCTAGTGGCCACCACCATGATACTTACTGGTTGTGCTACCACCTCCCCTACATCATCAGCCGATGCTTCTTCTTTGCATCAAATACGTGATAACTACCTGTCACGAACTACCTCAGATCCGCTGGGTGCCTACCTTAGCTCCAAAGACTACTCCAGCGCCAGTAGCACTCCTACCGATACCAGCCACTTCACCAACACAGCACTAAATATGCTGGGCATTAAATATCGTCTGGGTGGCAATACACCGAATACAGGTTTCGACTGCAGTGGCCTAGTCATTTATGCAGCAAAAAAATCGCTGGGTTTGAAACTGCCACGTCGTGCCGCCGAAATTGCTCGCGAAGGGGAATCCGTCAAGCTTAGCGAACTACAAAAAGGCGACCTGGTATTTTTTAATACCTTGGGCCAACGGTTTTCCCATGTGGGTATTTACCTGGGCGACAAAAAATTCGTGCACTCGCCGCGTGCTGGGGCCGTAGTACGCATAGAAAGTATGGATATCGCCTACTGGAAAAAACGCTACAACGGCGCACGTCGTTTAGCAGGTACCCGTGACGACGATCCATTTACCGACGTACTAACCCTGAAGTAAGCTTCTGGGGTACAGGGCCGCCTTGTTGTGCGGCTAATGGACAGTTAGCACAATAGCCTGACTGATCTAGTGCTTGTTTCATACTGCATACTGAACGGCGACACGCCAATACTTTCACACCTGATTTCTGGGCAGCAGCCCTGAACGTCTTCATGACGTTGTGGCCCAAAAAATCTGTCAATAAAATCAACAGTTCTGTACCTGAAGGCAATTGCAAGGTTTTCTTCTGATGAGCAGGTTCGCGCCCGCTAATATGATGTTTGATGGCAATATTGTGCCCTTTCAACAACTCAGGGATGTTGCCTAAACGATCTGCACCAACAATGACTGCACTGACTACCTGTGACATATTCGCCTCTTATTCATAGATAAGTAAAGATAACGATAATCATTCTTATTTATGATGTCAACTACTAACGGTTAGAACCAGGTAAACCTGGACTATCCACTATTATCTTTAAAGGCGATTAAAAAGAACTAGTTCGTATGATTATTTTCGATTGCGTCAGTGACAACATCACGGGTTAATTCTGGCGCCAGCATTTCCAACAGTACAAATACGTAGTCGCGCAAAAACACACCTGACTTAACCGCCACACGCGTCACATGGGTACCAAACAAGTGGCCCGCCGGTATACCAACCAGATCAGGGTCACGGCGAGGGTCAAACGCCATTCCAGCAATAATACCGATACCCAGCCCTACATCGACATAGGTTTTGATGACATCGGCGTCTATGGCCTCTAGAACCAGGTCAGGCTTGATGTTTTTACTCGCAAATACTTCGTCTATGGTTGTACGTCCAGAAAACGCATGGTCATACGTAATAATCGGGTAAGCCGCTAATTGTTCCAGAGTGATCGCTTTTGCTTCACTGGACTTAAGTTGTGCCAAGGGATGGTCTGGGCGCACCACAATGACATGCTCCCAACTATACACAGGTAATGAAGCCAATCCTGGGGTCAGGGCCAGAGTTTCTGTAGCAATGGCGACATCGGCTTGCTCGTGCAGCACCAGTTGTGCTAAATGCGGGGGGCTGCCTTCAGCAAGTGACACCCTAACTTTAGGAAAGCGGGCACGAAATGCCGGTATGACACGCGGCAAAATATAACGAGCCTGAGCGTGGGTGCAGGCTATCACTAAACCACCCTCGTTGTGCCTAGCAAACTCGTCACTGACTTTTTTCAGATTATCCACTTCACGCATGATACGGTCTATGACTTGCGCCACCTGAACGCCAGGTTTGGTTAGACCCCGGATACGCTTGCCGTGTCGCTCAAAGATTTTTACCCCTAGTTCGTCTTCGAACTCTATGATGGCTTTTGATACACCAGGCTGCGAGGTAAATAAGCTACGCGCAGCTTCCGTCAGATTAAAGTTGCGCCGTATCGTTTCGCGCACAAAACGGAATTGCTGAAGATTCATAAAAAATAGCCCTATAAGATGGGCCATTGTAAGTAATATAGAATCTAATTGCTATAACTAATAGTAATTAGCTTAATTGATAAACCGGTAGTTGCTAAGCTGAAATAATTAAGGGGGAAGGCTAACAACGCCTCCCCCCTTACAACACTAAGATTACTTCATGGATATGGTGGTATTAACACCAGTAGCATGTGCTGACCAACGTGCAGTTACTGTTTTGGTCTGTGTCCAGAAGTTCACTGCTTGCTTGCCGTTAGGACCGGAATCACCCAGTTTAGAGGCGCGCGAACCCGTAAAGCTAAACCACGCCACAGGCACAGGTATCGGTATATTGATACCAATTTGGCCTACATCGATATTGTTTTGGAAATAACGGGCAGAGCCACCATCTTGGGTGAATACAGCCACACCATTACCATTCGGGTTCTGGTTAACGAACTCTACCGCTTCTTCCAGGGTATCTACACTGACAACGCATAATACGGGGCCGAAGACTTCTTCAGCATATATGCTCATGTCACGTGTGACCTTATTGAAAATGGTTGGACCGACAAAGTTACCTTTCTCGTAACCAGCTACCGTAAGATTACGGCCATCTAGCAATAGTTCAGCACCTTCGTCCACGCCTTTCTGTATTAAGCCTTCTACCCGTTTAAGGGCACCGGGTGATACTAGCGGACCCAAATCAGCATCGCGGTCTGTACCAACACTGACCTTCAGCTTCTTGACACGCTCTACGAAGTCAGGCAACCAATTGCGGGCTTCACCCACTAATACGGCAACCGATGTCGCCATGCAGCGCTGGCCAGCAGCACCAAAAGCTGCACCTACCAGTTGGTTCAAAGCCACTTCACGGTCTGCATCAGGCAAAATCACGCAATGGTTTTTTGCACCCATCATGGACTGACAACGTTTGCCAGACTCAGAAGCACGACGATAAATTTCTTTACCTACATGAGTAGAGCCAATGAAGGATACCGCTTTAATATCTGGGTGATCGCACAAACCGTTAGCGGTATCTGGACCACCATGCACTACGTTCAAGACACCGGGGGGCAAACCTGCTTCCAAGGCCAATTGAGCCAGGAACAAGGATGAGCTTGGATCTTGCTCGGAGGGCTTCAATACAAAGGTATTACCCGCGGTAACCGCAATGGGGAACATGAAGCAAGGCAACATGATGGGGAAGTTAAATGCGGTAATACCAGCACACACACCTAAAGGCTGGATCAAGGTATAGACATCAATACCTGTGGCAGCATTTTCAGCATATTCGCCCAACTGCAATGACGTCATGGAGCAAGCGTGCTCTATGACTTCCAGACCACGCCCTACTTCACCTTCAGCGTCAGGCAGCGTTTTACCGTGTTCCAGAGTAATAAGTCTGGCCAGTTCACCAATGTTGTCACGCACCAGTTTTTGCAGGTTAAGCATGACACGGACACGGTGACCTTGACTAACATTACGCCATGTTTGGAAGGCTTCTTTGGCGTTGGCTACCGCTAGGTTCAGTTCTTCGGGAGTAGCAAAAGGTACCTGGGCAATAACTTCCTGGGTAGCCGGATTAATGACATCACGCCATTGAGTCGTTTTGGATTGAATTAGCTCGCCACCGATCAATAGTGGGATGCGTGGGACTGCGCTCATGTTAGCTCCTGATTAATTTGCTTTAGTGACTAAAGGACATGTGGATTCTGATAAAGGTTGGAATGCATCCGCCGCTGGTATGGTAGCAACCAACTTAGAAATATCCCACTCGCCTTTGGATTCGGCAGGCGTTTTTGCCTCGTAGAGGTACATATCGTGTATAACGCGGCCATCGGGTCGTATGGATGCGTTGTTCATAACGGGATCGTTAATAGGGATTTCACGCATTTTATCGGCTACGACATTGCCATCAGTCGATTGAGTGGCTGCCACAGCTTTCAAATAATGCAACACGCTGGAATACACACCGGCATGCGTCATGGTGGGTTTCAGGTCTTTATGGGCGGCTGAATAGCGTTGGGACCATGCACGGGAATCATCGTCAAAATCCCAGTAAAAACCATCCACATAGGTAAGACCCTGGGCGCTGTCCTGACCCAAGGCACGCAGATCCGACAAGAACACCAATAAAGAGGCCAAGCGTTGGCCGCCTTCGACTATGCCAAATTCGCGAGCCTGCTTAATGGCACTGACCACATCAGTTCCGCTATTGGCCAGGGCAACGACTTGGGCTTTAGAGCTTTGGGCTTGCAACAAAAATGACGCAAAGTCTGCTGTATTCAGTGGGTGCAATACCGAACCCACTACTGTACCGCCTAATTCCTTGACCATGTCTTCGGCGCCTTTCTGTAGCGAATGGCCAAATGCGTAGTCGACAGTGATAAAGAACCAGGACTTACCGCCCTTGTCTATCATGGCACGCACACCGCCTACCGATTGTGAGTAGACGTCGAACATCCAGTGAAAACCTACAGGCGAGCAGCTGTCATTGGTCAAGGCATTAGTCGCCGGTCCAGAGAACATAACTACTTTATTTTTTTCTTTGGCTATGCTTTGTACTGCCAGGGCGACAGCAGAGTTGGTCAAGTCAGCAATAGCGGTTACGCCATCACGGTCAAACCATTCACGTGCTTTGGCGGCACCCACATCGGCCTTGTTGTGATTGTCGGCAGATACCAATTTGATATCCATGCCTTTACACTCAGCGGCCAAGCAGTCATCGATGGCCAACTGCGCAGCAACCACCGACCCTGGCCCACCCATAGATGCATAGGTTCCGGACATATCTGTAAGCACACCAATTTTTACGGGTGGCACAGCAGCCTGTGCTGCGGCACCTATACCTAAACATAAGGTAGCGGCCACAGATAGTGTCATTTTCTTCATGGTTGTCTCCGAAGATAATATATTTTTATTGAAAAGCTTACTTCCCCAGTGTAGTTGTGTAAAAAACTTATTTCCATCAAAATATTTGCACATAAGATGCTAATTTATGCACAATGAACACAACACTGATCGCGTTGATTTTGCACTATATACAAACTGAACGCTAGTCGTTAGCAAGAAACCTATTAGGAACAGCATGTTGGATTGGGACGGTATACGTTATTTCCTGGAGGTGGCCCGCACACAGCGGGTCAGTGCCGCTGCCAAACGCTTGGGTGTGCAGCACACCACCGTCTCCAGACGCATACATGCCCTAGAGCGCGAGCTGGACGCGGTATTGTTCGATAAGTCCAAGGCAACTGGCTTTACCCTTACCGAGGATGGTCAACGTTTTTTTGTCCATGCTGAACAAATCGAAGGAAATTTGCTGTCTGCCCGTAGCGAGATTTCTGGACAGGCTCAGATGCTATCAGGGCACCTAAGGGTAGGCTGCACTGAAGGGTTTGGTAATTATGTACTGGCGCCCCTGATGACTAACTTTCAACGCTGTTTCCCTGCGATTACGTTGGATATCATGCCTGTGCCTAGGTTTATCAGCTTATCGAAACGCGAAGCTGATATCGCTATTGCCCTGGAGCGTCCACAACGTGGTCCTTATTTGTGCACCAAACTTAGCGACTATCGCCTGAAGCTATACGGCAATACAGATTACCTGGCATCATCATCCCCCATAACCACCTTGGAGGATCTACGCGCCCATACTTTTATAGGCTATGTCGAAGAGTTGCTGTTTAGTGATCACCTGCGCTACCTAGAGGATCTGGTCAGTAACGATAAGGTGATCTTTAAAAGCACCAGTGTTATCGCCCAATACCATGCGGCTGCACATAGTGGATCACTAGCCATACTGCCCTGTTTCATGGCGGAACAAGATCCGCGCTTAACAGCGGTATTGGAAGATCAGATCGTCATTGACCGCAGTTTCTGGATGTATTGTCACGAAGATCTGCGTCATTCGCGACGTGTCATGGCCTTATGGGACTTTCTGAAACAGGCCGTACAACTGAACCAAGCCCTGTTACAGGGCGAATCGGACCAACTTCAGTACTTGGTGCGCTAAATTTAGTGGGCACTAGGCTTTAGCAGCGCGTTTACGAGGCCCCCTAACGCGTAGCTTGCGCCACAGCATGAATACCATCAAGCCCGTAAAAATTGCATGTACCAGCCACACCCCGACCTCGAAGGGTAGTTTGTCCTGGCCTATCCAGCCGCGTGACAAATTAATTAAATTCATATACAACAGCCCCACTAGGCCTGCTATCAGTAGATCGCCAGAACGGCCTAATCGCGGGTTCACTGCGCCTAAGGGGATAGCCAACAATGCCAAATTCAAAGCGGCAAATGGTAAGGCCAGTCGCCACATGATTTGTGACTTGGCATTCAGGGTGTCATCCTTGAATAACTGAGCGGTAGGCCTGGCTTTGATCTGGCGTTCAGCTTGTTCACGTACGGCTTGCGCAGCAGATGCATCACTTTTGCTTTCCAAGCGCACACCGTACTTTTCAAAATCAACCAAACGCAAGTCGGGCATGCCCGGCTTAAGGTCGTAACGCCGGCCTTCGTTCAGGACTAAAAACCTGTCACCGTTAGCTTCCGTCTGGATATTGGCACTATTTGCCGTAATGACACTTAACCATTCCGGATCAATAACGCGCGCAATTACCTTACCCATTTCATCGTCAGGATTCTCAGGGGCTTCAGCAAAAAACACCCTAGCACCATGCTCGGTTTCTATAAATTGCCCAACCGAGACCTTAGACAGATCAGAGCGCTGCTCATAGCGCTGATGGTATTCACTGATTTGGCGATAAGCCCAGGGCGATGCCACCAACGTCAGTACGGCAATCACCACAGACACAGGCACTGCACAGCGCAACACAGGGCCTATCCAGTCTTTAAGTGATAGCCCACTGGCAAACCACACTACCATTTCAGATTCACGAAAACTGCGAGTTACCGTGGTCAACACGGCAATGAACAGCGACACAGCCAATATAATAGGTAATGCAGTAATACTTGAGAAGGTCGCCAGACCGACCACAACATCAGCGCCTATACTGCCATTAGCCGCCTCTCCAAGTAGACGCACTAGCAAAACACTAAGCCAAACGATCAACAACGTAGAGAACACCACGCCAGCGTGACTAGTGATTTCGGAAACTACAGAACGTTTAAATAGTGACATGAGAGAATATGCGGGATAATCGACAGCATCTTACAGACACCTCGGGGAATTCGAATGGAATTTAGCACACAAACCACCGCTTCTTTGCATCAGGCAAAAACAGCTGCTTTGGCAGTGGGCGTATTTACAGACGGTAAGCTTAGCACCGCTGCTGACATTATCGACCAAGCCAGCGATGGCGCCATACGCGCCGCACTGAAATCGGAATTTAAGGCCAGTGCAGGCTCGTTGTTAACGCTTAGAAACTTGCCTGGAGTGACAGCAACTCGCGTCATTTTAGTCGGCTTAGGAAAACAAGACAGTTATAAGACATCGGTCCATGCTTCTGCCGAGCACGCTTTTGCCAAATACTGCGTAGGAGCTAGCCTTACAGAAGGCATTAGTGCCTTAGCCAGCATCGAATATCCAGACACTGATGCACTCTCTCGCAGCCGCGTTGCCGCCATTGCTGGCACACAAGCCTGCTACCAGTATGACTCAACCTTCAGCACGAAAGACCGCAAAGCCAACATTAAACTCAAAAAAATTGCCGTCTGGACAACGCGTGACACTGCCGAACAGACTCAACAAGGCTTAGATCAAGGCACTAGCATAGGCCAGGGAATGAATTTAACCCGCCTGCTGGGCGATCTGCCACCTAACATCTGCACCCCTACCTACTTAGGTGAAACCGCCAAGCGCTTGGCCAAAGAATTCAAAACACTGAAAGCCGAAGTCCTGGAGCGCAAACAAATTGAAGCCTTGAAAATGGGGTCGTTTTTATCCGTCGCCCGTGGCTCCGACGAACCGCCTGCCTTCATCGTTTTACGCCACACGCCATCGTCTGAAAAAGCTGGCAAGAAAAAACAGGCTCCTATTGTGCTGGTCGGCAAAGGAATTACCTTTGACTCGGGTGGTATTTCCCTTAAGCCCGGCGCCAACATGGACGAGATGAAATACGATATGTGTGGCGCTGCCAGCGTACTGGGCAGCATGCGTGCTGTCGCCGAACTAGACCTGAGTCGTGAAGTCATAGGCGTTATCGTCGCTTGCGAGAACCTACCTAGTGGCCGCGCCAACAAACCTGGCGATGTCGTCACCAGTATGTCTGGCCAAACCATAGAGATCCTGAACACCGATGCCGAAGGCCGTCTGGTGCTATGTGACGCCCTAACCTATGTAGAGCGTTACAAACCAGCTGCAGTCATCGATATCGCCACCCTGACAGGTGCTTGCGTAGTGGCTCTAGGCCATGTCAATAGTGGCTTGTTCAGCACCAACGACGACTTGGCTAAGCAACTACTTGATGCGGGTCGCACCACGGGCGATACCGCCTGGCACATGCCCTTAGACGATGCCTACCAAGAGCAACTGCGATCCAACTTTGCCGATATCGCCAATATTGGTGGTCCACCCGCTGGCGCGGTAACTGCCGCCTGCTTCTTGTCGCGCTTCACCAAAAACTACCCTTGGGCTCATTTGGATATTGCAGGTACAGCTTGGCGCAGCGGTAAAGACAAAGGCGCCTCTGGTCGTCCTGTACCTATGCTGGTGCAATTTCTAATAGACCAGGCTGCCTAAGTCCCATGAGCATGTCTGGTAGTCGCGTGGACTTTGCCTTTGGGGCGGTCCATCGCTTACGTATGGCCTGTCAGGTAGTGCACAAGCAATATCTTGCAGGCCGCCCCTTGGTAATCTATACACGGGACGCACAACGACTAAATGCCTTTGATCAATTGCTGTGGTCTTTTGACCCGGTCGCTTTCGTGCCTCATGTGTACGCCAACGACCCTATGGCAGCACAAACACCCATCGTACTGACCACAGAAACTCCCCAGCCTCCAAGCCACCCAGGGTTGCCAGAACCCTGGCTACTAAATCTGGATCTAGAATGCCCACCGAACGCCGCGGCCTTTACACGCATACTAGAAATTGTTTCTGAACACCCACAAGACAAGGCCGCTGCACGCACTCGTTGGCAGCACTATAAAGCCGCCAACTACGATGTCAGAGCACACGATGTGTCTGGTACCCACCAAGGCTAATAGTCCTTTACTGTCCCACTATGGAATAAATGATGTCCAGCTCTACACTTGATGATTTCGGCAAACTGATATTGCGAATCACCGTCGGTATCCTGCTACTTATGCACGGCATTGCCAAAATCAGTAATGGCATAGGTCCTATAGAAAGCATGGTTACCGCACGTGGCTTACCCGTTTTTCTGGCTTGGGGAGTCTATGTCGGTGAAGTAATTGCACCGCTATTGCTGATTCTAGGTTTTTATACTCGCTTGGGCGGTTTGCTAGTGGCTGGCAATATGATAGTCGCTATTATTCTGGCGCACGCTGGCCAATTAGGCCTTATTACCAATAACGGTGGCTGGCGACTAGAACTACAAGGCCTGTTTCTATTTGGCGGCTTAGCTCTGGCCTTTTTAGGCGCCGGCGCTTACAGCCTGGGCGGGCGTGGTGGGCGCTGGAACTAAACACCAGGCCCCAACTTAACTTAAGCGGCAGGTAAGCTTAATGTTATGCCCAAGCCACCTAAATGCGACGTGCGGGCTTGGGCATCACCACCATACAACTGAGCCAGATCACGCACTATGGCTAAGCCCAGCCCCGAACCTGGGGCCATTTCATCAGCTCGTACGCCACGTTTGAAGACCAGCAACATTTGGTCTGCTGCCAAACCCTTACCATCGTCATCCACAGTAAATAGCAATCTGGCGTCCTTATGCTGCACGTCTGGCGGCAAACGACGCACCCCTACCACAACCTGGTGAACAGCCCATTTGCAGGCGTTATCCAGTAAATTACCCAGCATTTCCTGTAAATCTTGTTCTTCACCTTTAAAAATCAAATCGTCTTTAGGTAGGATCAAGTCTATTTTCACTGTAGATTCTGCATGCAACCTAGCCATCACCCTGACCAATGCTTCCAGGGGCTGGCGTATAGGCGTGCGTAAACCAGTGACCTGAACCGCAGCCGCAGCTCTGGCTCGCATTAAATGATAATCGACCTGACGCCGTGCCATGCTGGTTTGTTCCCTGACTAAACGGCCAAAATCAGTGTTGTCCTGTTCAGCAGCATTGGCCAGTATGGATAAAGGTGTTTTAACCGCATGTGCTAAGTTACCTGCTTGGGTACGTGCATGGGACACCACCTGGGCATTACGCGATAACACCCCGTTAAACTCATCCACCAAGGGTTGAACTTCAGTAGGGAAATGCCCTTCTATGCTAGGCGCATCGCCATCGCGCACCGCCGCCAACTGACGTCGCAATTGCGCTAAAGGATGTAGACCTATCAGTAATTGCACTACCACTGCTAACACCAGCCCTACTGCTAACAAGGTCAACGACAGCCATAGCATGCGTGTAAACCGCGCTAAAGGCTGGGTCATAAAGCGTTGCTCGGCGGCAACGATTAACAAATAAGGTGCTGCCGCATCTTCGGGTGGCTGGACTTCACGTTTAAGTACCAGCAAAGTCTGGCCATCTGGTCCTGCTAGCAAACGCAGATAATCGTCGCCCTGCTCTGTGGTGTCAGTCGGTATAGTTAGTACCCCATCCCATAAGGAGCGCGAGCGTTGCACACCGACCTGACCGGGATCCGTATCATCGGGAAGTCTATCGATTTGCCAATAAAAGCCAGAAAATGGCTGCTGAAAACGTGGGTCGCTAAGTGGTTCAGGTATAAAGGCCGTACCCGCATGATCTACATTTAATACAGCGGTTAACTGATTCAAATGTAAATTCAATTCAGCTTGAAACTGTTGCTGTACGTATTCTCGGAATAAATGATTTAACCCCCACCCCGCCACCACTATGGTTAAGGCTATCCACAACAAGGTTCCCGCCAGCAGACGCACACGCAAAGATTGTAGCCACAGACCAGGACGCCAATGCAGTGACATCATTCAGGTACTACCAACTTATACCCTAAACCCCTGACCGTGGCGATACAGCCCTCAGGAAGTTTTTTACGCAAACGACCGATAAAGACATCGATGGTATTGGAGTCCCGTTCATAGTCCTGGGCGTAAATATGCTCGGTCAAGGTAGTGCGTGATATGACCTGACCTTGGTGATGCATTAAAAAGGCCAGTACCTTAAACTCATGGCTGGTTAAGGTAAGCACTTGGCCATTCGCTGTTACCCGTGCATTTCGGGTATCTAGCACTAAAGCACCACAACGCAATTCAGCCGAAGCATGGCCTGCTGCACGGCGTAATAAGGCCCTAAGACGAGCCAGTAGTTCTTCCATATGGAAAGGTTTGGTCAGGTAGTCATCGGCACCAGCGTCCATGCCCCCCACCTTTTCATGCCAGCTATCGCGGGCTGTCAGGATTAGCACAGGCATAGTGCGCGCAGCTTCACGCCAATGCTTCAATACCGTAATGCCATCCATAATGGGCAAACCCAAATCCAGCACCACCGCATCAAAATTCTCGGTATCCCCCATAAAGTGAGCATCGGCGCCATTATCGGCGTGATCTGTTACATACCCGGCATCCGTTAACGCCTGGCATAACTGTTTCGCCAGCGTCGGCTCATCTTCGACCACCAGGATGCGCATCCTTTTTCCCCTTATGGCGTACGCTGCGTTGTTTAATCTCTATGGTCTGGGCTGTTTTAGCATCCAGTTTTAATTTCAGCAATTGACCGCCTTGCTGCAATACTTTCACTTTATACACCCAGATATTGTCACTACGTTCAAACTCGACGCCCATGACACGACCAGGGTAATCACGCTCGACACGGTCTAAAACCGTGCGTAACGGCAATACCTCACCAGCGGCTAAAGCCTTAGTCGCTTGTTCATGATCGTTGCTATGTACGTGCGCAACTACAGTGCTAGGCAAAGCTATAGCGGCCATTAAAGTCAGTAATGCCAAAGCAATACGATACATAGTGAACATAAAGGTTTCCTAAGGTCCTAGCAAGTGCTGCTAGGACATTATTGATACGCATGACCATACCATGAGCAAGATGAACACCAGATGAACAAGCGCTTCATAATAGGTTCATACACGAGTCAGCATAATGCATACACGGTCAAGAAATAGACCGCGACACCAACTCCTAAAAGGAAACATCATGCGTACCTCGAAATTTCTAGCTACTTGCGCCCTAGGCACCAGTTTACTTGCCGGAGGCGCAGTACTTACCTCGGCCTATGCACAGTCGACCGCCCCCGCCCCTGTTACTGCTACCACTGTCACCAGCCAAGCAAATACTGCCCAAGCTACTACCGCCGCACCACAGCACATGAAGCACGAGCGCTATGCCGAACGAATGAAAAACGTTGATACCAGTCAATGGCTAGGCATTAAGGCGGTATATGACAAGGTGGAAGCTGCAGGCTACAAAGACGTGGGCAGCATACGCCGTACATCTAAAGGCTATAAGGTGAGTGCTGCCAATGCCGATGGTCAATGGACACACTTACGAGTGGACCCCATCAAGGGCGATATCACGCAAATGCAGAAAAAAGACAAGCATGAGGGTCGGGGTGACGGCCATCATGGCAGCAAGCACAACAAAGGAAGCAAAACCTACTAAAAACCAAAACGCCCCTAGCCTGACAGACTAGGGGCGTCTTATTATTTTTCTGGCATCTTAGCCGAAGCGACCCGTAATATAGTCTTCGGTTTCTTTGCGGGTTGGTTTAACAAAAATTTGGTCAGTTTCACCAAACTCCATTAATTCACCCAAATACATGTACGCGGTGTAATCGGAACAGCGCGCAGCTTGCTGCATGTTGTGGGTAACGATAACCACGGTATAGTCAGACTTCAATTCCGCGATTAGCTCTTCGATTTTAGCGGTAGAAATAGGGTCTAGCGCAGAGCAAGGCTCGTCCAGTAGCAGAATTTCAGGTTTGATCGCAACACCGCGTGCTATGCACAAACGCTGCTGCTGCCCACCCGACAGACTATTGCCATTTTGATGCAGTTTGTCTTTGACTTCCGTCCACAATGCTGCCTTGGACAGAGCCCATTCCACACGTTCGTCCATTTCGCCTTTGCTTAGGCGTTCGAACAGCCTTACACCAAACGCAATATTATCGTAGATGCTCATGGGAAATGGCGTAGGTTTTTGAAATACCATGCCGACTTTGGCGCGTATCAAAGAAATGTCAGTCTTGGAGGCCAATAAGTTTTCGCCATCCAGATTAATTTCACCTTCGGCACGCTGGCCAGGATACAGTTCAAACATGCGGTTAAAGGTGCGTAGCAATGTCGACTTACCACATCCCGACGGGCCGATAAAAGCCGTCACCTTGTTTTCTTTGATATCCATATTGACGTTTTTGATCGCCTGGAAATTTCCGTAATAGAAATTCAAATTTCTAATTTCGAGTTTGGTGCGACCAGCAAGCGCAGTAGTATGCATAATCCGTTTCCAGCAATGGCCGTAGCCCTTGCTACTTAATGTTATTTACGAAAGAAAATGCGGGCGGCAATATTAATGCCCAGCACCAGCAAAGTAATTAGTACAGCGCCTGCCCAAGCCAAGCGATTCCAGTCTTCAAACGGACTGGCCGCGTATTGAAAGATCACAACCGGCAGGTTAGCAATAGGCGCGTTCATATTCATAGACATAAACTGGTTGTTTAGCGCAGTAAACAGCAAGGGCGCGGTTTCACCAGAAATACGTGCAACTGCCAATAGGACACCGGTCACTATGCCAGAACGTGCCGCCCTATAGCAAATTTTGACAACAATACGCCATTGCGGGCAACCCAGTGCTGCAGCGGCTTCGCGCAAACTTCCGGGTACTAAAGACAACATGTTATCGGTAGCCCTTACCACTACGGGTATGACCAAAATGGCCAACGCGAAGGCACCAGCCCAGCCTGAGTAATGGCCTACCTGAGCCACATACACGGCATAAATAAACAAACCAATAACAATGGATGGTGCTGATAACAGCACATCATTCAGAAAACGGGTGGCAGGCGCCAACCAGCCACGCTGACCATATTCAGCCAAGTAGGTACCCGCCAGCACACCTATAGGCGTACCTATCACGGTCGCCACCGAGGCCATCATGACACTACCTAAAATAGCATTCAGCAAGCCCCCATCACCGCCGGGCGGTGGTGTGCTTTGCGTTAACAAGGTGAAGGACAAGGCCCCACCACCTTTATAAAGCAAGGTGAGTATGATCCAGCACAACCAAAACAGGCCAAAGGCCACGGTGGCACCGGACAGGGTCAACATAAGCCGGTTAAAACGTTGTCTGCGTCTGTAAACAGAATTGGACAGACTAACGACTGAGTCAGAATTGAACATGTGTGATCGCCGTATTAGTGCTTGCTGCCCTCGCCCTTGGACAGGCGGAACAACAGAAGTTTAGAGCAAGCCAACACCACGGTGGTGATAAGGAAAAGTATCAAGCCTAATTCCAGCAGCGCTGCTTTTTGCATGCCGCCAGCTTCATTAAATTCGTTGGCCAACGCCGACGCAATCGAGTTTGATGGCGAAAACAAGGAGGAAGGCAGGTTAAAAGCATTACCAATAACAAAGGTTACCGCCATTGTTTCCCCTAGTGCACGGCCTAAGCCCAACATAATCCCGCCTATAACGCCATTTTTCGTGAATGGCAAAACCACCTTCCAGACCACTTCCCAGGTCGTGCTACCCAAACCATAGGCAGACTCCTTCAATAGTGGCGGTACCAGTTCGAAAACGTCGCGCATCACGGCGGTAATGAAGGGGATGACCATGATGGATAGTATCAAGCCAGCGGTGAATACACCGATACCAAAGGGCGGGCCTGCGAAAATATCACCTAATACAGGTACACCAGCGAACAAAGAGATGGCATGTGGCTGTATGTATTCTTGAAACAACGGAACAAATACAAATAAGCCCCACATGCCATAAATAATAGATGGAATGGCCGCCAACATTTCTATCGCTGTACCCAAAGGACGGCGTAGCCAAACTGGCGACAATTCGGTCAGGAACATCGCGATACCAAACGATACCGGCACAGCGATGACCAAGGCAATCAATGACGTGAGCAAGGTACCCACCACTGGCACCAGAGCGCCGTATACGTTTTGGACCGGGTCCCAGTTATTCGTCCACAGGAATGCCAGGCCATGTGCTGCTATGGACTCGCGACTGCCGTAGATCAGGGACACCATAATGGCGCCAAGCAGTATAAAGACAAAAAATGCAAACGCGCGGGTGGTGTGTTTAAACAGAGCATCCATAAGCGCGTTTTGATTCTTTTTCATAGTGGTGTGTATCCTGTTACTTCCAAATCGCTGCGTTATCTTTATCGGTGATCTGGGCAGTCCAGAGGTCACGTATCTGTTGGGTTACGTTATCAGGCATGGGAACGTAGTCCAGCTCTTGAGCCATAGGGGCACCGTTTTTAAATGCCCAGTCAAAGAACTTTAATACTTCCTGTGCCTTGGCAGCGTTATCTTGTTTTTTGTGCATCAAGATAAAACTGGCCGAAGTAACAGGCCACGATGCTTGACCCGTTTCGTTGGTCAGTACTACGCCCATACCTGGAACACTATTCCAGTCGGCATTGGCTGCAGCGGCTGCAAATGCTTCTTGGCTAGGCTGTACAAACTGGCCATCTTGGTTCTGCATTTGTGTCCATGACAGATTATTCTGTTTGGCATAGGCGTACTCTACATAGCCGATAGAGTTTTTCAATTGACGTACATAAGCAGCTACACCTTCGTTGCCTTTACCGCCCTGCCCTGCAGGCCATTTAACAGCCTTGCCTTCGCCGACCTTATCTTTCCAGTCGGACGAGACTTTGGACAGGTAGTTGGTCCAGCCAAAAGTAGTACCTGAACCATCGGAACGATGCACCACGATGATATCGCTAGCAGGTAATTTTAACTCTGGGTTAATCGCCTTAATGGCGTCGTCGTCCCACTTCGTGATTTTAGCCAGAAATATATCAGCAATGATGGCACCCGTCAGTTTTAATTCACCGGGTTTAACGCCAGTGACGTTAATGACTGGAACGGTGCCACCAATAATGGCAGGAAACTGCAACAGGTTGTTCTCTTCCAGAGCAGCAGCCTTCATGGGGTCATCTGACGCACCAAAATCAACCGTTTTAGCAATAATTTGCTGCTGGCCACCGCCTGATCCTATGGATTGGTAATTAATGCGGTTGCCAGTTTCCTGATGGTACTTAGCAGCCCATTTTGCATAAGCGGGGTAAGGAAACGATGCTCCTGCACCAGTAATATCGATGGCCTGAACAGCCAATGAAGCGGCACCTAAAGTGAAACCTGCAGCTAACTGCACTACAACACGTTTGAACATGGAGTTTATCCTTAGTCGGTAGACATATATAAGTCAGGAAAGACCTGAACAAACGCTATAGTACGTATCAAATATTACACGTTCATGACAAGACGACATAATCAGGCACCCAACTGCTGCATCAAATGCGTATGCAAGTTAAATGGTGCCGCACGGCTTTTGACTTTGGCGTACGAGCCATCGGGCAAAGCACGCCAAGCCAACTGGTTGTCACGCAAGGCCCAGGTAAACGCTTCACGAATAACACGTTGTTTTAAACGAGTGTCCAACACCGGAAAACTGATCTCCACGCGGCGGAAAAAATTTCTGTCCATCCAGTCGGCTGACGACAAATAGACGTTTTCCTCACCATCGTTGTAAAAATAAAACACCCTGGAATGTTCCAGAAACCGGCCGATTATAGACCTTACTCGAATATTTTCTGAAAGCCCAGGAACTCCGGCACGTAAAGCGCAGGCGCCGCGCACGATAAGATCTATTTTCACACCCGCCTGACTGGCCGCATACAAGGCCTGTATCACTATGGGCTCCAGCAGTGAATTCATTTTCGCCATGATCCTGGCTTTTTTCCCCGCTTTTGCATAAATAGCTTCGTTGCGGATTAATGCCAGGATGGTTTCGTGCAAGGTAAAAGGCGATTGCAGCAGCAACTTCAAGGGGCGTCGCGCGCCTAGGCCAGTCAACAAAGAAAACACACGATCTATATCTTCACACAGTTTCTGTTCGGCTGTCAGCATGCCGAAGTCCGTATACACGCGTGCAGTACGCGGATGGTAGTTGCCCGTACCCAAATGCCCATAACGACGAATATGGCCCCCCTCACGACGCAAGACCAGCGCCATTTTGGCGTGTGTTTTATAACCCACCACCCCATAACTGACATGGGCGCCTGCCTCTTCTAGTTTGGCAGCCCAATTAATATTGGTTTGCTCGTCGAACCTGGCCATTAATTCAACAACTACCGTCACCTCTTTGCCTGCCTTGGCCGCAGCCATCAGCAAACGCATTAATTCGGAGTCTTCGCCAGTGCGATATATCGTTTGTTTAATGGCAACCACCGCTGGGTCCAAAGCTGCAGCTGTCAGGAAATCCAACACAGGCTGAAAAGACTGATAGGGGTGGTGTAGCAAGCGGTCTTGAGCGGCAATAGCCGCGAATAAGTCGGCTGGCTGTTCCCGAGCTTGTGCCAAGTCAGCCGGAATATTTGGACGGTAATCTGGAAATAACAATTCTGGACGTTTGACCACATTGCACAATTGCATCAGACGCGACAAGTTCACTGGTCCGCGCACACGATAGCTGTCTTTTTTTTGCAACATAAATTCCTGCTGCAAAAAAAGCTCTAGTTCAGCTGGCATGTATTGATCGATTTCCAGTCGCACCGCTGCGCCAAAATTACGTTGTGACAACTCCCCTTGTAACGCTTGGCGTAAATTAGTGATTTCCTCTTCGTCCACAAACAAGTCACTATTTCGAGTGACCCGCCACTGATAGCAACCGGTAACATCCATACCGGGGAACAGTTCGCCCACAAAGGCACTGATCATGGCTGTCAGCAACACATAGCCATGCGGTATGCCACAGACTTCAGGTGGCACTTTCAACAAGCGCGGCAAGGCCCTGGGTACCTGCAAGATAGCAATGGTGGCATTACGTCCAAAAGCATCCTGCCCCGACAACGAGACAATAAAGTTCAGGCTTTTGTTATAGACCCTAGGAAAGGGGTGTGCCGGGTTCAAGCCCACAGGCGTTAACACTGGCATGACTTCACGGTGAAAACCTGCTTCTACCCAGCTGCGTAAGGCCTCAGTCCACAGTGCTGGTTGCAACAGTCCTATGCCTTCTTTCATGAGTTGTGGCAAGACGTCTTCCATCAAGACCTTATCTTGCTGTTTGGTCAGGGCATGCGCTGCTACCTGCACACTTTCAAAGACTTGATCTGGGGTGTAGCCATCGTCACCTACCAAATCCGGGGTTTGGCGTTGCTGCTCTTTCAGGCTGGCAATACGAATTTCAAAATACTCGTCCATGTTGGAACTAACGATACAGATATAGCGTAAGCGTTCTAACAAGGGGGTCGTAGGCTGCGACGCCATCGCCAATACCCTTTCGTTGAATTTCAACAACGACAGTTCACGATTCAGCAAGGTAGAGTCAAGCAATACGGCAGACATACACGGGTCCATCAAAGAAAAACCAGATCAACTTTTAACAGCAACTAGCATAAAGACTATCAGTATTTACCAAGAATTTGTGACATTGTGGGGTTAACTGCCCCATAAGCGGCCACCATCCTTATAATCGCGGGGTAATTCATCCACACTTACCCATCATGGACTATCTACTCGCCGCCATAGACCTAGGCTCGAACAGCTTCAGGTTATCCGTAGGCCGCGTCGTACAACAAGACGGCATCGCCCAAATTTACGCCACAGATCGCATGAAAGAGCACGTCAGTTTGGCTGCCGGACTCAATGAAGATCTCATCATTGGCGAAGAAACTCAGCAACGCGCTATTGTTGTACTAAAGCGTTTCCATGAGCGTCTGGAGGGCTTTCATCCCAACCGTGTACGAGCCGTCGCTACAAATACCTTTCGGGTTGCCCGTAATGCCGCTGAGTTTCTGCAACGGGCCGAAGAGGCTTTGGGCTTTCCAATAGAAGTCATTGCCGGCCAAGAAGAAGCTAGACTAATCTTTTCAGGCATCACTCACGAACTGCCACCATCGCACCATCAGCGTCTGATGATAGACATAGGTGGCGGCTCTACTGAAGTCATCATAGGCAAAGACTTCAAGCCCATGCGTATGGCCTCGTTGTTTATGGGCTGTGTCAGTTATACGCGCCGCTATTTCCCTGATGGTGTGGTGACCGAAGACCGGATGCAAAGCGCCCAACTAGCAGCCAGGCGTGAGCTTGAGCGTATTTCTTGGCAATATCGAAAAACCGGCTGGCTAGAAGTTTATGGGTCTTCAGGTACAGCCAAAGGCCTATTGGCCATACTGCAGGAAACCGGGATGTCCAACAAAGGCATCACGATGGATGGCATGCAAAAACTGAAGGCCAAGCTAGTACAAGATGGCAGGGTCATACTTAATGAGCTTCCTGGGCTAAAGCCCGACCGGGCTTTAGTATTACCTGGTGGCCTAGCCATTATGATGGCTATTTTTCAAGAGTTAAAAATCAAGCTCATGTTGCCGGGCGAAGGTGCCTTGCGTATGGGTGTGTTGTATGACTTGCTGGGACGCGATTCCCACCACGACAAACGCGACGAAACCGTACGCCAATTCATTAAACGCTATGGGGCAGACCTACGCCAATGTGCCCGTGTAAAAAGCACCGCACAGGCTTTTTTTGCACAACTGGCATTAGGCGACAGCGCGGAACAACAGGAACTGGCCCGTACCTTAAGCTGGGCCGCCGATCTTCATGAAATTGGCATCAGCATTGCCCACAACCACTATCATCGTCATACCGCCTATATCCTGGAACATGCCGACATGCCAGGATTTTCTCGTGATGACCAAGAACTACTGGCGCTATTTGCGCTGGGCCACCAGGGGAAATTGGGCAAATTAAAAATACTGGGACCTAGCCGGGCCAAATGGCTAACCCTGTTATGTCTACGTCTGGCCGTATTGTTGTCGCGACGCCGACAGGATCTAGATACTTTGCCTATCGCACTGTGTGCTAATGGCAACACGATTTACCTAGAAATGCGCAAGGACTGGCTACACTCCCACCCTTTGTCCGAGTATGCGCTGGAACGTGAAAAATCAGAGTGGGAAAAAGCTGGCTTTGAATTTGAAGTGAAGACGTCCTAAAGGGCTAGCCTTAAAGGACGTCAGTCAGACTGGGTCCTAAGGCTTGCTTAAGTCTACCGCCACCAATTGATTTACCCCTTCCTGGGCCAGAGTAGCATCTTCGGCCTCGACCATAAGACGCAACTTGGGCTCGGTGCCTGACGCACGTATCAATACCCTACCTCGTCCTGCCAAGTGATGTTCAACGTTGGCGGTTGCTGCCTTCAGACCCGCATGATCTTTCCATGGCGTGCCCGGTTTCAAGGGTACGTTAACCATATTCTGAGGGTACATTTTCAGATCGGATACCAATGCGGCCAAGGTATCCCCGCTATGCAAAATCGCCCTTAACACTTGTAAGGCAGCAATAATGCCATCGCCGGTGGTGTGACAATCCAAGAACAGTAAATGACCTGAGCTTTCACCACCAAACAACCAGTCACGCTGCAACATGCGTTCAAGCACATAGCGGTCACCGACATCAGCACGCTCAAAGCCCACACCCAAGGTTTGCATTTGTTTTTCAAAGCCGAAGTTGGTCATCAGAGTACCCACTACGCCAGCAACCTTGCCTTGTCTCATGCGGTCTCGGACCACAGCGTACAACAGTTCATCGCCGTTAAAAATGCGCCCTGTAGCATCTACCATTTGCAAACGATCAGCATCACCATCCAGGGCTATGCCCAAGTCAGCCCCCCTGGCCTGGACCTCGGCAGCCAGGTTACCGGGATGCATGGCGCCCACACCTTCATTGATATTGAAACCGTCGGGCTGACACCCGATTGCGATGACCTCAGCCCCTAGTTCACGAAACACATGCGGCGCAATGTGATACGCCGCACCGTGAGCAGCGTCGACCACTATGGTCATCCCATTCAGATTCAGTTCATTGGGAAATGAGCTTTTGCTGAATTCAATATAACGGCCAGCGGCATCATCTATGCGACGCGCACGTCCCAATAGATTGGATGCAACGCAGCTTAAGGGCTGATCTATGGCCGCTTCGATCTCCGCCTCAATGTCGTCAGGCAGTTTCATCCCTTGCCCGGAAAAAAACTTGATACCGTTATCCTGATAAGGATTATGCGAAGCACTAATCACTATGCCTGCCACCAAACGGAAAGCACGGGTTAAATAAGCCACAGCAGGCGTAGGTATGGGCCCGGCCAGCAAGACATCTATCCCTGCGGCCGACAACCCTGCCTCCAGGGCAGATTCCAGCATGTAGCCAGACACACGCGTGTCTTTGCCTATCAGTACGGCAGGCCGTCCAAGGCTGGGATTTTTACGCACCAGTACACGGCCTGCGGCATAGCCCAGACGCAAAGCGAACTCTGCATTGATAGTGGCTCCGCCTACCTCGCCACGTATGCCGTCGGTACCGAAATATTTACGCTTGCTCATGAGAAAATTCCATATTCTGTGGCTAGCCACACATTGATTGCATCTACTGTCGCTTTGACATCATGCACCCGTACCATACGCGCACCTCGTGCCACCCCAGCTAGGGCAGCAGCGATGCTACCTGCCATCCTTTCCGAAGGTTCGCCGCCAGTGACATGCCCTATCATGGACTTGCGCGACACACCCAACAACCACGGGTAATGGCCAACTTTAAGATCATCTAATTGACGTAATAACTGATAGTTTTGGGCCGCTGTTTTACCAAAGCCAAAACCAGGATCCAAGGCAATACGCTGGGCAGCAATACCCGCATCTTGTAGCGCAAGCACTCGGTTTTGAAAAAACTGACGCACCTGACGGATGATATCGTCATATGCAGGGGCTTGCTGCATGGTTTTAGGCTGGCCCTGCATATGCATAACGCATAAACCGCAGTTATAGCCTGCAACCGCCTGTAAAGCCCCCGGCTGACGTAACGCATAGATATCATTGATCATGTCGGCACCCGCATCCAAGGCCAGTGTCATCACCTGTGGTTTGAAGGTATCAACCGATAAGGGGATACCCAAGCCACGCAAGCCTTCAATAACCGGCAAGATACGTTGCGCTTCGTCGGCAGCTGACACCGGCTCAGCTCCTGGACGGGTAGACTCGCCACCAATATCCAACAGGTGTGCGCCTTGACTATGCAATAAACGCCCATGCGCTATCGCCTGCTCGGCAGAGAAATGTGCAGCGCCATCCGAAAAGGAGTCTGGCGTGACATTGACAATACCCATAACAAGTGGGCGCTCGAGACTTAGCTCGAAGCGCCCACATTGAAAGACTAAACCCATAGTGCAGTATTTAGGCCCTACACAGGTGTAGCGGCAGCCTTACCGTTATCATCGGGAGCCACACCAGCAGAGGGAGGTGTGTTGTCAGATGCATCTGTGGAAGGCTCTATGACTTTAGGAGGACGTGGTGCACGACCTTCCATGATGTCGTCAATTTGATCGGCATCTATAGTTTCCCATTCCAGCAGCGCCGCTGTCATGGCTTCCATTTTGTCACGGTTGTCTTCGATAATTTTACGCGCTACGGTGTACTGTTCGTCGATAATGGCACGGATCTCCATATCGACCTTTTGCATGGTGGCTTCGGACACGTGAGTGGTTTTCGTAACGCTACGACCTAAGAAGACTTCGCCTTCATTTTCAGCGTAAACCACAGGGCCCAAGGAGTCCGTCATGCCGTAGCGAGTAACGATGTCACGCGCAATGGCAGTAGCACGCTCGAAGTCGTTAGAAGCGCCAGTCGTCATTTGATTCATGAAGACTTCTTCGGCAATACGACCGCCAAACAGCACAGCTATCATGTTTAGCAAGCGCTCTTTGTCCATGCTGTAGCGATCGCTATCAGGCAATTGCATAGTAACGCCCAGGGCACGACCACGCGGAATGATAGTGACCTTGTGTACAGGGTCAGTTTTTGGCAGGCAACGCGCTACCAGCGCATGACCGGATTCGTGGTAAGCGGTATTGCGACGCTCTTCTTCGGGCATGATAAGCGAACGACGCTCGGCACCCATGATGATTTTATCTTTGGCTTTTTCGAAGTCGCTCATGTCGACCATACGGCCATTACGACGTGCAGCAAACAAGGCTGCTTCGTTAACCAAGTTGGCCAGATCAGCGCCAGAAAAACCAGGTGTACCACGTGCCAAGATCATGGCGTCAACGTTACTAGCCAGAGGAACCTTGCGCATATGAACTTTCAGGATTTGCTCACGGCCACGGATATCGGGCAGTGACACCACCACCTGGCGGTCAAAACGACCAGGACGCAGCAAGGCTGGATCCAGAACGTCTGGACGGTTGGTGGCAGCAATGACCAACACACCATGCGTGGTTTCAAAGCCATCCATTTCAACCAGCAACTGGTTCAAAGTTTGTTCGCGTTCGTCGTTACCACCGCCCAAACCGGCGCCACGCTGGCGACCCACCGCATCGATTTCATCAATAAAAATAATGCAAGGTGCTTGCTTTTTGGCGTTTTCGAACATGTCGCGTACACGGGATGCACCCACGCCCACAAACATTTCGACGAAATCAGAGCCAGAAATACTAAAGAATGGCACTTTGGCTTCGCCAGCAATGGCCTTGGCCAGCAGCGTTTTACCAGTACCCGGCGAACCTACCATCAGCACACCACGTGGAATGCGACCACCCAGGCGTTGAAACTTAGTGGGATCGCGCAAGAAGTCAACCAGTTCCTGGACGTCTTCCTTAGCTTCATCGCAACCAGCTACATCAGCAAAGGTAATGTGATTGGTATTTTCGTCCATCATGCGAGCACGGGATTTGCCAAAGCTAAACGCCCCGCCCTTGCCGCCACCTTGCATTTGACGCATGAAAAACACCCATACGCCGATTAGCAGCAGCATGGGGAACCATGAGATAAACAAGCTGGTCATGAACGATGGTTCTTCGCGGGCTTTACCCGAAACCTGTACCCCGGACTTAACCAGTTCAGGCACCATCCAGAGATCGCCTGGCGAGGTCAAACTGTAAGGACGGCCTGCATCAGGGGTTACGAATAAGGTATCGCCCTGGATATCGACCTTATTAATGCGACCACCTTGGGCATCGGTCATGAATTGTGTATAGGTTACGGTATCCGTGGTGGGCGCACGTCCATCAAACTGTTTAAAAACAGTGAACAGAACCAGCGCAATAACCATCCATATCGCAACCTTGGAAAACGAGTTGTTCAAAGCCTATCTCCATATAGCGACTTGCCCAACCCCGCAACTACGGCAGCAAAACAAGCATGTCAATGACTCATTCTACCTGATAGCAGGAGTCGTGTTTACTAAAGCCCTATGGTTTAAGGCCCCTTCCAACCAGAAAAGTTTCAGAGGATCGATCTCTGGACGCTTTTGGTTTGCGCTCGACGACCCGCGTAAAGCGTTGCTTAAAGGAATGGACGATTTGCGAGAACCCACTGCCATGAAATGCTTTGACGATAAGCGCACCATCTGGCTTTAAGTGATGTTCTGCAAAGTCCAGTGCCAAATCGCATAAATGCTGGATACGGGCTGAATCCGCAGAGCTTACTCCTGATAGATTGGGGGCCATATCCGAAATAACAAGGTCTACTTGTTGATTCCCTAACAATTCTTTCAATTGATCCAGTACCGTATCTTCCCGGAAGTCACCCTGGATAAACTCTACCCCAGCTATTGCTTCCATAGGTAGGATATCCAGCGCGATAATACGTCCATTAATTATGCCGCCTGCTTCTACCAGGCGTTCACGCACCACTTGCGACCAACTACCTGGTGTAGCGCCTAAATCGATCACAGTGTCGCCAGGGCGCAACAGTTTTTCAGTGTCTAGGATTTCGGTCAGTTTGAACGCTGCCCTAGCCCTATAGCCTTTCTGTTGCGCCATTTTGACGTAGGGATCATTTATATGCTGGTGTACCCATTCTTTTGAGAATTTTTTCTTGGCCATTCCCGTACAATCTCGTTATGCCTAAAATTGAAATTACTTCCCAAGAGCGCAGCGCTCTTCGCGCTGAAGCCCATCCTTTGCGCCCCGTCGTCCTAATTGGCGATCGCGGCTTGTCTGAATCGGTACTGAAAGAAATCGATCAGAACCTGAATGCCCACCAATTGATCAAGGTGCGCGTCGCTGGCGACGACCGGGATGCCCGCGTCGCCATTTACGACGAAATCTGCGAGACCCTGTCTTGTGCACCCATACATCATTTGGGCAAGATGCTGATCATTTACCGTCCTACTGCCACTACTGTACAAGCCCAGATCGAAACCGAATACGGTACCCGTGCTGTACGCAAGCCCTCTGAGCCACACACACCTAAAAAGCTGGCGGCCGAAGGCGTAACACGTACCCGTCGCGGCGAAATTGCCAAGCGAGCCGCTTTGAAAACCGAACGCCTGGAAAATGCACCACCACGCGAACGCCACGCCACAGTCGCTGCTGGTAGAGCCCTATCAGAGCGCTTTGGTGGACCTAAAAAGTCTGGACCACGCCGTACTGGTAGCGCCTTGTCTTTGCGGGCCGGACGCCGTGGCCGTTAATAGCGAATTACGCTAGACAGCCAAAACCTGCAAAGCCCACATACATAAGTATACGGGCTTTGCTTAGGTAAATAATGCAGCGTATGGGCTAATGCTTAAATATAGCTTATGCCCAACACTTCATATTCGCGTAATCCCGCGGGTGCGTGAACTTCCACCACATCGCCCAGGCTTTTGCCAATTAAGGCCCTAGCCACAGGGCTAGATACAGAAATACGGTTTTCACGTATATCGGCTTCGACATCACCCACAATCTGGTAAGTAACGCGCACGCCAGATTCCAGATCTTCGATTTCCACAGTAGCACCAAACACAGCCTTGCCTTCCACATCCAAGGTGGACGGGTCTATGATTTGGGCATTCGACAATGTGCCTTCCAGTTCCTGAATACGGCCTTCGACAAAGGCTTGGCGCTCACGTGCGGCGTCGTACTCGGCATTTTCGGACAGGTCACCCTGAGCCCTGGCCTCGGCGATGGAATTAATAACATCGGGGCGTTCTTTGGTTTTCAACCTATGCAATTCTGCTTGCAGGCGTTCAGCACCCTGCATAGTCAACGGTATCGCAGACATAATATTCCTGAGAAAAGTAAAAAGACGCTCGTGATAAACGAGCGCCTGATAATAATTGGGTAGACACAATGGCAGAGCGCCCTGTGTTAAGACCTAGAGTAAAACGCGTAAACAGTATGCTTGTAACTACACCGCTGTTTTACCCGTCTAAAGCAAAATCCTGGCCTAGTACAGATCCAGGATGCTATATGTATTGTGGTCAACAATCACGGAAATTGCAAGCCCTTGCGCGAGCCCAAACGCAACAAGGCATATAAGATAATAGCACCAAAGGTGGCGGTTCCTATACCATCCAGCTTAAATGCACCGAATTGCACCGAGAAATTACCCGCTCCCATAATTAGAGTGACTGCGGCCACGATCAAGTTACGGTTATCGCTGAAATCGACCTGATTAACGACCCAGATACGAGCACCAGCGACGGCGATCAAACCAAACACAACCACCGACATACCACCTAGTACTGGTCCAGGTATAGTTTGTATCAGTGCCCCAAATTTAGGGGAAAAGCCCAAGGCAATGGCTATCAGGGCTGCCAATACAAATACTAACGAGGAATAAATACGTGTCACAGTCATGACGCCGATATTTTCTGCGTAGGTAGTCACACCGGTGCCACCAACAGCACCAGCTACCATCGTGGCAACCCCATCGCCCACAAAGGCACGGCCTAAATAGCGATCCAGATCCTTGCCTGTCATGGCACTAACTGCCTTGATATGACCCAGGTTTTCAGCCACCAAAATAATCGCAACTGGGGCAATAATACTAATAGCGTGCCCCTGAAACACAGGCGCTGAGAACTGAGGCAAACCCAACCAAGCCGCATTGGCTACGCCAGCAAAGCTAATGGGAGCATCGCCCCAACCCAATACATTAGTAAATATGCCATACAGCACACAGGCCAAGAACAAACCCACCAGTATCAACAAACGCTGCATAGTGCCACGAGTGTAGACAGCGATACCGCCCACGCACAATATGGTCATCAAAGCCATTAACGCATCGAAGGTGCTGCCACCCATAGCGCCTTTTGCTGCAATCGGGGCTAAATTCAAGCCAATAACAGCCACAATCGCCCCGGTAACTACAGGCGGCATGAGGTTGTTAATCCACTGCGCTCCATTTCCCGATCTGGCATTAATAAACCAGACCAATAAGCCAATCAGGGTATAGACCAAGCCACAAATAATAATTGCACCCAGGGCCACGCCAATATTGACGTTAGCCCCTGCGCCAGCATAGCCCGTGACAGCAATGACACCACCAATAAACGCAAAGCTAGACCCTAAATAGCTAGGGACCCGACCACCAACAAACAGGAAAAAAATCAACGTACCTATGCCGGACATCAAAATCGCGACGTTCGCATCGAAACCCATCAGCAAGGGTGCCAGTATGGTAGAACCAAACATGGCGACCACGTGCTGCGCTCCCATAGCGATATTTTGCGGCCATGACAGGCGTTCGTCGGGCTGCACCACGACATCTGCCTGACCGCCTGGCACCAACCGCCAGCGCGGGAAATATGAACTCGACATAGGAAACCCGTCTATTGTTATTTATTGTGTCGGTAAAGCAGCATGCAGATCTTGTAAGGAATAGACCTTAAGACCACCGCCCTCGCGTAAGTACTTCAACCCTTCCACAGCCGCTAGTGCACCGGGGATGGTGGTGAAGAAAGTGACACCTGCAGCCAATGCGTTAGTACGAATAAGGCGTGAGTCAGCAATCGCGTTACGACGTTCTTCGACCGTATTAATCACCAGGGCAATGTCCCGGTTTTTAATCATGTCAACGATGTGCGGACGCCCTTCAGTGACTTTGTTCACGACTTGTACTGCCAGACCAGCTTCTTGGATGGCAGCAGCTGTGCCTCGGGTAGCAATAATTTTGAAACCCAAGCCTATCAGGCCACGAGCGACTTCCACAGCACGCGGTTTGTCTTGACCACGTACGCTAATAAAGACCGTACCGGACTCTGGGAGCAAGGCACTGGCAGCCAATTGCGATTTCACAAAAGCTTCGCCAAAGCTTTCGCCCACACCCATGACTTCACCCGTGGATTTCATTTCTGGGCCCAGTATGGTGTCTACGCCAGGAAACTTATTGAAGGGGAAGACGGCTTCTTTGACGGAATAGAAAGGCGGCACGATTTCGCGTGTGATGCCCTGCTGATCCAGTGTTATCCCTGCCATAGCACGCGCGGCAATTTTAGCCATTTGCAAGCCGGTCGCTTTGGAAACATAAGGAACCGTACGCGAAGCACGTGGGTTGACCTCGAGTACGTAAACGTCACCATCCTGGATAGCAAACTGTACGTTCATCAGGCCTTTAACGTTTAGCGCCTTGGCCATCAGGGCGGTTTGACGCTTAATTTCGTCAACCACATCATCTGACAAGGAATACGGAGGCAAGCTACACGCTGAGTCACCCGAGTGGACACCAGCCTGTTCGATGTGCTCCATGACGCCGCCTATGAACACTCTAGTGCCATCAGAAATACAGTCCACATCGACTTCTGTAGCGTTGTTCAGAAAGTGATCCAACAGCACGGGAGAATCATTGCTGACCTTGACGGCCTCGCGCATGTAGCGCTCCAGATCTTGCTGTTCGTGCACAATTTCCATGGCACGACCACCCAACACGTAACTTGGGCGGACCACCAGTGGATAGCCGATTTCAGCAGCCAGAACAAGCGCTTCGCCTTCGGTACGGGCGGTACGGTTAGGCGGCTGACGCAAGCCCAGCTTGGACAAGAGCTTCTGGAAACGCTCGCGGTCTTCGGCCACGTCGATGGACTCGGGACTCGTACCAATAATAGGTACACCATTCGCTTCCAAAGCACGTGCCAATTTCAATGGGGTCTGACCACCATACTGCACAATAACGCCAACCGGATTTTCACGGTAAACGATTTCCAGCACGTCTTCCAGAGTGAGCGGCTCGAAGTACAGACGATCAGATGTGTCGTAGTCGGTAGAAACGGTCTCAGGGTTACAGTTCACCATGATGGTTTCGTAACCATCTTCGCGTAGAGCTAAGGCTGCGTGCACACAGCAGTAGTCGAACTCAATACCCTGACCTATGCGGTTAGGCCCACCACCCAGTACGATAATTTTTTTCTTATCGGTAGGTTGTGACTCGCATTCGTCTTCATAGGTGGAGTACATATACGCGGTATGCGTGGGGAACTCGGCAGCGCAGGTATCTACACGTTTGTACACCGGACGCACATTCAGCTGATGGCGTAAACGACGCACTTCGGTTTCAGACGTGTCCAGCAAAAACGCCAAGCGACGATCCGAGAAACCACGACGTTTCAGTTGCCATACGGTGTCGTAGTCCAGGTCGGCCAGTGTTTTTTGCTCAAGGGCCAGTTCGATATCAACGATTTCTTTGATTTGTGCAAGAAACCAGGGATCTATACTGGTCAGGCTTTGAACTTCTTCTAAACTAAAACCTTGTGCGAAAGCATCACCCACGTACCAGATACGCTCTGGACCAGGCTCGCCCAGCTCAACCTGTAGTTTTTCACGATCTGTGGTTTTTTGATTCAGGCCATCGACGCCAACTTCCAGACCGCGCAAGGCCTTTTGGAAGGATTCCTGGAAGGTACGACCTATGGCCATGACCTCGCCCACGGATTTCATTTGCGTGGTCAGGCGGGAATCGGCCTGAGGGAATTTTTCAAAGGCGAAACGCGGCACCTTGGTAACGACGTAATCGATGCTGGGCTCGAAGGACGCGGGGGTCAAGCCGCCCGTGATTTCGTTTTGCAATTCGTCCAGGGTATAACCCACAGCCAGTCGTGCGGCCACTTTGGCAATAGGAAAACCAGTCGCTTTGGATGCCAAGGCGGATGAACGCGACACACGCGGATTCATTTCGATGACTATCATACGGCCGTTTTCTGGGTTCACAGAAAACTGTACGTTGGAGCCACCAGTATCGACGCCAATTTCACGCAAAACCGCTATCGAGGCGTTACGCATGATTTGGTATTCTTTGTCGGTCAGAGTCTGGGCTGGGGCAACCGTAATCGAGTCACCTGTATGCACCCCCATAGGGTCCAGATTTTCTATCGAACAAATAATAATGCAATTATCGGCGCTGTCGCGCACGACTTCCATTTCGTATTCTTTCCAGCCTAACAAAGATTCTTCAATAAGCAGCTCGTTAGTTGGGGATGCTTCCAAGCCACGACGACAGATGCTTTCGAATTCTTCGCTGTTGTAGGCAATACCACCGCCTGATCCACCCATAGTGAAGCTGGGGCGTATAACGACAGGAAAACCAGAGCTGCCGGTTTGCTCGGCAATGATACGTTGAACTTCCCAAGCAGCGTCCAGACTATGAGCCACGCCCGACTTGGCCGATTCCAAGCCTATACGTGTCATAGCGTCTTTGAACTTCATGCGGTCTTCAGCCTTGTCTATGGCCTCGGCATTCGCACCAATGAGTTCAACACCGTATTTGGCCAATACGCCATGACGGTCTAGATCCAGTGCGCAATTCAGTGCCGTTTGGCCACCCATCGTGGGCAACAAGGCATCTGGCCTTTCACGTTCTATGATCTTTTCTACCGCTTGCCACGTAATGGGCTCGATGTAAGTGACGTCGGCGGTTTCAGGATCCGTCATGATGGTCGCTGGGTTGCTATTGACCAATATGGTGCGGAAACCATCAGCCTTTAACGCCTTGCACGCCTGAGCGCCCGAGTAGTCGAATTCGCAGGCCTGACCAATAATGATAGGACCTGCGCCAATGATAAGGATACTTTTTATATCTAAACGCTTAGGCATAGTGCTGAATTACTTTTGTGCGGCCATAAGGCCAATGAATTTGTCGAAAAGAACGGCGATATCATGGGGACCAGGACTGGCTTCGGGGTGTCCCTGAAAGCAGAATACCGGTGCGTCCGTGAGTTCAAAACCTTGCAAAGAGCCATCAAACAACGATTTGTGCGTGGCACGAGCGTTGGCTGGCAAGGTATTGATATCAACGTTGAATTCGTGATTCTGGCTAGTGATGAAAACGCGACCAGTCGCCAGATCTTGGACTGGATGGTTATCGCCGTGATGGCCAGTTTTCATTTTGCTAATGCTGGCACCCAAGGCCATACCCAAGACCTGCTGTCCCATGCAAATACCAAACAGTGGCAGTTTTGCTTCTAGCAAGGTCTTACAAGCGTCAATCGCGTAACCACAAGCTCTGGGGTCACCAGGGCCATTGGATAAGAACACGCCATCGGGTTGCATTGCTAACACGTCTTGTGCTGGCGTTTGAGCAGGTACCAAGGTGATGCGGCAACCGCGGTCAGCCATCATGCGCAAGATATTGGTTTTAACACCAAAGTCATAGGCGACCACATGGTACTGGCTGCTAGCGGGCTGGCTAAAGCCCTGCCCCAATTGCCAGGTGCCTTCGGTCCATTCGGTGATGGTTTTGGTGGATACCTGACTGGCCAGGTCTTTACCTGCCAAGCCGTCAAAATCACGCGCCAACTGCACTGCCCGCTGGGCATCATCACCCACTAAGATACAAGCGCTTTGGGCACCACCCTGACGCAATAAACGCGTCAGCTTGCGGGTATCGACACCGGAAATAGCCACAATGCCATGTTCCTTAAGGTAGTCGGGTAAAGACTGTGTCGCGCGGAAGTTGGACACTCGCAACGAGCAGTCGCGCACGACAAGACCAGCAGCATGAGGGCCGGATGATTCGTTATCTTCGGGATTGATCCCGGTATTACCCACGTGTGGGTAGGTCAAAGCGACCATTTGTCCATGATAGCTAGGATCAGTCAGGACTTCCTGATATCCCGTCATGGACGTATTAAAAACAATTTCGGCGACACTATGACCATCGGCGCCTATCGAGACACCTTTAAAGATGGAACCGTCGGCCAAGGCAAGTATTGCAGAAGGAAACCGGTTGGGTCCTTCAGGAAAAAGTGACGGCAGCACTGTAAACCCCAGTTTTAAATTCAACAATTAAACCTTCCGATTATAGCGCGAGTACAAGCACTTAAACACAATTAATCTGTGCGCCGCCCTAACTATGCGATTACACCTGAAATCGTCTACAGTTAATGTCATACTTTGTCTTGTAAACCCCGTTTAAGCACTATGCAAAACCAACTTGAATCCCTAAGAGAATTTACTACTGTGGTTGCCGATACGGGCGACTTCATGACCATGCGTGACCATCGCCCTACCGATGCCACTACCAATCCATCGCTTATTCTAAAAGCGGTACAGCAAGCCGAATACCAATATTTGCTGGACAAAATCGTCACGGACCACAAAGCTGCAACCGCATCGGAATTGGCAGATCATTTGCTAGTTGCCTTTGGCCAGGAAATTTTAAGCATTGTGCCTGGCCGCGTATCTACCGAGGTTGATGCCAGGCTATCTTTTGATAGCCAAGCCAGCATAGAACGAGCACGCCACATTGTTGGCCTATACCAAGCCGCCGGGATAGAACGCGAGCGCGTACTGATTAAATTAGCCTCGACCTGGGAAGGCATACAGGCCGCCAAGGCACTACAAGCGGAAGGCATACGCTGCAATTTGACGCTATTGTTTTCCCTACCCCAGGCTCTGGCATGCGCCCAGGCCAAAGTACAACTCATTTCGCCTTTTGTAGGTCGTATCTACGACTGGTACAAAAAAGATGCAGGCAACAACTGGGATGAAGCCGCTAACGCTGGCCGCAATGACCCTGGCGTACTGTCAGTGCAGCGTATTTACAACTACTATAAAACCTATGACATTTCCACGGAAATCATGGGCGCCAGCTTTCGCAATCTAGGCCAAATACAAGCCTTGGCAGGCTGTGACCTATTAACTATCAGCCCAGGACTATTGGGCGAGCTGGCCAATAACACCCAAGCCTTACCACGTCAATTAGACCCGGAAAGCGCAAAAAGCACAGGTCCAGAATGGATGGCCAGCAACGAAGTCACCTTTCGCACAGAGCTAAATCAAGATGCAATGGCTACCGAAAAGCTTGCTGAAGGCATACGTTTGTTCGTTGCCGACGCCCTACGCCTGGACAGCCTGATCGCTCAAGCTAAGCAAGCCAACTAAGCAAACAACACAATAGGGCAATATGCCCTATTGTTAGTCAGGTACTACGCCGCTCCATTAAGGCCCAGGCCAAAGTACCTGCATCCACATACTCAAGCTCACTGCCAGCAGGGACACCACGCGCCAGCCGAGTGACTGTCAACCCGCGCGCGCCCAGTAACTCTGACAAATAATGCGCCGTCGTTTCGCCTTCAGCTGTGAAGTTGGTGGCCAAGATAACTTCTGTGACCACGCCATCGGTGGCGCGCTTAAGCAGGCGATCAAAATGAAGCTCGGCAGGGCCTATGCCTTCCAAAGGTGCCAAGTGCCCCATGAGGACGTAATACAGCCCTTTGTAGCCATGACTGGATTCCAGCGTGTTTTGATCAGCCGGCGTTTCTACGACACATAACACTGAGCCATCACGCTTGGGGTGGGCACAGGTGGCACATACATCCGTTTCTGAGAAACCATTGCATAAACCGCAGTGGCGTACTTCCTGCACGGCCTGCGCCAAAGCGTGGCTTAGTTGATTGGCGCCGGAGATATCGTGCTGCAGCAAGTGATACGCCATACGGCGTGCCGAACGCACCCCCACCCCAGGCAATCGACGCAAAGCGTCTATTAGGGCTTTCAGTGGCTCGGGTTCGGGGAGTGCCGAGCTCATTAGAACGGCAATTTCATACCGGGAGGCATAGGCATACCAGCTGTCACTGCTGACATTTTTTCTTGTGAAGTGGCATCGGCTTTGCGCAAAGCATCATTGAACGCTGCAGCAACCAAGTCTTCCAACATATCTTTGTCGTCAGCCAGCAAGCTAGGATCTATGGTGACACGCTTGACATCATTACGGCAGGTCATGGAGACGGTGACCAAACCACCACCCGAGGCACCTTCAACCACGATATCAGCCAAGGCTTCTTGAGCCTTTTTCATGTTTTCCTGCATTTGCTGAGCTTGACGCATCAAGCCGGCAATCTGACCTTTCATCATAATGAGCTATCCTGAAATAAGTAACAATAAAAATAAAGCAAACGGTTTAACCGGGTGTCGCACGAATAGAGCCCGGAATAATACTGGCGCCAAACCCTGCAATCAAGGCCTGCACAAAGGGATCCACTACTGCTGCACTTTCAGCCTGTTTCTGCCTTTCGGCCTTACGAGCCAACGCCACAGCGTGGGCAGTTTCGTCCCCCGTCGCACCGTACTCTACATGCAGTTGCACCACTGTGCCAAAATGTTCTGATAACAAAGTTTGCAAGCGTACTATGCCAGGACCTTCGGCCAGTGTTTGCACCGCGACACGTAAATGTATAGTGTTGCCCTGCACATCTACCCATTCGCTTTGACGGGCCAGTTCTGCTGCCAAACCTGCAGCAATGCCTGTTAGCGGCAAAGTGGCTACCAAGGCAGGCCAAGCTTGTGATGTCATGCCTCGCAACTTGGGGGATTTAGGTTTTTTGGTCGTACTGGCAAACACTGGTGCTACCAATGTTTCAGCCTGCTCATCGGACATGGGCATGTCCATATCCATGTCATCATCAATACGCTCGAAGTGCAGATCGGTATCAAAATCGCTGCCATCATCCGACGAACCTGCATCAGGCGGCGTCATGGATAGAGTTTCGAAATCGCTATCGTTTTGAACCGTAGGTACGACAGGTGTGACTGGCTCGGGAGCAGAAGCGGGCGAACTTGCCACATCTTGGGGTTCCGCTGGCATGTCCTCCCAAGCAGGGACTTCATCATTGACCTCGCTGACTTCGTCGGCGGCATCGCTAGTTGAACCCGGTGCCACTATCACAGGCGGTGCAATAGACGGGGACGTATCCTGAAGCGGCGCTGGTGTAGATTCAGGACCCTGCACAGGCGCAGGCTCTGGCTCAGGTTCTGGCTCAGGTTCTGGCTCAGGTTCTGGCTCAGGTTCTGGCTCAGGTTCTGGCTCAGGTTCTGGCTCAGGTGCTGCTGCTGCTATAGATGGTATGGTCACCGCAGGTGCCGCGACGGGCGCAGGCGTAGCAGGCATGCTGGTAGGATCAGTAGCAGGCACCAAGGACAGCATGCGCAAGCAAGCCATCACGAAACCTGCGTACTCGTCTGGCGCCAGCGACAATTCATTCCGGCTGTGCACAGCAACAGAATAAAAGAGCTGGATCTGATCTGCGTGCATACTTTGAGCTAGCCTGGCAATGTCTTCTGCCTGGGGATCATCAGTGGGTATGGCACCAGAGACGCGTTGTTCGATAGCAATACGAGACAGCAATACAGCCAGATCAGCCAAAGCACCAGAGTACGACAGGCCGCGCTCGGCAAGTTGATTGGCAACATCCAAAACTTGACCTGCCTGCCCCGTCGATAGCGCTTGCAGCAAATCGACCAAATGACGCTGATCAATCGCCCCCAACATGCCCAAAATGGCATCACCCGTCAAGTGGCCTGCACTGTAAGCAATCGCTTGATCTGTTAACGACAAGGCGTCACGCATGGAACCAGATGCCGCTTGCGCCAACAAACGCAAGGCCGGCATTTCAAACGGAATATTTTCCTGAATCAGCACATTGTCCAGATAAGACACTATGGATTCGGCCGTCATTTGCTTTAAATTGAACTGCAAGCAGCGCGACAACACCGTAACTGGTATTTTTTGTGGGTCCGTAGTCGCCAATATGAATTTAACGTGCGGCGGTGGCTCTTCCAAGGTTTTCAGCATGGCATTGAAGGCATGGCCGCTAAGCATATGCACCTCGTCTATCATGTAAACCTTGTAGCGGCCACTACTGGGCGCATACACCGCCTGATCCAGCAGCTGTGTCATTTCATCGACACCACGGTTCGAAGCCGCATCTAGCTCGATGTAGTCAACAAAACGGCCTTCATCAATTTCTACGCACGCCTGGCACACACCACACGGCGTGGGCGTAATGCCTTCGAGGCAGTTAAGAGATTTAGCCAGTATGCGCGAAAGCGTAGTCTTGCCTACGCCGCGAGTGCCGGTAAACAGCCAGGCATGGTGTAGCCTTTGCGTAGACAGCGCATGCGTCAATGCACGAACTACGTGATCCTGTCCAACCAGGGTGTCAAACGAACGTGGCCGCCATTTACGCGCCAGAACCAGATATGTCATGCGGGAGCTGATCGCCGGAAGTTATCGAAGAGTAAACGAAAAGTGTACCGGATTCGCTACGGCTTGGGGAGAAGTAAGGAATAAACAAGATGGCGAGCCTGACTTCGGCACTGATTCTAAACGACTATGGCTGCTTCGTTCCCGACCTGACCAGTTTCACCGTCGAACCATGCGAAGGGGCCCGCCACCTAGTAGTTTAACAGGAGTTGGCAGGTCTAGCTTTTGCCGCGTACACTACCCACTATGTCGCCCAAAAAATTACCTGTCAACAACGCGCAACCCGTTGAAATCAGTGGCTCTATAGGATTTCGTTCCGGCCAGCAACAATGGGGCAACCCACGTCGCATGGCCTTATTGGCAGCCATAGATCAAGAAGGTTCGATTACAGCAGCAGCCAAAAAAATCAACCTTAGCTACAAAGCAGCCTGGGACGCTGTCGACACCATGAATAACCTAGCTGGTGAACCCCTGGTATTGCGCAACACCGGTGGCCAACGCGGTGGGGGTGCCGTCTTAACCCCCCGCGCTCAGGAACTGCTGACCCTATACCAAGCACTAAGCCAAGAACATGAACGCTTCATGGCCCAACTGGCACGTGCCAACACCCTGTCGCCTAGCAACCTGGAATTAATACAACACATGATGGTACAGACATCTGCCCGCAACAAACTATCCGGTGTGGTTAGCAGTATTACCCAAGGCACGGTGAATGACGAAGTCATTATGGACATAGGCGCTGGCCTGCACATTGTGTCGTCAATTACTCATGAAAGTGTCACCAATCTAGGCTTGAAAACGGGTAAACGCCTACTGGCCTTTATCAAGGCATCGTCCGTCATGGTAGGCCTAGCCGATGAAAAGCTACGCTTATCGGCTCGCAATCAGCTACACGGCCACATTAGTCGCATTATTACGGGTCCGGTCAGCACCGAAGTCAGCATTACCCTGGATAGTGGTCAAGTCATTGCCGCCACCATCACCACCAACAGTTTAAAAACCATGCCGTTACATCAAGGGCAAGCTGCTTACGCCATCTTCAAAGCTTCTAGTGTCATGCTGGGCACACTGGATTAGCATGACGGGATGCCGCCCTAACTTAAGGGCAAGATGGCCTATCGCTCACAATTTTTCCATTGTCAATCTGGTAGATCTGGTCAGCCAAGGCCACTGCATCGTCCAAATCATGAGTAATTAATATCGTTGGAATATCCAGTTGTTGCTGCAAAGCGGCTAATTCATCACGCATTTTCTGGCGCAAATTGGTATCCAAAGCAGCCAAGGGCTCATCTAGTAACAGCATACTGGGGCTAGTCGATAAAGCTCGCGCCAAAGCCACGCGCTGTTTTTGACCACCTGAAATTTGATCCGGGTAACTTTGCAATATGGCACCTAACTCAAAGGCCTCTACCCAACGCATGGCCACATCGGGCAAACTGACCTTACGACACCAATTGAAGTAGCCCTTAGTCAAACCAAAACCAATATTCTGTGTCACCGTCAAGTGCGGAAACAAGCCATAATCTTGCAATAAATACGCCAGCTGACGCTGTTGCGCCGACAAAAACACAGATTGCTGGGCATCAAAAAACGTGATCCCTTTCACACGGATATGCCCAGCATCAGGGCGCAGTAAGCCAGCAATGGCCTGAACAGTCAGTGTTTTACCCGAACCCGATGGCCCAAGCAAGGCGATACGCGACGCATTAGACTGCAGGGAAATATCTAAAAGAAATTCGCGCTGGTTAGACAAAAGTTTGCGCTGAATTGCCAGATCAATGATCACAAAACTCCCCTGGAACTCACGCTGGAACCACGCCTTTGAGTCGGTGACAAACGACTGGCCACCAACAGCACAATAATGCACACAGCAGATGTGATCAGCACCAATATGTTTGCCAAGTCGTCGTTACCACCCTGAACAGCCTCGTAAATAGCGATGGACAAGGTTTGCGTGCGACCAGGTATGCTTCCTGCCAGCATTAGCGTGGCACCAAACTCACCTAAGGCCCTGGCGAAAGCCAGCAACACACCTGCCAAAATACCGCGTGCGGCCAACGGCAAGGTAATACGAAAGAAAATAGCAGCCTCACTGACACCTAGCAACCTACCTGCGTTTTCCAATTGGTGACTAACGTCCTGGAAAGCTGCCCGTGCTGATTTTAGTACCAATGGAAACGCCACTACCGTCGCCGCAATAACAGCCCCCTGCCAGGTAAACACCAGTTCTATGTCCCAGCGTGCTAGAAATTGCCCTAGCCAGCCTCGCCGCCCTAATACGACCAACAAGTAATAGCCAATAACGGTAGGCGGCAGCACCATAGGCAAGGTCAGTATGGAGTCCAGCACATCGCACCAGGATGAACGCCATCTGGCCAAGCCAAACGCTACGGCTATACCAAGTACTGTCGCAAAAAATGTTGCCCAGCCTGCCACCTTTAACGATAGCAATAAGGGCACACTAATTTCAGCAAGCGTCATAGTTTTTTAAGGCCTAGCAAAACCATACTTGGATAACACAGCCTGGCCTTGGGCAGACAATACATAGTTAAGAAAATCGGCTGCTTGTGGACTACGGCCATCACGCTTAACTAAGGCAATGGGATATAGCACCGGTGTGCTTGATACTAAACGTTGCACGACCTTGACCTTGTCGTTCATGATGGCAGCATCCGTAGCAAACACAAAACCGGCATCTACCTCGCCACGTGCAACATAATCCAAGACCTGGCGCACATTCTGACCCGTCACTTCTTTGTTTTTCACCACGTCCCAATCCCCTGTCTTTTCCAACGAGGCCTGAGTGTAGCGCCCCACAGGGACCGTTGCAGGATTCCCAAAGGCCACACGGGTAATGGCACTGTTGTTCAAATCAGCCAGAGATGTAACCCCGTGCTTATCATCAGCAGGAACGATTAACACGATCTCGTTGCGCACAAAGTCCGTTCTGCTTTCCGAATCGATCACGCCAGCCCCTACGGCTTTATCCATTGCTTTTTGATCAGCCGACGCAAAAATATCCGCAGGTGCGCCATGAATAATTTGCTGCAACAGCACATCCGACGCGGCAAAGCTAGACACTATCTTAGTGTCAGCGTGATCTTTTTCGTAATTAGATGCCAGCTCTTTAAAGGCATTTGTCAGGCTAGCTGCCGCCGACACCACCACCTCGCCTGCCACAGCAGGCATGTTCCAACTAGTTGCGACAACGATGGCAGTGGCTAGGATACGGCGTAATGACATAGGAGTTCCTTGGGAAGTATATGAGTTGTAATTAGTAATATGAGTAACCGTAATATATATAGGTATATAGCGATAGTCAATCACTATACCGACCTTACACTCCCACTACGCAAAGAGCTTTGCAATGGCATAATAAAACCATGTACCCCAGCATTGGTTTCACCCCCCCACCCTCTATAGACTCTTTTCTAGACAGCATCTGGCTAGAAGACGGACTCGCCGCCAATACCTTGGCGGCCTACCGACGCGACCTAAGCGCATTTTCCCTGTGGTTACACAACCACCCAAAAAAGACACTGGAGCAAGTAAACGCCACCGATATCCAGGATTGGTTTGCCGCACTGCATGCCACAAGTAAAGCCACCACCGCCAACCGTAGACTGGCCGTATTGCGTCGCTATTATTTATGGGCTTTACGTCACGGCAGCGTTACTCAAGATCCTTGCCTGACACTGAAAGCAGCCAAACAGGCCGCACGCTATCCCAAGACTCTATCCGAAGATCAGGTGGACGCTCTACTACAAGCCCCAGACACCCATCAGGCTTTGGGTCTACGTGATCGTGCCATGCTGGAAACCCTGTATGCCACAGGCTTGCGAGTTAGCGAGTTAATCAGTTTAGGGGTATTGGATGTCAGCCTGACCGAAGGAGTTGTCAGAGTAACTGGCGGCAAAGGTGGTAAAGACAGATTGGTGCCACTGGGTCTAGAGGCCATGCATTGGATAGAGCGTTATCTACAAGAGTCTCGCCCTGAATTACTAGGGCCACGCCGTGCCGACGCCTTGTTTGTGACAGCACGAGCAGCAGCAATGACACGTCAGTCATTTTGGTTGATCGTTAAAAAACATGCTGTGCAGGCCAACATACATGCACCACTGTCGCCACACGTAGTGCGTCATGCTTTCGCTACTCACTTGTTAAATCACGGAGCGGATTTACGGGTAGTACAAATGCTACTGGGGCATGCCGACATTTCAACCACCCAGATTTATACTCATGTGGCACGCGAACGCTTGAAAGCCCTACACGCAAAACATCACCCTAGAGCCTAAATCACATACCTAACACAACAATCAAATGGCTAAACACAAACACGTTTCGGAAACGCCAGCCACATTGTGGCTTAAACAACACAAGGTCGCCTTTGCGGCCTATAGCTACGACTACGCTGATCATGGCGGTGCTGCCGAAGCAGCTCGTCAGCTAAACGTCAACTTACATATCATTGCCAAGACCCTAGTCATGGAGGACGAGGCTGCCAAACCGCTACTGGTTCTAATGCATGGAGACCGTGAAGTCTCCACAAAAAACCTGGCTCGTCAGCTAGGAGTCAAGAAAATACAAGCGTGCCAGCCAGAAACAGCTCAACGCCATTCTGGTTATCTCGTGGGCGGCACATCACCTTTTGCAACGCGCAAACACATGCCCGTGTATATCGAGGCCAGTTTGCTGGATCACCCCACCATCTACCTGAACGGCGGTCGGCGCGGCTATATGATTAGCTTGGCGTCAGAAGTGCTAGTTGACATGCTGCAAGCCACAGCAGTACATGCCGCCTTAGATAAGACAGCCTAAACAGTTAACGTAAAAAGGGCGTCCCAAAGGACGCCCTTTTTACTGCATCGGTACTAAACCAAAAACTTAGACTGTGGCACGACGTGCACGAGGCGCAGCAGCTTTGCTGGCTTCGGCTGCATCGGCAGCAGCTTTCATAGTGGCGCTGGTAGCAGCAGCAATGTTGGATTCAGCAGCATCCGCAGCTTGGCGAGCCACCTTAGCAACCGAGTCATAAGCACTATTGGCAGTCGCCAACGATGACTTCAACAAAGCAACAGCACCTTCCGAACCTGTAGGAGCATTCTTAGCCAGCTCGTCGATAGCTTCGCTGACTTGTTGCTGACCTTGCGACAATTGCTCTTCGGTTAGCTTGGACAGGTCTGCTTGTACACCAGCAACGATGTCATAAACATGCTTGCCGTAAGCCAGGGCTTTTTCAGCGTTAGGCTGAACCAGACCACTAGTGAACGACAGGGCTTCTTGAGGATCTTTGACTTCAGCGGCTTGCTGCGATTTCTGGGCGACTTCGTCCATGGAAGCCTTGATGACTTTCAGGTTCAAATCAACCAGCTTTTCAAAGCCGCTAAAGAATGTATTTTGTATCGCTAGAAAGTTATCTAGTGATGCTTTTTGGTTAGCCAGAACATTTTGTGGGATGGCGCTCATGATATTTCCTATATAAGTGAGAATACAAGAAGGCTACGTCATTCACTTTATCCTGTGAAAACCTTCTATGCTGCATTGCAACAACACTTATTTTACCAATTCCTAAGCGCATGTCAAGAATTTTGTTGCGACGCAACAAAACCCTTCTATCGTTTCAATTAGTCGCTGGCTCATATCCCAATGATGCAGAAATTTTGTGTGCTATTTCCAACAATGCTGGTATCCATTCATCACGCAAGCGCTCGGCAGGCGCGGAAATCGATAAGCCCGCTTGCAATTGACCAGTGTCATCGTAAATCCCTGCGGCAATGCAACGCACTCCCAATTCCAATTCTTCGTTATCGCGCGAATAGCCCAAGCGACGAATCAAAGTCAGGTCACGCTCTAATTGATCGGCCTGAGTAATGCTATTACGCGTAGTACCTGCTAGACCAGTACGCATGACATACGCCCTGACTTGACGAGGGTCACTGACGGATAAAAACAATTTTCCTGTAGACGTCAGATGCAACGGCGCCCTCCCCCCTATAGCCCTGACCACTTGCATACCAGACCGCTCGCTCCAGGAACGCTCTATGTAAATAATTTCATCGCCTTGCTGCAAGGACAAATTAATGGTCTGGCCGGTAATTTTATGCAGTTCACGCATGGGCTCTATGGCTGCTTCGCGCACATCCAACCTACCCTTGACCAAAGACCCAAGCTCCAGCAAGCGCATTCCCAAACGATACAAACCGCTATCTACCCTTTCCACATAACGTCCAACCACCAAGTCATTGAGTATGCGATGGGTGGTGGATGTATGTAAGCCGGTGGTAGCAGCCAAGTCCTTCAGGGGTACAGGATCAGTCTGGAGAGCCAGGGCATCAAGCAGACGCATGGCTCTTTCAAGGACCTGTATGGCCATCTGGGAATCATTCAAAGACGAGGACATGTTTAATGTTGTAGGCAACATTGAGGATCGTGACATAGGGACTTTATGATGCAACGCAACAATTCCATAATATGGAAAAGCGTAAAATTAGGCAAGTACTTATTCGTTTGCAGGAGGATTTAGCTGACCACCAAGCTGTCTCGCCTGTTCACGCAAATACGCCAACGCTTGGGTAGCAGCGACAGGTTCGCCTTTCACACCGAGTTCAATATGGGGCTGCCCCATATCCCCAACGCTAGGCAAACTAAAGGCTTTAATGCCTGGCCACTTGACTTCCAAAGCCTCTAGGGCAGGAGTAATGCGTGACTCAGGCAGCCCAAAGATCAGAAATGAATGCTCGACCCGGCTAACCTTGTGATGATACTGCCCATAACGGGTATCCAGTGTCCACTCCATCATGGGAGTCGCCATCACAGGAAAACCTGGCATGAAAGTGTGATTACGAATAAAAAACCCAGGAATTTTATTGTAAGCATTGGGCACGATATCGGCCCCAACGGGAAACACCCCCATTTGCAGCCGCTGCTGATTTTCGGGCAAATTCATATCAGCACTGCCTTGACCACGACTAGCCATATCGGCACACCGCTCAGAAATCAGGGCTTGGGCTTCAGGGTGCAGAGCCAGCTTCAGACCCAAGGCCAAAGCAGCAGCCTGACGGGTTCTATCATCTGGAGTAGCACCTATACCACCACAACAAAACACGATGTCCTGAGTTGAAAAACTACGTTTCAGTACAGCAACGATATCATCGAGTTCATCAGAGACTATTTCCGCACCAGACAGCTGCATACCCCGTTGGCCCAGTAGTTCTATTAACTTGGAAAAATGTTTATCCTGGCGTCGACCCGAAAGGATTTCATCACCAATAATAATAAGACGTACCTTGGGTTCGCTGACTGTATCCATAGTATTCCTTATGCCTTGCGCTGTTGGCGCAAAGCCTCAAGACTGAAGTGCCCAAACACCAGTGCCGAATACACCGGGAGTATCAACCACGCAGGAGGAAAAAAATTCAGTATGGCCATCATTAGGCCAATTAACCAGTATTTTCCGTTATGACGACGATAGAGTAAGCGCCGCTCTGGGCCCGTGGCGTGCTCTACCAAGGCATCAACCCTAAGCATACGATTAAACGCATAGGCCCACCAAAACAAGGGGAGTAATATCGCCAGCGGCGGGATCAACCACAAAGGCATGGTGATCAACCAACCCGACACAAAAACCACCCCAACCCATAAGGCATTCCATGCGCCAACGGCCGTGGCATGCTGCCCCATGCGTTCCAGGTCAGGATAATCACGTTTTTGAATATGACCTAACACCACTGGCATCACAAACACTGCTGCTATGACTATGCCTAGCAAGCCCGCTATGGGCAATAACAAACCTGCGGCCAGTATGGGCGTTAAATAGACTTTCAAAGAAAACAGACCAATGCCGACCATCCACTGGTCCACCGTATTGACCATACCCCATTCAGAAGCATGTGCATTCATAAAGTTGGTCAAAGGCGTCCATAAAAACCACATCAACAACACCGCACCCAGCGCTGCAATTAAAAACGGCAGAAACAAGGTGGCTAGCATTTTTGGATGTAATTGCGAGACTAAGGCTCGTTTAAACGCCAGGCCCACCAGACCAACCCCGATAGGGCTGGGTTCCACAGGTATAGTGGCGGGTAATGACGGCTGAACAGCCGGGGTAGTATCATTCATGTAAGCATCCCGTGTCATATGACATGATGCTTTCCATCATAGTCAAACTAAGTGTTATTTGTCTTTATGCCCGTATTTAATCCGCAACACCACACCACCGAACTACAACAGGCCTTGCAAGGGTTAGACCGCTTGATCATTGCCTGTTATTGCGCCGCCTGGTGTGACAGCTGTAAAAAATACCAAGTGGATTTTAATACACTGGCAACGCAGCATGCCCAGCATGTATTTGTATGGATAGATATTGAAGAGCATCCTGAATGGCTGGGTGACGAAGATGTAGAAAACTTCCCCACGCTACTAATACAAGGACCGCAAGGTAATCTTTTTTTTGGTCCCTTGCAGCCTAATATCAGCCATTTATCCAGGCTACTAGGAAGCCTGGATTTGCAGTCCCCCCCCGTTCAGGGCGGACCGCCGTCATTACTAGACTTAGCGACCGCCGCCTAGTAGTACACCCAAGGATTTCCGTTTGCTAGCCGCAGCAGAAACCGGTGCCACCGTGGTTGCTGCCAGAACAGATGGCGACGACGACGGTACATAAGGTTTATAGAACAGTTCATCGGTAGGCAGCTTCGTGGTAGCAACGCTAGAACCATAAGCACGCTTGTCAGTACGCCCCGAGCGCTCGTTACGCTCTGGCTGACGAGTTCCCGAAGAACGCCCACGTGTGTTTCTGGGAAGTTCTAGTTCGCCACGGGGTATTTTGGCTTTAATCAGCTTTTCAATGTCCAGCAGATAGCGTTCTTCATCTGGAGTGAACAAAGCAATAGCCTCGCCTGAAGCACCCGCCCTACCGGTACGTCCTATACGGTGTACGTAATCTTCGGCGTTATAAGGCAGATCGTAGTTGATGACGCAAGGAACACCAGCCACATCCAGACCACGCGCAGCCACATCAGTGGCCACTAAGACCTCGAGTTCGCCAGCTTTGAACGCCTCTAGTGCTTTCATGCGATCTAATTGGCTTTTATCACCGTGTATGGATTCCGCTTTGACACCATCGCGTACTAATTCACGCGCCAAACGGCCTGTACCAATTTTTGTGTTGGAAAACACAATAACTTGATTAAACCCACGTGACTTCACCAAATGCACCACAGCCTCACGTTTTTGTTCGCTGGCCAAGGGATAAGCAATTTGAGTAACGGTATCGGCTGTCGCGTTGCGTGCAGCAACTTCGAGCTCCACAGGGTCTTTCAGATAACTACGGCCCAGCTTACGAATTTCGTTGCTGAACGTGGCGGAAAACAACAAGCCCTGACGTTTAGCCGGCAACAAGCCCACGATACGATCCAGATCGGGCAGAAAGCCCATATCCAGCATGCGATCGGCTTCGTCCAGCACCAATATACCAACCTGGCTTAAATTGACATTTTTCTGTTCTACGTGATCTAGCAAACGACCTGGAGTGGCGATCAAAATTTCGCAGCCACGTCGCAAAGCATCGCGTTGTGGGCCGATATCGACACCACCAAACACAACGGCGGAACGTAAAGGCGTATCTTTGCTGTACTTGAGCACACTATCAGAGACCTGGTCCGCCAGCTCGCGTGTAGGCGTCAGGATAAGCGCACGCACAGGGTGGCGCGCTGGTGACGCACTGGTATTAGCAAATTGCATTAGCCTATGCAATATAGGTAAAGTAAATGCTGCAGTTTTACCAGTACCAGTTTGCGCTGCCCCCATGACATCGCGACCATCGATGACCATAGGTAAGGCCTGAGCCTGTATCGGAGTGGGAGTGGTATACCCAGTTGCGGCGACCGCCTTAAGTATGCTGGGATGCAGGCCGAAGTCGGAAAAATTAGCAGTTGGTGTATCGATTTTTATGATGTCTGTCATTGAAAATGGTTGGCGCCAGCTACGGGAAAACCCCGAGCGCAGCTCTTATAACCCCATCATTTTAACGCAGCACAGCCCATACTCCCTAAATTGTGCAGCATCTACTCACATAGTGTCGTTAAAACCCGACGTTTTGCCAGCATATAAGGGTTTCATAACTGCATTAAAAATCGTAAACCCCAAAATGCGACCATACCACCAACGATCACCATTAACGTGCTGCCTGTGCGCCAGTATAAAAATATAGCAATCAAAGCTGCCAGCGCCTTCACATCCAGGACCACGCCGACATCTGGCTGCCAGGGCAACAGCTCTGGCACAACAATACCTATCAGGGCCGCCGTGGGTGCATAGCGCAAAGCCCGCCTAACCCCTTCACGTAGGGGCAAGTAATCGCCTACCAGAAAATAGCCTGAACGCGTCAAGAAACTGCACACCGTAAGCGCTGCTATAACGCCCAATATGTACCAATCATGCTCTGTAAACGTCATCATGCCGATTTCCTGTGATAAATACGCTCACTGATAACACCGGCAATTACGCCACCAACCACTGCCAATGCCAGACCTAAACGTAGTGGCAATGGCTGACACACCCAGGCGATTAGACCGGCTGCCAACAAACACATCGCCATAGGTTTGGTTTTCACCAAAGGAATGATAATTGCCATCAAGGCAAGAATGGCGGCGAACTCTAATGACCAGCTAGCCGGTACTAAACCCCCCAGATATATACCCATCAAAGAAGCCAGCACCCACGTCAACCAGCCAGGTATGATGACGCCCAACATGTACCAAATATGATGCGTACTGCCCCGCTCGGCACTTTCTCCATAACGGCCCATAAACAGTACAAACGCCATATCGGTAGTCAGATAACTTAGCATCAGTCGCCGGAACCAGCTAAGGTGACGAAAAAAAGGCTGTAGCGCTGCACCAAAAATAATGAAGCGTATATTGACCACGCAACCCGCTGCAAAAATCAGCCAAATCGGTGCTAACGACTCAATCAAGGGCAAAGCAGTCAACTGAGCCGAGCCGGCATATACCGTCAGGGTCATCAAGCTGGCCATGTTATCCGTTAAACCAGTTTTAACCAGGGCTATCCCCGTCACGAATCCCCAGGTGCCTGTTGCCACCAATGTGGGCAACAAATCCATAAAAGCCTGTTTAAAACTTTGCCTATGGGGCGCATCTGGCCACCATGCTAAAAGCTTACTGCGCACCATGGGTAGATTACCTTTATGCTACGGAAAAAAGACATATTGTAAGGCGGTAGGCCTTGCTACAATCTGGGCAATCGAAAAATCACTTAATACGCACTATATTCTTTTAAATTATCAGGATTCTCCATGAGCAACCCAGCCACCCCCGATACTGTTTTTGTGACCGCCCAAGACTTACCCGTGTATTGCCCAGGACCTAATGCCCCTCTCTGGAGCATGCATCCTCGCGTCTATATCGAAGTGGTCAAAACTGGCAAAGCACTATGCCCGTATTGCGGCACTGGCTATCAGCTTAAAGACGGCGAAAAAGTCCACGGCCACTAGATTCTCTGGCCATCAGGGGCCCAAGCCCCGCCACACCTCATGTAACAAAGGCAGTTTGTGACCGCTCAGATTGATTCAACGCCCTGCCCGACACCCAAATGGTTGCCGGGTAGTCACACGCAAACCATATATAGCGCTTTAATGGCGCGTTACCACCAAATCACTTTCATTCGGGAGCGTGTCAATACTCCCGATGGTGATTTTATTGACTTTGACTGGACTGCGCCTGGTCTATTCCCTGATCGATTGGCCTCAGGGGCCGGGGTAGAAGCCGATCCGGGGCTGGCACACACTGCCGCACGGCGCTGGATGCAGGTCAGTGACTGGGCAACCTTATCCAGTACACCGGGCACACCTGCCTTAGTACTATTTCATGGTCTGGAAGGCAATAGCAGCAGCCACTACGCCCAAGCCATCGCTCAACACTTCAGGGCCCGTGGTTGGGTGGTGGTCATTGCTCATTTCCGCAGTTGCTCGGGGTTTCCGAATCGTATGGCACGCGCCTATTACTCCGGCGACTCCGACGATATTGATTTCATTTTTTCTACGGTACGCCAACGCGTACCGGCAGCGCTATGGCACAGCGTCGGGGTATCACTGGGTGGCAACGCCATGTTGAAACACATAGGCGAACAAGGGTCTTCCTTGCCTTGGTTGCACGCCGCGGCTGCTGTGTCAGTCCCCTTGGACCTGGTCGCTTGCGGCATGCGTTTATCGGAAACCTGGCTAGGCAAGCAGCTTTATACCCGCCACTTTCTGCGAACCATGAGGGCCAAGCTATTGGCCAAGGCCCAGCGTTTTCCCGGCATGATAGATGTCATGCGGCTGAATCATACGGTCAGCCTGCGGGATTTTGACGACATGTACACCGCGCCCATGCATGGCTATAAAAATGCTCTGGATTACTGGACCAGGGCATCCAGCAAACCCTTGCTAAATGAAATCACGGTACCTACCCTGGTACTGAACGCACGCAACGACCCCTTCGTGCCAGAACCATCATTACCAGGCTCCTACGAATGCTCTGATAGCGTGTTGCTACACCAGCCGGCACAAGGTGGTCATGTGGGCTTTGTCACGGGTGGTTTTCCTGGTGACTTAGGTTGGCTACCCCGACGGTTAGCCAGGTTTTTTGAAACTGGCACCTAAGACTTTAAGAGCTTCTAAAGCGTTCAAGTAAGGCACGGTCGTCTTTTAAGCGTTCCTTCATGGTACGTATCTGCACATCCAACTGCGATTGCAGATAAAAATCGTTAGTCATGTTACGCGCCTGCTGCAGTTGCTCAACGGCAGCAGGTAAAGCACCGGTCAATTCATAGTAGCTAGCCATGCTACGGCGTGCATCCAGACGCAAGCCCAGGCGTTCTTGGCTTTGCGCTAACAGCTGATACAAACGCGGAACGTCCTGCCACTGCATAATGCGCTGCTTCAGGACGGCTATAGCCTCGGTATCGCGCCCTGTTTTCTGCATGGCTTCTATTTGAGCCAACGCCACGCCTTGGCTGTCTGGCCAACGCTTGGCCGCAGCACTGGCTTGCTCTAAGGCGCTTAGCTCATTTCCCTGAGCCAAAGCTAAATTTATTGCCAATCCAGCGACTTCCGATGAACCACGACCACCTGCCGTTGCTTTATCCAGTGCTTGCCCAGCCCCGTCATAATCCTTTTTTTGTAAAGCGGCATACGCCAGGCCATACCAGGCAGCCGATTGCGCGGCACCACTGGCTTGCTGAGCATCACGCTCAAGTATGGTTATCGCGTTACGCATCGCCTGGGCAGTACGCGCCTGCACCAAACGCAACTTGGCGCGCACATACCAGAAGGCATCGCTATCGGGCTTGGGCGCAGCCAAGCTATCAGTAATACGGTTTTCCATATCCGACATACGCTGCACAGACAAGGGGTGAGTGCTGGTGTAAACGCTGCCGCCCATACCCTCATTCAAGCGCGAGGCATTCATCAGCTGGGCAAACATACGCAACATGCCTCGCGGATCAAACCCCGCTTTGCGCAACATTTCAAACCCTGTGCGATCAGCCTCTTGTTCTGCCTGGCGTGAGAAACCCAGTTGTCTATCGACCGCAGCGGCTTGACCAAAAGCGGCAACACCCATTGCCAGATCACCGCTTCCTGACAAAGCGGCTAATAATGCAGCGGCCAATGCTGCCATCATCAAGGTATTGGTTTGTGAACTTTGAGTCATGCCCCTAGCGATATGGCGCTGCACTACATGACCAATTTCATGGGCAATAACTGAAGCCAGCTCGGATTCGGTTTCAGAAGCCACCACCAGTCCGCTATTAATACCGATATAACCACCGGGTAATGCAAATGCGTTGATACTGGAATCACGTAAGGCAAACACGGTAATACGTTGGCCACTTTCCGGTGCATAGGCGGCTAAACGTCGGCCCATATCGGTTAGGTACTGGTTAATGTCAGGATCGGCGATATAACTAGGATCGCGCCGACCCTGCTCCATAATGGCATCCCCCAGCGTACGTTCTAGAGCGGGTGATAACTCTACCGCTGAAGCCGACCCCATACTGGGTAGCCCCATAGGCTGAGCCTGTAATGACAACGGCATGGACAAGGCGGCTGCCAACACCAAGCTAAGCAACCGCGCACCTGAACTAGAACGACTTACCACGACTAAACTCGCCATCAGGATATGGACGCGACTTCGGGTTGCCTGGCCCTAGCAATATCGCGTTTATTAAGTAAACGGCCTTTCGCGGACAAGCGCATAAACGTTGCCAAAGCAAACATAAGCCCAAAGACCTCAACTAAACCAGCCAACACCCACATTGTTAACCCACCTATGGCCTGATCGGTCACTGCGGTCAAACCAGGAATAGCACGGCCACATAGATCAAAAATTGGATATAGGTCGTATTCGGTAAACGTAATTACAGCCCCGACTATTATCTGAGGCACCATAGTAATAATGGGCGAAATAATACGACCGCCAGGCGACAGTGCCGCCGGCGGACTAGGTCGCCTGTCTAAAATCAAATTCCAGTACATGATGCCGCTGATCACCACAGACCAGTTCATTAAACGGTATAAACGCCAGTCCAGCATGGAATAAAACTGCACCACAGGTAGCAGAAAACCAATCACCAGCACTACAAACAGAAAAGGCACCAGAATCTTATTGGTCAAGACGGCCACAATAAGCCGCCCCACGCTGGTGTCTAGAAAACGGCGCAAACGCACCCGCCAAGCCAAAGGCAAACCAGCACGCAGTACTTGCCCCGGATACGCACCCATAATTAACAAAGGGCCTAGGTGATGCAAGACCAGATGCTGCAGTCTATGAGCAAAAAACAGGCGTTCAGCGTAATAGTCTATGCGGGTGTGCAAAGACAAATACAACATGACCATACCTATCCAAAATAACCACTGACGCACTGCACCGACGTGGTGCACTCGCCTGCCGCGCAGAAATAGTCCGCAAGTGGCAAAGAACAGCAGCAAAAAGGTAGGGGAAAATTCCCAGGGTGTAAGCCAGGCAAGCAAAGTCATGAGATCAAGTGTTAGGCGCAATACCTTGCAGTTTATATCACGTAGTCATCCAGCCAACCCAGACTGATGTAAACGTAAATAACAATGACAGCGATACCAAAGATCAGCACGGTGCCACCAAGAAAGGTGCTGACTATTGCTGCAATAACGGCATTCCACCCTGTCGCGGTCTTTTGGTTGGAGTGCGGGTTATAACGTGCATCGAACTTTTCATCGGGCATCAAGGCAAAAACTAATGATTCAATCACGCCATCGGTAATCGGTATCATCAGCAAGAAAATGGCTGGGTTATTCCACCACTCTGGAAAAAAGGGAATCCACGCCAACATACACAGCGAAAACGTCGTCACTATCCATGCATGGCGCCTACCCATATACCACCAATGTATGCCCAGCCCCCCCAGCAGGCTGGCTAGCCAAGCGACGACGACCTTATTACGATGGCGCTTAGCAATAGCTTGCGTCATAAAGACCCCTTTTTTCTACAGGTCGTAAAATACCTGATACCGTTATTGTAGTAAAGCCTGAAAATCTTATGAACGCCCCACTTTACGACATCGCCATCAGTGGCGCCGGCCCGGCGGGTAGCGCCCTGGCCCTGGCCCTGGCCAACAAATCGCCTAGACCCGAACGTATCGCCGTGCTGGGTCCGCAATTCGCAGCCTTGGGCGCTACGCTCACGCCATCCAATACCGCAGCGCTGGACCCGCGTGCCCTAGCATTGAATTATGGCAGTCAAGTGTTCCTAAGGCAGCTGCAGGCCTGGCCCACAACAGCAGCCAATATTTTGCAGGTACATGTGTCTCAGCGCGGCAGATTAGGCCGCACCATCATAGACCACACGGAATTAGGTGTACCCTGCCTGGGCAGCGTGGTCAGCTACGACGCACTACTTAGCGCCTTACATGGCGCATTGGCCAGTAGTGGCGTCACTTTAATTCATGCCCGGCCAGAACGTATCCAGCTGATTGATAATCAGGCTGTCCTGACGCTGGGTGAGCACACCTTACATAGCCGCATTGCTGTGCAATCAGACGGTACACAGCCGCAAGGCTTACGCCGCGAATACCAACAACACGCGGTACTGGCTACGGTACGCGCCAGCCATGCCACCCCAGGTTGGGCCTATGAACGGTTTACTCGTTACGGCCCCTTGGCTTTGCTACCCCACCCTGAAGGCGATGACTTATATGCCGTAGTGTGGTGTTGTCAGCCGCCTATGGCAGCTGAACTACTGGCCATGAACCATGATGACTTTGCCGCAGCCTTGGAAGCCGAATTTGGTACACGTTTGGGCCGCTTCCATTGCGTAGCACCCAAGCATGTATTTCCTTTGTCTTTGCACGCAGGGCCCACACTACTTAACAACCGCTGTGTTAGCGTGGGCAATGCGGCCCAAACCCTGCACCCCGTAGCGGGACAAGGCCTAAACCTAGGTCTACGCGATACCGCGCAGCTGACCCATGCCTTGACCCCCTGGTTGTTACGCCCTGATAGCGATCCCTATCCTTATCTACTTCGTTTTGCCGACAACAGGCGTCCCGACCGCTGGCTGACCGCAGCCATCACTGACTTTTTACCTCGTATTTTTTCTACCAGGAATCCGCTGGTAGAACATGCTGCAGGTCTGGCGCTACTGGGCATGGATATATTGCCTCCATTGCGTAAAACGCTATCTCATCAACTACTACAAGGCTTACGTACCTGAAACCCAGCTTACGGTCGTCATCGACACTCAATTCGCTGGGGTTAAAATCCATTTATGCATATAGGTTCCTGGTCCCTTCCCAATCGTGTTTTCGTCGCGCCAATGGCTGGCGTCACCGATCGCCCCTACCGCAAACTTTGTAAGAAGTTAGGGGCGGGTTATGCCGTATCCGAAATGGCCGCCAGCAACCCCCAGCTATGGGATAGCGTAAAAACATCAAGGCGCCTAAATCACGATGGGGAAATTGACCCCATCGCTGTCCAAATTGCCGGATCCGACCCCGACATGATGGCTGAGGCTGCGGTATTCAACGTGCGCAAAGGCGCACGTATCATTGATATCAATATGGGCTGCCCGGTCAAAAAAGTCTGTAATGTTGCATCTGGTTCTGCCTTACTACGCGATGAAAATCAAATCGTACGCATCCTGACCAGTGTGGTCCAGGCCTGTAAACCACTTGATGTCCCAGTCACGTTAAAAACCCGCACTGGCTGGGACCATCAGTCCAAAAATGTACTACGCGTCGCGCAACTGGCCCAAGACATAGGCATTAGTGCGTTAACGCTACATGGACGCACGCGCTGTGACCATTACAAAGGCGAGGCTGAGTACGATACGATACGCGAGGTAAAACAGGCACTTGATATTCCTGTGATTGCCAATGGGGATATCGATAGTCCCGAAAAAGCCCTGTATGTATTACAGTACACTCAAGCCGATGCAATTATGATAGGACGGGCCGCACAAGGTCGCCCCTGGATATTCCGTGAAATTGCCCACTATCTGGACACAGGTACGCATTTAGCGCCACCCAGTTATGGCGAGTTACGTAGTTGTCTACTAGACCATTTAGAAGACCACTATCAGTTCTACGGTGAATATACTGGCGTCAGAACTGCCCGCAAACACATAGGCTGGTATCTTGGCCATTTGGACGACGCTTCGCACTGGTTGCCTGGGATACAACAAACAGTCAGTACACGCGAACAAACCCGCGTTATAGAACAATGGTTTGACTGCTATCCACCCAATCAGCCTTTTAAGGCTTAGTCGGCTACGGAATCACCCCCACTAGCCACCACCCGATATACACCTACTAGGATCATGAGTACTACTAACCCCCTGGAGCACGCCGTACGTGCACGTTTAGACCGCTATTTTGCTGATCTGGGCGATTCCGAACCGCGCGATATGCTTGCCATGGTCATAGACTGCGTCGAACGCAATGTACTAGAAATCGCCATGGAAAAAACCTCGGGCAATCAGTCGAAAGCCGCCGAGATGCTAGGCATCACTCGCAGCACGCTACGCAAGAAACTCACAGCCTATAAGCTACAACCCTGATTTTTGACTTTACTACCTGATTACCTATGAAAATCCAGAATGCACTACTTTCGGTTTCCGACAAAACCGGCATTGTTGAGTTTGCCCAAGCACTACATCAGCGCGGCGTGAACTTGCTGTCCACAGGTGGCACCGCCAAGTTGCTGGCCCAGGCTGGCCTGCCAGTTACCGAAGTCGCCACTCACACCGGTTCACCGGAAATCCTGGATGGTCGTGTCAAAACCTTGCATCCAAAGATTCATGGCGGCCTGTTGGCACGACGCGACAGCGACCAGCACATGGACACCCTGGAAAAGCACAACATTGCACCCATAGACCTATTGGTAGTTAACCTGTACCCGTTTCGCGAGACCATCGCAAACCCTGATTGCAGCTTTGCCGATGCGGTAGAAAATATCGACATAGGTGGCCCCGCCATGTTGCGTGCGGCCGCCAAAAACCACGGCACCCCAGAAGGCGGCGTTACTGTCATTATTGACCCCTCGGATTACGCTCGTGTGCTGGCCGACCTAGATGGGCCACAAGGTATACCGGCTTATGGTTTGCGTCTGGAATTAGCCGCTAAGGTGTATGCCCACACCGCAGCCTACGACGGCGCCATTGCCAACTACCTAAGCAGCCTAAGCACCGCTGAGCCCGCCCAAGATCAAACTCCCGAGCGCCAGCCCTGGTCCCGCAGCCTAACCGTACAAATGACGCAGCAACAAGTGTTGCGCTACGGCGAAAACCCGCACCAAAGTGCTGCCTTTTATACTGACGCTGTCGTGCAGCCTGGCTTGCTGGGTAGTTACCAGCAATTGCAAGGCAAGGAATTGTCTTACAACAATATTGCCGATGCCGATGCAGCCTGGGAATGCGTACGCAGCTTCGATAGCAGCGCCTGCGTTATCGTCAAACACGCCAACCCTTGTGGTGTCGCGCTGGGCGACACTCCGCTACAAGCCTACCAGCAAGCGTTTAAAACTGACCCCACATCAGCATTTGGCGGCATCATCGCCTTTAACCGCCCTGTCGATGTCGCTACAGCGCAAGCCATTAGTGGCCAATTTGTTGAAGTCTTGCTGGCTCCTGCTTACACCCCGGAAGCCTTGGCCCTATTTGCCACCAAGAAAAACGTCAGGGTCTTACAGATACCAGAAGGTACAGGCCGCAACGCCTTTGATGTCAAACGTGTCGGTGGTGGTTGGCTAGTACAAACCCCAGACGACCACCAGGTCGCTGCCCATGAATTCAAGGTCGCAACCACATTGGCACCTACAGCACAACAAATGCAAGACTTGATGTTTGCCTGGAAGGTTGCCAAATACGTTAAATCTAACGCCATCGTATTCTGCGGCGGCGGCATGACACTGGGTGTAGGTGCTGGGCAAATGAGCCGTATTGATTCGGCCCGCATTGCCTCCATCAAAGCAGAAAATGCAGGTCTGACACTAGCAGGTTCAGCCGTTGCATCAGATGCCTTCTTTCCGTTCCGCGACGGTTTGGATGTGGTTGCGGATGCCGGCGCCACATGCGTGATACAACCCGGTGGTAGCATGCGCGACGACGAAGTTATCGCTGCTGCCAACGAGCGCGGTATCGCTATGGTGCTGACCGGCATCAGGCATTTCCGCCACTAATGCGTATTCTGGGCATAGACCCCGGCCTGCGCCGTACTGGCTTTGGGGTCATAGATGCCCAAGGCATGCGCCTGCAATACGTAGCCAGCGGCACCATAGTGGTGCCGTCTGAGCTACCGCTAGCACAACGCCTTAAGGTCATTTTTGACCATATACGCGAAGTGGTACAGTCCACTCAACCGACAGTATCTGTCGTGGAAAAAGTCTTTGTAAACACCAACCCTGCTTCTACTCTGCTACTAGGCCAAGCCCGTGGTGCCGCCATGTGCGCCCTGGCTGATGCCATGCTTGATGTCCACGAATATACAGCCTTGCAGGTAAAAAAGTCAGTGGTGGGCAATGGCCATGCCGCTAAAGAGCAGGTACAGGTCATGGTGCAGCACCTACTTAAGCTAAATGGACTACCTGCATCCGATTCTGCTGACGCTTTGGCCTGTGCCATTTGCCACGCCCACTTCAACCCTCTGGTCGAGCGTCTAAACGCTACCGGCCAGCTTAAAGCCAGTCCAGGCAACCGCCTGCGCGGTGGGCGCCTAGTCAGCTGAATATGGAAACTTTGTCATGATAGGACGCATTACCGGCATCGTGCTGGAAAAAACACCCCCTCAGGTCTGCATAGATGTAGGCGGCGTAGGCTACGAAATTGATGTCCCTATCAGCACCTTATATGACCTACCCGATGCCGGTGGTAAAGTCAGTTTGTACACCCATTTGGCCGTACGCGATGACGCACACACCCTATATGGCTTTATGACCGCCCAAGAGCGCACTACCTTTCGTGCTCTGATCAAAGTCACTGGCATAGGGGCACGCACTGCACTGGCCGTGCTTTCGGGCATGACAGTCGCTGAATTAAGCAGTGCCATCACTTTACAAGAAACCGGGCGCCTGATTCGTGTGCCAGGTATAGGTAAAAAAACCGCAGAACGCCTGCTACTGGAACTACGCGGCAAGCTGGGTGCTGATTTAGGCCCCGCCACAGGCACACCTGCTGCCGGGCGCGACGATATCCTAAATGCCTTGTTGTCACTGGGATACTCTAACAACGAATGCAATACTGCCCTGAAAGCACTACCTGCCGATATTGATGTTGCTGAAGGAATACGACAGGCACTGAAATCCCTGGCGCGTAACTGACATAATTCCTTGCGACTAGTGTACGATAGCTGGAAATATAACCAGCATACTACTCATGGCAATACACTCAGATTCCCTGTCCAGCCTGGCCGCACCAGAACGCCTGGTGACGCCGCATAGCGCCTCACCTAACGAAGACTCCATAGAACGAGCACTACGTCCACGTAGTCTGGCCGACTACACCGGCCAACAGCGCGTACGCGAACAGCTGGAAATCTTTATTGCTGCGGCACGCAACCGCGGTGAGGCACTGGACCACGTTTTACTGTTTGGCCCACCAGGGCTAGGTAAAACCACCTTAGCCCATATTGTGGCCCACGAAATGGGCGTACAGATGCGTCAAACATCAGGGCCAGTACTAGAGCGTCCCGGTGATCTCGCTGCCTTGCTGACCAACCTGGAAAAAAATGACGTCTTATTCATCGACGAAATTCACCGGCTATCGCCCGTTGTCGAAGAAATTCTGTACCCCGCTCTGGAAGACTTTCAAATCGACATTCTTATTGGCGAAGGCCCTGCCGCACGCAGCGTAAAAATCGATTTGCAACCCTTTACCCTGGTAGGTGCCACCACCCGTGCAGGCATGCTAACCAATCCTTTGCGTGACCGTTTTGGCATAGTTTCACGCCTTGAGTTCTATAACACCGAAGACCTCACCCATATTGTTGGGCGTAGCGCCAAACTGCTAAATGCCCACACCACCCCTGAAGGGGCAGCAGAAATCGCTAGACGGGCACGGGGTACACCACGTATCGCCAACCGTTTATTACGACGGGTACGTGACTATGCCGAAGTCAAAGCCAATGGCGATATCAGTACCGAAGTCGCCGCAGCGGCCCTAGCTATGCTGGAAGTTGATCCTCAGGGTTTGGACTTAATGGACCGAAAACTACTGGAAGCCATCATTCATAAATTTGATGGTGGTCCAGTAGGGGTAGACAGCCTAGCGGCTGCAATAGGTGAAGAACGCGACACCATAGAGGACGTTATCGAACCCTATCTAATACAACACGGCTATCTACAACGCACACCGCGTGGTCGTATCGCTACACAAACTACCTGGCGCCACCTAGGATTGACCCCACCCAGTCCAAGTACAAATTCTGGTTTATTCTGATCGGGACTTAGCTTACGCAGCGTAGCAAGTCTTCACCATAGGCCTCTAACTTACGTGCCCCTACACCACTAATTAGCCCCAGCTCGTCAAGTGACTGCGGGCTTTTTAAGGCCACATCGCGCAAGGTTGCGTCATGAAAAATTACGTATGCGGGTACACCATGATTTTTTGCCACTTCCGAACGCCAGGTACGCAGCAGTTCAAAACGCTGCTGCGCCTCGGGTGGCAACACGATATCAGCCGCATTGCGACGTGCGGTAGAGTCTCGGGTATTACGGGATTTTTTCTCGGACTCCCGGCGCAGCATCAGGGTAACTTCCCCCTTAAGCACTGCTCGGCTACTTTCTGTTAAGGCCAGAGTGCCATAGCCTTCCTGGTCGACGGTCAATAAGCTTTGAGCCAATAACTGACGCAATACCCCACGCCATGCCTGGTCAGATAAGTCGGCACCTACCCCGAAAACACTTAAGGTTTCGTGTTCATATTCCTTGACGCGTTCCGTGGCTTTGCCACGCAAAATATCAATTAGATGACCAGCACCAAAACGCTGGCCACGTTCGCGCCACAAACGGTAAACCGCCGACAATATTTTTTGTGCAGCGATGGTGCCATCCCAAGCTTGCGGCGGCTCTAGACAGGTATCACAATTTCCACAGGGTTCTATTTCTTGGTCAAAATAAGCCAGCAAACGCTGACGACGGCAGGAAACAGTTTCACACAACCCCAGCATGGCGTCCAGCTGCGACCCCAAACGACGCCTGAAGGCTTCGTCACCTGCAGACTCATTAATCATACGGCGCTGCTGCACCACGTCTTGCAAACCATAGGCCAACCAGGCTGTGGCGGGCAGGCCATCACGCCCCGCACGCCCTGTTTCCTGGTAATAGCCCTCGACCGATTTGGGCAAATCTATATGAGCGACAAAGCGCACATCAGGCTTGTTAACCCCCATACCAAAAGCAATCGTAGCCACCATGACTATGCCTTCTTCACGCAAGAAGCGGGACTGATTCTGTGCCCTGACGTCTTGGCCCAAACCGGCATGATAAGGCAAGGCTGGAATGCCGTTGTCACACAAAAAAGCAGCGGTATCTTCGACTCTAGCGCGTGACAAACAATACACAATGCCGCAATCACCTTCATGTTCAGACTGGATAAACGCCAACAATTGACGCCTGACTTCATTTTTTTCGATAATACGATAGCGGATATTGGGCCTATCAAAGCTAGCAACAAAATCAGGAGCGTCCTGTAGTTGCAAGCGCTGAGCAATTTCCTGCTGTGTGACTGCCGTGGCCGTGGCGGTCAAGGCCAACCTGGGAACGTCAGGCCAACGTTCATGCAAAATTGATAGCCCCAGGTATTCTGGTCGGAAATCATGCCCCCATTGAGACACACAGTGGGCTTCATCGATAGCAAACAAAGACACCTTGCCGCGACTTAGCAAGTCCAGACAACGTTCAGTCAACAAACGCTCCGGTGCCACATACAGCAAGTCCAGTTGCCCTGCTAAAAACAACTGTTCAACCTCGCGAGCGGTGCGCCAGTCTTGGGATGAATTCAAATACGCAGCACGTACGCCCAGCTCGGTCAGGGCGTCTACCTGGTCTTGCATCAAAGCGATTAGAGGCGAAATAACCACGCCAGTGCCTGGACGCATCAAGGCAGGGATCTGATAGCACAATGATTTCCCGCCCCCCGTAGGCATCAGCACCAGAGCGTCGCCACCATGCACTACGTGCTCTATGATGGCGTGCTGGTCGCCACGAAAGCTATCGTAGCCAAAGACGGTTTGTAGAGTTTCCAGGGAATCAGGTGACATGCTTAATGTATAGGTACTAACAGATGAAGGCCTATATCATAGTCGCCACCACGCACTTCGCGCTTGGTGCCCCCATAAACCCCTTGAATATAATGGTTAACTAGCGATCAAAGCGTGGTGGTGTAGGGGCTATAGACAAGCCAAACATACGCCAGTAAACCCATAAATTAAAGACAAGTGCGACCGGCAACGCCAGTACGGTAGCCGTTAGTATGAGTCGCAATGAATCCACGGATGCGGCAGCATCCCAGATAGTAATGTCGTCCAGCACCAGATAGGGAAAGAAACTGTAACCCAAGCCACCCAGCACAATAATAAACACTACCAAGGTCATAAAAAATGGTAAAGCAGTATTCCGGTAGCTGCTATTAATCATACGTTGCAAGCTCATTTCGACGGTAATAAAACAAAGCAACAACAATGACCATAACGCCATTACATAGGGCCACTGTGGGCCATCGCTCCATTTAAGAAAGATGCCAGAGTTTGCAAAAGCCAATACCACAGACACCCCTACCGCTCCGGCAGCGGCCCAACGTACCGCCCGTCGCCCCCACATCACAGCACGTACTCTGAGCTCGCCTGAAACACGCATAATGAGCCAGGTTGCACCCAGCAGACAGTAAGCGGCGACGGCACAAAAGCTCAGAAATATACTGAACCACAAATTACCGCCATCATATTGGTAGCTCACGACCACTTGGGCCAGTAAAAATCCATGTGCCATAGCGGTCAACCAAGACCCCAGTGCAAAGCCTATCAGCCAGCGTGACTGCTGCTCAACTGGCGCACGTAACCGCAGCTCGAAACAAGCGGAACGCAACAACACCCCCATAGCCAGCAAGCTCATGGGTAAATACAAGGCTTGTATGACTGGTCCCCAGGCCAGGGGAAATGCAGCAATAAATAACCCTAAGCCTAAAAACAACCAAAATTCATTGGCGTCTCGCCAAGGACTAAGCAAAGACAACATGCGCGGGCGCAATTCCATAGGCGCAAACAGCGCCAAACAACCCACGCCAATATCAAAACCATCCAGCACCGTGCCAGCCACAATAATTGCAAAAAACAGGGCCATAAATGCCAAAGGCATCCAGAACGCCGGGTCCTGAGAACCTAAGCCCAAAGCAATCGCCAGTGAATCTATCATGCACGCCCCCTACGTCGGGCTATTGGCACGACCCCATAGCGAACGATGTGTCCTAACAATTGGAAAAAGCCCAGCATCAATACGCCATACACAGCCAAATAACCTAGGTATGTGGTGAGCAGTGCTTCAAATGAGCTATCAACCAGGACTTCACTTAAGGTGATGGTTCCAGTCACGGCATAGGGCAAAGCGCCAAATAACAACCATGCCAAGCCTGACAACAACATCAGTCCACCGGAAAATGACATCCAGCCCAGCAGCCTTTGAAAGGATGTTGTCAGCACACCCGGATCGTAATCAACACGCCTAAGCTTCCATAGTCCCAGCAGTGTGGTCAATATCATGGCAATACCGGTAAGCACAGCAATACGAAATGACCAAAAGGTCAGGGCTACCGGTGGCAACATACCAGCGAACTGATCCAAGCCACGTAACTGACCCTGATCGTCTTGACCCAGCCAAACTGACCCTGCATTAGGCCAGCCCCAAGCCATACGAGTCAGTTCTTGTTCAGCATCTGGTAAACCCAACAAGATCAGGTCGGGTACGCTCCCACTGTCCCAATACATCGCAGTAGCTGCAGCTCTGGCAGGCAGGTGCTCTGCCGTAACATGGCCCGTACCAATGACCGCCACTACTTGTAGTACCAAAGCCACTGCGACCAGGTATAAACCTGTTTTAAGCACTAGGCGATCACTGATATCAACGGGATGACGTTGCGCCTGCACAGCCACCACCCCCATCATTAGAAAACCTACGCTTAAGAAACTGACTAACACAAATAAGGCGGCATACCAGGGCAATGCGGGGTTAAACACAACCTGCCAACCATCACTAATAACGTATTGACTATTAACCAGGTTGGCACCTACTGGGGTGTGCATCCAGGACAACAGGATCAACAAGAAAAAAGTACTAAAGGCCACTCCTAAAGCGACCAAAGCAACCACCACCGTGTGCGCCGTTGGCGATAACCGACGCTGCCCAAACAGCATGGCACCTAGAAAACAGGACTTGAACACAAAGGCAGACAACATCGCCCATACCAACAAGGGCCCAGCAATATCGCCAATTTTGCTGATTAATCCTGGCCATAAGCTACCCAGCTGTATCAGAACCGGCAGGCTGGCAGCAAAGCTTAAGACAAACGCCAAGGCAAACACCCGCACCCAGAAACGGTAGGCAGCAGTCCACACCCCCGGATTCCGACCCAGAGCGCGCAGCTTAAAATACAGCAGCACCCAAGCCAAGCCTAGTTCCAGAGCCAAGAACAACAACATGAACCCCAAACTGGTAAAAAACTGAGTTTGGGCCAGCCATAATGTCGAGTACGTCATAATAGGCAGTAGTTTAGAGCCAGTTCGCTGTTTCTGCCTGGAATACGCAGGCAATTCGTCCCGAACGTGGCAAAATGCATACTTCAACTGATGACTTCTTTGATTTCCCTATGACTTCTGTGCCTAATCCTTCTGCAGTGTCGAACTTTGTACGCACTATTATTGACAATGACCTGACTGCTGGCCGTTATGCCAACAAACGCTGGGCAGGCAAACCCGGACCGGCCTCTGTGCAATCACAAGGTCAGGTCGATACTGCACGCATACGTACCCGCTTCCCCCCAGAACCCAACGGCTACCTACACTTAGGGCACGCTAAAAGCATATGCCTGAACTTTGGTTTAGCTCACGACTATCTGGGTGCTTGTCATTTACGCTTTGACGACACCAACCCTGAAAAGGAAGAGGACGAATACGTCAAAGCCATCATAGAAATGGTGCACTGGCTAGGGTTTGAATGGAAATACCAGGACGAAGACAACTGCTATTACGCCAGTGATTACTTTGGCTATATGTTTGACTTCGCGATAGCTTTGGTGGGCGCCGGACATGCTTATGTAGACGGACAGTCGGCCGACGAAATGCGCGCTACGCGTGGCACTCTGACTGAAAAAGGCACAAACTCCCCCTGGCGCGATCGTCCTATCGAAGAATCTTTGCGTCTGCTGCACGAAATGCGTGACGGTAAACATCCTGACGGCAGCCTGGCTTTACGTGCCAAAATTGATATGGAATCACCCAATATCAATATGCGTGACCCGGTCATGTACCGTATACGGCATGTGGCCCACCATCGCACAGGCAACGACTGGTGCATCTACCCCATGTACTCGTGGGCACACCCCGTCGAAGACGCGCTGGAAGGCATCACCCATAGCTTGTGCACTTTAGAGTTTGAAGACCAACGTCCTTATTACGACTGGATACTACAGCGTCTGGTAGAGCTAGGTCAGTTGACCGAACCCCTACCCCAGCAGTACGAATTTTCACGTATGAACCTAAGCTACGTAGTCACCAGCAAACGCAAGCTGCTGCAACTGGTACAAGAAGGCCATGTACAGGGCTGGGACGACCCGCGCATGCCTACCCTAGCGGGTTTACGTCGCCGTGGTTATACGCCAGCATCCATACGCCTATTCTGCGAGCGTCTAGGGATCTCCAAAGCAACTCAAAATATTGATTACAGCTCATTGGAACAAGCCTTACGCGACGACCTGGATCCCAAAGCTGATCGCGCCGTGGCTATTCTTGATCCCATACGCTTGATATTGACCAACTATCCAGAAGGCCAAACCGAGCTTTGTCATGCGCCACGTAACCCCCATAATCCCGAAGCCGGGCAACGCGAGTTTCCGCTATCACGTGAACTACTAATAGAGCGGGACGACTTCCGCGAAGAGCCACCCAAAAAATACTTCCGCCTGTTTCCAGGCAACACGGTACGTCTTAAGTATGGCTATATTGTGCATTGCACCGGCTGTGTCAAAGACGACGACGGCAATGTGGTGGAAGTACATGCAGAATACCTGCCCGACACCAAAAGTGGCACACCAGGTGCTGACTCGGTCAAGGTCAAGGGCAATATCACCTGGGTTAGCGCAACACATGCCATACCCGCTGAAATCCGTCTTTATGACCGTTTATTCAGTGATGCGCATCCTGATGCAGGCGACAAAGACTTCCTGCAAGCCATCAACCCTAATTCCTACCAAACCGTACAAGGTTGGTTAGAACCCGGAACACAAGCCAGCCCAGAAGCATGTTGGCAATTTGAGCGTCTGGGTTACTTCGTGGCTGATCGCATCGACTCCACCCCTGAAAAACCTGTTATCAATCGTGCTATTACGCTTAGGGATACTTGGCAGTGAAACATACCCCCCCTACTACACCGTTGGCGTTGGACTTCAAAAGTGCCACGCTGTACACCGTACGCGTAGTACTGCACAGCCCCGATTTACAACAACTGACCCAGGCCCTGGATCAACGCATGCGCGAAGCCAGCGCATTCTTTGAAAACGAAACCGTCGTCATTGATGCCAGCGCCATAGAATCCCCCATAGACTGGACAGCCTTGGTCACCAGCCTACAAGCGCATAAATTGCATCCAGTGGGTGTGGTCGCCAGCGGTCAGAACTTGTTGGCTGCACAGGCCCAAGGACTACCCTTGGTTGATTTGGCCAATCCTGCTCCCCGTCCGGTCAGTACCCCTGCTCCCGATCAAGACGTTCCAGTGGTGGCGGCACCAAAAAACGGCATTTCGCAAAACCAGCCCTCTACCAGTACGGCTACGACGATCTCACCAGAGCCTTCCCTACCTGCCTTGGCACCTGCAGCCATGATCATCAATCGCCCTCTGCGTTCAGGGCAACGTATCTATGCACGCGACACCGACCTGATCGTCATTGGCATGGTCAGCCAAGGTGCCGAAGTGATCGCTGACGGCAATATCCACGTCTACGGTCCCTTACGTGGTAAGGCAATGGCGGGGGCACGCGGCGATGCCAGTGCACGTATCTTCACTACGCAACTGGACCCCGAACTCTTAGCCATTGCCGGCGTGTATCGCGTCATTGAGGCCAAGCTGGCAGATAGCCTGCACAATCAAGCTGTTATCGTCCACCTTGAAGACGATAACTTGAAACTGACCGAATTAAACAAGTAAGCCCCTTGATACATAAGCGTTCTCTGAAACTTTCTGTCACCTCTATCACACCGCTTTATGCATTACGATAGCGTGGCTATAAAACACACTAAAGGAATTTGATTGTCATGGCACGAATTGTTGTAGTGACCTCCGGAAAAGGCGGGGTGGGTAAAACGACTTCCAGCGCCAGCTTCTCATCCGGGCTGGCCATGCGTGGCCATAAAACTGTAGTTATCGACTTTGACGTAGGTTTGCGCAACCTGGATCTAGTCATGGGATGCGAACGTCGTGTCGTCTATGACTTTGTCAACGTCATACAGGGCGAAGCCAGCCTGAATCAGGCCTTGATACGCGACAAGCAGCTGGAAAACCTGTTCATACTACCAGCCTCACAAACACGCGATAAAGATGCGTTGACTCGTGAAGGGGTAGAAAAAGTTCTGGAAGAATTGGCAGGTATGGGCTTTGACTATATCGTCTGTGATTCACCAGCAGGCATAGAGACCGGCGCCCTTATGGCCGCCTACTTTGCCGATGACGCCCTGGTTGTTACCAACCCCGAAGTGTCCTCTGTACGTGACTCTGACCGTATCTTAGGTATTTTGTCAGCAAAATCGCGCCGTGCTGAACGTGGTGAAGAACCCATCAAAGAGTTTTTGCTATTAACGCGCTACTGCCCTAAACGCGTGGCCGAAGGCGAAATGTTGTCGCTCAAGGATATTGAAGACATACTACGCATTAAGCTAATAGGCGTTACACCCGAATCAGAAACGGTATTACAGGCATCGAACCAAGGGATAGCTGCCATCCATATGCGCGAAACCGATGTCGCACAAGCCTATCAAGATGTGGTTGCCCGCTATTTAGGCGAAGAAAAACCCCTGCGTTTTGTTGACTACTCGAAGCCCGGCCTGTTCAAGCGCATGTTCGGAGGAAAATAATATGTCCTTCCTATCTTTTTTGCTGGGGAATAAAAAAACCTCGGCTAGTGTCGCCAAAGACCGCTTGCAACTGATCTTAATCAACGAGCGTAATACTGGCATAGCCCCCGACTACCTGCCGCAACTGCAAAAAGAATTGGTAGAAGTTATTTCCAAATACGTCAAAATCAATCCTGAAGACATCAAAGTCAACCTAGATAGACAAGACTCATTGGAAGTCCTTGAGGTCAAAATTGAAATGCCGCAGGCTGCTCAAAGCTAAGTCATAGCCCCTGTATTCAGCACGCCAGAATACTTTGCCAGCTCGGACACAAATCTAGACGGTACTAAAGCACTAGCGACCAAATAGACTTTGTGCCGAGCTCGCGTCATGGCCACATACAACAAACGCCGCTCTTCAGCATCAGGCCAGGTTTCAGCGTCAGGCATAACCAATTGCAGCAAAGGATTAGCATTTATCTCTGATGGAAACGCATAGCGTCCACCCTGCAGGCCTAGCACCAGTACATAATCAGCTTCCAGACCTTTGGCAGCGTGTATGGTTTTGAACTCCAATTGCAATCCTGGAAAACGTGTTTGCCACTGCGCCAGCTCCGTTGGCTGCTGATGACGATACCGACCCAAAATATATACCGTTGTCACTGCTAGACCAGAAGCATATTGCTGTATTTCATCCAAGCACAACAGGCAACGCGCAAGCATTTCTGCCTGGGTGTGATAGTGAGTAATGACAACGCTATCCGTCCTATCTGTCGCTAGTGCCACAACCTGTTTTTTGAGTTGATCCGGGTTGTGCTGTATAAATTCCGTGGCCACATCCGCAATGCCTTGATTAAACCGAAAACTGGCTCGTAGAAAATATTTACTTGCTTTCCCGAAATATTCCTCGAAATGGGTAAACAACCGAGTATCCGCCCCGGCGAAACGGTAAATAGACTGCCAGTCATCACCTACCGCAAATAATTTACAGCTGGGGTTCTGCTGCAACAGGGTTTTGATCAATGCTGCACTGGCCTGCGAGGTATCCTGAAACTCATCTACCAGAATTAAACGGTAGGGATGTCTATAGCGCCCAGTTGCCACATATTGGCTGGCCCGGTTAATCATTTCTTGAAAGTCCAAGACATTGCTTTGCGCTATTTGGCTGGCATGCGCCCGTAGCAAGGCAGCCAGGAAACCCGTTAAGGTACCCGCCCTATCGGCCTGGGCATGCTGGGCTACCCGCTTACGCAAACTGCATCCATCCAAGGCGTTAGAACGCGCATGATGGATAAAGGCACGTAGAAATTCCAATTCGTCGCTGCTCATGTCGCCACCCAGACGCTGCATCATATAAGCCCCAGTACGTGGTCGTACAGGCTGCCCCCAAGCAGTCAACGCCATACGCAAGCGACGGAATAAACGTCCTGATACCAAGTCATCAAAAGATATATGCAATTGCTTGCCTGCCTGCATACTTGAGCTGCTTGTATCCCTCTGGTTTGCCTGGGTCGAGACCAACACCCAGCACTGACTATGTAATAATAAAAAACCCTGAGGCCTAGGTCTGCCCCAACGAAATATACTGTGATTTGTTCGCATGCTAGTGTAGTTATACGGTACGCCCTGCATATACAGCCAGTTGGCCACAGCCAATTCGCACTGACACATCAGCATGTCGCCATTCAAGCTTAGAAAACCCAAGTGACGCCCTAAGCCACTACCATTTGCCCGGACAAAATCTAACCACTGTTTACGTCTCTTGAAGTGAGCTGGGCTACGTAGCTCGCGACAATAAAAAAGACGAAATAACAGCCATTGCTCAGCAAAATCAGCATCATTCTGCACAGAGTGTTTGATAAGGTCGTTGAGTGCCACGTTATCTGTCAGTGCCGAACCCTCTGTGCTAACAGCAACATCGGGTCGCATCCCTTGTACGGCGGAAATAACTTCCAGCCCCAATGCATGAAACGTTTTGGTTTTCACCTGCTGCCCAACGGGTATCAAATGGCGTAAACGGGTGTGTATGCGCTCTTGTAATTCCTGGGCGGCCTTATTATTAAATGCCAACACCAATATCTGCCCGGCCTGATACTGTCCCGTCAGTAAGGCATAGCCCACTTTCGCCACCATGACAGATGTTTTCCCAGAGCCTGCCGCCGCTACCAACAGCATGCGATCTGGCATAGCAACTGTAGCCTGGCATTGCTCGGCCGTTAAGGGAGATTTTTCTACCGTAGCCAAGTAATGCTGGTGACGCAGGATGTCACATTGCGTTGCCGTTGATGCAGCCACCGTTTCAGAAATTGCCATGTGTTAAGTTCCAGAATCCCAGCAATACAGCCTAACCGGTTTCAGCCCTGGATACGTCAGTACTATTACGTAAAAATGGGACCATAAGGTCCCGTTCATCAACGACTAGCAGCTATGCTGTGTATTACAACGCCAGGTAGTCACGACGTATTTCTTGATTCGCCAACAAGTCATCCATACTGCCGCTGTAACGAATTTGACCTTTTTCCAATACATAAGCCCGGTCTGAAACCCACGCAGCAAAATGGATATTTTGCTCGGACAATAAAATACTCACGCCTTGCTGTTTCAGCGCCAATATCATGTGCCCCATTTGCTCGACAATAATAGGGGCTACCCCTTCAGAGGGTTCATCCAGCAACACCACGCTGGGGTTACCCATCAAGGTACGAGCAACAGACAGCATTTGTTGTTCGCCCCCACTCATCTGCCCACCCAATCTGTTTTGCATAGCACCCAAATTAGGAAACAAGGCATATAAATCTTGGGGGGTCCAGCTAGGAACTGGACTACCGTCAGGCCAAAAGCGCTCTGCCTGCCGTCCAGTCTCCAGATTTTCAGTCACTGTCAGATCCGAAAAAACCCGTCTATCCTCAGGTACATACCCCAACCCCAGACGGGCAATTTGATAAGGTTGAGAACGACTGATGTCTTGCCCCATAAACATCACTTGGCCTTGTTTACGACTTAGTAAACCCATAATGGACTTCAAGGTGGTGGACTTACCCGCTCCATTGCGCCCCATCAAGGCCACGACTTCGCCACGCCCCACTTGCAGGCCAAGGTTGAACAAAATGTGGGCTGATCCATACCACGCATTCAGTCCCTGCACCTGTAGTAATACGTCTGCCTTATTCACCGAATGCCTTCCCTGTCCCAAAATAAACCTCTTGCACCTTGGGGTGCTGGCGTATGTAATCGGCGCTGCCTTCGGCCACTACCTGACCACGTGCCAACACCACAATGCGATCCGCATAAGCAAATACCACATCCATGCTGTGCTCGGTAAACAACACCGCCATATTACGTTCCTGTACTAATTGCCGCGTTAAGGCCATCAGATCATTGCGTTCACCAGGGGCCATCCCTGCTGTGGGCTCATCCATCAGTAATAGCACAGGATCTATGGCCAGTGCCATTGCGAGTTCTATGCGCTTAATATCACCATAAGCAAGCTCACTGCAGGCACGCTGCGCTTGATCAGCCATACCCACCTGGTCCAGCAAACGCAATGCACGCTCGGCATACTGGCTTGCTGCCGGGGTCCAAAACGAAAAAATACGGCGATGCTGCGCTAATAAAGCCATCTGTATGTTTTCCAGCACAGTCAAAGAACCGAATGCCGCTGCGATCTGAAAGGTGCGCCCCACGCCCAGACGTGCTATTTGACGCGGTGCCAAGCCCAACAACTGAGTCCTATCCAAGGTGACCGACCCACGAGTTGCTGGCAACTGCCCACCCACCATATTAAAAATCGTGGTTTTACCCGCCCCATTGGGACCGATTAAAGCCAATAGTTCACCGCCTTTGATATCAAAGCTAACCCTATCCACTGCCAAGTTGCCACCAAACGATTTACGCAAATTTTTTACGGTAAGCAGGCTCATAGTTGTACCTTACGCCTGGTTGCTCCTAGGCGTCCAAAATAACCGGCAATACCCTGGGGAAATGCCAACACCAACAACAAAATAACCCCACCCAACAAGGCATGCCAATATTCTGTCAAACCCCGGAAATAGTCATTCAGAAGTTGAAAAGATGCTGCACCAACGATAGGCCCTACCAAGGTTTGTATACCACCTAGCAAGACCATCACCAAACCATCAACTGACTTATTAATAGCTAGGACTTCGGGCGAAGCACTACCCTTGGAAAACACAAATAATGCACCTGCCAAACCGGCAAACATACCCGACAAAATAAAGGCTAACCACTGAACATGCTTAACATGTATGCCTAAGGACTCAGCACGCAAAGCCGAGTCGCGGCTAGCACGCATCGCGTAGCCAAACGGCGCAAACAGTATGCGCCGCAGCAGCAACGCTGACACAGCCACTAGCAGCAAGGCCAAATAGTAATAGGCGTTGCCTGACAACCAATCAGCAGGCCATACGCCAATAATACCGTTGGAACCACCGGTAAAATCGTCCCACTGATACACAACAGACCACACAATTTGTGCAAACGCCAGCGTTAACATAGCCAGATACACACCCGATAAACGTACGCAAAACCAACCAAAAACCACAGCGCCTAGCCCGGCAATTAAGGGAGCCAAAGCAATCGACCATCCCATAGACAGCGCCCCGACCTTTAACAACAGAGCCGCACCATAAACGCCCAAGCCAAAATAGGCGGCATGCCCAAACGAGTACATCCCCGCCGGGCCCATCATGAAATGCAGGCTTAATGCAAATAAGGCAGCAATGGCTATGTCCAGCGCCAACACAGGAGCGTAAGGCAGCCAATCTGTAAGTAAGGGCAATACCAGCAATAGTGCAAACACACACACTGACAGTACTCGCAATGGCATGGCGGACGGCCGTAAGGGAGCTTCTATAGGTGCAGAATTACGACTAAGGGCTTGGGGTTTTCCAAATAAGCCCCAAGGCCTGACTATCAGGACTATGGCCATGAAAATAAATTCTACAACTAAGGTCAGTTTAGGAAAGGCAAAGTCCATGCCAAACATTGTGACTGTCCCTAGGGCGATACACAGCGCTTTAATTTGTGCAATAAGTAAAGCTGCCACATACGCACCGGGGATGGAGCCCATACCACCAACCACAACCACCACAAAGGCATCACCTATGATGCTAAGGTCCAATGCCAAGTTCGCTGCCTGACGCGGCACTTGTACTGCCCCACCTAGCCCTGCTAAAAAAGCTCCCAAGGCAAAAACACTGGTGAATAACCAAGCTTGGTTTACCCCCAAGGCACCTAAAATTTCCCGGTCTTGGGTAGCAGCGCGTATCAAGGTACCCCAGCGAGTACGTGTTAGTAGCAACCACAATAATGCCAATACTATAGGCCCCATTACCACCAGCACTAGGTCATAAAGGGGAAAATAACGACCACCTATTTGAATGGCACCCGTTAGACCTGGTGCCAATGGGCCTAATAAGTCTTCAGGACCCCACAGCCACAAAACCGCATCATTAATCACCAGTACCAACGCAAAGGTGGCCAGCAGTTGAAATAGTTCGGGTGCAGGATAAATACGCCGCAACAGCCCCATTTCTAATAAGCCACCTAGCAGGCCTACCAATGCCGCAGTAATTAATACCGCCAGCCAATAGCCCCAGGGGGTGTAGCCCATAGCCTGCACCATTGTGTATCCAAGATAGATACCTAACATGTACAAGGAACCATGCGCAAAGTTGACGATGCGACTAACGCCAAAAATCAGCGATAAACCCACCGCTACCAGAAATAACGATGACGCTTCGGCCAGTCCATTTAAGAACTGGACCATAACAGCTGAGAAGTCCATGATCACTACACTTAATTAGCCGACGCTGGCCGCCATTGTTTAACTTGTTCATCAGAAGGCTGCACCGTTGCGCCGTCCGCGTAATGAAAATCCACCATAACACCTTGGCCGTCTTTGATAGCCAACTTGCCCACATAGGCTCCCATTGTGGACTGATGATCCAATTCACGGTAGGTAATTGGACCAAACGGTGTCATTAGCTCTAGGTTTTTAAATGCTTGTATCATGGCTTCAGTATCGGTAGAACCTGCCTTGCGTATCCCTGCTGCCAACGACAATATGGTGTTATAGCCTATTACGGTACCTAACCTAGGGTGGTCGTTATAACGCGCTTGATAAGCTTGCAAAAACGCTTGATGCTCGGGTGTATCTATGGCATACCACGGATAACCTGTTACCACCCAACCTACTGGGGTCTCGGTTCCCAAAGGATCCAGGTATTCTGGTTCACCAGTCAACATGCTGACCACATCCAGGCCATTAAAGAAATTACGTTGGGTACCTGCCCTGACAAACTTTGCTAGATCGGCGGCAAACAACACATTGAATAAAGCCTCGGGTTTGGCATCGGCCAATGCCTGCACAACATTACCTGCATCAACCTTGCCCAACGGCGTAGCTTGTTCAGCGACAAACTCAACATTGGGTTGAGCTTCTTTCAGCAGTGTTTTAAATGTAGCAACAGCTGACTGACCGTACTCGTAGTTTGGATAGACTATGGCCCAGCGTTGTTTCTGCATTTTTACAGCAGCCGGTATCAGCATAGCCACCTGCATGTATGTCGAATTACGCAAACGATAAGTGTATCGGTTGCCATCAGACCAAACAATTTTGTTAGTTAATGGTTCGCTAGCCAGAAAAAAGACTTTTTTGTGTTTAGCAAAATCGCTAACTGCCATACCCACATGCGACAAAAATGTACCCGTTAACACATCCACTTTATCGCGTGACAGCAACTCTTCAGCGGCCCTGACGGCATCACCAGGATTTGAGTTGTCATCACGTATGATAAGTTCCAGTGGTTTACCATTCACACCGCCTGCTGCATTGATTTGTTCTACTGCAAGCAACATACCGTTTTTATAAGGCCCTAAAAACGCTGGCTGGGTTTTATAACTATTGATTTCACCTATCTTAATGGTGTCAGCCGCATGGGCCACTATGGTAGTGGCTGCAAGCAGTATAGTCCCCAGCGTGGCTAGGCCTTGTTTGATATTCATGACTTTATCCTTTGTGGCATGACGCACAGAAGTATCGATTTGGGCTACTTATTAATGCTCTTATTGAGCATTATATATTAACAAAAAAGGCGACTTCAAAGTGTCGACGTACATTATGCTACTAGTGAGCATAAACAATTGTCAAGACATAATTTGTGAGTGTTGTTCTTGAGGTGAAAACAGATAATGACGCAAAGGGCTTAAGCCCCAACAGCCACGTAAAGACTTACATCTCACGAGACAAAGGAAGTTTGCTACCTGAAATTGCCCGTTCCAGTAGGACATCGCCGCGGAACCTGAACAGTTTGGCTGGCCTACCTGGGGTACCCGTAACAACCCCACCGGTTTCTTCAACCAGTGCTTGTTGTTCTATTTGGCGGCGGAAATTTTGTTTGTGTAGACGTCGCCCAGCTAACGCTTCTACCGCTTGTTGCAATTGCAGCAAGGTAAACTCAGGCGGCATAAGTTCAAACACCACGGGACGATATTTGATTTTGGCCCGTAAACGGGCAATACCTGTGGCCAGTATGCGTCTATGGTCATACTGCATAGATTCGCCGGGTATCAATAGCCCAGAACTAGTGTCTTTGTCGTCTTTACGATGCGCTTCGGGTACCAAACCAGCCTCGAACAAAAGTTCATAACGCTGCAGCACCAGGTCTTCGTTCCATTCATGTCCATCCAAACCAAAAGTAATAGCCACACGCTGCTGGCGCTGCCTAGCCAGGCCAAGGTCATTACTAACACTACTAGTCCAAGCTGTGAGGGCGGGAACGATCAACTCAGCAATTAACGCAGGAGGGCCCTCACGGCGCTCTTCCCAGGGAAAGTAACGATACCAGTCCTGCCAACCTACCTGTTCTACACCGGTATAACCAGCTTCACGGGTCAAACCCAAGTAACTAACAGAAATAATGTTGCGACCGCCATCGGATTGATCACGCCTATCGCGGTCGGCAAAAGTATAAAGCTGCTCTACATACCCCAAAGGGTGATGAGTTTGTGCCTCTACCCAGCTACGCAAGCCGCTTTGTAAAGAACGATGCAATAACTGAAACGGGCCAGCAGGCAAGGCTGTGGCACATTCTGTGGTCAACACGCGTGGCACGCCATCGGTAACCGCTGCTAAAACAGCGACCAATTCGGCCGATACAGGATGTTCTAAGGCTAAAGACATAAGCCCAATTTTACCTGCCTATTAGTAAATTCTGCATAATCTGCTGATTAACGACAAGGCCACTGTTTAATGCTTACGCATCAAACAGTGGCCTTTTGTCTATGTAACGTTCAAATCGTCACATTGGGCATTAAACCCACGCTGCAAACTGGCGCTTAGCGGTTTTTACCCACTTGGTCGCCTATGACACCACCAATGGCAGCACCACCTGCTGTACCCAGCACACTACCGCCGGAAATAACAGCACCTGCTACGCCGCCAATACCTGCACCAGTGACAGTGCTTTTTTGACGATGGTTCATGTTGTCCCAGGAAGAACAACCGGTCATAGCAATACCCAAAACCGTAACTGCCACTGCTTTACTTAATAGTGTGAGTTTCATAATAATCTCCGTAATACACTTTGCTGCTATCACACAAGCAATGATTAACAGTAGCCGATTAAAGAAAATTTCGCTTTATAAAATACGAAGAGTTGTTATGTAACGCTACATCTGTAACCACCCAGTCAGGCGGCTTTAGCGTGAACAAAACACCCTTTTTAGGGCCTGTTCCTAAGCTGCCTTAATCAACTGCAATACCTGACGAAACTGAGGGTGGGCAGGCGTTTCCATCCACTCGAACATGGCCATTTCTGCCGTAACCAGCTCTAGACCATAATGATTCCAGCGCTGGCATGCCGCAGCATGGTTAGCCACACTACGTGACCCTATGCAATCCGTGACCAGCACAGGAGTATATCCTTGCGCTGCCAGACCCAATCCAGTTTGTAACACGCACACATGGGCCTCGGTGCCAATTAACAACACCCTAGTTCTGCCCACAGGCAAAGTTGGTAAAAAATCCGGTTCACGAGTGGCATCAAAATGCGTTTTATGAAAAACAGTATCTATGGCAGGCAGCAACTCAGGGGTAGTTTCCCCTACTTTATCGGCCCAATGCTCGGTAGCCAATACAGGCACACCTAGCAACTGCGCAGCCTGTGCCAAGCGTGTAGCACGCCCTATCAGGGCCGCGCTATCGTGTATGGCAGGCAACAAGGACAATTGCATGTCCACAACCAACAACACAGACTGATGAGCGGCTAACACGGTCATGGCATTCCTTTATTTCAGGGATTTATAACGCAAGCGTTTGGGCTTAGAGGCTTCTTCACCCAGACGCAATTTTTTATCAGCTTCGTATTCCTGGTAGTTACCATCAAAAAAGATAGCTTGAGAATCCCCTTCAAATGCAAGAATATGAGTAGCGATACGGTCCAAAAACCACCTGTCGTGACTGATCACCATCACTGTGCCTGCGAACTCTAGCAACGCATCTTCCAGCGCGCGCAAGGTTTCCACGTCCAAGTCGTTGGATGGTTCATCCAGCAGCAGCACATTACCACCAGCGATCAGAGTTTTAGCTAGGTGCAAACGGCCACGCTCACCACCGGACAAATTTCCAACCCGCTTGTTTTGATCGCCACCACGGAAGTTAAACCGCCCCAGATAGGCTCGGGATGGCATCTCGAAGCGCCCTACAGTAAGGATATCTGCACCATCAGAGACTGCCTCAAAAACCGTTTTGTCATCGGGTAAGGACTCGCGTGACTGATCGACAAACGCCAGCTGAACTGTTTGACCAATTTTCACATCACCAGAATCTGCTTGTTCTTGGCCTGCTATCATGCGGAACAACGTGGATTTACCTGCTCCGTTGGGGCCTATGATGCCAACAATAGCACCCGCAGGCACCTTGAAGCTCAGGTTGTCGATCAATAAACGATCACCATAAGACTTGCTGACCTTATCGAATTCTATGACGTCATTACCCAGTCGCTCGGCCACAGGAATAAAGATTTCCTGGGTTTCGTTACGCTTCTGGTATTCGTGAGACGACAATTCCTCGAAACGCGCCAAGCGGGCTTTAGCTTTTGCTTGACGACCTTTGGGATTCTGCCTAACCCATTCAAGTTCTTTTTTGATGGTGCGTTGACGTGCGGATTCGGTGGACTCTTCCTGAGCCAGACGGGCTTCTTTTTGTTCTAGCCAGGACGTGTAATTTCCCTTCCAGGGTATACCGTGACCACGGTCAAGTTCCAGTATCCAGTCAGCAGCGTTATCCAGGAAATAGCGATCGTGGGTAACCCCCACCACAGTACCGGGAAATTGACGCAAAAATTGCTCTAGCCATTCGACGCTTTCTGCATCCAGGTGGTTGGTAGGTTCATCTAGCAAGAGCATATCGGGCTTGGACAACAGCAAGCGACACAAGGCCACACGGCGCTTTTCACCACCCGATAAATTACCAATAATGGCATCCCAAGGTGCCAGGCGCAAGGCATCGGCAGCGATTTCCATCTGATGCTCGATATCGTCAGAACCACTGGATGCTGCCGCAGAGATAATGGCTTCCAGCTCACCCTGCTCGGCCGCCAAAGCGTCGAAATCAGCGTCGGGTTCGGCATATTCAGCGTAGACTTCTTCCAGTCGTTTACGTGCGCTAAACAAGGCACCCATACCCTCTTCAACAGACTGCCTTACAGTGTGCTCGGGATTCAACATGGGTTCCTGGGGCAAATAACCAATGTTCAGCCCCGACATAGGTATGGCTTCACCTTCGATGTCTTTATCTACACCAGCCATGATTTTTAGCAGTGTTGATTTACCCGAACCATTCAAGCCCAGTACGCCAATTTTTGCGCCTGGAAAAAAAGACAAAGAAATATCGCGCAAAATCTGCCGTTTTGGTGGCACGATTTTGCCGACCCGATTCATCGTGTATACGTATTGAGCCATGTAATTATTATCAGCAAGGTAAGTAAAACAACAATTGTAGGCTGTACCGCAGGATAAAGGGACCACTAACTGCCAAGCATCTATATGGCTTAAAATGAAAGCTTAGTTTAGGAACCCATACCATGCCAGTCAATTTAGTTTTTACCGCCGACGAAATCGATTTACTAGGCCGTACCGCCGATGCATTAAGCGCTTACATGGGTAAACCCGTGCTAGCCCAAGTGATGGATGCCGCTGAAACCGGCTTCGAATGGGTGGTTTTTGCAGTCCCTTTACAACCTCAAGACAAACTCGATGACTTTATTACCGTAGAAGTTGGTGGCCCTGATGTACGTTTACTGGGCAATAAAGGCGGGTTAGACATGGCTGACAATGAACTTTTTGATGGCGAGTACCTGTGGGCCATACAACTTTCCGAGTTGGAAGGAGCTCGCTTTATCAAAGTCGACCAGGAAGGGGACGAAATTGGTTGGACAGACAACCTCCAAGACCTACTGCCTTTTGACATCGTCGATGAAGCCATATCCGATGACCTAGACGACGACAATGAGCCTGACGATCAGGACGCCGGCACACCCGACTTGCCTGTTAGCTACTTACCACCATCAGACAAACTGCACTAAAAAGCCACTACCATGCTGACTGCACGTATAGGCCTGCAAGCGTAGCTTTTAGGCGCGCATGCGGTCCCTGACATATAACATCGCGCCCATAGGCCACATCAGGGCCACCAACATGCGTGACTTCCAACCTTTCAAGCCCCGCCCCGCCGGGTAAGCCTGTCCAGCATGTCGTAAATGCAAACCAAACCGGGTATAGCGCGCTGCTGCCATTAAAAAAGCCTGTGGCCTATAACGTAGCCAAGGCAAGCACTCGACCACCATGTCTTGGGCTAACAACCATAGGCCCAGCGCATGCTGCTGACTTTCTTTGCCCTGACGGGATAGGGAGTCAGCACTATCGTAGTACACCCGAAATACCTGATTCACAAAACGTATTTGGTAACCCGCTCTGGCCATAGCTCGCCAAACCAGACTTTCTGGCACAAAACCAGGTATTTCGTCGGGAAAAGGAAATTTGCGCAATATTTCCGTACGCAAACAACCAAATTTTTCACCTTGAATGTTGTAGCGAAACGTGATGTCTAGCGCGTTCGAATCGAAGATATCTTTGGGGTACATATCCCCCACGACTTTGCCATCAGGCCTGGCACATAACCCCGTAATAGCCACAAAGCTAGGACCAGCATCAACAGAAATATCATGCCAGATAGCTGCCATGCTGTGCAAGGCATTCACATCCAGGCTGTCATCACTATCCAGCGCTACTATCCACTCGCCTCTGGCAAGTTTGACCCCGTGATTAAACGCCGTCTTCTTGTGTTGATTTTCCTGCCAGACATAGCGTATGGGAAAGCGTGCTTCTTGTTGCCAAGCTTCTATGAGCTGACGTGTACCATCTGTTGAGCCGTCATCCACCACCACCCATTCAAAATCTTGGAATGTTTGTTCACACAACGATAAGTACGCGCGCTCTAGGGCATGAGCGCGGTTATAGGTAGGCGTTAATACCGTAAACAGGTAAGGCCACATTGCCATGCTAATTCTTCTATTTATTCAGTAATTAAAGGCACACAATCATAATAAGACAAAAAAAACCGCAGATCATAAAGATTCTGCGGTTTGTAGTCTTGTGTAACACAAGACTTAAGTCAGCAACGCCCTAACCCTAGGTTGGTGGCAGCGGCTAACTTAATTGCTTCAAGCGCGCTTTACTTTCTCGAGCATCTTGAAAACACCTTTGGGCGAACGAGCGAAAAGACGCTTGAACGCTTTGCCCAAACAACGACGCTCAATGGTGTTGCGGCGGTTGCGTTTGATTTCTGCCATGTCGTATCTCCGGTAGGCTCTAAATTCAGTTAACTTCTGATTCTACCACGTACGGGCTGCATTTCCAAAAAGACAAGCCCGATACCAAACAAGAAAGACACTATTCACTGTGCCAAACAAAGATAATGGCTTGGGCTTTTGGAGCCATAAAAAAATTAAGAAGCTACCTTGGCAATAACATCCATCGGCTGGCGTGTTAGCAAAGCCAGCAAATGTGCTAATTCCTCGCGCATGGAACGACGATCCACCACCATATCAATAGCGCCCTTGGTCATTAAGAATTCTGCACGCTGAAATCCTTCAGGTAGTTTTTCACGTACGGTTTGCTCAATAACACGTGGACCAGCAAAGCCTATCAGTGCTTTAGGTTCGGCAATGACCACATCGCCCATGAAGGCGAAACTGGCCGACACCCCACCCATAGTGGGGTCCGTCAATATGCTAATAAACGGCAGACCTGCTTCAGACAACTGAGTCAACATGGCATTGGTTTTCGCCATTTGCAGCAACGAAAACAGGCTTTCCTGCATACGTGCGCCGCCAGAAGATGCTACACAAATAAACGGTGTGCGGTTTTTGATGGCTTCTTGTACGCCACGGGCAAAACGTTCGCCCACGACCGACCCCATAGAGCCGCCCATGAATTCGAATTCGAAACAGGAAAGTACCACTGGCATAGACAGTATGCTGCCACTGATCGTGATCATGGCTTCGCTTTCGCCGGTATGCTTGGTGGCTTCCGAAACTCGTTCTGTGTACTTACGGCTATCACGGAACTTTAGTGGGTCAACTGGACGTATATTCTGACCAATTTCCACGCGACCTTCGCGATCTAATAACGAGTCTATACGAGCCCGTGCGCCTATGCGCATGTGGTGATCACACTGAGGACACACGTTTAGCGTAGCCTTCAAATCTTCTTTGTACAGTACAGTTTCGCACGATGGGCATTTCACCCAAATGCCTTCTGGGACTCGGCGTGCGCCAGCATCCTGGTTGCGGTTAATCCGTGGCGGCAGAATCTTATCTATCCAGCTCATAATATTTCCTGATAACGGACTAGTACCAGACCAGCCCTGTTGTTCTTTTGTTATTGGCCTAGAGCCGTGTGTATGTTAGATAACCAATCGGCAGCGGCCTGTATGGCCAACGCATCAGCAGCCTGCTGGTCGCTACCGGCCTGCATAGCCGTTGCAACAGCATTCTCCATGGTTTCTATTAGCTTGCTGCCTATAACGATAGCGTCAGCGCACTGCGCTAATCGACTGGCGCTTTCGGCATCTCTTATGCCAAAACCAACCCCTACAGGGATAGTGACATACTGCCGTATTAGGTCCAGGCGCTTGCTAACGTCAGCGGTGTCTATAGCTGCAGAACCGGTGACGCCTTTAAGGGACACATAGTACACATATCCGCGTGCCACTTGGGCAACTTTTTGCATCCGCTCGGGTGTTGAAGTGGGTGCCAACAAAAATATGGGGTCTATGCCTGCCTGATCCAGCATCCCTGAGAACTCAGTCATTTCCTCTGGGGGATAGTCCACTACCAGCAAACCATCGACACCCGCCTGGCTGGCCCGTTGCGCAAATACTGCCTGGCCCATGCGCTCTATGGGATTGGCATAGCCCATAAGTACCACAGGCGTAGTTTGATCATTTTGGCGAAACTTCGCCACCATCTCAAATACCTGCTGCAGCCCCACACCACGTTTAATAGCACGCTCGGCGGCCTGCTGTATCACGGGGCCATCGGCCATAGGGTCAGAAAACGGCACACCCAGTTCGATGACGTCAGCACCGGCCTTGACCAGTGCGTGCATCAAGGCTGGCATAGCGTCTATAGAGGGATCTCCTGCCGTAATATAAGGAATGAGTGCAGTAGCACCCCGTGTTTTTTCAAACGCGGCTGCTAGCCGCGCATTGGAAGATGTCATGGCTAAAAAACCCTTACTTTACAGGCTGATGCCGCTAAAATCGGCAACGGTGTGCATGTCTTTGTCGCCACGCCCCGACAAATTCACTAAGATGACCTTGTCTTTTGGCAATGTAGGAGCCAGCCGTGCTGCATAGGCAATCGCGTGCGAGGATTCCAAAGCAGGCATGATCCCTTCCTTACGGCAGCAATCGTGAAATGCTGCCAAGGCTTCTTGGTCGGTTACACCGATATAGCTTGCCCTGCCACTATCTTTAAGCCAAGCATGCTCAGGGCCTACGCCAGGATAGTCTAATCCAGCAGAAATAGAGTGGGTTTCCTGTACTTGGCCGTTATCATCCTGTATGACGTAGGTACGATTGCCGTGTAGCACACCAACCGCACCCTTATTCAGCGATGCCGCATGACGACTGGTATCCAAGCCTTCACCAGCCGCTTCTATGCCGATCAGTTGTACATCGGGGTAGTCAATGTAAGGATAAAAAATACCCATCGCATTAGAGCCGCCACCCACCGACGCAACCACATAATCAGGTTGACGACCTGCATCTTGAGGCATTTGCTGGACGCATTCGTCACCAATCACAGACTGGAAGTTACGCACCATTTGGGGGTAAGGGTGAGGCCCCGCCACCGTACCAATAATATAAAAGGTATTTTCCACGTTCGTGACCCAATCGCGCATGGCTTCATTCAGGGCATCTTTCAGGGTGCAAGAACCTGAACTGACTGGCACGACAGTAGCGCCCAACAATTTCATACGGTAGACGTTGGATGCCTGACGGCGTACGTCTTCGCTGCCCATGTACACCACGCACTCCAGGCCATAGCGTGCCGCTACGGTAGCCGTTGCGACACCATGTTGGCCTGCGCCGGTCTCGGCAATGATACGTGGCTTGCCCATACGGCGGGCCAACAGTATTTGCCCTATACAGTTATTGATTTTATGAGCACCGGTATGATTCAGGTCTTCACGCTTGAACCAGATTTGCGCGCCCCCCAGTTCTTCTGACCAGCGCTTAGCGTGGTACACGGGACTGGGGCGACCCACAAAGTGCTTGAGTTCGTAGTGGAACTCACGCAGGAAATCCGGATCACTTTGGTACTTTTTATAGGCGACCTTAAGTTCATCCAGAGCATGCACCAGGGTTTCGGCTACAAATGAGCCACCATACTGACCAAAGCGCCCATCTTGATCGGGCAAAGAATACGATTTCACGCACTAACCTCCGGTTAAGCAAGACCCCTATACAGCCCACTGGAGCCACATGCCGGGTAAACAAGTATTTTAACAGTCTGAGCCGGAAAGACATTAATGACGATTTGCAGTCACTCCGGTCAGTTCGTTTAATGCCGCCAGAGCCTTGGCAATTTGCTCGCCATTGACGACCTCGATGGTAAACACCATATGCGTAAGAGCACGGCGACTATGCGTATTCACGCTAATCACATTTAAGCGCAAACGAGCAAAGACTTCTGATAAATCACGCAACAGATTGGGCCTTTCCTGAGCATGTATGGTGATGTCTATAGGGTACAACGCCTGACCAGTATCACCCCAGTTCACATCAATTAAACGTTCAGGTTGACTCCCAGCCAGCGCCACATACGATGGACAATCGATACGGTGTATGGAAACCCCGCGCCCACGTGTCACAAACCCCGCAATTGCGTCAGGAGGGGCTGGTCTACAGCAACGCGCCAGCTGTGTCATCAGAGCATCTACGCCGACAACCAAAACCCCACTTTTACCAGTGGTGTCCGCTTTTCCTGCTCGACTAGCAAAGGCTAGCGACTCGGGTTCACGCTCAGCGTGTGGGGCTGCTGCCTTGAGCAAGGAATCGATATGACGCAGGCTAAATTCTTCTTTGGCAGCAGCAACATATAAATCGTCAGCACACGCAAAGTTCAGCTGATTCGCCAAGTGTTCCAAGTTGATTGCCGTCTTGCCTAAGCGCTGTAATTCCTTTTCGACCATGACCTGGCCTTGGGCAATACGCTGCTGCAGCTCAACGGCATTGAACCAAGCACGTACTTTGGCACGTGAGCGCGGGCTAGCCAGAAACCCCAGTTGTGGATTTAACCAGTCACGGGATGGCCCACCTGACTTGGCCGCTATGATTTCAACGGTTTGCCCGGTGCTTAAACGGGTCAACAAGGGCACCATCTGACCATCAACACGAGCACCGCGACAACGATGGCCTAAATCAGTATGTAAATAATAAGCAAAGTCCACAGGGGTGGCGCCAACAGGCAGCTCAATGACGCGAGCCTGAGGTGTCATGACATAAATACGATCTGTACTGGATGGCTCGGGCTCGGTATCAATGCGCCGTCGCCTTTTATCGGATTTAGCCTTATCTACACTACTAGCACCTGCTTGGGTATCATCGTTGGTATCTGAAGAACCGCCCTTGTCCCAAGCCAATAACTGGCGCATCCAGGCAATTTTCTGGTCATAGCCACTGCTTGCTACTTGCTGCCCGCCTTTAGGGCCAGCTTCTTTATAGCGCCAGTGTGCCGCCATGCCGTACTCGGCAAACTGATGCATTTCCTGGGTACGTATTTGAATTTCAAAACAACGCCCCTGAGCATCGGCAACCACCGTATGCAAGGACCGATACCCATTGGGTTTAGGCCTAGAGATGTAATCATCGAACTCTTCAGAGACAGGTGTCCACAAGGAATGGGCGAGCGCCAATGCGGCATAACATTCACGCTCGTCAGCGACAATCACGCGAAAGGCACGCAGATCGAACAGCTGATTGAATTCCAAATCTTTATTACGCATCTTGTTCCAGATGCTGTAAATATGTTTAGGGCGACCGCTAATATCAGCAGTAATATGGATATCCAGCAAAGCGCGCTTCAACCCCTCAACGGCAGCCACGATAAAGGCTTCGCGCTCTACCCGTTTTTCTTCCAATTGTTTTGCAATGGCTTTATAGGTGTCAGGCTCCAAAAACCGAAAAGCCAAGTCTTCGATTTCCCATTTCAACTGCCATATCCCCAGTCGATTAGCCAGGGGCGCATACAAGGTCATGGTTTCCTGGGCGAATGCCACAGAACAAGGCGTTTTAGATGCTGCATGCCAACGTAATGATTGCAATCGCGACGCCAATCGCATCAGAACTATGCGCAAGTCCGCTGCCATTGCTAAGAGCATCTTGCGTTGTTTTTCTTTTTGGTCATTACCCGCAGCGGTTTGACTGTTAGCTTGCCCTGCCAAATGCCCCAAACGCAGCAAAGCACGTGTACCTTGAACCAAGGACATGATTTCGCCACCGAAGGCTTTGCGCATGGCGTCCGTGGCATTACCCGCACCCGCTTGCGATATCGGCGTTTGCGGCATAACGGTTAATAATGCACTAGCTCGCGTAGCAGCATCTGTGCCTAGCTCGGCCAGTATCAATACGACAGCTGCACTGTGTTCGTCCAGCTGTTCACCTGTGCTGGCCTTGACACCCTGCAAAGGGCCAGCGGCCCATTGCGCCGCCTTGGCCACTATCTGTTGGCCATCAGGCTCCAGGCCGGCACAAGCACGCTGTAGCCAAGCATTATCAAAGGGTAAAGGAAGATTATCCTGAGGTGTTTTTGACATAACATTCTGACAAAAAATCGGCAATTGCAAGTCGTTGCACGCCACAGCCCTATACTAACGTGTATCACTCCATGATTGGACTCTGACCCATGTCTACAAACCGTATAAAAACACTTTTGATGGTGTGGCATTCACGCACTGGCGCAGCGCAACAAATGATACAAGCCGCCATGCTAGGTGCTCAAGACGTTGCCCAGCAATTAAACAGCAACAACGGTTTGGAAATTATATTGAAAGCCGCTAAAGACACCCTAACGAATGACCTATTGCAGGCCGATGGTTATGTGTTTTGTGCACCAGAAAACCTAGCTGCACTAAGCGGTCAAATGAAAGAGTTTTTTGACCGAAATTACTACGCTGTACTGGATCAATTAAATGGCCGCCCCTACGCCCTAATGATTAGTGCCGGTTCAGATGGCAGCGGCGCAGCCCGCCAAGCTGAGCGTATCTGTACTGGTTGGCGACTTGAGCGGGTAGCGCCCACACTTATCGTGAATACTGACGCTCAGACCCCTATCGCCATACTTGCACCCAAAACTCTAAGCGCAAAAAACCTAGCCGACTGCACCGAAATCGGCGGGCTGCTGGCTGCCTTACTACTGTAATTGACGCGACTACGCCGCCGGTAATTGAAACACCTGACGCAGATAGGCTAAATAAGCAGGGTCATCGCACATGGTTTTTTCAGGGGCATCAGACACCTTGGCTACTGGCTGCCCATTACAGCGCACCATTTTCATCACAATTTGCAAAGGCTGGTGGCCTAGATCATTGGTCAGATTAGTGCCTATCCCAAATGACACCTTACAACGCCCTGCAAAATGCCGCGCCAATTCTATAGCCTTGGGTATCGTCAAGCCGTCAGAAAATACCAGGGTCTTGGTTCTGGGGTCAGTACGGTTTTTGCTGTAATGCGCCAACAACCTATCGCCCCAAACAAAGGGGTCTCCAGAGTCATGACGAGCGCCATCGAACAACTTGCAGAAGTACATGTCGAAGTCGCGCAAAAAGGCATCCATGCCATACACATCTGATAAAGCAATGCCTAAGTCGCCACGGTATTCTTTCGCCCAGACTTCAAGCGCAAACACTTGCGAATCGCGCAAACGAGGCCCTAACGCCTGACATGCTTGTAGATACTCATGTCCCATTGTGCCCAGCGGCGTAACGTTATGCTTCATAGCCAACCAAACATTACTGGTGCCAGCAAAGTTCAAACCCATTTGGGCTTTCATAGTCATGACGACTTCTTCGTGCCATTGCTTGGAGAAGCGACGTCGTGTGCCATATTCAGCGACGCGAAAATCATCCAGTGCAGGATCATCAATGACCAGATGCATTTTGGACTGCAAACGCTTACGCCCTTCTTCCCAACCCGGCTCAGCGCAGGTATTACGAAAATACACTTCATTGACAATGGCCAACACAGGGATTTCAAATAGAATAGTATGTAGCCACGGGCCCTTAACCGTAATTGCAATTTCGCCAGGCAAATCGCCCTCGCTGACCGTAATACATTTTTCTGGCAAATGAAATAAGCCCAGAAAATCGACAAAATCACTTTTTATAAAGCGCAAGCTACGCAAATACTGAAGTTCGTCCTCAGTAAAACGTAATTGACATAAGGCATGGATTTCTGCCCGGATCTCGTCCAGATAGGTGCTAAGTACGACACCTGGCGTCCGGCATTTATATTTATACTCGACCTGAGCAGCAGGGAATTCGTGCAGTACCACCTGCATCATCGAGAATTTATAAAGGTCTGTATCTAGTAGGGAAGTGATTATCATTGCAGCACGAAATAAGGGTTGAAACTACCTTAACATACTCAGGACCAACACCGCTGGCAGGGTCAATAAGGAACTCTGCCCGGTTATTCGCTAAAATCAGTATAAACGCTAGTATGACACTGCCGCGAAATCCTTTATTGCAACCTCTGTTTCCGGAGTCCCCGCATGACACACGTCGTGACTGAAAACTGTATTAAATGTAAATTTACCGACTGCGTCGACGTATGCCCCGTAGACTGCTTCCGGGAAGGTCCGAACTTCCTGGTTATCGACCCTGAAGAATGTATAGACTGCGCTGTTTGCGTACCCGAATGCCCAGCCAACGCTATTTTTGCTGAAGAAGATGTACCTCAGGATCAAATTCACTTTATTGAGCTGAACGTAGAGCTGACCCCTGAGTTTGGCCCCATCAACCGTTCACGTAAGCCCCTACCTGATGCCGATGACTGGAATGGCGTCAGCAACAAGCTAAAAGATCTGGAGCGGTAGATAAAGCATAAACCCAACACTATTGAAAGCAACTAGAGGCAAACCAGGGTTATCGATTAGATCTGGCAAGCAAATTTCAGGTATATTTGTGTGATGGTTATTTGTTGATAACCATTTCATATATTTTTTGCTGCCTGACAGTAGGTTTTGCGACACAGCCTATTTAATAAAAGTCATAACCCTAGAGGCCTAAGTTAACCATATGCTATATGACCTGCACGAGCTGCAACGATCGTTCCTAACCCCACTGGCTTCGTTTACCGACCAGGGTTCCCAAATCTTCTCCCATCCCTATAGTCCATTTGCCTACACACCTGTATCACGGCAAATTGCTGCTACATACGAATTGGTGCATAGGCTGGGTAAGGACTACGAAAAACCCGCCTGGGGACTGGCTACCACTCAAATAGGCGATCAATCTGTAGCTGTCAGCGAAGATACCGTACTGGCCAAACCTTTCTGTAATCTGGTGCGTTTTGTACGCGAGACCCCTGCCAATCACCCTGCAGATCCACGTATCTTACTGGTAGCACCTCTCTCTGGCCACCACGCCACTTTGTTACGCGATACCGTGCAGTCTTTCTTGCCTGCGCACGATGTCTACGTCACCGACTGGGTGGATGCTCGCATGGTACCGGTCAAACTGGGGCCATTCCATCTGAATGACTACGTTCGTTATATTCAGGACTTCATCCGCTATTTAGGCCCCGATGTCCATGTAATTTCGGTGTGCCAACCCACGGTACCTGTGCTGGCAGCCATTTCCCTGATGGCAACTAACCAAGACCCCTGTTTGCCACGCAGCATGACCATGATGGGCGGTCCCATAGACACGCGAAACTCCCCCACACAAGTCAATCGCTTGGCGGAAACCAAACCGTTTTCCTGGTTTGAAAACAACCTGATTCACCGCGTACCTGCTCGCTACAGTGGCATGGGTCGCTTGGTCTATCCCGGCTTTTTGCAACATGCTGGGTTTATGGCCATGAACCCAGATCGCCACATGAAGTCGCACTACGACTTTTACTGTCACCTATTAGAAGGCGACGGCGACGATGCCGAAGCGCACCGCCGCTTTTACGATGAGTACAATGCTGTCCTTGATATGCCAGCCGAGTTTTATCTGGACACTATTAAAATAGTATTCCAGGAAAAACAGCTACCTATGGGTACCTGGGAAGTTGATGGTCAACTGGTTAAACCATCGGATATCAGTTCAGTAGCGCTATTCACTATAGAAGGCGAACTAGACGACATCTCTGGTGAAGGTCAAACTCATGCGGCACAAACCCTGTGCAGCAACATAGACCCCAAGCTCAAGCAACAATACACAGCTGCCGATTGTGGCCACTATGGTATTTTTTCTGGTCGACGCTGGCGCAATATCATCTTCCCTCAAATAGTGGAATTTATTCGTAAAGCTGCTTAACGCCTTTGCTTACCACCACATCAGAGGCCTTAACGGCCTCTGATTGCATTATGCCTACTACTCTTATCGATCGTATCGATGCTTTGCTCCCACAAACGCAGTGCACAAAATGCGGCTACGATGGCTGCCGCCCCTACGCAGCGGCCATCGCCAATGACGCTGAAGCTATCAACCGCTGCCCCCCCGGAGGCACAGCTGGAATCCAAGCACTTGCTTTATTGCTAAACCAAGCCGTGCTGGCTCCCGATGCCAGTTGTGGCTTACAACAGCCTTTAACCGTTGCCGTCATCGACGAACTGCATTGCATAGGCTGTACCTTATGTATACAAGCATGCCCTGTCGATGCCATAGTCGGCGCCAACAAACTAATGCACACTGTTATACCCGACAGGTGTACTGGATGTGATCTATGTATAGCACCCTGCCCTACTGACTGTATTAGCATGGAACCTGCCCATAGGGAATGGACTTCGGAAGACGCAATCAACGGTCGACTACATTACGAACAACGTCAGCACCGTCTACAAGAACACCATGATGAACCCAGTGCAGCAGTTGCCAGGAATCTAGCCAATAAGCCTGCCGTTTCAACCGCAGCCAGTGATGATGCCACTACTAGGCAACAGGTGATCGCTGACGCCCTGGCACGCGCCAGAGCAAGGCGAAAACAATTATGAACAAAGAAAAACGCACCGAGATATTCAGTCGCTTTCAAGCCGCTAATCCACACCCTACCACCGAGCTGGAATACGACAGCACATTTCAATTGCTAATTGCCGTACTGCTGTCGGCACAGGCGACAGACCGTTCCGTGAATTTGGCCACACGTGGTTTCTTCCCAGGACACGGTACGCCACAAGGGCTGCTGGATATGGGTCTGGAGCAGGTAACCGAAGCAATAAAAACCATAGGCTTGTATCGAACCAAAGCAAAAAATGTTATTAGAACCTGTGAGATTCTGATTGAACAGCACAATGGCGAAGTCCCTGACGACAGGGCGGCCCTAGAGGCCTTGCCTGGCGTAGGACGAAAAACCGCTAATGTCGTTCTGAACACCGCCTTTGGTCACCCTACTATCGCCGTAGATACTCATATTTTTCGTGTCGCGAATCGCACTGGCATAGCACCAGGAAAGAATGTGGTAGAAGTTGAGCGTCGCCTAGAGCGATTGATTCCAAAGCAATTTTTACAAGATGCTCATCACTGGATGATCTTGCATGGCCGTTACGTGTGCGTAGCTCGAACACCCAAATGCCCACAATGCGGTATTGCCGATTTATGTGAATACAAACAAAAAACACCACTCAAGTAAAGCGTTCTATACCACTCATTGACGCACTGCACAAGACCTAAACAGGGCAATGAAAACCCCGATAGTATTGGCCACAACGTTCCACATATACTAGGCGCTCTAGTAATCCTGAATTTAATACCACTGTTGGCACGCATGAGCGAATACATCCTACAAACCAAGAACCTTACTAAGGATTTCAGGGGCTTTGTCGCTGTAGACAACGTCAACCTGCAAATAAAAAAAGGCAGCATTCATGCTCTGATCGGGCCCAATGGGGCTGGTAAGACCACCTGTTTTAATTTGCTGACGAAATTCCTTACCCCTACCTCTGGACATATTTATTTTAATGGTCACGAGATCACCGGGGAAAAGCCTGCGCAAATCGCACGTCGCGGCATCATACGGTCATTCCAGATTTCTGCTGTTTTCCCTCAGCTGACACTCCTGGAAAATGTCCGTATAGGGCTGCAGCGTGCTACTGGGCAATCTTTCCACTTCTGGCGTAGCAATCACATCCTGGATCGTCTTAACGATAAAGCAATGGCATTGCTGGAAGAAGTCGACCTTGCCGGACTAGCGAACGAATACACAGCCAACCTTCCTTATGGCCGCAAGCGTGCCTTGGAAATTGCCACCACGCTGGCCATGGAACCTCAACTGATGCTCCTGGATGAACCCACTCAAGGGATGGGCCACGAAGACGTTGACCGGGTTACCCAACTCATTAAAAAGGTCAGCCAAGGCCGCAGCATACTTATGGTCGAACATAATATGAATGTCATCTCGTCCATTGCCGACCAAATCACGGTATTAGCCCGTGGCGCAGTCCTGGCTGAAGGCGATTACGAACACGTGTCTCGCAACCCAGCTGTTATGGAAGCCTATATGGGAACCACTAGCGGCGAACTCGAAGGGGCTCAGGCATGACCACGACTCCTGCACTTGAAATTACCGACCTCCACGCTTGGTACGGGGAATCTCATGTACTACATGGGGTTACGCTAAGCGTCATGCAAGGCGAGGTTGTCACTCTATTAGGGCGTAACGGTGCTGGTCGAACCAGTACATTGCGCTCTATTTTGGGCTTGACTGGAAGCCGTAAAGGTTCCATACGTATACGCGGTACAGAAACCATACACTCTCCAACGTACCAAATCGCCCACCTAGGGCTAGGTTATTGCCCCGAAGAACGAGGCATCTTTGCTGGTTTATCCTGCGAGGAAAACCTGCTTTTGCCTCCTACAGTAGGCGATACCCTAGGTGGCGGCATGTCGCTGGCTGAAATCTACGACATGTTCCCTAACTTGTATGAACGTCGCCATTCTCCCGGCACCCGGTTATCTGGCGGCGAACAACAAATGCTGGCTGTAGCACGAATTTTACGCACCGGCGCCAACCTGCTTTTGCTTGACGAAATTTCTGAAGGCCTAGCCCCAGTCATTGTTCAAGCCCTAGCACGCATGATTACCGCCCTAAAAGCAAAGGGCTACACCATCGTCATGGTTGAACAAAACTTCCGATTTGCAGCACCCTTGGCCGACCGTTTCTATGTGATGGAACATGGCCAAATCGTCGAGGCTTTCAACGCTGACGAACTCACCTCAAAACAAGAAGTGCTAACTACATTGCTTGGTGTTTAAACCGCACCAGCTAACTTGTGTACCCACCAGGAGACAGTCCCATGAAATTACGGATACTTTCGATTGCACTTGCCGCTGCAGGACTTGGTTTAGCTACTACAGCGCAGGCGGCTGATATTTCCGATGATGTCATACGTATAGGCTTCATCACTGACATGTCTAGCGTCTACTCTGATATAGACGGTAACGGCGGTGCTGACTCCATACGCATGGCTATTGCCGATGCCGGTGGGGAGATCAACGGCAAAAAAATTGAACTTCTTGTTGCTGATCACCAGAACAAGGCGGATATCGCCTCGGCACGTGCTCGCGAATGGTTCGATGAACAAAAAATGGACCTCTTAATCGGAGGCACCAACTCGGCAACTTCGCTAGCAATGGCGGCGGTCGCCGAGGAAAAGAAACGCCCCTTTATCGCCATAGGTGCGGGCTCATCCAACCTGACCAACTCACAGTGCACACCCTACACTATTCACTATGCCTATGACACCATCGCGCTAGCTCGCGGTACAGGATCAGCAGTCGTAAAAGATGGTGGAAAAACTTGGTTTTTCCTAACGGCTGACTACGCCTTTGGCCACTCTCTAGAACGTGACACTGCCGAGGTCGTCAAGGCCGCAGGTGGTCAAGTTCTAGGTGAAGTCAGGGTCCCACTAGCCAGCACTGACTACTCCTCTTTCATGCTTCAGGCTCAGTCTTCCAAGGCTCAAATCCTAGGTCTGGCCAATGCAGGTGGCGACTTTATCACCTCGGTCAAAACCGCCAAGGAATTCGGCGTCACTGACACCATGAAACTTGCTGGTCTGCTCGTGTTCATTAACGACATCCATGCTTTAGGCCTAGAAGCCACCGCTGGTTTGTACTTAACCTCGGGCTGGTATTGGGATCAAAGCGATGAATCCAGAAAATGGGCTCAGCGCTTTTTTGACATGCATAAACGCATGCCATCATTTATTCAAGCTGGTGACTATTCGGCTACAAGCTTTTACTTAAATGCAATCAAAGCCACTGGCACAGACGATGGCGACACTGTCATGAAATGGATGAAATCCAATAAAATCAATGACATGTTCACAAGCAATGGCTATGTACGTGAAGACGGCCGTATGATACATGACATGTACCTAATGCAAGTCAAGTCTCCCGCGGAATCCAAAAAACCATGGGATTACTACAAAACCATTGCCACCTTGCCTGGGGACGAAGTCTACGCCTCACTAGCAGAATCCACATGCAAGCTCGTTAAAAAATAACCATATCCACTAACGATAAGGGCTTGCCTGGAATCCTCAGCAAGCCCTTGCCATTTCCAGTAATCCGGCTCGACCTCGTCACGGACGACACAACAACATGACAGAATTATTTGGTATCCCTATCCAGGCCTTATTAGGACAGCTACTCTTGGGTCTGGTGAACGGCTCGTTTTATGCAGTGCTTTCGCTTGGCCTTGCCGTTATTTTTGGCTTGCTTAATGTAATTAACTTTGCTCACGGCGCCTTATACATGCTAGGCGCTTTTGTGGCCTGGATGGGCTTGCAATACTTGGGCTTAAATTACTGGATCATGCTAATCGTAGCTCCGGTAATCGTCGGCATCGTCGGCATTATCATGGAACGACTACTGCTGCGCCACCTGTACAAACTTGATCACCTGTACGGACTACTACTGACCTTCGGTGTGACTTTGTTACTTGAAGGCGTATTCCGTAGTATCTATGGGGTTTCAGGACAGCCTTATGCGACTCCCGACCTCCTCAAAGGCGGAGTCAACTTGGGCTTTATGTTCCTGCCGATTTATCGCGCCTGGGTCGTCGTAGCCTCGCTAATAGTATGTTTCCTAACATGGTTCATGATAGAAAAAACCCGTTTAGGTGCTCTGTTGCGTGCTGCCACAGAAAATCCTAAGTTGGTCGAAGCCTTCGGTGTGAACGTCCCACTCATGGTGACCCTCACTTGCGGCTTTGGCGTCGCTTTAGCCGGCTTTGCTGGTGTGCTAGCGGCCCCCATCTTGCAGGTATCACCGCTTATGGGGACCAACCTGATTATTGTCGTGTTTGCCGTGGTTGTTATCGGCGGCATGGGCTCTATTATGGGTTCTATCGTTACAGGCCTAGGGCTGGGTGTTATCGAGGGCCTGACGAAAGTCTTCTGGCCTGAAGCTTCCAACACCGTCGTCTTTATTATTATGGTTATTGTTTTATTGCTGCGCCCTGCTGGCCTTTTCGGGAAAGAATCATGAATCGACAGTTACTCGGCTACTTAGTAGCTGCCATCCTGATTGCATTACTGCCTATGGCAGGCGCCTACCCGATCTTCGTCATGAAGGTAATGTGCTATGCCTTATTCGCGTGTGCCTTCAATCTACTTTTAGGTTATACCGGCTTACTGTCCTTCGGACACGCTGCCTTCCTAGGCAGCGCTGCCTACGCCACTGGTCAATCACTGGCTGTCTGGGGTTGGTCTACCAGCATGGGTCTGCTGTTTGGCACAGTTGTCGCAGCACTGCTGGGTTTGGTCATGGGTGCCTTGGCTATACGCCGTAGCGGTATTTACTTTGCCATGATCACCTTGGCTATGGCCCAAATGGTTTTCTTCTTCTTCCTGCAAGCACCGTTTACCGGTGGCGAAGATGGTCTGCAAGGCATACCCCGCGGCAGTGTTTTTGGTATAGACCTGTCTAACGACATGAATCTGTACTATTTAGTGTTTTTCCTGTTTATCGCTGGTTTTGCAATCATTTGGCGCACCATTAACTCGCCTTTTGGCCAAGTACTAAAAGCCATACGTGAAAACGAACCACGTGCGATATCGCTGGGCTACAACGTAGACAATTTCAAACTGTTGGCTTTTGTTATCTCGGCAGCCCTAGCTGGCCTGGCCGGTTCAGCCAAAGCCTTGATATTTGTATCGGCTACGCTATCAGATGCTACCTGGCAAATGTCAGGTACCGTTATCCTGATGACCCTGATTGGCGGCTTGGGTACCTTTGTCGGTCCCGTATTGGGCGCTTTCATTGTAGTCATGCTGGAAAACAAAGTCGGTGAATTTGGTCGCTACCTTAGCGAGCTAACAGGCCTTTCCTGGTTCCAGGTTCTAGGCGAGTCCGTCACCATCGTCATCGGTGCCATTTTCATCCTGTGTGTTATGGCCTTCCGTCGTGGTATCGTGGGTGAAATCATCCATCGTTTCAGTGGCAACAAAAGCGGAGCCAGTACTCCGTCGGCTTCCTAAATCCCGTACACTTGGTCTGCCGGTAGTGATACTTGGCAGACCAGCATAGGTCGCATTAAAAACACCCCAGAGCTTGGATGTAATTCCAAACGCTGGGGTGTTTTTTTGTCTCTTGATTTCTTCTGTCTTACCGGGCTACCGAGTAGACCCAACACGCAAGGGCGGACGACGAGCTTATAGAACCAACAAAACCCGCAAGACCTTACATAGTTCCTAAACTAAACACCATCAGTCTTCAGTAACTGCAGTATCTTTCTTACCCAGTCCTAGATAGCTTTCTATCACCCTGGGGTTGCCACTTAAGTCTTTAGCCCGGCCTTCCAGTATTACCTCGCCGGTTTCCAGCACATACCCATAGTCTGCTACCTGCAAGGCTGCACGAGCGTTTTGTTCAACTAACAAAATTGCTACACCCGTACTGCGTAAACGTGAAATGATCTGGAAAATTTCGCGCACTACAAGTGGCGCTAAGCCAAGGCTGGGTTCGTCCAGCATTAATAGTTGTGGCTGCGCCATCAAGGCACGGCCAACCGCCAGCATTTGTCGCTCACCACCTGATAAGGTGCCTGCTTGCTGCCACTTACGCTCTTTCAGACGTGGAAACAAATCATAGACTTCGTTAATGGTTTCTCGCCAACCGTGCTTACCAGCCCGGTACAAGCGAAACCCACCCAGCAACAGATTATCCTCGACAGTCATACTACCGAAGAGTTCACGACTTTCTGGCACCAGTGAAATACCATTGGATACCCGTCGCTCTACTTCCCAGTTACCGACTTCTGATCCTAGATACTGCACAGATCCAGTACTGCTGCCTGTAGCTGGCAAGGCACCCATGATGGAGTTGAGCAAAGTAGATTTACCTGCCCCATTGCCCCCAATCACAGTGACAATACTGCCACGGGTAACCAATATATTGGCTTTGGAAACGGCGGTAACCTTGCCATAACGGGCAGACAAATCCACAACCTTAAGTACAGGGTGTTTGGGCTTATTAGTGCTAGCGGCATTCATATGGCATCCCTTGCTGGGACAAGCGAGGAAACAGAGTCAACTACCTTAGAGGATGGCTCAACGCTGCTTTCATCAAAATTAAAATCATCATCAATACCACCCAGATAGGCCTCAAGGACGGCTGGGTTTTCTTGAATCTCGGTAGGCAGGCCTTCGGCCAACTTAGTACCGAAGTCCATGACGACCAAGTGATCAGTAAGTTGCATCACAAAATCCATGTCGTGCTCGACCAGCAGTATGCTCATGCCTTCTTGACGCAATTGATCCAGTATTTTGGCCAGTTCCTGTTTTTCTTTGTAGCGCAAGCCTGCTGCGGGTTCGTCTAGCAATAACAGTAAGGGATCGGCGGCCAAGGCTCTGGCAATTTCCAGTATGCGTTGCTGACCCAAGGCCAAATTACCCGCCTGTTCATATAAATAGTCGCCCAAGCCTACCCGTTGCAGTTGGACAGCTGCTTCGTGTAGCAACCTGGCCTCGGCACCGCGTTCAGCGTGCAATGCTGCAGACCACACCCCCACGTTACTGCGTAAGTGTGCGCCCAAAGCCACGTTTTCCAACACTGTCATGGTAGGCAGTAATTGCACGTGCTGAAATGTACGCCCTACCCCCAGCTTGGCAATATCACGCGCTGGGAGCACATCCAATCGCTGACCCATAAAGCTGGCTTGGCCACGTGTAACCGGCGTAACACCGGTAATAAGATTGAAGGTAGTGCTTTTACCGGCACCGTTAGGCCCTATCAAGCCAACAATTTCGCCGGCCTTCACCGTGAAGCTAATGTCATTAACAGCGACCAGACCACCAAATTCCTTGCGTATGCTGTCTACGTTAAGCACTACCGTGCCTTTTTCAGGACGAGTGCGCTGTGTTAATGCTAATGCCTCTGGTGGGGGATCTAAACGACGGCGTTCTGTGCCGCCAGTCAACACCGACCACCACGACGACAAGATAGGCCAGATGCCATCGCGGGCGTATTGCAAGACCAACACCATCAAGATACCAAACACTATCAACTCAAAGTTGTAGTTTGTATCCAGAATTTTTGGCAAAACGTTTTGTAGCTGGTCTTTAAGCGTCAGAATAAGCCCTGATCCCAACACGGCACCCCAGACGCTACCTGCGCCACCCACAACAGCCATAAACAGGTACTCAATGCCATAGTTCAAACCAAATGGACTAGGGCTAACCGCTCGTTGCATATGTGCATATAGCCAGCCTGACACGGATGCCAACACGGCAGCATAAACAAACACGATGACCTTGTAGTTTGCCATGTCGATGCCAAAAGATTCGGCCATACCACCCCCGCTCTTCAAAGCGCGTATGGCTCGACCCGGCCTGGAATCCAGCAAGTTTCGGGTGGCCCACATGGATAACAGCACGATTAACCAGATGAGGTAATAAATTTCACGGCCACCTGCTAACGACAGGCCAAATACAGACAAAGAGTCTATGCTGGAAATACCGTCGTATTGCCCAAGAAAGTCTAGGTTTCCAAACAAGTAGTACAAGGCCAAGCCCCAGGCCAAGGTACATAACGGCAGGTAATGCCCTGATAGCCTTAGAGTGATGGTCCCCAGTACATAGGCTACTGCTCCGGTAATCAAGACCCCTATGGGCAGCGTCAGCCACGGCGACATATCAGTGGCTGTGGTCAAATACGCCGTAGTATATGCACCAATACCAACAAAAGCGGCCTGCCCAAACGAGGTCATACCGCCTATGCCTGTTAGCAGAACCAGGCCCAGCACCACAATACTGGCCAAGCCTATGTAATTAAGATGAGTAATCCAGAACTCTGGGGTAACCGACAGCGCTGGTAAAGCAGCCAAGACGACCAGAACAAGAATAAGAGCTATGCGATTCATGACTGGGTTACTCCTCGTCGTCGATATGATTCGAACCAAAGGAACGCCATAACAGCACAGGAATAATCAAGGTAAACACAATAACCTCTTTGTAGGCACTGGCCCAAAACGACGAAAAGGCCTCTAGTATGCCGACAAACAGCGCGCCCACAGCGGCAATGGGATAGCTGATCAAACCACCAAAAATAGCCGCAACAAACCCCTTTAGACCTATCAGGAAACCGGTGTCGTAATACACCGTGGTCACAGGGGCAATCAACATGCCTGACAAAGCACCTATGCCAGCCGCTAGGGTAAAGGTCAGGGTACCGGACATGGTGGTGCTAATACCCACTAGGCGAGCACCACGACGATTCACCGCGGTGGCGCGTAGGGCTCGGCCATACAAGGTCTTACCAAAAAACACCCACAAGCTCAGGATCAGCACAACACAGGTGCCCAGCACAAAAAAGGTTTGCGCCGTCCAGCTAACTGCACCCATTTCTATGGTGCCTTCCATAAAAGGAGGCGTACGCCAGCCTTCGGCACCAAAAAACACCAAGGCCAAACCGGTTAACGCGAAATGCACGGCGACCGAAACAATGAGCAATACCAGCACACTGGCCTCGGCCACAGGCTGATACGCTAAGCGATACACCATAGGGCCTAGGGGTACCACCAAGGCCATGGAAAATAAGACATTCACCCACAACGCGGTATCACGGCTAACCACATACGGGGTTAATAGGTACAGGGCCACAGGAAGTATTACGGTCCAAGCAAAGGTTTTACCCATGCCAGTCCAGCTTTTATGACGTATGGCGTTAATTAGCTCGAGCAGAAACACCAAAGCGCCAGCAATCAGTAGCAAAGTCGTCGTGCCAGGCACACGTCCGTTCACCATAAAGGCCAACGTCAATGCGCCAAACGCAACAAATTCACCTTGCGGGATAAAAATGACGCGAGTCACGACAAACACCAGCACCAACGCTAGGCCCAGCAAAGCATAGATGGCGCCATTCATGACGCCATCTTGTAGAAGAATCAGTATTATTGTTGCATCCATTTCGGACAACACCATCACAACAGGTTGGAAAAAACGCCAAGTCTGGTTAACAGGCGGACGAACGGGGCAAAAATACTGATGCCGCTGCCTAACTACCTCTGAAAAAGGTAGTAAGCAACGGCGCAACTACAGGATTCAGGTACTACTTACAGATCAGGCTGATACGTCCACTTGCCATCCACGACTTTAACCATAACGCGTGCGCGCTCGTCCAAGCCGGCATGATCGCTAGGGCTCATATTAAACACCCCTTGCGAGACAGCCAAGTCTTTGGTTTGCTCGATCGCGTCACGCAGCGCCTGACGGAACTCTGGGGTGCCAGGCTTGGCACCAGTTTTCAAAGCCACCGGTATAGCAGTAGACACCAAAATACCAGCATCCCACAAGTGGCCGCCAAAGGTATTAATAGTACCTTCACCATATTTGGCTTCGTATTTTGCCTTGTATTCTAAGGCACTTTTCTTAACAGGGTGGCTATCAGGCAGTTGTTCTGCCACTAACAAAGGCCCTGCGGGCAAGATCATATCGTTGCAGTCTTTGCCACAAACCCGAAGTACGTCGCTATTAGCAGCTCCGTGGGTTTGGTACATAATGCCTTTGTAGCCACGTGATTTCAGTTCGCTTTGTGGCAATGCAACAGGCGTACCTGACCCACCCACCAAAATACCGTCAGGTTTGGCTGCCATTAATTTCAGTACTTGGCCTGTCACACTAGTGTCAGTACGGCCATAGCGCTCAACCGCCACCACTTCTATGCCCTTGGCTTTGGCAGCTTCCACGATAACATTCAGCCAGCCCTCGCCATACGCGTCCGCATAACCAATAAAGCCTAGGGTCTTGATGCCCTGCTTAGCCATAGCGTCGGCAAGTGCGCTAGCCATCAATTGGTCGTTCTGGGGTGTTTTAAAGACCCATTCCCTAGCGCCTTCGACAGGCTCAACGATTTTGGCGTTGGCAGCTACGCTGATCATAGGGGTTTTGGTTTCGCCGGCGACATCGACCATCGCCAAGGAACCAGGTGTTGCTGAGGTACCAAGGACAACATCAACCTTATCTTCGGTGATGAGCTTGCGCATGTTCTTGACAGCTACTGTGGTATCGGTGGCATCATCCAGGACGATGTATTCAATTTTTTGGCCATCAATTTCTGTAGGTAGCAGTACTACCGTATTGCGCTCTGGGATACCTAACGATGCAGCCGGGCCAGTGGCGGAAACGGTAACGCCAATTTTAATTTGCGCCGATGCCATCAAGGGCAAGGCCAGGGCAACAGCCCCCGCTAGTACAGAAAGTCGAAGTGACTGTTTGGTAAACATTATTGTCTCCGGGATAAATTCAGGACCCGCCGAGTGGGCGCGGTATGTGACGTTATACAAAAAAAGATACAAAGTCTTTTAGGGGATACCCTGCATAGACTAGCTGCAGAAAGTAATATACCAACTATCAACACGGCGACTAAGGCGATCTGGTCTAAGATACAGACTGGTATCCGTCAACACGACCAGAGGTATTAATGTGAACAAAGTGACCAAGACGCCCGAGCAATGGCGCGAACAGCTTACCCCCGAAGAATTCATAGTAACGCGTGAAAAAGGCACTGAGCGCCCGTTTACAGGACGCTATTGGAACACAAACACGCCTGGAACCTATCGCTGCATATGCTGTCATACATCGTTGTTTGCCTCGGATACCAAGTTTGATGCGGGTTGTGGTTGGCCTAGTTACTTCCAAGCCCTAAACCCAGACCATGTCCGCGAAGAAACCGACACCACCCACGGGATGATACGTACCGAGATTCTATGTAATATTTGCGACGCCCACTTAGGTCATGTTTTCCCCGACGGTCCTCCACCGACTGGACTGCGTTACTGTATTAACTCGGTATCACTACAGTTTGAGCCTGCTGAATGAAAAAATTCTTATTCGATTTATTTCCGCTAATTCTATTTTTTATAGCGTTTAAATATTCAGATATCTTTACCGCAACAGCCGTCGCCATTGTGGCGGGTCTGGCACAATTTGCTTGGTTAAAACTTCGTGCTAAAGCCATAGAAACCACTCACTGGATCAATCTAACGGTCATCATCGTATTTGGTGGCGCAACACTGATCTTCCAAAATGATGCCTTCATCAAATGGAAACCCACAGTGCTGTACTGGATGTTTGCCGCTATCTTGGTTGGTGGTCGCTGGTTTACCGGTCGCAACCTGATCCAAAAACTCATGGGTGGCCAAATTCAATTGGCCGATACCATCTGGACTCGACTCAATTACAGCTGGGCACTGTTCTTTCTCATTTCCGGTGGTCTTAATCTATACATCGCTTTTTCTGGTCAGTTCACTGAATCACAATGGGTAAACTTCAAGGTCTTTGGCCTGATGATACTGCTAGTGATCTTTGTAATTGCACAATCCATTTGGCTGGGAAAACACATCAAAGAAGACCCCGAAGCCGTTCCAACGGCTCTCAATGCGCCGCCTGCGGCACACAACGACGCAAGGGAATAACTACCATGTCAGATGAACGCGCCACACTGTTACGCGACAGACTATCGGCGTTGAACCCTACACAGTTGGAAATTATTAATGAGTCCCACTTACACGTGGGGCACGCTGGCAGCAAAGATGGTGCCAGTCACTTTCGCCTAATTATTTCTTGTGAACAATTTTCCGGGCTTTCGGTGTTAGCCCGCCACAGACTTGTGTATCATCACGTACACGATTTAATGCCTTTTCCCATACACGCTTTGGCTATTGTTGCCCAAGCCGGAACTTCCGAAGGAACTTTATGAAACGACTCGCCGTCTTTGCCGCTGCTTGCACCATTGCATTTCCAATTTACGCACAAAATGTTGCCACTGTTAACGGCAAAGCCATTTCCCAAGCCAACCTGGACCAATTTGTTAGTCTCTTGATCAGCCAAGGCGCCCAGGATACCGCCGAGCTACGCGCTCAGGTAAAGCAGGAAATGATCAACCGCATGGTTGCCGTACAAGCAGCAGAAAAAGCAGGTCTGGACAAACTTACAGATGTAAAACAAGAACTTGAGCTAGCACGCCAAGGTATCTTGGTACGTGCCTTAATGGCCGACTTTCTGAAGAAAAACCCTGTCACAGAGGCTAAAATAAAAGCCGAATACGACACCATCAAACAAACTCAGATTGACACCAAGGAATACAAGGTACGTCACATCCTGGTCAAGGAAGAAAAAGCCGCTAAAGACCTGATTGCAGCCATCAAAAGCAAAAAAACCACGTTTGAAGCAGCCGCTAAAAAAGACTCTATCGATCCTGGTAGTGGCAAGAACGGTGGCGATCTGGGCTGGGCCCCTAGCACCAACTACGTGCCTGAATTCGCCACTGCCGTTGAAGGCATGAAAAAAGGTGAGCTTAGTGCTGCCCCTGTACAGTCACAATTTGGCTGGCACATCATTCAGGTCGAAGACTCACGCGCTGCGCAGTTCCCAGCCCTGGAAGAAGTAAAGACACAAATTGAAGAAATGCTGCGTCAACAGCAGCTGGCTCAGTATCAGGAAGGTCTGATCAAAGCCGCTACGATTAAATAAGTACGTTTTATGTATAAAAATGGATGGCAAAGCTTGCCATCCATTTCCTGAGCGGCTTGAATTAAAGCAATATAGCCTTCAGGCCTTCTTCATCCAATACTGGCACGCCTAGCTGCTGTGCCTTAACCAGCTTACTACCGGCCTCGTCGCCAGCCACCACATAGGCTGTTTTCTTGGATACCGACCCACTGACCTTACCACCAGCTGCCAGAATATGGCGAGTTGCTTCGTCACGCGACCAATTTGGTAAGGTACCTGTCAGAACCAAGGTTTTACCTGCCAGGCGCAAGCCATCGCTACTGGCCTGCTGAACCGCCTGCGGCTGTACTCCTGCACGCTTTAGCGCCTGCATGACCTCTAGGTTGTGTGGCTCGGCAAAGAATCGCAATAAGGAGCTAGCCACCGCTGGTCCGACCTCGTTGACTGACAACAAGGCCTCTTCGTCGGCGGCCATCAAGGCCTCTATGCTGCCAAAATGCTTAGCCAAGTCGCGCGCTGTGGTTTCGCCCACATGGCGTATTCCCAAGGCGTATAACAAACGCTCTAGTTCTGGGTTACGCGCCTTATCCAAAGCAGCCACTAGGTTTTCTGCCGACTTACGCCCCATACGAGGGTAGCTAGCCAGTACTTCAACTGACAAGGTAAACAGATCTGCAAGTGACTTTACTTGATCGCTATCGACCAGTTGATCAACCAGCTTTTCACCCAGCCCTTCGATATCCAGGGCCTTACGTCCCGCCGCATGCACCAGACTTTGCTTACGCTGAGCGGGACAAAACAACCCACCAGTACAGCGTGAAATCGCTTCGTCTTCAGGCTTTTCAACTGCAGAGCCGCATTCTGGGCAGGTGGTGGGTGTGACATACAGTTCGGTGCCTTCGGGTCGCAAATCCAAGATAGGCCCCACGACCTCAGGGATGACATCACCCGCTCGTCGCACAATCACGGTATCACCCACACGCACATCTTTACGACGGATTTCATCTTCATTGTGCAAGGTCGCGTTAGTTACCGTAACCCCCCCCACAAATACAGGCTGCAAGCGCGCCACGGGAGTGATAGCCCCTGTACGGCCCACTTGGACCTCTATACCCATCAAACGAGTGGTTTCTTCTTGGGCTGGATATTTATGCGCCAAGGCAAACCGCGGTGCTTTGGCGACGAAACCCAATACTTCCTGAGCCGCTAAAGAGTTCACCTTGTAAACAACACCGTCGATTTCAAAGGGTAGTTGAGTACGTTCAGCGCCAGTATCAACATAAAATGACAACAATCCCTGTGCCCCATCGACCACACGGCGCAAAGGGCTAACTGGCAAGCCTAAGCGTCCTAACCAGTCCAAGACATCGGAATGCTGCTGATAAGGCAGCTCACCAGAAATTTGTCCCCAACCATAGGCAAAAAACCGTAAAGGACGGGTGGCGGTAATACGCGGATCTAACTGACGCAAACTGCCTGCCGCAGCATTGCGTGGATTCACAAAGATTTTCTCGCCACGGGCCTGTTGCGCCTGATTCAATGCCAGAAAGTCTGCCCTGTTCATTAGCACTTCGCCACGGACTTCCAACACATCAGGGTAGTCCCCCATCAGCTTCAAGGGCAAGGACCGCAAGGTACGAATATTACTGGTGACATCTTCCCCAGTTTGGCCATCACCACGCGTAGCCGCTTGTACCAAGGAACCGTTTTCGTAACGCAGACTGATCGCTAAGCCATCGAATTTAAATTCAGCCTGATATTGCACTTGGCCTGCAGCTCCAACCATGCCTGCAGCATGCAAGGTATCAGTGACCCGCTTATCGAAAGCCAGAACTTCCGTGTCGTCAAAGGCATTCCCCAAGGACAACATAGGCACAGCGTGACGTACGCTACCAAACGCTGCTAGCGGCTTTGCACCCACACGCTGGGTGGGCGAATCTGCTGTAACCAGCTCGGGGTAGGCTTGTTCTAAGGCCAATAACTCAGCCATGAGCTTGTCATAGGCTGCGTCAGAGATCTGCGGATCATTCAGCACATAATATAGGTAATCATGATGACCTATGCTTACGTGTAAAGCTTGTGCTTGCTGCTCAAGTGACGCTTTGTTTACTGCTGTACTCACGAAAACACCCTAATGGTACGTTCGGTACCAGCTTGAAAACCCGCCTGCTCTAAGCGTGTGTATAAGTCGAATAGCTGTTGATCTATAGCGTGGTCTGCCCCTTCAGGCAAAGGGCGGCCCTGATCATCCAGCAAAATAGCATCCAGACGAGCGGCCAAATCACGACCTACACAAGCCATGCGGCTAAATGCCTGTTCGTCGGGTGGACTATTAGGCAAATCCAACAGGAAATCAATACGATCCACGCCTGCCGACTGTACCTCGCGTGCAGGTACACCATCGAACAGAACCGTAAAACGCGGCAAACCAGTATCAGACATCCAGCCCAACTGGGTGTCGTAAGGAAGGAAACCGACCTCTTGCATCGTGGCAACCACCTGATCAACTGGCAGGGTCCCATTCATGCGTAAGGTTAAGCCGACTTGGGCATCTAGCTGGGCAAAAATGGCATCCAGTTCATGGGCACGCTGCAATACCAGCTCTTGCTCTGGGCCTTCTAGCGAACCATCAAAGCGTTCAGCCAAGTCCTGAGCCACTCCCCATAACTGAGACCATTCAATATCGGTCAACGCACCGCTACGATTCGCCAACAAGACCGCCAGCTGTACCGATGCATACTGTTCGTTAGGACGCAGCCTGGCACGATGGCCACCGCCCTCACATTCCATAAATACACGTACAGGCTTGGCACCAACCTTGTATACCTGTTGCAACGCTGCCTGCAAGTGTGCTGTAGGCACAGGCTGGGCAAAGGCAATATCTATCACGACCTCGGTGGCGGGGTCGACTTCGGCGTCGTCATCAGGAGCAGCGGGATCGGCGACAGGGTCTGGCGGTAAGCCAAAGCCAGGCTCACGTCGCCCGATAGCACCGGCATTACCCATTAACGGATCATGCTGAGTTTCGGGAAAATGTTCCTGCATTTGGCGTCGTATGCGCCGATCTTGGAACCAGTTAAACACCAGTACCACCAAGATGAGGACCAGGCCCAGTAGTATCAAACCGATTTGCAAGTCGCTCATAATCTGTTCCGTCGTAAACGTTTACGTATATACATTTGTTAAATCTCGGCCAATTGCAGCGCAGAGTCAATATCGACAGCTACTATCCGCGAAACGCCCTGTTCCTGCATGGTAACGCCTACCAGCTGCTTGGCCATCTGCATAGCAATTTTATTGTGAGAAATAAATAAAAACTGTGTGTGTTCGCTCATGGTGCTTACCAAGTTGGCATATCGCTCGGTATTGGCATCATCCAATGGCGCATCGACCTCGTCCAACAAACAAAACGGGGCTGGATTGAGCTTAAACAAAGCGAATACTAATGCCGTCGCCGTAAGCGCTTTCTCACCACCTGATAATAAATGTATGGTGCTGTTGCGTTTGCCCGGCGGCTGCGCCATGACTTGCACGCCAGCATCCAGTATCTCATCGCCAGTAATCGAAAGTTTAGCCTCTCCGCCACCAAAAAGGACAGGAAAGAGCTCTCCGAAGTGGTGATTGACCGCATCAAACGTGGTTTGCAGCAGTTCTCGGGTTTCTTTATCGATTTTGCGTATGGCGTCTTCCAGTGTTTCTATTGCTGTGCTTAAGTCCTGATGCTGGGCAAACAGAAACCCATTACGTTCACGTGCCGTTGCCAATTCTTCCAAAGCCGCCAAGTTCACCGCACCCAGACTATCAATTTGACGGGAAATACGCTGCACTTCGGCCTGTAGCCACGTAGCACGCCCCCATTCCTCAGGGCTATCGTCTAACCAGCGCTGCACCTGCTGCCTATCAACTTGCTTGGCATCCAATTGCTGAGCGAACTGTTCTACCGCCAGCCGTGCCGCCTGCTCCTGCAGCTGTAGCTCGGTAATGCGTGCACGCTTAGGTTCTAGGGATTGCTCTATACCTAATCTGATATGGTCAGCATCACGTAAAACCGCTGCTAAATTATCTAAAGTGATGCGTGCCTGGGTTAACAACTCTTCACGCTCGGCCCTTAGTTCTAACGCATCTTGCAAACCCGCCTGAGATACCGATACGTCCAGCTCAAACAACTCACCTTGCAAGCCGTCCAGCTCAACCTGTGCCCTAGCTGCTTGATCATGAGCCAGTTGTAAATTACGCTGCAAATCGGCAATACGGGTTTGCAAACTACGTTCGGCATATTCGGATTCTTGGACTGTGCGCTCGAAATTGCGTATTTCCTGACGTATTTGATCTGCTCTTTGATGCAACTCTTCGCCAGACATTTCTGCCTGCGCGTATCGCTCCTGATGGTCGCCCAACTCCATGTCTATGGTTTCAAAACGAACTTCGGCGTCTTCTTTACCCGCCAGCAGTTCTTCCATTTGCAGGTTGACCTCGGTTACGTCCTCTTGTAGCCGCGTAGAACGCTCTTGGGATTGCTCGGCCTGTTGCTGCAAGCGTGAATGCTCCAGCTGTATTTGATGTAAGTGACTGGTGAGCTCGGCCGTGCGAGTGCGTGCCACGCCCAGCGCCGCCGTTGTTTGTTGCCAAGCAACTTCAGCCTTTGCTACATCAGATACAGCATGATCAGCAATCAATTGATGGGCTTTAAGGTCGCGCTGCAAATGTTCGATTTCCTGCTGACGCGCCAGCAAGCCTGCCTGTTCGGAATCAGGGGCATAAAAACGCACACTATGGTGATCTGCCAAGTGGCCTTCTTTCAGAACGTAAACACCCCCAGACGGCAATTGAGCACGCTTAGCCATCGCCTGGCCCAAATCGGGACAAATATAGACTTGATGCAACCAGCCCTGCACCAACACCCGCAGTTCAGGGTGAGCAATGTCCAATAAATTGGCCAAGGGCTCTAGCCCACTGGGTGATAGCGCTGGCGACACAGCTTCCTGATCAGGCAACTGATAAAACGCCAACCGTGCGGGTGGTGCATCATTGGCAAATGCCCGTACGTGATCCAACTGCCTCACCTCTAGACCAGCCATGCGCTCTCGTAGTACGGACTCCAGGGCAGTTTCCCAACCTGGCTGTATATGCAGATTTTTCCACAGACGACCTAAACCTGCCAGTTCATGCTTTTCCAGCCAGGGCTGCAAAGCCCCTTGTTTTTGCACATCGGCTTGTAACTTATTCAGAGCAGCCAAGCGCGCATCCAATTTTGCCACGGTCTGTGACTCTTGCTGCGCAGCTGCCTGCGCCTTACGTCGCTGCTCATCTTGCTGTGGGGCTTGCGCTTCAAGCTCGGCCAAACGCCCCTGGGCTTCATCCACCTGGGCCAGCATAGTTGCGCTATCTTCAGCCAGCCTGGTGATCGCTTGAGGATCTGGCGCATGCACATCACGTAGTTCACGCTGCAAGCGTTCTTTACGCAACTCCAAGGTTTGTAATTGCCTATCGGCATCGCGCTGAGTTTGCGCTACTAACGCCAGATCCTGCTCTAGCTTAGCCAATACACGCCGCATTTCCTCGCGACCCGTAGCGTCCTGACGCACGGCTTGCTCAAGGTCGGGCAAACGGTCTTGTGCCTCGTCAACCCTGGCACGCGCCTCTTCGGTGCGTATAGCAGCATTTTCAGATTCAGCATGCGCTGCTTCAATTTCCTGGGTGCAATGTTGCTGCTGCTCGGTCCACTCTTGATGCTGTTGCTGCAAATGCAGTTGACGCGCCTGCACCCTAGATGAAGTATCCAAGACATGGCGGATCTCAGCTTCTAAACGACTGACTTGGGAACCCGCTTCAAACAGCTGCCCCTGAGCCGCATGCACGGCATCGCCTGCTGCATAATGCGCCTGACGTTGCGTTTCCAGTTCACTTTCACTGGCACGCAAGCCCGCCATCGCCGCTTCCAATTCTGTTTGCGCCTGTTCTATCGCTAGATTACGTGCTTGCTGATCCTGACGGGCATTGTTTTCTTTCAGCCACCACAAAGCATGTTGTTTTTGTTCGCCATCAGTTTGCAGGCTGCGATAACGCTGTGCAACTTCTGCCTGCGCCTCTAGTCGTTCTAGCTGATTACCCAACTCGCGCAGAATATCATCCAGACGTGTAAGGTTTTCCCGTGTGTCAGCCAGACGATTTTCAGTCTCGCGACGGCGTTCCTTGTAGCGCGATACACCTGCGGCTTCTTCAAGGTAAACACGTAATTCCTCAGGACGCGCCTCGATCAGACGATTGATCATGCCTTGGCCAATAATGGCATAGCCACGCGTACCTAGCCCAGTACCCATGAAAATATCATGAATGTCGCGCCGACGGACTTGTTGATTGTTAACGAAATAGCTGCTGGTGCCATCGCGAGTTAACACCCGGCGTACAGAAATATCCGTATACGTGGCCCATTGCCCCGCGCCTCGGCCTTCCGAGTTATCAAATACGAGTTCAACCGACGCCCGCCCTGCAGGCTTGCGCTGCCCAGAACCGTTGAAGATAACGTCTTGCATAGACTCGCCGCGCAATTCGGATGCACGCGTCTCGCCCAGGACCCAGCGTACTGCGTCGATAATATTAGATTTTCCACAACCATTTGGACCGACCACACCCACCAATTGACTAGGCGTGGGTATGACTGTCGGATCGACAAATGATTTGAAACCCGCAAGTTTTATTTGAGTCAGACGCACTAGTACACGATGAATACAGATCGACCTTGTATGATAACGCACCCACAGGCTGTCCAAGACAACTGTAAAACTGCGCTATGATTTTCCATTCGCCCCATTTACCCCCACTCGAGTACTTGTATTGAAAAAAGGCTTTTTCCTGGTAATGATTGCACAAGCGCTATCGTCGGTTGCCGACAATGCGCTGCTAATTGCTGCTATCGCCCTGATCGCCGATCTACAAGGGCCAGAATGGATGGTGCCATTAATGAAATGGTGGTTTGCCTTGGCCTATGTGGCTTTGGCTGCTTTTGTTGGTGCCTTTGCAGACTCCTTCCCCAAGGGTAGGATCATGTTCATCACCAATGCCATCAAGATCAGTGGCTGCCTGTTAATGTTCACTTACCAAGCCTTTGGTTTAGCCCAGCACGGTCAATTAATGCTGGTATTTGTTGCTTATACCCTAGTGGGCATAGGAGCTGCAGCGTATTCTCCGGCCAAATACGGCATAGTCACCGAAATGCTAGAGCCCAATGAACTGGTCAAGGGAAATAGCTGGATAGAAGGCCTAACAGTACTGTCCATCATTGTGGGCACGGTGGTGGGTGGCGTGTTAATTAACCCTCAGGTTTCCCAAAGTTTACTGTCCCACCCCTGGATAGGCGCTATCGCCCAAACACGGGCTGAGGCGGCCATTATCATCATAGGCTTGGTCTATTTGCTAGCGGCTTTGACCAATCTGCTCATACCCCGCACTCAAGTGCATTATCCCAAGCAGCAAACCAATCCATTGCGCCTGATACGCACCTTCAAAGGGTATGTGGGCATACTCTGGAGCGACAAGCTGGGACAAATATCACTGGCAGTCACCACGCTGTTCTGGGGTGCTGGCGCCACCTTGCAATTTATCGTGATTGAATGGGGTGCCAAACACCTGGGATATCGGCTGGATCAGGCATCGGTGCTCATGGGCGTGGCAGCGCTAGGAACGGTCGCCGGTTCTATTTTGGCCGGCCGTGTACCTTTGAAGCGTGCCTTATCGGTATTGCCTGTAGGCGTGCTAATGGGTTTTGCTGTGATGTTGATGCCCATAGTGCGCGAACCCTGGGCGGTGTATTCAGTGCTGCTACTAATAGGCGCACTGTCGGGGTTTTTCGTTGTACCCATGAATGCGCTACTACAACACCGCGGTCATGTCTTACTTTCAGCGGGCCATTCTATTGCGGTGCAAAACTTCAACGAACAATTAAATATATTGCTAATGTTGGCGCTATATAGCCTGATGCTATGGGCCGACCTGGCCATTAACACTATTATTATTATTTTTGGCTTAATCGTATCCCTGTTGATGCTGGTTTTCATACGCTGGAGCCGCCTGAACATTAAGGCCAACCCTAAACTGCTAAGCACCATAGGCCAGCATGGACATGGTCAGGCCTTACGCTCTGCAGCCCACGACTGACTTAACCCTGGCTTATGCTTAACGCCAGGCGTAGATCAGACCAGACATCCACCTTGTGCTGAGGGCGCAACAACAAGGTGGCAGGATGCCAAGTAGCGACCAGCGGTATCATGCGTCCAGAGGCGCTATGCATCTGGTGCACCTTACCGCGCAAGTCATCTAAGGACGCATCCAGACCAAGTAAAGCCTGTGCTGCCAAATGCCCCATCGCCAATATGCGTACCGGTTGTAAATGATCAATTTGTCGCTGTAAATAAGGCATACAGGCAGCGATTTCTTCGGCTGTAGGCGTGCGATTCCCCAAAGGACGGCACTTGATAACGTTCGTGCAATACACCGACCTTAATACATTATCGTCAGTCGAAGCTGACTGACCTTTTTGTAGTGCAACTGGCAAACCCACGCCAATACTCGCCAACATGGCCTGCAATAATTGCCCTGGTTTCCCCTGAAACGGCAAACCACTGCGGTCATCAGACGCACCAGGTGCTTCGCCGATGATCATCCATTGTGGCGATTCTTGCACCCCTGCACCAAACACCACAGCACTACGGCCTAAATGCAAATCGCAAGCCAAGCAGGATTGTGCGTGTTCCTGCAAACCCTGCCAGTCTTGGGGCATGGGTACAGGCGATACCACTGGTGCTGTATCGGGAACGACTGTGGCAGCCCGTTGCAAGCCCAGTTTAGGGGCGACCATAGACAGCGCAGCCAAGGCCGCTGAGCTATCGACAGGTGCAGTAGCAGTCACAGCATCCGGTACCGCTTGCCCTACAGCCGACGGTAAGGATTCAGTAACTATGGGTTCAGGCGCAGCCCAGCGCGCCAGCATATGGCGGTCCAGACCAATTTCCTGCAACCAAGCAATTTGCAGGCTATCCAGACTAGGTGCTGATAGCAGCGTGCCTTTATTCATGACTAGGCTTAAGGGATAACAACTTTTTTTCCATGACTAAAGCGTCCTCACGCTGACCGTGTGCGCTAGGATAGTAATCTTTTCGTGTGGCCAAAGCGGTGTAGCCATTATGCTGATAAAAGGCAATCGCATTCTGGTTAGATGGCCGGACTTCCAGTATCACAGCGGGTAAGCCGCGTTGCTTGGCCATGTGTTCGCATTCATGCAGTAACTTGGCACCCACACCCATTTTCTGGTGATTAGGCTGAACCGCCAACACCAGTACATGAGCGACATCCGGGGCGAACATGGCCATACAAAACCCAGTCACTTGACCAGCTTGACGACTAACCCAAGCACTATAACCGGCCTTTAAGCCATCCTCAAAGTTGCGCCTGGTCCAAGGAAAAGCCTGCACAGACTGCTCAATAGCAGCAACCGCATCCAAATCGTCTGGAGTCATGGGATGTAGCGTTGTTGCCACCCCAGGCGCTTTAGGGTTGCCACCTAGACCTTGCTCTCGTTCTAGTGTGGTGTATGCGACTTTATCGCGCACATACAACGGTGCAGCCTGATCTGGATCTATGGTCAAACCCAACTGCCAATCAGCCCAACCCAACCAGGCGATATTCACGACATCTGGTCGCAAAGGCTCACCTATTTCAACGGACGGTAAAGCGGCCTGTGCCGCTGCGGCCAACTCTGGGTAAGCCGCCAAACCATCACCCAACAAGCGCACACCTAGTCCAGTATGGTTGCCTGCGGCATACTGTGCTGCCCAAACCGGCAACTGGCTCTGCAGCCAGACAGCCAGATCACCCGCATCCAACAACAATGGTGTTTGGACTTCACACCAACGTATCTGGGCCATGTCAGGCTCCAACACATAGGCAGCCACATAGAGTTCACCCATACGGGCGTCTTGTACAACCACGCGCACCCTGGAATCGAGCGTATCAGTACCAAACTGCGTTAACGCGTTTAAGGAATCTTCACGTTGATCACGTGCGGCTACCGTCAGCAAAGAAACAATGGGAATGACTGGAATACCTAAAGCAAAAGCGATGCCCTGAGCAACACCGCAAGCGACGCGCAAACCGGTAAAGCCACCAGGCCCTTGTCCAAAGGCGACAGCATCCAAATCGCTTGCATTGATGCCCTCTTGGGCCAGCAATTGATCAACCATTGGCAACAGGCGCTCTGCATGTTCTGCGGTAGCGTCATGTGTCAACTTATTCACCACAACACCGCAGCCATCCGACCTTAATAAGGCGACGCCGCAAAGACTGGATGAGGTTTCTAAGGCAAGTATGTATAAAGTCATAAACGTATTTTAAAGACAGCAGCGTACACATGCTATCCGATATTTTTATAGCAAAAAAAGAACATGATTAAGATACAAAATTTTGTGATTTACTCCATAAACACAATAAACTTATGTAACATGGTTAACTACCAAACGCTTAATGTGTAATATCTTGCTACTTGTGCTGTACTGGCATTCCGGAGCCTGTTACATTTTCCTTATGAACACACAAAATCAATCCCTCACTCGCAAAATTCTTGTCGTCGACGATGATCCACGCTTACGTGATTTGTTGCGTAGATATCTATCCGAACAAGGGTTTAATGTCTATGTCGCCGAAGACGCCAAAGAAATGAGCAAGCTTTGGCAACGCGAGCACTTCGATTTGCTTGTACTTGACCTAATGCTGCCCGGCGAGGATGGCTTGTCCATTTGTCGACGTCTGCGCGGTAGTCATGACAATACTCCCATTATCATGCTTACCGCCAAAGCCGAAGAAATCGACCGTATCGTTGGTCTGGAAATGGGTGCCGACGACTATCTGTCGAAACCCTTCAACCCACGCGAACTACTTGCTCGCGTAAACGCCATATTACGCCGCCGCGGGACCGAAGAACATCCTGGTGCTCCTAGCCAGGAAAATGAATCCATAGAATTCGGCCCTTATGTGCTGAATCTGTCGACTCGTACCCTAACACGTAGTAACGAAGTTGTTCCTATTACCACAGGCGAATTCTCGGTACTTAAAGTCTTTGCCCGCCATCCAAAAATTCCTTTGTCTCGCGACAAACTCATGGAATTGGCGCGTGGTCGCGAATACGAAGCTTTTGACCGCAGCCTGGACGTACAAATTTCCCGCTTGCGCAAACTGATAGAACCTAATCCATCCAAGCCAGTATTCATTCAAACTGTTTGGGGTCTGGGCTACGTATTTGTTCCCGACGGTGGTCAGTAAACGCATTCTCCACTGGGCGTAGAGGGTATTGATGATGTCACCCCCCCCTACGTCCACCACGACCACCCCTAGCCCTACCATGCCTCGGTCATCCAGTGCCAGTGGCCGAGTAGGATTGGGGCTGTTCAGTCGTTCCTTTCTATTACTGGGCAGCTTGATGCTGGTCAGCCTGGGTGCTTGGCTGCAAGTATTCTTCAGTATGGAAGAAGGCCCCCGAGCCATACAAATGGCTCAACGGGTAACGACAGCAGTCAGTATCACCCGCTCGGCCTTAATTTATGCCCCCACCAGCGTGCGCCCAGCACTGTTACTGGATCTGGCCACCACAGAAAATCTTAGGGTCCAACCCTTAGACCTCAGTGACCTCCTAGAGCCACTTCCTAACTCGAACTACTGGTCTCATGTTTCTCAGGAAATCAAAAAGCGTCTAGGCCCATCAACAAAAGTTAGATGGTCAGTGAACAATGTTCCGGGTGTCTGGGTTAGCTTTGATATCAATAACGATCAATACTGGTTGGTATTTGACCGTGAACAGTTAGGCCTGACCAGCGGAGTCGAGTGGTTTGGCTGGGGCGCCACTGCACTATTGCTAGCCCTGATAGGCGCAGCCGTCAGTGCCCGATTTGTGACTACCCCTTTGGCACAGTTGGCCACAGTGGCCAGACAAATGTCCCAAGGCGAAACCCCTTCATTGCTACCAGAAAAGGGGCCGGCCGAAATACGCGATATGAATATTGCGTTTAACCGCATGGCTCGCGACATCCGTCAGACCGAAGCCGACCGGGAAATCATGCTGGCAGGGATATCGCACGACTTGCGAACACCGCTGGCACGCATGCGCCTGGAAATCGAAATGAGCGAAATGACCGAAGATGCGCGCCTAGCCATCGACGAAGATTTAGCCCAAATTGACCACAGTATTGGTCAGCTTATGGAGTATGCACGGCCCGCTGGCATCGCTCCGAAAATCGGCGTTAACGTCTCGTCCATACTGCGCGATGTCTATGACCGCGAACGCTTGCATACCGTTACCTTGGGCGGAGAACTGACCGCCGACATCGAACCCAATTTGTATGCCCGCATTAACGCCAACGACCTGAAACGCATTGTCGGCAACTTGATAGAAAACGCCAGACGCTATGGACGCTCTGAAAGTGACGACCGTGCGTATATTCACCTAAGCGCCACCCAACAAAGCAACTTACTGCTGATCGAAGTCATAGATCAGGGAAACGGCGTCGATCCCGCCGATGTCCCTCGCCTGCTACGCCCTTTTTCGCGTGGTGAATCAGCACGTACAGGTGGCACCGGAGCAGGCCTGGGCTTGGCCATTATCGAACGTCTTCTGGTTCATGCGGGCGGTCACTTTAGCCTAACCAACAACACCCCCACCGGTCTGATTGCACGTATAGAATTACCCAAAGTACGCATCAGGAACTTCCAACTCGATAGACCACCGGAATAGCGTAGAATTTAAACTATTAAAAACATACTGGAGCGTATATGAAAACCGTCGGCGATAAACTGGAAACCTTCAAAGTGGTGGGTGTCAAACCTGGCTTTAACCACCCCGAGGAAAATGGCGTGTCGGCGTTCGAAGACATTACCGAAAGTTCTTTTCCCGGTAAATGGAAGGTTATCTATTTTTATCCCAAGGACTTCACCTTTGTATGTCCTACGGAAATCACCGGTTTCGACAAGCTCACTGAACGCTTTGCCGAAAGGGACACCATCGTCATGGCAGGTTCGGTAGACAACGAATTTGTTAAGCTAGCCTGGCGTCGCGAACACCCCGACCTAAGCAAGCTTAGCCACTATCAGTTTGGCGACACCGCAGGCGCTTTGGTGGATCAATTAGGTATACGTGAAAAAAGCGAAGGCGTGGCCTTACGCGCTACCTTTATCGTTGATCCAGATAACGTCATACAGCACGTTTCAGTAAATAATTTGAATGTAGGCCGTAACCCCGAAGAAATCCTACGCATACTGGACGGCTTGCAAACCGAGCAGCTATGTCCATGCAATCGTAGCTTAGGCGGCAAGACTCTATAAACGCGTCAACAACACCACCACATTGGCCGCAATACCTTCTTTGCGGCCTAAATACCCCAGGCCTTCATTGGTCTTGGCTTTGATGTTAACCACAGCCGTATCCACCCTTAGGTCAGCGGCAATATTTGCCACCATTGCTGATGCATGCGGTCCTATCTTAGGTGCCTGTGCATGTACAGTGGCATCCACATTGACCACTGCCCAACCCGCCTCGTGAACTTTACTCATTGCTACTCTAAGTAATACGCGGCTATCTGCACCTTTGTAGCTTGGATCCGTATCAGGAAAGTGGCGCCCTATATCCCCTAAGCCTGCGGCTCCCAAGATGGCATCAGTAACAGCATGCAACAAGACATCGGCATCCGAATGCCCTTGCAAGCCATGAGTATGTGGAATAAGTACGCCACCTATTATCAGCGGGCGCTCTGTCACCAAAGCATGAACATCAAAACCTTGTCCTACACGAAAAGGGCAACTCATTTTTCCTCCAGCCACTTAGCCATCAGCCCAAAATCTTCAGGCCAGGTTACTTTAAAATTACGTACCGACCCAGGCACCAAACCTGGCTGGCATCCCGTCATTTCCATGGCAGAAGCCTCATCGGTAATGGACCCATAATCCCCACTGACGGACTCCAAAGCCAGCAAAAGACGTAGCGCAGGAAACAATTGCGGGGTTTGCGCCAACCACAAATTGGCACGTGATACAGACTGTTGTACCTGCGCAGCGATCATACGGGTACCCGTTATGCTTCCTGCCTGCTTAACCGTATCCGCCACAGGAAGAGCCAATAATGCACCATCTGGTGCGCTAAAGCCTTGATCAATAAGACGCGCCAAAGCATCTGCTGGCAAGCCAGGTCTAGCGGCATCGTGCACCAACACCCTGTCATGGGCGCTTGGCTGCCAGTCTTGCAAGCCCGCCAATACGGTAGCAGCACGGCTAGCACCACCACAAGGTCGCCATACGGTTCGCGGCAAACCCTGCAACACCTGGGCAGCCTGCTCGTCATTGGGTGCCACAACTACCCTGACCTGGTCTATGCGGGGGTCAGCCAACAGCGCCTGCACGGACCAACGCAACATGGCCTGGCCATTTAGCAAACGGTATTGTTTTGGCAGCTCGCCATCCCCCCCTGCCCTACTACCTGTGCCAGCAGCAGGCACAATAGCAATCAAGTTAGGCCGAACGTGTGTCATATAGTTTCGATGAAATTCAGTAAATAATGTTAACAGACCCTAGCTGGGCAAACTCATTTTATAATAACGCTTCATGGCTACAGAAACTCCCCTCCCCCCCGCATTACCCTCTACTTCCAGCACACTTGCCGCACTTAAAGTCGGCCAGCGCTATCAGCTTGCCTTACCCCCAGGATCTGGCGATGCATGGCTACTAGCTGACCTAGCGCGTGCCTCTGCCAAGACACTGGTGGTCTTGTGCGCTGACCCATTAACTGCGCAACGTCTTACCGATGAAATCTCCTTGTTTTCACCCGATTTACGTGTGCGCCAGCTACCGGACTGGGAAACCCTGCCCTATGACAGCTTCTCGCCGCATCAGGACCTGATCTCAGAGCGTCTGCGCACCCTGCATGCCCTGATGCAACGCGAGGTGGATATCCTGACCGTGCCAGTCACGACAGCGCTATACCGACTGGCTCCGCCTGAGTTCATGGCCGCCTATACGTTTTCTTTTCGCCAGGGCGACATCCTCAACGAAGAAGGATTACGACAACAACTAACACTAGCGAACTACAGCCATGTCACCCAGGTCACAGCACCAGGCGAATTCTGCATACGTGGGGGCTTAATCGACTTATTCCCTATGGGATCGGCACTACCTTATCGACTCGACCTATTCGATAATGAAATCGAGTCCATACGCAGCTTTGACATCGATACCCAACGCAGTCTGTATCCCGTCAATAATGTCCAGCTACTACCTGGCCGAGAATTCCCACTAGACGAACCAGCCAGGAATATTTTCCGGGCACGTTTTCGCGAGTTATTTGAAGGCGATCCTTCACGCGCCTTGCCTTACAAAGATATAGGTAACGGCATTGCATTCGCCGGAGTGGAATATTACTTACCCTTGTTTTTTGAAAACACGGCAACCTTATTCGACTACCTGCCGGAAGACTCGCTGACCATCACTCTGGGCGACATGAACCAGGCAGTACAACGCTTTGCCCAAGACACACACAGCCGCTACCAGTTTCTAAAAAGCGATCACGAGCGTCCTGTACTGGCACCCGCCCTGCTATTTCTAAGCGAAGACGAAATTTTCGCCCAGTTAAAAGCATTTGCGCGTCTTAGCTTAAGCGATCAAGGCAGCCACCCTGACTTCACAACACCACCTCCTGTCGCGGTAGTCCGTCGTGCTGACGATCCTGTTGCCAGCTTACGCAAGGTGCTAGATACCCACCAAGGGCGTATTGCCCTATGCGCCGATTCGGCCGGACGTCGTGAAACCTTGCTACAGATGCTGGCGGAATTTGGTATAGCGCCAGACTCCCTTAGCGAAACCTTTCAAGACTTTCTGCTATCAGATAGTGGCCTGTCACTTATCATTGCTCCGGTAACAGCTGGTTTTGGCGTAATAGGGCAAAACTTCACCCTACTCACAGAGAACGACTTATATCCTAGCCAAACACGCACACTACGTCGCGGCAAACGTGCGCAAGAGCGCAGCAGCGATGTCGAAGCGATGGTACGTGACTTATCAGAGCTGCGCCTTAACGATCCTGTGGTACACGCCCAGCATGGTATAGGACGTTACTGCGGTCTGATCGAGATGGACCTAGGCGAAGGCAAACTCGAACTGCTACATCTGGAATATGCCAATGGCAGCACCCTATACGTGCCGGTGGCTCAACTACACGTTATTGCACGCTACAGTGGTGCCGACCCAGACAATGCTCCTTTGCATCAGCTGGGTTCTGGACAGTGGGATAGGGCCAGGCGCAAGGCAGCCAAACAAGTACGTGATGCCGCTGCCGAACTGTTGGCTCTTTACGCCCAGCGTGCGGCCCGTGAAGGGTATCGCTTCAAACTGCCCCCAAATGATTACCAAGCATTTGCCGAAGGTTTTGGCTTTGAAGAAACTCCCGATCAGGCCGACGCCATTCAAGCCGTCCTAAATGACATGACATCCGGTCAACCTATGGACAGGCTGGTTTGTGGTGATGTCGGCTTTGGGAAAACTGAAGTTGCTTTGCGCGCCGCCTTCCTGGCGGTCATGAACGGTAAACAAGTGGCGTTATTGTGCCCCACTACCTTGCTGGCCGAACAACATGCCCTAACCTTTGCTGACCGCTTTGCCGATTGGCCGGTCAACATTGCTGAACTATCGCGTTTTCAAACTACCAAAGAAGTCAATGCCGCAATTGCCGGCTTAAACGATGGGCGTATAGATATCGCCATAGGTACTCACAAACTACTATCAAAAAACGTCAAATTCAAGCGTTTAGGATTGGTCATCATTGATGAAGAACATCGCTTTGGGGTGCGCCAAAAAGAAGCCTTGAAAGCCTTACGTGCCGAAGTCGATATTCTGACCCTAACCGCCACCCCTATACCTCGCACCCTGGGGATGTCGCTGGAAGGCATACGAGACTTTTCTGTTATTGCAACTGCACCACAAAAACGACTGGCCATCAAAACCTTTGTACGACGAGAAGATCGCAGCACCATACGTGAAGCCTTGCTGCGCGAACTGAAACGCGGCGGCCAAATTTACTTCCTACACAACGAAGTCAATACCATAGAAAACCGCCGTGCCAGTCTGGAAGAACTGGTGCCTGAAGCGCGTATCGCTGTTGCTCACGGGCAAATGCCGGAACGGGAACTGGAAGAAGTCATGAAAGGCTTTTACCAGCAGCGTTATAACGTTTTACTGTGTACTACCATCATAGAAACCGGGATAGACGTACCCACTGCCAACACCATAGTCATACACCGGGCCGACCGCTTAGGTCTAGCCCAGCTGCACCAACTACGAGGTCGAGTCGGACGCTCGCACCACCAAGCTTATGCCTATCTACTGACCCCAGGTGAAGACGCCATGACCAGCAACGCTAAAAAGCGTCTGGAAGCCATACAAGCCATGGAAGAACTAGGCGCTGGATTTTTCCTAGCGATGCATGACCTGGAGATACGAGGTACAGGTGAGGTTCTGGGTGAGTCGCAATCGGGAAATATCCATGAAATTGGATTTTCCATGTATTCTGAAATGTTGAATACAGCGGTACGTGCTTTAAAGTCAGGTGAAGAACCCAATTTGGACTCACCATTCTCTGCACTATGTGAAGTCAATTTACATGCTTCGGCGTTGTTACCATCAGACTATTGTCCTGATGTAAACGCCCGCCTAGGTTTGTATAAAAAGCTATCCCATGCGGCTCATGAAGATGACCTGATACGCTTACAGGAAGAACTGATAGACCGTTATGGCAAACTACCCGAAGCGGCTTTGACCTTAATGGCAACACACAAATTGCGTTTACAAGCAGAAGCCCTAGGCATCATTAAAATAGATGCTAGCGAAACCCAAGCCATGTTGCAGTTTTCTGCCCAGCCCAAGGTCGAACCGCTACGCATCATAGAATTAGTGCAAACCCAGCGCAATGTAAAATTGGCTGGGCAAGACAAACTGAAAATAGATATCAAGGCTGGCTTGACACTGACCGCTAGGGTCGATGCCGTACGCCAAGTACTAAGGGCACTAGCTTGATGCATCAATTCCAGTAATTATTCGCTGCAGCTACGGTTTGAAAGTTAATAGCTATCACTTGCGAAGATGCGATTAGGCTATCGGCATCGTCACCGTACGCTGGACGTAATTTGTCGCGAACTTCTGCCGATGGTTGGGTGTATTTAACACCCATACGCGCTAACTTGATGGCCAGTTCATAGCCTTCTTGTGGGGTTGCTGTTTTTAAACTAGTCAGCCAGATGTCGGCCATGATGTGCTCCCTATTGTTATGGTGTGTCTATCATGCCATAGACTAGCACCTAGGGTTGTTATAGTCAGGTTACCAGAGCGGTTAAACTACCCCTTGTAATCTACTACTACTGAATCACCACCATGTCCCATCTTATTCTCCAGTCACCCGTGCTCGTGCCGGATATCATAGAAAAAATCGCTGCTATCGTGCAGGCAGATGGCGTCCAAGAACTAGGCCCTACCGCGGTCCGCATACTGAATGCTGACGCTAGCGAAACCAGCACGGTGCAAGCTCTGTGCGCCAGCAACCGTATAGATTTTGCTTTTTTGGACCGTATTCAGTTGTTGCGCGACTGCAAAATTCTGGCTATGGATATGGACTCTACCCTGATCAACATCGAGTGCATTGACGAAATCGCTGACATGGCAGGTCGCAAGGCACAAGTGGCCGCCATTACCGAAGCCGCCATGCGAGGCGAAATCACAGATTTCTCTGATAGCCTGACCCAACGGGTTGCCTTATTGGAAGGTGTACCAGCTAGTGCGCTAGAACAAGTCTACGATGAACGCTTACGCTTAAACCCAGGTGCTGAACGCTTGATCAGCACAGCCAAACAGCACGGTCTAAAAACCTTATTAGTGTCTGGGGGGTTTACGTTTTTTACCGAGCGCATGAAATCCAGGTTAGGGCTAGATGCTTGTCACGCCAACGTATTAGAAGTTAACAATGGCTTATTGACAGGTAAGGTAGTGGGCACCATTGTTGATTCCAAAGGTAAAGCATCACACCTGCAAGACCTGGCTAAGCAGCTAAATGCTACGCCAGAACAGATTATTACTGTAGGCGATGGTGCCAACGACCTAGACATGATGGCCCTGTCGCATTACTCAGTGGCCTACCGAGCCAAGCCTGTTGTGCAACAGCAGGCCCGCTATGCCTTGAACGTGAGCCCCTTGGATGCCATTATTAATTGGTTCAGACTAAGCCACTGAGGACTTAGGCTTGCGGGGTTTGGGATGGCGCATCAGGTAGCGATACACAAACCCCGGAAAACCCAACACCACAAACAGACTTAGGCTAATGGCGTAGAACTCCCATTTCTGGCTAAACATATTGCCCATGTTAAGTTCCAGCGCAAAACCCAAAGCGCCTGTCAGAAAATAAAACACCAGTAGTTCTATCAGACGTACAAAAAACGTTTTCTGTATGCTGTGACCACGGTTACGCCAGCCTGAAAAAGCCAATAGTGCGGCCACCAGTAAGCCAGCGCCTAATACCTTCAACAAGAATAAGCCAGTAGAAACTGGGTCAGAAGGTATGAAAAAAGCCTGGCCTATGATAAGAAACGCGTAGTAGCCTACAGCTAATAACAGTGCAAAAAATACCACCGACAACAGCAATTCGACTAGGACAGACCTACTAGGCTCGCCCGGCTGGGCCCAGGGCATCACCAAGAATGGACGCTGCACCAGGAAGGGTAGGTTAGACGTTATTAATGCCAGACCCACCACTACCCAGACTGCTAAAGTTTGATTCATACGTTTAGAACGTTAATGAGGTTTCAATAACACGTACACACAATGCCATCAAACCACCAGGCAATATACCCAGACCTATGATCAGCAGACCATTAATGGACATCAGGCCATTAGTGACGACACCGTTATCAATAACTGCCACTTCGCCTTCTGGCTCATCGAAGTAAGCCATTTTGACCACACGCAGATAATAAAATGCGCCTATCAAAGAGAACATCACGGCGATCACGGCAATACTGACATAGCCTGCACCTATCAGGGCCTGTAGTACCGCAAGCTTGGCGTAAAAGCCTGCCATAGGTGGTATACCTGCCAACGAGAACATGGACACCAACAACACACCAGCCAAGATAGGATTACGACGATTCAAACCCTTAAGGTCTGAGATTTCTTCGCATTCAAAGCCACGGCGACTAAGCAGCAGGATTAAACCGAAGGTACTTAGCGTAGTCAGTACATAGATAACCATGTAGAACAACGCTGAGCCATAGGCCGATCCAGATACCACAGATTGACCATCAACGACGCCGGACAACAAGCCTAAGAAGACGAAGCCCATGTGTGAAATTGTCGAATAGGCCAACATGCGTTTGAAGTTAGTTTGGGCAATCGCCGCGAGATTACCTATCGCAAGCGACAACACCGCCAACACCAGCAACATGGGCTGCCAATCCAAAGCCACACCATGTAAACCTTCTATCAGCAAGCGCAGCGTAATGACAAAGGCGGCAAACTTAGGTGCAGCACCTAAAATCAGAGTGACCGATGTCGGTGCGCCTTCGTATACATCAGGGGTCCACATATGGAACGGTGCAGCAGCCAATTTAAAGGCCAAGCCGGATACGATGAACACACCGCCAAACACCAAGGGCAAGCGCTCGGCTTTGCCATCGGCAATTACCGCAGCGATTTTAGACAGTTCTAGTTGGCCAGTTGCACCGTAAATCATGGACAGACCGTACAACAACACCCCCGATGCCAAAGCGCCCAGCACAAAATACTTCATGGCCGCTTCAGTAGAGCGTAGGTGATCGCGACGCAGTGCAACCAAGGCATACAAGGCGAAAGACATGAGTTCCACGCCCAGGTAGACCGTCAGCATACTGCCTGCGGAAATCATGATCATTTGACCTAGCAACGCTAACAAGGTCAAAGAATAGATTTCACCACCATTGCCCATCATGTCGCGCACTTCTGAGTATTCACGCCCATAGATTAGGGTGACAGCAACGGCGATATACGACAGTACTTTTAAGAAGTGCGACAGTGAGTCAACCACATACAGACCGCCAAACGAGCTGCCTTGTACACCGTTACTCCATTGCACCAATGAAACAGCCGTCAAAATCAGTAAACTACCTATGCTAAGCGTAAACGTCAGGCGACGTGCCTGTGACTTACTAAAGGCATCTACTAACACAACGACCAAGGCGAGAATCAACAGCAGGATCTCGGGCGTAGCCAAAGCGAAATTAAAAGGATTTTGCATAATAGTTTCGGTCTACAGTTTCGAGATGGAGACGTGCTGCAACAACGCCTCAACGGACACGTGCATGACATCTGTAAACGGTTTTGGATAGATACCCATGAACAACACCATGATGGCCATCACACCCATGACAAAGAACTCACGTCCAGACAAGTCTGGCATGGACCTGACCTTGTCGTTGGTGATGTCGCCGTAAGCGATACGTTTGAGCATCCAGAGCGAATACGACGCTGCGGTAATTAGCGCAGTAGCCGCCGCCAACCCAACCCAGAAGTTGTACTGAACAGCACCCATGATGACAGTAAACTCACCCACAAAACCACTGGTTGCAGGCAAGCCACTATTGGCCATGGAGAACAACACAAAAAATGTCACAAAGCGCGGCATGACGTTGATAACGCCACCGTAATCATCGATGCGGCGGGTATGCAAGCGTTCGTACAGTACGCCGATACACAGGAACATGGCACCGGACACAAAACCGTGGGAAATCATCTGGACAATAGCGCCTTCCATACCTGCGGTATTGAAGATAAATAAACCCAAAGTGACATAACCCATGTGAGCTACTGACGAATACGCCACTAGCTTTTTCATGTCTTCTTGAACGATGGCGACCAGACCGATGTAAACAATCGCGATCAGCGATAAGCCAACCATGATGCCGCCCAGACCTTGAGCCGCATCTGGCAGTATAGGTAGCGAGAAACGTATGAAACCATAAGCGCCCAGCTTCAGCATAATAGCTGCCAACACTACGGAACCACCAGTAGGTGCTTCAACGTGTGCATCTGGCAACCAAGTATGCACTGGCCACATAGGTACTTTCACGGCAAACGCAGCAAACAGCGCAATAAACAACAGCACCTGTGGCGTATAGCCCAAAGGCATTTGATGCCATGTCAAGATGTCGAATGAACCGCCTGACGCATGGTACATGTAAATAAACGCGACCAGGGTCAACAGCGAGCCCATCAGGGTATACAAGAAAAACTTAAACGCGGCATATACCCGGTTTGGCCCCCCCCACACACCTATGATCAAGTACATGGGGATCAGGGTTGCTTCGAAGAAGACATAAAACAACATGCCATCCAGGGAAGCGAATACCCCTATCATCAACCCCGACAAGATCAGGAAAGCTGCCATATATTGGGCAATACGACTGGTAATGATTTCCCAACCAGCGATAACCACTATGACAGTGATAAATGCAGTAAGCAATACAAACCACAAGGAGATGCCATCAATACCCAAAGAGTAATTGATAGCAAAAGATTCTATCCAAGGAGCTTTTTCAACAAACTGCATATCGGCTGTATTGGGATTAAAACCCGTATACAGAGGTATGGTCACTAACAACCCTGCTAGTGAACCCACCAGCGACAGCACCCGAGTAAAACCAGGTTTGCTATCGCGACCCAACAGTAGTACCAACAGCCCTGCGATTATGGGTACAAAAATCGCAAGCGTTAACCAAGGGAAAGTAGAAGACGCCATTTCGCTAGCCATCACAGAACCGTCAGCACAAAAAAGGTTAATAAAGCCATGATCCCAATGATCATCGCAAAGGCGTAGTGATAGATGTAGCCCGACTGCAAGTGACGGCTAAACGCTGCCACCATGCCAACCACACGGGCGCTACCGTTGACCAACAGGCCATCGATAATGCCGCTATCGCCCCCTTTCCAGAGTCCACGACCCAAGCAACGAGCACCACGCGCCAGGACTTGTTCGTTGAACCAGTCGGCATAGTACTTGTTATCAAGTATTTTATTGATGAACTTGAGTCGATCATGAATCGCTGCAGGTACACGTGGATTGATAACATAGCAATACCAAGCCACCACAAAGCCGGCAACCATCAGCCAGAACGGTACGGTGCTAAAACCATGTAGGGCGTAAGCAACCCAGTTAGTCCAGTGGCTGGCCATGACTGCCATTGCGGGGTGAGCCAGGGCAACGGTGATGACACCATCAAAGTAGCCATTGAACAACAAGGGATTAATGAACCAGGCGCCGGCAACAACCGAAGGAATGGCGAGTAATACCAGGGGCAAGGTAACCACCCACGGGGATTCTTTGGGTGCACCACCAACGTGGCCATGCGCATCCTTGGTATGAGCCGCTGTGCTGAAGCGCTCGCGACCATGAAACACCAAAAAGTAAACCCGGAATGAGTACAAGGAGGTTACAAAAACGCCTATCAGGGTTGCGTAGTAGGCAAAGCCTGAACCCCATACAGTAGCGGCCCCTGCAGCTTCAATGATGTGCTCTTTCGAGTAAAAACCGGAAAAGAACGGTGTACCCACTAAGGCCAAGGTACCCAACAAGAAGGTAATCCAGGTGATGGGCATGTATTTACGCAAACCGCCCATATTGCGGATGTCTTGGTCGTGATGCATACCAATAATGACAGAGCCAGCACCCAAGAACAGTAAGGCTTTAAAGAAAGCGTGAGTCATCAAATGGAAGATTGCGGCCGAATAGGCTGACGCACCCAGTGCGACTGTCATGTAGCCCAACTGCGACAGGGTTGAGTAGGCAATAACACGTTTGATGTCGCTTTGAACGATACCCAGGATACCCAAAAACAAAGCACCAATAGCCCCTATGATCATCATGAGCGACAAGGCGGTATCAGAGTGTTCGAATACAGGCGAAAAACGCGCGACCATGAAAATACCGGCAGTCACCATAGTCGCCGCGTGTATCAGGGCAGAAATCGGTGTAGGACCTTCCATGGAGTCAGGCAACCAGGTGTGCAAAGGCACCTGAGCCGACTTACCCATAGCACCAATAAACAGGGCGATACAAGCTACAGTCAGCAATTGCCAATCGGTACCAGGCAGTTTCAAGGCAGCTAACTTATCGGTTTGCTGGAAAATTTCGCTGTAATTCATGCTGCCGCTATAGGCGAACAACAAAGCGATGCCCAAAACAAAACCAAAGTCACCGACACGGTTGACTAAAAAGGCCTTCATATTGGCAAATACAGCGGTAGAACGCGTATACCAGAAACCAATCAGCAAATATGACACCAGGCCCACTGCTTCCCAACCGAAGAACAATTGCATCATGTTGTTGGACATGACCAGCATCAGCATGGAGAAGGTAAACAGCGAGATATAGGAAAAGAAACGCTGGTAACCGGGGTCGTCAGCCATATACCCTATGGTGTAAATGTGCACCATTAGGGATACAGACGTAACCACCACCATCATTAACGCGGACAGGGAGTCAATTAGAAAACCGATTTCCAGTTTGGTAGTACCTATAACCGTCCAAGTGTAAACCGGGCCATTAAAGGTTATGCCATCTAGCACCTGCAACAACACGATCACAGAGCCGACGAAGGAAATTAACACGCCAGCAATGGTGATCAAGTGAGAAGCGCGCCGCCCTATAGGACGACCCAGAAACCCTGTACCAAACAGGCCAGCCAACAAGGCCCCAACCAGGGGCGCAAGAGCAATTAATAGATAAAGACTTGGTGAGTTCATAGTGTGTGCAATCCCATCAACCCTTGAGTTGGTCAAGGTCTTCGACGTTGATCGTATTCAGGTTGCGGAACAGCAACACCAAAATCGCCAGACCAATAGCTGCTTCGGCAGCAGCCACCGTTAATACAAAAAACACAAACACCTGACCGGAGATGTCGCCGAACCAGGTAGAAAATGCCACAAAGTTCATGTTGGCGGCCAGCAAGATAAGCTCGACGGACATCAACAACACGATCAGATTGCGCCGATTCAGAAAGAACCCAAAGATTCCTATGGTGAATACTATGGCGGCTAGGACGAGATAATGAGCAAGTGACAATGTCATCATTTTGAGTTCTCCGCGGCATCGCCCTTGGGCTGCGTTTCGGTTTGTGACGCGATATTAACCATGCGCAGACGATCCTGAGCACGCACTCTGACTTGTTCGGAAGGACGATTGACTTTGACGTCTGTGCGATGACGTAGTGTCAAAGCAATGGCCGCTATCATGCCGACCAACAATACGATGCCGCCAATTTCTACCGCCAGAACATAATCGGTGTACATGGCGACACCCAAGTCCAGGGTGTTGTCATAGTCATCAGCAACAGCCGCTGGTGCGCCGGAATCGAACCAGCTACGCACCAATACAAATGCCATTTCCAGAACCATAATGGCCCCGATGATCAGTCCCATAGGCAGATAGGTTTTCATGCCGCCTTTAAGAACTTCCATGCGTACGTCCAGCATCATGACCACAAACAGGAACATGACCATGACGGCGCCCACATACACTAGCACCAGCAACAAGGACAGGAATTCAGCGCCTTGCAGCATCCATATCATGGAGGCTGTAAAAAACACCAAGATTAGATGCAATACAGCGGTAACCGGGCTGGTGGCAGTAACAACGCGAAACGCTGCCACCACCAAAACCAGACCTAGCAAATAAAACAATACAGTAGTAAAAATCATAGGATAGGTCCGGGCATCAACGATAAGGAGCGTCTTCGGCTCGACGACGCGCAATTTCAGGTTCGTAACGATCGCCTATCGCCAAAAGCATATCTTTTGTGTAGTACAGGTCGCCACGCTTTTCCCCGTGGTATTCGTAAATGTGCGTCTCGACGATGGAATCGACAGGACAGCTTTCTTCGCAGAAGCCACAGAATATGCACTTAGCCAGATCGATGTCGTAGCGGGTAGTACGTCGAGTACCGTCCTCGCGCTCGGCCGACTCAATGGTGATGGCCATAGCCGGACAAACCGCTTCGCACAGTTTGCACGCAATACAGCGCTCTTCACCGTTAGAGTAACGGCGCAAGGCATGCAGACCACGAAATCGCGGCGAGGCCGGTGTTTTTTCCTGAGGATAACGCAAGGTTATTTTGCGCTTGAAAAAATACTTGCCAGTAAGGCGCATACCTTTCAACATTTCGGTCAGCATTAAGCTACCGAAGAAATCTTTAATTGCTTCCATAATTCAGCCCCTGTGCCCTAGTGCCATATATTCCAGGGCGTTTGCATCCAAATCGCCACCAGCAACAGCCATGCGCCAGTTAACGGGATAAACACCTTCCAGCCCAGACGCATGATCTGGTCGTAACGGTAACGCGGGAATGTGGCGCGGAACCAGACAAACATCGAAATTACCACAAAGGTTTTCAGCCCCAGCCATAGCCAACCTGGTACCCAAGTGAAAGGCGCGATATCCAGAGGCGGCATCCACCCGCCCAAGAACATGATAGAGGCCAAAGCCGATAAAAATATCATGTTGGCGTATTCGCCCAGGAAGAACAGCGCAAAACCCATACCTGAGTATTCCACCATGTGGCCACCGACAATTTCGGATTCGCCTTCTACCACGTCAAAAGGGTGACGGTTGGTTTCAGCGACAGCGGAAATCACGTAGATAATAAACAGAGGGAACAGTGGTAACCAGTTCCAGGACATAAAGGTAATGCCCTTGTCTGCGAACCAACCCATGCCTTGACCTTGAACGATACCGCTAATGTTCAAGGTGCCCGACACCAGCAGTACAGTCACCAGTACAAAGCCAATAGCTAGCTCATAGGAGAGCATTTGGGCTGCAGCACGCAAAGCACCTAGAAAAGCGTACTTGGAGTTAGAGGCCCAGCCAGCCACGATCACGCCATAAACACCTAACGATGTAATGGCCATCACGAACAGCAAGCCTGCATTGACGTTAGCCAATACCAATTCCGGACCAAAAGGTATAACGGCCCAGGCTGCCAATGCTGGCATCAGCGTAACCACTGGTGCCAGTATATACAGAACCTTATTGGCTTCGCTAGGAACGATAACTTCTTTAGTGAGCAGCTTGAACACGTCTGCAAAAGGCTGTAACAAGCCCCTATAGCCCACACGGTTAGGACCCAAGCGCACGTGCATGAAACCTATCATTTTGCGTTCCCAGTACGTCATGTAGGCAACACACAAAATAATAGGTACAGCAATCACGATGATTTTAATCAGCGTCCAAACCAACAACCACAATGCCGGCCCTAGCAGGTCGACACCATAGCTTTGAATAATAGCCAGGTAATTTTCCATTTAGACACGCTCCAGTGTTAGCGAACCTGCGCTAGCGCCTAGATCCAAAGTTTCATTGAATGCCGTAGAGACACGTACACACTGATCCGCTACGGTATCGTCGGCCACCACAGTCAAGGTCACTTGACCCTGTGCCGAAGCCACATTGACCAGATCACCCGACTGTATGTTCAATCCAGCCAAAGTGACTGTAGAAGCATGTGCCTGTGGCAAACGTGATGCCGTTGTGGCTTGCAATGCTTCCGAGCGCCTGACGATGGCGTCCACCCTGTAAATAGGTACATCAGCAATGCGTTCCAGGCCATTTACTTCAGGCGAAATACCAACTTGACCAGTGATCTGGTTGGACAAACGCCCTTCTATGCCACCTTCCAAAACCGCATCGCGTACAGATTCCGAGCTTTCGTCCTCGAAACCTTGCAATTGAAATAAGTTACCCAATACACGTAACACTTTCCATGCAGGTCGAGTATCGCCCAGCGGTGCGGTGGAGCCCTTAAAGCTTTGTGCCGTACCTTGGGCATTCACAAACGTACCCGAGGTTTCTGTAAAGGGAGAAACCGGCAACATGACGTCAGCCCAATCTTGGGCGGCAGTGCGATAAGAGGTTAGTGCTACCACCAAACCAGCGTCTTTAAGTACTTGAACAGCGCGCGCGCCATTCGGTGTATCCATAGAGGGTTCAGCATGCAGGACCAGGTAGGCCTTCAGGCTTTGATCCAACATTTGTTGAGCGTTCAGCCCACCTACGCCAGGCGTAGCACCTGCCAAATACCCACCAACGGTATTACCGCCGTCAGTCAGGAAACCAAAAGTTGCCTTGGTTGTTAGTGCCAACGCGGATGCATTGCTTACGATCAGACTGGCCAGGGGTGAGTGTACGGCTTGGTTACCCAGTAAGATGGCAACCTTTTCACCGGAAGCCAAGCTGGCAGCAATCGCTTGAGCAGCATCGCTAGCCTGTATACCTGCCAAGGCCTCTGCTGTCGACTTACCTTCTGCAGCTCCGGCCACGACCAGCACTTCAGCCAAGGCATTAGCCAACTGGCTAGGAGCAACCGTCATGCGGGCATGGACAGGGAATAAGGGATCGTCAGCGACAGAACCAATAAAGGATATTTGTGTACCGTGCTTAGCAGCCTGACGCAAACGTTGTGCCATTAAAGGCTGTTCCTGGCGTAGGAAAGAACCTACCACCAAGACGCGATCCAATTGGTTCAGTTCTGCGATGGGCATACCCAGCCAAGGTGCACCGTTCAGTGACTGACTAAATGCAGGGTCAGCTTGACGTAGACGGAAGTCCACGTTTTCCGAACCTAAAGCGCGGGTCAAACGTGCCAACAAGGCCAGCTCTTCGGTAGTCGCCAAAGGACTGCCGATAGCACCTATGTGCTCAGGACCAGCTTGTTCACGTACGGTGTTCAGGCCATCGACCACCACTTGTAGCGCATCGCTCCAGGAGGCTTCACGCCATTCACCATCCGTGCCTTTGATCATGGGATGGGTTAAACGATCACTAGCGCTTAGGCCTTCATAGGCGAAACGGTCGCGGTCGGATATCCAGCATTCGTTGATGTCATCGTTTTCGTACGGCACCACACGCATGACCTGATCGTTTTTAACTTGAACCACCAGGTTAGCGCCCAAGCTATCATGCGGGCTAACTGTACGACGACGAGCCAGCTCCCATGTACGGGCACTTAGATGGTAAGGCTTGGATAACAAAGCACCCACAGGACAGATGTCTATCATGTTGCCGGATAGTTCCGACTCAACGGCTTCGCCAACAAACGTGGTGATTTCGGAAAACTCACCGCGTTGGATTAGGCCAATTTCTTTGATACCACCGATTTCCTCGCCAAAACGAACACAGCGTGTGCAATGTATACAACGCTGCATGTGTTCAGCAGAAATCAAGGGACCCATAGGCTTGGCTGCCACGACACGTTTCGTTTCCTGATAACGCGACGCCGAAGCACCATAGCCCACAGCCAGATCCTGCAATTGACACTCGCCACCCTGGTCGCACACGGGACAATCTAGGGGGTGATTAATCAGCAGGAATTCCATGACGCTTTTTTGAGCAGCCACGGCTTTATCAGAACGGGTATGCACAACCATGCCATTAGTGACTGGGGTTGCACAAGCTGGCAGCGCCTTAGGGGCTTTTTCGACCTCAACCAGGCACATGCGGCAGTTGGCTGCTATTGACAATTTCTTGTGATAGCAAAAATGGGGCACATAGACGCCCAACCGTTGAGCAGCTTGGATAACCATGCTGCCTTCAGGGGCTTCTACTTTAATGCCGTCGATGGTAAGTTCAACCATTAGCGTACCTTAGGCCTACAAGTATTTAGGCACCACACAGCTTTTATGCTCGATGTGGTGTGCGAACTCGTCGCGGAAATGTTTGATAAAACTGCGTACCGGCATTGCTGCGGCGTCGCCCAGAGCGCAAATTGTACGCCCCATGATGTTATGTGCCACCGAGTCCAGGACATCCAGATCTTCTGGGCGACCTTCACCGTTTTCTATACGATGCACGATTCGGTATAACCAGCCTGTACCTTCACGGCAAGGTGTGCACTGCCCACAGCTTTCTTCGAAATAGAAGTATGACAAGCGCAGCAATGACTTAACCATGCAGCGGGTTTCGTCCATGACGATCACTGCACCCGACCCCAGCATGGAGCCCGCCTTAGCGATGGAATCATAGTCCATCGTGGTTTGCATCATGATGTCGGCTGGCAGTACTGGTGCACTAGAGCCACCAGGAATGACGGCCTTCAGCTTACGACCACCGCGCACACCACCTGCTAGTTCTAGCAGTGTACTAAACGGCGTGCCTAGTGGAATTTCGTAGTTACCTGGAAGTTCGACGTCGCCTGAGATGGAGAACAGCTTGGTACCACCGTTATTGGGCAGGCCCACTTCCAGGTATTCCTGGCCGCTGTTACGGAATATCCAGGGCACTGCGGCAAAGGTTTCGGTGTTATTGATGGTGGTTGGTTTGCCATACAAACCGAAACTGGCTGGGAAAGGCGGCTTAAAGCGTGGCTCACCTTTTTTACCTTCCAGGGATTCCAGCAAGGCGGTTTCTTCACCACAAATGTAGGCGCCATAACCATGAAAGGCATGTAGCTGAAAGCTGAAATCTGAACCTAGAATTTTATCGCCTAAAAACCCTGCGGCGCGAGCCTGTTCCAAGGCTTCCTCGAAGCGCTCATAGACTTCAAAGATCTCACCGTGGATATAGTTATACCCCGTGTCTATGCCCATAGCAAAAGCGGCGATTGCCATGCCCTCTATGACCACATGGGGGTTAAACCGTAGGATATCGCGGTCTTTAAATGTGCCTGGCTCGCCTTCGTCCGAGTTGCAGACCAGGTACTTTTGGCCTGGCAAGCCACGTGGCATAAAGCTCCACTTCAAGCCGGTGGGGAAACCCGCACCACCACGGCCACGCAAGGCCGAAGCTTTCATTTCAGCAATGACGTCATCAGGCGTCATGCCAGTCGTTAAGATTTTACGTAGGCCTTCGTAGCCACCACGCTTAACGTAGTCTTCCAGGCCCCAGTTTTCACCATCCAGACCAGCAACAATTTGCGGGTTGATATGACGACCGTGGAAGATCATGCTGCGAGACAAGTCATTGGCCGGATTGGCAAGCAGACCCTGAGACAGGGACTTCAAGACGTCGTTAGCGCTCATGCTGAGTCTCCTGCTTTTTTAAGTTCGGTAAGCATGGCGTCTATGCGCTCGGCTTCCATATGTACACACATATGCCTATTGTTAACCAGCATGACGGGTGCATCACCGCATGAACCCATGCACTCGCCTTCCGTTAGCGTAAACAGACCATCGGCAGTGGTTTCACTGAAGCCTATGCCTAGCTTTTCTTTTAGGTATTCAGCCGACTTCACCCCATCGCGTAAAGCACAGGGTAAGTTGGTGCACACAGTAATTTTGTAACGGCCTACAGGCTTGGTGTCGAACATATCGTAGAAGGAGGCCACTTCCTGCACGGAAATGGCCGGTTCCTGAAGATAATCTGCGATATCACGGATTACTTCAATAGAGACCCAGCCTTGCTCGTCCTGGGCAATGGCCAGCGCTGCCATGATGGCTGAGCGCTTTTGGTCGGCAGGGAACTTGGTGAGCTCCTTGTCGATTTTTTTGTAGGCTAATTCGGAAAGCAACATATTTTAAACCCGGTTTTTACCTTAGCTATACGCCGATTAACGGTCAATTTCACCAAACACGATATCTTGTGTGCCGATAATAGTGACGGCATCGGAAATCATGTGGCCGCGCGACATTTCGTCCAGAGACTGCAAATGAGCAAAACCCGGTGCGCGTATTTTCATGCGGTAAGGCTTGTTGGCGCCATCGGACACCATATAAATGCCAAATTCGCCTTTGGGGTGTTCTACGCCGGCGTAAACTTCGCCTGCCGGTACGTGGAAACCTTCAGAAAACAGTTTGAAATGGTGTATGAGGTCTTCCATTCCAGTTTTCATTTTCTCGCGTGAGGGCGGTGCAACCTTGTGGTTGTCAGTAATGACAGGCCCTTGGTTATTGCGCAACCATTCTACGCACTGGCGTATGATGCGATTGCTTTCGCGCATTTCGGCGATACGCACCAGGTAACGGTCATAGCTGTCACCATTCACGCCTACAGGAATATCAAATTCCAAGCGGTCGTAGACTTCGTATGGCTGCATACGACGCAAATCCCATTCCACCCCTGAGCCACGCAGCATAGGACCGGTAAAGCCTAAGGCCTTAGCCCGTTCAGGAGTGACGATACCAACGTCCACCAGACGCTGTTTCCAGATACGGTTATCTGTTAGCAGGGTTTCGTATTCGTCCACACAGTTAGGGAAACGATTGGTGAAGTCTTCGATGAAGTCCAGCAAGGAGCCCGAACGGGCTTCGTTCATGGCGCGTACTTCTTTTTCGCCACGGTACTTACTGGTTTCGCCATAAATAGGCATAGCGTCAGGCAAATCGCGATAAACGCCGCCAGGGCGGTAGTACGCCGCGTGCATACGAGCACCTGAAACTGCTTCGTAGCAGTCCATCAGGTCTTCGCGTTCGCGGAATGCGTACAAGAACACTGCCATAGCACCTACGTCCAGTGCGTGTGCACCCAAGGACATAAGGTGATTCAGCAAACGTGTGATTTCGTCGAACATAACGCGTATGTACTGAGCACGCAAAGGCACTTCCAAACCCAGTAGTTTTTCCACTGCCAGTACGTAGGCATGTTCATTACACATCATGGACACGTAGTCCAGCCTATCCATATATGGCAGGGTTTGCAGATAGGTTTTGTGTTCGGCCAGTTTTTCAGTTGCGCGATGCAACAAGCCAATATGCGGGTCAGCACGTTGTATAACTTCGCCGTTCAATTCCAGCACCAGACGCAAAACGCCGTGAGCTGCCGGGTGTTGAGGCCCAAAGTTCAGAGTGTAGTTTTTAATATCAGCCATGTTTTAGCGCCCTGCTCCGTAACCTTCTTCACGCACAACACGCGGCGTAATTTCGCGCGGCTCTATAGTGACAGGCTGGTAAATAACCCGCTGCTGTTCAGTGTCGTAACGCATTTCCACATAACCGGACAGCGGGAAGTCCTTGCGGAACGGATGACCAATAAACCCGTAGTCAGTCAAAATGCGGCGTAGATCTGGATGGCCATCGAAAACGACGCCATACAGGTCAAAGGCTTCGCGTTCGAACCAGTTAGTGGTGGGCCAGACATCGACCAGAGTAGGAATAATGGGGAATTCGTCATCGGGAACAAAAACCCGTACACGCAAGCGCCAATTATGTTGCACAGACAGCAAATGCAGCACAACCGCAAAACGATGCGGGTGCAAACCAGGCCCTGCTGTATATGTAGGTTCCCCCCAGGCGGAGTAGTCTATGCCGCAGAGATCTATACAGGTATCAAACCCTAAAGACACGTGATCGCGTAAAGCCGTACAGGTATCCACCCACGCTTCGGCGGGAACTTCTAAAGTCAGTTCATCCAGCGCGAGTTTTAGGGAGGCGGTTTCACCCAGTACAGCCAATAAATTAGTGTGTAGCGTTTCTAGCCGAGTCATATCAGATGCAGTTCAACGTTAAAAGCACGAGCCACTTGGGCTTAGCGCGCTATGGTGTTCGTTAAGCGGATTTTGTTCTGCATTTGCAGAAGACCGTAGACCAAGGCCTCGGCAGTGGGAGGACAGCCCGGCACATACACATCCACTGGGACTATACGATCACAACCACGCACCACCGAATACGAATAATGGTAATAGCCACCACCGTTCGCACAGGAGCCCATAGATACGACCCAGCGAGGTTCAGGCATTTGGTCGTAGACTTTACGCAAGGCTGGTGCCATTTTATTGCACAGTGTGCCTGCCACTATCATCAAGTCAGACTGACGTGGTGTGGGGCGGAAAATAATACCAAACTGGTCCAGGTCATAGCGGGCTGCACCCGCATGCATCATTTCCACCGCGCAACACGCCAGGCCAAACGTAACCGGCCACAAAGAGCCCGTTTTAGCCCAGTTGAGGAACTTGTCCGCACTGGTCGTGATGAAACCTTCTTTCATAATACCGTCGAGAGCCATAATTTTACCTATTTGCCCTTGTCGCCGCATACCAGGCAGACAACAGGCGGATATAAGGGGTTATTCCCAGTTGAGCGCGCCTTTTTTCCACTCGTAGATGAAACCTACGGTCAGAATGCCCAAAAAGACCAGCATCGTCCAGAAACCCACCATACCAACTACGCCATTTGCCATGGCCCAGGGGAATAAGAAGGCAATTTCCAGATCGAACATAATAAATAAAATGGCAATAAGGTAATAGCGCACATCAAACTTCATGCGTGAATCGCTAAATGCCTCGAAGCCGCACTCGAAGGGTGATAATTTTTCGGCATAAGGCTTATGCGGCCCTAGCAAGCGCCCTGCTGTCAACAGCGCAAAACCAACAACGGTGCCAAAGATAATGAACAGCATAACGGGAAAGTACTGTTGCAAATTCATGCGATGCATCCAAACACGGTAAGTAAACTTCTGGATTGTAGCATTTTGACAAGGCACATCGAAGCACCGAACCAAGCAGGCTTTACAGACGACAGACTCAAATTAATTAAAACTCAGGTAACCCTTGCTATGCAAGGCTTTTAAGGAAACAAAACCCTAGGCATTCCCTGGTGCCAGGCAGGGTATTTTTCCATGATCTGGTTAAATAAAGACAGGTTTAAAAACTCCGCCAACCACGCATGCAGCGCAGGCCAAGGCTGAGCAGCAAACCAGTCCTTGTCAGTATGGGCATACTGCCTGACAAACGGCGCTATGGCCAAGTCTGCCAACATCAATGTCGAACCAAACAAATAACCACCCTGAAGACGCGGCTCAAGCTCTGTTAACAACCACTGTGCCGCCGCATCGCGGTCGTTTTCGCCTGTAACCAAGTCATAGCGTTGCGGATATTTATAACGATCCAAATGCCTCTTGAAGACGTTATCGCATTGCTCTATCAAGTCAAGCATGGACGTCAATACCGGATTGGAAGTCTGGTCACTACCTGCGCTTTCAGCACCCAACAAACCCAGTGGGTCATTACGCTGCAATGCCCACAACATGATATCCAGGCTTTCGTCGATAACCTGATCACCAGCCACCAACACCGGCACTGTCGCCTTAGGTGACGCTTCCAGCATTTCCTGTGGCTTGTTGCGCAATACCACCTCGCGCAGTTGACAGGCTTGCTGGCTGGCCGCTATTGCCAAGCGCGCACGCATAGCATATGGGCAACGGCGGAAGGAATATAAAATAGGTAAGGTATCCATAGACATAGCTTTGGTTTTACCACACCCTTACTTAGTGGCTTTGTCCTTGGCCGCCTGCTTCGCCAACGCTTTGGCGCGCAGTGCATCCTGACGGGCCTTATACGCCATTTTTTTGACCTCTACACGCTCGCCTATATGCTTTTCATCACGCTGACGGGCCAGTTCTATTTGATGCTGGCGATCAATGAAGCGCTGTTTTTGTTCTGGCGTGTGCTGATCATGGCAATGCGGGCAGCTAACCCCTTCAACAAAGTGCTCTGACAGCTTATCTTGCAAACTTAAGGGCAAGCGACAAGCACGGCATAATTCGTAGTTGCCCGGCACCAATCCGTGCTTGACTGAGACCCGCTCATCAAAAACAAAACAATCACCATCCCAAAGGCTATCTGCCTCGTCTACGGTTTCTAGATACTTGAGTATGCCGCCGTCCAGGTGATACACCTGATCAAACCCCTGGGAACGCAAATAGGCTGTAGATTTTTCGCATCGTATGCCGCCGGTACAGAACATCGCGACCTTAGATTTATTATGCAAAGCACCACCAGGTAGCGACTGATCTTGCACCCATTGCGGGAACTCAGTGAAGCTGTTGGTATGAGGGTTGATGGCATGCGCAAACGTGCCTATGGCAACCTCGTAATCATTGCGGGTATCAACCACCACCACATCCGGGTCGTCTATCAGCTGATTCCACTCTGTGGGTTTGACATAGGTGCCGGCCATAGTACGCGCATGCACATTAGGTACACCCATAGTGACAATCTCACGCTTTAACTTGACCTTCATACGGTAAAACGGCATTTCAGGCGCCCAGGATGCCTTGTGCTCGAGTTCGGCCAGCCGCGCGTCGCTACGTAAATAATCCAACACAGCTTGCACCCCTGCTTCGGGCCCGGCAATGGTGCCGTTAATGCCTTCTTCGGCTAACAATAGCGTACCTTTGACCTGATGCGCTTCGCAGCACGCCAGCAAAGGCGCTTGCATCGCCTGATAATCCGCCAAGGTAACAAATTTGTATAACGCAGCAACTAAATAACGGGCCATATCCCTGATCAACCAAAGGTATCGTAGAAAACACCAAGGATTTTACCCGTAAACCCACACTAACCCCGCATGCCTTACCCAAGCATGCTTGATAGCCATCAAAACAAAGTCAATTTTTAACCGTATACTTTTTGAGCTGACAATTCATCTTACTAAGGAAAACAATGACAACACGCCTAGGGCCCGATACTCGCCAGACCTACAAACACTACACCGATATCAGTACACGCTGGATGGACAATGACTGCTACGGCCATGTGAATAATGTCATCTACTATTCCTGGTTTGATACTGCAGTGAACGGTATGCTGCTTGCCCAGAAAATAGCAGGAGCCGCCTCACCTGAAGCCATCGCCCTGGTCGTGAAGACAGGATGTGAGTATTTTGAATCAGTATCGTTTCCACAACCGGTGGAAATAGGCCTTAGGGTGATCAAACTGGGCTCAAGTAGCGCCACCTACGAACTAGGTGTATTCACCCCTGACCAGCCCCTTTGCCATGCTCGTGGCACGTTCGTCCATGTCTATGTTGATCCGGCCACTCGGCGCCCTATCCAGATACCACAGCGTCATCGCGAAGTGCTAAACCAATACCTTACCCTTGAATGACTAGGGTAGTGAACTAGGTAAAGATTGGGGGCGAACCGCCGTAAACTGGTAAAGGGCCCGCCGGGCCCAACCAATTAGCCTGCTTTCCAACCGGAGTTCTCCATGACCCCGCTCGAAATGCTTACCCCTGTCGTACACCCTACTGCCGCTTTTACGCAGGCCGAACGTCAGGCTGATCCCGATAAAACGCACGCCACCCCGCCATCTTCCACCAGGGTCTCTATCTCTGCTCCTGGGCAAACCTTATCGAAAGCTGGCGGAACCAACAACCGCTATCAAGATATTGATGACAGTGACTTACCTGATGTCATCAAGCATCTATTACGAATGATTCGTGATCTACGCCAAGCACTAAATAAACTGGCACAAGAACTGCAACAAATTCAAGCTGACAGTAGCATATCGGCTGAAGCCAAACGAACTCGCCTATTGCAAGTACAGGCACAAATGTCTGCTGTTAACGGCTCTTTAATGCAAGCCACCCAGAAACTGGCCAGCATGATCCGTGACTCGAACTTAGATAGCGCTCAGCAAATGACAGCGGGACATCTGGCGCTGCGCTAGAGCGATTGCAACTTGAGTCGGTTAGCCCACAACTAACGGAAATAGATGCAAATACGTTGCCCATTTATTTCATGTACTTGCATGGGAATCGCATAAAGCTCAGTAAGCACATCGCTACAGATAATTTCTTCAGGTGTACCTTGGTAAGCCAATTGGCCACGACGCATGGAAATGATATGGTCCGCATAACACGAAGCAAAGTTGATATCGTGCAGTACCACGACCACGGTTTTACCTTTGTCATCGGCAGCGCGACGTAACAACTGCATCATGCCTACTGCATGCTGCATATCAATATTATTCAACGGCTCATCAAGTAGTACATAGTCCGTATCTTGGCACATAACCATAGCCACATAGGCTCTTTGGCGCTGCCCACCTGACAACTCATCTAGATGACGATGCTGATACTCTTCCAACCCCAAATAGTGAATAGCATCATTAATATGCTCTTGGTCTTCAGCCGTTAAACGCCCCGAAGTATGAGGAAAACGACCAAAGGCAACTAGGTCTCGTACGCTTAATCTTAGGGTAGATTCATTATGCTGACGAAGTATAGATAAACGTTTAGCTAACTCAGAGCTTGGCGTGCGCGTCACATCTAAACCATCAATGATGACACTGCCTGCGCTCATGGGTGTGAGACGACTGATCATGGATAGCAGCGTAGATTTACCTGCTCCGTTAGGGCCAATAATAGCAGTCAGCCCACCTTTATAAATTTCTACACTAACCCCATCAACAACCAAGACATCTTGATATTTTTTACTCAACCCATGAGTCGTAATCATTGTTTAATTCCACGCAACAACAACACAATAAATAACATTCCACCACATAGCTCTATCACCATCGCTAGCGGCAGGCTTGAGTTTAGTAACTGCCCGAAGAGCACTTGACCACCCACCAAACAAACAATTCCAGCCAATATACTAGTAGGTAGAGTCCAGCGATGTAAGTGCGTGCCAGTTAACCAGTAAGCGAGATTGGCCGTGAGCAAACCAAAAAACAGCATAGGGCCTACGAGCGCTGTGCTAATGGAGATCAATACACTAATAGCAACCATCAATAAGGTGATGGTTTTGCGGTAGGGTATGCCTAGATTGATGGCAACATCGCGGCCTAAACTGAGCACATCTAAAGAGCGACGAAAGCCAAACACAAAAATACTGCACAAGGCTGTTCCCACTAAACCCAGCCATAGCAGCTTTAGATTAATACGATTGAAATTAGCGATGCCACTGCCTTGCTGTATTGAGAACTCGCTAGGGTCTACAAGACGTTGAAGTACGTCAGCCAGCTCACGAAACAAGATGCCTCCAACCATACCCAATAAAATCAGTACATGCAGCCCACGTACGGAGTTGTTAAAGAGTAAGTGAAACAGCAGAAGTGCTATTGCAACCATGACGATCACTTCTACAATAAAGCGTAGCTCTGGCGACCAGCTTATAAGGTGCTGACTTTTCCACAGTAGCAAAGCCAATGCATGCACCAACACATACAGCACATCAAAACCCATTAACGAGGGCGTTAAGATACGGCTATGAGTAATGGTCTGGAATGTCACTGTGGCTAAGCCCATAGCAATGGCAACCAATAGCATAGCCAGTAGACGGCTGCCACGGTGCTGCATAATAAAGGCCCAGTCACTTTGTACATTTAAAGTCATAAAGCCTACTATGCTAAGCAGTGCTAACAGTGCAGTGAGGCTAAAGAGCAGTACGCCACGTTGATTTAAGCCCATTGTTTGCGACCTCGTAACAAGATCACTAAAAACACTATGCTACCCACAATGGCAAGAATGCTTGAAGCTGGGACTTCATAGGGGTGAATTAATAGCCTGCCCAATAAGTCCGCGGCTAGCATTAAGGCCGAGCCAGCCAAGACCACTAAAGGAATAGCGCGGCGCAAATTATCACCTGCTATTAGACGAATCAGATTGGGTACAAGAAAACCAATAAAAGGAATCACCCCTGCAATAACAACTATGCTAGCGATCACCATTGACACCAAGAGTACGCCTACGCTTAATAAGCTTGTATAGCTGAGCCCCATGTTGGTGGCAAAATCTTTACCCATACCCATAACCGTAAATCTATCTGCCAATAACATGGCTAATAGGGTGATGCCCGCAGCAACCCAAAGCAACTCATAGCGCCCACGCAAGATGGCAGAAAAATCCCCGCTATCCCACGCTTGTAGCGCTTGGCTCAATTCAAATTGATGCGCAAGTAAATTGTTGCCTGTATGAAGCACACCAGCCAGAACCAAGCCAACCAAAGGCACAATTAATGCGGAACGCAAGGGGATGCATTTAAGCACTGTTAAAAACAGCACAGTGCCTACTATTGAACAAACGGTGACCACGCTGAACTTAAGCCACATAGCCATGTCAGGGGCAACAAGCGTACACAGCAACATGCCAAAGATAGCTGCATCTACCGTTCCTGTGCTGGAGGGTTCGACCAAGCGATTACGTGCCAACATTTGCAGAATTAAGCCTGATACGGCCAGAGCAGCACCGGCCAGGATCAGCGCTATAGTGCGCGGTAAGCGGCTCACGAATAATAGCTGACTCACTTTATCATCAGGTTCAGTAAATAGGTGCAGCAGCTTCATGCGGCTAGCACCCACGTTTAAACTGATAACAGACAGCACTAGGACTAAAACCAGAAGGCCTAACCACCACCAGAAGATACGGCGCTGAGCCGAAAAATGGTTTACATCGCGCATTTATTTCGCGAAGGCCTTCAATAAACGATCAATGTTTTCTTGCATAACGCCTAAACCGCTATTATCTAGCAGGTACCAACTCACCGGCTCCAGGTAAACAATTTGCCCTTTCGCGCCTGCAGTCGTGGCCTTAACGAGCTCGTTATTCATCATTTGTTGAGCAGCGACACCGTCGCGGCCAATGGCAGCATCCCGATCCATGACAAATAACCAGTCAGGATTAGCCTCTAGTAAAAACTCGTAGGATACGGCTTGACCATGCCTGCCAACTTTTAAATCTGTGATGGCAGGTGTAATGCCAAACACATCATGGATCATGCCAAAACGAGTACCGATGCCAAAGGCGCTCATTTTTCCACCAGAGGTCAACAGCGTTAAGCCTGTACCCTTATCAGCACTTAACACTTGCAGTTCTTTGGCTGAGCTTTGCAGCTTTTCGGTTAACTCTTTGGCCTGTGATTGCCGATCAAAAATTTGCCCAAGTATTTCGGTATTACGTACTACGCTACCTAGCATATCGCTTGGGTTAGGAGTCAGGTCAAGTGTAGGTCCATATTTAGCGACCTCGTTGTACTGCCCTGCAGAACGGCGCCCCAAAATAATTAAATCAGGGTTGAGATTTTTTAGCGCTTCGTAATCAGGCTCAAATAAGGTCCCTACCTTTACAAAGCGGTTATCCGCGTATTGCTTAAGCATAGGGGGTACTAGAGCAGAGCTTGGAATCCCTTGTGCCTCTATACCCAATTTCGCCATAGTATCTAAAGTGGACCAACCCAGAACGGCAACCGTTTGAGGTTGCTTTTGTATTTGTGTTTCCCCTTGCGCATGTTTAATTGTGAGCGTTTGCTCTGTTTGAGCTGAGACTACAGCAGTGGCCAGAAGTAAACTGACCACAGGAATAGCTCGTAAAAGCATAGATAAGCGCATTGTGAAATCTCTTAAAGTATCAGTATCAGTATCAGTCATCATAGGGATGAACTACAAGAACCGTATTCTACATGAGAATCATTTTCGTTTACTGCTTTTTAATGCTTTTCTACATCCAACGAGGCTACAGAAGGCTTCCATACGAAAATGAAAATGCTCTGACGTCGTGCGTATAGCTTTAGGAGTTTTGAGAACTCCCGATTGCCGGTCTTGGCCCAGTGCAATTGGAACGGCGTGATTCACCGTATTTGATGAATGCCCGCCTGTTTATGGGATAGAGCTCAAATCTAGACAGCAAAAAGCCCGCAGAGCTACTATTCATGGCTCTCCATCATAAACGGGGGACGACCGGTATTCATTAAACTTGTTTTACGAAGAACGAGGCTTAATGGAGGTAATACCGATGTCCCCAATAGATTCTATCCTAGGATTGCGCGATGTGGTGGTCCAGCGCGTGGAACGTAAGCGCGATATCCACGTCTGGGCTCGGCCCGCCAAGCGCCCGGTGTGCGTGCATTGCACGCATACTCCGTTACGCGTTAAGGCCACGCACCAGCGTACGCTCAAGCA